>CAWCBA010000004.1:0-346292 GCA_963793675.1 uncultured Gammaproteobacteria bacterium | reverse complement strand
ATTCGCCTCTACTGGCCGAAGGAAGCGGCCCTGAACGGCGAGTGGACTGCGCCGCAGTTGCAGCGGGTGAAATAGCGCTTTGGTTTGATCCGGAGCTGGTTGGTCGTCAGACCGGCCAGCGTCCGGCGCCTATGTCCTGGCTCCATTTCGCGAGAGGGGCGGTGTTGCGGCGCGGGTTGACGTTGGTCCCGTTCGTAGACAGTTATGATCTGAAGTTCGGCTGACTTCCGGGCCCGCTCCGGGTCTTCCGATGTCCTGGGATGGAGACCGCTCGATGGCCAAACCCGCTGCCTCAACACCGCTCGATTTCGTCGAGCTGCCCGTGGAGCAGATGCGTCGCCGCGCAGACGAACTGGCCACGGAGATGCAACGGCGGCGCACCGTGCGCGAGTTCGATCACCGCCCCATTCCGCGCGAGATCATCGTGGCGTGCATTCGCGCGGCCTGTTCGGCGCCGTCCGGTGCCAACCAGCAACCCTGGCGTTTCGTCGCGGTATCCGATCCCGCCATCAAGAAGCGGATCCGCGAGGCGGCCGAAGCCGAGGAGCGCGAGTTCTACGGACGACGAGCGAGCGAGGAATGGCTCGCAACGCTCGCGCCGCTCGGTACCGACGCGCACAAGCCCTTCCTCGAAACTGCGCCGTGGTTGATCGCGATCTTCAGCGAGCGCTTTGGCGTTGACGCGCGGGGCAGGAAGCAGAAGCGCTACTACCCTGACGAATCGGTCGGCATCGCGACCGGCATGCTGATCACCGCGCTGCACCACGCGGGCCTGGCAACGCTCACGCACACCCCGAGCCCGATGAAATTCCTCAACGAGATCCTGGGTCGCCCGAAAGACCGTGAACGGCCGTTCCTGCTGCTCGTGACGGGCTACCCTGCACCGGGGTGTCACGTGCCCGACATCCGGCGTCTGCCGTTTGCGACCGTCACGCAATTCATGGAGGGTCTCGGCTGACGTTGGGAGCCGATGCGCATTGCCGCGACGACGACGCGCTGCCCGGCCACGTCGCAATCCCGGATCACCGTCGGCCACGCCGAACCTCTCCGTGACGCCGCATCGCGGCGCCTCGGCCTGGCCCCCGAGCAACTTGCCGCGATCAAGTTCGACGTGAGGCTGCCGAACGGAGCGTCGTTGCTCAGCCGAACTGCTGCCGCCACTGCGCGAGCTTCGAACGATTGTCGTAGTCCCAGGGATGGAAACCCGGGCGATACCAGTCGCGATAACGGGGCCCGAGCTTGCGGAAAATTCCCGGCTCGCCGAACAGGAACCGCGCCACCTGCCAGCGCGCCCGCCAGCGGCCCGCGCCGTCCGCCTCGAGCAGTGCCGCGGCGAAGCGGATGACGTCCAGCGTGAAGTGCACGCTGGTGAGCACCATGATGTGCGCGCGGAACTGGTAGCGCCGTAGTCCCGTCCAGTTCTTCGACACCTCCTGGAACACGTCGAAGGCGACCGCCTTGTGCTCGGTCTCCTCCATCGCGTGCCAGCGCCACAGCCTGAGAATCTCCTCCGGCGTGCCGGCCCAGAGCTGTGGATCGGAATCGAACAGGTCGGCGAGCATGGCCGTGAAGTGCTCGAGCGCAATCGTCACCCCCAGCATCCGCAGCGGACCGAGTTTGCGCAGGAAGGTGAGACGGCGACGCACCGAGCCCTCGATCCGCTCGACCGGGTAGTGGCTGCGATCGAGGTGCGCATTCAGGCCCGCGTGCTCGCGCGAGTGAATCGCTTCCTGCGCGATGAAGGCCCGCGCATCCTCCGCGAGCTTGCCCCGCAGCCCACCGCGAAACGCGCGCACCGAATCGATGAACAGCCGCTCGCCGTCGGGAAAGGTGAGTGACAGCGCGTTGAACACTGCCGTCGCCACCGGATCGCCACCCAGCCACGCGCTCCCCCGTGCACACTCGGTGGAAAAGTGGATGTCGCGGGGAATGACCACGATGTCGGACGGTGTCTGCATACGAAAGTCCGGTCTCGCCCTCATTCAGAAGACGCCGTGTTTGAAGGGTGTGCCGCGGCCCGGAAACTCAACCGCCGCCAGGCGTGGCAGCCATCGTGATTCTCCCGCCGTACGCGGCGTTGCGCCATGTTGATCCTGTCCGCTCCGGCACGCTCGCCACGCGACGACCGCGACGTGTCGTCCCGGTCGTTCCTGTGACCGACCACACGATTCAGCGCAGCGATGTTGCACTGCAACAATACGGTCTCATACTCTGCTCACGCCAACCAGGCGCTAACGGAAGATCGTCATGGACATGGTTGCTATCGTGATGTTGGGCTCGGTCGTGCTCTACCTGGCGCAACAGGTCGAAAACCTGACGTCCTGACCGGACCGGCCGGACCAATCATCGGCTCGCCAGACCCGCGCGCACCAGTCTCGATACGCTCGCCCCCGATAGGGAGCAGCGCGTGACCGACGCGCCGCTGACCGCCGCCCTGCGCCACCGCACCGTCCAGGTCTTGCGCTGCACTCCCAATCGCGCGATACAGACGCCACGGCCATCGAAGATTCACGGCCATCGGAGATTCAGGGATGCGCGCACTGCACGCCTGGTTGCTTGCCCTGTCGATGACGCCAACCGCCATCGCGTTCGCGGCACCGCCCTGTGACGCACCGCAATTCCGCGAGTTCGATTTCTGGATCGGCGACTGGCAGGTGTTCAAACCGGACGGAACCGTGGCGGGGACCAACCGCATCGAACAGGAATACGGCGGTTGCGTGCTGCATGAGCACTATCAGACGGCCAAGGGCTACTCCGGTGAAAGCCTCAACACCTACGACCTGGGCCGCAAGCGCTGGCACCCGACGTCGAGACAATCGGTGCCGGGGATGCCTGGTGCATCAGATCAGATCAGCTCAACCGTTCGCACAGTCGCCGCAAGGCTTGCCGCTCATGGCGGCGCTCGCGGGTCCACGGCAGCAGATGAGTGGAGCGCGCCTGGCGGTCAAACCAGAAGCGCCCGCGTCTGGCCGCGCGCCGCCGGACTCGCGGCGAGCCACACCACGGTGTCAGCGCCCTCGGCCGGAGTCCGCAACACGCGCCGCATGAGGTTCCAGAAGCGGGGCAGGGAGGTACGCACGGCCGGCGTGTCCGCCCAGCCGGGATGCATGGCGTTCACGCAGATGCGGCTGCCTTTGAGTTCAGCGGCGAGCAGCTCCGCCAGCACCACCTGCATGCGCTTGGTCTGCGCGTAGGCGACGACCCCGTCATAGGGACGCGTGCGCCATGCCCAGTCACGCAACGAAAGTCTTTGCGTGTACATGCCGCCCGAGGCGACGAACACGACGCGCGCGTCGCGCGACTTGCGCAGCCGCGACCGCAGCAGTCTCGTGAGCAGCCACGGCCCGAGCACGTGCGTGGCAAAGGTGAGCTCGTGCCCGTCGGCCGACTCCGTACGTACATCGGGCAGGACGCCGGCGTTGTGCACGAGCACGTCGACGACCGGCGCCTTGAGGCCGCGCACGAAGCGCCGGATCGACGCTGCATCGGAGACGTCGACCACGCCCAGCTGCACCCGTCGCGATTCGGTCCGGGCGCGCACCTCGCGGACCGCGGCCAGGCCACGTTTCCGATTGCGGCACAGCATCCACACGCGGCCACCCCGTGCGGCGAGCGCGAGCGAAGTTTCAAAACCGATCCCTGAGTTGGCACCGGTCACCAGACACACGCGACCCGCCAGATCGACCTGCAGATCGGTCGGGTCGAAGGCGGCGGCGTGCCGCCGATACCCGGTCCGATCGAAGGACAGCAGGACGGAGGCATCGAGCAGGCGCGACATCGGTGCTGGGGTGCAGTGAGCGGTCATCGCTACCCGTTCGCCCCCGGGCCGGCACCGGTTTGCCGGCCTGGGCGAATTTCGCTGCCGAGCCATGCCCGGCAGACTTCCGACCCCTTGCCAACCCCAGCCTAAAGGCTCAAAGTGGTGGGGCACTCAGGTGGCTAAAAAGAACGATACTGCAGCCATCTCCCTCGATCCTGCAGGGAATAGGCTTGAGTACGCATAATTTTTCTTATGTCAAATAATGACCCTGACAAGACTGGCAAGACGTTATAACATTGGTTAAACTCGCCTCCAGCCCCATCAGGAGCCCGGGACCATGGCCGGCAAGATCAAGGTTCGCAAGATTGGCAATTCCGTGGGCCTGATCCTGCCCAAGGATGTGGCCGAGCAGCTGCACGTTGGCGAAGACGACACGGTTCACTACGTCGTCGACACCAATGGGCTGCACGTGACACCGTTCGACCCGGACTTCGACGCCGCGATGGAAGCCTTCGGGCAGACGCGGCGCAAGTACCGCAACGCGCTGCGCGCGCTCGCCAAGTAATCGAGCAGTGTCGTGATCACGGCAAGGGATCCCATCTGGGTTCCGCTGCGCGCCGTCATCGCCATCCAGGGCGAGCTCATCGCCGAGCACAGCGGCCTGATGGGACCGCCGCGCCCGGGTGATCTGGAGGCAGCACTCGGTCGCCCCGCAAACCTTCATGCGTACGCGGAACCAGCGCCGTCGCTGCCGCGTCTTGCCGCGGCGTACGGCTTCGCGCTTGCACGCGGGCATTGTTTCCCGGACGGCAACAAGCGCGTCGCGCTCGCCATCATCGACGTCTTCCTGCGCATGAATGGATTGGAACTCACGGCCGACGAGATGGATGCCGTCGACACCATCCAGTCCCTCGCCGCTGGCGACCTGAGCGAAGAGCAGCTGGCGGAATGGATTGCCAGCCACTCGACACCCCCGGCCGGGGACTCCCCATGAGCTTTCACACCCTGTCGATCCTGACGTGCATCGCCGCCTTGCTGCTCGCAACCGGCTGGCTCACCGCAGGCAAACTGATGCTCAGGCGCTGGCGCATCGAACCAACGACCGGTGCACTGCTGGTCGGCCGACGCATCGGCGCCGTGTACCTGGGCGTGGCGCTGCTCTGTTTTGTGGTGCGTTCGACTACGTCCGCGGAGCTGATCACCAGCGTCAGCCTGTTCGCGGTGCTCACTAACGCCCTGCTCGCCGGCCTCGGGCCTGTACGAGTACCGCGCCCGTCGCGCCGGGCCGGCCATCCTCGTCAGCGTCGCCGTCGAACTGCTGCTGCTGCTCGGCTTCGGCGCATTGCTGCTGGCACCGCTCGGCCGCTGATCCAGCGATCGGCACGAGAGCCGATGCCATTCCGGTCGCGCTCTTCTCAGCGATGAACCGGGTTTCCTCGAAAAAACGCCCCCTCGTTGGGGACGCAAGCTTGGGGGATCACGCGATGCCGAACTCGGCGCGTGGATCGCGGCGCATTGCGAGCCGCTGCCCTGATCGACGCTGCCCGACGCCGCCGCCCAACGGCGGCTTCTCAGAAAAGCCGGTCCAGCAAATCCGGCCGAAGCGTTACTTCGCGCTCGCCAGCACCTTCACGAGATCGGTCAGATAGTCCCGGCCGGTCATGACTGACTTGATTTCGATCCGCTCGTCGAGGCCGTGGATGCCATTGAGATCGGGATCGAGCCAGATCCCCGGCACGCCGTAGACCGGTATTTTCAGGGCCCCGAAATAGATGGCATCGGTCGCGCCGGTCGACATGGTCGGCAAGACTGGAACGCCAGGGAAATATTTCGCCGCCAGCTTCTCGACCGGTCCGACTATTTTCGGATCGAGCGGCGGCGGAAGCGCCACTGGATGGTCGCCGTTCTGCGGCGTGACCTTCACTCCCGGATCGCCGATCGCCTTTTCGATGGCCGCCTGCACCTCGCTCGAGGGGACGCCCGGAAAGATGCGGCAATTGACGTTGGCCGGTACGCTCTGCGGCAGCGCATTCGTCGCGTGACCGCCCTTCTCCAGTGTCGCGACGCAGGTCGTTCGCAGAGTTGAATGATAGGTTCGGTCCGTATTGACGATCGCTTCGGCAGCCTTGTCGTCCGGATTCTTCGCCAACGCGACCATGGCCGCGCCCATCTCGCCGCCGCGCACTTCGCCGGCGTGCGCGAAGAAGCTTCGCGTCGTGTCCGACATCATCAGCGGGAATTCGAGATCCCTGATCTTCAGCAACGCCTCCGCCATCTGGTAGAGCGCGTTATCCTTCACCGGGATCGACGAGTGGCCGCCGGGACTGGTCGTCTCGAGTAGGAAATCCTGATAATTCTTCTCGCCGACCTGCAGGTTCTGGCTGACGAGCCTGCCTTTGCCGTCGGTCAAGCCTCCGCCGCCCTCATTGAGCATGAAGGCTGCGTCCACCAGGTCCTGGCGGTTCCTGGCGAGCCACTCGGCACCGTTGAAGACGCCGGCCGCTTCTTCGCCGCAGGTCAGGGCCATGCGGATCGTCCGCTTCGGCGTATAGCCCTCCTTCTTGAAGCGGACGAGTGCGTCGGTCCAGATCGCCGCGAGTGATTTGTCATCGACGACACCGCGGCCGTAATAGGTGCCGTTTTCCTCGATGAAGGTGAACGGATCACGGACCCAGTCCTCGCGCTTCGCCTCGACCACGTCGATGTGCGCCAGCAGGACCATCGGTTTCAACGCTGTCGACGAGCCCGCAAGCGTCGCCACGAGGCCGCCATCCTTGGGCGCTTCCGGCGTCGAGAACAGGACGAGATCCTTGTCCGTGAAGCCGGCTGCCTTCAGGCGAGCAGCCATGCGTTCGGCGGCCAGCGTACAGCTGCCGCCCGAACGGAGGGCATCGTACCAAACTCAAAGGCCCGCCCGCGGCCACGGCCCTCGCGGGGAGAAAGTCGGCTCCGCATTCGCACGACACGGCCACGGCGGATCAAGTCGCCTGTTCCCTGTTCAGGATCAGGTCACCGCCGCTCCCTGGACCAGGGCAACGATCAATACCGTCCTGATGCAATTGGCCGGCGTGATCCTCGACACCGGTGCCGCTTACGAATGCACGAGGTTCCGCTCCGACGATCTCGGCGAGTCGCTCAATGCGATCCGCGAAAAGGCGCAAGCCAACGTTCACTGGCGGGTGAGGTGGTCTGATCGGGATGCTCTCCGCCGACTGGGCAGGCTGCGGATCGCGCTGCTCGCGCACGACAGCACACGACATGACCTGTTCGAGCGGGCGGCCTTCGCATCAAATGATCACTGCGGACGGAAAACCATCGATGTAATTTGCGATTGCTCGCCGGCCTCGGCTAACTGCAGCGAGCGTCCCCAATCCAGCCGCCCGCAACCCACCTCCCGGATCCAAAAGGGCCGCCGGCACGAACAACAGGCGGACAAACCAACCGCTTTGCCTCGTTCCGGAGTCCACCCGTGAGCCGACCCGCTTTCCCCGTACAGGCGTTGCTGCTGACCACCGCGCTGTTTCTCGCCGGCACGGCGACCGCGGCTACGTCCTGCCCCGCTTACCTCGACCACGAGTTCAAGAAGCTGCATTCCTCCGACAGCATCAACCTTTGTTCTGCTTACGCCGGCAAGCCGCTGCTGATCGTCAACACCGCCAGCCACTGCGGCTACACGCCGCAGTTCAAAGGCCTCGAGGCGCTGCACCGCAAATACAAAGACCGCGGCCTGGTCGTCGTGGGCTTCCCCTCCGACGACTTCAACCAGGAAGCGAAGGACCAGGCCGAGACCGCCGACGTCTGCTACATCAACTACGGCGTGACCTTCACGATGCTGGCGCCGTCGTCGGTGACGGGCAAGGACGCCAATCCCGTCTTCCAGGAACTCGACCGCCGCACCCAGGAGCCGAGCTGGAATTTCAACAAGTACCTCGTCAGCGCGGATGGCAAGCTCGTGCAGCATTTTGACAGCGACGTGAAGCCGGACTCCGCGCAGCTCAACCGGGCGATCGAGCAACTGCTGAACTAAGGGGGGGCTGAATCCGCGCGCCCCTGACCTGCGATTTTGGATTCGAGCGGACACCGTTGTCCGGTAGAGGCGGTCCGATGACGCAGCGCGCCACAGTCTCCGCAATCATCGCCGCCACCTGGGCACTCAGCGCATGCGGCATGAGTTCCCCTGACGCAGACGGAGTCCGCGCGACCCGCGACGCACCTCGGTTCCTCGTCGAACTGCAGGCACTGCCTGACGGACATCCGCCGCTGCCGGGCTTCTCTTCGCCGCCGACGTTGCCCGAGGGACACCCACCCGTCCCCGGACTCCGTTCGACGCCGGCGCTGCCCGAAGGTCATCCCCGTTGTCCTGCGCGCGGATCACTCGAGACACCGTGGTCCGACCCTGGACTGCATCACGCGCTGCAAAGCCCGTCCGGGTTGATCAGCACCTAGGGACGTGACCTCAACTACAACTTCCCCGCGAGCCCGGGCCGCTACCTGACTTTTGCGCCGATCATCACCGCCAACTGGGAGGCGGAGAATGGCCAGCAGTGGTTGGTCCCGCTCGGCCTTGGTATCGGCCAGATCACACGCTCAGGCACGCAGCCGGTGAATCTAATGGCCGCGTACTACAACAACGTCGAGCGGCCGGACGGCGCTCCGAGCTATCAGATCAGACTGCAGATTCAATTCATGTTTCCAAAGTGAGGGAACGATCAAGCGATTGGAGCTTAGGATCCACAGCAGACAGCCGGAGCATTCACAGCGCGCCGCTTGACGCGCCCGGTCTTCAACTCGGTCATGCGTGTCGCGGGCGACGACGACGGCGCGCGATTTGATCGGGTCGCAATGCGATCGCGCTGCGCTCAGGACTCGTGTGCTGCTGGCGGCGCGGGGGGCACGAGGCCGTAGCGGGCCATGACCTCCCTCAGTCGGGTGCGGTCCGGGGGTCCGCCAGCATTGACGACGTCGGCCACGTCGCGGAAGTATTGCGCGCCGATGTCGGGGGTGAGGACGATGAGTGCACGAGCGGTTTCGGGGTGCGGATTGCTGAAGCCGTGCACCGAACCCTTGGGCGTGTGCATCCAGTCCCCCGGGCCCAGGTCACGCGTCTCGCCATCGACCGAGTAGCGCAGCGTTCCCGCGACCACGTACACGCACTCCTCGTTGTACGTGTGGCTGTGCGGCGGCGGCACGTTCGAGCCTGCGGGAACGGTCAGTTCGAAGACCCCCATGCCGCCTTGCGCGGTGCCGTCGATGAGGTAGCGGATTTCCAGCTGTCCGACCTTGATCGGTTGCGACGTGGTCATGGTTGCCTCCCGCGGTGGGCCTGAGGGTCAATGAGGTGCGAACAGGAGTTTAGACCCCCGGACGTGACGCGGGTTCACTGCCGCGGATGCGTGTGGGGCGAGGCTCAGCGCATGAGCCAGTGACGTCACCCGAGTCTTCGTACCTGCTCAAGACTGGAGTAAGGTGCTGCGGCGGTCTTCGCCGGGCAAGGCCCCATTCACCTGGGCGTTCCGCCACCGAGAAGCAGGGCCGTCGCGTGACTGAGCAATCCAATCGGACTTCCTGATGCAAGGAGTAACGTCATGGCAGACGCGATGTGGGCATTGATCGGCGTCGTTGTCGGGGCTGGCATTACCGGTGTGGTCAACTGGATCCAGCAGAGCCGGCAGTTTGCGCATGACCGCGAAATGTTCACTCTCAAGAACAAGAGCGCTGACATGGTGAAGGCGATCCTCGCCGAAATGCTCAATCACAGGCGCTATGTGGAACGCTCTTTTGAGGCGCTGAAGAAGTCGGTGGGCGGGTATTCGGACGAGGCGATCCGGCAGTTCCTGCATGAGATAGGTGCAAGGCGTACCGAGCGGGATGATGGTGCGGAAGAATGGTGGTATCTGACATCGAGGCAGCAAGAGCGGGTCGCCAGGACCAGGCCGGGGCGGACCGAGGAGCTGCCACTGTTTGACGACGACGAGCAGCGGAGTGAAGTGCGTACCGATGCGACGGGCGCGTCAAAGGTGGAAATAGTGCCTTTGAGGTAAACCTTCGTCCTGCTGCGGCCCACGCCGATCATCA
Organism: uncultured Gammaproteobacteria bacterium; assembly: GCA_963793675.1. Classification (GTDB taxonomy): domain Bacteria; phylum Pseudomonadota; class Gammaproteobacteria; order Steroidobacterales; family Steroidobacteraceae; genus RPQJ01. The sequence continues at coordinate 336,457 of CAWCBA010000004.1, read as the reverse complement.
CCGTGCTGTTCGCCTGCGAGAACTCGGAGCTCAGCACCGTGACTTCGCCGTTGTTCGCCTTGTTCGAAACGGCGTCGTGGTGGGCGCGATCGTAGGAGCCGGCCACGTGCGATTGAATTGTCATGCAGCCGGCGTCTAACAAAGTCACCGAAAGGCTTGTGCGGACTCGTAGCAGCATTGCATGGACGCAGCACCCCAACCGGCTACGCAACGATGCGCAGACACTTCGAAATCATGTCGGGCGGCCAGACCGGCGTGCACCGCGGCTTCTTCTGGGACGGGGCTGATCTGGCGCGAATGGGGTCGACTCTCCTCGCATTCCGGATGCGAAGCCCGCATCTGATCACTGGCGTCTTTCAAATCTTGTCACCCTGCACATTCAGGCAGTCATCTCGTGTCGACCCATGGAAGGACTCGATGAGGGCATTGCCGATCGCATTACGTCAAGGATAGCTGCCAATTGAAAGTCCGGACCCATTTGCAGACCAGAGGATTGCAGTCAATGCCACCTGACGAGCCGGCAGCGGGCGGCAATTCACGGGAGGACACTGGATATTTTGAGACGGTGATTATCGGAACAGGGTTTTCAGGGCTGCTGGCGGCAATCGGTTTGCAGAAAAGGCATTGCCATGACTTCATCCTGTTGGAAAGAAACTCTGAGTTGGGCGGAACCTGGCAGGTCAACTCCTACCCCGGAGCCGAGGTGGATATTCCGACCAGTCTTTATTCCATCTCCTTCATTGCCTACCCGTTCCGGAAGACCTTCTCCCCGCAAAGCGAATTGCTCGAATACACGAATCATGTCATCGACAAATTCGGTTTGAGGAAGAAGGCAAAAACGAACCAGGCGGTCACAAGACTCACTTATGACGAGACCGCTTGCTTGTGGCACGTGGAGACCGAATCGGGGGAGAGTTATTCTGCCCGCTTCGTCATCGACTCCAGTGGTGTGCTGGCGAACCCCCATATTCCCGGAATTGAAGGCGCGGAAACCTTCCAAGGACCGATATTCCACGCCGGACAGTGGGATCACTCTGTCTCTTATGAAGGGAAACGTGTCGCAGTCATCGGTTCGGGATGTTCAGGAGCTCAGATCGTTCCAGCCATTGCCGACAAGGTTTCCAGATTGACCCTGTTCATGGGCAAGGCGCAGTGGGTCCTTCCACGTTCAGACCGGCATTACAGTGCGGTAGAGCGTTCCGTTCGAATTCTGCCGGGGATCCGGCACCTCATTCGCTTGCTCAACTTTGGCTTTTACGACATGAGGTTCATTGCGTTTCGCCGCTATCCTGGAACCTCGATAATCAGTCAGTTCATGAAGAGCAGCTACCGGAGAAGGCTGACAAGGCATCTCGAAAAATACATCAAGGACGACAAGCTGCGCCAGCACATGACGCCCGATTACGAATTGGGCTGCCGGCGAGTCATACCGACAAATGCCTACCTGCCAGCGCTGTCCCGCGAAAATGTCGATGTGGATATCAGCGGAATTGAATGCATCATGCCCCACGGAATTAGAACAAAGGACGGCAAGGAGATACTCCTGGACGTCATCGTTTACGCCACAGGATATTTCGCCTACTCGAACATGAAGAAGGCGCTGACGTTTGATGTGTACGGCATGGGTGGCCGGAACCTCAACGGCGAGTGGGAAAAAGAGGCCGCTTCTTACAAGGGCATCACCGTTTCAGGTTACCCGAACTATTTCAAAGTAAACGGCCCGAACACAGGCACCGGACACAGCTCGCAGATATCCTATATGGAGGCGGCGACCGACTACATCGTTCAAGCCATTTGCGCCGTGAAACGAGACAAAAGCATCAAGGCCATCGATGCCAAGCGCACTCTTCAGGATGAATACGTTGCCGCGATGAGAAAGAAAATGCAAAAGACGGTCTGGCAAAACGCCACTTGCTCCGCCTTTTACAGAAAAAACATGACCGAAGAAGTCACCAGTCTGTCGCCGGAGCCGGCGACCGGATTCATCTTTTCCCGCAAATGGTTTCGCTTGAGCGATTATCATTTGTTGAAGTGAAGTCGTAGGCTCCCCGCCCGTCTGGTGACGTCACCCCGCTTGTTGGTAGTCATTTAGAACCGGGGTAAGGCGCTTCCGACTGGCACTGGGCTCGGGGAGCAGCTCACGCAATCCTCTGTCGGACGGGTAATTCTGCCGCGATACGGAGAATGCCTGGGGTCACGCTGACAGCGCCGGTCAGCGCGCCCGGGCGAGCGACCGAACGGAGGAGACCTGATGGAACACTGGGATGCCATCATCATCGGCGCGGGCATGGGCGGTCTTTGCGCCGCCGCACGACTGACTGCCGGCGGCAAGCGCGTGCTCGTGCTCGAAAAGTCCGGGCATCTCGGCGGCCGCTGCTCGCATCGCGAGCACGACGGGGTCCGCGTCACGACCGGCGCAATCATGATTCCGATGGCCGAGCACAACGCGACGCGAGAGCCTTTCGACTTGCTGGGTGTGCCGCTTCGCATGATCGAACTCACCGGCCGGATGCGCTATCGCCTGCGGCATGGTGACTTCGACCAGGCGAAATCGGGCGGCGGCCTGCGCGGCCTGATCGACTTCGCCTGCAACGGCGACAACGAGAGCGCGACCAGGCTGTTCGACGCATTCGTCGCTGCGATGAAGTCCGTGCCGCCCGACACGATCACGTTCAAGGCGTGGCTTCATGAGCGAACCGACAACCCCGACGTGCATGACCTGTTCCAGGGGTTCTGCGCCGCGTTGATCGGGACCGGCATGCACGAGATTCCGGCTGGCGAGTTCTTTCGGTTCCTGCGGTACAGCAGCCGCGGCAGTCGCTTCGGCATGGCCCCCGAAGGCAATGGCGCCAACATGGAAGCGCTTGCGGCGGCGATCGAGGCGCGCGGTTCGAAGATCCTGCGTCACACAAACTGCCGTCGGATCGTGCTCGAGAATGGCAGGGCCGCCGGCGTTGGCGCGAAAACTGCGGGACAGCCTGAGACCATTTTCGCCGGCGACATAGTGATATCCAACACCGGCCCTGCGCGGACCGTCGAACTCGCCGGCGGGCGCGAGTACTTCGATGCCGCCTATCTCGAGCGTCTGGACGCCGCGCCAAACGAGGCACCGATCTTCCACATTTCGTTCGTGAGCGACGCGCCGCTCATCGAGGGCTTCGACGGCTGCATGGTGTTCGGCAACACCCGGAACCTCATCTACCTCGAGATTCCCTCACTGATCTCCCCGCGCGTGACGCCGCCTGGCCAGTTCCTGCACACGGCCTTCGGCGCGCCGACCGACGCGGCCCATGCCGACCTCAAGCTGGAACTCAAGAACACACTGGCGGAGCTCGAGGCGAACTTCCCGGGCCAGCTCGACGGGGCCAGGTTCCTGGTCAACGCACGGCATTCGGGACAGAGCCCCGGCATGCATCGCTGGGCCGGCCACATGATGCCGGTGACCACGCCGATCAGGAACCTCTACAACGTCGGCGATGGCTGCACACCGCCTGGCACGATCGGTACCGAAGGGGCCGCGGGGTCGGCCAGGGAAGTGGCGCAGCGGATCCTGGGCTGACATTGCGACCTCACCCCGAGGTGCTGACCGGTTAACGGCATCGGCCGAGCAGAAGTCTCTTGCGACAGTTCCGCGCGGTTGGTCGCATCGAGATCGGTATCATGGATCGTCGCCGGCAGCCTGGAGGGCATCAAATCGTGATGAAGAAACACAAACGGAACGCGAGGCTGAAGGCCCGGTCGACACCGCGCGACGGCGAGGTTCGCCGGGACGCCGAGGAAGTCGTTGCGGCCGAGGGCCGCTGGCGCGTTGTCGGACCGGGCAGCCCCCCGACGCGGGCGCCGCGCAACTATCGCTACGTGGACGAACTCGTGCGCCTGCAGTTCGAGCTGCTCAAGATGCAGGAATGGGTGCGTCTGCAGGGCCTGAAGGTCTGCGTCCTGTTCGAGGGCCGTGACGCGGCCGGCAAGGGCGGCGTCATCAAGCGCATCACCGAGTCATTGAACCCGCGCGTCTGTCGCGTAGTGGCGCTCGCTACGCCCACCGAGCGCGAACGCACGCAGTGGTACTTCCAGCGCTATGTCGAGCATCTGCCGGCGGCCGGCGAGATCGTGCTCTTCGACCGCAGCTGGTACAACCGCGCCGGCGTCGAGCGCGTCATGGGCTTCTGCAGCGACGAGGAGTATCATGAGTTCCTGCGCGCCTGCCCGTTGTTCGAGGAGATGCTGGTCCGCTCCGGCATCCATCTCGTCAAGTACTGGTTTTCCGTCAACGACGAGGAACAGGAGGTCCGCTTCACCGAACGCATGAAGAATCCCATCAAGCGCTGGAAGCTGAGCGCGATGGACGTCGAGGCTCGCAAGTACTGGGTCGAGTACTCACGCGCCAAGGACATGATGCTCGAGCACACCGACCGCAAGGCGACCCCGTGGCACATCGTGGACGCCGACAACAAGAAGCGCGCACGCCTGAACTGCATCGCCCACCTGCTCGGCCAGATCCCCTACAAGGACCTGAGTCCGGTCGAACTCGACCTGCCCCCGCGCCAGCCCGACACCGGCTACAAGCGCCCGAAGAAGTCGAGCCAGGGCTGGATTCCGAAGATCTATTGATACCGGTCAGGTGATGGCACCCCGATTTTTCGTATGTATTCAGAACTGGAGTAAGGTGCCGCTGCGGTCCTTGCCTGGTAAGGCCCAGGTCGCCTGGCGGTCCCCTGCTCAGGGCAGGAGCGGCGGCGTCGGCCACGCTATTCTGGCGCGAGATTCTCATCACCCGCCAATGACAGAAGACCTTATGAAAGCGCCCGTCACACGCAGAGCAGTACCGGCTCTCCTTGTTCTCGCTGCTTTGGCCTGCACTGCATGCGGGACGACGCGAGGCGCCATCGATGAAGCAGAGCCGGTCTTCGTCGAGGAGGAATCTGCTCCTCAGCAGGCGCCCGAGGCCCCGCTGGCGAACGCTGGAGGAGAAGGGGAGGTTCCACTTGTCGTTGCCGAGTCAGAGCATCCCGCAGATGTCTCTCCCGGCAAGGAGCTTGACGAGGTGGTCGTTGAAGCTCAACGCGAACGCCACGAAGTGATCCTTGACCTCGTGTCCGAAGCGAAGTCCATTCTCCGTGATGTCGAACTCGAGTACGTTTTCACGGGGAAAGGCAGGAAAGAAGTGCTGCGCGGGCGTCCTGTCGCTTTTGCACTGTGGAGCGAGACGCAGAAGGAATGGTCCATCGCGCGCATCGAGATCCCCCGCCCTCCGGTCAAATGGAAGCCGGGCAGGAAGCCCTTTCCGTTCAGCGTGCGCACGCCGGGCGTCGAGGCACGGCACGTGAAGGGCACGGGTGCCGAACGGCTGATGTTCGCCTTCTCCAGGGACGGCGAGCAACTGAAGGTCTACGGCAGGAAATTCCCGGTGTTCGACAGCGCTCTCATAGCGAAGAAGAAGTGGAGGGCCGTGGTCGCGACCGCGAGACCAATCGTCTATCTTCCGTTCAACGAAGACACACTCGATCCGCAGTTCGTCAGCGGCGGGACGGAATTCCTGCTGTCCACGGCGCGCAAGGCGATCGAGGACTTGCGGCTGGCGAAGGCGCCTGCAGCGGCGTTTCCGGGAGAGCTGCTCGCAGACGTCGTGCCGGCTGAAGTCCTCGCGACCCTTGCGGTGATCGAACAGACGGATGACGCCGACTTCGTGAAAAAGAAGGCCGGTGCGTTCAATGAGGTGCTGAGCCAGTACGGCCTGAAACGGGAGGAGGCGTATCGGTACAGTGTCTCGAGCGCGGCTGCCCTCGGTCCCATGCAGTTCACGAACAAGCGAGGGAATGGCACCTACGCGCTGGTGGTCAGGCGATGTCCGGCGGCAAAGCTTGACCCGAACTTCGAGCGCGGCGCGACCAACCTTCTGAACGCCATGAAAGCGGCGATCTGCCTCTTTGACATCGAGCTGTCGCAAATGCGTCCGGAAATCCGCGACGCGTACCATGACAACAGGGAGGTGCTCGGCATCTTCCCGGTCGCCGCATACAACGGCGGGCCGAGGAATGTCGCGAAGCTCTACGGTGTCATGAAGAGGATGGGCGTGAAACTTGAAGACCTGCGCCCCCCGGGAGAGCAGCCTCAAGGCGTGCAGGTGACCTGCCCATGTCTCTGGAAAGAGGACGACACCGGCATCGGTCCCGTGGCGATTCCGAAATACAACAATGAAAATCGTTGGTACATCGAAAAGTACCAGAGCATCCTGAGCGTATTGACAGGTTGACTCGCAGGTCAGGCAGGCCGTGCATCGGTTGCGCTGCCCGGCAGAATAATTGCGAACCCTTCGCATTCGGCTGCGCTGAACCCCTCTGACGGGCAATCCCGCTACACTCTTCATCTGAGGGAGCGCGGACGTGACCGAGCCGACCGAACCGGGGGGCGAAGGCACCTGGAGCAAGCTGAGCCGCCGCAAGGTGGTGCAGTGGGGGCTGGCGTACGCCGCCGGCGCGTGGACCCTCCTGCAGGTCATCGAGTACCTCGGCGAGACCTACAGCTGGCCGCCGGCGATCCGCCAGATTGCTACGCCTGCGCTGGCACTCGGATCCCTTCTGGTTCTCGTGCTCGCCTGGTACCACGGCGACAAGGGCGAGCAGAAGGTCTCGCGGACCGAGTTCGCGATCCTCGCCGTCCTCGCGGTCGCAGTCGGCGGCACGATGTGGTGGTATGCCTCGCGTCTCGACCAGAGCGCCTGGCTCGTCGACACTGGCGTGCCGAACACAGGGCACGCCTTGCCAGCTGACGCCGCGTCCATCGCGGTGCTGCCGTTCGTGGACATGAGTCCCGGCAAGGACCAGGAGTACTTTGCCGACGGCATGTCGGAGGAGGTGCTCAACCTCCTCGCGCAGCTGCCGCAGCTGCGCGTCGATTGCGCGCACATCGTCATTCTCGTTCAAGGGCAAGGAGGCGGACATCGCGACGATCGCGAGGACGCTGAATGTCGCGCACGTGCTCGAAGGCAGCGTGCGCAAGTCGGGCGACACGGTGCGGATCACGGTGCAGCTCATCCGAGCGTCGGACAGCACGCACCTGTGGTCGCAGACCTACGACCGCCAGCTCACCGACGTGTTCAAGGTGCAGGACGAGATCGCGCAGGGCCGTGGTTGCGGCGCTGCAGGTGAAGTTGCTGCCGGCGGAACAGGAACGGCTTGCGGCTGCACCGACGGTCAACGCGGAGGCGTACGACGCATACCTCAAGGGCCTGTATCACTGGTACAAGCTGTCGCCCGAAGGGCTCGACGCGGCTGAGCACTATTTTGAACTGGCGCTCGCGCTGGACCCGGGCTATGCGCGTGCCCACGCCGGAATGGCGCTGCTCGGGATGGCCCGGAACCAGATGGGATATACGTCGGCGGCGGAGGGCGCGCCGCAAGCCAAGGCGGCTGCGCTCAAAGCGGTCGAGCTGGACGACGCGCTCGCCGACGCGCATTACGTGCTGGCCATCGTCTACACCTGGGCCGACTGGAACTGGCCGGCTGCCGAGAGCGAATTCAGGCGAGCCATCGAGCTCAGGCCGGGTTTCGCGGATGCCCATGCCTACTACGCGCAGCTGCTGAGCACCCTGCACCGCTCGGACGAAGCCATGGTCGAAGCCCGGCGTTCGCTGGAGCTCGATCCATTCAATGGGCTGTTCAGATCCCTGTTCGGCTGGGACCTCACGCTTTGCGCGCCGCTTCGATGAGGCGATCGCGCAGTGTGACGCTGCGCTGGTGACGAATCCGACGGACCCCGTGGCGCTCCAGTGCCTGATGTCGGCGCGTCATCACAAGCGGGAGTACCGCGCAGGCGCTCGAAGCCTTGAGTCGCTACGCAAGCGCCGTGGGCTACAGCGAGGTGACGAGCTTCCTGGCTCAGACTCCGGCGGACGCAGACTACAGCGCGACGATGCGCAAGGCCGCCGACACGCTCGCGGCGCGGTCGCGCAAGACGTTTGTGCTGCCAACCGAGATTGCGATCTTCTATTGCTACGCCGGCGACGGGGAACGCTGCCTGTACTGGCTGGAGCGGGCGTACGAGGTGCGGGACCCGAATCTGCCGTATCTCGGTCTGGCCGGACTTCGACAGCGTACGAAGCGACCCGCGTTTTCGTGATCTGCTGCAGCGAATGAAGCTGACTGGCCAGACCTGATCGGCGACCGTTTTGGCATACTTCGTTTCATGCACTCGATCAACGTCATTGGCCGGTTGGCCGCCGCCGCGGCCTGCGGACTGACGCTGCTGGCGACACCTGCAGTTGCGGCGGCGCCCGCTGCTGCTGCGCCCGTCGCGGTGGGTCGGCCTTTGCCGGACGTGGTCATGGCCGGCCTGAACGGTCCACAGCGTTCGCTTTCGAGCTACCGCGGCCGCCCGCTGATCATCAACGTCTGGGCCAGTTGGTGCGAACCCTGTCGCGCCGAGGCGGCTTCGCTCGAACGTCTGGCGGCCAGCAAGGCCGGCAGCCGGTACGTCGTGATCGGTATTTCGACCGACGACTACCGGGACGAGGCGTTGAAGTGGCTCAGGTATTCGAACGCCAGGCTCAGTCACTACATCGATTCCGGTCCGCATTGGACGCTGGAGAGCCTGCTCGGCGCCTCGCACATCCCGCTCACGGTGCTCGTCGACGCGGGCGGTCGTGTCGTCGCGAGGTATCCGGGCGCTCGACAATGGGACAGCGTCGAATCGATCCGGATGATCGAGCGCGCGTTCGCCAGCGCCGGCCACCCAACGCAGACGCGCTAGGCCGGGTGGGCGTGGGCGCATCGAATCCGTTCTTGCGGCGCAACTCCTGGATCGCCACGCCGCCCACGGGTTGCCGTGGTCTTTGGGCTATATTCGCTGTCCACGACGCAGCAAGAAGGTTCGTGCCGCTGGGGCGATCACTGCCTGCTTAACAGACGACGGATGGACCGCAAGGTCAAGGAAGGCGCAATGGCTCGTCATCTCACGTTACTGTTCACGGCCCTTCTGGCGATATCCGCACCTGCCTCCCATGCTGAGGAGGCCGTCCCGCGCGGGCGCCTGCCGGACGACGTCGTCCCCCAGCGCTACGCGCTGACGCTGACGGTTGACCCGCGTGAGACGGGTTTCGTCGGCGAGGTGGAGATTGACGTCCAGTTGAAGAAGCCGACGCAGGTGATCTGGCTCCATGGACAGGGGCTGAAGGTCAAGGACGCCACCTTGCAAGCCGGCGGGCAAACGCTGCCACTCAAGTACACCGAGGTCGATACGGTCCGCGGCGTCGCGCGGCTCGACTTGCCGCGGACGGCGCCCGCCGGTTCCGGCGCGTTGCGCCTGTCCTACTCGGCTGATTTCCGGACCGAGCCCGAGGGCCTCTACCGCGCCGTGGTCGGCGGGGACTCCTACCTGTTCACGCAGATGGAGCCGATCGACGCGCGCCGGGTATTTCCGGGCTTCGACGACCCCCAGTTCAAGACGCCTTTCGACGTAACGGTCATCGCGCCGTCCGCGGACAAGGTCATCGCCAACGCCCCGCTTGCGACCAGCGCGCCCTTCGGCAACGGCAAGGTACGTCACCGGTTCCAGCCGACCCTTCCGCTTCCAACGTATCTGATCGCTCTCGCCATCGGGCCGCTCGACATCGTCGCAGGCCGGCCGATAGCAGCACGCACCGTGAGCCGCGCGCCGATCCCGCTGCGCATCGTGGCGACCCGGGGGCAGGGGCCGAAGCTCGCGTACGCTCTCGAGCACACGCCGGAGATCGTGCTCGCGCTGGAGGACTACTTCCGCATCCCGTTTCCATATCCGAAGCTCGACATGATCGCGTCGCCAACTCACCTGGGCGCGATGGAAAACGCGGGTGCGATCATCTTCAACGACACAATGCTCGTGATGGATTCGAGCGCGCCACCTTCCCAGCTTCGTGCGTTCTACGAGACCGGCGCGCACGAGATCGCGCACCAGTGGTTTGGCGACCTGGTTACGCCACGCTGGTGGGAAGACATCTGGCTCAACGAGTCCTTCGCCCAGTGGATGGGCATCAAGATCGCGCACCAGTTGCGACCGGACCTGTTGCCTGACACCAGCCTGACGCAGGACGTCCTGTACGCGATGGCGAGCGATTCCCAGAGCATCGGCCGCCCGATCCGGCAGCCCATTGACGACAACATGAAGATCGCCAGCACTTTCGACTCGATCACCTATCAGAAGGGTGGTGGCGTGCTGTCGATGATCGAGTCGTACAGCGGGACGGAAGAGTTCCGCCGCGGGGTGCAGCGGCACCTGCGCCAGCATCCGCACGGGACTGCTACCTCAGACGAGTTCTTCGCTGCGATGGCGGCCGCTATCGGCCAGCCCGGCATCGTCGATGCGTTCAGTTCATTCGTGAATCAGCCCGGGTTGCCGCTGCTGACCGTCAAGCGCAAGTCGGCGACACAGCTAGAGTTGACACAGACACGGTATGCGCCACTCGGGGCCGGGATGTCGCAGGGGCAGTCGTGGAAAATTCCAGCCTGCATCCACTTCTACGGGACGCCCGGGTCCCGCAAGACATGTACGCTGATGACAGGGGCCGCCGCGACCATGGCGATCCCGCAGGACATCGGCGCCGTCGCGGCAGTGATGCCGAACGCCGACGGGGCAGGCTACTACCGATTCGCGCTGGACGACCGGGACTCCGCCGCCCTGCTGCAGCGCGCCGGGAATTTGCCCGATCGAGAGGCGATGATGCTGGCGGACAGCGTCGAAGGCGGATTCCAGGCTGGCAAGGCCTCGCTGCAGAACATGCTCGATGCGGCCGGCGCGCTTGCATCGCATCCGGATCGGCAGGTCTCGACCCAACTCGGCTTCGATCTGCTGGCGATCCAGGACCGGATGCTGGACGCGCCACAGAGAGCGGTATTCCGCCAGAGGCTGGCGGCCATATACGGGCCACGCCTGCAGGCGGTCGGCGCAAAACTGGACGCGGCAGGCAATGCCGCGGATGCACCCGATGTTCAGCTGCGGCGTCGCTCGCTCGTATACCTCGTCGGGCTCGGGGCACGGGAACCGGCCCTGCGACGTCAGTTGAGCGAGGCATCGGTCAAGTCATTGCAGGAGCCGGCCGCGCTGGACGTGGGGCTGCGCGATCGCGCCTGGGCAGTCGCGGTACAGGACCGGGCGCCGGGTATCTTCGATGCATTGGTGAAAGCGGTGTCAGGAGACGATGCGCTTGCCCGCCAGCACGCGTCATTCGCGCTCGGGTTGGATGACGACCCGATTACGGCAGCGCGTGCCCGGGAATTGTCGCTCGCGGCTGACGTGCCGGCCTCGGCGGCCCTCATGCTGATGTTCGGGCAGCTTGGTGCACCGGAAACACGTGCGCCGTCGTGGGGCTGGCTGCAGCAGAATTTCGACCGGTTCAGCGACCGGATGCCTGGCTTTTTCCGTCCATTCATCTTCCAGATGCTGCAGCCATTCTGCGACTCGGAATCCCGTGACGAGGTGAAGGCGTTCGGGGCGGCGAAGGTCCGGCAGCTTGGCACCGGCGAACTCGAATTCCGGCGCTCGGTCGAGTCGATCGAGATCTGCATGGCGCAGAAGGCAGCGCACGGGGATGACTTCAAGGCGCTGCTGATACCGTGATCGAACGGCGCTGCCGGCCAGCGGGCCTTGCCAGATCTAGTTGCCATAAGGTGCAGCGGGCGGGGCGCTTTGGGGCTGACTGACGGACTGTCCAGATCGGGCCCGGGCGCATTCAATCGCAGGTCCAACGGGAAAGGAAGGTCCCGGCGCAGTCACTTGCAATATGGAACGAAGGTGCTAGTTTGCCATCGGACTGGCCGCGAGGGATGTCGATGAGCACGAACAGGGAAATGCTGCAGGCGCTGATGGCGGCCTCGAAGCAGAAGGACCACGAAGCTTTCCTGGCACTGTGGGTCGACCAGGACCTGGAGTACTACTGGTCGATGCATGCCAGGCCAATCACCTCCAAGGAGAAGCTGCGCAAATTCCTGCGTAACTACGAAGGAAGCTTCGACCAGCAGGACTGGACGATCACCCACTGCGTGGAGCAGGGCGACCTTATGCTCTGCGAGGGCATCGAGATGCTCTACGATCGTGCGAACCAGAAGGTAATCCGCAACCCGTTCATGCAGGCCATCGAATTCCGTGGCGGCAGGATCGCGAAGATGCGCGACTATTACGACGGCTCCGTGATCACCGCGCCCGAGCGCAAGCCGGCCGGGAATTGAACCGGCTATGTGGACTGGCGCCGCCTGGCCGCGGTCCAGCGCTCGAGTTTCGCGCGTGCCCCGTTGAGCGCCGGGTCCATCGCGCTGGCGTGGCTGGCAGTCTTCGCCGCGAGTTCGATCACGTAGCCGTTCGGATCGCGGAAGTAGATCGAATGAATGAACCCGTGATCCGAGATGCCACGGGTCTCGATTCCCGCAGCTTTGCCCCTGGCAAACATGTCGTGAAGAGTGCGCGAGTCGACCTCCAGCGCGATGTGCAGGTCGTAGTCATGTTGCGCCTTGAACTCGAACGGCATGTCGGGCGCCTCGAAGAAAGCCAGATAGGAGCCGTCGCCGAGCTGGTAGAACGTGTGCAGAGTCTCGGTCCTGCGGCCGCTCTTCGTCTCGCCGATCTCCAGCGTGCCGGCCAGCTGCAACCCGAGGAAGTCTTCGTAGAAACGCCGCGTCTCTTCCGAATCGCGACAGCGGTAGGCGTTGTGATGGAGGCCGCGGATCATGCTGTCTCTCCCGGATTTCGCGAGCGTTCCATATCGTGACAGCGGCCCACGACAAAAGACAACCATCCCGACCCCGGGAATCGGCTGGCGAGCTCGAGCTGGCGGAGCAAGGCACCGGCGTCCAGTGGGGCCTGGTCATCAAGCCACTTTCCTGGTCGACGCCAGGTGCGACTGGTCCAGGAACTTGTCGAAGTGAATCACGGAGCCCGGCACGCCGCCGGCCGTGAGGCCACTGATGCAACTGTCGATCATCCCCGGCGGGCCGCACAGGTAGGCATGCTGGGCGCCCAGGGATTCGCCGAGAACGTCCACCAGGTGATCAGCGATCAACCCGCGCCGACCGGCCCAAGCGCTCCCGGCGGGTTCGTCGGCAAGGATCGGCACGAACTCAAAACCGACCGGCCATTCGCGGCGCAGCGCGTCGATCGCGTCGAGCGCGTACAAGTCCTGCTGGCTGCGGGCACCAAAGACGAGAGTCACGTCGCGAGGCCGCCGCAGCGACCGAAGGGCCCCCTGCAGCATCGACAGTACCGGCGCCAGGCCGCTGCCACCGGCAACGCACAGCATGGGTGCGGCAGACTCCCGGAGCACGAAATCGCCAAAGGGTGCGGTGACGTCCAGCGAGTCGCCGGTCTTTGCCTCGTTGAACAGCCACTCCGTGAAGCGGCCATCCGGCACCTTGCGGATGAAGAACTCGGCAGTGCGGGACGTGCCGTTGGCATCCGGGACGTTCGCAAACGAATAGCTGCGGGTCACGCCGGCAGCACTGCCGTCCTGCGGTGACAGTTCGCAGTACTGGCCCGGGGTGAAAGGGAGCGCGTGGTCGAGGGTCAGGGCGACGTGCAGGATGTCGTGAGTCAGCGGCACCAGGCGCGTGATGCGCCCGGGACTCCGGTGAGTCTGCGCGACTGTGCTGGCCTCCAGCAGCTGGACGTCGACTTCGATGTCGCTCTGCGGGATGCTCTGGCACGCCAGCACGAAGTTGTCGCGCAGTTCCTCGGCCGACAGGATGTAGCTCTTGTCGGTCAGTTCCCTGACCTTGCCCTTGACCAGCCGACACTTGCAGGCACCGCAGCCTCCCGCGCGGCAATCGTGCGGGAAGGCGATGCCTTGATTCAGCGCCGCCTGCAGCAGGGTCTCCTTCGATCCCACGCGCAGCTCGACATTCGCGGATGCGATCCGCGCAGCGTAAGAGGCCGGCTTCTTGCCGAACAGGTTGCTCAACATGATCGATCTCCGTGAGGGCTTTGTTCGCAGGACTCAGGTGGCGAGTGGCGAGGCCAGGTTCAGGCCACGCATTCCCGACTTGCAGGCTCGCCTTGCGTGCCAGCTCACGTTCGGCGGGCGTGGCGTACGAGCGGTCCCACTCATTGAGTGCCGGCGTCATCACGTGCTTGAACAGCGGCGGGATGAGTGCCACGGGGATCATGGTCAGGTAACCGCCGGGAAGGTTGGGCGCTTCGGGCATGGCATCGAGCGTCCAGTAGGCGGCGTCGGCTTCGGCGTGGTGGTGCGAGTGGCGCGCCAGGCTGTAGAGCACGTTGGTGCTCATCCAGTGGTTCGAGTTCCACGAATGACGCGGCTGCACCGGCTTGCCGGCCTCACGCACCAGGCCGTAGTGGGCGAAGTAGTTCTGGATTTCCAGCAGTTCCTTGCCCAGCAACGCGATCACCACCCAGACCGCGACGCCGGTGAAACCGGCCAGGGCGAATGCCGCAACCGCCGGCACGAGGTTCTGCAGATTGCCGCGCATGAAGGGGCTGGCCAGCGGATTCCACACCGACTTGCCGAACTTGACCAGGCGAGCCTTCTCCATCTGGTAGGCATGCACATACGAATGAATCGTCGAGCGCCAGGCGAACGCGTAGAAGCCTTCTCCGCGGCGTGCGGTGGCGGGATCGTCGGGTGTCGCGACGCGCGCGTGATGGCCGTAGACGTGCTCGATGGCAAACGAGGTGTCCGCCGTGAACGTCAGCAGCCAGCGGCCCAGCACCAGGTCGAACGGCCGTGACGTGCGGTGCGTCAGTTCGTGACCGGCGACGGTGCCGGCCAATGCGTTGAGCATGCCCGCGGAGAGCACGCCGCCAACCCATTGCAGCCAGTTCGACGTGGCCTCCCGCGCGCTGAACAGGTCGATCCCGGAATGAGCACGGAGCCACTCGCCGACGTGCGCGACGTCGCCGCTGCCCAGCAGCCAGATGAGGAGGCCGTTGAACGCGACCAGCAGCGGGAGAATGGCGTAGACGGGGACGTTGAAGATCCAGCTGTCCGACTCGATCGCCGCGCTCAGGTCCCTGGGCAGCAGCCAGTCGCCCAGTACGAAGGCGGCGAACAGGCCGAGTGCGGGCGCCCAGAGCCACCAGCCGCCCGCGGCGATGGCAAGTATGGACAGGACGAGGGCGAGCGGCATCAGCCACCCCTTGAGAAGTTTGACCAGCATGATTCCTCCGGCGATTCGATTAAGGTCTGGTGCGGCACCGGGCTCGGCAGTTGCGCGTCCGGTCAGCGTGAGGGCGCATGCTAGGGAGGAGGTCGCTCGACTGGAATATCGCTTTGTGACGCTATACTGGTCATTTAGTGACATACTTGGCAGATGGCCCACCCGCCCGACTCGCTGCCATGCCCCAGTACGTATTCACGCCTGCTGCTGCAGCGCTGGCCGACTGCGGAGGGCCGCCTGCTCGCCGGAACCGACCTGTCACCTGAGGCGCTGGTGCATCAGGGCGTGATCACGGTGTCGCAGCAGCTGCAGGTGCTGCGCAATGCGCGCGTACTGGCCGCGCGGGAGGACTGGGCCCTCGATTTCGGCCGCCGGCTCAACATCAACAGTCACGGCCCGCTGGGCTTTGCCGCGATGAGTGCGCCGACGCTCGGCGAGGGCATCGTGACCCTGGGCGCATTTGCCCGCATCCGTGCTCCGTACGTCGAGTTCAGCGTCGTCGAGCACGAACACCGGCTGACCCTGCGTTTCGACACGTCACGCTACCCGCTGGGCGATCTCGAGGTTGCGCTGATCGAGATCCTGCAGCAGATCGCGCTGTCCTATGTCCGTGCCGTACTGGGTGAGGGCAACGCGGATGCGACGCTGTGCTTCGGCTATGCCGCACGTGGCCATGCCAGCCTTTACCGCGAGGCCTTCGACAGCAGGTGCGAGTTCTCCGCCGGATTCAATGGAATTGCCTTGCCCGCGGCACTCAAGGCGCTGCCGTGTCCATTGCATGACGAGAAGATCTTCCGTTCATCCGTCTCGCGCTGTCGCGAGGCCCTGGCGGGCGTGCTCGCCGAGGGTGACGTGGTGGCCCGGGCGTCGCACTGGCTGGCGGCGCATTTCGAGCACATCGCGACCAACCGCAAGTCGACGGGCCTGCCCAGGCTGGAGCAGCTGGCGGATGCCTGGAGCGTGACGCCGCGCACCGTCATCCGGCGACTGGCCGAGAACGGCGTGCGCTTCGGTGAGTTGCGCGCTGCCCAGCAGCTCGAGATGGCGCGCCGCATGCTCGATGACGCGGGCTACACCGTCAGCGAAGTCGGTCACCTGCTCGGCTACGGCGATCCGGCGAACTTCGGGCGCGCGTTCAAGCGCCTCTCCGGGCAGTCACCCAGCGAGTACCGGCGCCGCGCTCGCTGACCTCAGGTCGGACTCCGTCGCCCCGGCCGACACGCGCGCCGCGGGCATCATGGCGTGGCCGCAGCCGCGAACACGCGCGCGAACGCTTCGACGATCTGGTCGTCCGAATACAGCAGCGGATCGTGCACGCTTTCGACCATGCCCTTCATCGTCAGCAGGCCGATGGCGGCGAGGTAGGCGAGAAATGCCATCAGGCGCGGCTCGACGTTCGCGCGACCACGACGCGTTCGTCGTTCCTTGCCGAGTTTCTGCTCCGCGCCAGCGAACCATAGCTCGTTGAGCGGACGGATGCGCGCGAACTGCTGCTGGTCGAAGTGCACGGCGCCCTGGCCCGCGACCTGGCCGTGCAGGAAAGCCAGGCGGAAGTCGTCGAGGCGCTGGGCGTAGGCATTGGTCGATTCCCGGACGATGGCGCGAAGCGCATCTGCGCCATTGCTCGCACTCTCGACCGAGTCGTGAACAGCCTGCGCGTGGGACTCGAGGATTTCGAAGATGAGTTCGAAGAACAGCGCATCCTTTGAAGGAAAATAGTAATAGAGCGCCGCCTTCGACAGTCCAACCTCCCTGGCGACAGCGTCCAGCGTCGTGGCGGCAATCCCTTTCTTCAGCAGGACCCGACGCGCAGCATCGAGGATCTCCTCGCGTGAGCGGCTGCGGCGTCGCTCGCGCCGGGCGAGCCGGGTGGCGGCTTCCGGGCTGGACCTGCGGGGCAGGTTGACGCTTCTTGGCGGGCATTGGGGCTACCGGAGATGGGACCACGCACAGTATGTCACCAAACAGAGAAAAATCGACTAAAGGTGCAAAATTCGACCAACGGTCAAATTATTGCTGTACCATCTGAGCGGAAGCCACTTTCCCGGCATGGCGCCGGTTCTCGGAACGACCAGGAAAGCACCCATGAATACCAGTACGCACGAGATCGCAGACGGCATCTATCGGCTCTCGACCTGCGTCCCTGACGCGGCACCGGGAGGCTTTACCTTCAACCAGTTCCTGATCGACGCCGAGCAACCGTTGCTGTTCCACACCGGACCGCGGCGCATGTTTCCGCTGGTGTCCGCGGCGGTGGCCCGCATCCTTCCGCTCGAACGGCTCCGCTGGATCGCCTTCGGACACGTGGAGTCCGACGAGTGGGTCCTGGCGGCCGCGCCCCGTGCCGAGGTTGCGCACGGCGCGATCGGCTGCATGGTCTCGCTCGACGACCTGTGCGATCGGCCGCCTCGCAAGCTCGCGGACGGCGAGGTCATCGACCTCGGCGGGAAGCGTGTGCGACACATCGATACGCCGCACGTCCCGCACAACTGGGAATCACGCGTTCTGTATGAAGAGACCACGGGGACGCTGTTCTGTGGCGACCTGTTCACTCACGCCGGCAACGGACCCGCCATCACGGACGCCGACATCGTAGGCCCGGCGCTCGCGGGCGAGGAACTTTTCCATGCCACGTCGCTTTCGCCCGTGACCGGTGCGACCATCCGCCGCCTTGCAGCACTCGAGCCGCGCACCCTCGCACTCATGCACGGTTCATCGTCGCAGACCCGTTGCGGCGATTCCCTGCGTCTGCTCGCGGACGCCTACGACCGGATGACCCGGCAGCTCTGAAGAGGACGACCATGGACAAGCTAAGCCTGCAGGACCCCGTGTTCGCCACTTACGTCGTCGCCGCGACGCTCATGATCCTCAAGGCCGTCAGCATGTCGTGGCTGACCGTCGTGCGGATGATGCAGGTCAAAGGCGGCTTCCGTTCGCCAGAGGACCTCAGGAAAACACCCCTGAATCCCGAGCCCAACCCGCAGCAGCTCGAGCGCGACGAGCGCGTCGAGCGCATCCGGCGCATCCACCTGAACGACCTGGAGAACCTGCCGTTCTTTCTCGCAGCGGGCTTTCTCTACGTTCTGACAGAGCCCTCGCTGCTGCTCGCGCGGGTGCTCCTGTACGGGTACGTGGTATCGCGGCTCCTGCATTTTGCCGCCTATGCGTCGGCACGAACCCACGACACGCGCGCGACGTTCTGGACGATTGGCTCGCTCATCATCATTTTCATGACCTGCCGGGCGTTGCTCGCCGCGCTCGGTCATTGAGGGAGCAGTCGACCGCAGGCCGCCTCGGTTTCACGGCAGAGCCAAGGCCCCGAGACCTGGGTACCATGGCGACGCCGGGTGGCTACGGCCTTTCTGCGAGTCGGTCGACCGCGGCACTGTGCTGATGGCGGGCCCGCGCTGCCGGGTACTCTGCTCGAGGACGACCTTGGCAACACCAACCGACGACAACGTGAGTGGTCTGCAGCAGACGCTGAGGAACCGGCACATTCACATGATTGCCCTGGGCGGGGTGATTGGCGCCGGGCTGTTCGTCGGGAGCGGGGTGGTCGTGCAGTCGGCGGGTCCCGCCGCGGTCGTCTCGTTCGCGCTCACCGGGGCGCTGGTCGTTCTGGTCATGCGCATGCTTGGCGAAATGGCCGTCGCGTTTCCCGGCATCGGTGGCTTCTACGAGTACAGCCGGCTCGCAATGGGCGAACTGGCCGGTTTCCTGACCGGTTGGATGTACTGGTACTTCTGGATCATCGTGGTCGCGCTCGAGGCGGTTGCGGGCGCCAGGTTGCTGGCCTACTGGTATCCGGACGTCACGCCGTGGGCATGCACGCTGGGGCTCACGGCGCTGTTCATGTTCGTCAACCTGCTGTCGGTCCGGTCGTGGGGCGAAACGGAGTTCTGGTTCGCGTCCATCAAGGTCGCCGCCATCGTCGTGTTCCTGGCGGCGGGTTGCGCCTACGTACTTGGTCTGTGGCCCGACGCGGGCGGCGGGTTTGCGAACCTCACGCACAATGGCGGATTTGCGCCCAACGGCATCGGGCCTGTCTTGACCGGAGCGGTGGCGGCGACGGGTTTCTATTTCGGTGCCGAGCTCGTGACGATCGCCGCCGCCGAGTCGTCAGAACCGGCACGCGCAGTGGCCAGGGCCGCGCAATCGGTCGTCTCGCGCGTCCTGTTGTTCTACGTTGGCTCCATATTCCTCGTGGTCTGCATCGTGCCGTGGAACGACGTCGACGCGATGTCGCGACCGTACGTCAGCGCGCTCGAAGTGCTGGGCGTCCCTGGGGCGGCCGATTTGATGAATGCCGTCATCCTGACGGCAGTCCTCTCGGCGCTCAACTCCGGCGTGTTCGGTTCGTCACGCATGCTGATGGCCCTGGCGCGGCGTGGCGATGCACCCCAGGTCTTTGCCAGGCTTGATTCCCGCGGAGTTCCGGTCGCCGCAATCATCGCCGGCACCGTGTTCGGTTACGTTGCCGTGGTCATGAGTTACGTCTCGCCGGACAAGGTCTTTGCCTTCCTGGTGAATTCCTATGGCACCGTCGCCGTCTTCGTCTACGTCCTGATTGCCATTTCACAGCTGGTGCTGCGTCGCCGCCTCGAGCGTGAGGCGCCGGAGAAGCTGCAGTTCCGCATGTGGGGATATCCCTATCTGACGTGGATCGCGATTGCCGCCATGGCCTGCATATTGACGGCGATGGCGTTCATTCCCGAGCAGCGCATCTCGCTGCTGTTCGGGGTGGTGAGCGTCGGCGTTCTGCTGGTGGCCTATGCCGTGCGCCGGCAGCCGCGCAGGCTTGCGGGCCTCGTGCCGGTCGAGCAGGCCATCGATCGCGAGGCAGGGTGACGCGATGTCTGAATCAGGTTTTGCAAGAGGGGACCGCCGATGATGCGAATGACAGGTGCCTTGCTGCTCACCGCGTTGACGGCATCCTCTGCTGTGGCGCAGACGCCGGCGAGTTTCGCCGATGCCGCGGCCAGTGATCCCGTGGTCATGGGATGGATGGTCGGCGCACCGCCCCCGCCGGAGCGCCTGATCCGCTTCGAGGACGGCAGCTTCATCAAGTTTCCGCAGCTGCGCTGGAGCTTCTCGCACTGGCGGGAGCTGTACCCGACCGTCGAGGTTGCGCGTGGCGACGGCCCGGCGAGTCCGCTGCCGCGCGCGGAGCGCACTGATCTCGACGCCGTGTCGTTCGTGCCGCTCGGCGGCACGCAACCGATGACCTGGGCGCAGTCGCTGGCCGCCAACTACACCGACGGCATCCTCGTGATGCACCGCGGTCGTGTCGTCTACGAGCGCTATTTCGGGGCGCTCAAGCCAGACGGAATGCACATCGCGCATTCGGTCACCAAGTCGTTCGCCGGTACGATCGCCGCGATGCTGGTGGCGGAGGGCAAGCTTGACCCTGCTGCGCCGGTGTCGCGGTATCTGCCGGAACTGCAGCACAGTGGATTCGGCGATGCGACGGTGCGGCAGGTGCTCGACATGACGACCGGCATCAAGTACGGCGAGGTCTACGCCGATCCAGAAGCGGACGTCTGGAGATTCGCGCGTTCGGCCAACCTCGTGCCAAGGCCTCCCGGCTACACCGGTCCGGCCACGTCCTACGAGTTCCTCGCGACGGTGGCGAAGGAAGGCGAGCATGGCCAGGCATTCGTCTACAAATCGCCCAACACCGAAGTCCTCGGTTGGCTGATCCGCCGCGTGACGGGCCAGACGGTTCGAACAGGTGCTCAGCGACCGCCTGTGGCGCCCGTTGGGCATGGAGCACGACGGCTACATGCAGGTGGACACGAGCGGTGCGCCGCTGGTGTCCGGCG
Organism: uncultured Gammaproteobacteria bacterium; assembly: GCA_963793675.1. Classification (GTDB taxonomy): domain Bacteria; phylum Pseudomonadota; class Gammaproteobacteria; order Steroidobacterales; family Steroidobacteraceae; genus RPQJ01. The sequence continues at coordinate 315,501 of CAWCBA010000004.1, read as the reverse complement.
GGCTCAATCTCCGTTTGCGCGACCTGGCGCGCTTCTGCGACATGATGCGACAGGGCGGCCGCTTCAATGGCCGTCAGATCGTGCCTGCCGCAGTGGTCGCGGGGATCGCAGGCGGCGCCAGCCGCGAGGACTTCGTCAAGGCCGGGTACAAGACGCTGCCGGGCTGGAGTTATCACAATCAGTGGTGGGTCTCGCACAACGAAGACGGCGCGTATTCGGCACGTGGCGTCTACGGCCAGGCCTGCTACGTGGATCCGAAGGCGGAGATGTCGATCGTCCGCTTCGCCTCTTTCCCGATCGCTACCAACGCCAATCTGGACCCGACGTCGCTGCCGGCGTACCAGGCACTTGCCGATTATCTGAAGGGGCACGCGCAACAGGCGCGCTGACGCGGTCCGCTGCATGATCACGAGGGAGGGCGCGCTGCCTGCAGGGGTTGCGCGCGTGGATCGACCAGCTCGATTCCCGGTTCCGGCTGCATATACCTGACGTTCGCCAAGGCCGGTTCGGGCCGCCAGCGTGTAGTATTTCGGTCGATGACGAATGCATCGTCCAGCGAAGGCCGCAAGTACAGCGCGTTTCTCAGCTACAGCCACCAGGACGAGCGCTGGGGCAGGTGGTTGCAGCGGGCCCTGGAAACCTATCGTGTTCCTTCGCGTCTGGTGGGCCGCACGACCACGTCCGGCGTCATCACGCGGCGCCTCGGACCGATCTTCCGTGACCGCAGCGACCTGCCGACCGCCACCGACCTGGGCGCGACCATCACCGAGGCGCTGCGCGCGTCCGCGAACCTCATCGTCATCTGTTCGCCGAACTCCGCCACCTCGCGCTGGGTTAACGAGGAGATCCGTGTCTTCCGTGCGCTGGGTCGCGGCCACCGCATCTTCTGCCTGATCGTCGACGGCGAACCGCATGCCAGCGACAAACCGGGCCGGGAGGTCGACGATTGCTTCGCTCCCGCGCTGCGCTTCATCGAAAGCGCGGATGGCCAGCCGACCGGCCAGCGCGCCGAGCCGATTGCAGCCGACGCCCGGCCTGGGGCGGACGGCAGGACCAACGCCAAACTGAAGATCGTCGCGGGCCTGCTCGACGTCGGTCTCGACGAATTGAAGCAGCGCGAGCAACGCCGGCGCTACCAGCGCCTCGCCGTCGTCGCCGGGCTCGCACTGGTCGTGATGTTCGTCACCACCGGCCTCGCAATCGAGGCGCAGATCGCCCGCAGGGCCGCTGAGCAGCGCCGCAAGGCCGCGGAGTCGCTGGTCGACTTCATGCTGGCCGATTTGAACGACAAGCTGAGGCAGGTGCAGCGCCTCGACATCCTCGAGGCGGTCGACAACCAGGCGATGGCCTACTTCCTGGCCCAGCCGATCGCGGAAATGACCGACCAGACGCTGGCACTGCGTGCCAAGGCGCTGCTCAAGATCGGCAACGTGCGCGAGGACCAGGGCAACCTGCCTGCGGCGATGGAATCGTACGCCGCAGCTTCGGACGTCGCGGCGGAACTCGTGCGCCGTAACCCGGGTGACCCGGATCTCGAGGCCGCCTATGCCGAGACGCTGAACCACACCGGCAACGCCTACTGGTACCAGGGCGACCTCGACCATGCGCTCGAGTGCTTCCAGCGTGCGGTTGCCATGCTCGAGGCCGCCACGGGGAAACGCGCTTCGAGCGACTGGCTGTTCGCGCTGTCATCCGCGCGCACCAATGCCGGAAGAGTGCTCGAGGCGCGCGGGGACTTTGCGGCCGCCAAGCCGCTGTACGAAGCGGTCCTGGCGACCTCGCAGCGCCAGGCAGCGCGCGAGCCGAACGACACCCGCTGGCAGACAAACGTTGCCGATGCCGACGACAGCCTCGGCAAGCTTGCGCTGCAACAGGGACAGCTTGCGCAGGCCGTCGCCGCGTATCGCGACGTGCAGCAGGCCAAGGAGGGACTGTGGCGGCAGGACCCCGCTAACCGTGACGTGCAGGAAAGCCTGCTGCTCAGCGAAGCGATCCTGGGTCGCACGCTGGCGTTGTGCGGGGCCGATGAAGTCGCGGCGAGCTACGTGCGCAGCGCGGTTACGCGGGCGTCGGCCCTGGTCGCCTTCGATGCCACCCAGGCCGACTGGAGGATGGAACTGGGCAAGTACAGCGCGCTGCTCGGCGGGCTGGAGCGTCGTGCAGGTCGACTGGAGGAAGCCGCGGACCGCAACCGGGACGCGCTGCGTGTCCTGCAGGAACTTACCGTGACGGACGCGACCAACAGCAGCTGGCGCCGCGAACTCGCGAGCGCCCGGGTCGAGGCCGGGCGCCTGCAGCTCGCGGTGGGAGATTTCGCGGAGGCCGGTCGATTGCTCGATGCCGCGCTCACCACGATCACCAGCGAGCGTGCCGGGAATCCGCAGGACCGCGGACTGCGCCTGCTCGAGGCGCAGGCACGCATCGTCCAGGGCCGGGTCGCCATGCAACGGGACCATGTGGTCGCAGCCCGCGACCACTGGACGCAGGCGCGCGACGTGGTCGCCCCCGCCGCGCAGGTTGGCGCCGACCCGAATTTCCTGGCGGCGTGGGCGGGCAGTCTGCTGCTGCTGGGTGATGCGAAGCACGCGGCGCCGGTGCTGGCCCGGCTGGCAACGATGGGCTTTCGCACGCCCGATTTCGAAGCGCTCGCGGCGGCGGCTGGGCAGGCGTATCGAGTCGACCCTTCGGTGCCGCAGTGCAGTGTGGACGTGAGCGGCGTCAACGGCGATGCTCCGGTGAAGTAGAGCTCAAGAATACCTAGGCGTGGTCGCAGCCGTTCGGGTGCATGATCGTGCCGCGGCTTCATCCTTCAACGATCGGTTCACCCTCGCGCGGGATTGCCATGACTACGCTTTCTCTTCGCACCATCTCGAGCGCGAGCCTGCAGATTCCCGGGGCGGATCCCTGGCACGCGGCACCGAACGATCCGGCGCTCTCGGTCATGACCGATTTCCGGGAGCGCGCGTCGGTGACGGTGGCCGAGACCGCGAAGATCGATGCGGCGCTCGAACACATGAAACACAACGGCGTCCGCTGCGCGTTCGCGATCGACGAGGCGCGCCGCATCGTGGTCGGCCTCATCACGGCTTACGACATCATGAGCGAGAAGCCGATGCGGCACATGCAATCGATGAAGAGTCCGCGTCGGGAAGTGCAGGTGCGGGACATCATGCACGGCGTCAATGACTGGCGGGTCCTCGACATCAGGGACATCGAGCAGGCGACCGTGGAGTCCGTGTCGCGCCTGTTCGAAGCGACTGGGCTGACTCACATCCCCGTGATGGAGACCAGCGAGAGCGGTGAGCCACGCCTGCGGGGACTGCTGTCCGGCGCGAAAGTGAAACGATTGCTCTCGAGGTGATCGACCCCTGCGCAGCGGTCGGAAAAAAAGGCCCCGCCGAGGCGGGGCCAGAGGGGGGGCATGAATTTCGAGGGCTACTGCAGAAAATCGTCCAGCAGGATCAGGCCGAGCGGCGCCCCGCCGCCGGCGGCATCCCGCGCGATAGCCGTGTAGACGCCCCCGTTCCGACGGTGATCGTGGCCGGTCCGATGGCGGCGTTCGTGGTCCCGGCCGGCGTGACGGTGACGTCGTACGTTGCCCGCCGCCAGCGACAGGAAGCCCGTGTTCGCCTTGAACGGCACGTCGTCGAACGTCGGCGCCACGCATTGATGTCACCGCCGGGAGCCGTAACCTAGATGTCGACGCGCCGCGCCGTCGGCGAAGCGTGAATCATGCGCACCTTCGCCTCGGTCGCGACCCGGCGCGGATCGTCCGTCGCGATCAGCGGCTCGAGTGCGCCAGGTTGCCGAGCGCAACTACCGTGTAATCCGCCCGCCTCGAGATCGAGGTCAGCGTCGATCGGCACGACGCCTGGGTTGCCTGCATCGGTCACCTTGACGTTGTACGTGGCTGGCGGAACGCTGACGAAGGGCGTGAAATCCGGGAAATGCCAGGCCCGGCACCAGCGGATTGGCGAAATCGTCGTTGACCACGACGTCGACTGCAGGAGCGTCCGGCGAGGCATGCACGACCCGCAGGTCGGCCGGGGTCGCAGAATCGAAGACCTCCGAACGAAGTCCGCTGCCGTCCGGCACCGCGAGACTGATCGGCGCCCCGCCGGTCGCCGTATTCTCGACAGCCGCGATGAGCAGGTTGCTGCCGCCGGCAAGCGTGATACGTTACCGGAGTCGTAGACGACCGTGGACGGGTCGTTCGCCAGGGTCACGCGGATCTGGTAGTCTCCGGCCGGGACCTCCACCGGGCCGAGGTCCCCGCTTGAAGGCGAACGTGCCGAGCGGCGCGGTAGCCGTCAGGTCCGCGCCTGGTGCCGTTGCAGGTAGACATCGACCTGCGGCGCCATCGGCGCTGCGTGCAGAACCAGGCGCAGGCGTTACTCGCCTGCGGGAACCAGGGTGTCGGGTTGCTCCAGGATCACCGCCTCGATGCTCGCGACGTCGCCAACCGCGATGATGTTATAGAGCGTGTCGGCCGCAAACGTAAGGTCGACCGGGCCGATCACGGTCGCCGGTCCGCCGGGCGTAATGCCATCGACCTTGACCGTGTAGGTTCCGACGTCGAACTTGAGCGCAGCCGTCCCGACCTTGTAGTCGACGTCTGACACCGTGCTGCTGCCGATGGACAGGTTCACCCGCGGCGCATCCGGCGATGCGTGCAGCGCCTGCACCTTGAACGTCGCCGGGGGCGGGGGCGGGGGCGGGGCGCCTCGATCGGCCGCGAGTCGTTCGAGTCGCTGCAGCCGGCCAGTGCCAGCAGCGCGGCTGCCAGAAATAGCTTGCGGAGATTGGTCATTGCCGGTTCCTTGACGTGACAGGGTGGACGAAGAATTGAGGACGCATACTGAGGAACCCAGGTTGCGAAGTGGTCTCAGCTCCGTAACGATTTGTAACGATTCGCAACAGGCGCGCCGGCGACCGCGACCGCCAATGGTCGACGCGCTACCATGGGACCGTGACCACGGTTCTGCTCATCGACGACGACAGACGGCACTCCGAGCTGCTGCGGACCTATCTGGGTCGATTCGGCATCGATCTGATCTGCGCCCCGGACGCCGATTCGGGTCTCGCCCGTCTGGCCAGCGCTGAGCCCGATCTGCTGCTGCTGGACGTGATGCTGCCGCGGCGGGACGGTTTCGAGGTCTGCCGCGAAGTCCGCAGGACCAGCAGCGTTCCGATCGTCATGCTGACGGCACGCGATGACGTCATCGACCGCGTATCGGGGCTCGAACTCGGCGCCGACGACTACATCTGCAAGCCATTCGAACCGCGGGAACTGGTGGCTCGCATCCAGTCGATCCTGCGCCGCGCCGAAACGCGGGTCGGGCGCCGCAGTATGAACTTCGATGGCCTGCAGATCGAAGCCGATGCCCGTACAGTCAGCGTCGACGGCAAGCCCGTCGAGCTGACCTCGATGGAATTCGAGCTGCTGAGCCTGCTGGCGCGCAATGCCGGCAAGAAGATGTCGCGCGACGAGATCCAGTCAGAGCTGCGCGGGATCGACGCGGCGATCCTGACGCGCTCGGTCGATATCGCGATCAGCCGCCTGCGCCACAAGATCGGCGACACCGGCAAGCCCGCGCGCTTCATACAGACCGTCTGGGGCCGCGGCTACGCGTTCGTCGGCCGTCCCGCCATGGACGATGCTTAGCAAGCTGTTGCGGTCACTGTCGTTTCGCCTGCTCGCGATCTTCCTCGTGATGGGCGCGCTGTTCGCCTATGGTTCGCTGCTGGGCATCCGCTGGGTCTATGCCACCGACCAGCTGCGCGAACTCGTCAGCAGCCACCTGGCCCTGCACGTCGAGTACGTGCGCAGCGACATCGGCAATCCACCGCGGATCGCCAACGCGCTCGCGATCACGCGCAAAGTGCCGGTCGACATCCGTATCAGCGGACCCGACCTCGACTGGGCGTCCGATCCCGATTTCCCGGCTCTTTCCGATCTCGCGTTTGGCGGCAGCGAAGTGTTGCAGCCGGCCACCGGTCTATGGCTGGATGGGCTCGAGGGTGTCCAGTTCGCGAAGCATCACGGGCACGGCTTCCTGAAGTTCGAACAGGGGCCCTATGCGGTCGTCGTCGCCTCGCCACGGATCGCAGACCCGGTCGTCGAACGTCGCCTGACGCCGGTCATCGTCGGGTTCGGTCTGGCCCTGGTGATGCTGACCTACCTGGCCGTGCGCTGGCTGTTCAAGCCGATCGGTGCGATCCGGCATGGCGCGGAGCAGATCGGCCAGGGTCACCTGGAACATCGCATCGCAGTGGCGCGCAGCGACCAGCTCGGCGACCTGGCGGCCGACATCAACAGGATGGCCGACGACGTGCAACGCATGCTCGACGCCAAGCGCCAGTTGCTGCTCGGCATCAGTCACGAGCTGCGCTCGCCCCTGTCGCGCCTCAGGCTCGCCGTCGAGCTCGCCGACGACACGCCCGACAACCGCGGCCTGCGCGGTGACGTGGCCGAGATGGAGAAGATCATCACGACGCTGCTCGAGGCCGAACGCCTCAATACCCGGCATGCGTCCCTGCGGATCGCGGAGGTTGCCGTCCGACAGCTGGTCGATCGACTGATCCATGACTACTTTTCCGGTGACCGCGGCCGGATCCGCGTCGTCGGTCCGGACGACCTGTGCGTGCAGGCCGACGAGGCGCGCTTGACGCTGATGCTGAAGAACCTCCTCAGCAATGCGCTGCGTTTCTCACCACCGGTCCATGGCATCGTGGCCATCGACTTCGATGCGGGGAATCGCTCCTGGTGGATCAGCGTGTCCGACCAGGGGCCAGGCATCTCGCCGCAGCAGGCGGATCTGATTGGCGAGCCGTTCTACCGCGGCGATCCGTCGCGCACGCGTGACACCGGCGGCAGCGGGCTGGGCCTGTATCTGGCGCGACTGGTGGCCACGGCGCACGGCGGGTCGCTCGAACTCGACCGCTCATACACGGGCGGGGCCCGCTTCGTCGTCACGCTGCCGCACAGTCCTGGTGCTGAGCCTGGAGTCGTCGAAACCGCTGCGGCCCGATCAGGCTGATCGGCAGCAACTCGCAGCGCGTCAGCCGCGGCCGACGGCTTTTTCGTATAAGCCGGGGAACCGGCCTTGCGGATCGTAAGCGCGCTTCAGCGCGTCGTACGCCTGCCGGTCGTACAGGGTCCAGAACGCCTGTTCGTCGAAGGTGCTGCGTGAATACAGGCTCTTCTTGCCGCCGTGCCGTGTCACCAGTTGCTCGACGATCGCGTTGTAATGACCATCAGGCTCCCGGCTGCGCACCGTGTCCCAGAACCCGAAATTGACGTACGGCGTGTCCGTCCGCAGCCGGTACAGCGGATAGCGGTCGGTCATGACCCTGAACGGACAGACCCACACGGGCGTGATGCCGACCGCGGCGTGGAACTGCGCAAGGAAACCAGCGGCGGCAGCGAGCGGGATGTCCACGTCCTGGATCACTGATTCCGAGCGCGGCCGGAAATGCTGGAGCGCCTTGAGCGGGTAGCGCTGGCCGGCGCGCATGATCTTCTGGTACGTCACGCTCGAAAGCAGTCGCGGTCCCGCGAGCAGGCGGACGGGCGCGAGGTGCGCGCCCACGTTCCTGCTGCACCAGAACCAGTCCGTGTCCCAGCGCCACAGGTAGTCGCCGGTCGTCAGGTAGTCGTCCGCGCGCCCGCGCAGGCTGCGCCAGTACTGCCGCATCCACGTGTAGTCGCTCACCGCCGCGCCGGCCGGGAGCTGCTCGACCAGCGTCGCGCGGGTCAGAACGAAATCGCCGGTGCCGAAGAAGACCCCGTCAAGGTAGTCGCAGGTCGGATCGGCACACTCCGCGGCGATCGCGGCGAAGTACCGTTCTGCATCCGCAAAGCGCTCGTGACGCAGGTGCACGAAAGGCGCGACCGGGACGAGCCTGAGGCTGAGCCGCGTCGCGTAGCCGAGACTGCCATAGGAGTTCGGGAACCCGCAGAACAGGTCGGCGTGCTCCGTCGGCGAGCAGCGCAACACGCGGCCGTCGGCGACCAGCACGTCAATCTCGTCGACGGTTTCATGCACCAGGCCGAAGCGGAACGCGCTCGACTCGATGCCGAGACCGGTGGTCGCGCCACCGACAGTGATGCTCTTGAGTTCGGGGACGACCGCCGGTGCCAGGCCCAGCGGCAAGGTTGCGTCGACGAGATCAGCGTACGTCGTCATGCCCTCGACTTCGGCCGTGCGCGCCACGCGGTCGATCGCGATCACGTGATCGAGCGTGGTGCCGTCGATCGAACACCCGGTCCGCACTTTGCCGGGGACGGAAGAGGTTGCTGGTGCGCTTGCGCAGGCGCACCGGTCCGGTCGAGGAACGCAAGACCGCCGCGAGCTGTTCGACCCGTCTGCGGTGCTCGGCGTGCGTCGTGAACCGCATCGCTCAGCGGACTGGCACGTAGCGCGGAACGTCGCCCCGGCTCAGGACGAGTTGCCACAGGTGCAAGGTGCGCGCGCGAAACGCCCCGGCGGTGGAGTTCAGGTAATAGCGCCACATCCGGTAGAAGCGTTCGTCAAGCTGCGGATCGGTGCGCAGCGCCGGCCATGCCGCGCGGAAGTTCGCATCCCACGCCAGCAGGGTGCGGTCGTAGTCCGGCCCGAAGTTGTGCCAGTCCTCGAGGACGAGCAGCCCCTCCTTGGCCGTGGCGAGTTGCCTTCGGACGGGATGACGCCGCCCGGGAAGATGTACCTGTCGATCCAGCGGTCGGTCGTCGACTTGCTGAGGTTGCCGCCGATGGTATGCACCAGTGCGAGCCCGCCCGGCGCCAGCCGCGCGTTCACGATTTCGAAAAAGTTCCGGTAGTTCTTCGGTCCGACGTGTTCCATGAGCCCGATGCTGACGACGCGGTCGTACCTCGCCGCATCCGATGCGGCCTCACGGTAGTCCTGCAGCCGGAACTCGACCGGCAGTTGCGCGCAGCGGGTGCGGGCAAACTCGACCTGTTCGCGGCTGATGTTGTAGCTGACGACGCGGCAACGATGGTGACGCGCGAGCTGGTAGGCGAGTTCCCCGAAACCGCCGCCGAGTTCCAGCACGGTCATGCCGGGCTGCAGGTGGAGCTTCCTTGCGATCAGGTCGAGCTTGAGGCGCTGCGCCTCATCGAGCGTGCGATCAACCCCGTCGGTGCCGTAGTAGGCGCAGGTGTACTGCATGGTCGGGCCGAGCATGGCGACGTACAGGTCGTGCGAGAGGTCGTAGTGCCGCCGCGCGACGCGTGTTGAGAGGTTGCGCCCCTGCAGGTTGCGAATCCTGCTGAGTGCGACCTGCGCCAGGACCCCGGCGGTCCTGAGCTCGCGGTCGAGCCTGGCCTGGTGGACGCGCGCGAAGAACTCATCGAGGCGCGCGACCTCCCACCAGCCATCCATGTAGGACTCGCCGGCGCCCAGGGTTCCATGCGCGAGTACGCGAGCGTAGAAGCGCTCGTCGAGTACGCGCAGATCCCACGGATCGCTGCCATCGATCTCGATGTCTGCGGCCCGCAACAAGGCCGCCAGCTTGTCTTTTGCTGCCATGGTTGTCGCCCGGTCCTGTATCGCAGGAGGGTCGTCTTGTTGCCAGCTTCATACACTCTTGTGACGGCAGCGCGCAATCAGTGCACTCGACCCGTGTCGCTGGCGGCCGCAGGCATGTCTGGCGGTGTGCGCCATTCGCAGGTCAAGTCAGGAAAAATCAGCAGCAATTCTCGTTGGGCTGCACAGAGTACGGCTGTTGCGCCGGCCACCAGCGATCTAACATCTTGGTGGATCGAGCAGTCAGGAAGCACCACGACAAGGAGTTCCCGCAATGCGCACGAAAAACTTCATTCCTCTGGCAGGAGTCCTGGCAATCGTAAGCGGGTCGGCCCTCGCGCAACCCATGGAGGTTGTCACGGTCGAGGCTGCGCGCTCGACCAAAGTTGGGCAGTCCCAATATGGCGTCCCTATCCGGGAGGTCACGATCCAGAGTCGCGTCAGCTACGCCGACCTCGACCTGACGTCGGAATTCGGGGCGCTGCAACTCGAAAATCGCATCAAAGACACGGCCAAGGCGTCTTGTGAGCAGATCAAGCTTGCAATTCCCGCCGAGGGCTCGAGCCCGGAAAAGTGCATCAAGGATGCAGTGGACGGCGCGATGCAGGAAGCCCGCAAGGTCATCGAAGCCAAGCGCTCCGCTCATTCTGCCAAGTAAGTTCAGCCTGGCATCAAGCCACAGCGGACGCTAGCGATTTCCTCTGATGGCGATCCAGCTCCGATCGGCGGAGCCTGTTCAGTGCAAGACGTGGGCCGCGCCGACGTCTTTGGTCGCGCGAGCCCCGCCAAGGAGGGCCTATGTCGGGAACGACACGCGCATGTCCACTGCAACGGTGGATCAAACTGTTCTTCGTGGTATTCCTGGTTTCCGTCCTCGGTGTCGCCGGGCTGTGGCGGCGACGACAAGAAGTCGAAGAATCCCGTGCCCGTCCTGACCTCCGTGTCACCGGCCGCCGCAGTGGCCGGTGGCGCGGGGTTCACGCTCACGGCCAATGGCACGGGTTTCGTGTCTGGCTCCGCGGTGCATTGGAACGGTGCCACGCGTACGACCACGTTCGTCAGCGCAACGCAGTTGACGGCCGCCATTGCCGCGGGCGACATCGCCAGCGCGGGCACGGCGCAGGTCACGGTCGTCAGTCCGACCCCGGGCGGCGGGACGTCGGCGGCGATCGCATTCACCATCGAACCGGTCGCGCCGGTGCCGGCCATCACGAGCCTTGAGCCACCTGGCATCTTCGCCGGCAATCCGGCATTCGACCTGGTCGTGAAAGGCACCGGATTCGTGCAGGGCGCGACCGTGCAATGGAACGGCGCGAACCGCGCCACGACCTTCGTCAGCGCGACGCAGTTGACGGCCGCCATTGCGGCAGTCGACGTCGCCGTGCCGGCCAGTGTGCGAGTCACCGTGACCAACCCGGCGCCGAACGGAGGGACCAGCAATGCGCTGATCTTCGTCGTTGCCACTCCACCCGTAGCGAGTGGGCCGGTACCGGTCACGGTGGCGCCGGACGGATCCCCGCCCAATGGGCCGAGTATCAATGGCGGCCTGTCGTTCCTCGGTCGCCACGCCATCTTCGCGTCGAAAGCGTCGAACCTGGTGCCGAACGACACGAACGGAACCTGGGACGTTTTCGTGCGCGACACCTGCATGGACTACTGGACAGGCGACCTGCTGGACGGCTGCACGCCGAAGACGACCCGCATTTCCGTGGCGCCGGACGGGTCGCAGGCCAACGGTGACAGCGGCTCGACTGCGGCCAGCCCAGGCGGATCGCTGGCGGTCAGTTTCGACGGGCGTTACGTCGCGTTCGTGTCTGCGGCGAGCAATCTGGTCGCAGGCGACACCAATGGCGTAGACGACGTATTCCTGCGGGACACGTGCCTCGACGACAGGGTCGGGTCGATCGCAGGTTGCACGGCCGCAACGGTTCGGGTCTCTCTGCGCGATGACGGCTCGCAGTCGAACCTGCCGGCCAGCGCTCCCGCGATCGGTGTTGATGGCGGTCACGTGGTCTTCGTCAGCGCTGATCCGAACATCGTTACCGGTGACGGCAATGGAGTGGCGGACGTTTTCCTCCGTGACGTGTGCCCCAGTTCGGTCAGTGGTTGCACTCCGGGCACGCGGCGCATCTCGGTTGCGCCAGGTGGCCTGGATGCCAACGGCGTCAGTGGCTCGCCGGCGTTCACCGGCCGCTACGTGGCGTTCACCTCCGCAGCGACCAACCTGGTTAGCGGTGATTCGAACAGCGTCGTGGACGTGTTCATGCGGGACACGTGCATCGGGGCGGAGTCCGCCTGCACGCCTTCGACTGAGCGCATCTCGCTTGCCAACGACGGTCTCCAGTCCGATGGCGCGAACTCGGAGCCGCTGGTCGGCCTGCCCATGGAGGGCATGTCGGGCTACGACTATCACGGTCGCTTCGTGGTGTTTGTATCGAGCGCGACGAACCTGGTGACGGGCGATACCAACAACCTCGCGGACGTGTTCATGCGGGATACGTGCCGTGGCCGTCCGGGTTGCACACCGTCGACGCAGCGGATCTCGCTGACCGGCACGGGACAGCAGATCGTCGGCAGGCCGTCGACCCAGCCGGGCCACATGCGCTGGGACGGCGAGGAGGTGCTGTTTGTGACGGCGGCCGACGGCGTGGTGCCGGATGACACCAATGGCTTCGAGGACGTGTTCATTCGTCATGTTTGCCACGATTCGACCACCTGCGTCGCGACGACCGAGCTGCTGTCGGTGGGTGAAAGCGGGTTGCAGGGCAACGGCGCCAGCTTTGCGCCGCGCGGCAATCACGATGCCTGGACCGGGCCGAATTGGGTGACGTTCGTATCGAACGCCTCGAACTTCTGGCCGGGCGGCGTCCCGAGCCTGTACAACGGTGCGATCTTCAGGACAACGACGTTCTGATGGTTCGCGGGGACGGCGGGCAATACCGCCGTCCCTCGTTACCTGGGACGGCCGGCGCCGGCGGGCTCAGGTGGTGGGTTGCCCTGCAGCAGTCCCGGGCAAAAAGGGAGACGCGCGTGCCCAAGACGACGGACGGACTCGGGCTGGTGTTGAGGGCGGCACAGTTCGCGGCCCACAAGCACAGGGACCAGCGGCGCAAGGACGTGAAGGCGACCCCTTACATCAATCACCCGATCAATCTCGCCGAGGTGCTGCACACGGATGGGGGCGTGCACGACCCGATCGTCATCGCCGCTGCGCTGCTGCACGACACCATCGAAGACACCGAGACGACGTATGACGAGTTGCGCGGCGTCTTCGGTACGTCCGTGGCGGACGTCGTGATCGAAGTGACCGACGTCAAGTTCCTGGCGGATCAATCGCGCAAGCGGCTGCAAGTGGCGAAAGCCGGGCGTGCCAGCGAGCGGGCGCGACAGGTGAAGCTCGCCGACAAGATCTGCAATCTGCGCGACATCCTCGCCAGCCCGCCGGCCGGATGGTCGCTGGGTCGGCGTCAGAAGTATTTCGACTGGGCGAAGGAAGTGGTGGACCAGGCGCGCGGCGTCAATCCGAGGCTCGAGCGGATGTTCGATCGGCTGTATCGACAAAAGCCGACGGGCTAGGAGTGCCGGGCCCGCGACCTTGGTATAGTCGCCGCCGCTCACGCCGGATACCCCCACATGCGCACTGCACTGGCCGCGACCTGGACGCTGTTGCTCGGCATGGCGTTGCTGATGCTGGGCGCCGGCCTGCAGGGCACGCTGGTCGGCCTGCGCGCAAGCCTCGAAGGGTTTCCGACCCTGCTTGCGGGCGTCATGCTGGCGGGCTACTACCTGGGTTACATGGGCGGGTCGCTGATGACCCCCGCCCTGGTCAGCTCGGTTGGTCACGTCCGTGTCTTTGCCGCGCTTACCTCGCTCGCTTCGGTGCTGATCCTGCTGCAGGGCGTATTCGTCGCGCCGTTGCCCTGGACACTGCTTCGCGTCGCTTCCGGCTTCTGCTTTGCCGGCATCTACGTGGTGGCCGAGAGCTGGCTGAACGACCGGGTGGACAACGAGCATCGCGGCCTGCTGCTGTCGCTCTACATGCTCGTCTGCTACGCGGGCCTCGGCCTCGGACAGTTGCTGCTCAACCTGGCCGATCCGCGCAGCACCGTGCTGTTCATCCTGGTATCGATGCTGATCTCGGTCGCGATGGTGCCGATGGCGCTGACGACGAGTTCGGCGCCGGAGTTCAGCGTGCCGGTGCGGGTGCGCCTGCGTGACCTGTTCCGCCGTTCGCCGCTCGGAGTGGTCGGCGTGGCGGTTGCCGGGGCCGTCTCGGGCTGCTTGTTCTCGCTCGGCGCCCTCTACGCTGACGGCAAGGGCTTCACCACTCTCGAAGTCTCGTTGTTCATGGCCGCGGCCATTCTCGCGGGCTGCCTGACCCAACTGCCGGTCGGTCGCATTTCCGACCGCATGGACCGGCGCACGGTCGTCATCGCCGTCTGCCTGCTGGCGGCCCTTGGCGCGACGGGCGCCTGGTGGCTGGCAGATATTTCACGCTTAGGTTTCTTCGCCATGGTGGCCGCGTATGGCGGCATGAGCCTGACCCTGTATTCGCTTAGTTCGGCTCACGTCAACGACCACGTGCCGGCAGAAGAGAGGCTTGGCGCGAGCAGCACACTGATCCTCGTCAACGGCGCCGGCGCCTTCATTGCGCCGATCCTCGTCGCGGCAATCATGCAGGCGATCGGCAACGATGCGTTCCTGCCGCTGCTGGCAGTCCTGCACGTCGTGCTAGCCGTCTACGCGCTGTTCCGCATGGGCCGGCGCGCGCCCATTCCGGAGGAGCAGAAGACGCCCTTTGTCGGGACGCCTCCGGGCACGAGTTCCAGCGGCGAGCTGCTGGGGCATGCGTCGGAGACCACGGAGGCAGCCGCTCACGGTACCTCGTGAGGGAGGCGATCCGCCCCGCCCTCAGCGGACGAAAGTCGCGATCCTGCGTGACTCGTTTCAACTCCCGGCGGACTGGATCGCGTACACGAATGAAGCCTTGGGCCCGCGGAGCCAGCGTTCCTGGATCACGCCGCGCAGTCCCGCCCACGCCGTGCCGTCGGTCACCCATTCGTCACGGGTCTTTTCGGCCAGCGTGCGGTCACCGCGCGACTTGATGCCGAACACCAGGCGGGAAAGATCATTGACGGCTGCCGGCCACTTCGCGAGATCGACCTCGAAGCAACCCGTGTCCGTGCCGTTGGCGGCCTTCTCGGTGGCCTTCCACTCGAGCACGCCGCGCTGGTTGAGGTAGCCCATCTGGATCGCCGCAAGCTGCGAGTACGGCTTGGGCTTGCCGCGGGCGTCGAGCATGCCCTGCGCGATGTGACCGAACGACCACAGGACGTCGCGCACGTGCACGCTCTGCGCGTCTTCCTTGCTCAGCACCCCGCGCGCCGCGAGCCAGTCGGAGAAATACAGCGCCGCCGTCTGCGCCTTGAGTTCCTCCAGCGTCGAAGCGAGCGCGCCGCCGAACGCCTGGTCGTCGGTCATGCCGTTCACGCGGTACTCGTGCGAGGGCCCGAGATTGTGCGCAGCCTCGTGCAGCACCGTCGAGAGCGTCATGAAGCGCACCGCCGGATCCACGCGGTCGGCCGTGGTCCTGCAGAGCAGCGAGCGGGCCTGCTCGACGAGCGCGGCCTCGCTGTCCGGATCGGTGTACAGGTTGGTCATTGCCACCGTGCGCCCGCCGGATTCCGCAACCGGCCCCCAGTTGGGCAGGGACTGTCCGATGGTGGCGCCGAGCGCGTTCCGGCTGTCGCCCGCGTTCAGCACGATGTCGATGAAATCCGGCAACGTGAATCCGACCTTGCGCGCCTGGTACGGCGGACCGGCGAGCGCGGCCATCGCCGCTTCCATGTCGTCCTTGACCGGCTCGAGTCGCCGCTGCCATTCGAGCGACTCCTGGTTGATGCGCGCAAACGTCACGTGAAAGTTCGCCTTGCGCGAACAGGGTTCGGCGTAGACCTCGTCGGGAGCGACGCGCAGGTACCACTTCGAGTTGGTCGCGGTCATCGCCTTCCAGGCGACGTCGGCCTTGAACCAGCTGTCGTCGAGAAACGCCTGGGCCGCGGCCTCGAGATACGCCCTGAACGCGGTCTCCGCAGGATCACCCGCCAGCACCGTGGCCGCGGCACGCAATTCGGCGCTGACGGCCTTCATGTCGTCCGCGAATGCCACGTGGTAGGGGACGGCCACGAGTTCGTCGGTCGCAGGGTTACCCGCCGCGCGTCCGCCCGCCTTGTGGCGCACGACCGAGAACTGGTTGAACAGCGCATCCGCATCCGCGCGCTGCTCGAGCACATTGCAGAAGTTGCCGTCGGTCTGGATCGATGCCGGATAAAGTCCCGAGATGCGCTTCGGTCGCGCAGCCAGCGCGCAGCAGGCCGGGTCGTTCTCGGTCTTCGGCGCCTTGCAGAACGGACCCTGGTTGCGGAAGAAGAGCGCCCGCGAGGCGGTGTCGTCCGCAGGGATGCCGCCATCGAGCCCGAACACGCCGTTCTGCTTGCGCGTAGAGACGCTCGATGATGCGCGCGGCTTTCTCCAGATGCCCGACGAGTTGCACGTCGCGGGGTTCGGTGAGCCTGGTCAGCACCAGCGTCGGACGGCCCTGCTCGAGTTCCGCCACGACGGCCTGGCGCCGGGCCCGCTCCGCATCGCTCAGCCCGTCGAAAGACGCGGGCCGGGCGATCCGTGCATACGCCGCCGCGAACTCGGGCGTGAAGCGGCCGTCCTGTCACGTAGCGGCGCAGGCTGGCATCGGTTGGTCCCCAGGTGACAGCGAGTTCATCGGGCTCGAGTACGCCATTGGCATTCGCGTCACGAACCCAGAACAGCGGGTCGGCCTGCTGGGCTGCGTGCTGGTTGAACTGCAGCCGGGGCACGGCCGCGTATTCCTTCGCGTCCGGCGCAGGTGCGGCTGCGGGAGCGGTGGACCGTGCAACGGAGGCTGCGCTGACCAGCATCGCCAGGCACCAGACGGGAATCGCTCTGCGCATGATCCTTTTCCGCATCGAGGACAGTGCGAATGCTAACAGAGCCGAGCTGCGTCCAAAGAAGCAGGGAGGGAGATAGCGCGGGCTGTCCCATGGGCACTGTGCCGCCTGGTTCGATGCACCACACGGACGCCGCAGAAGCGAACGATCCCCGGGGTGCAGCGAGAGCGCTGCTCCGCCAGGAACCGGTAGCCAAAGTCGTATTTACCTCAGCAAACAGGATCGGGTACCCTGATTCGTCAATAAAAATTGAAGCATGGCTGACGCAGATGACCATTAATGACAGAAGCACTCAGTCAGGGCGATGGTTGGCGGCGCTGTTCTGTTGCTGCCTGGCCAGTGCGGACAATCTGTCTGCACAGGAAACAACCGATGTCTACCGCCTCGGCGAAACGATCGTCGTGGTCGGGGAGCGCCCCCGAATTGCGGACGACGTCGCGACCATCGACACGGTCACCGCGGAGGACATCGCGCGGCGCGGTGCACGCACGCTCGACCAGGCAATCACGCTGGTGCCCGGTGTGTACGTGCGCTACGGGGCCGACGGTGTTCCCCGCATCGACATGCGCGGGCTGCGCACGCGAAACATCATCCTCCTGCAGGACGGTGTGCCCCTCAACTCCGGCTACGACGGCCAGTTCGACCCGGCGGCAATTCCCGCCGAGAACATCGCCGAAATCAAGGTGACCCGGGGCGGAAGTTCGGTCCTCTACGGTCCCGGCGGCAACGCCGGCGTGATCGAGATCATCACCAAGGCCGCCGGAGACCAGGTGCATGCGGACGTCGCCGGGGAATACGAATTCTCGGAGGCGCATGAAGTGCGTGGCTCCGTGAGCGGGCGAGTCGGCGGTGTCGGACTGTCGCTGTGGGGGTCGTCCTTCGATCGCGACCATTTCGAACTGTCCAACGACTTCCAGCCGACGGCGCTGCAGCCCGGCAACGAACGAGTGAACAGCGACCGGAAGGAGAACTCGGTGCAGGCGAACCTCGTGTACAACGAAGGTGGGCCGGACGTCGGCGTCAGCTTTTCCTACCGCAACGGTGAGTACGGCAAGCCACCCACGGTCATCAACAGCAACGAGTCGATTTACGCCAACCGGGCGAGGTACGAGCGCGTCAACCTGGACGCGTACTCGGCGCAGGCAGCCGTGGAGTTTGGCAAGGGAGAACCGTACTCCATCAAGCCGACGCTGTATTTCAACCATGATTCCGAACTGACCAACGGCTATGACGACAACGCCTATGACAGCCAGGCCAAGAGCGGCTCCTTTCGCGAGGACGCCACGACCCACGTATTCGGTGGCGGCGTGCTGGCGTCCAGGCGACTTGAGAACGCAGTCCTCCTGTCCCTGTCGCTGAGCGCGCGTCAGGAGAACTGGGACTCGACCGGATTCACCGTCACGACCACCACTGGCGGTGGCGGTGGCGGCGGCGGCGGCGGCGGCGGTGGAGGAGGAGGTGGCGGCGGTGGCGGTGGCGGCGGGACGATTACCGTCGTCAATCCGGTCGATCAGGATGAATCCGTCGACCTCTACTCGCTGGACCTCGAGGGCGAAGTCCCGGTGACGGACGCGCTGGGGTTGGTCGCGGGACTTGGCTACAGCGAGCAGTCGCGGGCCGTCGGCCAGAGTGACAACGGGTTCTCATACCTTTTCGGCGCCGACTATCGCATTGGCGAGCAGACAACCCTGCGGGGCAGCACCTCCCGGAAGCTGCGCTACCCGACGTTGCGCGATCTCTATGCAGTAGACCGGGGCAACCCGGACCTCTCCGCCGAAACCACCTACACGTACGATCTCGCCGTGCGGCACGAGTTCGGCTCGACCGGACTGGCGATGGAGGGCGTGTTGTTCAGGATCGACGCCAATGATTTCATCGAGCGCGATCCGAGCGGGATGACGCAGAACTTCCAGGCCTACCGCTTCAAGGGCGTCGAACTCACGGCAGGCTATCACCCCGTCGATCGCCTGGAATTGGCGGCGAGCTACACCTACATGGATTCGGAGAATCGCTCGAGTGGCGCCGACACGAAGACCCTGCAGAACCGGCCTGAGCAGAAATTTTCGCTGCGCGTCGACTACAGCGTCACGCCGGCAATTCACCTCGGTGGCAACTTCCTCTATTTTGCCGACAGCTATTCGCTGTCGCGCACCGCGCCAACGACGACCCAGAAAGTCGGGGACTACGGCGTGCTGAACCTCGACGCCTCGATGGAGCTGATGCAGCAACGGTTGCGCGCCTACGCGCGCATCCTGAACGCGCTCGACGAGAACTACCAGGATTCCTTCGGCTTCCCGCAGCCGGGACGAGCCTACGTGCTTGGGGCCGAGTTCCGGCTCTGAGCGGCGTCGGTCGTCAGTTGCGAAGGCGGCGCTCGGTCGCCCGCCACAGGAGTACCGCAGCGAGAGCGCCGAGGAACCCGAACAGCAGGTGCGTGACCATCGGGTAGACCGGTCCGGCGCGCAGGGATCCGAACTGCATCCCGAACAGCTCGATTCGCCAGGACACGCAGGGCCGGCTTGGCCGCGTAGGCCAGCGCCGCGACCAGGGGCAGGAACAGCGCCCAGCGGCCGAAACGTGGCGAGAGACGGTATCCCAGGTCCAGAACCAGCCCTGGAAGGATGTAGAAGAGCGGCATCAGTACACCGTGGGTGGCGCCAAGGAGTGGCGCGGCTACCGCCGCGCTTGCGCCCACCAGCGTCGCAGACCAGCGATTGGTGCAGCTGAGGCGCGCCAGCACCAGCAGCGCCATTGCCTCGAGGCCGTGGTGGCCAGGCAGCTGCAGCGACCAGTTGAAGCTTCGTTCCAGCGCGACGATCACTACACCGAGTGATGCCAGGAACAGCGCCCGACCCAGGGTCAGCGGCCCGACGAGGTCAATAACGCCGAATATCTTCCTTGCAGAGGATTCTCCAGCCGCCAGACTCATGCCTATCTCCATCTGGTTCCGTCAGCAGCACCGCCTTGCCGTGCAGCAGCACCGGGCGCGGCCATGGATCGACCAGCACCTCGGCGTCCATTGGCAGTGGGCACCCGTTTCTGGACTCCACGGAGTCTATGCCAGTAGTGGCGAGCAGTGCACCTGCCGTCATCGTGCCGGTGAGCTCGCGGACGCCGTCCAGCCAGATGAACCTCCCGTCGTGGCCGCCGCGTCGCAGGCCGATGGCTGCCAGCGCGCCGATGACACCCATCTGGTCCCCGGTAACCCCCTCCAGGCGGGTTCCGTGGCGAGCAGCGAGGGCGCGGGCTTCGTCCTGCGTACGGATCGTGTCTTTCGCGCTGCGCCCGAACGCGACCATTTCGTCCGCGATGGCGTCAAAGGCAGCCAGGCACAGGCCCGCGTCGGATCCTTCCGCGCTTTCCTGGGCCAGGTAGCGGCGACAGAACTCGCCCACGTCTTCGATGCGGGCCTCGTCGACATCCACGTCCAGGCACGCGGAGCTGTTGTGGGACGTATAAGGTATGGACGGGTGCACGAAGAGCTGGTGCCGCGTGATGCCGCGGACCTTGCCGAGCGCAGCCTCCGCCAGACGTACACCGAGCTGGCGGGCGCGGAAGCCGGTGCCCCGGCTCTCCAGGTTGTCTGTGTCGTCGATGCCGATCAGGCAACGCATGAGTCTTGATCCAGCGGAATACGCCACGTGCCCGGCGGAGATTACACGGTCGCGTGGTCCTCAGGTTGGAGCTTCGGCCGACCGCCCCGCTGGTGCTTCGTGCCGGGCTGCGCCGCTGCCATGCTGGATTTCTTCCAGCCACACGCCGTGGTGCTGCGCCGCCCACCCCTCGTCCACCTCGCCGGTGATCATGCCCTCGAATGCGCCCTCGCTGCCGAGCGTGCCGAGGTACACGTGCAGGCAGACAAAAGCCGTGAGGACCAGCGCGCTCACGCCGTGGACGATGTTTGCATTCTGCATCGCGGCACGATCGAAGCCGAGGTTGGGGAACAGCATGTAGAAGCCGGATACGACCAGCGCGGTACCAGCGAAAACGAGTGTCCAGTAATAAGCCTTTTCGCCAGCGTTTGCGAAGCCCGCCGGCGGATGGCCGCCGCCCAGGTAGCCGCCCACCTTCTTGATCCACTCGAGATCGTAGGCGGCCGGAATGTTGTGGTGGAACCACTTGAGCAACATGACGACCAGCCCGGCGGTAAACGCCAGCGCCAGGTAATCGTGCATCCACTTGGCCACGCCGGCCCATGCCGCGAACCCCTCCTTGCCGAATACCGGTATCAGCACCGCGCGACCCCACAGCAGGCTCAGGCCCGTGATCGCGAGGATGATGAACAGGATCGCTGTGTACCAGTGCAGCACGCGGTCGGAGACGGCCCAGCGCAGGACCTTGCGACCCGTGCGGTGCTCCAGTCTGAAACCGCCGTGGATCAGGTGATAGGCGAGCAGGGCGAGGATCACGGCCAGTACCACGACGGCACCGATGATCTTCACCGGGCCGTTGCGCAGCTCGCGCCAGGTCTCGCCGCGGCTCTGTATCAGGACGTTGGCTTCCGGGCCCGTGACGGCCGTGTAGCCGGGGTGGGAGTCGCGGACTTCCCTCCAGTATCCGGAACGCGGGTTCACGTCGCGGGCGCTGGCTTGTTCGCTGGATTCTTCCGCGTGCACCGCAGCGGTCCACACGTACGCGGTCAATGGCAGCAGCATTGCGCCGGCGGCGATCAGCACGATGCTCCACAGCATCAACCGGATGCGCCCTGGCCGGTGATTCATCCCGCTTCGAGACTGGTTCATTCGTCTTCTCCCGATCCTGCTGCCCGGCGTGTCAGCGATCCGACTGGCCCAGGCGGCAGCGCTCCTGCAGCCGTGACTGCAGCTCCGGCGTGGACTGCAGCGAATACGCCGCACCCTTGTAGACGCCGGGTTCGTAGATGGTTACGCCCGTACCGCGACCGCACCCCGTCGTGAGCAACGCCATCACGGCCAGCGAGCCGAGGACCCGCACCAGTTGCCAGGTTTTCATTGCACGATTCTCCATAAGGAGCCGATCGAACTGCCGCCTCACACTTCGTCCTGGTACGCGGCCAACCAGCCCCAGCTCTGCGGCCGGCCGTCGCGCTTCATGACGCGCTCGCGGTAGATGTCCGAAACGACGTCGCCGTCGCCCGCGAGCAGCGCCTTGGTCGAGCACATCTCCGCGCACATCGGCAGCTTGCCCTCGGCGACACGGTTGCGTCCGTATTTCGCGGCCTGCTCCTCGGCGGTGCCGTCACCCGGCCCGCCGGCGCAGAACGTGCACTTGTCCATCTTGCCGCGCACGCCGAACGCCTCTTTCTGCGGGTACTGCGGTGCGCCGAAAGGACACGCATAGAAGCAGTAGCCGCAGCCGATGCAGAGGTCCTTGTCGTGCAGCACGATGCCGTCTGCGGTGGTGGTGAAGCAGTCGACCGGGCAGACGGCCGCGCACGGCGCATCCGTGCAGTGCATGCAGGCCACCGAGATCGAGCGTTCCCCGGGCACGCCGTCGTCGAGCGTGACTACCCGGCGGCGGTTTACGCCCCACGGGACGTCGTTCTCGTTCTTGCAGGCGGTCACGCAGCCGTTGCATTCGATGCAGCGCTCGGAATCGCACAGGAATTTCATTCGAGCCATGATCGAGTCTCTCCTAGGCTGGCGTGATCTGGCAGAGCGAGGCCTTGGTTTCCTGCATCGCGGTCACCGAGTCATAGCCGTACGTGAAGACGGTGTTGGCAGCTTCGCCACGTACCCAGGGAGCCGTGCCTTCCGGGTACTTCGCCAACAGGTCCTTGCCCTGGAACCGGCCGCCGAAGTGATAGGGCGTGAACACCACGCCCTTGCCGACGCGTGGTGTGACCATCGCCATGATCTTGATGCGGCCGCCCTCCGGGCCCGCGAGCCAGATCCACTGGCCGTCCTTGATGCCACGGTCGTTTGCGTCGGCGGGGTTGATCTCGGCGAACATGTTCTGCTGCAGTTCTGCGAGCCACTTGTTCGAGCGCGTTTCCTCGCCACCGCCCTCGTATTCCACCAGGCGGCCGCTGGTGTGGATCAGCGGGTAGTCGCCGGAGTAGTCCTTCGCCTGGATGGACATGTAACGGGTGGGCAGGCGCCAGAAGCGCTTGCGGTCCTCATAGGTCGGGAACTTCTCCACCAGGTCGTGGCGCGACGTGTACAGCGGTTCGCGATGGATCGGCACCGGGTCCGGGAAATTCCATACGATGCAGCGGGCCTTGCCGTTGCCGTACGGCGCGCAGCCGTGCTTGATCGCAACGCGCTGGATGCCGCCGGACAGGTCGGTCTTCCAGTTCTTGCCCTCGGCGGCCGTCTTTTCGTCGGCAGTCAGGTCGTCCCACCATCCGAGTTGCTTGAGAAGGTCGGCCGTGAATTCCGGGTAGCCGTCCTGGATCTCGGAGCCCTTGCTCCAGGAGCCCTCCGAGAGCAGTGTCTTGCCCTGGTACTCGACGCCGAAGTTGGCGCGGAACGGCATACCGCCCTCTGCGACGCTCTTGCTGGTGTCGTACAGGTTCGGTGAACCTGGGTGCTTCATCTCCGGCGTGCCCCAGCAGGGCCACGGCAGTCCGTAGTATTCGCCGTCGCAGGGGCCGCCCTCGGCCTTCAGCGTCGTCGTGTTGAACGTGTGCTTGTGCTCCAGGTGGAGCTTGAGGCGTTCCGGGCTCTGCCCCGTGTAGCCGATCGTCCACATGCCGCGGTTGATCTCGCGCAGGATGTCCTCGATCAGCGGCTCCTCGCCGTTGACCTTGACGTGCTTGGTCAACTGCTCCGCGAAGCCGAGCTTCTTCGCGAACTTGTACATGATGACGTGGTCGGGCAGCGACTCGAACAGCGGCTCGATGATCTTCTCGCGCCACTGCATGGAGCGGTTCGAGGCCGTGACGGAGCCATAGGTCTCGAACTGCGTGGCCGCCGGCAGCAGGTAGATGCCGTCCTGCCGGTCCGGCAGCACCGCCGAGTGCGTCGGGTACGGATCCACCACGACCAGGATGTCGAGCGCCTCCATGGCCTTCTTCATCTCGGGACCGCGCGTCTGGCTGTTGGGTGCGTGGCCCCACATGAACATGGCCTTGATCGGGGCTTTCTGCGCCATGTTCTCGGCGGGTTCCAGCACGCCGTCGATCCAGCGCGACACCGTGATGCCGCGCAGGAACATGGAGGGCGTAACGTCCTTGCCTTCCTCGTAGCTCGCCTGGTCGAAGCGCGACTTGAGCCAATCGAAGTCAAGGTCCCACACCTTGCACCAGTGCTTCCAGGCGCCCTCGGCCAGCCCGTAATAGCCCGGCAGCGAATCCGCCAGCACGCCGAAATCGGTGGCGCCCTGCACGTTGTCGTGGCCGCGGAAGATGTTGGCGCCACCGCCGGCAATGCCGATGTTGCCGAGTGCGAGCTGCAGGATGCAGTAGGCGCGGGTGTTGTTGTTGCCGATCGTGTGCTGGGTGCCGCCCATGCACCAGACGATGGTTCCCGGCCGGTTTTCCGCCATGGTCTGGGCCGCGCGCTTGACCTCTTCCGGCGGCACGCCGGTCACGTTCTGGACGACGTCGGGCGTCCACTTCGCGACTTCCGCCCGAACCTCGTCCATGCCGAAGACGCGCTGGCTGATGTACTCCTTGTCCTCCCAGCCGTTCCCGAAGATGTGCCAGAGCATGCCCCAGATCAGCGGCACGTCGGTGCCGGAGCGGAGCCGGATGTACTGGTCGGCATGCGCCGCAGTGCGCGTGAAGCGCGGGTCGACGACGATCAGCTTGCCGCCGTTCTCCTTGCCGCGCAGGATGTGCTGCATCGCGACCGGGTGCGCCTCGGCGGCATTGCTGCCGATGAAGAACATCGACTTGGACAGGTGAATGTCGTTGTAGGAGTTGGTCATCGCGCCGTAACCCCAGGTGTTCGCCACGCCCGCCACCGTCGTCGAGTGGCAGATGCGGGCCTGGTGATCGACGTTGTTGCTGCCCCACAGCGCGGCGAACTTGCGGAACAGGTACGACTGCTCGTTCGAGAACTTCGCCGAGCCGAGCCAGTAGACGGAGTCCGGGCTGTGCTGCTCGCGAATCGCCAGCACCTTGTCGCCGATCTCGTCGATGGCCTGGTCCCACGACAACCGTTGCCACTTGCCGCCCACGAGCTTCATCGGGTACTTGAGGCGCTTGTCGCCATGGCCGTGTTCGCGCACTGCGGCGCCCTTGGCGCAATGACCGCCGAGGTTGATGGGCGAGTCGAAATCGGGCTCCTGGCCGGTCCAGACGCCGTCCTGCACCTCTGCGATGATGCCGCAGCCGACCGAGCAGTGCGTGCAGACTGAACGCCGGGTCACGACGTCGCCGTCGCCGGCCTCGGCCGCAGTCGCGTCCGCGCGTCGCATCATGCGCATCGACACGGTGGTGGCGACGGCTGCGCCGCCGGCCGCCATGCCGGTGCGGCGCAGGAAAGTGCGCCGGTCGATCGTGCGGCCGAGCAGTCCGCTGGCCGCGGGCGTGGATTCGGCGGTTTCGAGGTCTTGCTTCTTGACCAGCTTCATCGCTGAGTCTCCCGGTTGCAGTGGTGAGGACGCGTGTGGACGGCTCGCGCCGGCGAGCCGGTCAGATGCGCGCCTTGTCGTAATACTTCGACACGTGGGCAGTCACGCGATAGCCCGTGGGCTTGCTCGCCGGTGCCGTGGGCGCCGCAGGCTGGGCCACGGCGGTCGCGCCGGCCGATCCCGCGGCGGCAACGAGGCCGCCTGCTGCCGCGAGCTTACGCAGGAACTTGCGTCGGTTGGTCCTGGCATCACGCAGATCTCGAATCATGGTCTTGCTTCCTCAGGTGGACTTCGCGGCGCCTGCGGCCGGGACGGCAACCCGGAACGCCTGGGCCTCGACGTCGATGAACAGTTCGCCCAGTTGACCCACGGCCCGGTAGAAACGCGCGGATTCCGCCTGCTGCAGGTCGCGGAAGAACCGTGGAATCCAGGGCTCGAGGTGTCGGGCATAGAAACCATACTGCTGGTCGAGCGGCGCCGGCTGATCCGCCGTGATGAGCAGCGCCATCGTGTCGCACAGGGCCGCAGCATGGTCCTCGGGCTCGTGCACGCCTGGCTGGCGCTCGATGCCGAGTTCGCGCAGGTCGCTCCTCAACCGGGCGAGCGGCTGCTCCATCAGGAAACCCGTGAGGTACCACGAGCCGTAGGGCACGAGTTCGCCGCGGCCGACGCCGATGAACAGCGTGTCGTATTCGTTCTTCAGGGATTCCTGATCCGTGCGTGACGCGGCCACCGCCAGCATCTGCCAGGACGCCGCCAGCAGGCTGTCGTCGCCGGCCTCGGGAGCAATACCGCGCAGCATCTGCAGCATCCCGTCGTCAGGAGGCCCGGCCAGCAGGCGGCCGAGCAGCGCGTACAGGTTGCCCCGGGCGCGGTCCTCGTCGGGCAGCGCGCTCAAGCGCACCACCTCGCGCGATTCAATCCGGCCGGTTGACTGGGACAACATCTACAGGACCCCGCGCTGGAAACTTCAAACATGTCTGCAAAATACGGGCCATCCACGACCGGTGGCAAGCAACCAGTGCCACCTGTTAATTCCAATATATCCAATGAAGTCCTCACAATATGAGACATTGTGTCCAGACCGTCGGTCATAATGACGCAGATCAATCGGCTCAACGGCCTTTGCGCGCCTCGCTTGCAAACAGGTCACGCACCCGGCAGTCCTCGCACATCTGCATGCGCCTGCGTGCCTCGTCGGTCTGGAACATCCAGTGGCCTTCCAGCTTGCGGCTGAGCTTCTCCAGCATCGAGCGGGTCGCGAACGGCTTGCCGCAGGCCACGCAGCACACCGGCTGCTCTTCGTGCAAGGTCCGCGGGAGTTCCCGCGCCTCCTGGTCGTACAGCAAGCGCGCGCCCAAGGACACCGCATCCTCCGGGCAGGTTTTTTCGCACAGTCCGCACTGGATGCAGCTCCACTCGCGGAAGTTCAGTTGCGGCAGGCCGCGGCCGTCCTGCAATGCGTTGGTCGGGCATGCCGACACGCAGCTCATGCAGAGCGTGCAGGCCGCGGCATTGACGCGTACCTCGCCGAATGGCGCGCCCGGCGGCAGCGCGACGCTGCGCTTCGGCGCGGGTGCGTGTGCGTAGAGGTGCTGCAAAGCGAGCCGCAAGGTCCCGCGCTTGTCGGCAGCGGGCGCTGCAAAGCGCGCCGCGGGCCGTGCCGACTTGCCCGGCAGCCCGAGCAGTACCTGCAGTGCCGCGTCAGCCTGGTCGACATTCACGATGCGCAGGCAATCCTCGCCATATCCCATTCCGGCAAGGATCGCCCACGCAGTGCCGAGCTGCTCGTGCAGCGCCTCGACGACCTGCGGCGGGGTGCGGTCCGATGTCAGCAGCACCACGGCCTCTGCACCGTAGGCGAGGCAGGCGAGCCACGCTTCCATGCCGACCGAGCCGATTTCTTCGATCTCGACGGGCAGCACACGCTGCGGCATGCGTGATACCAGGTGGCGCTCGAGCGCGGCGGAGGACGCCGCGTCATGCAGCAGCAGGCATGGCGAGGATCCACCTGCCGAGTGGAAGTGACTGAGCAGCGCGCGCAGCGCGCCCAGCAGGTCAGCAGCGCTCGGATAGGCATAGGTCATGGCCCCGCTGGGGCAGACCGTGGCGCAGGCACCGCCGCCCTGGCACAGGTACGGATTCACCTGCACTGTATTGCCAATCGAGACGATCGCCTCGGCCGGGCATGCGTCGATGCAAAGCGTGCACGCGCGCTTGCCGTTGCGTCCGTGCGCGCAGATTTCGGGGTTGTAATTGAAGTACCTGGGCTTTTCGAATTCGCCGCGCATCTCCGGCAACGTCTTGAGCAATGCGGCGCGCTCGTCCTCGTCGGCGCCGGGAGCGTAATATCCGAGCGGCGGCATCGCCTGCCGCATCAGCGGCGGCGTTCCCAGGTCGACCACCAGGTCGAATCGTCCGATCGGCGGCGACAACAGCGCACCGACCGGATGGTGCTGTTCGCCCGCAATCATCACCACGTCGAAGTCGCCCAGTGCGCCGCGCACAAGTACTCGTTCGCCGCTCACCACGTCGATGCCTTCGACACGGTCGACGTCGAGGGCGCCCTCGCCGGGCACGGCAACGACGACGTCCAGCTTGCCCGCAAAGCCCCGCGCCAGGTCCAGCGCTGCCGATTTCGAACCGATGACCAGGCACCGGCCATGCGACATGAATTCGACGACGGCGGCCGGTTCGACGTCGACGAGCCGCAGCGCCGCCAGCGCGCCCGCTCGGGCGCGACCGTCCGCTTCCGTTTCAGGCAGGCCTGCGATCGGCATGTTCTTCGGGTTCCTCGGTGGCAGGGCTGGCGGTATCGCCGCGGGCGGGGTCCACTGCCGTCGCAGCGCCGTTGCTCGGTGCGTGCATCGTGGCGGTATCGGCTGCGACGTCCGGCAAGCGTTGCGTTGGTACGTCGTCGGTTGAGGGGCGCGGCTTCGACCCCGCCTCACCCGGCACGAGTTCCCTGGCTGCACGCTCCAGGTGGTGTCGCATGTCCGCGGTCACGATGCCGGCCAGCGGCGCGAACTGAGTAAAGTCGTCGCAATAGTCGTCCAGTCCGTCCAGGACATTGAACTTCGGGCTGTGGAACAGCTTGCGCAGCGCTGCACGACGCAGTGTTACATCGACGTCGGGTCTCAGGAACGCGCTGTAGTCCGAGTCCTGTCCGAGCGATTCAAGGTCCGGCAACACAGTCTTCTCGGGCGCCATGGGCGTCGACTGCGCGGGGAGCGATTCGGGCAGGCCCGATCGCGACGTCGTGTCGTCCTGGGAGCCACCAGGTTGCGCTCGGTCCAGCGTCGACGACTTGAGTCTCGACCAGCGCTGCAGGAAGGGTTCGCCGGCGGCGTCGTGGTCCTCGGCTTTCGGGTCTCGTCTGCTCACGAGCCCTCGCTCGCAGACCAGTCCGTGCGTTTGCGCTTGCGCGTTTCCTGCGGCAGGTTGTGCTCGACCACGAACGCCTCGAGGTGCTGGTAGACCTCCGGAGGGATCGGGGCGGCGAACACGCGATCGTTGCCTTCGACGCCCGAGCAGGCCTCGTTCTGGTCCGCCGTGACGAACTTGGGAACGATGCGGGACTGCTCGTCTTCGCTGCACAGCACGAACAGCGAAGGTTGCCGCCCGGTCAGGTTGACCCAGTAACTGTCGGCCGCGTCGCGATACAGTTCGAGTCGGAGTCCGCCCCACAGGAAGTGCTCCTCCTCGTCGTCGCCATGCACGGGCGTGCCCTGGGCCTCCGCGCCCGGAAGCTCCGAGCCGGCGACGAGACCCACGACGCGCCAGCTCGGCACCCGCCAGCCCTGTCCAGCAACCATCCTGCGGCCCATGATCACGGCCATCGGCAGGCTGAGTTTCGGTCCCGCTGACATCGCACCAACTCCCACCGGGCGACCCCACGGGCCGACGCGCCTCATTCTGCACCAGCGGGCGAGCGGTTGGGCAGGTCCGGCACCGGGAACGAATCTTGCAGACTCTTGCGGTAACAAGGGCGCCGCTGTCCGGGGCCGGCCCGCACACGGTGACCGCTGCGAGGTGTCCGGGAATGCCAGCCAGCAAGCACGAGGCGACCGCGGTGGAGGCCCAGGCCCACGAGACGCCGCGGTTCATGAACGTGCGCCAGGTGGCGCACTACCTGCAGATCAACGAGAAGAAAGTTTACGCGCTGGTGAACGAGGGCCGGATCCCCGCGACGCGGCTGACTGGCAAGTGGTTGTTCCCGCGCGATCTCGTCGACCAGTGGTTGCTCGAGTCGAGTCACGGCGGACTGCTCACCGATCGTCTCGTCATCGCCGGCAGCGACGACCCGTTGCTCCATCGTGCGGTGACGCTGGTCGCCGCCGAGCTGCAGGGACGTGCGCTCGTCAGTTACGCCGCCATCGGTACCCAGCTTGGTCTTGCAGTCCTCGCCCGGCGGCGGGCCGACCTCTGCGCGCTGCACTGGGGACCCGACAGTGAAAGCCTGCAGCGTCACCCGGCCCTGCTGCGGCAGTACGTGCAGTACACGGACTGGATTCTCGTGCGGCTGTTCCGACGTGAGCAGGGCCTGATCATGGCGCCCGGACTGTGGACTGCCGACAGCCGCATGGAGCAGCTGTTCTCGCCCGGGATTCGCTGGGCTGCGCGCCAGGAAGGAGCCGGGTCACAGCGGTTCCTGCGCGAGCTGATCGCCGAGCACCGGCTCGATCCCGCGGACCGCAGGATCACGGCCCACGCCTATTCGGAGCGCGATGCCGCCGCGGCCATCGCCACTGGCCAGGCCGACGTCGCGCCGGGAGTCAGGGCGGCTGCCGGCGAGTTCGGGCTCGAATTCCATTCGCTCGGCTGGGAGGCCTTCGACCTTGCCATGTCGCGCGGCGTCTTCTTCCGCAGCTTGTTTCGCAGCCTCATCGAGGTGCTGCGGGGCGGCGAATGCCAGCGACTGGCGCAGGTCTTCGGGGGCTACGACCTGACCAGGTCCGGCGAGATCGTCTGGACGGCCTGAGGCGCTCAATCCATCGCAAGCTGGTGCTCGATGGTGTGCCGCAGCCCGAGCGCCGGCACCTCGAGCACCATCACGGCCTGCAGGGGCCTGGAGGTATCGAGGCTGCGGTCGGCAAGCGCCGCGCGCACCGCGTTCTCGATCTCGATCTGCGACGTGATGCCCACCTTCTTCAGGAACTTGCGGATCTCGCCGGTGAATTTCTCTTCGTCGAACGACTGTGCTGACATTTCGCGTCTCTCCTCGTGTCGGTGTCTTGCCGCCGCCGGGGGCCGTCGGCTGATCAGGATTCCGGGTCGACGTCGCTGCTGCGACCGAGCCTGCGCTCCAGCGTCTTGCGCGACACGCCCAGGTGCCGGGCGGTCGCCGAGCGATTGCCCCGGTTGCTGGCCAGCACACGCAGAATGTGTGCCTGCTTCACCTGTTCGAGTGTCCAGTCGAGCGGGTAGGCGCCGGCTTCGGCGTCGGCATCCTGCATCGTGGCCGCGGTGGCGGGTTCGTCCTCGGGTGGACCACCCATCAATACCGTACGCTCAATGACGTTACGCAGTTCGCGAACGTTGCCCCGCCATTCCCGCGCGCACAAGGCGCGCAGCCCCGCCTCGTCGATGGCGACGGGCGGCATGCCGAATTCATCGGCGACCAGCAGCATGAAATGCCGCACCAGCGCCGGGATGTCCTCGGGCCGCTCGTGCAGGCACGGCAGCAGGATGTGGACCACGTTCAGCCGGTAGAACAGGTCCTCGCGGAACCTGCGTTCGCGCACCCGCTCGCGCAGTCCGGGCTGCGAGGACGCGATGATGCGAACGTCGATCGGCACTTCGCGATCCGCGCCGACCGGCCGGATCCGGCCTTCCTCGAGTGCGCGCAGCAGCTTCACCTGCAGGTCGCTCCTCATCTCGCTGACTTCGTCGAGGAACAGGGTGCCGCCCCTGGCCGCGACGAACAGGCCGTCACGCTGCTGATGCGCGCCCGTGAAGGCGCCCTTGGCGTGGCCGAAGAGCTCTGTTTCCATCAACTCGGGTGGTATGGCGCCGCAATTGACGGGCACGAAAGGTCCGCGCCGGCCGCTGCGCTCGTGCACGAGTTGGGCAACGAGTTCCTTGCCGGTCCCGGTGTTGCCCTCGATCAGCACCGTCGCGGGGGTGGGGGCTACGCGATCAACGATCTGTCGGACCCGGCGTATCGGGGCGCCTTCGCCGACGAGTTGCACGCGCGACGTCCGGGCCCGCGTGTCGCCGCGCGTCGGCGGGGGCGAATGCAGGCCGGTGGAGGGCGTGCGCTGCGTCGCGAGAATCCTGTGCAAGGATTTCGGGTCGAGCGGCTGCGGCAGTACGGCGGCCGCTCCGGCGCGCAGGCTGGCCTCGGTCAGCGCAGGATTGTCCGGTCCGGTGACGCAGATGCACGGCGCCGACCGTGAATCCCGCAGCGTCTCGATCCACGCCAGCGCCGGATCCACCGCCGAGCCGACTTCGACGACGACGCAATCGAAGTGGCAGCGCGGCAGCAGCCGCTCGGCATCGCCAACGCTGGCAACGAACTCGGCAACCGCTGCGCCATGACGCAGCGAGCGGCGCATGCGCTCGTCGCCGCAGGCAGCCGGACCAACGAACAGCAGCGACAGGCCCGCCGGCACCGCCGCCGCGACGGCTGCAGCCGGGTCGCCCGCCGCGTGCTGTTCGAATCTGGACATGTCTCTTTCCGGCAGTCGGCAGGCTGGGAACGGGAGGGTCCGAGGCTACGCGGCGCGACAGAATGACGCAACTGATCAGACTGATGTGTCAATTTGTCGCGCACGGCATTCGAGGTCTGGTCAGCGAACGGTATTTCAGGGACAAGCCGCCCGTGGATCGGCAGAATCGATATTGCATGACCACGTCTCCCCAGGATCTCCGCTATTCAAGGGAAGCCATCACCGGGCTGGTACTCGCGGGTGGGCTCGCGCGGCGGATGGGAGGCGAGGACAAGGGGCTGGTCGAACTTCTCGGCCGGCCGATGATCGAGTACGTGCTCGATGCGTTGCGGCCGCAGGTCGGTCCCGTGCTGATCAACGCCAACCGCAATCTCGACCGCTACGCGGCCTGCGGCCATCCGGTCATCCCCGACACGATCGAGGGCTACCTGGGTCCACTGGCCGGAGTGCTGAGCGGCTTGCGTGACCTGCAGACCGAATTCCTGCTGACCGTCCCCTGCGACGCGCCGTTGGTCGCGCCCGACCTTGCACGCCGGCTGCACGGCGCGTGCGTGGCGGCGGCTGCAGACGTCGCGGTTGCGACCGACGGCCGGCGGCAGCAACCGGTGTTCCTGCTGCTGCGCGCCGGCGTGGCGCGCAGCCTTGAGTCCTACCTCGCGGCCGGCGGTCGCAAGGTCGATACCTGGCTCGGGCAACTGCGCCTCGCCGAGGCTGACTTCAGCGACGCGCCGGAGACGTTCGTCAACGTGAATGACCCGGGTGAGCGCCAGCGGCTCGAAGCGCGATTGCTTTCCACGCGCGGGCCGCACTGAGTAGCATTGCACCATGCACGGACGGGCGCATTGATGGCGAAAGCTCACGATCCACTGCCGGCCGGCGTCGATCCCTGCGACCTGCCTGCCCACGGGCACAAGGCGCTGCGACTGGAGGAGGCGAGGGCACGCATCGTCGCCGACATCACGCCGATCGAGGAGCGGGAGACCGTGCGCATCCACGACTCGCTGGGGCGAGTGCTGGCGACGGCAGTGCATTCGGGCGTCGACGTTCCGTCGCACCGCAATTCGGCGATGGACGGTTACGCGCTCGCGGGCGAGGACCTGCCTCGTTCCGGTACAGCGACCGTCGAGATCGCGGGAACCTCGTGGGCGGGACGGCCGTACGACGGCGTGGTCCGGCGCGGCCAGTGCGTGCGCATCATGACGGGCGCGATGCTGCCGGATGGCACGGACACGGTCGTCATGCAGGAGCACGTTCGCCTGCACGACGCTCGAGTCTCGATCGAACCTGGCCATCGCGTGGGCCAGAATGTTCGCCCGGTCGGCGAAGACATCCGTCGCGGCGAACTGGCGCTCGAGGCCGGCACGCTGCTGCGCCCGGCGCAGGCCGGGTTGCTTGCGTCGCTCGGGATCGGCGAAGTCACGGTGCTGCGCCGCCCGCGCGTCGCGATCTTCTCGACCGGCGACGAACTGAGGTCGATCGGCGACGCACTCGGCCCCGGCCAGATCTACGACAGCAATCGCTACAGCCTGCATGGCATGCTCACGCGCCTGCAGGTCGAGGTGCTGGACCTCGGCGTCGTGAAGGACACGCGCGAAGACACGCTGCGCGCGTTCCAGTCGGCGGCCGAGCGGGCTGACGCGGTCGTGACCTCCGGTGGCGTGTCGGTGGGCGAAGCGGACTACGTAACGGAGACGCTGGAGCGCTACGGCCAGGTGGGCTTCTGGAAGGTGGCCATGAAGCCGGGTAAGCCCATCGCGTTCGGCCGTTTCGGCAAGGCGTGTTTTTTCGGCCTGCCGGGCAACCCGGTGTCGGTGATGGTGACGTTCTACCAGCTGGTGCAGCCCGCCCTGCGCGCGCTCATGGGCGCGGTCGACCCGGATCCGCCGGTCCTGCTGCGTGCGTCTTGCCAGACCCGGCTGCTGAAGAAGCCAGGCAGGCTCGAGTTCCAGCGCGGCGTCCTCGCGCGGCAGCCGTCGGGCGCGTATGTCGTTCGCAGCAGCGGTCACCAGGGCGCGGGCGTGCTGCGTTCGATGAGCGAGGCGAACTGCTTCATCATCCTGCCGCTCGAACAGGGCGACGTGGAACCGGGCACCGAGGTCGAGGTGCAACCCTTCGCCGGGCTGGTCTGAGCCGGCGCTGAAGATCGACGGGAGCGAACGCATGTCCTACGCACATGGAGCCGGGGAACGGGAGTTTCTGCCGATCGGCATCGCGATACTCACGGTGTCCGACTCGCGCGACGAGCACAGCGACAAGTCGGGTCGGCTGCTGGCCGAGCGGTTGACACGCGCCGGGCACAGGCTCGCGGAGAAGCTCATCGTGCCGGACGACATCTACCAGATCCGCGCAGCGGTTTCGCGCTGGATCGTCGACCCGCAGGTCGACGCGGTCATCACGACGGGCGGTACCGGCGTGACCGGGCGGGATGGAACGCCCGAGGCCGTGCGACCGCTGCTCGACAAGGTGCTCGATGGCTTCGGCGAAATGTTCCGGTCGATCTCCTACGCCGACATCAAGACCTCGACGCTGCAGTCGCGCGCGCTTGCGGGCGTCGCCAACGCGACTTATGTGTTCTGCGTGCCGGGCTCCTCCGGCGCCTGCGCCACCGCCTGGGACGAGTTGATCGCGGCGCAGCTCGATGCCCGCACGCGGCCCTGTAATCTCGTGGAGCTGATGCCCCGGTTGAGGGAGAAGTGACCGCGGCGCCGGGAGTGCGCGAGGCCCGCTTCATGCTGCTGGTCGGTACCGAGAAGGGCCTGTTCCGCGTGCGTCAGGGTCCCGGCCCGACGCACATCGATGGCCCCCACCTCGCCGGTTTCCGCATCCTGCACACGGCGCAGGCGGCGCAGGATCCGCGCGAACTGCTCGCGGCCGTCGACCATCCCGTCTGGGGCTCGCACATCCATCGCAGTCGCGACGGCGGCGAGCAATGGACCACGCTTGATGCGATGCCGCAGCATCCTCCGCAGCGATTTCCGCAATCCCTGAACTCGATCTGGCATCTCGCATGGTCACCGGACGGCGAGCGGCTGTATGCGGGCATCGATCCGGCCGGGCTGTTCGCCAGCGACGATCGGGGCGCGAGCTGGCGCGACGTTCCGTCGCTCAACGAGCACGCAACGCGCGCGGCATGGGAGCCGTCGCGCGGACTGTTCGCGATGCACTCGATCTGCATCGACCCACGGGATCCGCTGCGCATCGTCGTGGCCGTGTCGGCGGGCGGCGCGTATCGCAGCGAGGACGGCGGTGCGTCCTGGCACCCGGCAAACTCGGGTGTGCGTGCGGAGAACCTGCCGGAGCGCTATCCGGTGGCCGGGCACAACGTGCACCGGATCGTGATGCATCCGGCGGACGGGCGACGACTGTATCGGCAGTGCTACAACGGCACGTACCGCAGCGACGACGGCGGACTGCACTGGACCGAAATAACCGCGGGCCTGCCGAGCGACTTCGGTTACGCCATCGTGTGCGATCCGCTCGACCCGGACACCGTGTTCCAGGTGCCCGAGTCGAGTTCGCACCTGCGCGCGACCGTCGACGGCCGGCTGCGCGTATTTCGCAGCTCCGATGCCGGCCGCAGCTGGGTGTCCGCCTCGACCGGCCTGCCGCAGCAGCACGCCTACGTCACGGTGCTGCGCGAGGCCATGGACGCAAGCGCGCTGCAACCAGGCCACGTCTGTTTCGGCACGTCGTCCGGCCACCTGTTCCTGAGCCGAAATCGCGGGGATCAATGGGAGCTGGTCGCGGAATTCCTGCCGCGGATCCTGAGCGTTCGCTTCGTTGAGCTGCAGGAGTGAAGCGATGAGCCGGAACGAATCGTTGCTCGACCTGCTCGACGCGCGCTGCGGAATCGTCTGCGCCGTCGGCGCCGGCGGCAAGAAGAGCCTGCTGGCGCATCTCGCCACCACCCATCCCGGCCGGGTGGCGATCACGGCGACGGTCTTCACGACCTATTTCCAGGAGCATCTCGGGTTCGCCGTCGCGATCGACGAGGACGCGCAGCTGCCTGCGCGGGTGGCGAGTCTCGACCCGGCACGGAGCGTCGCGTACGCCTGTCCGGGCGACAAGCCCGGCCGCCGTGCAGGCGCGAGCGCCGCGACGGTGGAGCGGATCCATCGCGAATGCGGATTTGCCGCGACCTACGTGAAGGCCGACGGCGCGAGGATGCGAATGGTGAAGGCACCGGCGGACGACGAGCCGGCGCTGGCGCAGGGATGCACGACCGTGGTGCCCATCCTTTCGGCGCGCGCCATCGGCGAGCCGCTGACGCCCGCTATCGCACACCGGGTCGAGCGCATCGAGCGGGTCGCGGGACTGCGCCAGGGCGAGCAGATCACTGCGCAACACATCGGCCGGCTGCTGGCGAGCCAGGACGGCATGATGAAGGCGACCGGACGGATGCGGGTGGTGCCGGTCATCAACATGGTCGACGACCGTGCGCGAGAAGCGCTCGCGCGGCAGGCGGCCGAGGTCGCACTCGGCCTCTCTGACCGGTTTGACCGGGTGATCCTGGCCTGCCTGGCTCGCAGCGATGATCCGCTCGTCGCAGTCATCCGGCGCTGAGTCCCGGGCCGGGCGTGGCGCGCTGATGCAGCCTACAATCCACGCATGACCGAGATCGTGGTGAAAATCCCGGCGGCGCTGCGGGCGTTTTCCGCCGGGCAGGGTGAGCTGCGCGCGGCGCCCGGCACGGTTGCCGAGGTGCTCCGGCAGCTGGCGCAGCGGCACCCGCCGCTGGTCCAGCGCTTGCTGACGCCGGAGGGCGAGCTGCGTCAGTTCGTCAACGTCTTCGTCGGCCGCGCCAACGTGCGCGGCCTGCAGGGACTCGCGACCAAGGTGTCGGCCGGCGAGGTGATGACCATCCTGCCCGCCGTGGCGGGAGGCTAGCAGTGGCCTCGTGCCCGCCTGCGGCGCGCGAGATCAATCCCGGCGAAGCGCTGGAACTGCTGCGTGGCGGCGCCGTGCTGCTCGACGTGCGCGATCCAGCGGAACTGCTCGCGGGCACGGCCCAGGGCGCGACCCACGTGCCGCGCTGCGAGATCGAGGTGCGGGTCCCGCAGCTCGTGACCGATCCCGGGACGACGCTGCTGCTGCTCTGCGAGAGTGGCAGCCGCTCGTTGCTCGCGGCACGGCGGCTGCTGGAGCTCGGATACCCGGACGTGAGGTCAGTCAACGGCGGGTTTGCGCGCTGGCGGCGCGAAGGCTTGCCGACGACGCGACCGCCACGCGCGGGCGATCTGGATCGAGAGCGCTACGCCCGCCAGCTGTCGTTGCCCGAGGTCGGTGAGGCCGGGCAGGCGCGACTGCGCGACAGCCGCGTACTGCTGGTGGGCGTGGGTGGCCTCGGTTCACCGTCCGCCTTGTATCTCGCGGCCGCCGGCGTCGGTCGCCTGACGCTGGTGGACGACGATCGCGTCGAGCGCAGCAACCTGCAGCGGCAGGTGCTGCACAGCGATGACGGCACCGGCACGCCCAAGGTGCGATCCGCGGAACATGCGTTGCGGGCGCTGAACCCGCAGGTCGAGGTCTCGGGTGTTGCTACGCGGCTGGATCGATCGAACGCGTGCGACGTGCTGGCCGGACATCACGTCGTCATCGACGGCTCGGATAATTTCGAGACTCGCTACGCCGTGAACGAGGCCTGCATCGCGCTCGGCATCCCGAACGTACACGGGTCGGTGTTCCGTTTCGAGGGGCAGGTGAGCGTGTTCTGGCCGGCACGACCCGGCGGGGCCGCACCCTGCTACCAGTGCCTCTATCCGCAGCCGCCACCGCCCGAACTTGCGCCCTCCTGCGCGGAGGCCGGGGTGCTCGGCGTCGTGCCGGGTGTGATCGGGCTGCTGCAGGCGGCCGAGACGCTGAAACTGCTGCTGCGAGCCGGCGACCCGCTGGTCGGGCGGATGCTGCATTTCGACGCGCTCAGTGCGCGCTTCGAGGAGTTCGAGGTGCTGCGCGATCCAGCCTGCGGGGCGTGCGCGCGGCCGGGCGGCATCCCGCGCTGACGCTGCGGGCTAACCCACGGGAATGACCGGCTAGACCTCGAAACTATCGCGAGCTGGTCGATTTGGATCGTAATCCTCGTCCTCGAGTTCGATCTCGGCCGACCGCGGCAATTTCGCAATGATCTTGACGAGCATTGCTACGTGCTCGGCCTCTTCGTCCCGCAGTTCCTCGAACAACGCCTTGATGTCGGGCTGGTCGACGTAGTCGAGGGCTTCGTCGTAGAACGCGAAAGCCTTCTGTTCGGAGTACAGGGCCAGCTGGTACGCCTTGAGCGCCGACATGTTCCAACGTACGTCACCGACCCCAGGGGCCTCGACGTCGAAGATGTCGTCAAGCGTGACCTTGGCCCTCTGGTCGCCAAACAATGCAAGCCGGCGCTCGGCGATCTCCTCACAGTGCTTGTTCTCGTTGACGGCCATCGAGCGGAATACTGCGCCGGCGTCGTCAACACTGCGGGTTCCGAGTGATTCGGCGAATTCCGTGTAGCGCTTTTTCGCTTCGAGCTCGATCAGGGAGGCGAGATCGAGGGCGTCCATCAGCGTGATTTTCGAAAAATCGAGTCTCGTGGTCATCGGGTATCCCTCGTCAGTACCACGCGCCCCGTCACATGGGCGTGAGCTTGTCTGGTGGATTGAGAATTTGACCGAACATTGTTGTTGAGAAGAACGCTATCACCGCGCTGATGTTCCGGTCAAAGCCAGCTCCCGTGTTTGAAAGCGCAGGATCGTAGGTACTAAGCGCAATCACTGCCAACGACATAATTTCGATTCGCGATGCGCGCTCCTTCGCAATTGGGGGGGCGGACAATTACACCTGAGCCGCGTGTCTGTGAATACGGCAGAGACCCAGCGTTAGAATCAGAACAGATGTGTTCTTAAATTCCCCGGCTCAAGAGTAAGGTCAGAAGCTTGAGTACCGTCAGCGCAGCCTTCGGATAAGCAGGCAGCCGATGTCACGTGTCGAATATGCAATTCTCGGGGCCGGTGCACTGGGGTCCATCATTGGCGCACACCTGGCTCGAGCCGGTCACGAGGTGGTGCTGCTGGCCCGTGGACGCCGTGCCGCACAGATAAGCGCGGACGGGCTGCGAATCGAAGGACTGGTCACCCTGGCCACGCCAGTCCCGGTCGTGACGGATGCCGGACTGTTGAAGAGTGCGAAGGTCCTGATCGTCGCGACCAAGGCCATCGGCACCGCGCAGGCCCTTGAGCCGTTGCGACACGCCGATATCGGTGCCGCTCTGTCGCTGCAGAACGGCATGCTGAAGGACGAACTGCTGGGCGCAGCCTTCGGGGCCGATGCAGTCGTCGGAGCGGTGGCCAATTTCAGCGGCGAACTGCTGGGTACCGGCACCGTCGTATTTACCCGCAACGTCGATTTGCGTGTCGGAGAGTTGCGGGGCCCGGTGACGTCCCGCGTACGGAACATTGTCGGCGACATCGATGCTGCGGGCGTTCGCGCAACGGCCAGCGACTCGATTCTTGCCGACGAGTGGTCGAAATTCGCGGCGTGGGTCGGGCTGATGGCTCTGTCCGTCACCACCCGGCGCAACACCTGGGAATACCTGTGCAACCCAGCCGCTGCGCTCGTGCTGGTTCGACTCGTCCGCGAAGTCGGCCGCCTGGCGGCGGCCGGCAATGTCGAGCTCGCTGGCGTACCCGTGCTTCCGGTCCAGGAACTGTGCCGGGCATCCGACGAGCGCGCGGTCGAAATCGTCACGGCGATTGGCCGAACGTTCCAGTCGACGGCGCCCACTCACCGCGTATCCGCATTGCAGGACCTCGAAGCGGGGCGGCCGCTCGAAATCGAGGAGACGCTTGGTCACGCGGTGGCGATGTCAAAGCGGTTGCAGCTGCAGTTGCCGTTGCTGGAAAACTTCCACGGCTTGCTGAGTGCAATCAGCGGGGTACTCCCGGGCCAATCGGCTTGAGCAACCAACGCCCCTGATTGTCATCACGCAGCAACGAAACT
The DNA here is from genome assembly GCA_963793675.1 of uncultured Gammaproteobacteria bacterium. Classification (GTDB taxonomy): domain Bacteria; phylum Pseudomonadota; class Gammaproteobacteria; order Steroidobacterales; family Steroidobacteraceae; genus RPQJ01. Next base: position 275,844 of record CAWCBA010000004.1, on the reverse strand, counting down.
CATTGAAGCTGGATTTCGCCAGATGACCATCGACTACGAACCGATTGCGCCGCCGGGAAAATTCGACGCCCTGCAGGAACTGCGGCTGCCACTTGATTTTCTGCGATGGGCGCCGTCGTGGCTCGCCATGAAATCCCGGCGCGCCACACAGCCGCGTACGGCCATCCTGCTCCCCGGTTTCGGAGCAGGACCTCGATCGATGCGCATCATGGAATCTTTCCTGCGCCGTCGCAGTCATCGCGTCCGCGACTGGGGGCTTGGCCTGAACACGGGTGACGTCAAGAGCTTGCGGATGAAACTGAGAAGCGTCGTCGAGGAGTCGATCGCAACTCACGGCGAACCTGTCGTGCTGGTGGGCTGGAGCCTGGGCGGCTACATCGCGCGTGAGTACGCGCGGGAGCGCCCGGAAGACGTACGCAAGGTCATCACGCTCGGCAGTCCGGTGATCGGAGGTGCCCGTTACACCGCCACGGCCGGGTGGTATCGGTCACAGGGTCACGACCTGGTTGCGATGGAACGGGCCATCAAGGACCGCTATGCGACACCGTTGCGTGTGCCCATCGCCGCGATCTACTCCAAGCGCGACGGCATCGTAGCCTGGCGCGCCTGCATCGATAGATGGTCACCCGACGTTCGCCACATCGAAGTCAGCGAGACGCATGTTGGTCTGGGGTTCGCGCCTGGCGTACTGGCAATTGTCGCGGACGAAGTCGAGCGGGACTGATTTCCGGCCCGCCAGCCCAGTGCCGCAACCGGTTACCTGGACTCTTCATTGCTCGACATCGCGGTGACGTCAGATCTTGTCGCCGACTTCCTCAGCCGTCTTGCGCAGGTCGTCCCGCACCAGCATCGCCGAGGTCGCCGCACCCATCGAGCCGGCAAAGCCGCGCGGGCAACTCGCGTCACCCACGTTGAACAAGCCCTTGACGGGCGTGCGATGCGGCACGGGCGAGCCGGGCACGGTGCGAAAGCCGGGCCACTTGCCGCGGTAACAGGTCCTGGTCAGCACGCGGCAACGCGTGTCGAAGCCGGGGATGATGTCGCGCAGGTCGTCCATCACCAGCGCGAACTCGGCATCGATGTCGCCGGGCGCGAGGGCGTCGAGCGGTGCCGCCCCTACCGTGTACAGATGCTTGCCCGGCGGCGCGACATCCGGACAGTCGTAAGAGGGCGCGTCGACCATGTTTACGCGACGCGTGCCGCACACGGCGATCGCAGAATAGTCGAGCACGGGCTCGTCACTCGCGAAGTGCAACCAGAGGATCGCCGTTGGACGCACGTCGCGGTCGAGCCGCGCCAGGTAACTTCGCTCGAAGGGCTCGCGTCCCGTCAGCGCCACCGTGGCGTGCGGGCCGAGGTTGCTGACGACCACAGGTGCCTCGACGCGAAGGTCACGGCCGTTCATTCGCAAGCTTGCACCGGTGACGTGGCCCGAGTTGCTGGTGATGGCCGACGCCGCGCAGCTCGTGACGACTCCGCCAGCGCGTGACCGCACGAACTCCGCCATGCGCTCCCACAGCTTGAGGCTGCCGCCTTCCACGTAACCGAAACGCAGCGGCGCGATGTTGCGCACCAGCTTGAAATATTCCGACGCGGGCAGTTCCCAGCTGTTGACCGTCAGCAGCGAGGCGATCGTCGACTGAAACAGCCCGTGGATGCGCGGGTTGGTCGTGTACTGGTTGAGCCAGTCACGGAAGCTGAGCGCGTCGGTGGGCTCGAGCCAGTTGAGCGCGTCGTTGAGCGCACCACTGACGCGACGCGCCTCGTCCTCGGACTCCGCCACCTTGCGGATCGTCGCGCGCAGGCTGCCGCCGGTGGCCGAAATCTCGTGAAATTGCCCGTCGATCCACCAGGCGGAGCGGCTGGCCGGCCGAACGCCCGACTCGATGCCGATCTGTGCACAGACCTTCTCGATCGGCCCGCCGACCTGCACGGCGAGGCCGCCGGTTGCGCACAGGTAGCCGCCGTGATCAGACGTGGAAAAGCGACCGCCCAGGTAGGCTCGCTTTTCGGCGAGCAGCACCTTGTAGCCTTCGTCCGCGAGCAGTGCCGCCACGCAGCTGCCGCCCACGCCCGAGCCGATGACGATCGCGTCGTAACTCTGCTGCAACAACACGACTTATCTGACCCCGACCCCGTTATACGTCGCCAGCGGCATTGTCACACCCGGTGATTCGCCCGGCTACCAGGACCAGTCGATCCCAGGATATTGCCCGGCGCGCCGTCGGGTCGAAGGTCCACCTTGTCTCGAAGGCACGTGTCCTGGCGCACCGATTTCACGCGGCGTGTCCGGAAGGGATAAGATTATTGCCGTCGAGGAAATTCCGCCGCCGAGCGCGTCCCTGAGCCGCGGGAGTCCCGGGGGTGGGGTCCACGTGTTGGACGGACTGACCGCGACGGGCCGCGCCGGCACCTGGCAACACTGAGGAGAAGGAGATCACGATGGAAGAAAAGACCCCTCCCGCCTGGGGAACACCGCCGGACACAGCGCCGGAACAACCGGAAGCAGCGCCCGCCGACAGCGCGTACACGCAGTGGTACGAGGTGCAGAAGGGCGACACGCTCTGGAAGATCGCCAAGGAAGTCTATGGCGACGGCAGCCTGTACCCCGAGATTTTCAAAGCCAACCAGGACACGCTCAGCGACCCGGACAAGATCCAGGTCGGCCAGAAACTGCGTATTCCCTGATCGCGCCAGACACCACTGAACACGCCAGGAGTTACCGATGAAGCTCAAGTCCGTTTTCGCAGGATTTTTCTCCCTCGTGATGGCTGCCGCGTTGCTTGCCGGCTGCGCCAACCAGATGGAACCGGCCAAGAAGGCCATTGCCGACGTCGAAGCGGCAGTCGCCGCCGCTGGCCCCGATGCCGCGCAGTACATCCCCGATCAGCTGCAGGCCGTGACGAACCAGATCGTCGACCTGAAGATGAAGTTCGACCAGAAGGATTACAAGGGCGTGCTCGCCGCGGCTCCGGCGCTGCTCACGCAGGCCCAGGGCCTCACCGCTGCGGCCGCCAGTGCCAAGCAGGCTGCCGAGGCGGCTGCCCTCGAGGCGTTCAACAGTGAGTGGGGCGCGCTTGCGGCGGATGTCCCTGCACAGCTGGCGGCCGTCACCAAGCGAGTTGGGATTCTCTCGAAGTCGAAGAAGCTGCCGGCAGGGCTGGACGCGGCCGCATTTGCGGCGGCGAAGTCCGGCGCGGATGAAGCCACGGCCCTGTGGGACCAGGCCATGGCCGACCAGGCGGCCGGCAACATGGAGCAAGCCGTCACAGCCGCGCGTCAGGTGAAGGAAAAACTGGACGCGGCGATGGCCGGGCTCGGCATGTCGGCCGGCTGAATCTTCCCGCTCGTGTAGTGCGATGATGGGCCGCCTGCGGGCGGCCCGTTCTTTTGGGGGATGAATTCGAAGCAAACCTGGCCGGGTCGCGGGGATCCGCATGAGGTGCTGGAACGATGAGCGACCGTCTGCAATCGTCGACGCAGGAATCGCAACCCGGCAAGAGGGAGCCGTCGCGCTTCGACAGGCTGTTCGAGTCCGTCACGATCGGTCCGGTCACCGCGCCAAACCGGTTCTACCAGGTTCCTCACTGCAACGCGCTCGGCTACCGCATGCCGAGTGCACTTGCCGCAATGCGGGGAATGAAGGCGGCAGGCGGCTGGGGCGTCGTCTGCACCGAGGAAGTGGAGATTCACCACAGCAGCGACCTGGCCCCTTACATCGAGGGCCGCCTGTGGGACGACGACGACATCCCGGCCATGGCGCTGATGGCGGACGCCGTTCACGAGCACGGCGCACTGGCGGGCATTCAACTGGCCTACAACGGCGTCAGCGCGACGAATCTCTACTCGCGCACGCCGCCGCTGGGGCCGCGCTCCATGGGCACCCTCGGTGGCACAGGCTGGGAGCCCGTCCAGTCGCGCCGCATGGACAAGAAGGACATCCGCAATGTGCGCCTGTGGCATCGGCAGGCGGCGTTACGCGCCAAGCGTGCCGGTTTCGACATCGTCTATTGCTACGCCGGGCATGGCATGAGCGTGGCGATGCAGTTCCTGATGCGCCGCTGCAACGACCGCACCGACGAATATGGCGGCTCGCTCGAGAATCGTGCGCGGCTGCTGCGGGAGTTGATCGAGGACACCAGGGACGCCGTGGGCGACACTTGTGCCGTCGCCGTCCGACTGGCTGTCGATGAGCTGCTGGGTGACGAAGGCATCACCCACGAGGGCGAAGGCCACGACGTGATCGCCATGCTGGCGGAATTGCCGGACCTGTGGGACGTCAACCTCAGCGGATGGAGCAACGACTCGGTCCCCTCACGTTTCGCGAAGGAGGGCTGCCAGGAGCCGTACACCAGCTTCGTCAAGAAGCTGACCAGCAAGCCGGTGGTCGGCGTGGGGCGCTACACCTCGCCGGACTCGATGCTCTCCGCCGTGCGGCGCGGCGTGCTCGACCTCATCGGCTCCGCCCGTCCGTCCATCGCTGATCCGTTCCTGCCGACGAAGATTCGTGAGAATCGCTGCGAAGACATCCGCGAATGCATCGGCTGCAATATCTGCGTCACTGCCGACATGCGCAGCGTTCCGATCCGCTGCACGCAGAACCCGACGATGGGCGAGGAATGGCGGCGCGGCTGGCACCCTGAGACCGTCAATCCCAGGACGACCGACGAAGACGTGCTGGTCGTCGGCGCGGGCCCTGCCGGCCTGGAGGCTGCGCGCGCGCTTGGCCAGCGCGGCTATCACGTCACACTCGTCGAGGCCAGCCGCGAACTCGGTGGGCGCGTCCTGCACGAAGCCGCGCTGCCAGGCCTCAATGAATGGCGGCGCGTGGCCGATTGGCGCATCAGCCAGTTGCAACGGATGCCCAATGTCGATGTTTACCGGGCGAGCCCGATGGCTGGCGCTGACGTCCTGGCCACCGGGATTCGCAACGTCATTCTTGCCACGGGCTCCGCTTACCGACGCGACGGAATCGGCCGCACGTTGTGGCGGCCCATCGCGGGTCACGCGCTGTCGCACGTGCTGACACCCAACGACATTTTCGACGGCCGCATGCCGGCAGGACGCGTGCTCGTCTATGACGACGATCACTATGTGATGGGCGGCGCGCTGGCAGAACTCTGCGCAAGCCGCGGCTGCGCGGTGACGCTCGTCACGCCTGCGCCAGAAGTGTCGTATTGGACGCGGTTTGCGCTCGAGCAGGAACGCATCGAAGCGCGACTGCGCAGTCTCGGCGTGAGGCTGCTCACCAGGCACACGCTTTCAGCAGTCGAACTCGACTCGGCCACCGTCATCGATTGCGTGACCGGCACTGCCTGCACCCATCCGGTCGACTTTGTGCTGCTCGTGACGGACCGCATGCCGAACGACACGTTGCATTACGAACTGGAGCCGGCGCTGACTGACGGCAGGCTGCGGTCGTTACGCCTCATTGGTGACGCCGACGCGCCGAACCTGATTGCGCAAGCTGTCTTTGCCGGTCACCTTGCCGCTCGTGAATTTGACGAGGCGCCGGTCCAGGGGACGCCTTTCAGGATCGAGCGGATCGCGGTCTGAAATGCCTCGCGGACGCTGCTGCACGTGGAATCTCCACCTTCCGGTGTGGTGGGAAGGCCGGGGACCGCTACTGGGCTCCCCCCGCGCCGCAGTGACGCGCTAGCGCCGCGATGTGGGCGGGGTTCGTGTCGCAGCAGCCGCCGATCAGCGTCGCGCCGGCCGCGACCCACGTCGCGGCGACATCCGCATAGGCGTCGGGCCCGAGTGCGTTGCCTGCGCACGTGTCGAGCGTGTCCTGGTCGGGTGCGTTCGTGCAACTGTTCGCATAGGCGCCGATCGGCCGGTCGGTCGCGGCACGCAATTCCTTCAGTGCGTCGAGCACGTGACCCGTCGGAATGCAGTTGACGAGAAAGGCCTGCACCGGCAGCCCGTCGAGCGCTCGCACCGCGGCTGTCAGTGACTCGCCACTGCGCAGCATCGCGGCATCGACCGCGAGATTCCACGAGACCCAGACTTTCAAGCCTGCGCGCTCAGCGGCGCGCGCCGCTGCGACCGCCTCACGCACCGTGGTCAGTGTTTCGGCCAGCGCGAAGTCGACCTCGCCGGCAAGTATTCGGGCGATGCGCCCGTAGGTCTCATCGAGTTCCGCCTCAGCAGGCACGAGATCGGGGCGGTAAGTCGTGTCGAGCGGCGGCAGCGAACCCGCGACCAGGACATTGCGGCGACCGGATTCGTCCCGGGCCGCGCGGGCGAGGCGGCATGCGGTGCGCGTGAGTTCCTCGAGCCGGTCCTCCATCCCCACGCGCGAAAGCAGGCGCGGCACGACTGCGTAGTTGTTCGCAGTCACGATGTCGGCGCCCGCTTCGATGTAGTCGCGGTGTACCTGTTTGACGGTGTCGGGGTCGTGCACGAGCGCGACGGCCGACCACGCCGAGCTCTTGTAGTCGGGCACGGCGGCACCACGCGCCTTGAGCTCGGTACCCATCGCGCCGTCGAGGATCGTCACGCGTGAACGCGTCATGGCGGGATCCCAGTGCTGCGGCAAGGTTCGTACAGTCCGCTTCATTCTCGCGCGGCCGCCAGCCGCTGCCGCAGCTCGCCGAGCACCGCCTTCACGCGGCGCGCGTTTTCGCTGCCCATGCGGATCAGGATCTTCTGCCCCGCCGAGAGGGACTGCAGCGCAGGGTCCGCATAGTCGTAGAGCACCCAGGGTCGTTCGACCGCGACGGGCGGATCCTGCGGCGGCAGCACGAGTTCGATGCGGTCTCCCGGATCGGGCGTCGCCAGCAGATGATCGATCACCTCGATCACCCGGTCATTGAAGTACCGCCCAGGGAAACCAAGGTCTTCGTAGGCCTGCTGGAACAGCGGATAGTATCGGACATACAGCGCGACCAGCTTTTCGATGTCGACGGACGTCACCAGGCTTACGAACGGGGAATAGCGCTGGAAGTTATCAGTCGACAGATACGTACGATCGCCTTCCTGGTGAACAGAAAAGCGTCCCGGGGTGGGCGGCACGGGCCACAAACGGGCGGACGCCCGGTTACGCGGCAGGTTATCCACGGTGACGACGACCTTGCGGATGTAACCGCCCGAGCCGACCAAATCGAGGGCTGCTCCTGCGCCAAGCAGATCTCTGATCGCGCCCTCGACGACGGCATCGCTCGCGTCCAGCGGCGGGAGTTCCTCACCCGCGGCGCCTTCACCAGGTGCGACCGGCGCGATCTTCTCGATCGGATGCCGGATCGCCTCTGCGGAGGCGGCTGCCGGCGGACTCGAGGGCTCGGATGGTGGCTGCACCGGCTGCTTCGACCGCGTCAGGTACAGGTACGACCCGGTTGCGACAGCAAAGAGAACGACCAGCGTCGTCCACAAGCGAAAAGTCCTGTTCATCTGGCGTAATCCTGTTGATGTGCGGCCATCGCTGACCGCGCCGCGGAAGACTCCGGAGGCCACTTTCATCCAGCTCCAGGCCGACCGCAAGACTCTCGACTCAGGTCAAGCCTGGCAAGCCGGGAGACGTCGGCGGCTGCCAGCGCGACGAGGCCTCTATCGAGTGCTCACCGCCGAGCGACGCGGCCGGCTGTGTAGCCACGCGGGATCGAACTGAGAAGCGCGCGTGTGTACGCCTGGCGCGGCGCCATGTAGATGCTCTGCGAGTCGGCCATTTCGACGACCCGTCCTTCGTTCATCACCAGGACCTCGTCGGCGATGTATCTGACGACCGAAAGGTCGTGCGAGATGAACAGGTAGGCGAGGCCGAATTCGTCCTGCAGGTCCTTGAGCAGATTCAGCACCTGCGCCTGCACCGACACGTCGAGTGCCGAAACCGACTCGTCGCAGATCAGCACGTCGGGCTTCATCGTGAGACAGCGGGCAATCGCGATCCGCTGCCGCTGCCCGCCGGAGAACTCGTGCGGGTAGCGGTGCAGCGCGTCCGGCGGCAGGTCCACGCGGCGCAGCAGCTCCCGCGCCAGCCCCAGCCGCTGCTCATCGTCAGCGCCGATGGCGTGGACGCGCATCGGCTCGAGCAGGATCTGGCCGATCGTGAAGCGCGGATTGAGCGAAGCGTACGGGTTCTGGAAGACGATCTGGATGCGGCGGCGGTACGGTTGCATCTCCCGTTCATCGAGCTCCAGCAGGTTGCGTCCCTCGAACAGGACGCGGCCAGCGGTCGCCTCGTGCAGGCGCATGATGGTCATCCCGACGGTGGTCTTGCCGGACCCGGATTCGCCCACGACACCCAGCGTACGCCCGGCTTCGAGCTTGAATGACACGTCCTGCACCGCATCGACGTATTTCCTGCGCAGCAGTCCGCCATCGACCCGGAATCGCTTGGACAAGCCGTGCACTTCCAGGATCGGCTGGCCTCCCATCCTGCGCGGTGGCTCGTCCTCTGGCATCCGGCCCTGACCGGCCATGAAGTCATCGATGACGGGCAACCGACGTGGCCGGCGGTCCAGGCTCGGCCTGCAGGCCAGCAGTGCCCTGGTGTAGGGGTGCGCGGGTGATTCGAAGATCGACCGCACCGGGGCATGCTCCTGGACCTGCCCATCACGCATCACGATGACCTCGTCGGCGATCTCGCCGACCAGTGCCAGGTCGTGCGTGATGAACAGCAACGACATGCCGTGACGTTCCTTCAGTCCGGCCAGCAATTCGAGTATCTGTTTCTGGATGGTGACGTCGAGCGCGGTGGTGGGCTCGTCCGCGATGAGCAGCTTCGGTTCGCAGCAGATCGCCATCGCGATCATGACTCGCTGTTGCTGCCCGCCGGACAAATGGTGCGGGAAGGACGCGACCCGCAAATGCGGGTGCGGAATGCCGACCTCGTCCAGCAGTTCGATGGCTCGTGCCCTGGCCGCCCGGCGCCCGAGTCCGAGGTGCAGGCGCAATGACTCGCTGATCTGGTCACCGACGGGCAACACGGGATTCAGCGAGGACATCGGCTCCTGGAAGATGATCGATATGTCCTTGCCGCGTATGCCACGCAATTCGACGGGCTCGCAGTTCAACAGGTCGATGCCGTCGTACAGGATCCTGCTCGCCGGATTCACCACGGCGTTTGCCGGCAGGAGGCCCAGGATGGACATCGCCGAAACGGTCTTGCCGCTGCCGGACTCGCCGACCAGCGCCAGCGTGGCGCGCTTCGCTATCGCGAAACTCACGTCGCCGACGGCCGGGTTGACGGCGCCCCCCTCGACCCGGAAGCCGACGCCGAGGTTCCGCACCTCGACCAACGGGCCCTGCTGTTCAAGGCTGGCTGCAGGGTTCACGTCTTCACCTCAGCTTCGGATCCAGCGCGTCGCGCATGCTGTCGGTCAGCAGGCTCAAGGCGGTGACGAGCATGGCCATCGCCGCGCCCACGACCGCCAGTTGCCACCACTTTCCCATGACGAGCTCGTTCTGTGATTCGGCGAGAATCGTGCCCCAGGAAACGACCCCGACGGGGACACCCAGGCCGAGGAATGACAGGATCACCTCGGTCTTGATGAAGGCGACCACCAGCAGTGAGAACTGCACCAGCACGACATGACTGGTGTTCGGCAGGATGTGCGCGAACATGCGTCTCGTGTGCGATACGCCGATGGCCTTCGCGGCAAGCACGTACTCACGCTCGCGGTGCTTGAGGTATTCGGCGCGCACCAGGCGGTAGACGCCGGTCCAGCCGGTGAGCCCCAGGATCAGGATGATGGTCGTCATGCCCCGCCCAAGGACCGCCGCGAAAGCCAGGATCAGCAGGATGTAGGGAATCGAGGTGAATACGTTGTAGAGCCACTCCAGCAGGTCGCCGAGACGACCGCCCCAGTAACCGGCCAATGCGCCCAACAGGGTGCCGAGCAGCGTCGCGATCAAGGCCGCCGCCAGTCCCACCGCGATGGACACCTCCGAACCCTTGACCGTCTTCTTCAGTACGTCACGGCCCCACTGGTCGCCACCGAGGGGCAGGGTCTCGCTGCGCGGCGGCAGCGTCGCGCTCAGTTGCCCGGCGCGTCGACGCCACTCGTCGTAGCGTGGCGCCAGCGGATCGATGTCCGACAGGTCGGCCGCTGGTGCGCGCTGCCGGGCACGGGCTTCATTCCCGGCCGCAGGTTCTTCCTGCACACGCGGTGCGAATGCAGGCCGTGCATATGAAACGCCCGCCTCCTGCTCCCAGTCGGCGGCCACGAGACCCGCCACCGAAGCCAGCATCAGCGCCACGAAGGCGGCGACGATGAACATGCAGGCGACGGCAACACGGTCGCGTCGCAGGCGACGCCATGCGAGCGACCACAGGCCCGGTGAGGCGCCCGATGCTCCGCTGCGGCTCACTTGAAACTCACGCGCGGGTCCGCCACGCGGTAAAGCACGTCGACCAGCAGGTTGACGAACATCGTCAGCATCGCCAGGTAGACGGTGATCGCCTTGATGACGGGGAAGTCGCTGCGATTGACCGACTCGATCACCTCGCGACCGAGGCCGGGGATCGAGAAGAATATTTCAAGCAGGAAAGAGCCGACGAACAACCCGGGCAGCCCGATGCCCACGTAGGTGAGGATCGGAATCAGCGCGTTGCGCAGCACATGCCGCAGCATTACCCGGGTCTCCGTCAGCCCCTTCGCGCGCGCGGTGCGGACGTAGTCGTGACCGATCTCGTCGAGGAAGAAGGACCGGTACAGCCTGAGCGACGGTGCCACGCTGACCAGCACGCCGAGCAGCACGGGCAGCGGCGCGTACCTGGTGAGGTTGGTCCAGAAGTCATTGCTCCAGCCCTGCACCGGGAACCAGGCGAGCTCGAAACCCAGCCACCACTGGAAGACGATGATGTAGACGAGAAAGCTGACCGACATCGCAACCGTAGTCAGGAACATCACCGAGCGGTCGGTCAGCGAGCCGCGCACGTAGGCGACCAGCAGTGCGAGTGTCACGGCCAGCAGCGTCTCGAGCAGCAGCATCGGCACCATGATGGTCAGCGTCGGGCCGATTCGGGTCAACAGGACTTCCGAGACCAGCTGGTTGGTTGACCAGCTGCGACCGAAATCGAAGCTGAAGACCTGTTGCACGAAGATCCACAGCTGTATCCACCACGGCTGGTCCAGGCCAAGCTGGCGCCGGATGTTCTCGATCTGCGCCGGGTCGGGCACCTTGCCGGCCAGCACCTGCGCCGGGTCGCCGCCGACCCAGTTGAAAAGCACGAACACGAGCAGGATCACCCCGGCGAGCGTCGGGATGATCTGCCACAAGCGCCTGGCGATGTATGCGCCCATTGCCTTGCTCAGTCCGCCTGCGCGCGGCGGCGGGCTGCGGTATCGAGGTCCAGGTAGAGCAGGCGCGTCTGGTAGAGCGGGTGCTTCAGGTACCCGAGCACCCAGGGGTAGCTGAGGTAGGTCCAGTCGCGAAAGTACAGCAGCCGCCACGGCGCGTAGACGATCGCGAGGCGGGTCATTTCACGGTATAGCCGGTCTCGCTCCGGGCTGTCGGGCAGCAGCAGTGACTGCTCGTAGAGACGGTCGTACTCGGGCAAGCGGAATCGCGTGTCGTTGACGTCCGGTGCATTCGGGCCATACAGCAGCGCCAGGAAGTTCTGGCCGTCCGGCCAGTCCGCGCTCCAGGATCCCGTGGCCAGCATGTACTTGCCGGCCTTCCGGTCCCGCAGCTGGTCGGAAAACTGGACGGCTCGCGCTTTGAGTCGGATGCCGACGCTGCGCAGCGACCTCTCCCACAGCGCGGCGTACTGTCGTGTATCGCTACCCACGGTGTACATGTAGTCGAGGGTCAGCGGGGCTCCGTCCGGCTGGTCCCGCCAGCCGTCGCCGTCGGCGTCGACCCATCCGTACATGTCGAGCAGCGCGGTGGCGCGCGCCGGGTCGTAATCCTGCTGGTCGCTGACGAAAGCGGGGTCGTAACCGATCATGCCAGGCGGAATCGGACCGTAGGCCGGCAGTGCCTGGCCTTTCTCCAGGACGGCCATCGCCTGGTCACGATCGAAGGCCAGCGTGATCGCACGCCGCAGGGCCACGTGTTCCACCGTGTATCCGCCGACGACCGGGTCTTCCATGTTGAACTGCACGTACCAGAGCGAGACATCGACGTCCTGTTGCCGCCGGACGCCCGCGGCCGCGAGCGACGGTGCCAGCTTTCCGGCCGGTACCGCCTGACCGACGAACGACATTGGCACCTCCTGTATCAGGTCGTGGGCGCCGCTCATGAAGGTCAGGAAGCGGGGCTGGTCCGTGTCCATCGGATAGATTTCGACCCGGTCGAGTTGCGGCAGCGTCTTGCCCTGCAGCTCAGCGATCACCTGTCGGTTCTCCGGAACGGTCAGGTCGGCGAAAGTCGTGTCGAGGACGCTGCCGCGATAGCCCGGATTTTTCACCAGCACGATCTTCTGCCGGCGTGTCCACTCCGCCAGGCGGAAGGCGCCCGTGCCGACCGGATGGGACATGGTGTCCTCGCCGTAAGCGACAATGACCTCGCGCGCGACGGGTGCCGTCTGCGGCATGGCAAAGCGGTACAGGAAGGTGAAGTCGGGGTTCTTCAGCCGCAGGCGCAGCGTGTAGCGATCGACGACCTCGATTCCCGCGATGGGCCGTTCATAGTCGAACTTGCCGGTCTTCAGCGCCTCGTCGTACAGCTCGTCGAGTCCCAGCAGGTTGTTCTGAAAAAGCCAGGAATAGGGCGCGCGGTTGCGCGGGTCGCGCAATCGCTTGATCGCGTAGGCCGCATCGGCCGCAGTCAGCTCACGCCGCTTGCCGCCGAACGCAGGGTCGTCCGCGAAATAGATGCCGCGTTTCAGGCGGAAAGTATACGTGCGCCCGCCATCCTGCGGTGTGGGCACGGATTCGACGACGCCAGGAACCAGCCTGAAAGGTCGTGCGAGATAATCGAAGTCCAGCAACGACTCGAAGATTTCGGCGCACACCGCACTGGAGTAGACGTCGTCGACGCGTTGCGGGTCGAAGCCGGTCTCGACGGATCGAAACGCAAAGCGCAGCACTTTCTGTTCCGCCGCCACGGCCGGCGTGGCAGCAAAAGTCCGCAAGGCACGCTGACAGCAGCAGGATCGCCACTCGGGCGACGATCGACAGCCGTCGTTCTGGACGGGTGGGCGCGCTCAAACGCCCCGAGGCCTTGCGCGACTCTGCATTGGCCGCTGATAGTAGACGCGTGTCGCGCGGGCCCTGCGGCTCATCCGGTCGCTCCGGTTCAGTGAGTCGGGACGCAGGCTACGGCGTCGTGCTCGGCAAGGAGGATGCTAACGCTCCTGCAGGGTCAATGAAACGTTTTCCTCGTCGATGATCCGGTATCCCCACCACGACAAGTCTCCTGCGGACTGTCCAGGTCGGCCGCACTCAGCCGAAAATCTTCTGCCACCAGCGGCGGCGACTAGCCGGTTGCGGAAAGGCCTGTTGCAGGTCGTCCGGGGCGACGCGGGACAGGGTCCAGCCGGGCAGGGGCGGAAATTTGCTGGAACCACAGACCATGCCCAGGTTGTCGGGGTCAAAGATTTTCACAAAGCTGGGCTCGTCGTGATCGTCGGCGTAGACGATGCCGCAGTAGTCCTCTTCGTGCTCCTCCAGCAGGAGCTGTCTGATTTCAGCCAGAAACCGTTCGAACCGATCCCGTGGTGCAGGCGTCGCGGGGGGCGCTTCGCCGACTGCGTAGACATACCAGCCATCATCACTGAGGCGCTGCAATTGTGCCCACACCGCGTCCAGTTCATGCCAGCGAATGACGCCCTTGAGGCGGCTGTTGTAGGCGCGCAGGTAGGGGGTGTCGTGCGACTGGCCGATCATCAGAGCTTGTCCATCAGGTCCTTGAGTCGATCTCGCAGGGCATCCGGCGCCTGCAGCGAACCAGACGACCTGAGCCGCCCGCTCAACCTGCGTTCCAGTTCGGCACGCGAGTAGCAACTGCGGCAGTGGCTCAGGTGATGCTCGAACTTCGCGATGTCCGCAGGATCCCGGATCTCACCATCAAGGTAAGCGTAGAGCGTTTCGATGGACTCGAGGCATCCGATCTCCTCGGGCGTCACGGCGTCCTTCTGCTCGCTCATGGCACTTCTCCGAGTCCTCGCGCCGCAACCGCCAGGCCCGCGTCCCGGGCTTGCTGCCACAGGGCCTTCTGCAGCAGCGTGCGGCCACGCTTCATGCGCGAGCGCACCGTGCCGGGCGGTACGCCGAGGACGTCTGCGGCTTCGTCATAGGTCAGTCCATCCACGTTGACCAGCAGGACCGTGGTCCTGAAGGCCGCAGGCAGGTTGTCGATGGCAGCCATGATCTGCGCCCCCAGATGGTCGTTGCTCACGCGTTGCTCCGGGTTGGACCACCAGTCCAGGAATTCGTCCGACTCCTCGACCAGCAGCGACGCAACGTCACCGTCGTCCTCATCGGCGAGCAGATCCTGATAGCGCGACTCGACAGGTCGCACGGCCTTCCTGCGGCAGTCGCTGACGAAGGCATTGCGCAGGATGCGGAATACCCACGGACGAAACAGCGCCCGATTCTCGAGCTGATCGCGCGCGACCCAGGCCCTGCTCACGGTCTCCGCGACAAGGTCCTGAGCGTCCGCGGAGTTGCGTGTCAAACGCAGTGCGACGCTGTAGAGCGCGTCCATGTTCGCCTCGACGCGGGCCGTGAAATCGGCCTTCCGGTCGTCCTGCGGAGTCGTCGGCACGGTGCCAGTCCTCGCCTGTTGGACGGGCCCAGGCCCGGCAAGTATCGCACCTGCCCGGGCGTGGGATCGTTGGTCACGCGATCTTCAGAAGCTGAGCGTCACCGCACCTTCCTTTGCCAGCGCGAGCATCGACGCCGACCCCGCAAGTTTCACGCCGTCGATCAGGTCGGCCGCCGCGTAACCACGTACGCCGGCGCACGGCGGGCAGACGAGGATCTCGCCGCCACTGTCAAAGACGTTCTGAATCATGTCCTTGATCGGTGGATCGAGCGGATTCGGGCGCGCGACCGTGGCCGCGCCCTTGCGCACCCAGTCGACGCCTGAACTGACCAGGAACATCGTCACGTCGAATCCCATGCCCACGCCGCCGTTAGCGACACTCCAGGCGACGGACGAACGTTCGTCGTTGAAACCGTTCGTGACGACGACCACCAGTTTCTGCTTCTCTGACATTTGCGGACCCTCCATTGTGCGTGAGATGAACACGCCGTCGGCGTCTGCCGGTTCGGCAGGGCCTCATTTTTCGAGGCCCTCATACGCAATGACGCACGATTCAGGGATTCAGGTCCCGCAACCCGCACAAATGGCCACGCTGCAACCGCCGCGGCTCAGCGCGCCGACGGTCCGCGCGGCGTTTCCGCCGCGTCCGCCGCCACGGCGATCGGTCCCTTGCGGAAGATCGCAATCGTGCCGAACATCGTGATGGCGATAGCGCCAAGCAGCGCGTATTCCTGCGCGAAGCTCGCGTACTCGGACAGGCTGCCGAATATCTTCGAGCCCGCGGAGCTGCCGAGGTTGGCCATCGACATGTAGACCGCGAACTGCGTGGCCGAGATGCGCGCGGAGCAGATGCTCATGGCGAGGGCGATGACGCAGACCATCGTGACAGGCTGCATCAGGACGTACGCCGACAGCATGAACAGCACGTAGGTGTTGTTGGTCCACAGTTGCTGGGTTCCTGCCAGCAGGAAGGCGTGGGCACAGACCACGCCAATGGTCAGCAGCAGCATGGTCCTGGCGCCGAAGCGGTCGATCAGCGGGCCGAGCGCGAGTGCCGCAAAGGCGCCGGTGAGTCCCATCATGGCCACGAGCTGTGACCACTGGCTGGTCGTGAATGAAAAGAGCTTCACGGCCGCGATCGGCATCAGGGCCTCGCCGTAGCCCGAGACCACTCCGTCGAAAAACATGATCAGCGATACGACCAGGCTGGTGCGTGTCCAGAGCACTCCATTCAGGTCCTGCACGACGCTTCTGAACGAGCGTGCGACACCGTGTTGACCCACGGCTTCGCCCTGCGTCCACGGCAGCAGGCGCTCACCCTCACGCTCCCGCACGAAGAAGAAAGCAATGAGGACCAGGCCCGCACCGGCCGCGGCGACCGCCCCGGTTACGGCCAGGCCGTACTTGACGAGTAGCGTTCCGGAGAGGGCCGCCGTCGCGGCCCAGCCAACGGCCTTGCCGCAGCTCATGAACGCATTGATCCGGCCATGCTCGGATTCGGGTACGAGGTCGATCGCCATGCCGTCCACGGCCACGTCCTGGGTGGCCGCAAACGAATTGATGACGACACCGAGCGCCGTCAGCAGCCCGATCTGCGCCATCGGATCGTCGATCGCCGCCAGGCTCAGCAGGCTCAGTACGAGACCGAACTGGGCGCCGAGCACCCATGGGCGGCGACTGCCCATCGGTCGGTAGGCGAAGCGATCCATGAGCGGGCCGGTGACCAGCTTGAAAGCCCATGGCAGCACGATGATGGCGAGGTAGGAGGCGATGGCGCCCGTGCCGGCTCCCTGGCTCGCCAGCCAGGCCGGAATGGCGATGTGCAGCAGGCCCTTTGGAATACCCTGTGCAAAGTAGAGCGCCGCGCTGCTCGCGTAGCGCACGGCCGGGCTCCTCGACATGTAGAGCGTCGACGCCATGGCTTCGTTTCCCCCTGCCTGGCGATCGCTGCGCGTGCTACGCCGGCTCTTGTTCTGGTTTCATTCAGTCTCTAGCGCGTCGGAATCATGCCAGAAAATGAGTGAGCAGCCAGACCTGAACGACGCTGGCCGCAATCCACCCGGTGACTATCGACGCTTGCCGCGGAAACCCCCAGGACCTGGGTGCGCTCAACTGTCGGGGGCGCCGTTGGCCAGGATGGTGAAATCCGTCCGCGTGTTCTCGGCAAGGACTGGCGCGTCGGTGACGAACAGGGTGGTGCCGGGCGCCAGCAGCAAACTGACCGCGCGCAGGAACCCGGGCGGGATGGCAATGCTCGCCACCGCCTCCGGCCGCATGGGCCGCCCCGCCTCGTCATGGCCCGGCATCGGCACGGCCAGCCACGGCAACATGCGTGGGTCGGGCACGGGTGCCGCCGGCTCCGAGCTGCGCCCCTCCTGGAGGACGAAGGTGTGCGTTCCGATCGGCACGGACCGATCGATGATCTTGATGCGCGCACGCCCGATTTCAGTACCGTTACGCAGCACGAGCACGCGCTCGTCGGCAATGCTCATCAGGATCGACACCGGGCCATGCTCGGATTTCTCCGGCTCCAGGCGAAACTCCTGGTCGGGCGCGAGGCGGTCCGCAGTGACCGGCGAGCCCGTCGCCGGGTCCACCGGCGAGAACGCCGGCGGGTGAGCGACCTGCGACGGGGCCGTGCGCTCGTTGGCGACGACCACCGTCATGCCCATCGGCGAAACGGCGAACAGTTCTTCGGAGAACTTCGACGGCAGGTGCACGCAACCGTGCGACGATGGATACCCCGGCAGTCCGCCGGCGTGCAGGGCGACGCCGTCCCAGGTCAGGCGCTGCGTGTACGGCATCGGCGCGCTGTTGTACTTCGAGGACCGGTGATCCTTGTCCTTCTGCAGGATCACGAACACGCCCGTGGGCGTGTCGTGCCCCGACTTGCCACTGCTGATCGTGGTGACACCGATCTCGACGCCGTTGCGGTACACGTACGCGCGCTGTTCGCTCAGGCTGACGAGCACCAGGATCGGCCCGAGATCGGAGGCGACGGGATTCCAGACGTACTCCCCGGGCTTGAGATCGGACGGTGCGGTCTCGGGAGGTCGCGACTCCGTAGCGCCCCAGAACGGCGTGGCCTGCGCGGTGAGTGGCGCCACGATTGCGAGAACCGCGAACAAAAAGCTGCGCATCAACTTCACCCTGTCTCCCTTCGCCCCTGGTACCGGAGGCGTCATGTTCAGCGTCCGCAGTCGTGCGGTGGCGCCTGCACGATCGACTGGTAGCGACCGTTCGACGTTCGGATCATGGCGCAGCGTCCCGTCCACTGGTTGAACCAGGCGCTGTACTTGGCATCACCGGAGGTGGAGCCTCTCGTGTACACGTAGCCGCGTCGCTGCAGTTCGCCCTCGGCTTGTCCGGCCTTGGCACCCACGAGGTCGGCGAGGTCTGGCACCGTATCGCCGGCACGGTAGGACGAGTTGCCCGAGTGATTTTTCGCATGGTTCGACGTGAAGGAGACGATGATCCTCGTGCCGCCTTCCCATTTGAATTCCTGGCTGTTGCCGCCGGACTGCGTGCGGATCACCTTGTTGCCTTTCTGGTCCTTGTAATGATTGGCGTTCTTGCCCGGCGCCAGGCTGTGCCTGTCGCCGTTGCGCAGGTCAATGTCGATGTATCCCTGGCGCTGCGAAAAGGTGCAGGGACCCGAAGCCTTTTTCCTGGTGTCGCCGTCCTTGCGCACTTCGCACATGGCCTCCGCGGAGTCCGCGTGGGCCAGCGACGCCGAGCCCATCATGGCGAGCGCGGCGACGGATACAAAGAGAACGCTGGACCCGTTCATGGAACCTCCGTGGAATGACGGACGCAATCTATCCAACATTGAAACGGGTGAATATCCCAAAAGCGAACGCGACCGGGCGTTTTACGCCAGCCTTGCTGTCTGCCCCTGGTGGCCACGTTCGCGGGCCGCGCTTCAGTCTGTGAAGCGCGGCCCGCTACACACTCAATGCAGGTCGAAGCGATCGAGGGTCATCACCTTGGCCCAGGCCTTCGCAAAGTCGCCAACGAACTTCTCCTGTCCGTCGGCCGCCGCATAGACCTCGGCCACCGCCCGCAGCTCGGAATTCGACCCGAACGCCAGGTCGACCGGGGTCGCCGTCCACTTGAGCTTGCCGGTCGCGCGATCGCGACCTT
The DNA here is from genome assembly GCA_963793675.1 of uncultured Gammaproteobacteria bacterium. Lineage (GTDB taxonomy): Bacteria > Pseudomonadota > Gammaproteobacteria > Steroidobacterales > Steroidobacteraceae > RPQJ01. Next base: position 257,046 of record CAWCBA010000004.1, on the reverse strand, counting down.
CGTAGATGCCCTCGGTCGTTGCCGACTTGTTCCACTTCGTCGACATGTCCAGCAGGTTGACGAAGAAATCGTTGCTCAAGGTCCCGGGCCGGGTCGTGAACACGCCGTGGGCCGTCTGTCCGGCATTGGCGTTCAGGGCCCGCAGGCCGCCAACCAGCACGGTCATTTCCGGAACGCTCAACGTCAGCGTGCTGGCCTTGTCGACCAGCATTTCCGCCGGCGACCGGGGCTGACCGCTGCTGAAGTAGTTGCGGAAACCGTCCGCGGTCGGCTCGAGCACGGCGAAGGACGCCACGTCGGTCTGCGCCTGCGACGCGTCCGTGCGTCCCGGCGTGAACGGAACCTGCACGTCATGGCCCGCGCTCTTCGCGGCCTGCTCGATCGCCGCACCGCCACCGAGGACGATCAGGTCGGCGAGCGACACGCGCTTCCCGCCCGACTGCGCGCGGTTGAAGTCCTGCTGGATGCTTTCCAGGCGTTGCAGCACCTTGGCCAGTTCAGCTGGATCGTTGACGGCCCAGTCCTTCTGCGGCGCGAGGCGGATGCGCGCGCCGTTCGCGCCACCGCGCATGTCGGTGCCGCGGAACGAGGCTGCCGACGCCCAGGCCGTCCGGACCAGTTCCGGAACGGTCAGGCCCGAAGCGAGGATCCTGGATCTTCAGCGCCGCCACATCGCTGGCGTCGACCAGCGCATGATCGACCCGGGGCAGCGGATCCTGCCAGATCAGGTCCTCACGCGGGACCTCCGCACCGAGGTAGCGGGCACGCGGACCCATGTCGCGGTGGGTCAGCTTGAACCACGCCTTGGCAAACGCGAGTTTGAATTCCTCCGGGTTTTCCTGGAACCGCTTCGCGATCTTCGCGGTAGCTCGGGTCGACCTTCAGCGCGAGGTCGGTCGTGAACATGATCGGCGCATGCCGCTTCGACGGATCGTGCGCGTCCGGTACGAGGTTCGCTCCCTGGCCATTCGCGGGAATCCACTGGATCGCACCGGCGGGACTCCTGGTCTGCACCCACTCAAAGGCGAACAGGTTGTCGAGGTATTGCGTGGTAAACGCAACCGGATTGGCCGACCACGCGCCTTCCAGGCCACTGGTGACCGTGTCGACCCCGTTGCCGCGGCCGCACTTGTTCTCCCAGCCGAGTCCCTGCTGCTCGATACCGGCTGCGGCGGGCTCGGGCCCCACGCACTTGGACGGATCGTGGGCGCCGTGCGCCTTGCCGAAGGTGTGGCCACCGGCGATGAGCGCGATCGTCTCCTCGTCGTTCATCGCCATGCGGCCGAAGGTCTCGCGGATGTCCTTCGCGGCCGCCAGCGGATCCGGATTGCCGTTCGGACCCTCCGGATTCACGTAGATCAGGCCCATCTGCACGGCCGCCAGCGGGTTCTGCCAGTTTCCGGTCGCCGCTGTAGCGCTCGTCGGCCAGGAACTTCTTCTCGGGACCCCAGTAGACGAGTTCGGGTTCCCAGTCGTCCTTGCGGCCGCCGGCAAAGCCGAAGGTCTGGAAGCCCATGGACTCCAGCGCGACATTCCCGGTCAGCACCATCAGATCGGCCCAGGAGATGCTTGTGGCCGTATTTCTGCTTGACCGGCCACAGCAGTCGCCGCGCCTTGTCGAGGTTGGCGTTGTCCGGCCAGCTGTTGAGCGGCTCGAACCGCTGCTGACCGCCGCCGGCGCCGCCGCGCCCGTCACTCACGCGGTAGGTACCGGCGCTGTGCCAGGCCATCCGGATGAAGAACGGTCCGTAGTTGCCGTAGTCGGCCGGCCACCAATCCTGCGATGTCGTCAGGACCTGCTTGATGTCCTGCTTGACGGCATTGAGGTCGAGGCTGGCAAATGCCTTGGCGTAGTCGAAGTCTGCGCCGAGCGGGTTGGACTCGGCGGCATGCTGCCGCAGCGGCGACAGGTCGAGTTGTTCAGGCCACCAGAACTGGTTTGACCGCGGCTCACCCTGAGCGCTGACTGCAGCCGTCGGCACCAACGGCAGCGCAGCGATTGCTAAAGCGACGAGCGACGTCGTCAGTTTCCTATGCATGGAGTTCTCCTGGATCTAACGAGACGTTCAGATCAAGCGCCCATCATACGGCGACGCCGCAATCCAACCAGAAGTTTGATCCGATCGACTCAATAGATATCAGCAATCGCGAAGCGGGCAGGGGAGCATCACGGGTCGCGTCCGTCCTTCGCTGCAGAACCGCACCCTCGCGCGCTTCATCTAGCGCCGGGTCCTGGCCGCTCGTGCAGTCTCGTAAAGATAGTCGGCAAACATCTCCGCTTGTTGCGCGTAGCCTGCAACCTTGGGGTCGCTGCTCTCGATCAGCAGCCATTCATCGGGGGCATGTGCGCCGCCGCCGCGGCCCACGCCGAAGTGGCCGGCCGACATCTTGAGCGGCGGTCCGGTGAAGACGACGCCCGGCCAGCTTCCGGCGCGGCGCGGGAAAAGGCTGTACTCGATCCCGGCCTTCCTGAGCGTCGCTGCGCCCGCCTGGATGACGACGCTGTCCTCGGGCGATTCGGTCGGGCTGTAGCCGCCGCTGACGATCACCTCGATGTCACCGAACCCGCGCTTCGCGAGGTGTGCCTTGAGTTTCCCGACCGCCTCTTCTCTGGTCATGTCAGGGACCAGGCGGAAGTCGAGCTTGGCTTCGGCGCGGCCGGGGAGCACGGTCTTGCCGCCCGGCCCCGTGTAGCCGCTGACGAGGCCCTGTATGTTGACCGTCGGCTGCGAGGCGAGGCGGTAGGCGCTGGTGAGAAAATCCTCGTCATTGATCCAGCGGCGCACGCCCAGCGTCTGCTTGACGGTCTCCTCGTCCTTGGGGAGGCTGGCCGCGATCGAGCTCCTTCTCGCGTGGCGTGAGAGGGCGGACATGCTCGAACCAGCCGTCGATCGCCGGGGTGAAGCCGTCGTCGGCCACCAGCGTGTCGAGCGCTTTGACGAGGTGCCAGGCGGGGCTGTCGACACGCGCCATCAGGCTCGAGTGGATGTCCTTGGCCGGGCCCCGGCCCCACTTGTCGCCGCTCGAAACCAGCTGCACTTCGATCACGCCCTTGGCGCCCAGGTCGAGCGAGACCGATCCGTCGCGTGCCTGGCCAGTCGACGGCATCATGACGCCCACCGAGCGCTGGAGTGCCGCCTTGACTTCGGGGTCGGCGAGCAACTGCGGGAAGTTGGTCGAGCCGATCTCCTCTTCGCCTTCTGCAACGAGGACCAGATTGACCGGCAGCTTGACCCCCGCATCCTTGAACGCGTGCAGCGCCGTGAGGAAGGCCATCTGTGGACCCTTCTGGTTGACCGCGCCGCGGCCGACCAGCGCTTGTCCCTCGCCCGGCCGGTCGACGATCTTTCCCTCGAGCGGCGGCGAGGACCATTCGGCCGGGTCGTAATGCTTGACGTCGTACATGAAGTAGACGGCGAGCGTGTCCCTCGCCCCGGCGTCGAGTGTTGCAAACACGCCCGGCACGCCGCCGGTCTCGACGACTCGCGCCCGCTGGAATCCCGGCGTCCAGCGCGAGCTGGCGCATGTACTCGGCGCCCTGCGGCGTGTTGACGCCCATGTTGGCGATGGTTGGCAACGCGATCCACGTTGCGCAGTCGCTCGATCGCGTCGTCCTTGTCGGCCTTGATTGCAGCGACGACCTTGTCGTGACCCGGGTTTGCCTGCTGCCGCCATGGCTGGGCGACGTCGCGAAGGCGAGGGTGAGAACCGCCGCACCGCCGATAATCAGGTGCCTGTAGAATCGCATTGCGCGTCCCGTCCTAATATGCCGAGAAATGTCGGTCGTCAGAAGTCAGGTCGTATCGGCGTCCGGCCACAGTTCGCGTCGCAGCTTCAACGGATCCGCCAGCACCCTCGCGCGTGACCTGGCAATCTCCGTGCCGCGCAGCGGCTCGAAATTCCTCGGCAAGGTGTCCCGGTTGTACTCGAAGAGCAGCCAATTGAAGACGGCGGCCAGTTCGCTCGTCGCTGATGGGAGCCTGTGCTGCACCCGGCACCCGGGCAAGGTAGTCCCGTCCTTGCGCCGACGCCGCCAGTCTACCAAGTGGACCAGAGAGTGACGGAACGTAAGGCGGCACTCCACGCGCGTCAGGGAGGTGACATCCTGCACAGTGCATCAGGTAATCGCTGCGGGGATCCGCGATCGACAGCCCCGCGAGCATCAGCATTGAGCCGGCGACAAGCCCGATGTAGACGCGCCGCAAGTCCAGATTACTCCTTGCTGCCAGCCTCGCCGAGCACGATCCCGACGGTGCAGTGATACGCGCGGCTCTCGGTTCCGAAGCACCAGATCACGCTGCTGCTCTTGCTCGGGTAATAGACGGGCCGTGCCCGCTCCGTGTTGTGGCAGTCGCAGCGATGACAGACCGCTTTGCCACAGCAATCGTTGTAGGAAATCAGGTAGTCGCGATCGTCCACCGGGTTGCGGCAGGTGCCGACCCACGTGATGGGCGAGGGCTCGGCGCCGGGCGGGCAGGAGGTATGGGTGCCGCCGCAACAGCTGCACAACGTGCCGCTGAGCGCGCAGTAACGCCAGTAATCGCAGCTCTGTGGGTCGCCGAGTTCGTCGATCGTTTCGGCGGCGAAGGCCCGCACGACTGGCAGCAGGGGCAGCGCAGCAGCGCCTGTCAGCACCGTGCCCAGCCGGGCCAGGAAACTGCGGCGCGAAGTCGTCCTGGCCAGTTTGCGGCTGCTTTCCCTGGTCTTGCGATCCAGCCACTGCCAGGTTTCATCGACGATCTTCGACTTCTTCATGTTGGCTGTCCCTTGAGGGCGGCTTCGTCCTGGCGGTCCGCGATTCCAACAAACTCCTGCAGCGACCGGATGCCGGACTGCATCGACTCCACCAGGCTTTCGAGGTGTTCCCTCGTGTTCACGAGGCCCTTGCTCTTCAGCACGCCGTCGTCGCCGATCAGGATGGCAAAGGGCAGCTTGCTCACCGCGTAGCCCATGCCGAGCGCCTGCGATACGACGTAAGGATACGTCTCGATGCGCAGATCGCGGACGTACGCCTGGTGCGGCTCGAGCTTGTCGCCATCGCTCGCGAACACCAGCCGCAGGCGTTCAGCCTGCGCCATGGACAATGCCGTCGGTACGAGCGCCTTGCAGACGGGGCAGGTCGGCGAAATCCACAGCACCAGTGTCGCGCGCCCGTCCGGGCTCGGACCGCCCACGCTTACCTCCGCGCCGCTCAAGTCACGATACGCGACGGGCTGGGTGCGTTCGCCGACCTTCGGACCGGTAGTTGGCATCAACGCCCCGGCCGGGGACACCCGCTCGTGCAACACGCCAACCTGCCGCGCCAGTGCCAGCACCACCAGCGCCAGTACGATCACGAGGCACCACAGCAGGGCGTTTGACACCAGCAGTGCGTCAGTCACGCTGCTCTCTCCAGGAGGCGATTGCTGCGCCGTTGCGCATCAGTTGCGAGGCTCCTGAATACAGTACGCCGCAAGCCAGCAGGGCCAGCGCGAGCGTCAACCAGTCGTACGGACCGAGATCGCGGTTCGTCGCCGGCAAGGTTGCGACGACGGCCACGGTGCCGAGCAGCAGGTTGCGTGCCACCAGCCACCAGGACAATGGCTGGTCGTCCCCGGAGGTACCGCCAAACCCGCATCCGCAGCCGATGTGCACGCGGCCGCGCCACAGGTTGATCGCTATGGCTGCCGCGTACATCGTCAGCAAGGCCGCGGTCAGCAGTGCAACGACGCCGGTCCCGTATCCGGCGAGCCAGGCGACACCCAGCGCGGCTTCGAGTCCCGGCAACAGCACGGATGCGGGCCGCAACAGCGCCGCCGGCAGCAGCCGGTATTCGGCCAGCGCGGCCGTGAAACTGTCTCGCGCGGCGACCTTGTGCCAGGCAGCCAGCAGCAACAGCAGTGCGCAGGCCGCCGAGATCACTCGACTGAGCAAGGGATCAATCATTTTCCGTCAGCGTCTGCAGCAGCGGATAGTTGATGCCGATCTTGTCGATCGTGCGCACCGGCTTGAGCTGGCGGCCATCGTAGATCTGCAGCTTCTTGTCCTTGTCGTACACGTACAGTCGGGGAGACTGCTCCTGGCTCGAGAGGATGCTGGTAGCGGTGACTGGCAGGACCAGGCGGGCGACGCGCTTGCGGCGGTTGGTGTCGAACACCCAGATCTCAGTGCCTTCGGCGTCCGGAGTGTCGACCTTCCCCTTGTGCATCAGCGAGTACAGGAGCGACGAGTCGCGGTGCACGGTGAACGGCTGGTCGCCTCCCGGCCGCCACTGTTCCTTCTTGTTGCCGTCTTCCTTGTCCTCGTCATTCAACATCGACCAGGCGTCACCGACCCGTATGCGGTTGCCATCGACGCCGACTTCGCGGACCAGGCCATCGTGCGTGATCAGCATCCAGCCACCTTTGCTGCGCACGACCCGGTCGTAGACCGGGTCCTTCTCCACGTCGAAGAATGAATCGCTGCGGACGCGCTCGGCTTCCTTGCCGTTCTTGTCCAGCGTGATGAGTTGCAAGAGTGCCGTCGCCGCAGAGCATCAGGAATCCGCGCGGACCGGCGGGCATGATGATCGCGCAGCCCGGCGTGGAAATCTCGCCCCTGAACTTCCGGTCGACGACGTCCACCACGCTCACCGACTGTGCCGGAGTCATGTTGAAGGTCACGACGTGACGTCCGTCTTCCAGCAGGCCGATGTGCTGGCGCAGGCGCAGCGCCGCCGCCTTGCTGGGGATTTCGATTTCCGCTTTGGTCGTCAGGTCGCGCATGTCGACCACGGTCAGCACGTCGCTGCGGGCGCCCTGCACGCCGCGCGAATAGTAGGAGTCAACGAGGTAGGCTTCCTTCCGGGAAGGCAACGTGACGATGGCTGGAGTGAACACGCTGTGCGAGATGAGTCCTTTCATCTCTCCGTCGGCGCCGTCGAAAATGTAGCTGGAGTCCGAGCCGGTCATCATGAACCAGCTCGCTTTCGGCTCGGGCAGCACCGTCTTCCCGACCATTTCGGCCTGCAGCGGTGTGACGAAGAACGGGCTCGCCAAGACGAAAAGCAGGGCAGGCAGCGTGACGACGCGCATCGTTGTTATCCTTCCGGAGCCCCTGAGTGTTGTTCGAGCCGGTCGTGCCGTGCCGAGTATAGGCAAAAGTCCGCGCCGCGCGCGCAGAAAGGTGTGGGCTCAATCCGGGACGGACATGCGTGATGCCACGACGCGCCAATCGACGACCTTCCAGAACGCCTCCACGTAGCTTGCCCTGGCATTGCGATAATCGATGTAATACGCGTGCTCCCACACGTCGCAGGTCAGCAGGGGCCGGTCGCCGCCGACGACAGGCGTAGCCGCGTTCGACGTGCTGATCACCGCCAGTTCACCGGTTTCGCGCTGCACCAACCACGCCCAGCCGGACCCGAACGTCGCGAGGGCCACCTTGGTGAAAGCTTCGACCAATTGGTCGAAGCTGCCGAACGAGGACCTGATCGCATCCAGCAGGCGGCCGTCCGGCTGGCCACCGGCTCGCGGTGAGAGCGCCTCAAAGTAGAAGGCGTGGTTCCAGGCCTGGGCAGCATTGTTGAACACCGCGCCCGATGAGCTGCGGACGATTTCCTCCAGGCTTGCGTTCTCGAGGTCCGTACCCTTGATGAGCTTGTTCAGGTTCGTGACGTAGGCCTGATGGTGTTTCCCGTAATGAAAGTCGATGGTCTCGGACGAGATGTAAGGCGCGAGAGCATCGCGGTCGTAAGGCAGTGTCGGCAACTGGATAACCATGCTTGTCTCCGTGTTCACTTTCCAATGTTTAGCCGGACCGGCGTCCGGGCACTGTTGCTTTTGATCGTGCTGCGACGAACAAGTTTCTCGAAGTCGCGCCGGAAGACGGCGGCTTCCGCCTCGATCCACGCGCGGAAGGCGACCACGGCGGGCAGTTTCGCCCGCGACTCCGGGATGAGCAGGTAGTACGCGATGTCCATCTCGATTACCGGTTGCAGCGCGATACGAAGCCGCTTCGCCGCAATATCATCTACGGCGTAGACGAGCCGTCCGAGCGCCACGCCTCCTCCGGCCGCCGCCGCCTGCAACGTCAGGTGGCCGTCGTCGAATTGCGTTCCCCGGCGCGTTTCCATCAGCGGAGCGCCTGCGATCCGGAACCATTCCTGCCAGGCGTGGGGCCGGCCGGCACGTCGTATCGAATTGTCGTGCAGCATCGGAACGCGGTTGATGTCAGCTGGCTTGCGCAGAATGTTCTGCCTCAAGAAGGCCGGACTTGCGACTGGAGCGAGCCACTCGTGGAAGAGGTTGATCGCGATCACCCCTGCGAAGCCGCCGCGACCCATACGAACCGCAACATCGACGTCTTCCTGGTCGAAGTCGACCGGCGATGGGCTGGCGACGATGCGCAGGTGTATGCGTGGGTGCTTTTTCTTGAACCGTGGGAGCCTGGCGACCAGCCAGCGGGTGGCGAAGGCCGGGGTGACGCTGATGGAGAGTGCACCGCTCTTGCCGGTCTTGCCGCTCGCGCGCAGCAACTCGACGCTCTGGCCGATACGATCGAACGCCTCGTGCAGGGTTTCCGCGGCGGCTGCCGCCTGGGCCGTCAAGGCCAGGCTGCGTGTGGTGCGCCTGAACAAGGTGACGCCGAGGTACTCCTCCAGTCCACGGATCTGGTGACTGACCGCGGCCGGCGTCACGTTCAGCTCGCGCGCAGCCTTCGTGAAGCTGCCAAGTCGGGCAGCCACCTCGAAAGTTCGCAACGAATTGAGCGGCGGAAGAGACCGGGGCATTTGTGAGTTTGACTCATCAATGGGGTGACGATTTCTCACTACAGGCCCGTCACCGACACACATAGACTACTCCATCGAGACGGACGATCGGCGTGTGACGCCTGCCCAACGGTGAGTAGGCCTGTTCCGCGATCGTCCGATCTCACCACCCTGGTGCGAGCGCACCGAAAAAAACCTGAACGATGGAGTGGCGTATTAGCGACCAGCCGTGGTGCCTTTTTCTTGACGTCGACGGCACCCTGCTTGACATAGCTGAGACCCCGGACTCGGTGCAGGTCGAGACGGACCTGCAGGATCTCCTCGCGCGTCTTCGTACCGTCCTCGATGGAGCGGTTGCACTGGTCAGCGGCCGCCCGATCGTGGACCTCGACCGACTCTTCGGTCCGCATCGATGGGCGGCCGCGGGCGTGCACGGGCTCGAGCGCCGGGACTCGCAGGGGCGCTGGCATAGCCAGAACGCTTCCGATGTCGCCACCGTCGCGCAGGCACGCGACAGACTCAAGCTGCTTGCGGACAGTCTTCCGGGCACGATCCTCGAAGACAAAGGCCTGTCCGTTGCACTGCACTACCGCCAGGCTCCGCATCTTGAAAGCCGGGTCCAGGCAGCAACGCGCTCGATCCTTAGCTCCGTCGCCGGCCGGCTTGCGCTGCTCGAAGGCCGGATGGTCGTCGAGCTGCGACTGCCGGGTGCGAACAAGGCTGATGCCATTCTCGAGTTCCTGGCCGAGACGCCATTCAAGGGACGACGGCCCATTTTCATCGGGGACGACGTGACCGATGAGAAAGCGCTTGAAGTGGTGGAACGTGTCGGCGGGTTGTCTGTCGCCGTGGGCGACCGCGTTGACGCGATGCTGCGAGTCGCCGATCCGCGGGACGTGCGCAACTTTCTGGAAAAACTGGCAGATGCCGGGGTGCCGCCGCAATGAGTCCGGATCGGCCCGGGCTCGAGCGTGCCGTGAGCGGCCGGGAGCTTCGCGACGGGGATCTCGTGAGACATACAGCCAGGTCGGCATCAGCAATAGCGCACTGCGCCTGAGCCGCCCGTGGGAGACCATGCTTTGAAGACGGACAGTACTATCCGATGAACTCCATCGACACCTGGTTGAATTACTTCGACGATTGGCACGGGCCCGCGGCCACCCTGGTGCGCATCGTGCTGATCGTCGCGGGAACTTGGATTGCGCAGGCCGTGGCGAACCGGCTGATTCGCACGTTTCGCATGCGCATTGCCGCCAGGATCAATGGCGCGGAGGAGGTGCGGCGCGCCGAAACCCTGGGCCGCGTGTTCCGTTACCTGGCCACCGTCGTCATCGGTCTCATCGGCGGCGTGCTCGTGCTCGCCGAATGCGGCGTCTCGGTCGCCCCGATCCTGGGCGCCGCCGGCGTCGTCGGCCTGGCCGTCGGATTCGGCGCGCAGAGTCTCGTGAAGGACTACTTCACGGGCATCTTCCTGCTGGTCGAGAACCAGATCATCAAGGGCGACGTCGTGCAGGTCGCGGACAAGACCGGCCTCGTGGAGGACATGACGCTACGCTATGTGCAACTGCGTGACTACGACGGCAACGTGCACTTCGTTCCGAATGGACTGATTTCGACGGTCACGAACATGAGCCGTGGGTACGCATACGCCGTCGTCGACATCGGCATCGCCTATCGCGAGGAGATCGATGCCGCTCTGGATGTCATGCGGACGGTCGCCGGCGGGCTCGCCGCGGACGCAGCGTTCGCCGACCGGATCCTCGCCGGATTCGAGATCGCGGGCGTCGAGCGCTGGGACGACTCCGCCATTGTCCTGCGCGGGCGCTTCAAGGTGCGCCCGCTCGAGCAATGGAACGTCCGGCGGGAATACCTGCGACGCCTCAAAGGCGCCTTCGATGCAGCCGGCATCGAAATCCCGTTCCCGCACTTGACGGTGTATGCGGGCGTCGGCAAGGACGGCAAAGCCCCTGCATTTCCGGTTGCACGGACGCAGGCGTGATCCGATCGTTTCTAGTTCGCTACGTCATGCCGATCGGCGCGGCGCTCTGCATCATTGCTTTCATCGGCGTGCCTTACATCGAGCACATCCTGACGGACTGGTTCCGCTCGGACATCGAAATGCGGGCCCGACTGGTGATGAACTCGATAGAGGCGCCGCTGACCGACCTGCTCGAGCGCAAGGAGACTGCCCGCCTGGCGACCTACCTCGAGAATATCGTCAGTGACGAGCGCCTGCTGGCGGTCCTGATCTGCGACACGAGCGGTGCAAAGGTCTATGCCACAGCCCTGGTGCCGACCGGCGTCACCTGCGATTCACCCGCGACGGCGCTTGTCGATAATTCGAGCGTCACGCGAATACCGTCTGGATTGATCGAAGTATCGGCGTTCACGATCAGACCCCCTGCTGCAAAATCCTATCGTGCATTGCTGGTCCACGACCTGGGCTTCATCGACAGGCGACAGGCCACGGTGCGCAATTTCGTCCTGGCTTTTGCCGTGCTCGCCGTGGGGGTGCTGGGGCTCCTCGGCGGGCTGGTAATCCGGTTCATCCTGAATCGTTCGCTCAAGGTGCTGCTAGGCGACATCCGGTCGCGCCGGTTCCTCGATGACGCGATCTCGCCGCGGTCCACCCAGCCGGTGCTCGCCAGCGTGAGAAAACTGCTGCGCGAGATCGAAAAGAGCCAGCGCCTCGAAATCGAGTTCCACGAGAACTGGACGCCTCAGGCGCTGCAGCAGGTCGCCCGCGAGCATCTGGGCTCCTGCCCGCTGGTCGTGGTCTCCAACCGCGAGCCCTACATCCACAGTCGTGGTCCCGATGGACGGCCGGTCGTGCAGGTGCCGGCGAGCGGCATGGTCACGGCACTCGAGCCGATCGTGCGCGCCTGTTCCGGCATCTGGGTCGCGCATGGCAGCGGCTCCGAGGACCGCAGGTTCGTGGACAGGAATGATCACGTGCAGGTTCCTCCGGACGATCCCGCGTACACGTTGCGGCGTGTATGGCTGACCTCGGAGGAGGAAGACGGCTATTACTACGGCTTCTCGAACGAGGGCATGTGGCCGTTGTGCCACCTCGCCTACGTGCGCCCGGCCTTCCGTGAGCAGGACTGGATCACGTACCAGGCCGTCAACGAGAAATTTGCCAAGGTGGTCGCAGCCGAGGCGGCCGGTGAATCCCCGGTCGTGCTCATCCAGGACTTTCACTTCGCCCTGTTGCCGCGACTGATCCGCGCGCGCAAGCCAGGAGCGACGATTGCGCTGTTCTGGCACATTCCGTGGCCAAATGCGGAAACCTTCGGCGTCTGTCCGTGGAAGCGCGAGGTGCTGACGCACATGCTGAGTGCCGACATACTCGGCTTTCACACGCGGTATCACTGCCAGAACTTTCTTGCGACCGTGGACCGGCACGTGGAGTGCCAGATCGATCATGAGCACATGACCGTGACTCACCAGGGTCACGTCTGTCGAGTCGTGCCGTATCCCATTTCGATCGAATGGCCACCGCGTTGGCTGGCGACGCAGTCGGAGGTTCCGGTTGCGCGCGATGCGGTGCGGCGTCGATACGGGATCGGCGACGACGTACGTCTCGGCATTGGCCTGGAACGCTGGGACTTCACCAAGGGCATCGTCGAGCGCTTCCTGGCGCTCGAGAAGCTCCTGGACGAGCAACCGCAGTGGCGTGGCCGCATGACGCTGCTGCAGGTCGCCGCACCGTCGCGCAGCCGGCTGCCCGCCTACCAGGCGCTGCAGCAGCAGACGCTGGCCGAGGCGGAGCGTATCAATGAGAAGTTCGGGAGGACCGACTGGCGGCCCGTCGTGCTGGTCGGCGAGCACCAGGAGCCGGCACAGGTGTTCGAGCTGTACCGGGCCGCGGACTTCTGCGTGGCCAACAGCCTGCATGACGGCATGAATCTCGTCGCCAAGGAATTCGTCGCCGCCCGCGATGACGAGGACGGCGTACTGATCCTGAGCACATTTGCCGGCGCGTCACGCGAACTCGTCGAGGCACTGCTCGTCAATCCGTTCGACATTGGCGAGACGGCGGACGCGATGCGCGTCGCCCTCGAGATGTCACGCGATGAACGGCGGCAACGCATGCGGCTCATGCGACGCACCGTCAAGGAGAACAATGTGTACCGCTGGGCAGGCCGCATGCTGATGGACGTGGCGCGTGTGCGGCAACGGCAGGCGCTGGCCGGATCGCGGCCCGAGGAGCGGGTGCGGAACTGGCAGCACTGACGGACCCATCCGCAATCCGCGCGTCCTGAAGCGGACAGCGCTTGCGCCCGGTCCGGCGCGTCACAGTCGGGACGTCGCTACGGCGCCGATTTGAGGTCGGCATGGGGCGAGGCCGTGCACCGGTTCACAGTCTGGCGATGATCTTGCTGACTTGCTGCGAGCCATCGCTAGCATGCTATGGACCCGAGAGTCCGGGCGTCGGGGCCATCCAGGCCTCGAACGATCACACAGGAGCGAACATCCGTGAAACGCTTGCTTGCCGTCCTCATCGCATCGGGTGTCGCCGTTCCGGCCTTCGGCACCGACGTCAGCGCCTCGATCGGGATCAGCCAACCCGGCTTTTACGGGCAGATCAACATCGGCGAATTTCCGCGTCCGGCGGTGATTTATGCCCAGCCGGTCTGGGTCCAGCGTCCGCCGAAAGTGGTCCAGCTGCAGCCGATCTACCTGCGCGTGCCGCCGGGCCACGAGAAGCACTGGAGCAAGCACTGCGGCAAGTATGGCGCGTGCGGCCAGCCGGTCTACTTCGTGCGCGAGGACTGGTACCAGACAAAGTACGTGCCGTATTACCAGCAGCACGAGAATTACGCTCGCGGCAAGAGCGACGATCACGATTCGGAACACGGGCATGGCAACGGCAAGAGCAAGGGCCACGGCCGTGAGGGCGGCGACGACTGATCGCCACGGGTGTGGCGCCTGAGGCCCGCTGCCTAGCTGACCGACCGGTTCATCCTGCCGCCGAACGCGGCCAGAGGTCCGCCGCGCGATAGCGACCGGTCGCGGTGAGGTCGACTATGTGCAGCGCGCTCTGCGGCCCGCAGGTCGGCGCGGCGTGCCATGAACGTTGTCTGCGCCACGACGTCGAGCGAGCTCGAACTCGCAAACAGGAACCCCTGGCCCGCGACGCAACCAAGGTCCAGCAGGGTCGCCACCTGGCTTTCATTCTCGATGCCCTCAGCGACCGTCTCGAGTCCGAGCGTCGTTGCGAGCATCACGACAGCGCGGGCCAGTTCGGGGCCGCCGTCCTGTTCGGTCAACCGGCTCACGAACGCGCGATCGATCTTGAGGATGTCGATCGGGAACCGGTGCAGGTACGAGAGTGACGAGTACCCCATGCCGAAGTCGTCGATCGCGAGGCGCACGCCGAGCGCCTTCAGCTCGCGGAAGCGTTCCAGGTTGACCTCGGTGTTCTGCATGATCGTGCCCTCGGTCAGCTCGATCACGAGATTGCCGGCATCGAGACCCGAAACCTCGAGTGCGTGGCGCACGTCCGCGACCAGGTCGCCCTGCTGCAGATGGCGGCCCGAAATGTTGACTGCCATGCGCAACCCGGCACCGGCCTCGACGGATTCGCTCCATGCGCGGATCTGCGTGCACGCGTCGACCAGGACGCGACGGCCCAGTTCGACGATCCGGCCGGATTCCTCGGCAATGGAGATGAACGAGCCCGGCATGACGATTCCCCGCTGCGGGTGATTCCACCGCACCAGCGCCTCCACGCCGAGCAGCTCGCGGCTCGTCAGGTCGACCACCGGCTGGAACTCGACGAAGAACTCGTTGCGCGCGAAAGCCAGGTCGATGTCCTGCTCCAGTTGCAGGCGGTCGTGCAGCTGTTCCTGCATGTGCGGCTGGAACAGCACACAGCGTGCCTTGCCGGCCGCCTTCGCGTTGTACATGGCGATGTCGGCCTTGCGCAGCAACTGCTCGGCATCGTCGCCCGGCTGCGAGCACGCAGCACCGATGCTCGCCGTGGCGTCGGCCTCCCTGCCGTCGACCAGCAGGGGTCGGTTGAACGCCATGGTGATCGGCACGGCGATGCGCTCCACGTCCGTCTCGCTGCGGATGCCTTCCAGCAGGATTGCGAATTCGTCGCCGCCCAGGCGCGCCACGGTGTCGGACGGCCGGGTCGACTTGACCAGCCGTTGGGCCGCCGCCTGCAACAGGCGGTCGCCGGCATCGTGGCCAAGCGAGTCATTGACGTTCTTGAAGTTGTCGAGGTCGAGGAACATGACGGCGACCCGCTGCTGCGACCGTTGCGCCAGCGTGAGCGCGTGCTCGACCCGGTTCCAGAACAGGCTGCGATTGGCGAGCAGCGTCAGTGGGTCGTGGAACGCCAGCTTGCGCAATTGTTCCTCCAGGGTCTTGCGCTCGGTAACGTCGCGGAAGTTCAGCGCCAGGCCGGCGATGGCCGGGTCGTCCATCAGGTTGCTGCCGACGCACTCGAGGGTGCTGCGTCGTTCCCCAGTCTCGACGACCAGTTCGATCGGGCCAACGACCCGGCCTTGCGTTGCCGACACCTCGGCGAGAAACGCGGCCAGCCGCTCATTGTCCCCATCGGCCCAGCGCTCGAGGAGATTCCGGCCCACCATGTCGTCCGGGTGGGTTGCGAAGGTGCGTTCGGCCGCCGGCGAGACGAATTGCAGTATCCCCTCGGCGTTGGTGATCATGATTACGTCGGAGGCGTTCTTGATCAGGGACGCATAACGGGCCTCGACGATGTGGGCCGCACGCCGCTCGCGCAGCAGGGCATCGTCGCGCGAGAGCACGCCCTGGCGCACCATGACCAGCGAAGTCAGCACGAAGATGATGACGGTCATCGTGTTTACGGGGCTGGCGGCGGTGCTGCTGTCGACGTAGACCAGAACCAGGAACGACACCATCATGGCGATGTACGGCATCCCCTCGATGAGTGCGACGCTGAATGCGCCAGGGGCGCGGCGCAGGCCGGACCTGCCACGCAGCTGCTCACGAGCGGCGGCCGCAAGCCAGACGTAGCAGGACAGGTAGATGACGTCGGAGACGCCGCCCGGGATGTAGCTGCCGTCAACCTTGGACATGGCCCAGACGATGTCGGCAAGGGACATCGACGAGAATCCGAGCGTGAGCAGCATCAGGGAGCGGCGCCGGATGGGCGTGGCGCCCGAGTGCATCAGCAGCACGCCGCAGGCCAGCAGCATCAGGCAGTTGAGGGCGATGTAGCTCTGCGCCAGCACGTACTTGAGCACGTTCGGGTCGCGCTGGGCATCCGCCGTCGGCGAGATCACGAAGAACCAGAAGAATGCGCCGAACCCCAGCATGAGGATCGAGGTGTCGAGCCCGAGCCGGGCCCAATGCACGCGGACAGCGGCAGTGCGGATCGCCGTCAGCACCGCGGCGAAGACGAGCGGGTAGAAACCCAGGAAGAACACGTCGCCGATCGACGGGAACGGGTCGATCCCGTACAGCCAGTACGTCGAATGCAGCAGGTTGCCCGTGCTGTAGGCCGTCAGCGCGGCCGTGAGGAGCCACCAGGTGCGGCGCGCGGCCGGGTCGGCGGAGCCTCGCGCGGCTGCCCCGGTCAGGATCGCCACGCAGATGCTCGCTGCCGAATCGGAATACAGGTTGAAGAGCTCGAGCCACGGCCATGCACGACCGTCGATCAGGATCAGCGCGATGGCGATCGCGATATAGACGAACAGACCGACGGACACGGCGCCGGTCCAGCCGGAGCTGAATCGCTCACGCTTCGTCACGCCATCGCTCAATGGCCGCCCTGGCGACATTTTCTGCGAGCCTCTCCCGAACCCGGCAGCCCTTTATGGTCTCATGCATCTAGCCTCAGGGGTTCAGCGGTGGTCTGTGACCGCCGTACGAAAACGTCGGCCCCGCGTGTGACGCAGTTCACAGGTGGCTTCGCGTGGCGCAGCGCAGGTTTCCAGCGATGATCGCAGCGTCGATGGTTGAAGGCGAAACGCGACGGTGAGTTCCGCAGGCTGTCACCACGTCGGCGAGAAATGTGAAACTGACCAGATTCTTCTGCCTGCTGATATGTCACATTCCCTGCGGACTGTGGCAGGCTACCGTCCCCCTCGGCACGGGCTCGCGCAATTTGCGGGCGAATCGGGGCTGTGAGACTCGTGCAGGAGCGATAGACGGCATGCAGCATTGGTGCAGGAAAACAGGTTCAAAGACGTTGGCAGGCTTGCTGCTGGCCGTGTGCGTGCCCATGGCCGCCCTGGCTGCGGCGCCAGGCGACTGCGCGGCCCAGGGCGATCCCGGACGTGCGCTCCCACGCGTACTACGTCCTCGACGAGTCAGACTCATCGGTGCTCGCTGCGCGCAATGAACGCGTGGCCGTTCCAATCGCCTCCATCACCAAGCTGATGACTGCCCTGGTCGTGCTCGAGGCCGGCCAGCCGATGGACCAGGTGGTGACCATTACCGCCGATGACGTGCGCGGCACTGCCGGCAGCGGCTCGCGCCTCGCGGCGGGTTACAGGCTGAGCCGGCGAGAACCTGCTGCACCTGGCGCTGATGTCGTCCGAGAACCGTGCCGCGCATGCGCTGTGCCGCTCCTATCCGCGCGGCCTGCAGGCCTGCGTGCAGGCCATGAACCAGAAGGCCGCTGCGCTCGGCATGACCACGGCTCACTTCGTCGAGCCCACGGGCTTGTCGAGCAGCAACGTGGCCAGCCCCCTGGACCTGGCCAAACTGGTGCTGGCGGCTGCCGGCAACAGGACGATCCGCGACGACTCGACCTCGGCGCGCCACACGGTCAGCGTCAATCGACGGCAACTCGAGTTCCGCAATACCAACCTGCTGGTTGCAAATCCGGCCTGGCAGGTCGACGTGCAGAAGACCGGCTACATCTCGGAAGCCGGGCGCTGTCTGGTGATGCAGACCGTCATCGATGGCCGCCCGGTCGTGATGGTGCTGCTCAACTCCTACGGAAAATACACGCGGATCGCGGACGCCAAGCGGGTCCGGACCTGGGTCGAGTCGCAGAGCCGCGTCGCCGCGCTCTAGCGTGTAGACCTGCTTCGGGCTGACCACCCGTCGTTGAACTGACTCCAGGTCAGCTGACCATGCAGCGCAGGCGGATTCGCGGCTTTACCGCCCCGTTTTCTCGTACGTCCCCACCAGTTCCGCGTGTGCCAGCACGTGACCCCTCATCGCCGCCTCCACCTGTGCCTTGGTCGGGTGCTTGAGATCGCCGAGCTCGACGTCCAGTGCATACAGCTTGTGAAAGTAGCGATGCCGTCCAATGGGCGGACAGGGGCCGCCGTAGCCCGTGCGTTTCCAGTCGTTGAGGCCCTCGACCGTTCCCTTGGGCAGGGCTGCCGGCGCCACGCCCTCCGGTAGTCCGGCCGAATTCGCGGGCAGGTTGGCAAGTACCCAGTGGACCCACGTCATCCTGGGCGCGCGCGGGTCGGGCGCGTCCGGGTCGTCGACGATCAGCGCCAGCGATCTTGTGCCTGCTGGTACGCCTTGCCAGTGCAGCGGCGGTGAGACGTCGCTGCCTTCGCAGGTGCAGCGCTTCGGCATCGTCGCGTCGGGACCAAATGCGGTCGACGAGATTTCCAGGGCCATGGCGGAACCTCCTGTCAGTAGCGCGATCAGCGAAAAAGCCGTGTTTCGAAGCGTCATCTTGCGACCCCGTCTGCGTGCAGTCGACATTGTGCCTGCCTCGTTCCTTCCCGGGTCACGGTCGCAGCAACCGTCGTAATCCGGCGAGTCGCCGCGTGTTGACGACGTCGTCGGGTTCCAGCCAGCCGCGTCGCGCCTGGTCGATCCCGAAGCGCATGTAATCAAGGTCGGCGACCCGATGCGCATCCGTTGAAATGGCGACGCGGACGCCCGCTGCCTTTGCCATCCGGCAGCCCTGGTCGTCCAGGTCGAGTCGATCCGGGTGCGCATTGACCTCCAGGATCCGGCCGCGCTCCCGGGCCGCAGCCAGCACACGCTCGAGGTCGATGTCGTAAGGCCCCCTGGCGTTGATGAGCCGGCCGGTCGGATGCGCCAGGATCGTGAAATACGGGTTGTCCATCGCCCGCAGGATTCGCTCGGTCTGCTTCTCACGGCTGCGATTGAGGCCGTAATGGATCGCGCACACCGTGAAGTCGAGTTCCTTCAGCACATCGTCGGCCAGGTCCAGCGAGCCGTCGTCCAGGATGTCGACCTCGGCGGACTTGAGCACCACGATGCCCTGCAGTTTCGCATTCAGCTTGTCGATCGCACGCACCTGTTGCAGCAGTCGGCGCCGGTCCAGGCCATGCGCGATGCTGACCCGTTTGGTGTGGTCGTTCGCCGAGACGTATTCGTAGCCGCGTGTCGCCGCTGCCCGGGCCATTGCCTCGAGCGTGTCGCGACCATCGGTTGCCTTCGTGTGGCAGTGCAGGTCGCCGCGGATGTCGGTGATTTCGACCAGGGCAGGCAGCCGCTCCTTGCGTGCCGCCTCGATTTCGCCGCGGTCCTCGCGCAGCTCGGGTGGAATGAACGGCAGGTCGACGGCATCGAAGACGTCCTGCTCGGTACGACCACCCACGCTGCGGTCACCCTTGAAGAGGCCGTATTCGTTCAGCTTGAGGCCCCTGGCGATCGCGAGCTTGCGTACGGCGATGTTGTGCGCCTTGGATCCGGTGAAGTAATACAGCGCGGCGCCGAAGCTCTCCGGGGCCACGACGCGGACATCCACCTGTAATCCGTTACGCAGACGCACGGTGCCGCGCGTCGAACCCCTGGCCACGACCTCTGTCACGTCCTCGTAGCCCGCGAACGCGTCCATCACTCCGCGGGCGTTGCGGCTTGCGCTGACCACGAGGTCGAGGTCGCCCACCGTATCGCGCCGCCGCCGGTAGCTGCCCGCGACCTCGACTGCCTTGACGCCGTTCACCGCCCGCAGGTGCGCGACCAGCGGTGCAGCGACGATCTCGGCATCGGCCAGCTTGATGCGCCGCTCCGTCGCTGCGATGCGTGCCGCACGCTGGCCGATCAGCTGTTCAGTTCTTGCGCCGAAGCCCTTGATCTCGCGGATGCGCCCGCTGCGCGCGGCACGCTGCAGGTCCTCCAGGCTGCGGATCCTGAGGGCCCGGTAGAGGGCCTTGGCCCGCTTCGGGCCCAGGCCTTCGATGCGGGTCATTTCGACGAGGGGCCGCGGTACCCTGGCGCGCAGCTGGTCGAGCAGCGGCAACTTGCCGGTGTGCACGATGGCGGCGATCTTGCCCGCGAGATCGGCGCCGATGCCGGGAAGCTCGGCCAGGTCGGCACCTGCATCGACGAGTTCGGCCATGCTGTGCGCATGGCTGCGGATCACCCGAGCGGCATTGCGATAGGCGCGGATGCGAAACGGGTTTTCTTCGCGGATCTCGAGCAGGTCGGCAAGCTGCTCGAACATGTCCGCGATTTCGGTGTTGTGGACCGCCATGATCGTGCACGGCTCGCTCGATTCGCCATGCTTGATCCCATGTACCGCCGCGGGCGCGCCGACGCAACGTGGCAAGTGCCTAACGGGCCGATTGCGGCGATGACCACCACGATGTCCGGAAAATCTGCGAGGCGGTCCTGATCCGAGCCACCTGGCGCGCAGCAATCCGTCTGGTCAGTCGTCGTTGACGGAAAACGCGGCCAGGACGTTGCCTGGCATGTGGAAGTAGAGGCCGTAGCCGGAATTTACGTAGAGCATACCGTCGTGCACGACCGGACCGCCGCCACCCATGGAGCCACCCTGTCCAGGCTTGCCGGACAGCGTTGGCAGCGGCTGCGAAGTGTCGAAGCTCCACAGCACCTTGCCGTCTTCCGTGTCGTACGCACGTACGCGGCCGTCCATGTGACCGGCGAAGATCGCACCGGGAATCGCGACGATCGACGCAAGGATGCCCGGGTCGCAGTACTGCCGGCCGTAGCAGACATCGTCCGCGGGCGTTTTCCACAGCAACTTGCCTGTCATGGGATCGAGCGCATACAGGCCCGGTCGCGAAGGGCCGGCTTCTTTTTCGCGCTCCTCGGACGACTTGTCCATCGCGTTCTTCATGTCGGCGATCGGCACGTAGAGTCGCTTGCCGTCGTACGCCATGCCGAACTGGATGCCGCCCTGGATCGAGCCGCGACCGACGCGGTTCGTCCACAGCATTCCCTTCTGCGGAGCGTCCGGATCGAGCGCGAGCGCCTGGCCGCTCTTGAGGCCGACGAAGATGCGATCCGAGCCATCCGGCAGCTTGACGAGCATCGTGCCGGAGCCGATGTCGAAGTCCGGGCCGGCCGGCTCGGGACACGTGTCGAGCCCGATCATGCAGCCGACGTTCCACGCGTCGCCCGGCACCACCTGCCACGACCAGCGAACCTTGCCGGTCTTCAGGTCGAACGCGATCACGGCATTGCTGCGGTCGTTCGCGGGTCCCGTGTAGTTGTTGCCCGTGCCGGCGTACAGGACGCCGCGCTTCGGATCGAGCGTGGGCGTGTTCCAGATCGCGGCGCCGGAGGGCGACCACACCGGCGTGCCGATCTTCGACTGGCCGACTTGCCTCGGCTTCTCGTTGATCGTGTACGTCTTCCACAGCTGCTTGCCGGTGCGCGCGTCGAGCGCGAGCATGCTGCCGCGGAACGTGCAGCAGGGATACTTCGGGTCGGCCATCGCCTCTTCGAGCGACGACACCGGCACGTACAACGCGCCGTCGTGATAGACCGGCGAACCCGTGATGGTCGCGCTCGGGTGTTCGTCGGCCTTCACGCGCCAGACTTCCTTGCCCGTGAAGGCGTCGACCGCATACAGGCGACCGATCAGGTCGCCGAAGAAGGCCAGCGGGGTTGCGCTCGCCCGCATCCGCCGTCGACTGCACCATCACCGGCGTGCGCACCTCGGCCGTCGTCCTGAATGTCCAGCGAATGCAGCCGGTCTTCGCGTCCAGCGCGTAGACGGTACCATCCTGCGAGCCCGTGTAGAGCGCGCCGTACGCAAACGTCGGGCGCGAGCGCATGCGCACCGTGTTCGGGAACGCCACCGCCCACTTGAGCTTGAGTTTCGGCACGTCGGCCGCGGTGAGCTTCGCGATGTCTGCAGCAACGAAGTGATCGTTGTCCGGCGTCTGGCCCCAGCCCTGGGTCGTCGGCACTTTCGTGCGATCGAAGTTCGCGGCATCGCCGCTGCACGTCGATGCAGACCGGCGTCCTTGGCATGCCGACCGGGCTGCCAGACAGGTACTCGGCCACGTGATGCATCTGCTGGTCGTTCAGCTTGACCGCCATCGGCCGCATGATCCCGAGCGACAACGCGTCGTAGATCGCCTCCGGCGACATCATGCTGAGGAAGGTCTTGGTCGGCGCCTTCGGCGCCTGGCCTTCATGGCACTGCGAGCAGTGCTCGCGATAGACCATCGCGCCGGGCTTCTGCTCCGGGTCGCCGCTCTGCGCGGCGTTCATCTTCGCCTTGATGTCGCTGAGGTCTTCCGGCGGCGGAAGAGGAAACGGCGGCGTGTGAGACCTGCAGCAGGCCGAGCGAGCACAGGGCAACGGCGACGAACATCCGGACGTGATTCATGCGGGGTATCTCGGGGCAGGGACGGTGCACGCTGCAGGTCCGGCCGCGCAGGGGCGACCGGGGTGGCGCCTGATCCTAGAGAGGGGTCATGCAAAAAACAAGCAGGTCATCCTGTTTTCCTGGCCTGGGCGCGGGGCCTCGCAGCCCACGCCATTTGCTGTGCTGGAGCCTGTCCGGCTCAGTGCTTCGAGTCCTTCGGTTGGTCCAGTGTCACGAACCTGCGCCGTCGCTGATCCAGGCGGCGCGCACGTTCGCCGCGGTCGGTCCGGTGCCGTCGGGCTCGCCAGCCGGGTGGTCCGAACACGTAACCGGCGATTTCCCGCAGGCTGCGTGCCCGGCCCAGTCCCGGAACATCGCCGCCCATTCGTGGAACGCGATCCTGATCGGGTTGTACGTGCTGATGTTGTTGATCAGCCCGTACTTCGGCGGGTCATCCTCGCGCTCGGCCACGAACGTGCCGAACATCGCGATCCCACACCATGAAGATGCCAGCGTAGTTGCGATCGACGTAGCGCGGGTTCGACGCGTGATGCACGCGATGGTGCGACGGCGTGTTGAACAGGTACTCGAACCACGCGGGCATCCGACGGATGGCCTCGGTGTGGATCCAGAACTGGTAGAGCAGGTTGAGTCCGCTCTGCAGGAAGATCATCTCCGGCGGGAAGCCGATCAGCAGCAGCACGAACCACGGCGCCCAGGTGCCCACCAGCACGCCGGTCCAGGGCTGCCGGATCGCGGTGGAGAGGTTGTACTCCTGCGACGAATGATGGTTGACGTGCGCCGCCCACCAGAAGCGGCACTCGTGGCTGATGCGGTGGAACCAGTAATAGGCGAGGTCGTCGAGCACGACGATCGCCGCCCAGGCCCAGGGCGAACTCATCGAGATGTCGAACAGGCGGAACTGGAAGATCCAGGCGAAGACCGCGACCGTCGCGCCTGCCAGCGCCACGTTGGTCGCGTAGTTGCCGGCACGCATGCCGATCGATGCGAGCGTGTCCTTCAGCGTGTAGCGGCCGCGGACGAGATGAGCGCGGACCAGCGCCATTTCGAGCAACATCAGCGCGAAGCGCGCCAGCACCAGCACTTGCGCCGTGGTCAGGGCCTTCATGTCGTGGTCGACCTGCGTCGGTAGCCGGAGTTGCGGAAGAATAGCATCGCGGGCACCAGCGCAATCAGCGTCAGCACCGCGGCAGTGGCAAAGACGATGCCGTACCCGAACCGATCGGTGAACAGTCCGCCCATCGTCGCGGCCAACCCCGTGACCATCACCATCAGCGAGGCCTGCAGTGAGTAATCCGTGCCCGGGGAATGCGCCCGGCAACGGTCCATCATCAACGTGAACAGGGCCACGGTCGAAAGGCCGTCCGCAAACTGCTCGAAGTACACGATGGCGCCGATCGCATAGAGGTCGTGCACGCCGGCGACGACCAGCAGGTAGCCCGCGAGTCCCAGAGCCTGCAGGACGCCAAACCCCAGCAGGGCCTCACGGTGGCCGATGCGCAGCAGCGTCGCGCCGCCGACGAACGCGCCGATGACTCCGGCCGTGGCGCCTGCCACCCCCGTGATCACGCCGATCTGTGCCAGCGAGAACCCACTGTCGGTGAGCAATGGTCCCGGTCATGCGCGAGGCGAGCGAGTCGCCGAATTTGTACAGCGCGATGGTTGCGAGCCACCAGCCGAGCCCGGGCCGCGCGACGAAGTCGCGGAACAACCCGGCATACCCGCGCAGCCCATGCCACTCCGTGTGCGTCGCCGCCTGCTGCAGCGGCGTGCGGGCGTCCTGCATGAACAGGACCGGCACGATCACCAGCAGCATCAGGCATGCGAGGCCGCCGTAGCTCGCCTGCCAGCCGTGATGCGACACCAGCCACAGCAAGCCGCCGCTGCCCATCACCATGCCGAGCTTGTAACCGACGACCTGGATGCTGTTGCCGAGGCCGCGCCATTCGGGCTTGAGCGTGCTGACCGCGTAACCGTCGGTGGCGATGTCCTGCGTGGCTGACACAGCGTTCGCGCAGAACAGCACGGCGAGCAGCCAGGGCAGCCGGTCGACCCAGGCTGCGAAGTCGCGCGAGGCGACCACCAGCATCAGCGCCATCGTCAGTCCGTTCAGGCCGAGCAACCACTGCTTGCGCGTGCCGTAGCGATCGATCAGCGGCGCCCAGAGGAACTTCAGTGCCCACGGCAGCGCCAGCGCGCTGGTGAAACCGATCAGCGACAGCGAGACGCCCTGGTCGCGCAACAGTGCCGGCAGCGCCTTGGCAATCAGGCCGGACGGCAGGCCCTGCGCGAAGTAGAGCAGGGCGAGCAGGCTGAACAGACGCCAGCCGCTGGCGACCGGCAGGGCGGGTCGCGGCGCATCGGTGGACCCTGTCGCGTCAGGCGCTCGCTCGAGCTTGCTAGCCATCGACCGGTCGTGCAGCGAGTTCCGACTTCAGGATCTTGCCGGAGGCATTGCGCGGCAACGCAGCGACGAATTCAACGTAACGCGGCTTCTTGTAGCCGGCGATGTGGACGCCGACCCAGTCCGCGATCGCGGCGCGCGTCAGCTCGTGCCCCGACTTGAGGACGATGAAGGCCATTACGGCCTCGCCCCAGCGTTCGTCCGGGACGCCGATCACCGCGGCTTCGGCGACGGCCTCGTGCCGCAGCAACACCTGTTCGACTTCCTGCGGGTAGACGTTCTCGCCGCCGGTCTTGATCAGGTATTTCTTGCGGTCGACCATCTTCACCTGGCCGTTGGCGAGTCGCACGAACAGGTCGCCGGTATGGTGCCACTCGTTCTTCAGCGTCTCGGCCGTGGCTGCGGGGTGATTCCAGTAGCCGAGCATGACCGTGCTGCTGCGTACGCACAGTTCGCCGATTGTTCCGGTCGGCACGTCATGGTCGTCGTCGTCGGCCAGGATGTAGTCGTAGAAGGGCATCACGCGTCCGTAGGTGGTGGGGTCGTCGCGCAGCATGCCTGAATCGGCCCAGGTCACCTTGCCGCCGGCTTCGGTCTGGCCGTAGATACCGTAGTACCTGGCGCCGAGCTTCGCCTCGACAGCCTCGACCAGATCGAGCTTCTCCACGCCGGCGCCGCTGATGAAGACCTTGAGCGAGGACGTGTCGGTGGTTGTGCGCGACTCGTCGGCGATGAAGGCAGCGGAGATTCCCGGCACGAGGAACATGATGCTGACGCGATGCTCTGCGATCAGCCGATAGAACAGTTTTGGATCCGCCAGCGGCGCTGTGACGATCGTGCCGCCGAGGATGAGCTGGGAGAGCGCCGTGCCAAAACCGGCGACGTGGAAATACGGCAGGAAGGCCAGGTAGACATCCGTCTCGCCCATCCCGAAGCAGGTGGCCATGTTGACCGCATAGCCCGTCCAGGTGCGCTGCGGAATCATGCAACCCTTGGGCTTGCCCGTCGTGCCGCTGGTGTACAGCAGCATGAACAGGGACTCACCGCTGACCGACGGCTCCATCTCGAGCGCCGGGTTGGTCGGCAGCGGTGAGGGCATTGAAATCGATCCAGCCGGCGCGAGTTGCGCCGTGCAGGACCTTCAGGTCAACCGTCGCGTTGCCTTCCAGCGCGGCTTCGGCGAGCGGCGCCATCTGGCTGCATGAAAAGCAGGCCCGCGCGCCGGCATCCTCGATGATGAAGCGCAGCTCCGGTGCCGCATGCCGGATGTTCAGCGGCACGAGCACGGCGCCGATCCACGCGAGCGCCAGGATAAATTCCGTGTAGGCCTTGCTGTTCAGCGCCAGGCAGGCCACGCGGTCGCCGGTGCCGATGCCATGGCATGCGAGCCAACCTGCCATGCGCGCAACGCGCGGGTGGAGTTCGCCATAGGTGATCGCCTCGCCGGTGAGGCCGTCGATGACGGCAGTATTGCCTGCGCGTTCGAGGGCGTGACGCTTGAGCAGGTAACGGCAGGGGACCGACGTGAGCAGGGGTTGCGCGGCGGCAGGCATTGCAGGCCTCTGGTAGATGGGCGTGGTCCGTTTACGGGCTATGCGCCGCTGGGGGCCCGGCGGGTCGGGATAGTCCGGTTGGCGTCTCTCCAGCCAGGCCTGCACTCCCTCCAGGTAGTCCCCGTGCGGGATGAGATCCGCCCAGTACTCACGTTCGAGCGCCAGCGCCTGCTCGAGCGGCAGATCGAGCCCCTGGTCGACGCAGTGCTTGATGTGCCGGACGGCGATCGGACTGTTGCCGGCGATATCGCGGGCGATGGTCATCGCGCTCGCCAGCAGGTGCTCCGGCGCCGACACTTGCTCCACCAGGCCGAATTCGAGTGCCTCGCCAGCGGTGAACTGCCCACCGGTGTACATCATCAACTTGGCCCGCCCCGGTCCGACCAGGCGGGCCAGGCGTTGTGTGCCACCGGCGCCGGCGAGGATGCCGTACCGCGCTTCCGGCAAGCCAAGGATGGCGCTGCTCGACGCCACGCGAATGTCGCAGGCCAGTGCGATCTCCAGTCCGCCCCCGAGTGCGTAGCCGTTCACCGCGGCGATGGTCGGATAAGGCGTTGCAGCGATGGCGTTCATGAAGCCCTGCGCCAGCTCGACGAAGGCTCTGGCGTCCGCCAGCGTCTTCAGGGTCAGGAACCGATTCATGTCGCCGCCAGCCTGGAAATACTTGCCCGTGCCAGTGATGATCGCGACACGCACTGCCTGCCCGGCCAGCGTGGCCAGGGTCGAGCGAAAGTCGTCGTGCAGGGCGTCGGTAAAGGCATTCACCGGCGGGCTGTCCATCGTGATGACGGCGATCCCGTCCTGCAGCGTGAAATCAACGTGCTTTTTCATGCTCTGGCCCAGCAACAGCGGGTGTCCGCGGTAAGGACGAGCGGGTCGCTGTCTTACCGTCGTCTTCAGATTCAACTGCCAGAGTTCCGCCATCCGCTGGACGACGGCACCCTGCGCCGCGACGCGCAATTCGAACTTCGAGCCTTCGAACGCCGGCGTCTCGACCACGATCACCGTCTGCGCCGAAGGGCCACGCGCCTTCTTGCCATCGACAAAGACGTCGGTCGCCGCCAGCAACTCGTCGATCGATCCGTCACGGATTGGCCCGCCCTTGTCGTCGCGGCTGATTACGCCCGCGACGATGGTTTCGCCGAAGCGAGTCTGTCCGGACTGGCGCAGTGGAATGCCGGCAGCCTGCAACAGGCGCACGATTTCCGCGCCGACAGGATTGTCGTCGGGTTGCGTGCCCTGTGAATAGATGTATCCGCCCTCCGTGGAGAGCTCGTCCTCGTGCAGGTCCAGCACGAGACGGGGCGGGTATTGCTCCGCCAGGCGCAGGACGTACTGCGTCAGCGCGGCGGTCTCCGGTCCCGGTGCCTTGTCGGCGCGCGGCTTCGTGCCCGTCTCGAGGTCGGGCAGCAGGTACTCCGCATCGCCCACGCTGTAGCCGCCGCCCTTTTTCCAGTCGCGTTCGGGCGTGTTGGGGTAGCGCCAGTTGTGGCGGTAGGCATTGGGGTTGCCGAGCGGGATGACGACGATGGGAACGCCGGCGTCCGCGAGTTGCGTGAGGCTCGCGAGATTCGCAGCGATCGCATTCGGCCCGGCGGGCTCCTCGCCGTGGATGCCGGAAAGTAATCCACAGTGCCTCGCCGCGATGCGGCGTTCGCCAGGACTTGATCGCCACCGCCTGGGTGCCGGGATAGGCGTAGATGGTTTCGAGCAGCCAGCCGTGTTGCGTCGACAGTTCGTCGAATCGGCTCATGATCGTGCCGAGCGGGAGCCGCCCGTCGGCCGTGTAGTCGCCTGTCGCTGCGGGCACTTTTGCCTCGGCCAAGTCGTCTGCCTGGACGACGGGTGACAGCAGCAAGCCGAGTGTCCAGCCGAGCGCAACGGCCATTCGTTCCGCGAATCTGTTGCGGCTGGTCATCGCCCGATGCCTTGCCGTCGTGACGTCTCGATTACGCATCGTCTATCCCCCCCGACAGGATTCTGCAGCGTGTTCAGGCCTGGCGCTTGCGCAGGAACCAGTAGAGCGGCAGTCCGGCAACGCCGAGCACCAGCGACCAGACGAACGGCTCGCGACCGAGTCCGATGAAGGCGAAGGTGACGTAGGCCGTACCCAGCACGCCGAGCACGAGCAGGCTGGCCGGCAGCTTGCGCTCGCCGCGCAACACGAGCACGACCAGCGCGATCGCACACAGCAGGTAGAGCGGCAGATTCGCCGCCGTCACGACCAGCGACAGGAACGTGAAGCCGTCCACCATCGACTTGCTGTAGTTCATCAGCACCATCGTGGTGGCCAGTGTTCCGGTCAGCAACAGCGCAAACCACGGCGCCCCGCGTGCATTGAGTCCGCGCACGGCCTGCGGCAGGAAGCCGTGGCGCCCCATCGAGGCCGTGAGTTCGCTGACCAGCAGCGTCCAGCCGTTCAGCGCGCCGAGGCCGCTGATCACCACGAAGACCGACAGCACGCGGCCGTTGCCGTCGCCAACGAACTGATCGAGCAGGTCGGCAAAGGGCGCCGACGACTTGCCAGCGCGTCCTGGTTCATCAGCAGCAGCGCCATCGACGAGATGGCGATGTAGATGGCCGCCGTGAGCAGCGTGCCGAACATCGTCGAGCGCGGAATGGTGCGCTCGGGATCGCGCACGCGACCGGCGGGCACGGCGGCCGATTCAATGCCCAGCATCGCGAACAGCGCGATGGTCGACGCGGCCATCAAGGCCTCGAGCGTAATCGGGGTCGTGGGCAGGCTGCGCGTGTACACCGCAGGATCGTCGAAGAGCAGCCACGCGCCGAGCCCGACGATGAACACCATCGGCAGCAGCTTCAGCGTCGTCGTCACGACCTGCACCCGCCGCCCATGCGCACCCCGAGCAGGTTCACGCCGACGAACAGCCAGATCAGGGCGGTGGCGAGCGACCGCGGGCATCACGCCGTCGAGCACCGGGAGCACCTTGCTGATGTAACCGACCAGCCCGATCGCGATGCGCGGCGTTGGTGATCCAGCACGAGACCCAGTAGCCCCAGATCGCAAAGAATGCCGGCAGGCTGCCGGTGGTGCGCTCGATGTAGGCGTGGGGCCCGTCTGCGGAGGGGAACTCGCGGGCGAGTTGCGCGAAGACCCGCGCGATCATCGTCATGCCAAGGACGGTGATGCCCCAGCCCAGCATGGCATTGAAGCCGTAGGGCGCGAGCGATGCAGGCAGCACGAAAATCCCGATGCCGATGGTGTTGCCGACCACCAGGGCCGTGCACATCCAGAATCCGAGTTCCTTTGGCTGTGGCATCTCCCGTCAGGCGCCCTTGCCCTGCAGGGCTTCGTCGAGGGCCGTGCGCAGCAAGCCGATGGCCTCGTCCACCTCGGCGATCGTCGTCGAGAGCGGCGGCATGAAGCGCAGGGTGCTGACGCCGCACGAGAGCAGCAGCAGGCCGTTGTGGTAGCCGCGCGTCACGAGCCGGTCGCACAGCGCCCGCGCCGGTGTCCGCTCGGCGTCGTTCTCGATCAGTTCCATGCCGATCATGAGCCCCTTGCCGCGGACTTCGCCGATGCACGGATAGTCACGCATCATCTCGCGCAGGCGCCCCATGAAATGTTCGCCCACGCGCGCCGCATTGGCCGCGTATTCGGACTGGACGAGATCGAGCGTCGCGATCGCTGCGGCACAACTCAGCGGATTGCCGCCGAAAGTGTTGCCGTGCGCGCCACGCTTCCATTGCTCCATGATCTTCTTCCTGGCGATGATGGCGCCGATCGGCATGCCGGATCCGAGACCCTTGGCGCTGGTCATGATGTCGGGCTTCACGCCCGAATGCTCGCAGGCCCACATCTTGCCGGTGCGGCCGACGCCGGACTGCACCTCGTCGAAGATCAGCAGGATGCCGTTGTCGTCGCACAGCGCGCGCAGGCCGGCGAGAAAGCCCTCGGGCGGCCAGAGGTAGCCGCCTTCGCCCTGCAGCGGCTCCACCATGATCGCGGCCACTTCCGACGCCGGGACGTTGCGCTCGAACAGCATGCGAATGTAATCGAGTACTGCCTTGCCCTGGTCCGCGCCCGCGAACAGGGGCCGGTACGGGTTGGGGTAGGGCACGTGCGTGACGCCGGGCATCGTCGGCGCGAAGCCCTTCTGTTGCGTGTACTTGCTCGAGGTGAACGACAGCGAGCCCATCGTGCGGCCGTGGAAAGCGCCGAGGAAGCCGATGAACCGCGGCCGGCCGGTCACGTAGCGCGCCAGCTTGATCGCGCCTTCGACCGATTCCGTGCCGGACTGGCAGAGGAAGCTCATCACGGGCTCGCCCATCGGTGCGACTTCTGCCAGGCGCTCCGTCAGGCGCGTCATGTTCTCGTGCCAGTAGTCGCTCGAGACGTGCAGGAACTTGTCGGCGGCCGCCTTGATGGCCCCGACCACCTTGGGATGGGCATGACCCGTGGAGCACACCGCGATGCCAGCGACGAAGTCGAGGAACCGATTGCCGTCGACGTCCCACACTTCGGTGCCGCGCCCGTGCGACATCACGAACGGATAGTCGCGCGGGTACGACGGTGAAGCGACGGACACGTCGCGCGCGAGCATGGCCCGGGCGTTCGGGCCGGGGAGGGCGGTCTTGATATGCGGATTCGTCACGGTAGGCTCCTGGAGGGAATCCCGCCTCAAGCGGGAAGTCGCACGGGGCGGCGGTGCGCCTCGCGGGTGCGCGCGTGCAAGGCGCGCAGGGTCTCGAGTTCAACGTCGCGTCGGCGGCGCAATCGTCCCGACGGTTGCAGAGACTTTGAGCGGCCAGCCGGTTGCGGCGCGGGCCGCGTCGACCGTCGCACCCGCGAAAAGGGCCGACAGCTGCAGTTCGTCGCTTTGCGGGTGTGGCTTCAGCACGCCGTAGTCGGTGATCACGGACTGCGGGCCCGTGCCACGCATCGTCGTTTTCGCGCGCGCGCCATTGCCGTCGAGAAAGCCCGCGCTGGTGCGGAAATCAAGGTCCTGGACCAGGCTGCGTGGCGTGGCTTTCAGCATCACGAATGTCTGTCTGGCATGGGCTGCGATCTCCGTAGCGCCCCCGGCGCCGGGCAGCCGTGTCTTCGGCGCGTCGTACGGGCCGATCACGGTGCTGTTCAGGTTGCCGTAGCGGTCTATCTGTGCTGCGCCGAGAAAGCCGACGTCCACCCGTCCTGCCTGCAGCAGGTAACTGAATACTTCCGGCAGCGGAATGACGCAGGCTGCGGTGTCGGCGAGTTCGCCGTCGCCGATCGAGAGTGGCAGCACGTCCGGGCGCGTCCCGACCGTGCCGGATTCGTAGATCAGCACGACATCGGGCGCGTGAGTGAGTCGCGCCAGATTGCACGCAGCGCTCGGCAGGCCGATCCCGACGAAGCACACACAACCGTCCCACAGTTGTCGCGCTGCGGCGATGGTCATCATTTCGTCCGGGGTCCAGGCGCTCATGCAACGTCTCGCAGGCTGGCGAGGAACGTCGCATGATCGTGGCTCGCCAGCACATGCCTCTGCATCCAGGCGAGGAAGCTCTCGCGTTCGCGCGCGATCGCATCCCAGCGCTGGTAGAAGCCATTGTCGCGCGCGTAATGATCGTGGACGTACGACGGATACGCGCCGCCCGGACACAGCGCCACGGCACTCACGATCCAGTGCGGCAGCACGATGCCGTTCATGGCCGGCGGCAGTTCTTCGACGATTTCCTCGACCGTGACGATCAGGGTGCGCGCAGCGAACGCGGCCTCACGCTGGGCGCCGACGATGCCGTGCATCGCCACGTTGCCGCGCCGGTCGGCACGCTGCGCATGCAGGATCGTGACGTCTGGATTGAGTGCGGGCACCGCGGCCAGCCGCTCGCCCGTGAACGGGCAATCGACACTGCGGATGCGCGGATTGACGGACGGCAGGTCGGTGCCGAGGTAACCGCGCAAGGTGGCGAACGGCAGTCCCGCGGCGCCTGCGCTGTAGGCTGCGGCCACGCCGGCATGGGTGTGCTCGTCGATCTCGAGCGGTGCGGGCCAGCGGTGTTCGACCGCATCGCGCAATCGATGCAGCGAGCCGACGCCGGGATTGCCGCCCCACGAGAACGTGAGCTTGCTCGCGCAGCCCATGCCGATCATCTGGTCGTAGATCAGGTCGGGCGTCATGCGCACGAGGTGCAGGTTGCGGCGACCCTGCCGGATGATCTCGTGTCCCGCCGCGAAAGGAATCAGGTGCGTGAAGCCTTCGAGCGCGACGCAGGCGCCGTCGCGTACGTGCGTCGCGATCGCTTCAGCCAGCGTCGTGACCTTCGAGGTCAAGACTCGACCACCGTGCGCGACTGTTCGCGCTGGTACTGCGCGAGGTAGTAGAACGACGCGATCGCCTTGCCGGTGGAGCCCGAGCCTTTCCAGCCGCCGAACGGCTGGTAGCCGGGCCAGGCCCCGGTCGTGGCGCCCTGGCGCCGGTTGGCATAGGTGACGCCGGCTTCGATGTGCTCGTGAAACCACGGTACTTCGTCCGCGTCGCCGTAGAAGCCAGCCGTGAGCCCAAGGCTCGTGTCGTTCGCGAGCTGCATGGCCTCGTCGCGATCCGTGACCCGATGCAGCATGAGGATCGGCAGGAACATCTCGTGCCGCCACAGCGGATGCGCGAGCGGTGCCTCGGCGAGCACGGGTTGCACGTAATGGCCGCGCGCAAATTCCGTCGCATCTGAGCTCGCGTGCGCCCGTGATCAGCGTGGCGCCGCCGGCGTGCAGTTCGCGCAGGTAGCGTGCGTGATTCGCCGCTGCGTTCGCATTGATGACCGGGCCCAGCCAGTTCTCGCGGCGCGACGGATCACCGATGCGAATCGCTTCGACCTGCACGCGCATGCGTTCGATCAGTTCGTCGGCCACCGCGCGGTCGACATACAGGCGCGAGAGGGCGGAACACTTCTGGCCACCCATGCCGTAGGCCGAGCGCACGATCCCGGCGGCGGCATCGTCGAGATTGGCCCGCGCCGTGACGATGCAGGGATTCTTGCCGCCCATCTCGGCAATGCACGGGCGCGGCCAGGGCCCCGACGCCATGCGCTGCAGCAGCTGCGTACCGACGGCAACGGAACCGGTGAACGTGATGCCGGCCGTCGCGGGATGCGACGACAGGGCTTCGCCGACGTCACGGCCCGATCCCGAGAGGTACTGGAACACGCCGGGTGGCAACCCTGCATCACGGATGCAGTCCGCGAGCAGGCGCCCCGCCCAGGGCGTATCGGTTGCGCCCTTGACGACGACGGTGTTGCCGGTGACGAGCGCAGCTGCCGTCGGGCCGCCGGCGAGCGCCAGCGGAAAATTGAAGGGCGCGATCACTACCCACGCACCATACGGACGCATGACGCTGCGATTGCGGGAGACCACGCCTGGCAGCGGGTCGTTCGGCAACTCGTGCTCGTAGCCGCCGTGCTGCTCGAAGTCGTCGGCGTAGTGCCGGAAGAAATCGACCGTCTCCTGCGCCTCGCCGAGCGCCTCCATCCGGTTCTTGCCGACTTCGAGGGCGAGCGCCGCTGCGATTTCGTAGACGCGCGCTTCCATGACGTCCGCGACACGGCGCATCAGGCGCACTCGTTCGCTGGCGGGCGTGGCGCGCCACGCAGGGAACGCCTTGTGCGCGGCGTCCATGGCGGCGCAGCGCGTCCTGCTCGGTCGCCAACGCGAACTCACCGAGCTGGATGTCGCTGTCGATCGGGCTGCTGCGGGATACGTAGTGTGCGGCGGGCGTGTCCCCGCCATGCAGGAACAGCGCGTGCCGGCCGCCAAGCCTCGCGTGCACCGCGACCAGCGCGGCATCGAAGCGCTCGTGCATCTCGGGTGGCGGATCGAACATCGTGGCATAGGTGAGGCGGAAGCTCATGGCGGGCTCGATTCGATGGGGTTCAGGCGGTGAAGAAGCGTGTCAGCAGGCGATCCAGCAGCGTCGAGCGCGCTGGCGAGGTCGTGTTCGTCGATGACCAGCGGCGGCGCGACCAGGATCAGGTTGCCGCGTGCACCGAACGACACGCCTTCCTCGAGCGCAGCCTGCAGCAATGAAGCCAGTGCAGGCGGCGTCTGCGGCCAGGGTGACAACGGTTCGCGCGTGTCGCGATCAGCGACAAGCTCGAGCACGGCAAACAGCCCGTGCCCGCCGCGCACATCACCGATGACCGGATGCCGTCCGGCCAGTCGACGCAGTTCACGCTCCAGCTCGACTCCCAGACGGCGCGAGCGCTCGATCAGGGCGCCGTCGCGGTACGCTTCGATGGCTGCCACTCCCGCAGCGCAGGACAACGGGTGTCCGCAGTAGGTCAGGCCGGTGACAAGCACCTGGTCCGCGAGCCGCGCGGCAATCTCATGCGACACGATCACGGCGCCGAGCGGCATCATCGCGCCCGTGAGGCCTTTCGCGAGCGTGATGGCGTCCGGTCGTCCGGCATCGCCGTAGCGCTGCCATGCAAACCATTCGCCGCAACGGCCGAAGCCGCTCATGACTTCGTCGGCGATCAACGGAATGCCGCGCTGTCGCGTGACGCTGCGCACAGCCGGCCAGTAGCTGTCCGGCGCGATGATGCCGTTGGAGCCCGCGTTCGGTTCGACGATGACCGCGGCGACACGGTCGGCGCCAAAAAGATCGATGCGGTGCCCGATTGCATCCGCCGCCAGCTCGCCGCATTCCACGGCGTCCCTGCTGCCGTAGGGGCAGCGGTAGGCATAGGGCGGTTCGACGTGGGTGACGCCCATCGCGTCGGGGTCGACCATGGCGCGCGTTCGGGTGTCGCCGGAGAGGGCCATCGCCAGGTGCGTCGAGCCGTGGTACGAGCGATCGCGCGCCACCACGACGCCCTTCGGCTTGCCGAATGCCTGCCGTACGATCTTGACGGCGTGCTCGTTGGCGTCGGCGCCTCCCAGCGTGAAGAACACGCGGCCACCCTCGAATCCGCTCAGTTCGAGCAGGCGGTCTGCAAGGTCGGCGCGCGGCTTTGCG
The DNA here is from genome assembly GCA_963793675.1 of uncultured Gammaproteobacteria bacterium. GTDB lineage: Bacteria > Pseudomonadota > Gammaproteobacteria > Steroidobacterales > Steroidobacteraceae > RPQJ01. Next base: position 221,879 of record CAWCBA010000004.1, on the reverse strand, counting down.
CCCCAGGCGTTGGTGACGAAACACAGTTGCTCTGCCTGTGCGCGGATCGCCGCGACGACGCGCGGATGCTGGTGCCCGAGATTGCTGCACTCCGCGAGGCTGCTCATGTCGAGCACGCGACGGCCATCCTCGAGGTGCAGCCAGGCGCCGGCGCCACCCACGACGGTCGGCGCGTTCCAGGCTGACTGCGCGCACCAGCTGTGCAGGACGGTATCGCGCTCGGCAGTCATGCGCCCTCGACGGCGGGGAAGATCATGGATTGTGCGCCCCGCAGCGCCTGATCTGCTCGAGCAATGCGTCGGGCGACAGGGGTCGCCCGAGCAGGTCCTGCAGCAAGCGCCGTGTGTCGCGTTCGGAGCCGTACTGCAGCAGTTGCCCGCTCAGCCAGGCGTACCAGCGCGGATTGCCGGTATCGAACGGCCCGATCGCCGCTGCGGTGCGCGCCCGCATCTCTGCCGTCAGCAGCGCACCAAGCCCGTAATTGACCATGTAACCCGGATTGCCTGCCAGCTGCACGCGCATCGCCCACCATGGAATCTCCGGATGCGGGACCACGCGCAGGTACTCGTGCGTGATGTCGGTCCACACCGCATTGGGGTCCAGGGCCGGATCGTGCAGCATGCGCAGCTCGAACAATGACCAGGCCACGTCCAGCATCACGTTTGCAAACAAGGCCCGCATCGACGCGGCTTCGGCAACCGCTGCTCCCAGGTAAAGTCGCTGCCAGGCCGGTTCGTGCACGCTCCACGACGGGACGTCTGCAAAGGCCTCGGTAAACAGCGTGTCGGGCCAATCCATGTAAGCGGGCCGTGTGCGGATGGCGCTCACGTGCACGGCATGACCGTTCTCGTGCACCAGTTCGTTGAGCGAGAACAGGCCGCCAGCCGGGTACGTGCCGAGAACTCGCGCAATGGGGCGATGCCATTCCGCCTTCACCGTGCGGCCGCGCACGAGGAAGTCGGAGTAGGCGAGCGGCGATTTGTCCGGGCGCGATTCGAGATCGAACACCACGCCGAGTTGCGTGAGGTCCGCCCCGAGGTCGCGGTAAAAACGTTGATTCACGGGCAGCAGCGCAGCGGCAGGAATGCGAGCCTGCAGCTCGCGGTTGGCCGCGCCGTTGAGGTACCGGAAGTCCCACGGCTCGATGGGGTCGGCCGGGTTTGCATCGCGCCAGGCTTCGAGCACTTGCACCAGCCATCGTTCGACATCAGTCGTTGTGACGCCGATGGCACGGGCGGCAGCGTCGATCTCCGAGCCATTCCTGCGCGCGTCGGCGGCGGCCATCGCGATCATGCGTCGATACGGGCTGTCGGCCTCGTCATGGCCATTGAGCGCCGTCCAGAGCGGCACGAAGGCGTCGAAGATCGCCTTCCGGCTCGCGCGGTCGTCAACCACGTGCAGCAATTGCAGTGCGGTGCCACGATCGATCGTGCCGCCGTCGTATTGCAGGTGGTTGCCGTGCTCGATGTAGCAGCTGACCAGCGCTGCACGCAGCGAGGAGTAGTCGAGGTCGCGGCGCTGGGCATCCGCGCAGGTGCGGGCCTGGACGCCGGCAGTCGTGTCGTCAGCTTCCAGATCGGCCACTGATTTGCGCATCGACGCGATGGCATCCCGGTCGGCAGCGTCGAGCTTGCCGGGCTCGACTTGCGCCAGCGCGCCGTCGAACTGCTTGCGCTGCCTGTCGAGCCGGGCCTTCCACGCTGCAAGGTCCTTGCCGCCAAAGGACTTTGTACCGCCGGACTCGATGTAGCCGACGGCACCCACGGCATCGAGGTAGTCGAGAAAGGCCGTTTCAACCGTCGCGATGGCTATTGGAGGCGTGTCCGCCTGTACCGCAGGAAGGGCGGCACCCATAGCGAGCACAAGTAAAACCCTGCCGAGGATCTGCATGGCCCGATCATAGCCATGCCACTCGCGAAGGGCGACCTCAGGTCTCCGGGATGAGTCCAGTGCCTTTGTCACAGGCGCCCGGGATCAGCGCTACCACACCGCGATACACGAGCAGGGCAGCGGCGACGATGCCGAGCGAGTAACGCCAGCGCCCGGCCCCAACGACCTGCCGCCACCGGCGGGTGCGACGAAGCCAGGCCCGAAGGGTCTGTCGCCTCGATCGCGCCCGGGAAGAATCGCACCTGCACGACGGGGATGGGGCTGCGCCCCGAACTGCGAATGCGAACGATGTGCGCACTGCAAGGACTTCCCTGTCGCAGCAGCGGAACGAACTGCCGGGATTCGGCGGCGGGCACGAGGCCGATCTGGGCGCCGTCTGGCAGCCTCAATGCGATCGTTTCGTCACCGTGCGAGCCGGCCGCGACCAGTTCGAGCGTCACCGCCGTCCCCACCGACGCGTGCTGCGCGATCAACGCGGGCCGACCTTCCTGTCGCACGCCGGCCACCATGAACGTGACGTCAACGATCGGCGTTGGCTCCGTCTGCGCCGAACCGGCAGCAGCGGGCTGCGCGGCGGAGATGTGCGCAGGGGTCAATGGACCGGATGACTCCGCTTGTTCGCGTGCCGCGTGTGCCTGTTGCCGGGCCTCGAACGGCAACACCGCTTCGATCGCGCGATAGACTTCTGCGTATTCCTCCGTCGTGATCCTGCCGTCGGCGAGCACCCGCTCGATCACGCCGCGCAGGAATCGCGCGGCCTGCATTTCGGCGGCTTCGGCATCGGCAAGCCATTGCCGCAGCCCCGCGATCTCTTCCGGTGCCAGTCGACCGTCGGCCGTCACGGTCTGGCACAGCGACAGCAGTTCCGCGCCGAGTTCGGTCGCGAGCTGCGGCCTGGTCAGCGCGAACTGGCGCGTGAGGTACGTCGGCAGTCCAGTCCCGGTCATGCACGAACCTCGCCCGGTGCCTCGACCTGCGCACAGAGCACCCGGCCTTGCCGGGAGGCGCGTGCGATGTCGCCTACGGAAGAAGGTGCGGTGAGCATGTAGAGCGTTCGGCCATCGGCGCCTCCGAGGGCGCACGCGAAGCAGGGCTGGTCCGTCTCGACGGTGGCGACGATCTTGCCTCCCGGTGCGAACAGCACGCATTCGGGGCCGATCGCGTTCGCGATCCAGACGTGGCCGTTGCGGTCGAGGCAGATGCCGTCCGGCGCGCGCATTCCGACCGGCGCCCACACTCGCTGGTTCGACAAAGCCCCATCGGTCGCGATGTCGAATGCGGTCAAGCGCAGCGCGAGCGTCTCGGCGACGATAAGTGTCTTGCCGTCCGGTGTGATCACGCTGCCATTCGGGAAGTGCAGTCCCGAACTCGCGGCATGCACGCTGCCGTCCGGATCGACGCGTGCGAGCACGGCCGTCGGATGATCCGCCAGCACGCCTTCGACGCCGCGCGCATGCAGCGCCTGATCCAGATCGAATCCAAAGTTGCCGACGTAGGCCCGACCCTGGCGGTCGACGACCATGTCGTTGGCGTGGAAGGTCGCCAGTCCCGAGAGATCGGCGTGGACCTTGACGCCGTCGGCATCGACCCGCAGCACCTGCCTGCGGTGCATCGATACCACGAGCAGACGGCCGTCCGGCAGCCACCCCAATCCGCTGGGCTGGTCGTCGATTTCGAGTTCGGTGCGCACGTTGCCGTTCGCGTCCATCGACTTGACCGCGTGGTCGTAGAAGTCGCTGAACCACAGCCGGCCGTCATGCCAGCGCGGCCCCTCACCGAAATAAAGCCCGTCGGCGATCGCCGTTGCTCGTGTCATGCCCGCTCCCCTGGTCAGCGCCGAATCCTGATCTGCAATTCGTTGCGACGGTAATCGATCACCAGTGTATCGAGTACGCCAAGGACGTCCATGCCGATGATCAGCGCCGGCTTCGATACCAGCTGCCAATGTTCGAAGATGTGCAGGTCGCTGAACAGGATGTTCGCGTTCTTCACGATCATGTCGCCCGCGACGATGCTCGGAATCCGCACGCGCGCCGCCTGCTGCACGTCCTCGGTGACGCCGATGACCGCATCGTCGTACGGGTCGTGCTCGCCGCGCCGGCGGGCAAGGGCTTCGCGCAGCGCGAGGTTGCCGACGGTCGCCTGTGCGCCCGAGTCGATCAGTGCCGTGGTGCGAACCGGGCCGACCATGACCTCGATGCGCATGCCGCGGTTCACGCTGTACTTGAACGGCACCGTCGAGAATCCAGCAGGGGCGGCAGCACCGTGCGAGCGGATGATGCTGATCCGGTCCTTGAGGAACTCGATGTGGATACGCTTGTCCTTCATGCCGTCGCCGCCGAGCACGCCGTCGGCACCGCCAAAGGCGTCGGCGACGATGGGTAAGGTGGCGTTCTCGATCACCAGTTCGCCGAACTCGAGCGTCTCGACCCGGACGGCCGGCACGACGGCTGAACCCGTGACGCCGCGCAGTCTCACCGGCTTGGTCGCGCAGCGGCAGGCCGGCATCGTCGACCACACGCTGGATGACCGCCGAGCGGGTGGCGCCGGTGTCCAGCACCAGCCGGTACGGTCCCTTGCCGTTGATCAGGACGGGTGCCCAGATGCGGCCGATCCGGTCGCGCGTCGTGGGCGCGACGTAACGCGGTTCGGGCGCACTGACGATCACTTCGTCGAGGCGCTGGGATTCGGGTGTCTCGGTCTGCGCCCACGTCGGGGGGCAGGGCACGACGGCAGCGATGGCCCACACAGCGATGGCAAGCGTGGGCGCCGAAGACTGCCGGAAGGTGCGGGATCGCACGGTCATGCTCAAGCTATATCATGTCCCGGGGGCGCTGCGGACAAGGTCCACGGCTTTCCGCTAGTATCTCCGGCCTTGGCAAGGAGAGTGTCGTCCTGAGTCCGTCCCGTCGTCACTGGCTCGTCGGCTTTGCACTGATTGCGTTCCTGTTCGCGCAATCGGCGGCGTTGCTGCATGAACTGGGTCATGCCGCCAGCGGACCCGACCAGCAACTCCCCGCCGGCGAGCGCACGAGCCTCTGCAAGGAATGCGTCTCGCACGCGCCGCTGCTGGCCATGGCCGGCGGTGCCGCGGTCGTCCTTTTCCTTGCTCTCCAGGTCGCGGGCACGCTGCGACCCGGTCGTTTCGACGTCCCGGTGCTGGCGCGCAGCGCGCCGCGCCTTTCTCGCCCGCGCTCCTCCTCGCTGAACGATCGATCCGCTCGATCACGTCGGCCGCCTCGCGGCCGGTCAGCCTTCATTCAACGAGGATCATCCGATGGGATACCTTTCCCGAATCATCGGGCTCCGTGGCCATTGCAGCCTTGGTGGCCCCCGCCACCGGTCGTGCGGCCGACGATGTGGAAGCACTGCGTGCGGAGATCGCCGCGCTCAAGGCCGAGTACGCGCAGCGCGTGACGGCGCTCGAAACCCGCATCGATCAACTGGAAGCAACGACAACGATGGCGGCCGCCGCACCGGTCGAGCCGCCGCCTCCGGCGCCTGCGGCACCCGCCCGCAATTCCTCTGCGTTCAATCCCGCCATCTCGGTGATCCTGACCGGCAACTACGCCGACCTGTCACAGGACCCGGGCAACTTCAACTTTGCCGGCTTCATGCCGAGCGGCGGCGACATCGGACCAGGCGAGCGCAGCTTCAACCTCGGCGAATCCGAGGTCACCTTCGCGGCCAGCGTCGATCCGTATTTCACCGCCGCGCTGACCGTGGCCCTGTCGGCCGAAGGCGAAATCGGCGTCGAGGAGGCGTTCGCCCGCACCACCGCGCTGCCGGCTGGATTCTCGGTGAAGGGCGGGCGCTTCTTCTCGGGCTTCGGCTACCTCAACGAGATCCACGCGCATGCCTGGGACTTCGTCGACCAGCCGCTCGTCTATCAGGCCTTCTATGGCGGCCAGTACGCCCAGGACGGCGTGCAGGTGAAGTGGCTCGCGCCGACGGACCTATTCCTCGAGTTCGGTGCCGAGACCGGCAATGGCGGCGAATTCCCGGGCACACGCCTTGGTCGCAACGGGCTCAATGGCATGACGCTGTTCACGCACGTCGGCGGCGATCTCGGCGACTCGATCGGGTGGCGCGCCGGTTTGTCGTGGATGGACATGGATGCCGAAGGCCGTACCTACGAGGACGTCGATGGCGTCGGCAATGCGGTCATGAATTCGTTCACCGGCAGTTCCCGGACCTGGATCGCCGACGCGACGTTCAAGTGGACGCCGGCGTCGAGCACTCGTCGCCAGGCCTTCAAGCTGCAGGCGGAATTCATGCGCCGCACCGAAGACGGGTCGCTCGCCTACGACGTCGAAGGCGTGGGGCTCAACGACTCGTACCGCAGCGAACAGGACGGCTGGTACGTGCAGGGCGTGTACCAGTTCAATCCGCGCTGGCGCTTCGGCGTGCGTTACGACGAACTCGATTCGGGCTCGACGCACATCGGCCTCGTCCAGGACGGCGACCTGCTGGCCGAGTGACTTCCCGCTGCTGCTGCCCGGTTCGCCCAGCCGCATCACGACGATGATCGACTTCAGTCCGAGCGAGTTCTCGCGCCTGCGCGCGCAGTACGCCTGGGACGACTCGCGCGACGCCGCGACCGACCGGCAGTTGCTCCTGCAGTACATCTACGCTCTCGGCGCCCACGGCGCGCACAAGTTCTAGGAGACCGAAATGAATCAATTTATTCGCGGCCTGTGTCTTGCGTGCGTGCTGGGCATCGCGCTGCCGGCGAACGCGGCCATCAAGGTGCTGGCAACCACGTCCGACTGGGGCTCGCTGGTGACAGAACTCGGTGGCGACAGGGTGAACGTCTACACGGCGACCAGTGCGCTGCAGGACGTGCACCGCGTCGATGCCAAGCCGAGCCTGGTGGCCCGCGCCCGCTCGGCCGACCTCATCGTCGCGACGGGTGCCGAACTCGAGATCGGCTGGTTGCCCGTGCTGCTGCAGGAATCCGGCAACTCGAAGATCCAGCCCGGCGCGCCGGGGTATTTCGAGATTGCTTCCGCGCTGCGGTTGTTGGACATCCCGACGGCGGTCGACCGCTCGATGGGTGACGTGCATCCTCTCGGCAACCCGCACGTGCAGCTCGACCCGCGCAACATTGCCGCTGCCGCGAAAGCGCTGTCGGCGCGGCTCGCGCAGGTCGACGCAGCCAATGCGGCCTTTTATCAGCAGCGGGGCGCGGAGTTCCAGGCGCGCTGGCAGCAGGCGATGACACGGTGGAACGCGCAGGGAGCGGCGCTCAAGGACGTTCCGGTGGTCGTCAACCACAAGGACCAGACCTACCTGATCCACTGGCTCGGCATGAAGGAACTCGCCGCGATCGAGCCCAAGCCCGGTGTGCCGCCAAGCGCCGGGTACCTGGCGGACCTGGTGTCGAAGCTCAGTGCCACGCCGCCGAAGATGATCCTGCGCAACGCCTACAACGATCCGAAGGCGTCCGACTGGCTGGCGGAACGGGTGAAGGCGCCGGTGGTGTTGCTGCCGTTCTCGGTGGGCGGCACGCCCGAGGCGAAGGATCTCTTCGGCCTGTTCGACGACACGCTCAACCGCCTGCAGGCAGCCGCCAAATGAACGACCTCGCCGGGGACATCAGCATCCTGTGGCCGGCCCTCGTGGCCGGCATCCTCGTCGTCCTGTCGCACGTGCCGCTCGGGCAGCAGGTGCTCAGGCGCGGCATCGTCTTCATCGACCTCGCGATCGCCCAGGTCGCCGGCCTCGGCGTGATCGCCGCGCACTCGTTCGGCATGGAGCTGCAGGGCTGGACGACACAGGCGGCCGCCGTGGTCGCGGCGCTGCTGGGCGCACTGCTGCTGACGTGGACCGAGCGCAAGCGTCCCGAGGTGCAGGAGGCACTGATCGGCGTGCTGTTCGTACTCGCGTCGACCGCCCAGATCCTGCTGCTCGCCAACAACCCGCATGGCGGCGAGGAACTGAAGGACCTGCTCGCCGGGCAGATCCTGTGGGTCTCGACCGAGCAGCTGGTGCGCGCCGCGGTGCTCACGGCGGTGTTCCTGGTCGTCTGGTTTCGCTGGCGCGAACGCATTGGCACCATCGGCTTCTACGTGCTGTTCGCGGTGATGGTCACGATGTCCGTGCAGCTCGTGGGCGTCTACCTGGTGTTCACCACGCTGATCGTGCCCGCGCTGGCGACGTACCGTCATGCGCGCAACCGGCAACTGCTGCTGGGGTACGCGGTCGCGCTCGCGAGCTACATCGTGGGTCTCGCCGTCTCGCTGTTCACGGACCTGCCGTCGAGCCCGGTGATCGTCTGGGCGATGGCGGTGCTGGGCATCCTGTTGCACCTGACGGCCCGCGGCAACGGCGAGCAACTGCGCGACGAAGGGCAATAGGGCGGCGTGGGCCTGGCGGCGAGTGATCGGACCCGGATCTGCCGCGGCAGGGTGCCGCAGTACATGCTGCGGGCAGTCCGCGTCAGTCGCCTGCGTTCAACCGCCGCGCGCCCTGCGGAATACGTAATACGAGCCAACGACGACCGCGAGCGTCAGCAGGCTGAAGTAGAACTGGCTCGCGAGCTCGGGTGTCAGCGCCATGGCGATCAGCACCGCGATCATCGCACCGATCGTCACGTAGCTGAGCCAGGGGAAGAGCCAGACGCGCACGGCCTTGGTCTCGGTTTCCGGATGCCGCCGGCGCAACCGGATGTGCGCGAAAGCGGTCATCAGGTACACGAACAGGATCACCGTGCCCGTGGTGCTGATGAGGAATGCGAATACGCGGTTCGGCGAAACGATCGCGATGATGACGCCGATCACGCCGACCACCGAGCCCAGCAGGATCGAGCGCGCGGGAACGCGATGCGAATTCACCTCGGCCAGCCAGCGCGGCGCGTCGCCACGGTCGGCCATTACGTGCAGCACGCGCGAGCAGACGTACACGGCGGAATTGAGGCACGACAGCACGGCCGTCAGGATGATGAAGCTCATCACCGCGCTGCCCCACTTGAACCCCATGACGGTCAGCGCCAGCGTGAACGGCGATTCGCCCGGCTTGACCGCCGTCCAGGCGACGACGCAGACGATCAGTCCCAGCGAAACGACGTAGAACAGCAGGATGCGCCAGGTGATCGTGGTGGCCATGCGCACGACGGCCTTCTCCGGCTCTTTCGATTCGGCCGCTGCGACGGTCGTGATCTCCGCGCCCACGAGCGAGAAGAACACGGTCGTCACGGTGGCCACCACCGGCACCCAGCCTTTGGGTGCGAAGCCGCCGTGGGACGTCAGGTTCGCGAACGTCGCGCCATCAGGCGAGGTCAGGCCGAATGCGTACGCGGCCGTGACGAGAATGAAGGCGAGGATCGCCGCCACCTTGATCGATGAAAACCAGAACTCGAACTCGCCGTAGGAGCGTGCCGACAGCAGGTTGACCGCCGTCATGACGGCCATCAGCGCCAGGCCGATCTGCCACATCGGCAGGTTGATCCACTGCTGCAGCATCTGCGCGCCCGCGATCGCCTCGATCGGCACCACGACGATCCAGAAGTACCAGTAGAGCCACCCGGCGATGAAGCCGGCCGCGTCGCCGAGTCCGGCGCGCGAAAACTCGGTGAAGGTCCGCACGCTGGGGTGCGTGATGGCCATCTCACCGAGCATGCGCATCACGATGAAGACGATCGTTCCCGCCAGGATGTACGACAGCAGGGCCGCGGGGCCGGCCGCTGCGATAGCGGCACTGCTGCCGACGAACAGGCCGGCGCCGATGACGCCGCCGATCGTGATCATCGTGATGTGGCGCGGCAGCAGTGTCCGGCTCAGTTCATGCGATTCAGACACGTGGGAACGCTCCGGGAGACTCACCGTGGCGCGCACCGTCCTATGGCGGGTCGGCGGTGTCAAGTGACTGGCGTCCAGGCGAGGTACGGCGCTGCCCGCGTGCTGCTATCGTATGACGGCAGCCAGGAGGCAGGTTCCAGTGGAGAATCGCGCGTGAAACGCAGGTCGTTACTCAAGGCCGCCGTGCTCGGCAGTGGCGCCGCTTTTGCCGCGCCGGCGATCTCCAAAGGCCTGCTTGAATGGCGCATGGTCACCAGCTGGCCCAGGGGCCTGCCGGGACTGGGCGCGGGCGCCGAGCGGCTCGCCGCGAACATCACCGCCATGAGCGGTGGCCGCCTGACGGTCAAGGTGTACTCGGCCGGCGAACTCGTGCCTGCGCTCGAATGCTTTGGCGCGGTCGCCAACGGCACCGCGCAGATGGGGCACGACGCGGCCTACTACCACGCGGGCAAGTCGGAAGGCTGCCCGTTCTTCACCGCATTTCCATTCGGCTTCACGATGGGCGAGATGGCCGGCGTGGATCAAGCACGGCAACGGCCAGAAACTGTGGGACGAACTCTACGCGCCGTTCGGCATCCGTGGGTTCCAGGCGGGCAGCACGGGCACGCAGATGTTCGGCTGGTTCCGGCGCGAAATCCGTTCGCTTGCAGACCTCGACGGGCTGAAGTTCCGCACGCCTGGCAACCAGGGCCGGGTGCTGCAGAAGCTCGGCGTCACCCCGGTCTCGTTGCCGGGCGGCGAGATCTTTCCGGCGCTGCAATCGGGGGCCATCGACGGCGCCGAATGGGTTGGTCCCTACAACGACCTGGCGCTCGGCTTCTACCAGGTGTGCCGCTACTACTATTCACACGGGTACCACGAGCCGGGTCCGGCGCTGCAGCTCATCGTCAACGAGCAGGCCTGGCGCTCGCTGCCGTCCGACCTGCAGGCGATCGTGCGCGCCGCGGCGGATGCCGCGACGACCGACATGTACGCCGAATACACCGCGCAGTCGGGTCCCGCGCTGCGCACGCTGGTGGAAAAGCACGGCGTGATCGTGCGGGGCCTGCCGGAGGACGTGCTGCTGGCGTGCGGCGAGAAGTCGAACGAAGTGCTGAACGAGATCTACGCCGGCGACACCTCGCCGAATCGCATCGTCCGCCGCATCATCGAAGACTTCCTGGCGTTCCGGAAAGACGTCATCCCGTGGACGCGCGTCGGCGAGCAGGCGTTCGTCAACGCGCGACGGCTGCCGTTCGAATTCAAACTGAAATAGCGGTGCCTGGTTGAGGCAACGTGCGGCCGTTACCAGGCGGTGCGCCGTTGCCGTGCAGCAGGCATTGAGCGTGTTCCACTACTTCGCGGCTTCGTCGACCGGCGGAAACAGGTCCTGGAGATCGTCCTGGTAGGGACGTGGCCGGTTCTGGGCGGGTCCGTCGAACAGGTCGCTGAAATCGTCCGCCACCGGCGAGCCTGACGGCGTCATCGGGCCGAGCGGGCCGCGCGTGTCTTCCTGCAGCGGTGCCGCGTGCGTGAACAACCTGTCCGGCAGGTACGTCGCGAGAGCCGGCATCGCCCAGAGCAGACCGATCCCGATCACCTGCAGCACGACGAAAGGCACCGCGCCCTTGTAGATGTCGAGCGTCGTCAGCATCTTGCCGGCGACGCCACGCAGGTAGAACAGCGCGAATCCGAACGGCGGCGTCAGGAAGCTCGTCTGCAGGTTCACGCCGATCATCACGCCGAGCCAGACCGGATCGACGCCCAGCTTGATCAGCGCCGGCGCCGCGATCGGCACGACGACGAAGATGATCTCGAACGTGTCGAGGAAGAAACCCAGGAAGAAGATCACCAGCATCACGGCGAGCACCGCCGTGAACGCACCGCCCGGCAGCGACGACAGCGCGGCGTGCACCAGGTTCTCGCCGCCGAGCCCGCGGAACACCAGGCTGAACACGCTCGCGCCGAGCAGGATCACGAACACCATCGAGCTGATCGTCAGCGTCGAGCGCATCACCTCGCGCAGGATCGGGAGGTTGAAGCTGCGGTTGGCCGCGGAGAGCGCGATCGCGCCTACCGCGCCTACCGAGGCGGACTCGGTCGGCGTCGCGATGCCCGCCAGGATGGAGCCGAGCACGGACAGGATCAGCAGCAGCGGCGGGGCCAGCGCCTTGAGCACGCGGCCGGCGAGGCCGGCGCGCTGGACGTCGCTCATCGCGAGCGGCGGGCACGACTGCGGATCGAAGATCGATTTCGCCAGGATCCACAGCAGGTAAAGACCCACCAGCACCAGCCCCGGCAGCATGGCGCCGGCAAACAGCTGCCCGACCGAGATCGGGTCCGGCGACAGGTTGCCGAGCTCGAGCTGCGCGCGCTGGTTGGCGCCCTGCAGGATGTCGCCGACGAAGATCAGCACGGTCGACGGCGGGATGATCTGGCCGAGCGTGCCCGCCGCGCAGATCGTGCCGGCGGCGAGTTTCGGGTCGTAACCCGCGCGCATCATCGCGGGCAGCGACAGCAATCCCATCGTCACGACGGTGGCGCCGACGATGCCGGTCGATGCCGCGAGCAGCGCGCCGACGATCACCACCGAGTACCCGAGGCCGCCACGCAACGAGCCGAACAGTTCGCCCATGGTCGTGAGCAGGGCTTCGGCAATCTTCGAGCGTTCGAGCATGACGCCCATGAAGACGAACAGCGGCACGGCCACCAGCGTCTCGTTGGTCATCGTGCCGAAGTAGCGGCCGACCAGCGCGGACAGGATCGCGACGTCGAACACCCCGAGCACGATCCCGAGCGTCGCGAAGATCAGTCCGACGCCGGCGAGCGTGAAGGCCACGGGATAGCCCAGCAGCACGGCACCGATCGTCGTGGCGAACATCGCGATGGAAAGCACTTCGCCGATCAGCACGGTGCTCATGGCGCGTCCCTTGCCGACGCTGCGCTCACAGGCGCTCATCGGTCACCTTGTCTTCGTCGTGATCGACGATTGCATGGCCGGCGAGGTACAGCGAGCGGCGCGCGATCAGCGCGAGTCCCTGCACGAACAGCAACGCGCACAGTACCCACAGCAGCGACTTCAAGCAGATACAGCGCGGACATGCCGTCGGCCGTGGCCGAGGCTTCGCGGATGCTCCAGGACGACAGCACGAACGGCGCCGACGTCACGGCCAGGATCGCGAGCCAGGGAAACAGGAAGAACAGCGTGCCGAGTATGTCGATCCACGCCTTGCCCCGGTCGCCGAGCTTGCCGTACATCACGTCGACGTTGACGTGCCCGCGATGCAGCATGGTGTAACCGGCGCCGGCCATGAAGACCGCGGCGTGCTGCCAGACGTAGAGTTCCTGCATCCAGGGGAAGCCGACGTTGAAGGCGTAGCGCAGCACGACGACCGTGAAGCAGGTGAGCACGCAGCCGAGCGTCAGCCACGCGACGGTACGACCGATCCAGTCGTTCAGGGCGTCGACGCCCTTGACGAAGCGATGCAGAAGAGTCATCGAGTCGGTTCGCCAGGCGAGGGGTGCGGGCCGCGGCTCATGGCCGCGGAGCATCGCATAAAAGTCGCCGATGCCACCGGCGCAACCTAAACAGGCCCAGGGCCAGGCCGGCCGCCAGCGTTCCGCCGAGTTCCTCGCAGCGCTGCAGATCGGCGGGTCCAATGACTCTTGGGCCGCAGGATGGCCTGTTGGGGCCTGCGCGTGGGTGATGACCAGCAACGGCGGTGCGACCGGCTTGAGCCGCCAGCCGAGCGCGATGCGCTCGAGCTGGCGGATCGCGCCCTGGCCGTCACTGCCCGCGCAGACCATTGCGGCGTAAGGCCTGCCGTTGATCCGGTCGAGCGCCGCATAATAGGTACGGTCGAAGAAATCCTTCATCAGGCCGCTCATCGAAGCCAGGTTCTCGGGGGTGGCAAAGATGTAGCCGTCGGCGCCGAGCACGTCGTCCGGCTGCGTGTGCTGCGCGCGGAGCAATACCGTGCGCACGGCGGGTTCCAGGGCCGCACCTCGAAGCGCCGCCTCGGCCATCTGCCGAGTGCCGCCGGTCATCGAGTGGTAGACGATCAACAGGGTCTTCAAGGCGGCTCCCGCGTTGCCCGATGAAGCGAAGGCCGGCCGGCATGGGTCGCACCGGCCGTCGGGTCATTCTAGCGAGGCTGCGGTCGGCCGAGGCGGGTGCCGACCTTCTCAATTCGCGAGGGGTCCCGCCGGGAGAACCGGCTCGCAGGTCAGCGCGGCAACGCAGCCGTCGGCGAGCCATTGCTTGAGCAGGCTCGCCGCGTGCGCCGGGGCGGATTGCGCGCCTGCGCGCATTGCCAGCCCCTCGCAGAGTTCACCGAACGTCGCGCCACCCCGGACCGCATCGAACGCCCAGGCCTCATCCGGCAGCAGTGAGCGGAAGCTCGTCGCAAGATCGCGGCGCCAGACGAGCCACTCGATCCCAGCGTGGCGCGGGCCGGGCGGTGTGTCGTCTGCTCCCGATGTTGCCGCACGCCAGGCCTGGACGGCGTCCACGCGGACTGCGACGCGCTGCAGGTTATGGCAGAAGTCGATCTGCAGGGAGGGCCAGTCCGCTGCTGCGAACGAACTCACCGCGTCGAGCCCGACCGGGGCAGCGTCGGGGCCGTCGAAGACGGTGCCGAGCGTCCACTCCCAGCGCGCAATGTCGGCCAGCAGGTCACTTCCGCGCGCCTGCAGATGATCGGCCAATTGCGCGCCGAACCAGCGGATCGATGCATGGTGCGATGGCTGCGCTGCGACGTAAGCACGGGCCATCGCGTCGAACGGAGCCGGCCGCATCGTCTGCACCAGCGCGGGAAAGCTTTCGCGCAGGGCTTCGGTCAGTCGCAGCGTGTAGGCGCTCGCATAGATGGCCAGACGCCCGGCTGCAGGGAGACCGCCGGACCGCCGCAAGCCGGCGACGATCGCCGGATCGCCGCGCAATACGTGACCCTGCATGGCGAGTTGCAGTTCGCGCAGGCTGCTCATGCGGCGACCTGCAGTGCCTGCCGTGAGATCGTGCGCGCGATGTCGAGTTCGGTGACGAGGTCCGCCAGCGCGGGGATGTTGTCGTCGCGCTCTATCATCGTCGTGACTTCGCCGAATCGGAGCACGGCGTGGCGATACAGCTCCCACACGGCTTCGCTCACCGGCGCGTCATGGGTATCCACGACGTGGTCGCCGTTGTGCTCGTGGCCCGCCAGATGAATCTGGCGGATCCGGTGGCAGGGCAAAGCGTCCAGGTATGCACGTGCATCGAAGCCATGGTTGACGCTGCTGACGTAGACGTTGTTGACGTCGAGCAGCAGATCGCAGTCCGCGAGCTCGGCGATGCTGCGCAGAAACTCCCACTCGGGCATCTCCGACGACGCGAATTCGACGTAGCTCGAGACGTTCTCGAGCAGTATCCGCCGGCCGAGAAAATCCTGCACGCGACTGACGCGCCCGGCCACGTGGTGCAGCGCCTCTTCGGTGTACGGCAGCGGCAGCAGGTCGTGGAGGTTGCGCCCAGCCACGCCCGTCCAGCACAGGTGATCGGAGACCCATGCCGGCTCGAGGCGCGAGACCAGTTGCCTGACGTCGCGCAGGTACGCCTGGTCGATGGGGTCGGTGCCGCCGATCGAGAGCGAGACGCCGTGGAGTGCGATGGGATAGTCGTTCCGCACGAGCTCCAGGTTGCGCAGCGGCGCTCCTCCCGGCACGAGGTAGTTTTCCGTGATCGCCTCGAACCAGTCGACGCGCGGCCGCCCGTGACGGATGGCGTCGTAGTGGACGGGCCGCAGGCCGAGCCCGAATCCCAGTGTTTTCATTGGTTGCACAGGCGCCGCGCGACGAGGTGAACCCCGTCGCGCGGGCCGTCCGCTACTTCTTCGCGTCGCCCATGCTGGCCTTGGCCTCAGTGCACTGCTTCGCGGTCAGTTCCAGGAAACCCGCGCCCTTGCACGAGTTCTGGCCCTTGCAGGCATTGGCTGCAGTCTTGCACGCGGACTGGCCCTTGCACCCGTTCACGCCCATGCAATGAATCTTCGCGTCCTCGGCGTGCGCCGTGCTGATTCCGACCGAGGTAAAGAGCATCGCGGCGGCCGTGGCGAGGGCGGCACCGGTGGTACGTCTGGCTGACATTGCATCAATCTCCTGCTGAAGCGTTTTTTGACGGATTACCGGCGGTCGTTCCCAACGGGACAGGCGCCGGCCACGCCCTCCGAAGTGAAGGGCTCAACCGTTAGTCGGTGCGACCGGCAGGAAAATTACAGCGTGACCGGATAAAGCGGAGCCGCGCGGCCTCGGGACCCGGCCGGCGTCAGTTCAGGCCCGTGCAGTTGGCGTAGAACGTGGTAGTGGCGGGCCAGTCGCTGAACACTGCGCGCACGTGGCCTTGTCGCGCCAGGACGTCGAGCACCCGCAGCACGTCGCTGTCACTGTGCAGGGCGCTGTCGACGGTCTGGTAGTACCAGCCGTTCTGACCGGTACCGAGCGTGCCGGAGCGCTCCAGGCTCCATGCGACGATGTCGAGTCCGGCTGCGCGCGCGTCGCGCGCGCTTTGCGAAGGGACAATCGCGCCGTGGTCGTCCAGCGCCAGCAGGGCGAACAGCGGCGGCGCCCAGATCCGGACACCCTGTGCCTGCAGGCGCTTGAACCCGGCGGCATCGGGCAGCTGGCTCACGTTCTCGGCATCTTCGAGATAGACCGCCTGCCGGCCGAACCCGGGTTCGCGTTCGATCCAGTAAAGAATATCGGCAAGGTTGAACGACTGCGGCCACACCGCGCTGGGTGGCACGCCCGCATGCCTGTAATCATCGATCAGGCGCTGCGCGAACCGTTGCTGGCTCATGCCGTCGTACGGCATGGTGACCACCGGCTGTTTCAATTCGGGAACCATCTGCACGCCCAGCTGACGGAACAGCGCGATGCTGTCCGCGTGCGACATCAGCGTGCCGGTGCTGGGCCCCAGCGCGTCGTACGCCGCCTTGCCGCCCCACACGTACTCTTCGACAGTGCGCGCACGCGGGTCGTAGCCGTCGCGCTTGCCGCGCAGCGTGCGGAATTCGGCGAGCGTGAGGTCGCTCGTGCGGCATTCCGCTGCGGCGGGCACGAGCAGCTTGCCTTGGGCGTCGAACTGGGCCGGTCGAAAAGGTTTCACGCAGCGTGCGGCGAGAGGTGTCAGCAGGATGTCCGTCGTCGTGTGCAGGTCGTCCTGCGCGTGGCGGCAGACGAGTTGCTTGTCACGCGTGAACGTCACGTCGCATTCGATGACTCCCGCACCCATCGCCGCTGCGGCGAGGTAGGATTCGCGGGTGTGCTCGGGATAGTGCAGCGGGGCGCCGCGATGGCCGAACGAGAACGACGTGCGACGAACGGGATCGTCGGTGCACGCCGCCAGTTCACGCTTCAGCGGGCTGTCCTCCAGACCCGCGACGAGCGTGACGGGCCGAGGATCGGGCCGCGGCGCAACCACGTCCGCGGCGATCGCGGAGAGTGAGGCCGCTGTGGCGATGAGCAAGGCCGCGTAGCGGTGCATGGCTGCTGTCCCTCTGCCAGATCCCTCCATGGTCTCATGGACGCGGGCGGAAAACCCCGGTTCACGGTGACGCGCGGTCTCGTTTAATCTGCGGTGCACCAGGCGACGGGGCGGCAGGCATGGTCAAGGCAGTGTTGGGAATCATCGGCGGGTCGGGCATCTACGATCTGCCCGGCATCGAAGACGTGCGCGAGCAGGCCGTCACGACGCCTTGGGGCGAGCCGTCCGACAGCTTGCGCGTCGGGCGCGTCGGCACGACCGAAGTAGTGTTCCTGCCGCGGCACGGCCGCGGGCATCGCATCCCGCCCCACGAAATCAATTACCGCGCCAACGTCGATGCGATGAAACAACTCGGCGTGACCGATCTCGTGTCGTTCTCGGCCTGCGGCTCGTACCAGGAAGCCCTGAGCCCGGGAACGTTCGTCCTGGTCGACAACTTCGTCGACCGCACGGTACACCGTGCCAGCACGTTCTTCGGCACCGGCTGCGTTGCGCACGTGTCGTTCGCGCATCCGGTGGGGCCGGCGCTGCAGGACCGCATCGAACGGGCCGTCCAGGCCGAGGGCATTCCCTACCAGCGCGGCGGCGTGGCCGTCTGCATGGAAGGGCCGCAGTTTTCGACGCTGCCGGAATCGCTGACGTACCAGCGGCTCGGCTACGACGTCGTTCACATGACCTCGATGCCTGAAGCCAAGCTTGCGCGCGAAGCCGAGATCACCTATGCGGTGGTCGCCATGGTGACCGATTACGACTGCTGGCACGAAGTGCACGGTGCCGTCGACGTCGCGAGCCTGCTGCGCGTGATGGCGGAGAACAACGGCAAGGCACAGCGTGTGTTCGCGCGGTTGGCGCGGGACTTCCCGGCGGAGCGAGTGCCTTGTCCGGTGGGCTCCGACCGCGCGCTCGACGGCGCGATCCTCACGCGCCCCGACATGCGCGATCCGGCCCTCGTCGCGAAGCTGCAGACGATTGCAGGCCGCGTGCTGCGTCCCGCCTGAGCGGATCACGCGCATGCGGGTCAACGGACAGGCCTTCCGCACGATCTGGCAGACCGATGCCGGCGGCGACGTGGCGGTCATCGACCAGACGTCGTTGCCGTTCGCGTTCGAAGTGCGGACGCTGCGCCGCCTGGAAGAAGCGGCTGTCGCCATCCGTGACATGGTGGTACGCGGCGCGCCGTTGATCGGCGTGACGGCGGCGTATGGCATGGCGCTGGCGCTGCGCGAGAACCCGGGCGACGCGAGCCTGGCAGCCGCCATCGAGACACTGGTTGCGACGCGACCGACCGCGGTCAACCTGCGCTGGGCGGCGGAGCGGATGCGGCGCGCCGTGACAGCGCTGCCACCCGCCGAACGGGCCGCACGCGCTTACGCCGAGGCCGCAGCGATTGCCGAGGAGGACGTCGCGTCGTGTGCAGCCATCGGACGACACGGGCTCGGTCTGCTGCGTGACCTGTCGCACGGCCTGGGCGGCAAACCCGTCAACGTCCTCACGCACTGCAACGCCGGCTGGCTCGCCTGCGTCGATTGGGGCACCGCACTTGCGCCCGTGTACGCCGCGCACGAGGCCGGCCTTGCGGTGCACGTGTACGTCGATGAAACGCGGCCGCGCAGCCAGGGCGCGTTCCTCACGGCGTTCGAGCTCGGCGCGCACGGCGTGCCGCACACGGTGATCGCCGACAATGCCGGCGGCCATCTGCTGCAGCACGGCGAGGTCGACGTCTGCATCGTCGGCAGCGATCGGACCACGGCGACGGGCGACGTCGCCAACAAGATCGGCACGTACCTCAAGGCGCTGGCCGCGCGCGACAACGGCGTGCCGTTCTATGCGGCACTGCCGTTCTCGACGATCGACTGGACGCTGGACGACGGCGTGCGCCAGGTGCCGATCGAGGAGCGGTCCTCGCGTGAAGTCACCCACATGCGTGGGCGCACGGCCGGTGGCAGCCTGGAGGAAGTGCAGGTGGTCGCGCCCGGCAGTCGCGTGCGCAATCCGGGATTCGACGTCACGCCGGCACGTCTCGTCACCGGCATCATCACTGAACGCGGCGTGGCTGCTGCGAGCAGGGCGGGCCTGGCCGCACTGTATTCCGGGCACGACCGACACTGAGGACGGAGCGCATGCGCGACCATCGTGAAGAGATCATTGCAGTCACGCACGCGCTCGACGCCGCGGGCATGGTGCCGAATAAATCGGGCAACGTGTCCTGCCGGGTGGCGGACGGTTTCGCGATCACGCCCGCCGGCACCCCGTACCGCGAACTGGTGCCTTCGCACATCGTCACGTTGCCGCTCGATGCCTCGCTGACCGCCGCTGAGCCACGGCCCTCGTCCGAATGGCGCATGCACGCCGCCATCTATCGCGCGCGACCGGACGTCATGGCGATCGTCCACACGCACAGCCCGCGCGCAACGGCGCTGGCTGCCGCGGGCCGGGGCATTCCGCCCTTTCATTACATGATTGCGCTGGCTGGCGGTGACGTGCGCTGCATGCCGTATGCCACGTTCGGCACGGCTGAACTGGCCGACTCCGCAGTGCGCGGACTCGAGGGCCGGCGTGCGTGCCTGCTCGGTAATCACGGGGTGATGGCGGTCGGCGACACGCTGCCCCGCGCGCACGCGGTGGCCGTCGAGGTCGAGAATCTCGCCGACGAATACCTCTCGATGCTGTCCGCGGGGCTGGTGCCGCAGCTGCTCGACGACGCCGAGATTCAGAAGGTGGTCGCCAGGTTCACCGGTTACGGCCGGTTGGGCTGAGCTGCGCGCTTCAGGCGCAGCCGGCTGCCGGCGAACTGGCCGCCGAAGTACGCGGCAACGAAGAACGGGAACATGCTCCAGCGGAACGGCAGGCCGAGCGCGAACCTCTTCCAATTGAAAGTGTCGCCCCGTTCCGCTATAGACTCGGCCCGATTCACGTGACTGACCTGGGGACTGGCCTATGTTGGCCGGTTGGGTCATCGGGGAGGGAGGTCGAATGGTTGGCAATCGGTATTCGCCGCGGATCACCGCGGCGGTGGCGGCCGCGCTTGGCCTTGCTGCACCAGTGGGAGACGCGTTCGCCCAGCCGGTGGGCGACGACGGCACCGTGCTCGAGGAAATCATCGTCACGGCGACCCGCCGCGAGGCGAACGTCCAGGACGTTCCCTTCAACATGGTCGCACTCGGCCCCGAAGCCCTCGCGGACCTGCGCATCAACAACCTGGCCGAGTTCACCCGGGCCGTACCCGGGCTTTACGTGCCGAACCAGGGGCCACGTTCCAGCAACCTGCTCACCGTCCGCGGCCTGAACGTGAGTTCGCTGAGCGATGCCATCGCCAACGGCAATGGCACGGGAGGCACGGTCGCGACCTACCTGGGCGACATTCCGCTGTTCGTGGACCTGCAGATGATCGACGTCGAGCGAGTCGAAGCGCTGCTCGGGCCGCAAGGCACCCTGTATGGCGCCGGCACGCTCGCGGGCGCCATTCGCTACCTGCCGAATCGGCCGGACCCCGCGGGTTTCGCAGCATCTGCGGGCGGCCGCTTTTACTCGATCAACGAGAGCGATGGCATGGGCACGGACGTCTGGGGCGTCGTGAACGTGCCGCTGGTCGAGGATCGCGTGGCGCTGCGCGTCGCTGCCGGCTACGTCAACGATCCAGGATTCATCGACTACAACTACATCGTGCGCGAGCCGGGCGTTTCCAATCCGGATCCAGACTTTGGCGACCCCGCGGATGTCGCGGCCAACCTGCGGACGCAGAAGGATGTCGATACCGAGGAGACGTTCACGGGCAGGGTCGGCCTGTTCTGGCAGGTGACCGATGCCGTCGACGCCAACCTGACCTATTACTACCAGGACCAGCAGGTCGGCGGGCGCACGGTCAACCACGACCGGGCGTTCGGAACGGGCCGCTACGTGGCGGCGAGCCGCTTCCTCGAGCCGACCGACAAGACCAATCACCTGTTGGCGCTCGAACTGAAATGGGATCTCGGCTTCGCCGAACTGACCTCCGCCACGGGAGCCTCGAAGTTCGAGTCGTTCGGCAAGCGCGATCAGACCGACTTCCTGATGGACCTCGATTACGGCTACGAAGACTTCCCCCAGTTCGCGGCCTATGCGATCGACGAACTCAAGGAGAAGACCTTCAACCAGGAACTGCGCCTCGTCTCCCAGGGTACGCAGAAGTGGAACTGGATCGCGGGCGCGTTCTATAACCGTTACGAGGGCGACGCGGTCGCCTCGGAGTACACGCCCTGGCATTCCGGAATGGTACGGACTTGCCTGCCGGAACCTCCGACCTGGAATACCGCGCCGTCACGCAGCGCACGTTCGAGGAGATGGCGCTGTTCGGCGAGTTGGGATACCAGCTGACCGATCGCTGGCAGGTGACGGTGGGCGCGCGCTGGTTCGACTACAACGACCAGCTCGCGCTTGAAACCTCGTTCCCGTTCTTCGATACCGTGCTCAACGACAACAACAAGACCAGTGACGACGACGTCATATTCAAGTTCAACACGTCGTTCAAGTTCACGCCGGACGTGATGGGTTACCTGACGATCAGTGAAGGCTATCGTCAGGGCGGGCTCAATTCCGGCCCGCCGTGCCAGGACCCGATCCCCGACGAGCAGTCGTTCTGCCTCAAGACGGACGAAGTCCTGATCAAGCCTGACACGACCACCAACTACGAGCTTGGCCTGCGCAGCCTGTGGCTCGACGGCCGCCTGATCGTGAATGCCGCCGTGTATCGGATCGACTGGAAGGACATCCAGGTCGCCGGAACCAGCGACGTCGGCGAGGTCCCGATCACGGTCAATGGCGGCACTGCCGAGACCCGGGGCATCGAGTTGTCGACGCGGTGGGCCATCACGGACTCCCTCAAGCTGGCGGCGAGCATCGCCTTCAACGATGCCCAGCTCACCAGCGACGCCCCGGGGCTGGTCGACGGCGAGGACGCATTTGACGGGGACCGCCTCTCGGGCTCGCCGGAACAGCAGGGCACGCTGCTGCTCGACTACACGCGACCGCTCGACAACGGCTGGACGCTGAATGCGAGCTACAACTTCACGGCGGTCAGCGACGTGTACACGAAGGTGGGGTTGCGCAACAACGGCGAAGCCCTGCCCGGGTATGCGATCCACGGCGCCTCGATCGGGATGGGCGTGGGCGCCTGGACGGCAAGCCTGTACGTCGACAACCTGTTCGACAAATACGCGGTCACCTCGGTGCGCCGCGATCCGAGCTACATCCGGCAGATCGAGCGCGCCGACCTGCCGCCGATCGATTCACGCACGTATTTCCAGAGCATGCTGCGGCCGCGCACCATGGGCCTGGAAGTCACGTACCGCTTCGATCCCTGAGGCAGGCTTGGCCGCCGCGCAACGGGCGCCGTCGATTCTCGAGCGCGGCGTGCTCGCGGCCGAGAGCGGCCGCATCGCCGAAGGGCTCGCGCGGATCCGTGAGGCCTGCGCGGCCGATCCGGACGATCCAGAGCCGCAGGCGCAACTGGCGCGCTGGCTCTCCAGGCTCAACCGCAACGATGAAGCACTGGTGGCCGTCGCGCGGGCGCTCGCGCTCGTGCCGCGATCGGCGCTGTGCTGGGACACGGTCGGCGTCGTCCTGAGCCGCGTCGGTCGCCACGAGCAGGCCGTTGCGTGTTTCAAGCGAGCGGTTGCATTGGAACCCGACCGAGCAGGGATGCATTTCAATCTCGCAGCCTCGTTGAAATTTCTCGGGCGGTTCGCCGAGTCCGAGGCGGCATACGAGGCGTGCATTCGCTGCGACCCGCGATTCTGGCGGGCGCATTCGGCGCTTGCGGCGACCCGCAGGCAAACGCTCGAGTGCAATCACGTCGATCGGCTGGAACGGCTGCTCGCGGCTGGACCGCTGGAGCCCGACGCCGAACTGCACCTGCGTCATGCGCTGGCCAAGGAGCTGGAAGACCTGGGGCGGGACGACGAGGCGTTCGAGCATCTGCTCGCGGGCAATGCGCGCAAGCACGCTGCCAGTGGCTATGAATTCGAGCGTGACCGACGTCTCTTCGAGGCGGTCAGGGATCTCTACCCAGGGGCCCTTTCCGAGCCTGCGGCAGATGCGATGCGCAGCGACGAGGCTGCGTGTGCGCCGATCTTCGTGGTTGGCATGCCGCGCACCGGCACGACGCTGGTCGAACGCATCCTCTCGAGCCACTCGCAGGTTGCTTCCGCGGGGGAGTCGCAGAATTTCGGCGTGCTGCTGAAGCGTGCGTGCCAGACGCCTTCACCCCGGGTGCTCGACGAAGCCACGCTTGCGCAATCGCTGCGCGTCGACCTGCAGGCGCTCGGTCGCGATTACGTCGAGCGCACGCGGCCTGCGGGCCGGTCGCAACCGCGCTTCATCGACAAGATGCCGCTCAATTTCTTCTACCTGGGGCACATCGCGCGCGCGCTGCCCGCCGCGAGCATCGTCGTCCTGCGCCGCCATCCACTGGACACCGGGCTCAGCAATTTCCGCCAGCTGTTCGCCACCGGGTTTTCGTACTACGACTATGCGCGCGACCTGCGCGACATCGGACGGTATTACGCGCAGTTCGAGCGGCTCATCGCGCATTGGCAGGGCACGCTGCCAGGGCGGGTGCACGAAGTCCGCTATGAAGCGCTCGTCGCCGAGCAGCGTGCCGAGACCGGGCGACTGCTCGCGCATTGCCGCCTGCCCTGGGAGGAAGCGTGCATGCGTTTCGAGCGCAATGAGGGTGCGGTTGCCACGGCGAGCGCGGTGCAGGTCAGGCAGCCGCTTTATGCCAGCAGCGTCGGCCGCTGGCGTCGATACCGGCGGCACCTGCAGCCGCTGATCGACGAGCTGGCGACCGCGGGTGTGAAACTGCCGGACTGAAACCGGCTGGCAGGGTCCCTGCAGCGGCGCGCGGCCATGCCAACGGGCTTATCGGCGACCGGGACGAGCCGTCACAACCCGGGTCCGCTAGAATGGGCCCACAGGCTGCAACGGGCAGCCGCGACGGGGCCTGCCCTTGAAGACTGCCCAGGATATCTACCGCGACCTGCAATCGAGCCTGGGGGACGTCCTGCCGGACGCCGAGCTGTTCATCAAGGCGGAGGTCGCCGCCGAAGTGCTCCGCCTCAAGGTGGAGCGCGATGCCGTGATCCTCGGGCACAACTACATGGAACCCGCGCTGTTCCATACCGTGCCCGACTTCCAGGGCGACTCGCTCGAGCTCAGCCGTCGTGCCGCCGAGACCGACAAGTCGGTCATCGTGTTCTGCGGCGTGCGCTTCATGGCCGAGACGGCGAAGATACTCAACCCGACCAAGACGGTGCTGTTGCCGACGGCGAAGGGCGGCTGCTCGCTGGCGGAGAGCATCACGGCGGCCGACGTCCGTGCTTTGCGCGAAGCCTATCCGGGCGTGCCGATCGTCACGTACATCAACACTTATGCCGACGTGAAGGCCGAGTGCGACATCTGCTGCACGTCGAGCAACGCGGCTGCGGTCGTCGAATCGCTCAAGTCCGACACCGTGATTTTCCTGCCCGACGAGTACCTCGCCCGCAACGTGGCGCGCGAGACGGGTCGCCACGTAATCGTGCCGTCGGTGCTGCGGAAGGGCGCGGCAGCAGCCAATGGCGGCGACACCACCGTCGAGCACACGATGGTGGCCTGGAAGGGGCGGTGCGAAGTGCACGAGCTGTTCACGCCCGAGGACATCGACGTGGTGCGCAAGCAGTACCCGGATGTCATGATCCTGGCGCATCCCGAGTGCAGCCCGGAAGTCACCGCGAAGGCGGATTTCTCCGGCAGCACGACGGCCATGATCAGGGCCGTCGAAAGGTCGAAGGCGAAGCGCTTCCTGCTGCTCACTGAATGCTCGATGGGCGACAACATCGTGGCCGCCAACCCGGGCAAGGAAATGCTGCGGCTCTGCAGCCACCGGTGCCCGCACATGCACGAGATCACGCTCGAGCAGACGCGCGACTCGCTGCAGTTCATGCGCTGGGAGATCGACGTGCCCGAGCACATCCGGGTGCGCGCGTTGCGTGCCGTCGAACGCATGCTGGCCGTCGGGCCGAAAATCGATTGAGCGAAATTCTCCGCAGCGACGTCCTGGTCATCGGCTGCGGCATTGCCGGCGGCACGGCGGCGCTCGAGCTCGCGGAGTCGGGACTCGATGTCACCGTGATCACGCGCGCCGATCGCGCCGGCGAATCGAACACGTACTGGGCGCAGGGTGGCATCATTTTTCGCGGCGAAGGCGACTCGCCCGAATCACTGGCACAGGACATCATCAATGCTGGCGCCGGCCTGTGCCACGAGCAGGCGGTTCGCACGCTTGCCAGCGAAGGTCCGCCGCTCGTGCAGTCGATCCTGATCGACAAGCTTGCCGTGCCGTTCGACCGCGCGCCTGACGGGCGTCTCGCCCTCGGCCGGGAAGGCGGGCACTCGATCGCCCGCATCGTGCACTCCACCGATGCCACCGGCCGCGCCATCGAGGACAAGCTCATCGAGGCGCTGAGCGCACATCCACGCGTTCGCCTGCTCACACACCATACCGCCGTCGACCTGCTGACCCCGGCGCACCAGGGCCGCGACCGGCGCGCCGTGTACGATCCGCTTTCGTGCGTCGGCGCATACGTCTACGACCAGCGCACGGGCAGGATCGACCTCTGCTTCGCTCGCGCCACCGTGCTCGCAACGGGCGGTCTCGGCCAGATCTTCCTGCGCACCACCAACCCCGCCGGCTCCCGCGGCGACGGACTCGCGATGGCGTATCGTGCCGGTGCGCGCGTGATCAACACCGAATACGTCCAGTTCCATCCGACTGCCTTCTATCACCGTAACGCGCCCTGCTTCCTGATCACCGAAGCCGTGCGCGGCGCGGGCGCGCGCCTGGTCGACGAGCAGCGGCAGCCGTTCATGGACCGTTACGACGCGAAGTGGAAGGACCTCGCACCGCGCGACGTGGTCGCCCGCAGCATCCACGCCGAGATGCTGCGCCAGGGCGTGCCCAACGTTTACCTCGACGTCGCCAGCTACGTTCCCGCCGAACGCATCCGCGCCGAATTTCCCGAGATGTACCGCAGCTGTCTCGAGTACGGCATCGACATCACCCGCGATCCGCTGCCGGTCGTGCCGGCCGCGCACTATTCGTGTGGCGGCGTGTGGGTCGACCTTGACGGCACGACCACGGTCGAGCGGCTCTACGCCGTGGGCGAGGTCGCGTGCTCCGGCCTGCACGGAGCCAACCGGCTCGCCAGCACGTCGCTGCTCGAGGGCCTGGTCTGGGGTCACCGCTCGGCACGGCGCATCGTGGGTCAGCTCGCCACCAGTGACGGGGCGCGTTTCGAGGACATTCCGCCGTGGCAGGACACCGGTTCCGAAGCGCCCGATCCCGCGCTCATCGCGCAGGACATGAGCTCGCTGCGGCACATCATGTGGAACTACGTGGGCCTGGTGCGAACCACGCGCCGGCTGATACGCGCGATCGAGGCCCTGCGCAACCTCGAAGTAGAGGTCGAGCGCTTTTATCGCGCGGCGGCAATGACCGACGACCTGATCGGCCTGCGCAACGCCGTGCGCGTGGCGCTCATCGTGACGCTGGCCGCGTGGGCGAACCCCGAAAGCCGCGGCTGCCACTACCGCGAATGAGGGTGTAAGAATCGGGAGTCCCGGTGCGACTAAGGTTGGTGCAGCCCCAGTGCTGGCTGCGACGCAACCGACAAACCTCACGACAGGAGCCTGCCCATGGATTCGAGCCTCAAGTTCAAGCGTCCCGCTGCCGCCCTCACGTTCGGCCTCGCGCTCGGCGCCGCGCTCAGCGTTGCCGCGGTTTCTGCGAATGCCGCGGATGCCCCGGGCGCCAGGCGCGACAAGTGTTTTGGCGTGGCCCTCAAGGGCAAGAACGACTGCGCGGCCGGTGCCAACTCCTGCGCGGGCAGTTCGACCGTCGACTACCAGGGCGATGCCTGGAAGTACGTCCCCACTGGCACCTGCGAAAAGACGGCCTCGCCCACGTCGCCGACTGGATTCGGGCAGCTGGCCGCCTTCAAGCCTGCCCGCAAGGGCTGACGGCGATGAGGTCCATCCCGGAACTGTGCGAGCGCATTCCGCACTCGCTGATCGCGCTGCTCGGCCGGTTTTCGATTGCGGCCGTGTTCTGGAAGTCAGGACAGACCAAGATCGAGGGTCTCGCGCTCGACCTGTTCGGCGGCGAGTTCCAGTTCGGCTGGCCGCGCCTCGCCGAGTCGACGATCCCGCTGTTCCGGGAAGAGTACGCGCTGCCGCTGGTGCCGCCGGATATTGCAGCCTACGCGGCGGCCACGGCGGAGCACGTGTTTCCGGTGCTGCTGCTGATCGGGTTTGGTTCGCGCTTTTCGGCGCTTGCGCTGCTGGTGATGACGCTCACGATCCAGGTGTTCGTGTATCCGTCCGCGTACCCGACCCACGGTGTCTGGGCGACGGTGCTGCTGTATCTGCTGGCGCGCGGGCCTGGGCGCTACTCCGTGGATCACTGGCTCGGGTCGCGCTCGTCTTCCTCCGGGGTGCCAGCATAGGCGCGCATCGATTGGCGCAGGAAAGCGGCCTGCCGGCGGAAATTGCGGCACGGACGGCACATGAGCAGGTGCGCCTTGAGACTCAGCTGCTCGCCCAGCGTCAATGGCCGCTCGAGTTCCTCTGACATCTTGCGCGTGGCCTCGCGACATTTGATCATGACGGCGTCGCCTCCTCGCTGAACCAGTGCTGCTCCAGGCAGCCGCGCAGGCGCAGCCGCGCGCGATGCAGGCTGACGTTGAGGTTGCTGGTGCTGATGCCGACGGCGCGGCAGATCTCCGTGCTCTCGAGTTCGACGAACTCCCGCATCATGAAGACGCGGGCCTGGTGCCCGGGCAGGTGGTCGAGACAGGCCTCGAACACGCGCCAGAACTGCTCGTCCCGCAGCGCAGCTTGCGGATCGCCCCAGTCAGCGGGGGCAGCTTCCCTGGTCCAGTGCCCATCCGGCTCGAACAACCCGTCGCTTGCCGGATCCGGCTCCGCGTCCTCGACCGGGGCAGCCGCGTAACGCGTCTGCGCCCGCAACTGGTCCGCAATCTTGTGCCGCAGGATGCCGAAGACCCAGCTGCGGTATGCGGCCCGTCCCGCGAACGAACCCGACCCGCGCAGTGCCCCGATGAATGCCTCCTGTACCGCGTCCTCGGCGAGGCTCGGATCGGACAACTGCAGCGTCGCGAAGCGCACCATGCGTCGCCGCAGGTCCTCGACGAACTGCGGATCGTTCAGCGCGCCGGCCGTGCTGGAGATGCCGCCGGCGGAAACGTCCGGGTTCGCCATGCGCTTGCCGCCCGTATCAGAGCCGGTCGGTCGCCCGGATGAACCCTACGAGATCGTTGCGGAACTTGCGCATCGACGGTTCATGCACGTACATCATGTGGCCCGCGTCGTAATGCTCGACCTGGATGCGCGTGCGCGCCTCGGGCGTGATGTGCAGGTGCTCCAGGTCCATCTTGGTGGCGAGGAACGGCGTCGCGAGGTCATACCAGCCCTGTTGCACCAGCACGTGCAGCCCGGGATTCATCGTCATGGCCAGCGCGAGATCCGGCACGGTCGTCGGCACCGGCGACATCCAGCCGCCGTGGCCGGGTGCCTTGTGCTTCCAGCTCCAGTCGATCTCGAACGCCGAGACCATGTACTCCTCGTCGCGGCCGAACTTGAGTTCGTCGTGCAGGTAGCCGAGGAACGCCGACGTGTACGCCGGCCCGACCGAGGGGAAGAACGGGTCGTAGTCCATGTCCTCGGCGAGCGGGTTGACCGATGGGCCGATGAAGCGTGAGTCGATGCGGCCCGCGATCAGGCGATCGTTGCGCTTCAGTTCCTGCAGGAACTGCGGGTGGCTCACACGCAGGTCGGCGCGTTCCCAGAATTCAGGCGACGTGCCGGTGTAGCGGGCCAGCTTTGCGGCCAGCCCTTTCTTCTCGGCTTGCGGGATGACGTATCCTTTGGCGAGTGCCGGGGCGTATTCGTCGCGCGCGAACTGCTCGACCTCGCGCATGTATTCCTGCACGGTGGCCGGCTTGTCCGGGACCAGGTCGTGGTACCAGGCCGTCGCCGCCAGCGTCGGCAAGTACGTGACGTGGCCGAGGTCCATGCCCTCGCCGTCGATGCCGGTGGCCGCGTTCAGGAACGGCGAGACGAGCACGAGTCCGTTCAGGTTCATGCCCAGGTTTGCCTGCAGGTAGTACGCGAGGCCCGCTCCGCGCATGCCGCCGTAGCTTTCGCCGAGCACGTACTTGGGCGAGCCCCAGCGCCCGTTCTCGGACACGTAGCGCTTGATGAACTGCGCCACCGACTTGAGGTCTTCGTCGACGCCGTGGAAATCAGCCGGCTTCGCGTCGCCCAGCGGCTTGCTGAAGCCGGTGCCGACCGGATCGATCATGACCACGTCGGTGACGTCGAGCGGCGAGTAGACGTTGTCGACGACCTGCGAGGGCGGGGGCGGCGCGTAACCGCCGTCGGTCACGACCACGCGGCGCGGACCCATGATCCCCATGTGCAGCCAGATCGAGGACGAACCGGGGCCGCCGTTGAAGGCGAACGTGACCGGCCGCAGCGTCAGGTTCTTCACGCCGTCGACCGTGTACGCGGTGTAACCGAAGCGTGCGATCGGCTTGTCCTGCGGGTCCTTGAGGATGTACCAGCCGGCCGTCGCGGTGTACTTGATCAGCTTGCCGTCGATCGTGACCTGGTGCCGCGTGACGGAGGCGGCCGGCGCGGCCTCTTTGGCCTCGACCGCGGGCTTCGCTTTTTCCGCCGGGTCGGTCGCCGCCTCGTCCTTGCTCCAGGTCGTCGCGGGTGCAAGCGCAAGCAGGGCCGCCAGCGCCAGGGCAGCAAAGGAACCACGCATCAGTAACTCCTGAGAAACGAGTCGGTGAGTAGTTGAACGAAAGCCCGGTGTCTGCAAATGGCGAGAGCTGCGTCCTCAGCCCAGGACGCGGATCAGTTCCCGCACCGTGAGGCAGACGAGCAGCAAGGACCCGAACGCGAAGACCGTAAACCGCACGACGACCTTGTTGATCGTGGACTGCACCAACGAGTGCACGACGCGGCTGCCAACGTAACCCCAGGCCAGGCTCAGCGTGCCCGCGGTGACGCCGCCGGTGAGTGCGATGAAGAACATCAGCGCGTAGAAGATCGTGGGCTGCTCGTGCAGGTGGTTGTAGTTGTCAGCGACGGAGCGGGCGTGTCCTGGCATCCGGTGAGCGTACGTGCCCGGATGTGCCGCTTCCTGCGGATCGATCCCCATGCGCTTCATCGCGGGGATGCGCGTGGCGTACAGCCAGAACCACATCACGAGCGTCCAGGCCACGAGTGCCAGGACGGGCAGCAGGAATTCAGTGGTGCTTGGCATCGGTGGTCCCCGTATATGTCGCTGTGTTTCGCTGTCTACTTGTCGAGCACTTCGAACCTCAGGCCGGAGTGCGCCTGCAGCCGTTCGACGATGCGGTCGCCGAAGATCGCTGCGGGTGTCCAGAAGCCGCCGGCTACGTTCTTTTTCGAGATGTCGTGCGCGAGGCATGCTGCCGCCTGGCCGAGCATTTTTGCGGTCGAGCCGTAACCCGGATCCCGATCGCCTGTCACGCGCGTGCGCAGGACGTCGCCCTGGTTGGTGCGGCCGTGGAAGCGCAGATCGAAGCCGCCCGCGAGTTGTGCCTGCGGGCTCGGGCCTTCGCCCGGTGCCGGCAGCACGTACTCTCTCGAGTAACGAGCGCAACGCGCCGATCGAGCCTGCGACCATGAATGCGCCGAGTCCGGCGCCCGTTGCCGCCGCAGCCAGTCGTCCCCGCAGTCCGCGCCCCGTCATCACCGCTTCGTCGTAGCGGAACTCCGGGCCGTAGGCGTCGTGCAGCAGCGCGTTGGTTCGGTGCACCACGCGCGTATTGATCGCGCTCATGACGAACGGCGCGATCCATGCGTCGAAGTCGGGGTCGTATTCGGCGAGCCCCACGTCGGCCTGCCGGACACGCTTGCCGTTGCCGGCGGGGCAGATCGAGTAGGGATCGGCGAGTTCCCTGCGCAATGCCGGATTCGCCTTGACTTCCTTGAGCACGTTGAGCAACGAGGCCACCGTGCCGCCGGAGAACGTGCCGCGCATCGAGCGCACCCGCATCTTCACGGTCGTGCAGTGTCGCCCGAAGCGCGCTCTTGCCTGTTGCTGCAGGTAGTGCACGCCCAGGTCGGACGGGATCGAGTCGAACCCGCAGTTGTGCACGATGCGCGCGCCCGAGGCCCGCGCCGCCTTCTCGTACTTGTGAATCATGCGCCGCATCCACTGCACTTCACCGGTGAGGTCGCAGTAGTCGGTGCCGGTCTCGGCGCAGACGCGCACCAGCGGCTCGCCATATAAGGCATACGGGCCAACCGTCGACACGATGACCCGGGCGCTCCGGCACAGCTTCTGCAGCGAGGCCTCGTCATCGGCGTCAGCCTGCAGCAGCGTCAGTTTGCCGGCGCCGTGGCCGAGGGACTTGCGCACTTCCTCGAGTTTCGGCAGCGACCGGCCAGCCGCGGCCCAGCGCAGCCGGCCGTCGAGGCCGAACTCCTCGAACAGGTAGCGGGTCAGGATCTGGCCCACGAAGCTCGTGGCGCCGAAGACGACGACGTCGTATGGCTGGGTGGTCATTGGGCGGCCATATTAGACCAATGTCCCGGTTCCACTCCCGGTCGTCGGGCAACTGGCGCCGCGTTGAACGGGTACGCCGACGGTGCCGTTGGCAGGGCGGGCTTTACGTGGACCCGGGGTCGCGGCACCATCGGTGGCCATGAAACACGTGAACGGGCGATCGGGGGCGGCGTCGACGGGCGCTGTAATCTTGGGTCTGGTCCTGGCCGCCCTCGGCGGTTGCTCCAAGCAGGAGTCCGCCACGCCGCCGACCTCGGCGGTGGTGAAACCTGCCGCGCCGACCGGTGACCAGTTGCTGGGCGCGACCGTGGCCGGAGTGTTTGACGCTCCGGTCACGTTGACCGCGGGTGTTTATGAGGGGCCGCCGGCGCAAGCAGGCGCCGCGTCGAGGCCGACGCTCAAGCTCTGGGAATCGACGATCGAATTCGTCGATGTCGATGGCGCCCCGCCCGCGGAAGGCGTCGCGCTGCTGACGTCGAGCGAGGGTGGCAGCGGTACGTACTCGCATCTCGGCGTGTTCAGCCTGCAGGACGGCAAGGCAACCACGCTGGGCGTTGCGCCGCTGGGTGACCGTGTGCAGCTTTTCCGGCTCTGGCACGAACCGGGCAAGGTATTGCTCGACGTCGTCGAGCCCGGTCCGGGCGATGCGTCGTGCTGCCCCACAACGCTGTCGCGGAAGGCCTTTGGCTGGAAGGACGGTAAACTGCAGCAGCTTTCAAGCGATGCCGTCGGCGGGCTCTCGATCAACCTGCTGGCCGCGACCGACTGGATGCTGGTGGAAATGGACGGACAACCGTTGCCATCGGGCGCCATGCCGCCGACGACCCTGATCCAGTATGGCAAGGCGGCCGGATTCTCGGGCTGCAACCGCTACACGGGGCCGATCACCGAACCAGCGCCGGGCAACGTCAAGATCGGTGAGCTCGCCGTGACGCAGAAGGCCTGCGATGCCGCCGCGAACGAAATCGAAGCGGCCTTCCTCGAGCGGATGCGCGCGACGACGGCCTATCAATTCCAGGCCGGTCGGCTGCTGCTGGTTGCGCCGCAGGGCGACCGGCCACCGCGTACCTTGCTCTTCTCGCGCTGAGCGGTCCGCGGCCTGACTGGGGAACAACGCATGAGCACACGGCACTCGATTTCCCGCGCGGCCCGAGGGACGCAGGCATTGGCCCTGGCAGCGTTCGCCGTGACGGCATGGAGCGTGTCGCCGGTCACGCAGGCGGCGGACTGGGTTTCCATCGCCAAGTCCGACCGCACCGAAGTGTTCGCGAATCCGGCGACGCTGGGCGTTTCGCCCGCGTCCTGGGTGATCGTGCGGACCAAGCAGAATTTCGTCGAGCCGCAGCCGTCGGCCAGGAAGGGCAAGTCGTTCCTGTCGGCCCGCAACGAATACCGCGTCGATTGCGCGCAGCGACGGCTCGCCTACCGCGAGATGGAGACCTATTCGCAGCTCGACCTGCAGGGCGACTCGGTGCAGAAGACCAGGATCGGCGAGAAGAACCTGAAGTGGATGGATGCGCCAAGCGGCACGGTGTTTGGAGAAATCGTCGACTACGCCTGCAAGAACGTGCCGGCCGGCTTGCCGCCCGCCACGAAATAGAACGCTGCCCGCGTTGCGCAGCCCGGGCGGGACCACTTCACGACAAGGATTGGAGTTGCATGCGACATCGTGAATTTGACGGCTGCCGGCACCGGCGGGCTCGACCTGTATGCCCAGGCCTGGCTGCCCGAGATCGCACCGCGCGCGGTCATCGTGGTCTCGCACGGCCTCGCCGAGCACGGCGGTCGCTACGGGACGCTCGCTGGCGAGCTGGCCCAGCGTGAATATGCCGTGTATGCCGTCGATCATCGCGGGCACGGCCGGTCGCCCGGGCCGCGCGCCAACATTGATCGCTTTGCGCACCTCGTCGCGGATTTCTGCGCGTTCACGGACCACTGTTCCCGCCAGCATCCCGATACGCCGGTGTTCATGCTCGGCCACAGCATGGGTGGCGCCGTCGCATTCGCCGGCGCTCTGCGCCTGCAGCACATGCTGCGCGGGCTGGTGTTGTCGGCCCCGGCGCTCGCAACGGACCAGTTGCTGCCGCCATTGCAGAAGATGTTCGTGCAGTTGCTGTCGGTCGTCGCGCCAAACACCGGTGCGCTCACGTTGCCGGCCGAGGCCGTGAGCCGCGATCCGTCGGTCGTGGCGCGGTACGTCGCGGACCCGCTCGTGCATCACAAGGCGATTCCAGCGCGCACGCTGGTCGAACTGCTCGGGGCGATGCAGGGGTTCCCGGCAAGCGCACGCGACCTCCGTCTGCCAACGCTGGTCCTGCACGGCACCGCTGACAAGCTGGTGCCGCTCGCGGCGACCCGGCCGGTCTACCAGGCCTTTGCAACGCGCGACTGTGTCGTGAAGCTCTACGATGGGCTCTACCACGAGGTCTTCAACGAGCCCGAGCGTGAAACAGTGGCGGCTGACCTGTTTCGCTGGCTCGAGCTCTGAGCGCCCGGTCACAGTTTCCAAAAAAAACCTGGCGCGTATCGTCCATGAGCGTCCGTGGCGCGTAACGTCTCGACGCATGACCGTTCCGGATCGGCTCGTTCCACGATCTGGCCACCACCGCGGCGTTGCTGGCGCTGGGCTGGAGCGCAGTCGTGTGCGCCGAAGCGCAGACCGGCGTGGCACGATTCGATGCGGTGCAACCCACGCCGCCGCCGGTCGCCGAACTCACCTGGTGGCGCGAGGGCGTGGGCTTGCTCGGTTCGCTGTGGGACGACGCACGAACGCGCCTGGGCGAAGATGCTCCGGACTGGTTTCACCATCAACGCGAGGGACGCGCTTCGCGACAGCCCGAACGCGATGCGGGCGCTGCCTATCTGGTACTGCAGGAAGATCGCCCGGACGGGATGGACCTCGTCACGCTGCGCTATGCCCTGGTGCAACAGGGCGCATTGCAGGCCTACGCCGGCGCCGGTCTCAACCGTTCGCAGTTCTATGTCGACGAAGCCGCCGCCGGGCCTTCGACGTTGACGCGCCGCAACCGTCACGCGGCCTTCGGGCCGACGGCCGAAGTCGGCGCCGAACTCGCCTTGAATGCCCGGGTGAGCGTGAACGCCGACGTCCGCTGGTGCGACCTGGACGAGCGCGCCAGCCTGCTGCGCGGGTCGTACGGCCCGGTCGCCGCCGATCCAGTGACGCTCGGCCTCACCGTCGGGTATCGATTCCGCTGAGGCGCGCCTTCAGGCGGAAGGAATGAAGTCCTCGTCGCCCTGCTGGATCCGCTCGAACTTCAGGAATTCGTAATAGCCGCAGGTGCGGTCTTCCGGATAGATGCGGCAGACCGACGGTCGCGCCTCGTACACCGTGCAGCGGCGCTTGTCCTGGTCGAAAAACATGCAGGTCGACTTGAAGACGTGGTCCTTGCGATGGCGCAGCAGCTGCTCGTCGAGTTCCTTCGTCTGGTAGCGATAGGTGAACTTCACCTTGGCAGCGGTCTTGCTGAGGCCGAAATGGCGGGCAAGCCGCTCGATGTCGAAATCCTTGATGGCGATACGCGCGTAGCTGCAGCAATAGCCGGGGCACTTCGCGCAGTCGTAGCGCGGCTTCAACGCTTTCTTCTTCATGCGGGTCGCGGGGCCTCGTTGCGGGACGCGGCAGTGTAGCGGGGTCACCCTGCCGACGCACTGCTAGGTAGTACCGCGGATTCGCCCGCGCAGGTGTGGCCGGACAATCGAGCCGAGGTCCGCTCGATGGGCAGTTCTCCCGCTACCGCACCCGACCCCCGGCGGCCGCTGCCGATGGCATGGCATGCCATGTCGCCCGAATCGGCGGTGAGTGCCTTGCTGACAGAGGTGACCCGTGGCCTGAGCGAGGCCGAGGCAGCGGCTCGACTGCAACGCGACGGTCCCAATGTCCTGCCGGCCCCGCGGCCTCCTCATCCCGTCGTCGTCTTCCTGCGTCAGTTCCGCAGTCCGCTCGTGTACGTCCTGCTGGCCGCGGCGGTGCTCTCCCTCGGCCTCCGGCACCTGACGGACGCCGGATTCATCGGCTTCGTGCTCGTGGTGAACGCCCTGGTCGGCGCCTGGCAGGAACTGCAGGCGGAACGGCAGAGCGCAAACCTGCAGGGTCTGCTGCGAGCGCGGGCAACTGTCCTGCGCGACGCCGAGTCGCGCGAAATCGACGCCTCGCAACTCGTACGCGGCGACATCGTCGCGCTCGCGAGCGGCGACCGCGTGCCCGCCGACTTGCGCCTGTGCGAGTCGCAGGCCCTGGCAGTGGATGCATCCATGCTCACGGGCGAATCAGTGCCGGTTGCGCACGATGCCGCAGTCGTCTGCGAGGAAGCCGCTGCGGTGGCCGATCGCACCAACTGCGCATTTGCGGGCACGCTCATCGTGCGTGGCCGGGCGAACGGCGTGGTCGTCGCCACTGGTTCCGGCACCGAAGTTGGACGCATCGCCAGCAGGATGACCGGCACGGCGGCAGGCAAACCGCCGCTGACGGTCCGCATGGAGCGATTCAGTCATGCAGTGGCGATCGTCGTCCTGTCAGCCGCGGTGTTGATCGGCTGTGTCGCGGTGCTGGTCCACCACCAATCGATCTTCACGATGTTCACCTTCGGCGTCGCGCTCGCCGTGTCCGCCATTCCCGAGGCACTGCCCGTGGCCGTGACCATCGCGCTGGCGATCGCCGCGCGCCGGATGGCGGGCCGTGGCGCCATCGTGCGCCAGTTGCCGGCCGTCGAAGGGCTCGGCAGTTGCTCGCTGGTTGCCAGCGACAAGACCGGGACGCTCACCTGCAACGAACTGACCGGCGTCGAGTTGCGGCTGGTGGACGGCACTCGCTGGCAGGCGACCGGCGCGGGCTACCGGCCGGTCGGCGAGATCAAGCGGGTCGATGACGGCGCCAGGGCGGACGAATCGACCCTCGCCGCCGCACTGCAGATTGCAGTGGCCTGCAACGAGGCGGAGCTGCTCGCCGTCGGCGGTGCTTGGCGGACCCGCGGCGACCCGACCGACCTCGCGCTGCTGGTGCTCGCGGCGAAGGCTGGCATCAATCGCGACCACGTCCTCGCGCAGCGGCCCGCCGTCGCGCAGATCGCGTACGAGCCCGAGCGACGATTCGCGGCCTCGTTCCACCGGCGTGACGGATCCGGCTGGGTCGCGGTCAAGGGCGCGCCCGAGCGCGTGTTCGACATGTGCGTCCTCGATGGCGCCGAGCGCACATCGCTCGAGCGCGACGTCAACGCGATGGCGCAGCGTGGCCAGCGCGTGCTGGCGCTGGCCGAAGGGACGTTCGCTGTCGAGACGGATGCGGCGACTCTGGGCGCCGATCCCGTCGGCCTGCAGTTCCGTGCACTGGTCGGCTTGATCGATCCACTGCGCGAAGGCGCCGCCGCCGCAGTGCGTCGATGCCATGACGCCGGTATACGCGTCGTCATGGTCACCGGTGACCATCCGCTCACGGCGCTGGCCATCGCCGACGAACTCGGCATCGCTGCCGGTGCCGACGAGGTGATGCACGGCGCGCAAGTGCAGCTTGCGTCGCCGCTGCAGCTGGCCGAGGCCATCGGCAGGATCAATGTATTTGCCCGCGTCACGCCGGAGCAGAAGCTCGCCATCGTCGACGCGGCGCAGTCGGCCGGGCACTTCGTCGCCGTGACGGGCGACGGGGTCAATGACGCGCCGGCGCTTCGTCGCGCCAACATCGGCGTCGCGATGGGACGCGGCGGGACCGACGTCGCGCGCGATGCGGCTGACCTCGTGCTGAGCGACGACAATTTCGCGACGATCGTCGCCGGAGTGGAGGAGGGCCGCATCGCCTACCGCAACATACGCAACGTCGTGTACCTGCTGACCGCGGCCGGCATCGCGGAGGTGCTCACGGTGGGGCTCGCCGTGCTTGCAGGACTGCCGCTGCCCTTGCTGCCCGTGCAGCTGCTCTGGCTGAACCTCGTCACCAACGGCGTGCAGGACGTTGGCCTGGCGTTCGAGCGCGGCACCGGCGACGAGTTACGTGTGCCGCCGCGGCCGAGCCACGAGCCGATCTTCAATCGCCTGATGATCCAGCGCGGTGTGCTGGCCGGGCTATGGATGTCCGCGCTCGGGCTCACGCTCTATGTCTGCATGCTGAACTCGGGACGGCCGCTGGAGGAGGCGCGCAACGCGTTGCTGCTGCTGATGGTACTGATGCAGAACGTCGATGCGATCAACGCGCGCTCCGAAACAATTTCCGTGCTGCGACTGCCGCTGCGCAACAATCCGGTGCTGCTGGCCGGTGTCGGCGTGGCACTCGGATTGCACGTCGCCGCCATGTACCTGCCGTGGTTGCAGCGGGTGCTGACCGTTGAACCACCGTCGTTTTTCGACTGGCTGCTGCTGCCGGTGCTCGCTGTCTCACTGCTGCTGCTGATGGAGGCGCAGAAGCACTGGCGGCGTTCGCGTGTTCAGTCGGCGTGAGCGTCGGGCCAGCGGGCGATGCGCAGTCGGCCAACCGTCAGTTTCCCTGGCGTGGAAGTCGTCAGCACCAGCGAGGTCCTGCCGCGGTCCAGCTCGACGTCGCCGAGCCGGATCCAGCGTCGCCCCCAGGTGGAGAGATCGAGCGACGCAATTTCGTCGCGCCGCCCCTGCGCCACTACGGTCGCCCGCGCGTCGTGCGTGTTGCCGGGAGCGGCGTCGTACCAGAGCGCGAGTTCGTAGCGGCCTGGCTTCGCCGTCCGCCATTGCCAGCGAACGGCATCCGGCTCCGCCTTCGTCGCGTCGACGAAGCGGGGCGCACGACCGCCGGCGCCGTCCAGTTGCAGTTCATGCAGCAGGCGGGCCGTGAAGTCGCCGAGCTTCGCAACGTCCCAGGGCTCCGGTTCCTGCGAGTCCCAGCCGTTCGTGAACGCCGCGATGACCAGCTGCCGGCCGTCTGGCAATTCGGCGTACATGACGTCCTGCAGCGTATCGAAGGCGCTGCCGATCTTGTTCTCGTGCACAGAACCCGGAGGCAGGCCGCCGCCGAGACTGCTGTGACCCGAGAAGGCTGGCCGTCGCAACAGTGAGCGCATGTAGGCCGTGGCCTGCGGTTCGAGGGTGCCCATCGCCACGTTGAGCATCATGGCCGAGGCCAGGTCCGTGGTCATTGCGTTGCGACCGAGGCGCTGCCAGCCGAAGCGTTCCAGGTCGGCGGGTTCCTCGCCGGAATTGGTCGGGTAGGTCTTGGTGAACAGTCGCTGCGACCCGAGCAGGCCGGCCGACTCGAGCACGCGCTCCGTGTAGCGCCGCCGTTCGATCCACGCTTCGGCGTCGGCGCCAGCCACGGGTGCATTCGGTGCTCCGCTGATCCGATCGACGACTTCGCCGGTCGCCACGTTGTCGGAGTCGACGATCATCGGGCGCACGAATTCGTCGAGGCAGTCGGGTGCCTTGCCCTGTTCGTGACACCAGTGCACCGCGCCGACGAGAAAGCCCAGCTTTACGCTGCTCGCCGGATACGCCAGTCGATCGCCTTCGACGGCGCCCCGTCGCCACCGGCCGTCGCGGTCCTGCAGCAGCACGGTCACGTGCATGCGATCGAACGCCTGCTGTGCCAGGAAATCCGCGCGCGCCCGCTCGACGGCGTGCTGCACCCGGGCGTCGTCCACGATCACCGGGATGATCCCAGGCGGTGCAGCGGGAGCAGCAGCGGCCGACGCTCCGGTCGCGATGATGCCGATGCCGATGGCGGCGAGTTCGACCGCGACCGCGCGACTCATGCGCAGACGCGACTGCATGACCGCGCCCGTCAGCCACAACACGGCGATCACCGCGACGGCTCCCGCGACCAGGTACAGCACCGGGAGCACTTCGGCATACCAGAGCAGCAGCATCGAGCCGAGGATGGCCAGGGTGACCTGCACGCAGGCGAAAGCGCGCACCGGGCGTGGCATCGGCGGGTCGTACGTCTGCACCTGCGACACGTCGAAGTGCGCTTTCTGCCAGGTGGCGCCATGCGCTCCCGCCGGTTGCCAGCCGGGCGGCTTCAGCCAGACGCGCAGCCCGGTCGCTCCAGTGCTCGCATTGCAGTGACTTGCGCGCGAGGTCCGCGTACACCTCGAGGTTGGCCCACAGCGGATCCCAGGAGTTGAGCGGCGCGCGCGTGCCGTACACGCAAGGCTCGGACTCGTCGACGAACGTGCCGAAAAGCCGGTCCCACGCCATGAAGATGCCGCCATAGTTGCGGTCGATGTAGCGGTCGTTCACGGCATGGTGCACGCGATGGTTCGATGGCGACGCGAACCAGCGGTCGAACCAGCCGAGCTTGCCGATGACTTCGGTGTGGATCCAGTACTGGTAGAGCAGGTCGACGATCGCGGCCACCGCGAACATCGCCGGTGGCACCCCGGCGACAGCCATCGGCAGGTAGAAGATCCAGCTCAGGAACGCGCCGCTGCTGGTTTGCCGCAGCGCCGTCGACAGGTTGTAGCGCTGGCTCTGGTGGTGCACCACGTGCGAGGCCCAGAACACCGCGCTTTCGTGACCGAAGCGGTGATTCCAGTAGTAGCAGAAGTCGTAGAAGACGATGGCCAGCGCCCACGCCCACCACTCGTGCGGCCAGTTGCCGAGCGCCACGTGCTCGAAGACGAGCGCGTAGATGCCATAGTTGAACGCCCGCACGAACAGCCCGACCACCTGGCTCATCACGCCGAGGCTCAGGCTGTTGACCGCGTCGTTCAGCCGGTAGGTGCCCGCCATGCCGCGGGCGCGCGCCACCAGCAGTTCCAGCGCGATCAGCAGGAAGAACACCGGGGTGGCGAACGCAATGGCCTTGCCCATGCTGCGATCCTAGCGCTCGACGTGCCAGCCGCGCGATCGATCCACGGCCTGGGCCCAGCGTGCCAGCCGGGTGCCCGCCTCGTCGCGCGACATCCGCGGCTCGAACCGCCGCTCGGCCCGCCAGTTCGCCGCGACCTCCGCCGGCGACGACCAGAACCCCGTGCCAAGTCCGGCGAGGTACGCGGCTCCCAGTGCAGTCGTCTCCCTGACCTGCGGCCGCACGACCGGAACGCCCAGCAGGTCGGCCTGGAACTGCATCAGCAGGTCGTTCGCGGTGGCGCCGCCGTCCACGCGCAATTCGATCAGCGGATGGTGAGCGTCGCGCTGCATGGCCAGCAGCACCTCGGCGCTCTGGAAGGCGATCGCTTCGAGCGCGGCGCGGGCGATGTGCGCGCGTGTCGTTCCGCGCGACAACCCGACCATCGTTCCGCGTGCGTACGCGTCCCAGTGCGGACTGCCGAGTCCGGTAAAGGCAGGCACCAGATAGACGCCGCCGGCATCCGGGACGCTGGCTGCCAGCGCCTCGATGTCGGCCGAGCGTTCGATGATGCCGAGTCCGTCGCGCAACCACTGCACGACCGCGCCGCCGACGAAGACTGCGCCCTCGAGCGCGTAGCGCAGGTCGGTCGTCTGCCAGGCGATGGTGGTCAGCAGCCGGTTGCTGGAGGCGAGCGGCGTCGTGCCGGTGTTCATCAGCAGGAAACAACCCGTGCCGTAGGTGTTCTTGGCCATGCCGGGTTCGAAGCACGCCTGGCCGAACAGCGCGGCCTGCTGGTCGCCGGCGATCCCCGTAATCGGCACCGGGTGCGTGCCGAGCGTGGCGACCGGAGCGTCCCGCGCGAGCGACGACGGTACGACCTGTGGCAGCACGGCGCGGGGAATGCGCAGCCGTTCGAGCATGAAGTCGTCCCACTCGGCGCTCGCGACGTTGAGCAGCAGCGTGCGACTGGCGTTGGAGACGTCGGTGACGTGCCGCTCGCCGCGCGACAGCTTCCACACCAGCCAGCTGTCGATCGTGCCGAAGGCGAGTTCGCCGTCTTCCGCGCGCCGACGCGCGCCCGGCACGTGATCGAGCAGCCACGCCAGCTTGGTGCCCGAGAAATAAGGATCGAGCAGCAGTCCCGTGCGCCTGGCGACCTCGGGCTCGAGACCGTCGGCTTGCAGTTGCCGGCACAGGTCGGCCGTGCGTCGATCCTGCCAGACGATGGCCGGCGCAAGCGGTCGGCCGGTGCTGCGGTCCCACAGCATGGTCGTCTCACGCTGGTTGGTGATGCCGATGGCCGCCACGTCTGCCGGCGTCGCCCGCGCCCGCACCAGCACTTCGGTCATCGTCGCTGCCTGCGTCGCCCAGATCTCTTCCGCATCGTGCTCGACCCAGCCGGAGCGCGGAAAGGACTGCGTGAATTCACGCTGTGCCGTCGCCACCGGCGTGCCGGCAGCGTCGAACAAAATCGACCGCGAACTGGTGGTGCCCTGGTCGAGCGCGAGGATGAACTGCGGCATTTCGGTACCTGCGGCGGCGAACCCCGATTCTAGATCAGCGGGCCCGGCCTTGCGCTCGCGTCAGTGCCGTGCGAGCCACTCATCCAGGGTCTTCTCGCTGCCCGCGGCCAGGTGCACCCCGAGCTTGCTGCGGCGATACAGCATGTCCCGTGCCGTGTGGGCGAATTCCGCAGCGCGCAGATAAAGAACCTCCTTCGCGTGCAGGCCGGGCAGCACTTCCTCGCCGAGATCCGCGGGCTTCGAGCACCCGGCGAGCATCAGGTCCATGCGTGTGCCGTAAGCACGCGCGTAGCGGTGCAGCAATGCAGGCTCGAGCCAGCCGTGACGAACCCGCGCCTGCGCCAGGAATCGTTCGAAGTCGGCGTCGGGCATGTCACCGCCCGGCAGCGGAATGGCTGCCGTCCACGGCTTCGAGGCATGGCCGAGCGCGGGAGCGAGCATGTCGACCACCGTTTCCGCGAGCTTGCGGTACGTGGTGAGCTTGCCGCCATACACCGACAGCAGCGGCGGTCCGGAGCGATCGAAGTCGATGAGGTAATCGCGCGTGACGCTCTTCGGATCGTCCATCGACGCGGCCAGCAGCGGGCGCAGGCCGGCGAAGGTCCAGACGACGTCGTCCACGCCGAGGTCGTGCTGGAAGTACCGGTTGGCCATGTCGAGCAGGTACGCCTGCTCGGTCGCCGCGATCGCGGGATGCGCGAGGTCGCCCGTGTACTCGCTCTCCGTCGTGCCGATCAGCGTGAAGTCGCCTTCGTACGGCAGGGCGAAGACGATGCGGCCATCGGGCGCCTGGAAGATGTACGCAAAATCGTGATCGAACAACTTGCGCACGACGATGTGGCTGCCGCGGATCATGCGCGGATGGTGGCGGGCGGGGGTCGGCGTGCAGCGGTCGAGGAACTCCGCGACCCACGGGCCCGCCGCGTTGACCACGAGCCTCGCTCGCAGGGTTCGTTCGCGACCGTCGGTTGCGCGCAGCGTGGCGAGCCACTCCGCGCCAGCAGGCTGCAGGCCGACGCAGGCGGTGCGAGTCAGCACCTCGGCGCCGCGCTCGAGCGCATCGACGGCATTGGCAACCACCAGTCGCGCATCGTCGACCCAGCCATCCGAGTATTCGAAGCCGGTGCGGTAATGCGGGTCGAGCGGTCGGCCGGCGGGATGCGTGCGCAGGTCGATCGTCCTCGACGGCGGCAGTTTCTTGCGCGTCGCGAGGTGGTCGTACAGGAACAGGCCGGCACGGATCATCCACGCGGGTCGCAGGTGCGAGTCGTGCGGCAGCACGAAGCGCAGCGGCCAGGACAGGTGCGGTGCGGACGCCAGCACCACCTCGCGCTCCTGCAGCGACTTCCGCACCAGGCCGAAGTCGTAGAACTCGAGGTAGCGCAGCCCGCCATGGATCAGCTTGGTGCTGGCCGAGGACGTGTGCGAGGCGAGGTCATGTTGCTCGCACAGCACCGTGCGCAGCCCGCGTCCCGCGGCATCGCGCGCGATGCCCGCGCCGTTGATGCCGCCGCCGACGACGAGGATGTCGCAGGTCGCGGTCACGGCGGTCAACGGTAGAGCAGCACGGACGCGCGCTGCTCGTTCCACGCGAGTTCGTCCACGCGGGTAAGGGTTTCGAGATCGCCCGGGAGCGCCGTGCGATCGTCGACCCACGCGCGCAGCAGTTCGCTGCCGTTGATCAGGTCGATGGCCAATCGGTCGCTTTCGTACTCGTAGGGGAAGTCACGCCACAGCTCGTAACCCGGGTGCAGGTTGCGCAGTGCCTTGAACGCCAGTGCCTGCAGACGCCACGGACGGAAAGTCGCGTGGTCGTACGAGCCGTCGTCGACGTGCGTCTGCAGGCCCGCGCAGAGCCTGCCCTGGTGCTTGTGGAACGTCGGCTCGAACCAGCAGGGACGAAGCCGGCATCCGTCGAGCCAGTCGGGGGCGAGGCGATGCATTTCGGCGACGAGCGCGCCGATGTCGAGATCGGGCGCGCCGAACAGTTCAAGCGGACGCGTGGTGCCGCGGCCTTCCGAGAGCGTGGTGCCTTCCAGCATCACGGTGCCCGGGTAGCAGCGCGCCATCGCAAGATTCGGCGCGTTGGGGCTCGGGTTGATCCAGGTGCGCTCGCCCAGCGGCCAGCCGAACCCCGGCGCGGATTCCGGCTGCCAGCCCGTCATCTCGACGACGCGGTAATCGACCTCGAGTTCGAAGCGGCGAACGAACCAGCGGCCCATCTCGCCGAGCGTGAGTCCGTGCCGCATCGGCATTTCACCGGCGCCGACGAAGCTTTCCCAGCCTGGCCGCAGGCTCAGGCCTTCGACCGGACGGCCGACCGGATTCGGCCGGTCGAGCACCCACACGCTCTTGCCGAGTCGTGCCGCGGCTTCGAGCACGTAGCGCAAGGTGGTGATGAACGTGTAGATGCGGCAGCCGAGGTCCTGCAGGTCGACCAGCAGCACGTCGAACGTGTCGAACATCGCATCCGTGGGGCGTCGCACCGCGCCATAGAGGCTGAAGACCGGTATGCCCAGCCGCGGATCGTTGAAGTCCGGCGACTCGACCATGTTGTCCTGCTTGTCGCCACGCAGGCCGTGCTGCGGACCGAAGGCAGCCGTGAGTCGCACGTCGTCGAGCGCGGCCAGCGCATCGAGCGAATGCGTGAGCTCGGCAGTGACCGAGGCGGGATGCGCGAGCAGCGCCACGCGGC
Organism: uncultured Gammaproteobacteria bacterium; assembly: GCA_963793675.1. Taxonomy (GTDB): domain Bacteria; phylum Pseudomonadota; class Gammaproteobacteria; order Steroidobacterales; family Steroidobacteraceae; genus RPQJ01. The sequence goes on along the minus strand of CAWCBA010000004.1, from coordinate 177,072 downwards.
GACCGCGCAAGTCCTTGCGCAGCGCGGGGTCGGTGCAGAGCCGGTCGATGCCGAACTTCACGAACCCGGGTTCCGTACGGCTTCGCGCAGCAGGTCCGTCGAGCCGGCCGGTTGCTTGCCGACCTGGAGCACGAAGCCCAGCCGGTGATGGAAGTCGGGCAGCGCGGAAGGATGCGCGAGCGCCCAGTACGTCAGGCGGCCATCCTTTTCCTCGACGACGGCCGCAGCGCCGGCACGCAACGGCGCCCCCAGTTGCGGCATCGGCAGTTCGGCCAGGTAGGTCACTGCCGTGAGCACCAGTCCCCGCTGGGTGGGTCGCACCGCCACGCGCGGCGGTCGCTGCACTTCGATCGGCGCCATGCCGCGCCGGTAGCCGACGAATCCGTACATCGCCCACTCGGTCGATGGTGAGAAATTGAGTTCGCAATACGCCTCGCTGTCCGGCAGCGCGACGAAGACTTCGAAACAGGTGTGGCGCCACAGTTCGTCGGCGCGCGCGGCAGGACGCAACTTCGGCAGCACGACCTGCGACATGTCGGCGTCGAGCACGAACCGCACGGCGAGCTTGCCAGCGCCGCCGATGCGCGCGCTCGCGCTGATGCCACGCACCGCGCTGCTCGGGCTCGAGGGATGGCAGTCCAGGGCGACCGTCTGGGGCTGTGTTCTTGTCATCGAATCGATTCTAAAGGGACCGGCTCAGATTGGCTCGATCAACGTCGGATCCGGCCGTTCCATCCAGCCGAGGACCGCTGCGGCGAACCGGCCGCATTCGGCGATGGCCGTTTCCCAGGCGCGTATTCGCCCTGCGTGGTCGGGCCCGTAGCGATAGAAATCCCGGCGGTCGGGCAGCTTGCCGTTCGGCAGCGTGGCTAGGAACGCGGGTGAGGGGGAGACCAGCAGCATGTCCTCGAGCCACGGATGGGCGCGGGGCGAGCGACGCCACGGCAGGTGCTTGTCGAGCCAGCCCGGGGTCACGAAGTCGTTGAAGTGCGGATAGAAGACGATGCGGTCCGCGGTCGATCGCCGGGGGTACGGCAGCAGCAGGTGGTAGTCGACGAGCGCCCCGTCCCAGTAGAGCCCGGGCGGCGCGCCCGCGATGTCGCGGACGGGAGCGGCCAGCAGTGGAATGGTGCCCGACGCCAGCAGGGCGTCTTCGGCGTTGGTCGCTGTCGAGGCCGACGCGAACCAGGCCGAATTCGTCGAACGCGTCGCCGTCGAACACGCTGGGTCCGCAGCCCGCGCGGAAGACGACCCGCTCGAGGTAGCCGGCCAGGCGCGAGCGCGAAACCGCATTGCTCAGCACGGCCCGCCCGAACGCCAGTTTCGATTCGCGCCCGTGCAACGGGCCGCGCGCCCGCGAAGTCACGATGGAAAGCCTGACGCCGGGCCGCCAGCGCGGGTCGCCGTCGCCTCTCGCGGCTGCGGCGATTCGACGGCAGGCGGTGCTGACTTCGGCTGGCGTGGGGTGCGCGCTGTAGGACTGCTCGTGCACGTACGCGTGCTGGACCCGTGTCCAACGCGGCCAGCGGATCGACCTGCGCCAGTGCCGCCATTCGCCATGCGCCCACCGATGCGCCGATCAGTTCCACCGGGGACTCTTCCGGCAACCACCCATGCTGCAGCAGCAGGCGGTCGAAGGGCAGGAGCGCGAGCCCTTTGGGTCCGCCCGCCGCCGCGGGAACGCACGCGATGTCGCCCGGGGCCAGTCCGCGGTCGAGAATGTGGCGCAGCGCACGCGGGCCGGCGCGCAGCAGGAACGGGCGGGAACGGTCGCTCATCGGGGGCGGGATGCTAGCAGCTTGCGCGACGGGTCCGCAGCGCTGCGCTGCGCTACGATGCACAAGGGACGCGGGCCAACGGCGGGGAGTGAACTTGAAAACGACGGCTGCGATCGTCATCTGCGCGGTAGCCGTGGCGGCCTTGCTGGTCGCGGAGCGGCGCGAATCGCAGGCGGGCAAGTGGTTGACGAAGCCGGTCGCCTCCGCGGCATTCATTGCCGTCGCGGTGTTCGCGGGCGCGCCCGACTCGGGCTACGGGCGGCTGATACTGCTCGGCCTCGGGCTCTGTCTGCTCGGTGACGTCCTGTTGATCCCCGCCGGGCGCCTCGCGGTCTTCCGGGCCGGCGTGTTTGCGTTCCTCGCCGGACACGTCGCGTTCGCAGCTGCATTCCTGACGCAGCCGCGCAGCGTGCCCTGGCTGGTCGTCGCGGCTGTGCTGCTCGCGCTGGCGCTCTCCGGCGTGTGGCGCTGGCTCAGTCCCAGCCTGCCGGCGGACATGCGTCTGCCGGTGCAGGCCTACTTCCTGGTCATCAGCGTCATGACGGCGCTGGCCTGCGCAGTGAGCGGGGCAGGTGGTCCGGCTGTCATTGCCGCGGGCGCGATCGCCTTCACGGCTTCCGACATTTCGGTGGCGCGAGATCGCTTCGTCCACCAGCAGTTCGCCAATCGGGCGTGGGGGCTGCCGCTGTACTACCTCGCGCAGGTGCTGCTGGCGCTGAGCCCATCCGTGATCAGCGGTTGAGGCACCAGGGCCATGACGATGCTGCAGCCCGCTGAATCCCTGCCCGAGGTGGCGCGCGTTCCCGCGCCCTGGTCGCTGCGCGGGCACGCCTGGATGGTGGTGCTGCGGTTGCCCGCGGGCGATGCGGCGCGAACGGCCTTCGTCCCTCCCGCGCTGCAGGCAACGGTCAAGTCGGCGTTGGCGGTCCTGGTATGCGTCGTCTACGACGAGGCGCCCTGCGGCCCCTACCGCGAGTTGCTCTTCATCCCGGGCACGATGCAATTCGGCGGCGCGCGCCATCCCTCCATCAGTCGCATTCTCGTGTCGACCTGGGACAGCGTCGTGAATGGCCGCCGCAACTGGGGCATCCCGAAAGATCGGGCCGACTTCGACTGGGTGCACGGCGAAGACGGCGACCGCTGGCGCGTGACGAGCGACGGGCGGGAACTGTGCACGCTCGAGTTCACCGAGCCGACCGGTGTGCGGCTGCCGCTCAGGACAGCCTGGGTGCCGCGCAAGCTGGGCACCCTCGCACAGCGGCTCGACGGCCGGACCTACTACTACCGGCCCGAAGCCAGGGGCGGCCTGCGACTGTGCCGGGTGCGCCGGTGGCACTTCGACCCGGAGCTGTTCCCTGATCTGTCCAGCGCAACCGTGCTCGCGTCCCTGCGCATTGAAGATTTCGAGATGGTTTTTCCGCCGGCACGCATCGTCGATTGATGGCGTCGCGTCCTGCCGGACGCGGCGCGCTTTCGTCGCGACGACGACCGGCCGCTCCGCTCGAGACAAGGCGGGTCGCGTCCCTGCGAGCCCGCCCTGAATCGATGCCCGTCCTGATCGCTCAACCCACGTTGCGCGCGGCGCCCGTCGCGTGCAGCGCCTGCAGTTCGCGGCTGCCGATCTTGTCGACCGCCCGGTTCAACGCGCTGTCGTAGCACGCGCGATACTGCATCCGGCGCTGCAGGTCCCGCGAATTCGGATCCTTGCCGCAGGCGCGTTCTGCCGCAGCCGACAGTCGCGCATACAGCACCTTGTTGCCGGCAACGCCGCTCAGGTCGAGGTCCGAGTACTGCACCACGACGCTGTCGTAGCGGGCGCTGGCCTTTGCCGCGTCGGCAGCCTGCGCCGTCGCGCCGATTCCTGCCGTCGCCGCAACGGCGATCAGCGCGACGAGCATCCGGGTCTTCTGCGTGTTCGTTTGCATGACGTTCTCTCCTTGGTGTGTCGATCGATGCGCTTCCATTCACCGCGCATTGATTCTGCTCCTGTCGCCGCGCGTTTTTCCGTCGCTTCGTCGCGCCGTGCAGGCGACTCGTCGCAGTCCGTCTGCTAAGGTTGATCGTGCCGCCCCCGCAACCGGTACCGACCCATGCTCACGTTCAAGATCGCGTACACGGCATTCGTCCTGCTGGTGGCCGTGACCTGGTGGCGCCACTACAGCTGGCGCAACTTCCTGTGGTTCTCCGACATCGCGTTCATCGGCGCGGTGCCCGCGCTCTGGCTGCAGAGTTCGGCGCTGGCGAGCGTGCTGGCCGTTGCCGTGCTGCTGCCCGAAATTCTCTGGAACGTGGATTTCGTCGCGCGATTGGCGTTGAGGCGGCGCATCACGGGGCTGACGGATTACATGTTCGAACCCGAGCGTTCGAAACTGCTGCGTGGCCTGTCGCTGTTTCACGTGCCGTTGCCGCTGGTGCTGCTCTGGATGGTGCGCGAGTACGGGTACGACGCGCGGGCGGGACTGGCGGGCGCCGTAGTGCTGGCCGCGGTCGTGCTGCCGTGGAGCCGCGCGGTGAGCACGCCTGAGCGCAACATCAACTGGACTTATGGATTGGGTGCCCGCCGTTCGTCGTCGTCACCCGCGACCTACGTGACGCTGCTGTTCTGTGCCTTCGTTGCGTTCGTGTTCGTGCCGACGCACGCGCTGCTGCAGGCGCTGTACGGCGCCCAGCCCTGATTCGGGTGCTGCTCACTGCGCCGCGGTCACGGCCGTCGCTGGCGCAGGACGCACGGCACGCTGCCAGTCCTGTACGTCGCGTGGCTTGCGGTCGGCGAGCCAGGCGAACACCAGCGAATGCCATGCCACGCGCTGCACGTAGGCGCGAGTTTCGTTGAACGGGATGTTCTCGACCCAGACGTCGAGGTCCATCGGCTGCGCAGGTAGCCAGCGCCGCGCGGCGTTGGGCCCGGCGTTGTAGCCGGCGGTGGCGAGCGCCGTCTCGCCTTCGAAGCGCTGGACCAGGCTCGCGAGAAACGCGGACCCGAGCGGGATGTTCACCGCGGGCTGAACCAGCTGAGCGCGCGTCGGCACGCGGCAGGCCAGCGCGTCGCGCGGTCACGCGCGCGGTCTCGGGCAGCAACTGCATCAGTCCGATCGCGCCGGCACCCGACGCCGCGTCGGCCCGGAACAGGCTCTCCTGCCGGATGATCGCGTAGATCAGTTCCTCGGGCAGCGCCGTGCGCCGGCTGGCGCTGCGCACGTCGGCGTCGTACGGCCGCGGATACAGCACGTCGTAATCGTTGAACAGCTTCTGGCGTGCCGCGGTCGCGATGGCCTGGTCGTGCCAGCCCCAGCGCGACGCGAGCCCCACGGCCTGCACCTGCCGCGCAGGCGGCAGCTCGTCGTAGGCCGCGCGCCATTCCGCCGTCGCCTCAGCGTCCATGTCGCAGCGCAGGAGTTCGCGCGTGCGGACGAAGGCAGGGATCGGCGGCCAGCGCATCGATCGCGGCGTCGCTGAGCGCCAGCGGTTCGAGCCGCGGCGTCGAACTTGCGGTCCAGTCGCGCGGCGGCGTGCGCGGCATACCAGTTGTCGGTCGGGATGACGGCGGCATACAGGTCGCGTGCCCGGGCAAGATCGCCGAGCTTCTCTCGCGCCCGCGCCGACCAGTAGCGCCAGCGCGGCTGGTCGCGCAGGACATCGGGCATCGCCGCGATTGCAGCCGCCGACTTCGCGCCAGTCACCGGCCCAGAGCGCGGCGCGGGCGTGCCATTCGTGGGCACGCTCGTCGAAGTCGTCCTCATGCACGACGTGGAAGAAATCGAGCGCGCGCGGCAGGCGGCTCCACGACAGCGCCAGCGCGACGGACAGGGCGTAAGGGCTCGCGGCGCGCGCGTCGAGTCCGCGAGACTGCACCAGTGACGGGAAGGCAGCCGTCGGCCGCTTCGGCGTCCGAGCGCGCGTAGCGCAACCAGCCGTCCGCCAGCGCCTGTGGCTCGACGGGTTGCGCGGGCTGCGCGATCAGCGCCGGGACCTCGCGCCCCGGTTGCTCGATCAAGGCGGCCCATTGCAGCAGCGGGGCGGCGCGTCCAGCGGGCAGCGACTTCGCGAGGTAACGCGCCGAGCCCGGCTTCGCCCGCTGCGAGCGCCAGGCGGGCACGCCGTTCGACCAGGACGTCACCCGGTCCGCCGCGCGCGCTCCACCAGGCGAGCGCCGGATCGCAGGCGTCGGGCAGGCTCCTGGCCGTGAGCCAGGTGTTGGTCAGTTCTTCCGTCAGTCCATCGGTCTGGCCCAGGGCGACCCGCCCGGCGAGCCAATGGCAGCGCAGCGTGGCCTGCGTGTCGCGGTCCACGCGGTATTGCCCAAGGTACGTCGACCAGGCCTGTCGCGCGGCGAGGTGGGCTCAGCCACGCGGACCGCAGTGTCCGCGTTACGGGCCGATCCCCCTGTTGCGCGAGAAACGCGGCAATCTCGTCGTCGAGCGGGAGCCGCGGGTCGCCGCCGGGCTGCGCCGCGACAGGTCGCAGCAGCGCCAGTTGCCGGTTCAGTCGCGCCGCCTGCAGGTAGGGGTAGAGCGGATAGCGCTGCAGGGCCTCGGAATCGCCGCCGGCCGGGGCGACGGGGGCGGCAGCGACGGTGGCCATGGCCGCAAGGAAGGCCTGGCGCACTTGCTCGCAGGGCGGCGCCGTCGTCGTCCGCACGCGCGGATGAGCCGGGCGTCAGCAGGGCGAAAAACAGCAGGGCAATCAGGCGCGGTGCGGTCTGCATGAGGGTCCATCTGGGGAGCCATGGCAAGTTACCGCATCGCAACAGGAAATTCGTCGTCATTTCGGCGGTTGTTACTCTCATACAACAAACTTGACTGACGGTAAACGAGAATATACAAAGGGTCGCAATGCCGGGCGGGGCGGGGAACGATGCCCATCGCCCACCGGCGGAGCGGACCATTCATTCGGGGGAATTAGATGAACACTGCCACTGGTAGTTCGATTGTGCTGCGCACGGCCGTCGTGCTGACTCTTTTCGGCACGTCTCCTCTGGCCGGCGCGGCAGACGCGAAAGACTCGCTCGCCCTCGAAGAAATCGTCGTCACGGCGACCAAGGTCGCCAAGGACATCGACGCCACACCGGCGGCGATCACCGCAATCACGGCGGACGCGCTCGGCCCCGGCGGCATCCAGGAAGTGCGCGACCTCGCGCTTTCGGTGCCGAACCTTTCGGTCGGCGACCAGTTCGGCGTCAACCGCACGTTCATCCGCGGCATCGGCATGACCAGCATCGACCTGGGCGCCGACGGCGCGGTGGCGTTCCTGCAGGACGGCGCGATGATCCCGCGCCCCTCGCACCAGCTCGCCGGCTTCTACGACCTGGACCAGGTCGAAGTGCTGCGCGGGCCGCAGGGCACGCTGTATGGTCGCGGCGCAACCGCCGGCGTCGTCAACATGGTCACCAAGAAGCCGACCGAAGACCTCGACGGTTACCTGAACTACACGCTCGGCAATTACTCGTTGACCACCATCGAGGGTGCGCTCGGCGGACCGATTGCGGGCGATACGGTGATGGGGCGCATCTCCGGTAAGGCCGAGAAGCACGACGGCTACGGCGACAACCTCGCGACCGGCAAGCCGGTGGACAATCGCGACGCGTACGCGGTCCGCGGCAGCCTGCGCTTCAAGCCGAGCGACACGCTCGACATGGTGCTGATGGCCGACTACTTCAAGGAAGACGACTACAACTACGCCTTCCACTTCTTCGGCACGACCGTGGTGCCGGAAGACCAGCTCGCGCACAACCTGCTCGGCGGCAGGACGATCTTCGACTACTACGGCGACAAGGGCAAGAAGCCCGACCAGCGCAACATCGTCTCGGACCAGGATCCGATCAACAAGCGTGACGGCACGGCCGTCAGCGCGATCATCGACTGGGGTTTCGCCGACGGCTGGAACCTGAAGTCGATCACCGCCTGGCGCGATTTCAGCCGTTTCCTGCGCGACGACCTCGACGGTTCCGACGTCGACATGTTCGGCCAGAACAACTACATCGAGGACAGCGAGTCCTGGAGCCAGGACTTCACCGTCTCCGGCACGGCCGCCAACATCGAGTGGTTGATGGGCGCCAATTACTTCAACGAGAAGATGCACGGCGAGGTGAAGGTGCCGCTCACCAACCTCGGCCTCGTCTTTGGCCTGCCGGCCGACTTCTTCAACGACGGCAACTACTGGCAGAACGGCGACGTCGACGTCGAAGCCTACGGCGTCTTCGCTGCAGGGCAGGTACGCGTTCACCGACGCATGGGCCCTGACCCTGGGCGCGCGCTACAACTACGAAAAGCGCAAAGGCACCGGTTCGTTCATCTTCGACGCGCTCGGCGTCAACGTGCCGACGGACAAGGAAAAGTCCTGGGACAAGGTCACGCCGAAGGCGCTGCTCGAGTACAAGACCCCGAACGACGGCCTGGCCTACCTGCAGTTCACGCAGGGCTTCAAGTCGGGCGTGATCAACATCGGCAGCCTCAACGACGTGATCGACCCCGAATACGTCGATGCGTACGAAATCGGCTACAAGATGCCGTTCGCCGACAACCGCGCTTCGCTGCGCACCGCCGCTTTCTACTACGACTACACCGACCTCCAGGTCGGCTTCGTCAACGAGCAGAGCGTCGTACAGACGGTCAATGCCGCATCCGCCGAGATCATCGGTGTCGAAGTCGAGTTGTTCGCGCGCCTCACCGAAGGGCTGTCCGGCAACCTCTCCGCGACCTGGCTCGACGCGACCTACACGGACTTCGTGACGGGTGACTACCGTCAGAACTTCGACCAGGTCGACCTGTCGGGCAACTACCTGCAGAACGCACCGAAGTACACGCTGCACGGCGTGCTCGACTATCGCCGGCCCGTCACGGCGACCGGCGCCTTCATCGGCCGCATCGAAGCGTCGTACCAGGACAAAGTGTACTTCACCGAGTTCAACAACTCGGACGCCGAACAGGACGCCTACGGCCTGCTCAACCTCATGGCCGGCTACGAAGGCGGCGACGGCAAGTGGAGCGTCACCGGCTGGGTGCGCAACGCGACCGACGAGTTCGTCTACAGCAACAACATCATCACGGCACCGCTGTACGGCAGCGTCCGCGTGGGTTCGCTGCTGCCGCCGCGCACGTACGGCCTGACCCTCGCCCTCAACTTCTGACGGCGGGCAGGAACCGGCCGCGATGCTGCGCATCGGCGACGTTCGGGTCCATCACGTCGAGGAGTGGCAGGGGACCTTCCTGCCACCCTCGGCGTTCTTCGTCGGGTACGACGAGGCGACGTTCCGGCGCTTCGCGCCCGGCCTGACGCCGCAGTACTACCGCGACGATGCGGACAGCATCTACGCGTTCCTGCAGAGCTGGATCCTCGAGGTCGACGGCCTCAGGATTCTGTACGACACCGGGGCAGGCAACGCCAAGGAGCGGCCCGGCATTCCGATCTTCGGCGGGTTCGACACGCCGTTCCTGACGCGGATGGCGGCGGCCGGCTTCACCCCCGACGACATCGACATCGTCATCTGCTCGCATCTGCACATCGACCATGTCGGCTGGAATACGCAGTTGCACGAGGGCCGCTGGGTGCCGACGTTCCCGGATGCTCGTTACCTCTTCTCCGCGATCGAGCGCGACTACTGGGATCCGCAAGGTCACGGCGCCCGCCCGACCGAGGCCGGCGCGTTCGTAAACACCAACGTCTTCGAGGACAGCGTGCAGCCGCTGCTCGACGCGGGCATCGCCGAACTGGTGGGCGAGGGATACCGCGTCAGCGAGTCGATCACGCTGCGGCTCGGGCCGGGCCACACGCCGGGCCACCTGATCATGGACGTGCGCTCAGCCGGTGATTGCGCGCTCTTCGTGGGCGACATCCTGCATCACCCGGCGCAGGTGTATTGCCCTGACTGGAACAGTCCGTTCTGCGAAGACCAGCCGCAAGCGCGCCTGACGCGCCGCCGGGTGCTGGCAGACGCCGCCGATCGCAATGCACTGCTGATCCCGGCTCACTTCGGCGGCGCTCACTGCTGCCGTGTGCGTCGCCGCGGTGACGCGTTCGAACCCATCTTCGAGACGCCATGAACGCGACTGCACCGCTCGACGCGGGCTATCGATTCGATCCGGCCGATCCCGACCTCATCCGTCATCCGTACCGGCCGTACTACGAATACCTGCGCGGTACGCCGGGCCTGCACAAGGCCGCGACCGAGTATTACGTGGCGGCGCGCTATGCGGACGTGCGCGACGTGATCACGAACCACGCAGCGTTCGGGCAGGGCAACTTCGTCCGCAACATCCAGCTGTACTACGGTCCGGGCTTCGACGTCATGGCCCACTCGTCGTACCGCTGGCTGTCTGAAGTGTTCGTGATGCAGGATCCGCCCGCGCACACGCGATTGCGCAAGCTGGTGGCGTTCGCGCTCACGCCCAGGCGCGTCGCGGCGATGCAGCCACGGATCCAGCAGATCGTCGACGGACTGATCGACGCCATGCAGGCCAAAGGCGAGATCGAACTGCTCTGGGACTTCGCCTACCAGCTGCCGACGCTCGTGATGTGCGACATGCTCGGTCTCGAAGGCGAAGAGCGCTCGCCGGCCAGCCTCGCAAAGCTGACGCGGGCCGTGGCCGAGTCGTTCATCGTGTTCGAGACGCGCGCGCTCGAACCGGAGTTGCTCGCGCAGGCGGACGCGCAGATGGATTTTCTCAACGATTTCTTCGGCCGGATCTACGACCGCAAGCGCGCCAACCCGCAGGACGACCTGACCAGCGCGCTGGTGCAGGCGCAGGACGAGGACGGCTCGGCGCTGACCAGGGCCGAGGTCGCCAACGTGATCGTGGCGATGTTCGGCGCGGGCTTCGAGACCACGGCGCACCTGATCGGCAACGGCATGCTTACGCTGCACCGGGAACCGGGGCAGTGGCAGGCCCTGGTCGCGAACCCGGAAGAGATCGCGCCGCGCGCAGTCGAGGAAGTCCTGCGTTTCGAATCGTCACTGCAGGGCACGTACCGCACCGCGTTGCAGCCTGCGGTGGTCGGTGGCTTCAGCGTGCAGCCGGGCGAGCGCGTGCTGTGCCTGCTCGGCGCGGCCAATCGCGATCCTTCCGTGTTCGAGCGCGCCGACGTGATGGACGTCACGCGCAAGGATTCACGCATGCTGTCGTTCGGCGGCGGCATCCATCACTGCATCGGGCAGCAACTCGCACGTCTGGAAGGTCGAGTCGCGTTCGCGTCGCTCGCCAGGCGCATGCCGCACATCGAGGTCGACGTCGAGCGTGCGGTCTGGCGGGCGGGCTTCCTGTTTCGCGGCCTGACCGAATTGCGCTGCCGCGCCTGATCCGCAATCCATCTCACTTCCGGTTCAGGAACGCCTTCATCCGGGCGCGGAAGCCCTCGGTACCGCTCAGCAGCGACTGCTGCCGGTCTTCATTGGCGATCGCGGACTCGATGCCCGGCGCATCGATGCCGACCTGCAGTCCTTGCTTGGTCAGCGCGAGGCCGAGCGGGTCCGCCTGCAGCAGCGACTCCACCACCCTGGTGCCCGCGGCCTCGAGATCGGCTGCCGGCACGATCGCCGAGACGAAACCCAGGGCGGCGGCGCGCGTCGCGTCGAGAAACGATCCCGTCAGCAGCATCTCGGCCGCGACCGAGGTGCCGACCGCGCGGGGAAGCAGGTAGCTCATGCCGACGTCGCAGCCGCTCAGTCCCACCTTGATGAAGGCCGCATTCATGCGGGCTTCCGGCGCGCACAGCCGGATGTCGGCAGCGAGCGCGAGTGCGAAACCGCCGCCGGAGGCCGCGCCCTGCACGAGGCAGACGATCGGCTGCGGGCAGCGGCGCATCGAGACGAAAATGCTGCTGAGTCGCTGCTGGAAGCGCAGGCGGGCGGCCGTGTCGAGTTCCTCGATCAGCCCCGTCATCTCGCGCAGGTCGAGGCCGGCGCAGAACGCCTTGCCCGTCGCGCGCAGCACGATCACGCGTGTCCGGGTGTCGTGCACTCGTGCGCCGAAGTATTCCGCGAGCTCGGCGATCATGCGTGCGTTCATCGCATTGAGCGCGTCGGGGCGGTCGAGCGTCAGCCAGTCGACCTCGCCGCGCCGTTCGACACGGAAGGTTTCATACGCTGCGTCGTCGGTGGTGTTGCATGGTCGTCCTGCCCTCAGGTCTGCGCGAGCACGCCACCGTCGAGCGGGATGACGTTGCCGGTCATGTACGAACTCGCCCGCGAGCCGAGGTACAGCGCCAGCGCGCCGATGTCGTCCTTCGAGCCTTCGCGGCCCAGCGGGATCATCTTGCGCATCGCGGCCATGCGGGTCCTCGTCGCTCATCATGAAGTGGGTCATCTTCGACGGGAAAAAGCCCGGCGCGATCGCGTTCACGACGATGCCGCGAGGCGCGAGTTCCGCGGCGAGGACTTTCGTCAGCTGATGAATCGCGGCCTTGCTCACGCCATACGAACATGCGGTCAGGACCTGGCTGGTGACGCCGTACACCGAGCCGATGTTGATGATGCGGGCCGGGTCGTCCGGTGTGGCGGCCGCCTGCAGCTTGGGCAGGAAGGCCTGCGTCAGTACGAACGGCGCCTTGACGTTGACGCCCATCACCGAGTCCCAGGCCTTCGCCGGAAACGCCTCGACCGGAGCGCCCCAGGTGATGCCGGCGTTGTTGATCAGCACGTGCAGCTTCGTCCTCGCCCTCGAGCGCAGCGCGCAGGGCCTCCACGCCTGCGGCAGTGGCCACGTCGCCCTGGACGGCCTGCACCTCGCCGTACACCGCGAGTTCCTGCCGGGCCGCTTCCAGTTGCTCAGGCTTGCGCCCGGTGATGTACACGCGCGCACCGCTGCGCAGGTAGGCCTCCGCCATGGCGAGGCCGAGACCGGACGAGCCGCCGGTGATCACGGCGGTCTTGCCCGCGACGGAAAACAGGTCCGCGTAGGGATTCTGTGGCTGGTTCTGCGGCATGTCTGGCCCCCGAGGTTGACCGATGTCTATAAAATAAAACCGCTAGTAGATTTTTTATACCATTAGTATACTCGGGCGCACGGAGCTACACGACCCATGCACAGCCACGACAAGCGACCGCCGGTCTACCGCAGCGCTTCGGGCATCGAGCTCAAGGCGAGCTACGGCCCTGAAGACGTCCCGGCGGAGCATGCCCGCGTCATGGGCGCGGCCCCCGGCCGGCCGCCGTTCCACCGTGGCGGCTTTCCGCAAGGCTACCGCACCAAGCCCTGGCGTATCTTCCAGCTGAGCGGCTTCGGCAAGCCCGAGGACGAGAACGAGCGCATCAAGTTCCTGCTCCGCAACGGCGAGACCGGGTTCCTGATGGAGCACGACCGCAACACGGCCGATCACCTCTACAACGTCGACCACCCCGACGTCGTCGCGCGCAAGGAAGACGTGGGCCTCACCGGCGCGGTCATGCAGAGCGTGCGCGAGACCGAGTTGTGCCTTGCGGACCTGCCGATCGAGAGCACTTTCGGGCACGCCGGCGGTGCCGTGGTGCAGCACGCACCGTTCGCGCTCGCCGCGTACTGGACCGTCGCAAAACGCCGCGGCATCCCGCTCGCGCAACTCTTCGGCACGGGGCAGAGCGATTTCTTCCTGACCTACCTCGGTTGCGTGACCAAGCAGCAGGTGCCGACGGCACCGGGCCTGCGGCTCAACGCCGACATCATCGAGTTCTGCAGCGAGCACCTGCCGAAGTGGGTGCCGGTCTCGATCGCCGGTTACAACGGTGGCGACACGGGCCTCAATGCCTGGCAGGAACTCGGCGCCGTGATGGCCAACGCCATCGAATACCTCGACGAAGTGAAGCGTCGCGGTCGCATGGACATGACGCTCGCGGCGCAGCGAGTCGGCGGAGTCAATTTCCGCACGACCATGGAGATCTTCGAGGATGCGGCGAAGCTGCGTGCCGCCCGCAAGATGTGGCACAAGCTGCTGACCGAGCGCTACGGCGTCACCGACGAGCGGGCGCTGCGCATGCGCATCCACATCGTCACCTCGGGCGCGTACATGCAGTACCAGCAGCCGTTCAACAACATCGTACGCGGCACGCTGATGGCGCTGACCGCCGTGCTCGGCGGCACGCAGTCGCTCGGCGTGTCGGGCTACGACGAGGCGATCTCGATCCCGAGCGAGCACGCGCACCAGATGTCGGTGCGCATCCAGCAGATCCTCGAGCACGAGACCAACATCCCGGCGGTGACGGACCCGCTCGGCGGTTCGTACTACGTCGAGTCGCTGACGGCCGAACTCGAACGCCGGGCCTGGGAATTCGTGGACCAGCTGCTGGCCCAGGGCGGTTTTCTCGCCACGCTCGATTCGGGCTGGCTGCATGCCCGCGCCCGCGAGAACCAGGAGTCGCAGGCGATCGCCGAGGCGCGCGGCGAACGCAAGATCGTCGGCGTGAACTGTTTCAAGGAAGACATCACGCCCTGGGAAGTCGACGGCTTTCCGCCCGTGACGGACGCCTACCCGGTCGCGCTCGAACGGCTCAAGGCCGTTCGCCGCGAACGGCACGAGACGGCAGCGACCGCGGCGATGCGCGAGCTCGCGGCGACCTGCCGCGACCCCGGGCGCAACATCATGCCGGTCATGATGCAGGCCGTGGACGCTGAAGTGACGATCGGCGAGATCGGCGACATCTTCCGCCAGGCCTGGGGCGACTGGCAGACTCCAAAGCTCGTCTGACGCGCCGCTGCAGCAAGAAGGCACATCATGTCATCCGTCAGCCAACGAATCGACTTCCACGGCCGGCTCCCCTGCAGCGACGGAGGGCCCGCCGCGCCGCATCCTGCTTGCCAAGACCGCCCTCGACGGGCACTGGCGCGGCATCTCCGTCGTCGCGCGCGCGCTGCGTGACGGCGGCTTCCAGGTGATCCTCGGCGGCATGAGCACCGGCACGGAGATCGTGCGGGCGGCGATCGACGAAGACGTCGACCTCGTGGGGCTGAACGTCGGCGGTCACGTCGAAGTGGCGGAACGCATCATCGGTGAACTGCGCACGGCGCGTGCCGACCTGCCGATCTTTGCCGGCGGCATCATTGCGCCATGGGCCGCCAAGCGTCTGCAGGCGCTGGGCGTCGAAGTGTTTCCGCCCGGCTCGCAGCTCGACGAGATCGTCGATTGCGCGCGCCGGTTGACTGCCGTCAGCGGCTGAGCACGGCCGCGAGCAACGCCGCACCGGCCCGATCGAGGTCGGATGCTCCCGCCTGCACCGCCTCGATCGTCCGCGCGAATTCCGCGGATCGCAGCGCCGCCTCGATGCGAGCCTCCAGCTGGGCGGCGACCAGCCTGCGCAACGCCAGCCGCAGCAGGCGTTGCTGTCGCTGCGCCATGGCGCCGGTCCGTACCAGGTAGGCGCGATGCGCCGCGATCGCTTCCCAGACTTCATCCGTGCCACGGTCCTCGGCTGCGACCGTCTCGATGATCGGTGGCCGCCAGGCCGTCGGCGGCAACTGGCTCACCGTGCGCTCGAGGTCGAGCCGCGTAGCCTGCGTGCCTTCGCGATCGGCCTTGTTGATGACGAAGACGTCGGCCATCTCGAGCAGCCCGGCCTTCACCGCCTGCACTTCGTCACCCGCGCCAGGATTCAGCACCACGACCGTCGTGGTCGCCGCTTCGACGATTTCGAACTCCGTCTGCCCGACGCCGACGGTCTCGATCAGCACCCAGGGCCAGCCGGCCGCATCCAGCGCACGGATCGCGAACGGGGTCGCGAGCGCGAGACCGCCCGCGCCGTTGTCGGCCGTCATCGAGCGCACGAAGACGCGTTCGTCCGCGGTGGTGTGCTCCATGCGCAGCCGGTCACCGAGCACCGCGCCGCGCGTAAGCGCCGACATGGGATCGAGCGCGAGCACGGCGACGCGGTCATCGCGACGCACGGCCGACTTGAGCAGCGATCCGACCAGCGTGGATTTGCCGGCCCCGGGAGGGCCGGTGAGTCCGACCGTCGCGGCCCGGCCCGTGTGCGGTGCCAGCACCGCATCGATCGCGGCGGCCTCGAGTGGCCGCCGGTCGATCAGCGTGATCGCGCGGGCGAGTGCGGCGCGGTCACCGCGCAACAGCCGCCCGAGCAGATCCGCCGGCACCGTCAATTCACAGAGCCTTGCGCAGCAGCGGCACCAGGGCTTCGGCGTTGGCGATCGGGCGCGGGTTGGTGCCGCACCAGATGTCCTGGAACGTGTAACCGGCGAGCGGTGCGAGATCGGCTTCCTTGAGACCGACCGCCGTGAGGCTGCGCGGCATGCCGAGCCCGCGGATCGCTTCATCGGCCAGTTCGTGCGCCGGGCGGTTCGGTTGCCCGAACGCGATGCTGATGAGCTTCTGGCGCTCGCCGTTGACGACGCTGTTGTACTCGAGCGCGAACGGGGCCATGACGCACGAGGTGTAACCGTGCGGCACGTCGAACGAACCGCCGAGCGCGTGACCGACGGCATGGCTGATACCCATCGGCAGGCCGCAGACGATCGACGTCATCGAGCACCAGGCGCCCATCTGGCACATCTGCCGGGCCTCGAGGTCGTTCGGGTTGGCCTTCACGCGCGGCAGGCCCTGCGACAGCAGGCGCACGGCGTTCATCGCCATGCCGTCGTACCAGTCGTTGGAATTGAGCGAGCCGAGCGTCTCGAACGCGTGGTCGAACGAGCGCACGCCGGTCGACAGCCAGATCCATTCCGGTGTGTGCACGGTAAGCGCCGGATCCATGATGACCGCGCGCGCCGTCATCCTCGGGTGCACGTAACCCTGCTTGACGTTGGTGACCTTGTCCGTCGCACCGGAAAGCGCGTTGAACTCACCGCCCGACAGCGTGGTCGGCGCGATCACCACGGGGATGTCGGGGCCTTCGAACGCAGGTGCGGTGACCGTGTGATCCGCGTTGACCACGATGTGGTATGCCTCCATCGACTCCGGTGTGCGCAAGCCGTGCTTGAGGCAGACCGCGAGGATCTTGGTGAGGTCGGTGCACGAGCCGCCGCCTATCGACACCAGCAGGTCGGGCGACAAAGGCTCGGCAGCGGCAACGGCTGCCGCAACGTCCTCGCGCGGCACGTGCGGGCGCACCTTGTCGAACACGCCGACGAGCCGGGCGCCGAGCGCGCGGCGCACCTTGTCGATCTCGTCGGTCTTGTTGTTCAGCGTGTTGCTGCAGACGAGGAAGACGCGCTTCGCGCCGATCGTCGCGGCTTCGTCCGCGATTGCCTGGGCCACCGGGCGGCCGCTGTGGACGCGCTCCAGTGGGGTGAGTCCGATCATCGTCTGGTACATGGACGGCTCCGCGAAAAAGCCGGGAAAATCCCCTGCGCGCTCGATTGTATCGACGTTACCGATGGTGTACAAAGTATTACTAACGGGAAGCAGCGCAGACCAGCAAGTAGAGTTCGTCCAGGCCGGATGGCCGTCGTCTTGCACCGCAAGAACATTCGTTTCCAAGGGGGAGATCATGCCGAGCGCGCCGGCTCTACCAGCCACTGGCCACGCTGATCCGCGCGTTCCTGCGCGCGATCGCTGCGTCGTCCGCTACCTCATCGACCGCTGGGCCGCCGAGCGTGGCGACCAGCCGTACGTGATCTTCGACGGTGGCCGGCGCTGGACGTACCGTGAACTGCGCGAGCAGGTGATCGCGGTCGCCGTCGGCCTGCAGCAGCAGGGCGTCAAGCAGGGTGAGCACGTGTTGTGCTGGCAGCCGAACTCACCCGAGATGCTGCTCACGTACTACGCCCTCAATTATCTCGGCGCGGTGTACGTCCCGATCAACACGGCGTATCGCGGCGGCGTGCTCGAGCACGTCATCGAGAACTCGGATGCGAGACTCGCGGTCGTGCACGGCGACCTCGTGCCGCGACTGAAGGAAGTCGCACTCGCGAAACTCGAACGACTGGTGGTCGACGGGTGCCGACGAACGTCCCGCCCGCGCCGTTGCCGGCGGTGCCTTTCTCGGCACTGCCCGGCTAACGAGGCCGACCTGCAGCCGCTCGCGCGGCCGATCGAGCCGTGGGACACGCAGTCGATCATCTACACCTCCGGCACGACCGGTCCGTCAAAGGGCGTGTTGTCGTCCTACCTGCACATGTATACCAACCCGGGCCCCGAGGCCTGGCACTTCATCGATGGCAGCGACCGCTTCCTGGTCAACATGCCGATGTTCCACATCGGCGGCATGGGGCTCAGCTTCGCCATGCTGGCGCGGGGCGGCTCGATCGTCCTGCCCGAACGCTTCTCGACGGACACGTTCTGGCCGCTGGTGCGCGAGACCGAAACGACCGCGGTGTTCCTGCTCGGCGTGATGGCGACCTTCCTGCTCAAGGCACCGGCCGGGCCGCAGGACCGCGATCACAAGGTGCGCAAGTGCTTCATCGTGCCATTGAGCGACGGCGCGGAAGAATTCCACCAGCGCTTCGGCCTCGACGTCTACACGATCTTCAACATGACCGAGATCTCGTCGCCGATCGTGTCCGAGCCGAACCCGAAGGTGCGCGGCACCTGCGGCAAGGTGCGGGCCGGCGTCGATGTGCGGCTCGTCGATGACCACGATTGCGAAGTCGCCATCGGCCAGGTGGGCGAGATGATCGTTCGCACCGACCGTCCGTGGGCGATGAACAGCGGCTATTACAAGAACTTCGAGGCGACCGCGCGAGCGTGGCGCAATGGCTGGTTCCACACCGGTGACGCGTTCCGCATGGACGAGGAGGGCAACTTCTTCTTCGTCGATCGCATCAAGGACGCGATCCGTCGCCGCGGCGAGAACATCTCGTCGTTCGAGGTCGAAGCCGAGATCGTCCGCTTTCCTGCGGTGCGCGAGGCCGCGGCGGTCGCGGTGCCCAGTGAACTCGGCGAGGACGAAGTGCTGGCGATCGTCGCGCCGGCGCCGGGCCACACCATCGACCCGGCTGCACTGCTCGAGTTCCTGCGCGAGCGCCTGGCCTATTTCATGATCCCCCGGTACGTGCGGGTGTTGCCCGAGCTGCCGAAGACGCCGTCGGCGAAGGTGCTGAAGGCCGACCTGCGCCGGCAGGGGATCACTGCGGATACCTGGGATCGCGAGCAGGCCGGTATCGTGATCCGCCGCGACAAGATCGGGAGCTGAGACATTGGCCACGGCAAAGACTGCGACCAGGACCGGCCGCGCGATGGGCGCGCCCGCAGAGATCGGCAAGACGCACGAGTTGCGCACCGAAGTGCAGGAATTCAAGCGGCGCCGGATCCTCGAGGAAGCGCGCGAACTGTTCTTTGCCCAGGGCTACGAGTCCACGACGCTCGATTCCATCGCCGAATCGCTCGACGTCACCAAGCCGTTCCTCTATTCGTACTTCCGCAACAAGAGCGAGATCCTCAACGCAATCTGCGAGATCGGCATCACGGAGTCGATCGCTGCGCAGGAAGAAGTGCTGGCGATGAATCTCGCGCCGCCCGAGAAGCTCCGGCTGATCGTCGAGCGTGTGACGACCATCGTGATCCGCGACCAGAAGTACGTCGTCGTCTACAACCGCGAGGAAAAGAACCTCGAGCACGCCGAGCAGAAGCACCTGATGGAACTGCGCAAGTCGTTCGACCAGCGGCTTGCGAAACTGCTCGAGGAAGGCAATGCCAGCGGCGATTTCAACGTTGACCAGCCGCGCATGCTGGCGGTGTCGATCAGCGGCATGCTCACCTGGGTGGCGACGTGGTTTCGGCCGCGCGCCGCCTACACGGTGACCGACGTCGTGATGCACATGATCCAGACCGTTGAACGCATGGTCGGCAACAGGTCCCGCGCCAGATAGGCGCCCAGCGAACGAGAGACGTTGTCCATGGCCATGCGCCGCACCATATTCGAGCCCGAGCACGACATTTTCCGCGATGGCGCCCGGCGCTTCTTCCAGTCCGAAATCGCGCCGCACGCGGATCGCTGGCGCAAGCAGGGCATGGTCGACCGCGAGGCCTACCTCAAGGCCGGCGAGCAGGGCTACCTGCTGCTGTGGGCCGACGAGAAATACGGTGGCGCGGGCGTCGCCGATTTTCGTTACGAGCAGGTGCTGATCGAGGAGAACATCCGTCACGGCGAGCCGTGCTTCTACCTCAACCTGCACTCGCGCCTGGTGGGCCCGTACTTCGGCCAGCTCGGCAACGACGAGCAGAAGGCCCGCTTCCTGCCTGCATTCGTGAAGGGCGAAAAGATCCTGGCCGTCGCCATGACGGAACCGGGCGCCGGCAGCGACGTGGCCGGCATGAAGACGCGCGCCGAAGACCGTGGCGACCACTGGCTGCTGAACGGGTCGAAGACCTACATCTCCAACGGGCAGCTCGCGGACGTCGTGGTCGTTGCGGCGCGCACCGTGCCGGACCAGCGCTACGGCATCGGGCTGTTCGTGGTCGAGCGCGGCATGGAAGGCTTCGAGCGCGGGCGCCACCTGCAGAAGATCGGCCTGCACGCGCAGGACACCTCCGAACTGTTCTTCAAGGACGTGAAGGTGCCGAAGGCCAACGTGCTGGGCGACCCGCTCAAGGGCTTTCACTACCTGACGCACTTCCTGGCCGAAGAACGCCTGATCGGTTCCGTGCAGTACACGACTGGAGCCCAGCTGGCGTGGGACCTCACGCTCGACTGGGTCAAGGAGCGCCGCATGTTCGGCAAGCCGCTCGGCGCGTTCCAGAACACGCGCTTCAAGCTCGCCGAACTGCGCGCACAGATCGACGCCGCACAGGTTTTCGTCGACACGCTCGTGACCGAGCACCTGCAGGGCAAGCTGAGCGCGGACCTTGCGGCCGAGGCCAAGCTGCTGACCAGCGAACTCGAGTTCCGCACGGCCGACGAATGCCTGCAGCTGTTCGGGGGCGCGGGCTACATGGAGGAGTACCGCATCTCGCGCTGCTTCACGGACGCGCGGGTGTCCCGGATCTATGCCGGCGCCTCGGAAGTGATGAAGGAAATCATCTCGCGCGGCTTCGGGCTCGACGACCGCAAGCTGACGTAAGTTACTGAATTTACTGACCCCAGATCGGAATCAGGGCGGAATAGGGGACGCTCACCTATTTCCGCTCACCTATTTTCGAGGAATAGGTGAGCGTCCCCTATTTCTGACGGGGCAGGTAGAGGTGTCCCCCCATTACAAATTTTATTGCAGTGCCGCAAACTTGACCGGTTCGGCGGCGCCTGTCCCTTTCGGCGCGGCCCGCTCCTCGGAACCAGATGTAGGGAGAGACTCATGCTGTACACGGGACCCGCCTTCAGCGTCGCGGCGCTGGGCGATGGCATCGTCGAACTCAAGTTCGACCTCGCCGGCGAATCAGTCAACAAGCTCAACCAGGTCGCGTTGAAGGATTTCGCCGCCGCGACGCAGGCGATCGCGCAGGACGGCAGCGTCAAGGGCGTCGTCGTGACCTCGGGCAAGCCGGTGTTCATCGTCGGCGCCGACATCACCGAGTTCGGCGCGATGTTTGCGGCGGGCGAAGCGGGCATCGCGAAGTCGGTGCTCGAAGTAAATCGCATGCTGTGCGCGTTCGAGGACCTGCCGGTCCCGACGGTCGTCGCCATCAACGGCGTCTGTCTCGGTGGCGGTCTCGAGCTGGCGCTCGCTGGCGACTACCGCGTCATGTCGACGGCCGCCTCGGTCGGTTTCCCGGAAGTGAAGCTGGGCATCTTCCCGGGCTTCGGCGGCTCCGTGCGCATGCCGCGCATCATCGGCGTCGACAACGCGGTGGAGTGGATCTGCGCCGGCGCCGACAAGAAGGCCGATGCAGCGCTGAAGGACGGCGCGGTCGACGCGGTCGTCGCGCCCGAGCAGCTGCGCGATGCGGCGCTCGCGATGCTGAAGCAGTGCATCGCGGGCAAGCTCGACTGGAAGAGCCGTCGCGCAGCCAAGCTGGCGCCGCATCAAGCTCAACAAGATGGAAATGACGATGGCCTTCACGTCGTCGATGGCGGTGGTGGGCGCGCAGGCCGGCCCCAACTACCCCGCGCCGATGCTGGCCATCAAGAACATGCAGGAAGCGGCCACGCTCGGCCGTGACGCCGCGCTCGAGGTCGAGGCGAAGTACTTCGCCAAGGCTGCCGTCACGCCGCAGGCGAACGCGCTGATCGGCGTCTTCCTCGCGGACCAGGGCGTCAAGAAGGCGGCAGGCGGCTGGGAGAAGAAGAGCAAGCGCGAAATCAAGCAGGCGGCCGTGCTCGGCGCCGGCATCATGGGTGGCGGCATCGCCTACCAGGCGGCCTACAAGGGCCTGCCGATCGTGATGAAGGACATCCGCGACGACGCGCTTGCGCTCGGCATGAACGAGGCCGGCAAGCTGCTCTCGAAGCAGGTCGAGCGGGGCCGCATGACGCCCGCGAAGATGAGCGAGACGCTCGGCCGCATCCGCCCGACGCTGAACTACGGCGATTTCGGCAGCGTCGACATCATCATCGAAGCGGTGGTCGAGAACCCGAAGGTCAAGAAGGTCGTGCTGGCCGAGGTCGAGGGCCTGGTGCGCGAGGACACGATCATCGCGTCCAACACGTCGACGATCTCGATCAGCCTGCTGGCCGAAAGCCTCAAGCGACCGCAGAACTTCGTCGGCATGCACTTCTTCAACCCGGTGAACATGATGCCGCTGGTGGAAGTGATCCGCGGCAAGCAGTCGTCCGAGGACGCGGTGGCCGCGACCGTGAAGCTCGCGAGCCGGATGGGCAAGACGCCGGTGGTCGTCAACGACTGCCCGGGATTCTTCGTCAACCGCGTGCTGTTCCCGTACTTTGCCGGGTTCCACATGCTGATGCGCGACGGCGCGGACTTCCAGGCCATCGACAAGGCCATGGAACGGTTCGGCTGGCCGATGGGCCCCGCGTACCTCATGGACGTCGTCGGCATGGACACCGGCGTGCACGCCGCGGAAGTCATGGCCCAGGGGTTCCCGGACCGCATGCGCCACGAGTGGCGGAACGCGACGCAGGTGCTGGTTGAGAACCAGCGCTACGGCCAGAAGAACGGCAAGGGCTATTACGTCTACGCGCCCGACAAGAAGGGCAAGCCGAAGAAGTCGGTGGACCCGGTGACCTACGACCTGATCAAGGACGTGGTCGCGGAGCGCAAGGAGTTCGCGCCCGAGGAGATCGTGGCGCGCTGCATGGTGCCGATGGTCAACGAGGTGGCGCGCTGCCTCGAGGAGAAGATCGTCGCCTCGCCGCAGGAGGCCGACATGTCGCTGCTGTACGGCGTGGGCTTCCCGCCGTTCCGTGGCGGCGCCTGCCGCTACGTCGACCAGACCGGCGCGGCGAACTACGTCGCGGCCGCGGACAAGCTGGCGGCCCTCGGCAAGATCTACGAGGCGCCGCAGTTGCTGCGCGACATGGCGGCTTCCGGCAAGAAGTTCTTCGGCTGACCACGGCCCTCACGGATTACACGGAGAGATCAAGATGAGTCTCAATCCCCGCGATGTCGTCATCGTCGATGGCGTCCGCACTGCGATGGGCCGCTCGAAGGGCGGCATGTTCCGCAACGTCCGCGCCGAGGCACTCTCGGCGGAATTGATCAAGGCGCTGTTCCGCCGCAACCCCGGCCTCGACATGAATGAAGTCGAGGACGTGATCTGGGGCTGCGTGAACCAGACGCTCGAGCAGGGCATGAACATCGCCCGCAACTCGCTGTTGCTCGCCGGCCTGCCGCACACGGTGCCAGGGCAGACCGTCAACCGCCTCTGCGGTTCGTCGATGCAGGCGCTGCACACGGCGGCCGCGCAGATCATGACGGGCCAGGGCGACGTGTTCGTGATCGGCGGCGTGGAACACATGGGCCACGTCAACATGATGCACGGCATCGACCTGAACCCGGCTGCCTCCACGCAGTACGCCAAGGCGTCGAACATGATGGGCCTGACCGCCGAGATGCTGGGCCGCATGCACGGCATCACGCGCGAAATGCAGGACAAGTTCGCTGCGCGCTCGCACGCCAAGGCCTGGGAAGCGACCCAGACGGGCCGGTTCAGGAATGAGATCGTGGGCGTCGAAGGTCACGACGCCGTCGGCGCACGCGTGCTCTGTGAGATCGACGAGGTGATCCGGCCCGAGACGACCGTGGCAGCGCTGGCTGCGCTGCCGCCCGCGTTCGATCCGAAGGGTGGCACCGTCACGGCCGGTTCCTCGTCGGCGATTTCGGACGGCGCCTCGGCAATGCTGGTCATGAGCTACGAGCGTGCCAAGGCGCTCGGCCTCAAGCCGCGCGCGAAGATCCGCGCGATGGCGGTGGCGGGCTGCGATCCGGCGATCATGGGTTACGGCCCGGTGCCGGCGACGAAGAAGGCGCTGAAGCGCGCTGGCCTCAAGATGGAAGACATCCAGATCGCCGAGCTGAACGAGGCCTTCGCCGCGCAGTCGCTACCGGTGATCAAGGACCTCGGCCTCATGGATACCTTCGAGGAGAAGGTGAACCTGAACGGCGGCGCGATCGCGCTCGGTCATCCGCTGGGCTGTTCGGGCGCGCGCATCACGACCGCGCTGGTCAACGTCATGGAGCAGCAGAACGCCACGCTCGGCATCTCCACGATGTGCATCGGCCTGGGCCAGGGGATCACGACAGTTCTTGAGCGCACCTGACTTCCTGCTTCCGCCACTTCCTCGCCTTGCCCGCTTCCCCTTCTCCCATGTCCGTGGGAGAGGGGCCGGGTGAGGGCGGCGGTGTCAGGGTGTAGCTTCCGTTGGCGTCCACCACATCCCGCGGCTTCCCACCCATCGCTGCGCCCGACGCGCGCCTGCTGATCCTCGGTTCGTTGCCCGGCCAGGTCTCGCTCGCGCAACGCCAGTATTACGCGCAGCCGCACAATGCCTTCTGGCGAATCATGGGTGAGCTGTTCGGTGCCGGGCTCGACGTTCCCTACGACGAGCGGGCCGAGCGGCTGCGTGCGAGTGGTGTCGCGCTGTGGGATGTCTGCAAGGCGGCGGTGCGTCCCGGCAGTCTCGATGCGTCGATCGACTTGAACTCGGTCATCACCAACGACTTCAAGCGCTTCTTCCGTGCGCACCCCGGCATCGTTCACGTGTGTGCCAATGGCGGCACGGCCCATCGGCTCTACCTGCGCCGGGTACAGCCCGTCCTGCCCGAACCGACGTCGTCGTTGCCGCTGCACCTGCTGCCGTCGACGAGCCCGGCGCACGCCTCGCTGCGTTTTGCGCAAAAACTGCAGCGCTGGCGCCTGCTCGAGGACCTGCTGGCGGCTTGAGAGCACGGCGCCGCGCAAGGCATTCGGCTCGAGCCCGCAGCCATCCGGCCGCAAAGTCGGTTGGTCAGGGTTCGGGTGCCTCGCGCGCGATGCGAACGACTTCCTCCGCCGTGTCCGCCAGACGCAGGAGCCCGAGTTCCTCGCGCGTGATGGTGCCTTCGCCTACCAGCGTGTCATCGAGGAACTGCTCCATCTCGCCCCAGAAGTCGCGCCCCACTGCGATCAAGGGAAAGCGCTCGATCTTGCCATTCTGCACCAGCGTGACGAGTTCGAACGCTTCGTCGAGCGTGCCGAAGCCGCCCGGCATCACGACGAACGCGCACGAGTACTTGACGAGCATTACCTTGCGCACGAAAAAATGTTCGAACGGGATGAAGCGGTCGAGGTACGCATTGGGCTTCTGTTCCCGCGGCAGGCGGATGTTGCAGCCCAGGCTCAAGGCGCCGGCCTCGCGCGCACCGCGATTGGCGGCTTCCATGATTCCCGGGCCGCCGCCCGTCATGACGGCGAAACCGGCTTTGCCCAGCGCGTACCCGACCTCGCGCGCCAGCTGGTAGTAACGATGCCCTTCGTTGAAGCGCGCGGACCCGAAGACCGTGACGCAGCGCTGGTCGAATTCGAAGCTCTCGAAGCCCTGCAGGAATTCGAGGAAGAAGCGGACGGCGCTCTCGAGGTCGGCGGCGCGGTTGCGCCGGCCGGCGAGAAAAAGCTTCTCGGCGCCTTCCACCTGCTGCAGCAGCGAAGATTCGCGCTTTGCTTCGGGCCCGTCCGTCACGCACACTCTCCCGGATCGCGGCCGTCCATGCCGGACGCACCGACGCTCGAATGATACCGAACGGAGCGCAATACCGATGATGGTATATGTCACGCTGGCCTTCGCCGGCGGCGCGCGGGTTGCCGAAGTCCGCGAACCTTGCGCCGGATGACGGGTCGCGCATTCGCCTCCGGTCGGACCGGCGCGGCGCTCGTCGCCGTGCTGGTCCTTGCCGGTTGTATCGGAACCACGCGACCGCCGCCCTCGTCGACCGTGCCTGCCGCTCCGACGGCCGGCCTGCAGGTCTATGCCGCGGGTGACATCGCCGACTGCACGCGCCATGCGCCCGCGGATTCGATGGCCGCCCGCACGTCGCGACTCGTGCCCGACGGTGCTCTGGTGCTCGCTCTCGGCGACATGGCCTATCCGCACGGCGACGCGCAGACGCTGGCTTCGTGTTACGAGCCGACGTGGGGCCGGCACCGTGCGGCGACGCTGGCCACTCCCGGCAACCACGATTACGTGCGCGGCAGTGCCAGGTGATTTCCTCGAGTACTTCGGTGTCGATGCGCCGCACGAGGGCGGCTTCATCGCATACGCCCGCAAGTTGTCCGACGACTGGCGCTTGATCGCACTCGACAGCAACGTCGACGGCAGCGCGCTGCAGGCCCAGTACGAGTGGCTGGAGCGGCAACTTGCGGGCGAGGCGGGCACGCCTGCGCAGACGCAGCGCTGCCTGCTGGTCATGTGGCATGCACCGTTGTACTCGTCGGGGCTGCACCGGGGTTCAGGCGACAAGATGCGGCCCTTCTGGGAGTTGGTCGACAGTCACGGAGCGGACCTGGTGCTGAGCGGGCATGAACATTTCTACGAGCGCTTTGACCCCATGGATGCACAAGGGCAGGCACCGCCCGATGGCCAGGCGCCGCGGCAATTCGTCGTCGGTACCGGTGGAGCGTGGCTTTACGGCTTCTGGAAGCCGCCATACCGCAGCAAGGCACGCGTGCTGGAGCACGGCGTGCTGCAACTGTCGCTCGAACGCGGGCGCTACTCATGGCGCTTCATCGACGTCGACGGACGCGTGCAGGATGCCGGCGTGGCGCGCTGTCGCGCGGCAATGAACTGAGGTAACGTGCGGCACGCCAGGGCGGCATCGACCGCCCGTTGAATTTCGCGCACAGGGGAGCTCATGACGACGTTCAGCGACTGGATCAACGCCCTCGATTCGTTCGTCTGGGGCCCGGCGATGCTGGCGCTGATCCTCGGCACGGGTTTCTACCTGCAGGTGCGCCTGGGCGGCATGCCGGTGCGCAAGATCGCGGCCGGGTTGCGCCTGGTCTGGCGCGGCCGGGGCGGTGACGAAGCCCACGGCGAGGTCAGTCCCTATTCAGCGCTGATGACGTGCCTGGCCGCGACCATCGGCGTGGGCAACATCGCCGGCGTCGCCACGGCTGTCGCTCTCGGTGGTCCCGGCGCGGTGTTCTGGATGTGGATGACGGCCCTCGTCGGCATGGCCACCAAGTACGCCGAGGTGCTGCTTGCGGTGCACTTTCGTGAGCGCGACGAGAAGGGTCGTTTCGTCGGCGGCCCAATGTACGCAATCCGCAACGGGCTCGGGCCGCGGTGGGCCTGGCTCGGTGCCACCTTTGCGCTGTTCGGCGGCCTGGCCGGTTTCGGCATCGGCAACATGGTGCAGTCGAACAGCATCGCCGCTGCGATGCAGGGTTCGTTCGGCATTACCCCGCTGGTGACCGGCATCGTGCTCACCGTCGTCACGGGCGCGGTCATCCTGGGCGGTATCAAGCGCATCGCATCGGTCGCGAACTGGCTCGTCCCGTTCATGGCGATCGGGTACGTGACTGCAGCAATGATCGTGCTGGTCTATCACTGGCAGTCAATCCCGCAGGCATTCGCACTCATTTTCGCAACGGCCTTCACGGGCACTGCGGCGGTCGGTGGCTTCACCGGCGCGGCGATGATGGCCGCGATCCGCTACGGCGTGGCGCGCGGCATCTTCTCGAACGAAGCCGGACTCGGTACGGCCGGCATCGCGCAGGCGGCGGGCATGAGCAACGATCCGGTGCGCAGCGGCCTCATCGGCATGATGGGTACGTTCCTCGACACCATCGTGGTCTGCTCGATGACGGGTCTCGCGATCGTGGTGTCCGGGGCCTGGCAGTCGGGCAAGACGGGCCCAGCGCTGACGCAGGCCGCGTTCCAGTCGGCGATGCCCGGTATCGGCGGCGAAGTCGTCGCGATCGCGTTGGCCGTGTTCGCGCTGACGACGATCCTCGGCTGGGCGTACTACGGCGAACGCTGCTGGCAGTACCTGGTCGGCGACTGGACGATCATGCCGTACCGCATCGTGTGGACGATCATGGTGTTCTTCGGTGCGATCACGCACCTCGACCTGGCGTGGACCATCGCTGACACGCTCAATGCGCTGATGGCGATTCCGAACCTGGTCGCATTGCTGGCGCTGTCGCCGGTCGTCGTGCAGTTGACGCGCGCAGGCCTCGCCAGGGCCTTGCAGGACTGAACTGCCGGCGGCGCGATGTTTGCGCGCGCGCCTGCAGCGCACGACGGCCAGGCACGGGATCGCAGCCGACGCGGAGCGTCTACTGCGGCCGCCAGACACCCTCGCGTCGCGGATCCGCGCCCGTCTCGAACGCCGGCGGATTGCCGCGCACGGCCACGCCGTGCAGCCCCGATTCCTCGCCACGACCGGACTTCAACGCGATGCCTTTCTCCGCAAGCTGCGCGGCCAGCTCTGGAGAAATGCGTGGCATCTCGCCGTAAAAATCGGGGCCGCGTGCGATCACGTTGGGAAGGTTGATCGCGTCCTGCAGCGGCAGGTCCCAGGCCAGCAGTCCGATCAGGGCCTTGGCGTTGTACGCGAGTATGGCCGAACCGCCGGGCGAGCCGACTGCGGCCACGAAAGCGCCGTCCGCCTTGCGCAGCACGATTGCCGGTGACATCGAAGAGCGGGGCCGCTTGCCGCCTGCGACGGCATTCGCCACGGGGCGACCGGCTTCGTCGACGGCGGTGAAAGAGAAGTCGGTGAGCTGGTTGTTCAGGAAGAATCCGCCGACTGCGC
The DNA here is from genome assembly GCA_963793675.1 of uncultured Gammaproteobacteria bacterium. Lineage (GTDB taxonomy): Bacteria > Pseudomonadota > Gammaproteobacteria > Steroidobacterales > Steroidobacteraceae > RPQJ01. The sequence continues at coordinate 148,313 of CAWCBA010000004.1, read as the reverse complement.
GTCCCGAGCCGAACAGCGACTCGACCGACGTGGTCATTGAGATCACGTCGCCCTGGTCGTCGACGATGACGAAATGGCTGGTACCCGGCACCTCGTCCGTCGCATCGATGCCTGCGAGCGTCATCACGGCACCCGGCGGAGTGCCTGCCTCGGGGGCGCTTGCAGCCGCGCGCTCGCCGATCAGCTGGGCACGGCTGTCCAGGTAGCCCTTGTCGAGCAGGCCCTCGACGGGGACCGCGACGAAATGCGGGTCGGTGACGTACCGGTCGCGGTCGGCATACATCAGCCGGCTCGCTTCGGCGAACAGCAGCCACGCCTGCGGATCCGCCGGCCCGCGCGACGCGATGTCGGTGCGCTCGAGCAGGCCCAGCAATTCGAGCACGCCGACACCGCTCGAAGGCGGCGGTGGCACGCAGACCACGTAGACGCGGAACGGACGGCACAGTGGCTGCACCTCGGCAGGGTGATAAGCCGCCATGTCCTGAGCCGTCAGCGTGCCGGGACGTGGCGCCAGCCTGGTTCGCGCGACGATCTGTTGCGCCAGCGGGCCTTCGAGCAATGCGCGCGACCCGCGTGCCGCGATCGTGCGCAGCGTGTCCGCGTAGGCCGGGTTGCGCAGCGTGTCGCCCGCTTGCACGATCGTGCCGTCGGGCTTCGTGAACAGCGCGCGTGCATCGGGCAGCGTCGCCTGCGTGAACGTGCTGTTGGCGAAACGTCCCAGGCGCTGCGGCACGACGAAGCCCTGGTCGGCCGCCCGGATCGGCGCGTCGAACAATGATTTCCATGGCAACCGGCCATGTTTCGAGTGCACCAGGCCCAGCATCGCGACGGCGCCGGGCACGCCCGTCGAGCGTCCGCTCGTGACCGCATCCGGATACGAAAGTGGCGTGCCTTTCTCGTCCAGGAACATGTCGGGTGTCGCACCCGCCGGGGCCGTCTCGCGCCCGTCGAACGCGGTGATCGCGCCGGTCTGGGCGTCGTAGTAGAGCAGGAACGCGCCGCCACCCAGGCCGGAACTCTGCGGCTCGACCAGGCCCAGGGCGGCCTGCACGGCGACCGCGGCATCGGCCGCACCGCCACCGGCGCGCAGGACCTCGAGACCGGCCTCGACGGCGATCGGATTTGCGGCGACCACGCCCGGCGTCAGCGTGACGCTCTTTGAAGTTACCGCCTGTGCCGCAGTCGGTGCGCGCGTGGTGGCTGTGCCAGGCGTCGCCGGCGCATTGCGACATCCGGCAGCACCGAGTGCGAACAGGGCGAGCAGGGCGACGGGTGCGACCCGGGCGTGGAAGCGGTCAAGAATGGGCATGTTCCGGAGGGCGTGGACGTTGCGGGGGCACCGACAATAGACTGTCCAGCCTCCAGCCGTCGAGACTGCCCGGTACGCACCAATAGGCTGCCATGAACAAGCGCCCGCCCTCGTTCGTGCAATCACTGCCTTTTTCGGAGGCGTGCGAACGCAACAAGGGCCCGATCCTCGAGGTGTTGCAGCGCTGGCTCGGGCATCGGGCTGGCGTGGTGCTCGAGATCGGCGCCGGCACGGGACAGCACGCGGTTCATTTCGCGCGCAACCTGCCGTCCCTCAGCTGGCAGCCGACCGAGCGGCTCGAGAACCTCGCGTCACTCGCGGCGCGCATCGAAGTGGAGGGCTCGTGCAACCTGCTCGCTCCGCTCGAACTCGATGTCGAGCAGGCGACATGGCCGTGCGCTGCGGACAGCGTCGATGCCGTTTACACGGCCAACACACTGCACATCGTGTCGTGGCCGCAGGTGCAGGCGCTGTTCCGCGGCGTCGGGCGCGTCCTGCGCGACGAGGGCCTGCTGATCGTCTATGGCCCGTTCCGTTACGCGGGGCAGTTCACCTCGCACAGCAATGCGACGTTTGACGAGGCGCTGCAGTCGCGCGATCCGCTCAGCGGCATTCGTGATTTCGAGGCGGTCGACGCGCTGGCGGCGGCGCAAGGCCTCACCCTGGTCGAGGATTGCGCCATGCCGGCGAACAACCAGGCGCTGGTCTGGCAGCGGTCGCGTCCGTGAAGTCCGCTGCGGGGCTCGCCAGAGAAAAGGGCGGAGGCGCCTGGCGACGCCTCCGCCCGGTTCAGGCCGCTGCCGTCAGAAGCGGTAGGTCACCTTGCCGTAGATGAACTGGCCGCGCGGATCGTGCGTGCCGGACACGTACCCGTACAGGTCCGTGTCGCCGTCACCGATCGCGAACGGCGGCGACTCGTCGAGCGCGTTGTCGATGCCCAGCGCGAGCGTCAGGCCCTCGAAGCCCGTGTAGCGGCCCTGCAGGTTGAGCGTGGTGAAGGAACCGACCATGCGTGACTTGTTGGTGTCGTAGTCGGGTATGCCGTCGAAGTCGATGTCCGGCGTGTCCTCGAACGAGCCCGTGTAGTTCAGCGTCGCGCGCACGCCCCACACGTCGAAGCCCCAGTCACCCGTCAGCACGAAGCGATCTTGCGGATACTCGTATTCGCCCGTGAGGTCGCGGGAAACGAGGGTGGTGCCGTCGGCACTCAGCTCACGCTTCTTGAACTCCAGCATGCGCGAGTAGTCGAGGCCGACGAACAGCTCGCCGCCCATGACCGTGCTGCGGAAGTACGCGCTGACGTCGACGCCGTTGGTCGACTGCTGACCGATGTTGATGAAGCTCGAGTTGACCGACTGCAGCGGGCCGAGCGTGTCGCCCGGCAGCGGCGTGCCGCGCACGCACACGTCGCTCGTCTGCACGTTGCAGAACTGGGTGTACAGGTAGCCGAAGTTGACCTCGTCGATCTTCTTGTCCTGCTTGATGTCCCAGTAGTCGACCGAGAACTGCCACATGTCGTTCGGCCTCCAGGCCGCGCCGACGTTGAAGTTCTCCGATTCCTCGGCCTTCAGGTTCGGGTTGCCCGCGAACGTGATGTTGTAGTCGGTCGCGGCGCAGTAGGTGGGGTTGTCGGCGCAGCCGTAGGTGTCGGTGAAGAACTGCGACTCCTGCGAGGGGCCGAGGCCGATCTGCGCGAGCGAGGGCGCGCGGAAGCCCGTGCCCCAGGACGCGCGGAAGGCCAGCGACTCGATCGGCGCCCAGCGCGCGGAGATCTTCGGGTTGGTCGTGTTGCCGAAGTCGCTGTAGTCGTCGTAGCGCGCAGCGAGGTTCACTTCGAGGGTCTCGAGCACCGGCACCGAGAACTCGACGAAGGCGGACCAGTTGTCGCGCGACGCCTGGGCCGACACGGCTTCGGTGCCGAAGATCAGGCCGCGCTGGAACTGTTCGTCGGGAATGTCCTTGATGCTCTCTTCGCGGTACTCCAGGCCAGTCGCCATCGCGACCTTGCCGGCCGGCAGGTCGAACAGCTCGCCCGAGATCTGCGCGTCGTAGGACGTCAGGTTCGACGTGCCCTGGCGCACGAGGCTGGTCGTGATCGCGTCGATCACCGACTGCGGGTTGTAGGTGCCGCCGAACGGGTTGTAGCGGCCCGCGTTGATTTCCTGCTGCAGGTAATCGGTGCGGACCCAGCCCTGCGACCGGTTGCCGGTCTGTTCCGACTCACTGCGCGCGCGCTGCGCAGCCACTTCCCAGTCCCAGCGGTCCATCAGCTTGCCGCGCAAGCCGAACACGCCGCGCAGGTTGTCCGTCTGGATGCTCCACTGGCGCGCACCGGCGTCGACCGTGCGGAAGCGGCCGATCGAGATGGCGGTCGCGTCAGGGTACGGATTGCCCGGGTTGGTGATTGGCACCGTGAGGCCAGCGCTCTCGTCGAGCGGCGTCGGCGCGCCCTGCGCGATCGACGTGTTGTGCTGCATCGCGATTTCGGTGAAGAACTCGACGCCGCCGAAATCCTTGTTACCGAGCAGCATCATGCCGGTGCGCTCGGACTCCGGGATCAGCAGGTTCCAGGGGCCGTAGTCATAGACGCAGGTCTGGCCCGCAACTCGATCGGCAGGGCAGGCGGGGTCGATCCTGGTCGCAGTCGTGGTCGCGTTGGTGACGATGAAGCGCCCCGGGAAGCCACGCGACGAGCGGAAGTCTTCGCCGCCCTTCCTGGTCTGGTCGGCCGTGCCGAGCGAGCCACGCTCCTTGTTCATGAGCGTGCTGTTCTTGAAGTAGTCGAGGATCAACGTGATGTTCGAATCCTCGCCATTCAAGCCCCAGATGGCAGAGGCGTTGTACTCGTCGTAGCCGTCCGCGGCACCGGCGCTGCCGGACACCTCGAAGCCGTCGAAGTCCTTCCTGAGGATCACGTTGACGACGCCCGCGACCGCGTCCGCACCGTACAGGGCCGAGGCGCCGTCCTTCAGCACGTCGAGGCGCTCGATCGCCGCCACCGGGATCGTGTTGATGTCGACGAAGTTGGTCGTGATGCTCTCGGCGAACGAGCTGAGCGCAACGCGCCGGCCGTTGACGAGCACCAGTGTCGCGTCGGCGCCGAGGCCGCGCAAGCTGACGGACGCGGCACCGTTGGCCGTCGAGTCCTGGTTGTTGCCGCGGGTCGAGAACGTGCCGTTACCGACGAAGGGCTGTTCTTCCAGAAGCTGCTGCAGGTTGGTGTAGCCGGACTTGGCGATGTCGTCCTGCGAGAACGTGACGACCGGCGCCGGATTTTCGAAGTCCGACGAGCGCGCGATGCGCGAACCCGTCACGTACACCGTCTCGAGGTCCTTGCCCTGGTCCGTCGCGGTCTGCGCGAGTGTCGGCAGGGATGCGAGGCCCGCGGCCAGTCCCAGCGTGCCGCCCAGTGCCAGGCGGATTGCGAGTGTCAGTCGGCGAGAGTCGTTGTTCATTTGCCCACCCGTCCATCTTGGAGAGAATGGCGGCTATTCTGATCCTCTGTTGTGAATTCGCCAATAGCGTAATATCAGTAGCGATAATGCGTTGTTTTTTTGCGACGAACAGACTCGGATGAACCAGCGGCAGGTGCTGCCGGGGGGTATCCAGGGGGGCGCTGCCCGGCCGGCAGCAGGTCTGCAGACGACGGCCCGCGTCAATATCGCGGGTCGTACATCTCCGCGCGGATTGCCTGCGCGAGGTCCTCAGGGCGCTCGATCGAGGCGAGCCCGTCGCGCAAGGCGATCGCCGCGACGTCCACGGCGATGCGTGCCGACACGTCGCGCACGGTGCTGAGCGGCGGGAACAGGCTGCCCTGGTCGAGGTCGGCCTGCGTCGTGCAGCGCGCGAGCGCGCGTGCTGCCGCGAGGAACATCGTGTCGGTGACGCGCGTGGCGCCGACGACGACCAGTGCGAGACCCACACCCGGAAAAATGTAGGAGTTGTTGCCTTGCCGCGGCACGAAGCGCCGGCCGTCCGGCAGCGTCACCGGATCGAACGGGCTGCCCGAAGCATAGAGCGCCCGACCGTCGGACCATTCGTAGGCCTGCTGCGCCGTGCATTCGGCCTTCGAGGTCGGGTTCGACAACGCGAAAATAACCGGCCGCTCGTTGATGCGCGACATCTCGCGCACCACTGCCTGGTTGAACGTGCCCGGCACGGCACCCACGCCGATGATGGCCGTCGGTCGCAGCGCCTTCACGGCGCCGATGAAGTCGCTTACCGGTGCATGGACGTGCGCGTACGGTCGCTTGTGCTCGGCGAGCTCGCCGCGGCTCGCCACGACGAGTCCTTTCGAATCCACCATCCAGCAGCGCGCGCGCGCGGCGGCTTCGTCGATTCCGTCCTCGACCATGGCGTTCACGAGCAGGTCGGAGATGCCCGTTGCCGCTTCACCGGCGCCGAGGCACAGGAAGGTCTGCTCGGACATCGTCTTGCCCGTGATGCGCAGCGCCGACAGGATGCCTGCGACGGACACTGCGGCCGTGCCCTGGATGTCATCGTTGAAGCAACTTATCCGGTCGCGGTACCGGCGCAGCAGGCGGAAAGCGTTGTGGTTGGCGAAGTCCTCGAACTGCACGATCACGCCGGGGAAGACTCTCTGCGTCGCCTGGATGAATTCCTCGATGATCTCGTCGTATTCCGCGCCGGCCATCCGGCGCTGGCGCAGGCCTAGGTACAGTGGATCGACGAGCAGCGCTTCATTATTGGTGCCGACGTCGAGCATGACGGGCAGGCACTTCCAGGGATGCAGGCCCGCGCAGGCCGTGTAGAGCGAGAGCTTGCCCATGGGGATGCCCATGCCGTTCGCGCCGAGGTCGCCGAGGCCGAGGATTCGCTCGCCGTCGGTGACGACGATCATCGCAGCCTCGCGATGCGGCCAGTTGCGCATCACCTGGGCCATGCGCCCGCGGTCTGCCGCCGTGATGAACAGACCACGCGGCCGCCGGTAGATGTGCCCGAACTCCTGGCAGGCGAGGCCTACCGTCGGCGTGTAGATGATCGGCATCATCGTGTCGGGGTGATCCATCACGACGCGGAAGAAGAGCGCTTCGTTCCGGTCGAGCAGGCTCTCCAGCATGATGTACTTCGACAGCGGCGTTTCCAGCCGGTGGAAGTTCTCGAGCACGCGTCCGAGTTGCTCGTCCTGGGTTGCCACGTGGGGCGGCAACAGGCCACGCAGACCAAGGATGTCGCGCTCCTCGTCGCTGAAGGCGGTGCCCTTGTTCAGCGTCGGGTCGCGCAGCAGCGCGGCGCCGCGCGGGTACCATTCTGGCAGGGGGGGCAGTGAGCGTTTCGGCATCGGCGTGACCGTGGTACGGACACGCGCGATGCTAGTGCGCGCGCTGCGTCCGTCAACGCGGAAAAGTCCTTAGGGCGCCCGCTTCAGGACGAGGCCTTCATCTGCGACTGGCAGTAATTCGGCAGGCCGACGCGGTCGATCAGCTGCAGCTGCGTCTCGAGGAAGTCGATGTGCTCCTCCTCGGATTCGAGGATGTCCTCGAGCAGCTCGCGGCTGACGTAGTCGCCGACTTTCTCGCAATGGACGATCGCGGCCTTGAGGTCCGGGTGGGCGATCAGCTCGAGCTTGAGGTCGCAATCGAGCACTTCGCGCACGTCCTCGCCGATCATGAGCTTGCCGAGCCCCTGCATGTTCGGCAGTCCCTCGAGGAACAGGATGCGTTCGATGAGCTTGTCGGCGTGCTTCATCTCGTCGATCGACTCGTGGTGCGAGTGGTCGCCAAGCTGGTCCAGGCCCCAGTTCTTCGAGCATGCGCGCGTGCAGGAAATACTGGTTGATTGCAGTCAGTTCGTTCTTGAGGATCTTGTTGAGATGAGCAATGACTTCGACGTCGCCCTTCATGACACCGGCTCCAACGACAGGCTTGAGGATGCCGCTCGCGCGGCGCGTTTTTCTGGTCAGGAAGCCTGAGGGGCAGGGGCGCGGGAAGCAAGCGTTTCGGTGTCGAGCATCTCGCGCGCGCAGGGCTCGCAGGCGCCGCAGCACGTCGCCACGCCAGTGCACGACTGCAGTTGCTCGAACGAGCGTGCGCCCTCGTGGATGGCCTGTTGCAGCCGGGTTTCCGATATTCCGTGGCAGAGACAGACGTACATGACCTGGCACCTCTCCGTGGGCGGCATCCTAGGCCGGAGAGGGTCCAAATGCAAATGATTCGTATTTAGGTATTTTCCGCAAGCAAGACGCAAGGGCGCGTAATCGATCCCCGGTTCACGGACGAAGTCCGGGCCGGTTATGGCGCAAGCAGCGGTTGCCGGCCAGTTAAACTGCCCGAATGAACGATTCGAGTCCTCCCGTGGAGCAGGACGACAGCCCCGACAACGCCGGGCCGCCGCCCGCGCAGCCGACGCTGCAGCGTGCCTTCATGGATCGCGCACGCCGCGCCGTCGAGCGCGAGCATGAGAAACCCCCGCGTCGCCTGGTCCAGCAGCTCGTGGCGCTGGTGGCGGCCTTCGCCCTGACGTTCGGCATCGTCTACGTCATCGACGCCTTCCTCACCAGCATGCAGAAGGTGATGCGCATGATGGACGAGCAGGAAGAGCGCCAGAAGCAGGAAGAGGCCGAGCGGAAAAAGAAGGAACCGATCCCGGCTTACGTGGTGCCGCCTGCGGACTGAGGCGCGCCGCGCCGCGGTCGGCTGTGCTAAAAAGTGGCACTTCATGCCAATGAACGAGCGGTGATGCAGATCCTCCGCAAGGCCTGCCTGGGCCTGCTCCGGCTGTTCGGCTGGCGCACCTCGCTGACGTGGCCACCCGAGCCCCGGGGCCTGATCATGGTCTATCCGCACACCTCCAACTGGGACTTTCCGATCGGAGTGCTGTTCAAGCTGGGCCACGATCTTCCGGCCCACTGGATGGGCAAGGACCAGATGTTCCGCTGGCCGTTCCGGCGGCTGCTGCTGGCCATCGGTGGCCTGCCGATCAATCGTCGCGAACGGACCGGTTTCGTGGCGTCGATGGTCGAAGAAATGCGCCGGCGCGACTGGCTGTGGATCGCGGTGGCTCCCGAGGGCACGCGCTCGCATGGCGACTACCTGAAGTCGGGCTTCTATCAGCTGGCCCTCGCGGCCGGCGTGCCGATCGGATTGGGCTACATCGATTATGGACGCAAGCAGGTCGGCATCGATCGCTACGTGCACATGACAGGAAACGAAGAGCAGGACCTGCAGGTGCTGCGCGATTTCTACGCCACGATCGAGCCGAGGAAGCCAGCGAACGCAGGCGGCCTGAAGTTTCGTCCGGCGAGAGCCCTAGGTGGCATTACGAATGGGCGGCGTCGCGCGACGGCTCGACAATGACACCCCAAGGGTCAGGGGTGCGCGGCGTGACCGCGACGAGGGAGAAGCCGGCGAGGGCAGCCGTTGACGCGAGCAGCGCCAACCGGTTCGCGTTCGTCCTGCATCCGCTGACCGTCGATTATCTCGCGCGTCACCCGCGCTATCGCTGGACTCGCCACCTGCCTCGCGCGCTGGTCGAGGCCAGCGCCGCGCACATGCCGGCCGCACGTGTCGGCTGCGTCGAAGGCGGCGTTTCGCCGACCACGGGCCAACGGGTCCAGGGATTCATCTACGCGCTCGGTGCGACACCGCGCCAGATGCTGAGCCGTCCGCCTGAATTCACGTATCGCAGGCTCGACCAGGCGGTGCGCGACGCGGCCGCGCTGGGTGCGCAGATCGTCGGCCTCGGTGCGTTCACGAAAGTGGTGGGGGATGCGGGCATCACGGTGGCACGGCGTGCGTCGATCCCGGTCACCACCGGTAACAGTCTCACGATCGCAGCCACGCTCGAGACGGCCAAACTCACGGCGCGACGGATGGGTTGGGCCGATCTGTCGCACGCGAAGGCCATGGTCGTCGGAGCGACGGGTTCGATCGGCTCCGTCTGCTCGCGCCTGCTGGCGGCAGCCGTGCACGACGTGGTGCTGGTGTCGATCGAACCGGAGCGGCTCACTGCGCTCAAGCAGAGGATCCTGCAGGAGACTCCCGGCACTCACGTCGAACTCGACACCACGACGACGCGCTGGGTGGGGGATTGCGACCTGATCGTGACGGCGACATCGGCGTTCGGCCAGCGCGTGCTCGACGTCAGCCAGTGCAAGCCGGGCGCGGTCATCCTCGACGTGGCGCTGCCGCCGGACATCTCCGCGGAAGAGGCCGCGACACGCCCGGACGTGCTCGTGGTCGAGAGCGGCGAGGTGCTGATTCCGGGTCCCGTCGAGTTCAGTTTCGACATCGGACTGCCCCCGGGCGTCGCCTACGCTTGCCTCGCGGAGGCCGCCCTGCTGGCGATGGAGGGACGCTTTGAATCCTTCACGCTCGGGCGCGACGTGCTGCCGGAGAAGGTCAAGGAAATCTATCGGCTGTTCCGCAAGCACGGCTTCCGGATCGCGCCCTTGCGCACGTTCGGCGCGCTGCTGAGCGATGCCCTCGTGGCAGAAAAAAATGCACGCGCCGGGGAGTTGCGGCGCGATCACGCCCTGCTGCAGCGGGTCAAGGCCGAAGCCGCCGCCCGCGTCGCGAAGATTCCGCCGCGTGCGAAAGGCGTGGCCGCACCAGCGACTCCGACAGCCTGATCCGTGCGAAACAATGGCATGCCGGCCCCGGCATGTGTATACGAATCCCAGCCAATGCAGGAAGCCAGGTCCATGCGCCGACGATTTCAGCCCCGGGTTCTCACGCTCGCATTGATCGCATTCATCGCGGGTTGCGTCGGAGTGCCGGAGGGCATCGAGCCCGTCACGGGTTTCCAGGTCGAGCGGTACATGGGCCGCTGGTACGAGGTGGCCCGGCTCGATCACAGCTTCGAGCGCGGCATGGAGCAGGTCACTGCCACTTACCAGTTGCAGCCGGACGGCACCGTATCCGTGCTGAATCGCGGCTACCGCGCGGACAAGGCCGAGTGGAGCGAGGCCAGCGGCAAGGCCAGGTTTCTCGGCAAGCCGGACGTCGCCGCACTCAAGGTCTCGTTTTTCGGTCCGTTCTACGGCGGCTATAACGTCGTCGACCTCGACGCCGGTTATCAGTACGCGCTGATCGCGGGCCCGAGCCGTTCCTACCTCTGGATCCTGTCGCGCACGCCGACGCCGCCAAAGGCGGAAGTCGAGCGGCTGGTGGCGAAAGCGAGGACGCTCGGCTACGACACCTCGCAGTTGATTTACGTGAAGCACTGACGCCGTGGATTGCAGCCACCTGCACGCGAGGCGGTCACACCCGTGAGCATCGCACTGCTGATATTCGTCGCGACCATCGTCGTGAGCCTGGTGGCGCTCTATGTCGCGCCGCAGCTGCTGGGACGGCTCATGTTCCGGCCGTACGACACGCAGCGCCGGGGCGTCTATTACACGGTCATCACGCACGGCTTCGTGCATGGCGACCTGATGCACCTCATCTTCAACATGATGACGTTCTGGTTCTTCGCGTTCCTGCTCGAGCGCCGGATCGGCGGCGTCGAGTTCGGCCTGCTGTATTTCGGCAGCCTCGTGCTGGCGGTGAGCACGACCTACTTCAAGCACCGCAATGATCCCCAGTACGCAACGCTCGGCGCGTCCGGGGCGATCGCGGCCGTGCTGTTCGCGGCGATCGTCTACTTTCCATCGATGAAACTGTTCATCCTGCCGATACCGGTGCCGATTCCCGCGCCGTTGTTTGCCGTCGCGTACGTCGCCTATTCCTGGTACGCGACGGGAGGCGGACGCCTGTCCAGCGGAATGGCGGGGCAGAAGATCAATCACGACGCGCACCTCATCGGTGCGCTGATCGGCCTGTTGTTCGTCCTGGTGACGGACCCGGGCGCCTATGCGCAATTGCTGCGCACAGTCCTCGGCTGAGCGCCAAACCGAGAACTGCGTCTCCTTGTGCGGGAAAATGCCGCGTACCATGCGTGCAGGCGCCTGGGTGCGCTTTATCTTGTGTGCCTTGCGAGCCATCTGGAGGAATGACATGCGGAACAGAATATTCGTTTATGCGCTTTGCGTGGCGCTGCTGAACCTGGCGTCGCCGCAGGTTGCGCAGGCCGCGCTCGTCGGTACGATGCAGGCCGTGGAAGCCTCGGGCACGCGTGCGCAGGACCTCGCGATCGTGAACTCGACGCTCGCGCGCGAGCAGGTGCGCGGGCAGCTGGAAGCCATGGGCGTGGATCCGTCGACGGTCGATGCGCGTGTCGCGCGTCTCACGGACTCGGAACTGCGTACACTCGCCGATCGCATGGAGCAGATGCCGGCGGGCGGCGATGCCCTTGCGGTCATCGGTATCGTCTTCGTGATCCTGATCATCCTCGAACTCGTCGGCGTGATCGACATCTTCAAGAAGACCTGAGCCACCGGCCCGGCGCGGCTGCAGTGCCCGTCTCGACCGTGAGTCGCGGACGCGCGTGGGCCGTGCTCGCGCTGCTGCTGGCGCTGCTGCTGCTCGTCGGTTGCGCCGGGCCGTCGCGGCTCGCGCAGTTGCCGGCAGAGTTGCCGGAGCGGGTCGAGCTCACGGCGACGCCGTTTCATCCGCAGACCGAGCACCAGTGTGGTCCTGCGGCGCTGGCAACAGTGCTCGGTGCGGCGGGGCGCAACGTCGAGCCGGCGGCGTTGGCAAAGGAGGTCTACCTGCCGGGCCGCCAGGGTTCGCTGCAACCAGAACTTGCCGCTGCGGCGCGGGCGCGTGGACTGCTCGCCTACGAGACGGGTCCGTCGCTGTCCGACCTGCTGGCAGAGGTCGCCGCAGGACGGCCGGCTCTCGTGCTGCAACAGCTCGGTGCGGGTCCATGGCCGTATTGGCACTACGCCGTCGTCATCGGTTACGACAAGGCGCGCGGGCAGGTGCTGCTGCGTTCGGGAACCGACGAGCGCCAGGCCATGCGCGCGTCACTGTTCGAATCGACCTGGGACCGGGGCGGACACTGGGCGCTCGTCCTGCTCGAGCCCGGCACGATGCCGGCGCATCCTGATCCGGTGCGCTACATGAGTGCGGCGGCGGCGCTCGAGACTACAGGGGACCCTGACGCGACCAGGGCCGCTTATGCGGCCGCCGTAGGGCTCTGGCCGCAAGCGCCGCTCCCTCGCCTCGGTCTCGGCAACCTCGCGGCCGCCGCAGGCGACTGGGCCGAAGCCGAGCGCTGGTATCGTGCAGTCCTCGCCGACGATCCGTCGCAGGCGGCCGCGCTCAACAATCGCGCCGAGGCCCTGGCGCGACTGGGTTGTCCCGATGCGGCTCGCCTTGCTCTGCAGCGCGGCGCGGTACACGTGGCGGCCGACGATCCGTTGCAACCCGTGCTGCAGCAGACTCTTCGCGACTTGTCGGCCCAGGTGGCGGCGACTCCGGGCGGCGCAGCCGCCGAGTGCACGCAGTTCACGGTCCGCTGAGCCCGGTTGCGGAATTCATCGGCGGGCCGGTTTAGACTTCGGCCCATGACGCTGCGCGAGCGAGTCGAGGAACTCTTTCCGGACTGGGCCCATTGGTACCCGAGTCTGTTCGATGCCGCCGTGGATCTCGGCGTCATCCGCGCACGCGTGTGCGATCCCTCGTCGCTGCTGCTCTCGAATCGACACGCTGGCGTGCGTGCGGCAGCGGAACACGAGCACCGCAAGCGCTGGAGCGCCGAAGAGAACGAACCGGAAGAGTGAACCCCGTGCGTGTTGCCAGGCAGCGTCAGCCAGCCCGGGGAAGCCTTTCATCACGATACAGCCGCAGGATGAACTGGCCGGATGGCCGCGCCCGCAATTCCTCGACCTCGGCGCGCCAGCGCGGGTCGCGGATGTCCGATGCCGTCATGCGGCGGCCGCCCAGGCGATTACCCGGGTATTCGGGCGGCAGGACGGCCAGCGCCCCGAGGCTCGCAAACGTAATGTCGGCGAAGGTCAGCGTCTCGCCGGTCAGGTAACGCCGTCCGTCCGCGAGCAACTGGTCCATCTCGCCGAAGGCTTCGCGCGTGCGCTCCCAGGCCCGGGCTGCGCGTGCCGGCGTTACGCCGAGCATCCGGCGGACTGCAAAAGCCAGGACCGGTCGAATCGTCCAGAGCAGTGCGCGTTGCCAGCGTGGAATCGCGGGCTCTTCGATGCCCCACGAACGGAAGCTCAGGTCGGTGTCGCGCAGCAGGTGGTGGTAGAGCCAGACTCGCACGTCGTTGCCGAGCCGTCGGTCGAGCCTGGCTTCGAGTTCGAGTGCAGCCGGTGTCGGTTCGAGAAACCAGGTGCGATCGCCGGGCAATCGTCCTGCGTATTCACCCCACAGGTAGCGCAGGATCCGCGGCGAATCACCGATGCGTGTCAGGCCAGGTGGAACCTCGAGCCACGGCACGGTGCGGCCCGTGAGCAGGACGCCGAGCACGCCGACATTCGGTACTTCTTCGTACGGCACTCCCAGCCGGTCGAGACACCAGCGGGCTTTCTCTGCGTAGTGCGAGAACGTGATCGTGTGCAGGCGCAGGGGCCGATCCGGCTGTCGCAGCGCGCGCAGCGAAACGAACAGCCGCGCACCGACGCCGAGCAGAAAGGCAGCCACGGCGGTGCCGATGGCCGCCGGCACGCCCCAGCCGGCAGCGGCCACGACGACGGGCAGTGCGTAGAGAGCGAGCAGATGGACGACGCGGGGATCGCGGAGGCGCATGCCCGCAGTCTACTGGTGACCGGAGTCGCGCGCGACGCGACAGTTCTCGGCGACGTGTGCGCGGACTATTTCGACGAGGCGTCGCGTGCCGGGACCCGCCGCCACGCGATCCGCGTACACCAGGTACAGGGTGGCGAAACGCTCGGCACCTTCCGTCAGCGGCAGGCGCTCGAGCGAGCCCGTCTGCAGTTCTTCGCGAATGTTCTCCTCGGCGTACCAGGCGAAGCCCAGCCCCATGCACGCCGCGCGGATCGACGTCGCCTTGTTCGAGACGGTCCAGCGTCGCTCGTTGAGCCAGCCGCCCGAGCGGCTGCGCCTTGCGCTCGAGTCGCGCACGACGAGGTGACGGTGTGCGCGCAGGTCTTCGATCTCGACTGGGCGGCCGAGGTGATGCAGCGGATGCGACGGTGCGGCGGCGCACACGAAGCGCACCTGCATCAGCGAATCGCCGATGAAGCCGCCAGGCACGAGCGTGCCGATGACGAAGTCGACGCGGCCTTCGGTGAGCGCTTCTTCGACGCCGCCGAGCACGGCCTCGATCAGTTCGATGCGGATGTCCGGATGCTCGCCCCCGAACTCGGCGAGTGCACGCAGCAGCAGCCACGTCGGAAAGATGGCGTCGACCGCCAACCGTACTTCCGCCTCCCAGCCCTGCGCGAGCCCTGCGGCCGAGCGCTCGAGGCGGGCCGCGTCGTCGAGCAGGGACTTGCCACGGCGATACAGCACCTGGCCGGCCGGCTGTCAGTGCAGCACGCCGGCCCTGCCGCTCGAACACCTTCAGCCCGAGCTGATCCTCGAGTTTCTTGATCGTGTAAGTGACGGTCGACTGGGTGCGGTGCAGGTGCTCGGACGCCCGCCCGTAACCGCCTTGTTCCACGACCGCGACGAGGGCGGCCCACTGGTCCAGCGTGATACGGGGAGTTGGCATAAATCGATTCCATCGATGAGTTTGATCGAAATTACCGGCTTTTTAATTCAAATCATAGATGCAAACTAGCATTCATTGAATTTCTTACCGAACCCGGCCTGAACCAACATGAAAACTTATCTGCAGTTGAACACCAGCCTCCACGGCACCGCGTCCCAGTCCTCGCGTCTGGGCCGCCAGTTCATCGAGACCCTGGTGCGGGCCGATCGCGGCGCGGATGCCGCCGATGTGTCGTCGAGCGTCTCCGTCCGTGACCTCGCCAACCAGCCCCTGCCGCACCTGACGGCAGAGCGCTTCACGGCGTTCGTCACGGCGCCGGAGCAGCGCACGGCAGAGCAGGCGCGCATCGCGGCCGAGTCGGACGCGCTCGTGGCCGAACTCGCCGCGGCGGACGTGCTCGTCATCGGGCTGCCGATGTACAACTTCGGCGTCCCTTCGACGCTCAAGGCGTACTTCGACCACGTCGCGCGTGCGGGAGTCACGTTCCGCTACACGGCCAACGGTCCCGAAGGCTTGCTGCGCGGCAAGCGTGCCTATGTCATCGCCACGCGCGGCGGCCGCTACGCGGGGACGCCGAGCGACCTGCAGAGCGCCTTCGTGCGACAGTTCCTCGCCTTCATCGGCATCACGGACGTCGAGTTCGTCTACGCCGAGGGACTGGCGATGGGCGAGGAAAGTCGCACCGCGGCGCTGGTCGAAGCCGGCAAGCGCATCGAACAACTCGCCGCCTGACACACCGAGTAGTCCGGGGCCGCCGGCAGCACCAGATCAAGCAACACTTTCAGTTTCGCAAGAGAGGAACGAACGATGAAGACCTGGGAAAACACGACCGACCTCGCGGGCCGTATCCTGATCGCAGCCATGTTTCTGCTTGCCGGCATCGGCAAGATCTCCGGCTACGCCGGTACGCAGGGCTACATGCAGTCGATGGGTGTGCCGGGTGCGCTGCTGCCGCTGGTCATTGCCCTGGAAGTCTTCGGTGCCATCGCAATCATCGTGGGGTACCGCACACGGCTGGTCGCAGCCCTGCTCGCGGGCTTCACGCTGCTCGCGGGCTTCATCTTCCACGGCGGCGCCGACCAGACCCAGCAGATCATGCTGCTGAAGAACGTATCGATTGCGGGCGGTTTCCTGTTGCTCGTTGCACGCGGCGCGGGCGACTGGTCGCTCGACGCGAAGCGTGAGCGATTGACCTCGCCGAGCCGCTGAACGCCCGGCGCTGCGCTGGATAGAATCCCGTTACATGACAGGAGCAACCATGACCACTTCGCGCAAGCTGCAGGCCGTGATCGAGTCCGTGGCCGCCTCCGATGGCGCCGGCGTCAAGCTGCGTCGCAGCCTCGGCAGTCGCCAGAACCTGCGGTTCGATCCGTTCCTGATGCTCGACGAGTTCTTCTCCGACGACCCGGACGACTACCTGGCGGGTTTCCCCTCGCACCCGCACCGCGGGTTCGAGACGGTCACCTACATGCTCGACGGTCACATGCGGCACGAGGACAGCTTCGGCAATCGGGGCGACCTCGGCCCCGGCGACGTGCAGTGGATGACGGCGGCGCGCGGCATCATTCATTCCGAGATGCCGCAGCAGACCGCGGGCCGGATGCGCGGGTTCCAGCTGTGGATCAACCTGCCGTCGCGCGAGAAGATGAAGCCGGCGGCGTACCGCGACATACCCTCGCGCGAGATTCCCGAGGTCGCGCTGGAGGGCGGCGGCGAACTGCGCGTCATCGCCGGTGAGTTCGAGCAGGGCGGGACGAAGACGGCGGGGCCGATCGGCGGGCTGAGCACCGCTCCGCTGTACTACGACCTGCGCCTGCCGTCCGGCGTCGAAGCCACGATCCCGACGCCGATCTCGCACAACACGTTCCTGTACGTGTACGAAGGCGATGCCGTGGTCGGCGACGACGCGAGGCCGCTGCCGTTCCGTTCGGCCGGACTGCTCACGCCGGGCGGATCCGTGCGGATCCGTGCGGGCGGGCAGGGCGCGCGGCTGCTGCTGCTCGCCGGCAAGCCGATCGGTGAGCCGGTGGTCCAGTACGGCCCGTTCGTGATGAACACGCCGGAGGAAATCCAGCAGGCCGTGAGCGATTACCAGCGTGGCCAGCTGGCCGTGGCGGGCTGAACGGGCGCCTGGCGCGGGGCGAAATCGCCTTGCGGCGAACCGCAACCGTGGTGCCGGGCGTTTGGACTATGCTCTCGCTACGTTAGTGGTCTCGCCGCGCGGAGGCGCCCATGAGCCACAAGCACGAAAGCCTGCTGCGCACGATCTTTCACGACCCGATCAGTGCCAACGTCCACTGGCGCGAGATCGAGTCACTGTTGCATCACCTGGCCGCCGAGATCGAGCCCCTGTCCGGGGCCCGCCTGCGCGTCAAGCTGAACGGCGTCGAGGGTATCCTGCACCGGCCGCACCACGGCAACACGCTCGACAAGAACGCGATGCGTCACTTGCGCGAGTACCTGGCGCACGCGCGCTGCACGCCATCGCAGTACCAGCAGAGCCACCCCTGAATAGCAGCGGAACGTGCCGGATTACGGCGCCCGGTCGTCCGCCGACGCGGTTCAGACCGGCTCTGCGAGTCGCCGGATGTCCTTCGGTTCGATCTCCATCGCGCGCCCGAAGCCCGCGACGTAGGTGCCGGCGACGAACTGCAGTCGATAGAGCGTGAAGTCACCGAGCTTGAAGGTGATGCGGCTGTCGGGAAAGCGTGCGAGGTACAGCTCGCGGCCCGCCTCCCACTCGGCGCTCTTGCGTTCGAACGGCTGCACCGTGCAGTCGAACATCAATCGCTCGATCTGCAACGGGTCCTTGTCCGGCCCGTCCTGCTCGTGGACCAGGATGCCGGCATGCGCGCCGGCCGTGAGGCCCTGCGTGTGCCGTGCGAGCCTCGACGCGTGTACCAGCACGGCCGAGCGGTCGGCCACGGGAACGAAGGGCAGCAACCCGGCATACGGGCCCTGCTCAGTCTGCACGGCGAGCGTAAGTATGCGCTGCCGGTCGAGCATCGCCTGCAGCGCGCGAACGGTGGATTTGAGCATGGGTAAAGCTTAGCGCAGCGCGCTGCAGGCGGCATTCTTACCCGCGCGCATCGAATCAACGAGTCAGTCGGTGCATCAACAGCGCCGCCCGCTTCACCTGCAGCGGCAGCGAATCGAGCAGTACGTACTCACCCGGCGCGTGGTCGTTGTCGCCGTCCGTGCCGAGGCCATCGAGGCAGGCGAGGCGTCCGTCGCCGCACACGAAAGCGATGTCACCCGCCCCGCGCTCGATCGGCGGTTGTGCGACGACGGGGCCGGCGCCGAGATCGCGACTCACGGCATCGAGCACGCCGAGGATGCGTTCGCTGCCCGGGTTTGGCGCCATCGAGGGGTACTCGTTCTCGATGACGATTTCCGCCGACGTCTGCGGCAGGCTCGCCGCGACGATCGCCTGCATCCTGGCGCGCGCCGATTCGAACTGGTCGGCGCCGAGGTAGCGGATATCGCCTTCGACGCGAACTTCGCGCGGGATCACGTTGGTCTTGCCGAGCGCGGTGCCGCTCTTGGTCGCGGTGTCATAGCTCACGTTGGTGCCGCCCACGATCACCGCCGGGTTGTACGTCAGGTTGGGCTCGCGCAATTCGGTCCGGAACTGGTCGAGGATGCGTGCGGCCTCGAAGATTGCGCCGAAGCCGCGCGCTTCTCCGAACACCCCCGACGAGTGACCCTGCACGCCGGTCACGTGCAGCCGCCACGAGCCGATGCCGCGACGGCCGATGACGGCCTTGCCGGGCGCCGCGCCCTCGAAGGCCAGGGCGATGTCGGAATCGGCAGCCGCGGCCAGCAGCGATTCGCGCGTGACGAGCTGCGGCGAGCCCGGGTCTTCTTCGTCACCCGTGAAGACGACCGTGACGTTCATGGCGCGGAGTTCACCGGTGGCCTGCAGCGCACGCAGGGCTTCGAGTGCGACCAGGTTACCGCCCTTCATGTCGGACGATCCCGTGCCGTAGGCCCGGTTGCCGTCGCGCCGGTACGGCTCGCCCTGCAGGACAGTGTCGAGGTGGCCGATCAGCAACAGACGTGGACCGCCGCGCCTGCCGCGGTGGGTCGCGACGAAATGCCCCGCACGCTTCATCTCCGCGGGCACCTCGACCCAGCGCGTCTCGAAGCCGAGTGAGCGGAATTCGCGCGCGTAGATCTCGCCCACCGCGCGCACGCCGGCGAGGTTCTCGGTGGCGCTCTGCACGTTCACCGTCTCGGCCAGCAGCTCGAGCGCTGCGTCCGTGCGTCGATCGACGGCGGCGGCGATCCGCTTTTCCGCGGCGGACGGGGCTGCGTGGGCCGAGCCGGCCGTGAGCAATGCCAGCACGCACAGGGAGACGGATGAGATTCGCGGAGCAATGATCAAGTGGAGACCTCGCCGTTGTCGGTCAGTGCGGCAACAGCGGCGGCACGCCGATGAAGCGCTGGTGCGCCCAGGCGATGACCACGACGTAGAGCACGAGTCCGCCGACGATCGCGAGCACGTCGTTCATGCGCGAGGGCGCGCCCGTTACCATCGGCTTGCGCTGCACGACGCGCTTGCCGACCGCGATGCGGTCCAGCACGGCCCAGGCGAGGAAGCCGCCGAACAGCAGCACGTCCGCGAGGTTGCCGTTGACGAGCAGGTGCGCCAGTGCCCAGGCCTTGGTGGCCGTCAGCATCGGATGCTTGACGGCGGCCTTGATGCGGCCGGGCAGGTACGTCGACAGCAGCAGCGGAAACACCGGCAGCATGAGCAACGCGGCCACGTGTCGCATCCACACCGGCGGCGTGTAGAGCACGGTCGGCTCCGCACGCGCGAGCGCCGTACCCGTGCACGAGCATCACGAAGCCGATGACCGAGAGCAGGGCATAGATCGCCTTCCACGACGCATCGCCGAGCTTCGCGGCCATGTCGTCCCGCCAGGCTGGTGCGACGATCGCGATCGAGTGCACGCCGAAGAACAGCAGCAGGCCGGCAACCAGGTAGGTCATGTGGGTTCCCTTGGGTTTGGCGCGAGTCTAGCTGACAAGGGGCCGGACACGGTGGTCGGCAGTCGTGGCGGCCGACTGCATCAGGCGGCGGACTTCCTCGTTCCAGCGCAGCAGCAGGTCCGCGGCGAAATCCGAGAACACGCGCACCTTGGCGAGCTGGTGGCCCGCGGATGGATAGACGAGGGAGACCTGCGGGCCGGGCACCACGAAGTTCTCGAGGATCAGCTTCAGTTCGCCGCGCCCGACGTACTCGGCCACGACCAGGTCGGCCGTGTGCGTGATGCCGAGACCCGCGGCCGCCGCGATGATCGGCGCCTCGGCCGAGTTGAACAGCATCGAGAATTTCAGGCCGAGCCGCTTTGGCGTGTACGGCGGCGGAAACGTCCACTCCGGCGGCGCGCCCGAAGGGAGAGGTGAGACCCACCAGCTTGTGCTGCCGCAAATCGTCAGGTGTCTGCGGTTCGCCATGGTCCTGCAGGTACGCGGGAGCGGCGCAGGTGACGATGTTCACCTGCGCCACGCGCCGCGCCGCGAGACCGGCCTGCCGGATCGGTCCGACGCGCAGCGCCACGTCGACGCGTTCGGCGACGAGATCGACGACTCGATCGTTGAGGCGCAGGTCCAGTTCGATCAGCGGGTAGCGCCGGGTGAATTCGGGCAGGGCAGGAAGCAACAGGTAGCGCCCGAATGCGACCGGTACGTCCACCCGCAATTTGCCCTGTGGCTTCGAGCGCGTGTCGCGCAACGTCTCTTCCGCGTCGCGCAGTTCTTCGAGGATGCGGCGCGTGCGGCGCAGGAATTCGGTGCCCTCGGCCGTAAGCGACACCCGGCGCGTCGTCCGGTTGAGCAGGCGTGCGCCGAGGTGCTTTTCGAGTGCCGCGATGTGCGAGCTGGCCGCGGGTCGTGAAATCTCCAGCTCGTCGGCGGCCTGGCCGAACGAGCCTCGTTCGGCGACGCGGGCAAACACCTTCATTGCGAGCAATTGGTCCATGACTCGATTGTTATGAAATTCAAAATAGAGTGCAACGGTTATTCGGATTTATCAATACAAAGTCCGGGCGTACCTTATGCCTCACGTAAGCAGGAGGCTCATCATGTTCAACCGCAAGCAGTCACAGGTTTCTTTCTTCGACGTCGCCATCGGTTCCGGCCTGGTCGTGTCCGTCGCCTTCGTCGTGACCGTCCTGGTCGAGGCGGTGGCGGGCATGCAGAGCTATCTCTGAGTGATGCCCGGATCCGGCCGGAATCGTCCGTTCACGACGATTCCGGTGGGTTTTTTGTAAAAAAACTTCAATAAATACATAGCTATATATTCTTGCTGCGTCGCAGCAAGATTTGCGCTAATCTAGGCCTCGATCGCCCGGTCGCGAGTCGGCCCACCGCCTCGCTCGACCCCTCCCCCCTCCAGCGGGGCGGCTCCGACTCCGACCTCGCGATCCTTGCAGGAGGTCATATGGACAAACTCACCGGCACATATCCCTGGGTACTTGCGTTCTGGCTGGCCGCCGCAGCCGCTACCGCATTCCTGATCCTCGCTCACGCCCTGCATCACGGCGGCGTCACGCTGAACTGACCTGGGTCCACGCCGGCTGGCGCCGGCGACTACCCGTAGTAGGCTGCGCCCGGGCGGACACTCCGCACCGTCAAGTAGAGTTCAGCCGATGAACAATCCCCCCGTCGATGAATCGCTCGACCCGGCTGACTGGGACGCGTTGCGCCGCCTGGCGCACCAGGCGATCGACGATGGCTTCGACTACCTGCAGGGCGCCCGTGACCGTCCTGTGTGGCAGCCGGTGCCCGAGGCGATCGTCGCGCAGTTACGCGAGCCTGCACCCAGGCTGCCGCAAGGCGCCGAATCGGCATACGGCGAATTCAAGGAACTCGTGATGCCCTACGCGATGGGCAACACGCATCCGCGTTTCTGGTCATGGTTCATGGGTAACGGCACGCCCTTCGCGGCCGTGGGGGATTTCCTGGCGGCCGTGCTCAACCCGAACATGGGAGGCGGCAACCACGTGCCGAACCACGTCGAGGCCCAGGTGGTCGACTGGTGCAAGGAGATCGTGGGTTTCCCCGCGGAATCGAGCGGCCTGCTCGTGAGCGGCGGCTCCATGGCGAACTTCGTCGGCCTCGCCGTTGCGCGTAATTCCCGCGCCGGTGTCGACGTGCGGACCGAAGGCGTCGCGGCCATTCCGCGCACGCTCATTACCTATGCGTCGGTCGAAGTGCACAGCTGCGTGCAGAAGGCGATCGAGTCGCTTGGCCTAGGCGCCCGTTCGCTGCGCAAGGTGCCGGTCAACACCGGGTTTGAAATCGACGTCGGTGCGCTCGAGCGCATGATCGCGGAGGACCGTGCCGCGGGACGGCAACCGTTCTGCGTCATCGGCAACGCGGCTACGATCAACACCGGTGCGACGGACGACCTCGATGCGCTCGCCACGCTCTGCGAGCGGGAGCATCTCTGGTTCCACGTCGACGGCGCGATTGGCGCGCTGCTCGCGCTGGCGCCCCGGCACCGTCACCTGGTGCGCGGCATGGAACGCGCGGACTCCGTCACGCTCGACCTGCACAAGTGGCTGCACGTGCCGTTCGAAGCGGCATGCGTGCTGGTGCGCGATCGCAAGGAGCATCGCGAAGCCTTTGCGCTGACACCCGAATACCTGGAGCGCACCGAGCGCGGGCTCGCCAGCGGTGCGCTCTGGTTCAGTGAATACGGGTTGCAGCTTTCGCGCGGCTTTCGTGCGCTGAAAGTGTGGCTCTCGATCAAGGAACATGGGCTCGATCGCTTCGGCCGCCTGATCGACCGCAACATCGCGCAGGCGCACGAACTCGCCGCGCTGGTGCAGCAGGAGCCCGACCTCGAACTGCTGGCGCCAGTGGCGACCAACATCGCCTGCTTCCGCTACAACCCGGGCGGGCTGAGCGACGAGCAGCTCAATGCGCTGAACGAGGAATTGCTGATCCGCCTGCACGAGAGCGGGATTGCGGCGCCGTCCTATACGACGCTGCAGGGCCGTTACTGCCTGCGCGCCGCGATCGTCAATTACCGGACGACCAGCGCCGACCTGCCCGTGCTCGTGAGTGCCGTCAAGGAGATCGGGGCGTCACTCCCACGTCCTTGAGCGGCAATACGCCGAGGGCATCGGCATGCAGGCTCTGCACGTAGAGCACGCCGTCATGCTCGGTCGCGCCGCTCGTCTCGGGTAGTTTGCCCGACGGATCCTGCAGGTCGAGCAGGACGTGGCCCAGTTCGTCGAAAGCGATGACATGGCCGTACGCGGCAGGCACGGGCCACAGCGACTTCGGCAGTCGCAGCGTGAGGGAACGCAACCAGGGCTTGCCCGACATGCCGTCGATCGCCTCGCTGCGCGGCTTGGTAAAACCCGTCCAGAAGCGCCCGTCCGCGCCGCGCGTGACGTTGTCCGGGAAGCCGGGAAGGTTGTCGAGCAGGATGGCGACTCCCGCGGAACGATCGCGCAATGCCTTGCCGGCGTCGAGCGCATTCGAGCCGCGGTCGATCTTCAGTACGCGATACGTGCCGGTCTCCGCGACGATCAGCGACTGCTCGTCGGCGGTCAGTGCCACGCCGTTCGGAAAGCAGAGACCGCTGGCCACGATGCGGGTCGAGCCCGCCGCCGGATCGAACTCGAGCACGCGCCCCGTGCACGACTGCTCGATGATGTCGAACAATGCGGCGTCGAACGTGCCGTATTGCTGCGGCGACATGCGCCGCGTAGCATCGGTGAACACCATCCTGCCGTCTGCCGCGACCATGACGGCATCGGCATAGCGAATGGGGTCGCCACCCACGCTGTTGGTGAGCACACGAACGCGACCATCGGATTCCAGGGCCAGCAGGCCGCGCAACGCGTCGGCGATGATCAGTCGGCCATTCGCGTCGAAGTCGAGGCCGAGCGGCCGGCCGCCCGTATTGGCCATGGTCTCCATCGAACTGCCATCGGCATTCATTCTCAGCACGGCACCCGACAGCATTGCCGTGTACAGCTTGCCGTCCGGACCAAACACGATGTGTTCGGGCCCGACCTCCGGCGTCAGCTTGACCAGCTGCAGCTGCGCGAGACGCTCATTGCGCGCGTGCGGCCCGGCGTAGCCCGCCGACTTCGGCGCGCTCCAGGCCACGGGTTCGACCGGAACGGGCCACGTGAGCAGGTAGGCCAGCGCTGCCGCACACACGGCGCCCGTGATAAGCAGAACCTTGCGCATCGAACTTCTCCTCAGCCGACGCCCGTAATGGTCAGGCAGCGAGGTGCAGCATCCGGCGTGCTTCCGCCGGCGTCGCGCACTCGCGTCCTGCTGCGCGCGCCAGGCTGACGATGGCGTCGATCAGTTCGCCATTGCTGCGCGCCTTGCGTCCGTCCGGCAGATAGAACGTGTCCTCGAGGCCGGTGCGCAGGTTGCCGCCGAGCTCCGCGGCACGACGATGCAGCGGCCAGACGTTCTCACGGCCGATGGCGGTCACCTGCCAGGTCGCATTGGCGGGCAGCAGTCCGATCAGGATTGGCAGCAGCGCCGGGTCGGCGGGCATGCCCGACTCGACGCCCATGACGAAGTTGACGTCCGGATGGCCGCGATACAGTCCGGAGCGCACG
Organism: uncultured Gammaproteobacteria bacterium; assembly: GCA_963793675.1. Lineage (GTDB taxonomy): Bacteria > Pseudomonadota > Gammaproteobacteria > Steroidobacterales > Steroidobacteraceae > RPQJ01. Next base: position 123,863 of record CAWCBA010000004.1, on the reverse strand, counting down.
AACATTTCGACGCTGCGCACGATGCCCACGTCGAAGCACTCGAATTCGGGTAGCGCAGCGGTCTCCTGCATGACCTGCAGGAAGGCCGCGACTTTCTCCACCGGGTTGTCGAAGAGCATCGGCGGCCAGGCCCAGCGACCGTTGCTGCGCACCTTGAGGTAATTCAGCGAGCCCGCGTTGGCGGCCGCAATCTCCGGCTTCACGGCCCGGATGCAGGCGACCGGACCCGTGATGTCGGGACCGACGATGCCGGTGGACTGGTTGAAGATGATGCCGGGGCACGCTGCGCGGATCGCTTGCGCGATCTCGACGGCAACGGCCGGGTCCCAGCTGGGCAAGTGGCCCTTGCCCGCTTCCTGCTGCCTGAAGTGCACGTGCACGACACTGGCGCCTGCGTCATACGCGGCTCGTGCCTCGCGCGCCATTTCGTCCGGCGTCACCGGCACGTTGTGTTGCGTGGGGTCCGTGAGCACGCCCGTCAGGGCACAGGTCACGACGACTCTGGCGGTCATGCAGTCTCTCCCTCGTAACGCACGAGAACCTGGCCGGGGACCACCTGGTCTCCCACCTTGATGCCGACGTCCGCAATCCGACCCGCACGCGCAGCACGGATCTCGTGTTCCATTTTCATCGCTTCGAGCACGACGAGGCGATCGCCCTTCGCGACGGTGACGCCGACCGCTGCGTCGACGTCGACGACACGACCGTTGATCGCGGCGCGGACTTCCATCGCGGCGGCGCCATCCGCCTCACTCGAGCGTGCGGACTCGCGTCGCCGGCAATCGAAGGCGTGATCGCCTTGCGGCGTGTGCAGCCACAGCGTCGCAGCCCGACCATGCATAACGGTAGTCGACGTGCTCGCCGTCGATAATGGCCTTGGCATGCACTCCAGCCGTGACCGGTGCGGCTTGCAGCTGGAGCTGCCCGGCGGCGTGTTCCACCTGCGCGCTGCAGGGCGTCAGGTACACGCGGCCGTGCAGGTCCCGGACTGCATCCGCGAACGCCGCTGGAGCCTGCCACCGCAGTCGCCACGGCTGCGGCAGCGGACGACCGGTGCTCCAGTTGCGCCACGCCGGACGGCGTGCATTCGGCTTCCGGCGCGCCGGCGACCGGAGATCCATGCCGCCAGTGCCCATAGCTTCGCATCCGGTTGCGGCTGGCGGGCTTCCGCCGCGCCGAAATGGCGATCGATGAAAGCGGTGGACACGTCATGGCCCGCGCGGAAGTTCTCGTGTCGCAACAGGCGGCCGAGAAACGCCCGGTTGGTCTGCACGCCGAGCAGCACGGTACGATCCAACGCCGCAGCGAGCTGGTCGATGCATTGCTCGCGCGTCGGCGCATGCGCGATCAGCTTGGCGACCATCGAGTCGTACCAGGCAGGAACGCCGGCGCCCGCCCGCAGCGCGTGGTCGCAGCGCACGCCGGTGGGGACCGACCAGTCCACGATCGTGCCGCCGCCGGGCAGGAAGTCGTCGGCCGGGGATTCGGCGCACAACCGGACTTCGATCGCGTGGCCCTGCAGCCGGACCTCATCCTGCCGCAGCGGCAGGGCTTCGCCGCGCGCCACGCGCAGCTGCCATTCGACCAGATCGAGTCCCGTGACGCATTCGGTCACCGGGTGCTCGACCTGGAGCCGCGTGTTCATCTCCATGAAATAGAAGTGACCGGCGCGATCGAGCAGGAACTCGACGGTGCCGGCGCCGACGTAGCCGATCTCGCGTGCGACGGCGACCGCGGTCGCTCCCATGCGCACGCGCAGTTCATCGTTCACGGCAGGCGAGGGCGATTCTTCGACGACCTTCTGGTGCCTGCGCTGCACGGAGCAGTCGCGCTCGCCGAGGTGCAGGACGTTGCCATGCGTGTCGGCAAACACCTGGATTTCGACGTGACGCGGCTGCAGCAACGCCCGTTCGAGGATCAGGCGCCCGTCGCCGAAGGATTTCGTCGCTTCTGCCGCAGCCGAACGCAGGGCGCCGTGCAAGTCGGCTGCGCTCTGCACCAGGCGCATGCCGCGGCCACCGCCGCCGGCGGCCGCCTTCACCATCACCGGATATCCGATGCGGTGCGCTTCGTGCTCGAAGGTCGCCGGATCCTGGGCGTCGCCGTCGTAACCGGGCACGACGGGGATACCCGCGGCCGCCATGCGCTGCCGCGCACGCGCTTTGTCGCCCATTGCTTCGATCGCGGCGGCCGGTGGGCCGACGAAGACCAGACCCGCGGCGGTCACTGCGCTGGCGAACGCTGCGTTCTCGGAGAGAAAGCCGTAACCCGGATGAATCGCATCCGCGCCCGACGAGCGCGCCGCCTCGAGCAGCTTGTCGATGCGCAGGTAGCTGTCTGCCGCGGCGAGGCCACCGAGCGACACGGCGTCGTCGCACACGGCAACGTGCACGCTGTTCCGGTCGGCATCGGAGTACACGGCGACGGTTGCAATCCCCATCCGCTGCGCGGTGCCTGCGACGCGCGCGACGATCTCGCCGCGATTGGCGATGAGCAGTCGGTGGACGGGCATCAGTCGAACTCCGGCAAGTCGGGCACTGCGGTGTGCCACGCGGGCCGACGACGCTCGCGACTGGCGGCGATACCTTCGCGCGCCGCTCCGGCGCGCAGCAGCACGGCGAAATCCTGGGCCGCTGCGTCCAGCGCCTGCGCCAGAGGGGACTCGAGGTTGCGCAGGGAGAGGCGTTTGGTCGCACGCAGCGCGGCGGGTTCGGTCAGTGCCAACAGGCCGAGTTCGGCCGCGACGGTCTCCCTGAGGGCGGTCGCGGACACCACGACGTCGACGAATCCGTCGGCTTGCGCGGCGTTCGCATCGAGCCGCGCCGCCGCCAGCATTCGCCAGCGGGCCCTGGTCGCACCGATGCGCCGCGCGACGAAGGGCGCGATCTGCGCAGGTGCGACGCCGAGCGTGACCTCGGGCATGGCAAAGACTGCGTCTGCGGACGCAATGACGCGATCGAGCGCGCAAGCGAGCCCGACGCCGCCGCCCATGGCCGCGCCGCGAACGACGCCGAGCGTGGGCACGGGCAAGCTCGCCAGGCGTTCGAGCATCGTGCCGAAGGTACGGTTGTGCGCGACGATCGGGTCGGGGCCGGCCGGTGCCGCTGCGGCCATCAGCTCCTGGAACCGACCGAAGTCCGCGCCGGCGCAGAAACTGCCGCCGGCTCCCCACAGCACCAAAGCCCGCGCGGCGGCATCCGCTTCGACGCGATCGCAAAGCGCCAGCAATTCACCCATCAACGGTTCGGAGAGCGCGTTGCGCTTGTCGGGCCGGTTCAGTCGTGCGAACCAGAACGCGCCGCGGCGTTCGACCTGCACCAGCGCGTCACCTGACAGGCTCAAGTGCCGGGCCTCGACAAGGTGCCGGTGAGCTTGCAGATGATCGAGAGCATCACCTCGTCGGCACCGCCGCCGATGGAGCCCAGTCTCCCGTCACGCAGCAGGCGCGACACGCGGTTCTCCCACGTGTACCCCATGCCGCCCCAGAACTGCAGGCATTTGTCCGCGACCTCGCGCGAAAGCCGGCCGGCCTTGAGCTTGGCCATCGACGCGAGTTGCGTGACGTCCTGCCCGGCGACGAACAGTTCCGTCGCGCGGTACACCAGCGCACGCAAGGCCTCGACCTCGGTCTGCAACTCAGCCAGCGTGTAGTGCACGACCTGGTTGTCGAGCACGCTGCGACCGAAAATCCGGCGGCTGCGCGTGTACTCGATGGTCTCCGCGATGGCGTGATCGAGCCCGCCCAGGGCGTTGGCGGCACCCCACAACCGTTCTTCCTGGAACTGCTGCATCTGGTACGTGAAGCCCATGCCCTCGTCGCCGACCCGGTAGCGCTGCGGCACCCGCACCTGGTCGAAGTGAATCTGCGCGGTGTCGGAGGAGTGCATGCCGAGCTTGCGGATCTTGCGCGCCACCGTGACGCCCGGCGTCTGCATCGGCACGATGATCAACGACTTGTTGCGGTGCGGGCTGCCTTCCGACGTGTTCGCGAGGCAGCACATCCAGTCGGCCTGCGCGCCATTGGTGATCCAGAGCTTGCCGCCGTCGATGACGTAGTCGCCGCCGTCCTTGCGGGCCGTCGTGCGGATCGCGGCCACGTCGGAACCCGCGCCGGGTTCGGAGACACCGATGCACGCGACCATCTCGCCCGCCACCGCGGGCAGGAGGAATTCACGCTGCAGTTCGGGGCTGCCGATCCGCGCGAGCGCGGGCGTCGCCATGTCCGTCTGCACGCCGATCGCGAGCGGCACGCCGCCACAGGTGCAGGCGCCGAGCGCTTCGGCCAGCACGACGGCATAGCTGTAATCGAGCGCCGCGCCACCGACGGCCTCCGGTTTGGTGAGCCCGAGCAAGCCCGAGGTGTCCGAGCTTGCGAAAGACTTCATGCGCGGGAAAAGTGCCGGCGTCCTCCCAGGCATCGACGTGCGGATTGAGTTCCTCGCGACAGAATCGTTCGACGGTACGGCGCAGCTCTGCGTGTTCGTGTGTAAACAGCATGAAGACCTCGCAATCAGGGCCGGGCGACGCCGAAGGTGAGCGGGCGCAGTGTCAGTCCGTCCGCGCGCCGGAACAGCTGCAGCACCTGCGTCAGCACCGCGCGGGTGTCACGCGGGTCGATGATGCCGTCGTCGAGCAGCCGGCCGGAGGTATAGAAAGAGGACGTCTGCCGCTCGAACGTCTCGACGATCTTCGCCCGCATGCCGTCGATCTGTGCGCGGTCGGGCTCGAGGCCGCGCTCGCGGGCCGAAGCCTCCATCACGATCGCCATCGTGCCCGCGGCCTGCTCGGCGCCCATGACGGCGGTGCGCGCGTTCGGCCACGAGAACAGGAAACGCGGCGCGAAGCCGCGGCCACACATGCCGTAGTTGCCGGCGCCGTAGGACGCCCCGCACTGGATCGTCACCTGCGGCACGGTCGCGTTGGCGACGGCCTGGATCATCTTCGAGCCGTGCTTGATCATGCCCGCGCGCTCGGATTCCTTGCCGACTATGTAGCCGGTCGTGTTCTGCAGGTAGATGAGCGGCAGCCCGGACTGGCAGCACTGCTGGATGAAGTGCGTCGCCTTGCTCGAGCCCGCGGGATCGAGCGGGCCGTTGTTGCTGAGTATTCCCGCCGGAAACCCGCCGATCGAGGTGTGCACGCAGACGGTGGCCGGGCCGTAAGTCGGCTGGAACTCCATGAAGTCGGAATCGTCACAGAGCCGGGCAATGATCTCGCGCATGTCGACGGGCTTGCGGCCATCGACGGGCATGACGCTCAGCAGTTCGTCGGCCGCAAAGCGCGGCTCCGCTGCCTGCGGGCAGCGGCGATTCGTGCCGATGCCACGCGAGGCGCCGCAGGTGCTCGCGCAGCGCGCGGATCGCATCGGCGTCGTCCTCGGCGAGGTATTCGGCGAGTCCCGAGACGGATGCATGCATCAGCGCGCCGCCGAGTTCTTCCTCGGTGGCGATTTCGCCGGTCGCCGCCTTGAGCAATGGCGGGCCCGCGAGGAAGGCGCGCGCGCGGTCCCGCACCATGACGACGAAGTCCGACATGCCGGGCATGTAGGCGCCGCCGGCGGTGGCGCTGCCATGCACGATCGTCAGCACGGGAATGCCCGCGGCCGACAGCCGTGCCAGGCGGGCGTAGTGCGAACCGCCGAAAATGAAGTCCTCGACCCGGTAGCGCAGCAGGTTGGCGCCGGCGGACTCGACCAGGTGCACGAACGGCAGCCTGTTTTCGAGTGCAAGCTGCTGGGCCCGCTGGAATTTCTCGAGCCCCATGGGCTGCAGGGCACCGGCCTCGATGCCGGAATCGTCGACCAGGATCACGCAGCGTGCGCCGCTGATCTGCCCGATGCCCGCGAGCAAGCCACCGCCCGGCGTCGATTTCCCGGGATCGGGGTTGTCCAGCAGGTAACCCGCGCAGGCCGAGAGTTCGAGGTAGGGCGCGCCTGCGTCGAGCAGCAGCGCCAGTCGCTCGCGCGGCAGCAGCTGGCCGCGCCTGGCGAACCGGGGCCCCGCGCGGCTCGAGGCGGCCGCCGAGCGGTCGCGCAATTCATCGTGGCGCGCGACCAGCGCCAGCATGTGCGCGCGGTTGTCCGCGCAGGCGGTGCCCGCCATGTCCAGCGACGATTTGAAGACCGGCATGCCTCACACCCTGGCGACCCGACCTGCCGATCGTAGAGCAAGCGCTTGCTTGAATAAAGAGGCGGCCATAGGATTGTGGCGTGGAACCCCTCCGCCTCAATCCTGCCCGCCTGACACCGGAACACGTCGCATTCCGCGACACGGTTCGCCGCTTCGTGGCCCGCGAACTCGAGCCGCACGTGACGGCGTGGGACGAGGCGGGTGGATTTCCACGCGAGCTGTACCGTCGTGCAGCGGAGGCCGGCCTGTTCGGACTGCGCTTGCCGGACGAGTTCGGCGGCGTGCCCGACGCCGACTTCCTGCACACGCTGATCTCCTGTGTCGAACTGGCCCAGTGCGGCTCCGGCGGAGTGCTGGCCTCGCTGATGTCGCATTCGATTGCCGCGCCGCCGATCGCGGCGCTCGGTTCGCCCGAACTGCAGCAACGCACGCTGCCGCGCATCCTCGCCGGCGAATGGATCGCGGCACTCGCCATCACCGAACCGTCCGGCGGTTCGGACGTGGCTGCGCTGCAGACGACGGCTCGGCGTGAGGGCGACTGCTACGTGGTGAACGGCGAAAAGACGTTCATCACCTCCGGCATGCGTGCCGACCTCTACACGGTGGCCGTGCGCACCGACCCCGCTGCGAAAGGCGCGCGTGGGATCTCGTTGCTGCTGATCGAACGCGATGCTTCCGGCTTCACGCGGACGCCGCTGCAGAAAATGGGGTGGTGGGCCTCCGATACGGCGCATCTGCGCTTCGACGGCGTCCGCGTGCCGGCGGGAAACCTGCTCGGTGCGGAGGGCGAGGGCTTTCGCGCGATCATGCACAATTTCACGGCCGAGCGGTTCTCGATGGCCGCGCTGTCGCTGGGCTTCGCGTGGGCGTGCTACGGCGAAGCGCTCGAGTGGGCGCGGCAGCGGCATACGTTCGGACAGCGTGTCATCGACCACCAGGTCGTCCGTCATCGCTTCGTCGACATGTTCGCGCAGATCGAGTCGACCCGGGCGCTGCTCGAGGACGTGGCCTGGCGGCTCGACCACGAAGGCAGTGCCGCCGCGGGGGTCGTCGCGTCCGTCTGCATGGCCAAGAACACGGCGACGCGCACGATGCAGTTCTGCGCCGACGCGGCGGTGCAGACGCTCGGTGGCATGGGCTACATGCGCGGGACCAAGTCCGAGCGCATTTACCGCGAAGTGAAGGTCGCCATGATCGGCGGCGGCGCGGAAGAAATCATGAAGGACCTGGCGGCGCGCCAGCTCGGGTTGTGAGCGCTGCCTCGAAGCCCGGCGTCCGGCGCAGGCGCGGCCCGGCTGAAGTCGACACCAGCCGTCGCCAGCAGCTCTTGCGCGCGTCCGCGCGCCTGTTTCGCGAGAAGGGCTATGACGGCACGTCGGTGCGCGACATCGCGCAGGCGACCGGCATGCAGTCGGGCAGCTGGGTGTACCACTTCGCCACCAAGCACGACATTCTCGAGGCGGTGATGAAGGAGGGGCTGGTCGCTGCGCTCGCGCGCATCGAGGCCATCGCCGCGCTGCACCTGCCGCCGCGGCAGCAGTTCGACCAGCTGGTGCGCACCCACCTCGATACGCTGCTCGGCGCGGGCCAGGATTTCATTCCCGTCGTGCTGTATGAATGGCGCTCACTCGAGCCCGCGGCCCGGCGCAGGGTGTCCGTGCTGCTGAAGCGCTATGAAGCAGTCTGGGAGAAAGCCCTGGCGCAACTGCGGGTGGCCGGGGACTGGCCCGGCGCGACGCGCATCGACGCCCTGCTGCTGTTCGGGGCCCTGAACTGGATCGCACGCTGGTACGACCCGCGCGGGGCGCTCGACGTCCAGGCGCTCGCCGACGAGTGCATCCGGTTCTTCCTGCGCACGCCGTCCGTGACCGTGCGCAAATCCAGGTCGTCGTCTCGAGCGAAACGCACATCGACTTGACGCAATCGACGTGGACGGCGCGTTGGTGGCGCAGTATCTTGCAGCCCGGGGCGGGGGAGAAATCGAATGCGGCAATTGTCCGGGACGGACAGCCTTTTCCTGCGCCTCGAGCGTGGCAACCAGTACATGCACGTGGCCGGGCTGGGCATCTACGACCCGTCCACGGCGCCTGGGGGCCGGGTTCGCTTCAAGGACGTGCTGCGCTTCTTCGAGGCACGCCTCGACTCGCTGCCGCTGTTTCGCCGCCGGCTCGTCACGGTGCCGCTCGGGCTCGACCGTCCCTACTGGATCGAAGATCCGGACATCGACATCGAATTCCACGTGCGGCACATCGCATTGCCGCAGCCCGGCGACTGGCGCCAGCTCTGCATCCAGGTGGCGCGCATACACTCGCGCCCGCTCGACCGCAGCAAGCCGCTGTGGGAGGCCTACGTCATCGAGGGCCTCGACAACATTCCGGGATTGCCACCGGGCAGCTTTGCCCTGTACCTGAAACTCCATCATTGCGCGGTGGACGGCGAAGCCGGCACGGAGATGATCCGCGCCATCCACTCGACGCTGGCAGATGACCTGAGTGAGCCGGCGCCCCGTGCTCGTCGTTACAAGGATCGGGCGCCGTTGGCACCCGAGTTGTACCTGCGCGCGTTGGCACGAGGGGTCAGCCGCGTGCCCGGTCTCGCGCGGCTTTCAGTTGAAACTGCCGTGCGCGTGGCGAGCGCGGGTGCTGCGATGTCCGGCGGGCTGGCCTCGCTGCTCGGTGAACAAGAGACGCCGGCGATGACCCGGCTCGCGGACGCGCTGCGCAAACCGCCCGTGACGCGTTTTGCGGGCAAGGTGTCCGCGCACCGGGTCGTCGAAGTCGTGGGCCTTCCGCTCGCAGGATTCAGGACGATCCGGTCCTCGATTCCCGAGGCGACGATCAACGACCTGTTCATGACCACCGTCGGCGGCGCGCTGCGGCGCTACCTCGAGTCCAAGGGCGAACTGCCCGACGCCAGCCTCACCTGCATGGTGCCGATGTCGTTCCGTGGGCCCGACAAGACCGCCGACGTCGGCAACCAGGTCGGCATGGCCGTGATGCCGCTGCACACCGAACTGCACGACCCGATCGACCGCTTGCAGGAAATTCGCCGCGGTGCAGCAAAAGCCAAGGCGTTCAGTGGCCTCGTCGGTCGCGACCTGACCGCTCGCCTGTTCGAAGTGCTGCCGGATGCCGCCAACGAACTCGCCACGCGACGGCTGGTGCTGCCGCAGATGAGCATCGTGGTGTCGAACGTGCGCGGGCCAGACGTCCCCCTGTTCATGGCCGGCGCCCGGCTGGTGAGCTTCGCGCCGGTCAGCATCGCCTTCGACGGCCTGGGCCTCAACGTGACCGGATTCAGCTACCACGGCACCCTCTGGATCTGCGCAGTCGCCTGTCGCGACATGCTGCCCGACCCGGCATTTTTCGCAGAATGCCTGCGCGAGAGCTTCGCGGAGCTCGAGCGCGCGGCCGCCGCCACGGCGCCGGCGCAAACGGTCGCCGCAGCCGATTCGGCTCCGCCAAAGGCGGCTCGCAAGCGCCCGGGCAGTACCCGCAAAGCGCCTGCAAGACGTCGCCGACGGGCGACCTGACTTTTGCATGGCAAAAACGCAACGCTTACTCCGGTTGTCTTGCGACTGAGGCACTGGCAACCTTGTGCAACGGGGATTTTCGGTAGTGGTATTTCGGATACTCACGACTGTGATCGTGGAAGGTCAGGACTAGCCTTAGTGAGTCGTGCGGGACCGGACAGGGGCTCCCGAGAGAATCTGCAACCGAGTGGACTCACAGGTAACTGGGGGATTTCTAATGACGAGTGAAACGATGAATCCGGGTCGCCGCAGCACGATGCTGGCCGCGGTGATCGGCACGGTGCTGGCTTCCTATGCAGGCAGCGCTGCCGCGGTCGAATTCGAGTTCGAGAATGGCGGCAAGCTGAACTGGAACACCACTCTCTCGTTAGGTGCGAGCTGGCGCGCCGAGGACCCGAGCCGAACGAACTCTATACGCGAGCGGACGGTTCACTCATCGGCAAATACTCGAGCCCGCTGCTCCCGGGCACGCCGGTTGGCCCCAAGGACGGCCTCGCGGGCAACCACGCCGCGGGCGACGGCAACCTGAACTACGCCAAGAACGACCGGTTCTCGACGCCGTTCAAGGTCCTCATGGATCTCGAATACAAGAAGGGCCGCTTCGGCGCCCTGCTGCGGGCCAAGTACTGGTATGACGAGGCCCTGAACCAGGAGAACGTGCTCATCGGCAGCCAGGCCAACAACTTCAACGGTGTTCGCCCCAGGCTCGGCCCCATTCCCGGTTACAGCATCTGCACGGCGGCGACGCCGCCCGGCGCGGCCTGCCTGCCGATGTCCCCGCCGGGACAGAACCTGTGGCCCAAGGGCAAGTTGAGCGACCGCGGCTTCGAGGCCGAACAACAGTTCGAGAACGTCTACCTGCTGGACGCCTACGTCTATGGTTCGTTCGCGGTCGGCAACTCCGACCTGCAGCTGCGCGTCGGCAACCAGGTGATCAACTGGGGCGAAAGCATCTTCATCCAGGGCGTCAACCAGATCAATCCGATCGACGTCCCGGCCGCCCGTCGTGCGGGCGCCGAACTCAAGGAAATCCTGCTGCCGGTGTGGGCCGTCTACGCGAACTGGGGGTTCGACTTCGGCTCGATCGAGGCGTTCTACCAGTTGAAGTGGAACAACACCTCGGTGGACGCTTGCGGCACGTACTTTTCGGCGACCAGCACGCTGATCGGAGCCGATCCGGGCTCGTGCGACAGCCTCACCGTACTTCGGCGGCCAGTTGGGCAACCCAGTGTCCGGGCACGGTGTCACCGATCGTCGCGCAGCTGGGTTCGCAGCCCTTCCTGCAAGCCGCCGGCACCTACGTCCCCGGCATCCACGGCCGCGAGCCGAGCGACTCCGGCCAGTTCGGCCTGGCTTTCCGTTTCCCGGTCGAAAAGCTCGACACGGAATTCGGCCTGTACGCAATGAACATCCACAGCCGTCTGCCGGTCGCGGCAAGCATCACCGGCACCAACTGGAAAGACCTGTCGGCCGCGCAGCAGGCTGCGCTGACGGCCGCGGGCCTGATCGGCACCGACGCTTACGGCAACTACTGGACTTCGAGTCGCTATCGCGGCCTGTTCCCGTACCGTCGAGGCTGCGGTCGAAGGGTACCTGGCCGTCCGTCGGCCTGCCGGCCAACCTGGAGTCGGGCAAGGGCTTCTGGGAATACCCCGAGGACATCCAGATCTACGGCCTCAGCGCCGCGACCAACCTCCTCAGCACGTCCGTCTCCGCGGAACTGAGCTATCAGGTCGACGTTCCCGGTCATGGCCAACGGCAACGACCTGATCGGCGCCGGTGTGTTCGGCATCGGGCCCTACCGGGAACGATCGCGCGCGTGGTCCAGGCACAGAGCGAGGGCGCCTACCTGATCGGCCATGACCGTTTCAACAAGACCCAGTTCCAGGTCAACGCGGTCAAGACCTTCAGCAACGTCCTCGGCGCCGAGAGCATGCTCGTCGTCGGTGAGATCGGTTCGCAGTGGAACAACGTGCCCGACTACACCAAGGGCGGCATCCGCTACGGACGTGGCTTCATGTTCGGCACCGGCTCGGGCCCGGGTTATGCCGACGATCCGAACTCGCCTGATGGCCTGCCTGGCCTCGGCCAGGCGTCTGCCGGCGACTTCTGTTCCCCGACGTATTCGGGACTGCCGGTCCCGGTGGCAAATCGTTTCTACAACCCGCAACCGAACGGCTGCCGCAACGACGGCTTCGTGACCGACGTGGCCTGGGGTTACCGCCTGCGGGTCTCGGCGGACTACAACAACGTCTGGGACAGCGGCGTGACCGTCACCCCGAGCGTGTTCTGGTCGCAGGACGTGGAAGGCGTCTCGATGGACCCGACGTTCATCGAAGGCCGCAAGACGCTGGGACTCGGCCTCAAGTTCAACTACAACAAGAAGTACGTGCTCGACGTCAACTACGTGAACTATGACAACGGCGGATTCGATCCGCTGTTCGATCGCGACTATTACTCGGCCGCCGTCAGCGTGACCTTCTGACCGGAACCAGGAGACAGATCAAGATGAAGACCATGAACAAAGTGCTGGCCACCGCGATTGCGGCGGCAGGTCTGCTGGGCACGGCGCTGCCGGCGTACGCGAAGCTCACGGCCGCCGAGACAGCGCGTCTCGGTGCCGACCTCACGCCGATGGGCGCCGAGAAGGCGGGCAACAAGGACGGAACCATTCCGGCCTGGACCGGTGGCCTGTGCGCGCCGCCTGCGGGCTGGACGGCCGCCAAGGGTTACGTCGATCCGTTCCCGAACGACAAGCCGAAGTTCACCATCACCAAGGCCAACGCCGCGCAGTACAAGGACAAGCTGACGCCCGGCACGCTGGCGCTGCTCGCGAAGTACGACAACTTCAAGATGCCGGTCTACGAGACGCGCCGGACGGCCTGCTATCCGGACTCGGTGTATGCCAACGTCAAGGAGAACGCACCGAAACTCGACCTCGTGGGCTTTGGCATCACCGGCGGCCGCGCGGACGTGCCGTTCCCGATCCCGAAGAGCGGCATCGAGGCCATCTACAATCACCAGCAGCGTTACCTCGGGGCCGGGGTCGTCCGCGACTACAACAGCTTCCCGGTGCGGGCCAACGGTGACTTCTACAAGATCGGCTCCCACGAGTACCGCATCTTCAACACCAGCCTGGACCAGCCGCAGGACAACCTGTTGCTGGCGTTCCAGTCGGCGTTCACCACGCCCGCGACGCTCGAGGGCACGGTGTTCCTGGTGCACGAACCGATCGACCAGGTGAAGCAGACGCGTTCGGCCTGGATCTACAACGCCGGCCAGCGCCGCGTGCGTCGCGCACCGGACCTGGCGTACGACAACTTCACGGACGGCACGGAGGGCATGCGCACGTCCGACCAGTTCGACGCCTGGAACGGCGCGCCGGACCGCTACGACTGGAAGCTGGTCGGCAAGAAGGAGATCTACATCCCCTACAACGCCTACAAGCTGGCCGACAAGAAGCTCAAGTACAAGGAAGACATCATCCGCAAGAACACGATCAACTCCGACCTGATGCGCTACGAGCTGCACCGCGTGTGGGAGGTCGAGGCCAACCTCAAGCCGGGCAGCAAGCACATCTACGGCAAGCGGGTGTTCTACCTCGACGAGGATTCGTGGACGGTGGTGTACGAAGACGCCTACGACACGCGCAAGCAGCTGTGGCGCATCGGCGTCCATCCGATGATCGAGTTCTACGACGTGAAGATCCCCTACTTCCGCGCCAACATCTGGCACGATTTGAACAGCGGCGCCTACTATGCCGCGGGCCTCGACAACGAGATCAAGACGCCGTGGGACTGGAACCAGAAGGGCAGGTGGGCCGATTTCCAGCCCGATGCGCTGCGGCGCCTGGGCACGAAATAGGCAGGGCAAGCATGGGGCGCCCACGCCTCGTTTGAGCTGACGAAGGCCGGCTCCGGCACTGCCGGGGCCGGCCATTTTGCGGCAGGGGGAGTCCCGCCGCGGGGGAATGCTGCATGAAACACCGGGCGGGAACTGCCTGCGCCCTGCTGGGCGCGAGCCTGTGGCTTGCGGTGCCGGCACACGGCGAGGACAAGACGGACGCGGCCAAGCCGACGCCGACGCCGGCGGGCGTGTCGTCGTCGACGTCCGCAGCGACCGGATCCTGCTGCTCGACATCGCGCAGGTCGACCAGCGACATCACCGCGGTGGGTGAGCGCGGCTTCACGCTCGTTTCCGACGACGGCGGCCAGACCTGGAAAGGGCTGCCCACGCCGGTCACCCGTACCCTGACGGGGGTGGCGTTCAAGGACGCCAGGGTGGGCGTTGCCGTGGGTCATGGCGGCTCGTTCGTGCGTACCGAGGACGGCGGCGCGACCTGGTCGCAGGTGACCGTGGATGAGGCCGGGCCCGGATTCGCTGCTCGGCGTGACGCACGTCGCTGGCGATCACTTCATCGCCTACGGTGCGTTCGGCCTCTATTTCGATTCGCAGGACGCGGGCAAGACCTGGCAGCGCACGACCGTGCTGTCCGAAGACTTCGATCGCCACATCTCGCAGGTCATCGTCGTCGGCACGTCGCTGCTGCTGGTGGCGGAGTCCGGCACGCTTGCTCGATCCGACGACGGCGGCGCCACCTGGACGGCGCTGACCTCGCCATACCAGGGTTCATACTTCGGCGCGCTCGCAGTGAAGGACGGCAGCGTCCTTGCGTTCGGCATGCGCGGCAACGTCTATCGTTCGCTCGACCTCGGCACGACCTGGCAGAAGATCGAAACCGGCACCACCGTTGCGTTCATGGCGGGACGGCAACTGGCCGACGGGCGCGTGATGCTGGTCGGCAATTCCGGACTGATCGCGGAAAGCGCCGACAATGGCCAGCGTTTCGCGTTGCACTCGGCCCCGCCCGGCAAGGGCTTCGCCGCGCTCCTGGAAAAGACGGGCGGCGGCATCATCTTCGCGGGCGAAAGCGGCATCACGCCGCTCGACCCGGCCTGGCTCAAGAGCCGGTAACGACACCGCCCAAGGACAATGAACATGGCGCATGACGTGAAGCCCGGCGTGAACGCCGACGAAGCCGAGATCGAGAAGCTGCAGTTCACGCCGGACTGGGTCGGCAAGATCTCCTACTGGATCTTCCACTACCGCAAGCCGCTGCTGATCCTGTTCGTGTTCATCACCATCCTGCTCGGCGCGATGGCGAGCCAGCTGCGCGTGCAGGCGGCGTTCACCAAGATGATCCCGCTCAAGCATCCGTACATGGCGACCTTCCTGGAGTACCGGTCGGACTTCGGCGGCGCCAACAAGGTGCTGGTCGCGCTGCAGAACAAGAAAGGCACCATCTACGACAAGCAGTTCATGGAGTCGCTGCGCAAGGTGACCGAAGAGGTCTTCTACATCCCCGGCGTCGAGCGCAGTTCCGTGGCCTCGCTCTTCACCTCGAACGTGCGCTACACCGAGGTCGTCGAGGACGGCTTCCGCGGCGGCAACGTGATCTCCGCCGATTTCGCCGGCACCCCGGAACAGATGGCGAAGGTGCAGGAGAACCTGCTCAAGTCCGACTGGGTCGGGCGCCTGGTCTCGAACGACCAGACCGCGGCGATGGTCGTGGCGACACTGATGGAGAACGACCCGGAAACGGGCGAACGCCTCGACCTGCAGGAAGTCGCGAAGCCAGCTCGAGGGGATCCGCGCCAAGTACGAGAACGAGAACACCGGCGTCCACATCATCGGCTTCGCCAAGGCGGTGGGCGACATCGCCAAGGGCGCGGCCGGCGTGCTGGTGTTCTTCGGCATCGCGTTCGTGATCACCGCGCTGCTGCTGTACTGGTATTCCGGCTCGCTGATGATCACGGCGCTGGCGCTGATCTGCGCGATCGTGCCGGTCATCTGGCTGCTCGGCCTGCTGCCGATCTTCGGCCTTGGGCTCGACCCGATGTCGATCCTGGTGCCGTTCCTGATCTTCTCCATCGCGGTGTCGCACGCGGTGCAGATGACCAACGCCTGGCGGCTCGAGACGCTGCACGGCGCCGACGGCATCACGGCATCGACGCATTCGTTCCAGAAGCTGTTCATCCCGGGCGCGATGGCGCTGCTCGCGAACGCGCTCGGCTTCATGGTCATCGCGTTCGTCGAGATCGAGATCGTGCGCGAACTCGCCTTTACGGCGACCATCGGCGTCACGGTGATGATCATCACCAACAAGATGCTGCTGCCGATCCTGCTCTCGTACTACAAGTTCACGCCGGAGCAGGCGTCGAAGCTGGCCGGCAAGGAAACGGCGGGCGACTGGTTCTGGGAGCGCATCGGTCCGCTCGCGACGAAGAAGGTCGCCTGGGTGCCGATCCTCATGGGCCTCGGCCTGTTGGCGTTCGGCCTGTCGCAGGCCCGGCACCTGCACATCGGCGACCTCGGCAAGGGCGTGCCCGAACTGCGGCCCGATTCGCGCTACAACCAGGACGTGGAGATGATCACGGGCCACTTCGCGATCGGCGTGGACCTGCTGCAGGTCATCGCCGAGGCGAAACCGGAGAGCGACGACGACTCGCCCTGCGTCGATCGCGACGTCATGGACAAGATCGAGGATTTCGATTTCCAGATGCGGCAGGTCGACGGCGTCGCGACCGTGCGCAGCCTCGCGGGCTTCGTCAAGTCGATGACGCAGTCGTTCGCCGAGACGTTCGCCAAGTGGCGCATGCTGCCCGAGAGCCGCGCGCAGATCGCGCAGGGCGTGGGCTACGCGACGCGCCTCGGCAACGAGTTCATGAACTCGCGCTGCACGGCCATGCCGATCAGCATCTACACCACCGACCACCAGGCGCAGACGATCGAGCACATCGTGCAGAAGGTGAAGGACTTCAAGGCGGCCGGAGGCGACACCGAGCGCGTCACGTTCAGGCTTGCAAGCGGCAACGTCGGCGTGATGGCGGCCACCAACGAGGCGGTCGAGGCGGCCGACAAGTGGGTGAACCTCGCGCTGTTCGCGTCCGTGATGTTGCTCTGCATCATCACGTTCCGTTCGTTCCCGATCACGCTCTGCATCATCCTGCCGCTCGCGCTGGTCACGATCCTGTGCAACGCGCTGATGGCGATCCTGGGGATCGGCGTCAAGGTCAACACGCTGCCGGTGGTCGCGCTAGGCGTCGGCGTCGGCGTCGACTACGGCATCTATCTCTTCGAGCGCATGAAGCACGAGATGGAAGACGGCGGCCTCAAGCTCAAGGACGCTTTCGTCGAAGCGCTCAAGCAGCGCGGCACGGCGTCGGTGTTCACGGCCGTGACCATGACGATCTCGGTGGCGACGTGGACGTTCTCGGCCCTGAAGTTCCAGGCCGACATGGGCATCCTGCTCTGCTTCATGTTCCTGGTGAACATGTTCGGCGCGATCCTGCTGCTGCCGGCGCTTGCGGCGTACCTGGTGGGCGATCGCAAGACGCCCGCCAAGGCGAAGGCGGCGTAAATGCAGACCGGGCCTCGCGGCCCGGTCGTCAGGATGGTGGGGACGGCAAGCGGCGGGTGCCGGTGTTCCGGACGGCTCAGCGGGTACGGCGTTCCTGGATGAGCTGGTCGAGGCGCTCGATGAACTTGCGTTCCTTCTCGCTCACGAGTTCGCCGCCGATGCCCATCAGGTCGCCCTCGCGCGCCGCGCGCGCGACACGCATGGCGAGTGACAGCACGAACTCACCGTAATGCATCAGGTCTTCCGCGCTGCCGTGCGTGCCGAGCGCCTCGAGCGCGTGGTGTGCCGTTTCCAGCGCTTTTTCCTGCAGCTTGTCCGGCGTACGATGGCCTTCGTCCAGCGTGTAGAACCACTTACGGACGTCGTCCTGCGCCTGCATGATGTGCGTGCTGCCGCCGATCTCGCTCACCAGCGGATGCGTGCTGTGGGTGGCATCGACGATGCCCTGCAGGCCGGCAGAGCGCTCGAGCATCTCGTCGAAGGCGCTGCCGCCCGAGGACGAGACCGCGATGATCACGTGATGTGGCGTGTTGCGCACGGCCTGCCACTGCACGATCGTCAGCTTTTCCCTGGTCAGCATCGGCGAAACCTCCACCCTGTTCTCGTTGATGTCGCGCGGGACGCTACAACGCCTGCGCATCAGATGGAAGAATCATACCCCGCATTCGGGAGAGGTTAAACGATGGACGTCCTGGCACAGCCCCTGTCGCTGCCCTGTGGCGCCGTGCTGCCGAACCGGCTCGCCAAGGCTGCGATGACCGAGGGGCTGGCCGACGCCTGGTTGCGCGCAACGCCTGCTCACCAGCGCCTGTACCGCACCTGGAGCGAGGGCGGGAGCGGATTGCTGATCACCGGCAACCTGCAGGTGGACCGGTTCGACCTCGAACGGCCCGGCAATGTCGCCGTCGACCAGTCGGAACCACGGACTTTCGACGCCGAGGCCCGCGCGCGGCTTGCCGCCTGGGCCAAGGCCGGGACGGTCAGCGGCAACCAGTTCTGGGTGCAGATTTCGCATGCGGGATGGCAGGCGCCGCGTTATGTCACGGGTCGTCCACTCGCGCCGTCCGCCGTGCAGCTCGACCTGCTCGGCAATTACGCGCGGCCGCGTGCCCTGACCGAGGGCGAGATCGTTGCTCTCATCGGCAGGTTTGCGCACGCGGCGCAGGTCGTGCGCGAGTGCGGATTCACCGGCGTGCAGGTGCACGGGGCCCACGGCTACCTGATCAGTTCGTTCCTGTCGCCGGTCACGAACCAGCGCACCGATGACTGGGGCGGGACGCTGGCCAACCGTGCCCGCTTCCTGCTCGAGACGCTGCGAGCCGTGCGCAAGGCCGTGGGCCGGGATTTTCCCGTGGCGCTGAAGCTGAATTCGGACGATTTCCGCAAGGGCGGCTTCTCGCACGAGGAGTGCCTGCAGGTCGTCGCATGGCTGAACGACGAAAGCGTCGACCTGCTCGAAATCTCGGGCGGCACCTACGAACAGCCGCGGCTGCTCGGTTTCGAAGGCCGGTCCGAAGACGCGCTGCCCGTCCGTCGCAGCACGCGGGCGCGTGAAGCGTATTTCCTCGAGTACGCAACGGCGATCCGCCGCGTGGCCCGCATGCCGATGATGGTCACCGGCGGTTTCCGCACGCGCGCGGGCATGACGTCGGCGCTCGGCGCGGCGCCGGGCGAGGGTGATTGCGACATGATCGGACTCGGACGGCCACTCTGCTGGATGCCTGATTTCCCGCGCCAGTTGCTGGCCGGCACGAGGGACGGCATCGAGGACCTCGACGATCGCCTGCGATTGCGAGAGCGCGGTTGGCTGTCGCCGCAGGGCTCGAGCGTTGCAGCCAAGGCGCTCAACGCGTTCGCCGCGCAGTCCTGGTACTACTGCCAGCTCTTCCGGCTGGCGGAAGGCAAGCCTGCCGACCTTTCGCGCGGCGTGTTCTCGACCTTGCGTGAATACGTCGGTGCCGAGCTGAAGGCGGCGTATGCGACGCGACGCGTGTATCCAAGGGGCTAGGGGATAGCCGGTGGTGCTGTCATCGGGAAGATCGATCCCGGGCAGACGGTCGGTGAGGGCGTTCGTTCCGGGTCTTCTCCGGGCGAGCGGAAAGGCAGACACGCTCGCCCGGAGAAGACCCCGAACGAACGCCTGATCGACCGCGCCTGAGCGAATTCTCGTCAAAGCCCGAGAATTCGTACGGCGCATGCAACGTCGACGCGGTCGCTACCTGTCGGCGTGCAGAGTCCCTGGGTTGCCGAATGAACGGCTAACTTGCCTCGCGGCCGCAGCGGCTCACGATGTGGGCACGTCCCGCGACCGCGCCGCTGCGCTGCTGAACCGCACCGCCAGTGCGGTGAGTCGCGGCGAGACTGCCGCGCACATGGACCAGCGGGTATGCACGTGAAGACTGCGCCGGCTCCGATGACTTGATTGCGTCGCGGCGTCGACCGCAATGAAGACGACGTCCACTCGTGCTCGGCCGCCCATTCCGCCAAGCGTTCTGCCGACGAGTCCGACTGACGTGCTGTCAACCAAGTTCGCAACAGGCACTCCGCGATTTGCGGGCCATCACCAGGAACAGCACGGCGAACGATCAGAGAGGTACTGTTCTGACACGGACACACTCAAGCGAATCCAGGCCCTGATTTCAAGTCTTGCGCCTCGCATACGACCAACGTCGGGCGAGCGGCCGAACCGCGCCCAAAGGTCGGCTTCTGGCCGGTTACTGGCATTCGCGAATCGTCTGCTCTGCGGGATGACTCCAGCACCCCGGGCGGACGCTGCCAGAACGCAGCCGGAACAAACTAGCGCGGTCAGCCGACAGAACCTCCGACTAACCCCACTCAACCCCTAACCCCTTCCCTAGTGCTGCGCGAACCACTGCAACGCGAGCTCTGCGACGCGCTCCGGCTGCTCGAGCGGCAACCAGTGACCCGCGCGTTCGATGCGCTGGTAGCGCCACGGCGCCTGCATGCGCTGCTGCGAATCGCGCATCTGGTCTTCGGCGAGGAAATGATCGCCGCTGCTCCAGACGCCGAGCGTCGGTACGGCGCACTTCTCCCACGGCCCGAACAGCACGCGGCGCAGGTTGGCGCGATACCAGTTGAGGCCGGCGGTGAGGCGGCCCGGCCGCGACAGGTCCCGCACGCAATCTTCGATCCGCGGGTGCTGTCGCCCCCAGCCACGCAGACCCGCGTAGCCACGCTGTGCGAGCCAGCGCTCCGCCGCGCCGGGTACCTGCCAGGTGAGCGTGTAGAGGCCCTTGAGCTTCTGCTCGAGTCCCGCCACCGCGTACTGGCGCGGATGCCCGACCGAAAGCGCAACCTGCGACTGCACGAGCTGCGGATGTTCCAGCGCGAGGCACCAGCCCGCGACGGCGCCCCAGTCGTGGCCGATCACTCGCACGGCTGCGTCGCCCGCGAGCCGGCGGATCAGCACGCGCAGGTCGGCAGCGATGTGGCCGATCGCGTATTCGCCAACGCGAGCTGGCGCATCGGACTGGCCGAAGCCGCGCAAATCCGGCGCAATGACCCGGTATCCAGCCGACACCAGCCGCGGTGCGACCTCGTTCCACAACTGTGAGGAATCCGGAAACCCGTGCAGCAGCAGCACGACTGGGCCTTTTCCGGCCTGCCGCACGTGCAGGACTGCACCGCTGCCGGTCACGCGGGCTTCGGTCCATCCGGACATCGCGGTCTCCGGGGCGCGCGCGGGTGTTCCGCTGATCGCACGAGCTTACCCCAGACCGCACCACGATGTACCCGGGTGGCCTTTCTACCTGCGGCCCGGCGAGGCATCATTCGCCCCCGGCTTTTTCTCCACGACAGGATTCCAGGATGAGACTTGCGAAGTCCCTGCTCACTGCCGCGCTCGTGCTGCTGGTCGCGGCCTGTGCGACCAGCCCCACCGGCCGCCGGCAGTTGATGCTCGTTTCCGAAGAACAGGCGATCAGTTCATCGCGCCAGGCGTACGCGCAGGAAATGGGCAAGTACCAGAAAGAGGGCAAGCTCGTCACCGATCCGCGCGTGCTCGAGCGCGTGCGCCTGATCACCGGGCGCCTCGTTGCCCAGGCCGTGCAGATGCGGCCCGACAGCTCGAAGTGGCAGTGGAGCGTGCAGGTCATCGACGATCCCAAGACCGTCAACGCCTGGTGCATGGCCGGCGGGCGCATGGCGCTCTACACGGGCCTGATCAAGCAGGTCGATCCGACCGATGACGAACTGGCCCAGGTCATGGGCCACGAGATCGCGCATGCGCTGGCGAACCACACCGCGGAGCGCATGTCGACGGCGATGGCCGCCAACGCCGGCATCATCGCGGCGGGCCTGTTGTCGGACAAACCGGGCCAGGCGATGGCGATGGCGGCGGCGGCGGCGACCGTTGCGATCAAGCTGCCGAACAGCCGCACCTCGGAAAACGAGGCGGACCAGATCGGCATCGAGCTTGCCGCCCGGGCAGGTTACGACCCGCGTGCCGCGGTCACGTTGTGGCAGAAGATGGCGAAGGTCGGCGGCAGCGCCCCCCCCGAGTGGCTGAGCACGCATCCGAGCGATGAAACGCGCCAGCAGCGCCTGAGTGCACTCGCGCCGAAGATGATGCCGTACTACCAGGCGGGGGGTACGCGCCCGACGTATGCGGTGCGCATGGGGCCGGCGGGCGTTTGACCTGTCATCCATGAGCCAGGGACCGCTCCCGCCCCCGGTTGCCGCGGTCCGGCCACACGAGGTCCCTTCGCCGCACGGCGGCCGGGTCGACGACTATTACTGGCTGCGCGACGATGCCCGCACGGCACCCGACGTGCTCGAGTACCTGCGCGCCGAGGACGCGTACCGCGTGGCGATGACCGCGGCGTGGAAGCCGCTCGAGGACCGGTTGTACCGGGAGATCGTCGGGCGCATCCGCCAGGACGACAGCAGCGTTCCTTACCGCGACAACGGTTACTGGTATCTGCACCGTTACCAAACCGGCGACGAGTATCCCGTGTACGCACGTCGGCCGGGCAGCGTCGACGGCCCTGAACAGGTGCTGCTCGACTTGCGCGAGAACGCGCGCGGTCTCGATTACTACGACGTCGGCTCGATCGAGGTCAGCCACGACAACCGCCTGCTCGCATACACTGAAGACGCCGTCGGTCGTCGCCAGTACACGCTGCGCTTCAAGTCGCTGGTGACGGGTGAGCTGCTGCCGGACGTGGTCCCCAACGTCGAAGAAGGCGTCGCATGGGCGGCGGACAACCGCCGCGTGCTGTATGTCGAAAAGGACCCCGTCACGCTGCTGGGATTGCGCGTGCGCGTCCACGAGCTCGGCACCGATCCCGCGCGCGATCCGGTCGTCCACGAGGAGGCAGACGAGGCGTTCTACACCTCCGTGGGGCTCACCAAGGACCGGCGCTTCCTGCTGATCGACTCGAGCAGCACCGTCACGACCGAAGTACGCTACGCAGCGCTCGACGATCCGGCGCTGGCCTTCAGGGTGTTCCTGCCGCGCAGCCGTGGGCACGAGTATTCGGTCGACCACGTCGGTGCGCGCTGGGTGATCCGCAGCAACTGGCAGGCCGTGAACTTCCGCCTGCTCGAGGCCTCGGCGGAGGACGCCGGTCGACGCGATCGCTGGCGCGAACTCGTCGCGCACCGCGACGACGTGCTGGTGGCGGGGTTCGACGTGTTCGACAATTTCCTCGCGATCGAGGAGCGGGTCGAGGGCCTGCGCAAGATCCGCATCCGGCCGTGGAGCGGGGCCCGCGAATTCCACATCGAATCGGACGAGCCCGCGTACCGCATGGCGCTCGACGCGAACGAGGAGGTGGACAGCGAGGTCGTGCGTTACACCTACACCTCGCTCACGACGCCCCGCACGACCTACGACTACGACACGCGCACTGGCAAGCAGGTGCTGTTGAAGCGCGAACCGGTGCTGGGTGACTTCGACGCGTCGCGCTATGCCACCGAGTACCAATGGGTGCCCGCGCGGGACGGTGAGCGTGTCCCGGTGGCGCTGGTCTATCGCCGGGACCTGTTCCGTCGCGACGGCAGCGCGCCGCTGTTGCAGTACGGCTACGGCGCCTACGGCATCTCTTCCGATCCCGTGTTCTCGTCGAGTCTGCTGTCGTTGCTCGATCGCGGCTTCGTCTACGCCATCGCGCAGGTGCGCGGCGGCCAGGAACGGGGCCGGCCCTGGTACGAGGCGGGGCGCCTGCTCGCGAAGAAGCATTCGTTCGAGGATTTCATCGATGCCACGCGCTGGCTGGTTGCGGAAGGCTACGCGGACGCGAAGCGGGTCTTCGCGCGTGGCGGCAGTGCCGGGGGATTGCTGGTCGCCGCGGTCGCCAACATGGCGCCGGAGCTGTACCGGGGCATCGTCGCGCACGTGCCGTTCGTCGACATCGTCACCACCATGCTCGACGAGAGCATTCCGCTGACGACGAACGAGTACGACGAGTGGGGCGACCCGCACGAACGCGCGTTCCATGACTGCATGTTGAGCTACTCACCGTACGACAACGTGCAGGCACAGCCATATCCGGCTCTGTATGTGACGACGGGACTCTGGGACAGCCAGGTCCAGTATTACGAGCCCGCGAAGTGGGTCGCGAAGCTGCGACGGCTCAAGACCGACGACCGGTTGCTGGTGCTGCGCGTCAACATGGA
This sequence comes from uncultured Gammaproteobacteria bacterium, assembly GCA_963793675.1. GTDB lineage: Bacteria > Pseudomonadota > Gammaproteobacteria > Steroidobacterales > Steroidobacteraceae > RPQJ01. The sequence continues at coordinate 100,144 of CAWCBA010000004.1, read as the reverse complement.
GGCTGGCCACGGCGGCAAGTCGGGCCGGTTCGAGCACCTGCACGAGGTGGCGGAGGAGTACGCGTTCGTGCTCGAGCAGGCGGGGCTTGGTCGCGGCACGAACGCGGCAGGGGTCGGGGGATAGGGGTCAGCCCGAAGCGGAAATACGGGCGACGCTCACCTATTTCCGGGAAATAGGTGAGCGTCCCCTATTTCCGCGGCGGCACCGGCAAGCCGCGCTTGCGCATCAATGCCGTGATGCCGGGATCACGACCCCGGAACTGGCGATAGGCGATCGCCGGGTCGATCGTGTTACCGACGGCGAAGACGTTGTCGCGCAGCCGCCTGGCCACGTCCTGGTCCCACGGGCCGCCTGCCTCGATGAAGGCTTCCCACGCGTCCGCGGTGATCGCGTCCGACCACAGGTAGCTGTAGTAGCCGGCCGAGTAGCCGTCGCTGGAGAACACGTGGTTGAACTGCGGCGTGCGGTGCCGCATCACGATCTCCGGGGGCATGCCGAGCGCAGCCAGTGTCTCGCGTTCGAACCTGTCCGGTTCGATCTTCCGGGCACCGGCGAGGTGCAGCTTCATGTCGACCAGGGCACTCGCCAGGTACTCGACAGTCTTGAAGCCCTGGTTGAACTTATCGGCCGCCTCGATCTTTGCCACCAGCTCGCGCGGGACCGGTTTGCCAGTCTGGTAATGCAGCGCGTAGCGGTTGAGGATCTCCGGCGTCGTCAGCCAGTGCTCCAGCAGCTGCGAGGGGAACTCGACGTAGTCCTGCGGAACCGCAGTGCCTGCCAGCGACGGATAGTTCACGTTCGAGCTCAGGCCGTGCAGTGCGTGGCCGAATTCGTGGAACAGCGTAGTGGCATCTTCCCAGCTGATCAGCACCGGCTCACCCGGCTTGCCCTTCACGAAGTTGGAGTTGTTCGACACGATCGTCTTCACGTCGCCGTCGAGTCTTTCCTGCTTGCGGTATTCACTCATCCACGCGCCCGAGTGCTTGCCCTTGCGTGCGTACGGATCGAAGTACCAGAGGCCGACCAGTCCGCCCTTCGAGTCGGTGACCTGCCAGACGCGCACGTCCGGGTGGTACACCGGCACCCTGGTCGCGTCGACCGGCTTGAAGTGGAAGCCGAACAGCTCCTGCGCCGTGTAGAACATGCCTTCGCGCAGGTTCTCCAGCTGCAGGTACGGCCTGACCTCGGTTTCGTCGAGGTCGTATTTCGCCTTGCGCACCTTTTCGGCGTAGTAGCGATAGTCCCATGGCTCGATCCTGATGCCGGCCCCTTCGGCGTCGGCGACCTGCTGCATGTCCGCGACTTCTTCGCGCACCCGCGCGACGGCCGGCGTCCAGACTGCCTCCATGAGTTGCATGGCGAGCTCGGGCGTATTCGCCATCGTGTTCTCGAGACGCCAGTGCGCGTGCGTCGCGAAGCCGAGCAGCTGCGCACGCTCGGCACGCAGCTGCAGGATCTGCGTGATGGTGCCTTTGTTGTCGGTCGCGCCGCCGTCGTCGCCGCGACTGACGAACATGCGCCAGGCCCGTTCGCGCAGCGCGCGATTATCCGCATACGTCAGGCACGGCTCGATGCTCGAGCGCGTGTTGACGATCGCCCACTTGCCGTTCTGGTTGCGGCCCTCGGCGTCTTGCGCCATGCCGTCGCGCACGCCCTGCGGCAGCCCGGCAAGTTCTGACTCCTGGTCGAGGTAGATTGCGCCTTCGTTCTCGGCCTTCAGCACGTTCTGGCCGAAGGTCGTGAACAGCTTCGCCAGCTCCTGGTTGATCTCCGCCGTGCGCTTCTTGCCCGCCGCATCCAGCCTGGCGCCGGCGCGCACGAAGTTCGTGTAGTAGACCCAGGTCAGGCGCTGCTGTTCGGGCGTGAGCCCGGCCGTTGCGCGTGTCTCGTAGACCTTCTCGATGCGCTCGAACAGCTTCGGGTTCTGGGTGATCCGGTCGCTGAACGCGGCCAGTTTCGGCGCCATCTCGCGCTCGACGGCCTGCACGGCTGCGTCGCTCAGCGTCGAGCTGTAGATGCCATAGACCGTGTTGACGCGATCGAGCATGCGGCCGGTGCGCTCCATCGCCGCGATCGTGTTCTCGAACGTCGGCGCGGCCGGATCGTTGGCGACGCGCTCGATTTCAGCGAGTTGCTGCGTCATGCCCGCTTCGAGCGCAGGTTGCAGGTCGGCGACCTCGATCCTGTCGAACGGCGGAACGCCTCCGTACGGCCCCGTCCACGGGGCGAGCAGCGGGTTGGCAGGAGCGGTGGGCGTGTCAGTGGTCTTCATTTCGGCAACATCAAGCGCAGTGACGATGATCAGCGCGCCGCAGGCTCGGCCGCGGGTTGCGAGGGCAACCGGAAATACGCACGCAGCACCGGGTGTTGGAAGGCGAGGGCCGCGAGCGCCGTGAACAGGGTGACGGACCCCAGGATCAAGGCGAGCCGCACATAGGGTTCGTCGTGACGCAGGCGCAGCTGTGCGAGTCCCACGGTGGTCAGGATCCACTCGATCGCCGCGACGGCAAGGACGACCTGCAGCGTGCGCGCGGCCCAGGGCCGCGGCACGGCCAGCAGGCCCACCAGCAGGATCGCGAGCGCCGCCAGCGGCATCAGGCCGGAATGGACGAGGTGCGCGGCGAGCAGGAGGAGGGCGAGCGCCGGCAGCGCCAGCAGGCCAGCGAGACGCATGCGGCCGACCTCAGGACTTTTCCCAGAGCAGGTCGGATTGCTGCCGGATCGCCGTGTCGAGCATGTCGAGCAGCGGAACGGCGCGCTGGCGAAGCTTGATGGGCCGCTCGCGCGGCTCGTCGTCTTCGTCCTCGCTGCCGCCGGGTTCGGCGGCCGGCGGAGCCGGCGACAGTTCGTCGCCGTGCTGTTCGAGCCCGGCCCGCAGCCTGGCCGCAAAGCCGGCCAGGTCGGCCGCGAGGACGGCGCTCGGCACGGTGCCGGAATGCCCCCCGAGTTGCACCAGCCTGATCGCGGATTCACCCTGCATCAGCAGCTGCCCGAAGCGGGTAGAGAACTTGACGAGCATTTTCCACCCTCCCTGAGCGCCGTATTCTACTGGCATGCCAGGCGACGAGTCTCTGCAGTAATCACGAAACGCGGTCGGCCGCCGGACAGGGGTAGAATTGGAGCAGGACGAGCGCAGCCGCTGCACCGCCGAATTCCTTGCTTGAGCCGTCCACCGCAAGGTAGGTTTCTTCCGTGGAACCGTCCGTACGCACCAGAGTCCTGATCGCGCTTGCCCTTGCGGTTGCGGTGGCTTGTGTCCGGGCACTGGCGGCCGACCCGGTGCCGCCGGAGCCGAGTTCGCCCCCGCGCACGATGAGCGAAATCCTGGCGGCGACCACGCCCGCCGACTGGCGCCCCCTCGATCCCGAGAACACCCTGTACCTGCAGCTGCCGCAGGGCAGGGTGGTGATAGAGCTCGCACCTGCCTTTGCGCCGCAACACGCGGACAATCTGCGCCAGCTCGCACGCGGTAAGTACTTCGACGGCCTGGCGATCGTTCGCTCGCAGGACAATTTCGTGGTGCAGTGGGGCGATCCGGACGGCAAGCGCAGCCTGGGTACAGCCCGCGACAAGCTGCCACCCGAGTTCACGGTCAGGATGACGCCTGCGCTGCCGTTCGAGCCGCTGCCGGACCGCGACGGCTACGCGCCCGAGGTCGGGTTCAGCCAGGGCTTCCCTGCCGCTCGCGACCCAGCCAGCAACGAGGCCTGGCTGGCCCACTGTTATGCGATGGTGGGTGCCGGCCGTGGCAACGAGGCCGACAGCGGCAACGGCGCGGAACTCTACGTGGTCACGGGGCACGCTCCGCGCCAGCTCGACCGCAACATTGCGCTGGTGGGGCGCGTGGTGCAGGGCATGGAACGGCTGGCCACGCTGCCGCGCGGATCCGCTCCGATGGGATTCTACGAAAAGGCCGAACAGCGCGTGCCGATCACGAGCGTTCGGGTCGCGACAGACGTACCGGTAGCGGAGCGGGAGAACCTCGAAATCATGCGCACCGACACCGAACGGTTTCGCCAGCTGGTCGAGGCGCGGCGCAACCGTCGCGACGACTGGTACCTCGTGCCGGCCGGCTACATCGATCTCTGCAACGTACCGATCGTCGCGCGGCCCCGACCTTAGCCGCGCCGGCGATTGTCAGCTTCTGGGGAGAACAGTCATGGAAAGAATCTGGCTCAAGCAGTATCCGCCCGGAATCCCGCACGACGTCGACCTCTCGCAGTATTCCTCGCTGGTCGACCTGATCGACCACGGCTTCCGCGAGCACGCGTCGCGCAACGCGTACGCGTACATGGACCGCTTCTTCACCTTCGGTGAAATCGACCGTTACTCCGCGGCTTTCGCCTCCTGGTTGCAGTCGCAGGGCCTGGCCCGGGGCGCGCGCGTCGCGATCATGATGCCGAACGTGGTGCAGTACCCGATCGCACTGGCGGGCGTGTTGCGCGCCGGTTACGTCGTCGTGAACGTCAATCCGCTGTACACGCCGCGCGAGCTGGAGCACCAGCTCAAGGACTCGGGTGCCGAAGCGATCGTGATCCTCGAGAATTTCGCTGCCACGCTGCAGCAGGTCATCGGGCGCACGGCCATCAGGCAGGTTGTCGTAGCGTCCCTTGGCGAAATGCTCGGGTTCCCGAAGAGCGCGATCGTCAATTTCGCGGTGCGCCGGCTGAAGAAGATGGTGCCCGCGTATTCGCTGCCGGGGCACGTCAAGTTCACCGAGACGCTCGACGCCGGGCGCGCGTCGCAAGCTCGAGCCCGTCGCCGTCACGCGGCAGGACACCGCATTCCTGCAGTACACCGGCGGGACCACCGGTGTGTCGAAAGGCGCGACCCTCACGCACGGCAACCTCGTTGCCAACGTGCTGCAGATGGAAGCGTGGATCGTGCCCGCACTGCAGGATACTTCGCGCGGACCGGTGCCCGAGCAGTTCGTCTACATCTGCGCGCTGCCCCTGTACCACGTGTTCGCGCTGGTCGTGAACTGCCTCTTCGGCATGCGCATCGGCGCGCTGAACGTGCTGATCACCAATCCGCGGGACATCGCTGGCTTCGTCAGGGACCTCGGCAAGTACAAGTTCAACGTGCTGCCGGGCGTCAACACGCTCTACAACGCGCTGCTCGAAAACGAGGATTTCCGCAAGCTCGATTTTTCGAGCCTGCGCGTAGCCAACGGCGGCGGCATGGCCGTGCAGAAGGCGACGAGCGAGAGATGGCTGGCGCTCACCGGCGTGCCGATCATCGAAGGCTACGGTCTCTCGGAGACCTCGCCGGTGGCAACCTGCAATCCGATACTCAACCGTGAATACAACGGCACCATCGGCCTGCCGTTCCCTAACACCGAGATCCAGATCCTCGACGACGCGGGACAGCCCGTGCCGCTCGGCCAGCCGGGCGAGATCGCGATTCGCGGCCCGCAGGTGATGGCGGGGTACTGGAACCGCCCGGACGAGACCGCGAAGGTGATGACCCCCGACGGGTTCTTCAAGTCCGGTGACATCGGCATCATGGACGAGCGCGGTTACATCAGGATCGTCGACCGCAAGAAGGACATGATCCTGGTGTCGGGCTTCAACGTGTACCCGAACGAGATCGAGCAGGTCATCACGACGCATCCCGGTGTGGTGGAGTGCGCTGCCATCGGCGTGCCGGATGAGAAGTCCGGCGAGGCCGTCAAGGTGTTCGTCGTGCGCAAGGATCCGGCGCTCACCGTCGAGCGGCTCATGGACTTCTGCAAGGAGAACTTCACGGGCTACAAGAAGCCGAAGTACATCGAGTTCCGCGACGAGCTGCCGAAGAGCAACGTCGGCAAGATCCTGCGGCGCGAGCTCAGGGACGAGGCGGTCGCGGCTGCGCAGGCGAAGAGCGCCTGAGGGCGGAAGGGCGGGAAGGGCGGAAGGACAGGAAGGCGAGGAAGGCCGACTAAACGATTCTTCCCTTCCTTCCCTATTGCCCGCGGAAGACCGGCGGACGCCGCTGCATGAACGCCTGCATCGCCTCGCCGAGATCCTCGGAGTGCAGGAACGCGGCGTTCCACACGGCGACGTAGTCGAGACTGGCGTCCACTTCGCGGCGCGACGCGTATCCCAGCACGTGCTTCGAGCCCTGCACGGCGAGCGGTGAGTTCGCCGCGATGCTCGCTGCCAGTTCACGCGCACGTGCCATCAGTGCCGCCGGATCCGGCAGCACGTCGTTGAGCAGCTGCACCTCGCGCGCACGCTGTGCGCTGTAATCGCCGCCGGTGAAGATCCATTCGCGTGCGGCGCCGTCGCCGATCACGCGCGGCAGTCGCTGCAGCGAGCCGACGTCCGCGACCATCGCGATGCGCGTCTCGCGCACCGAGAACGTCGCTTCGGCCGAGGCCAGCCGGATGTCGCACGCCGTGATCAGGTCCATGCCCGCGCCGATGCACGCACCGTGCACGGCCGCAATGACCGGCTTGTTGGTGTTGGCGAAACTCGAGCACGTGTCCTGGTACGCGCGGATGTCGTCGTACAGCTGGCGACGCTGGGCGACGGCCGAGCCTTCTCCGCCCGTCAGTGAACCACCACCGCCGAGACCCTGCGCGTGATCCATCAGGTCGATGCCGGCGCAGAAGGCCTTGCCCTTGCCGGCGAGCACGATCACGCGCACCTCGGGATCGGCATCGAGCGCGGCAACGGCCGCGGGGATGCTGTGCCACAGCGCCCGATGCAGTGCGTTCAGTTTCTCGGGACGGTCGAGGAACAGCGTGGCGACGCCGCCATCACGCTCGATGGCGAGGTTGGCAAAAGGCTCGGGCATGGTGATGCTTCCGTTGGGGGATCAGTTCTTGCTTGATCGCGTCGAGCGGCGCGCGAGGTTCATTGCGCCACGGACCAGGATGTCGGTCGCACCGGGCGCCAATGCGCCGAGCTTCTCGAGCAGCGCGCCACCCGGCGGCACCGCCACTTCGGCCAGCTTGAGGCGGACGGCCGCGAACACGGCCCAAACGACCCACGCGGTCGGCATGTTGAGCGCTTTGGGCCAGAACCCTTCGGTGGTCGGGTCCAGCGCTGCCGCTTCGGCCATCGGCGTATCGATGACGCCCGGCAGCACCAGCGACACGCCGACGTTGCTGCCCATCAGTTCCGTGCGCAGCGCCTCGGTCAGGCCGACGAGCGCGAACTTGCTCGCGCAGTAACCGCCGAGCGGCGAAAAGCCGCGACGGCCGGCGAGCGACGCGACGTTGACGACGTGGCCGCCCGAGTCCTGCTTCTGCATCTGTTTCACGGCTGCCTGCAGGACGTGCAGTGCGCCGAAGAGATTGACGTCGAGCATGCGCTGCAGGTCGGCGGGGTCCATGTCGACGACCTTCGCCGGCAGCAGCACGCCCGCGTTGTTGACCACGATGTCGACGCTGCCGAAGCGCCGCACGGCCTTGCGGAAGCAGGCGGCGACGGCCGTGGGATTCGTGACGTCGGTCGCGACCGACAGCGCCTCTGCGCCCGCTGCGCGTGCCTGGCGCGCCACTTTGGCGAGTGCTGCGGCCCGCCGGGCGACGAGCACGACGTTGGCGCCGGCAGCGGCGAAAGCGAGCGCCGTGTCGCGGCCGATGCCGCTCGAGGCGCCCGTGACGAGGACGGTCTTGCCGTCGAAGCGCAGGGCTGGGAGTTTCATGGCCGAAGCCTAGCGCGTTCGCGCTCCCGCTCCCAGAAGATAGGCAAAGTAGAGCGGGGAATAGGTGAACGTCCCCTATTTCCCCCTATCCCCTTTACTGCAGGACGGCGGCGACCGGGACGTGCTTGTAGCCGAGTTCGCGCGCCACCGCCGCATTCGTGATCTGGCCCTCGTGCACGTTCAGGCCGTTCGCGAGGTGCGGGTCGGCCTGCAGCGCCTTCTTCCAGCCGAGGTCCGCCAGCTTGCGCGCGAACGGCAGCGTCGCGTTGTTGAGCGCGAACGTCGACGTGCGCGGCACCGCGCCCGGCATGTTGGCGACGCAGTAGTGGATCACGTCGTCGATGACGTAAGTGGGGTCGGCATGCGTCGTCGCCTTGCTGGTCTCGAAGCAGCCGCCCTGGTCGATCGAAATGTCGACCAGCACCGAGCCCGGCTTCATGCGGCTAACCATGTCGCGCGTGACGAGCTTGGGCGCCGCGGCGCCAGCGATCAGCACGGCGCCGATCACGAGATCGGCTTCCATCACCAGCGCGTCGATGTGTTCCTGCGTCGAGTACTCGGTGCGCAGCGTCGCGCCGAAGATCGACGACAGTTCGCGCAGGCGCTTCACCGAACGGTCGACCACCGTGACGTCCGCGCGCAGGCCCACGGCCATTTCGGCCGCATGCGTGCCCGACACGCCGCCGCCGAGGATCACGACCTTGGCGGGCGCCACGCCCGGCACGCCGCCCAGCAGGATGCCACGGCCGCCGTTCGCCTTCTGCAGGCAGTACGCGCCGACCTGGATCGACATGCGGCCCGCGACTTCGCTCATCGGCGTCAGCAGCGGCAGCGAGCCATCGGGTGCCGTAACCGTTTCGTACGCGATGCAGGTCGCGCCCGATTTCACCAGCGCTTCGGTCTGCTTCGGATCCGGCGCGAGGTGCAGGTAGGTGTACAGGATCTGGCCCTTGCGCAGCATCGCGCATTCCTGCGGCTGCGGTTCCTTCACCTTGACGATCATGTCGCAGGCAGCAAAGATCTCGGCGGCCGTCGCGGCGATCTTCGCGCCGACGCGCAGGTAGTCCGCGTCGGAGAAACCGATGCCATCCGCCGCGCCGGCCTGCACCAGCACTTCGTGTCCAGCCTCGACCATTTCGCGAGCCGCTGCCGGCACCAGGCCGACCCGGTATTCGTGGACCTTGATTTCCTTCGGCACACCGATGCGCATGACTTTCTCCCCGCCGTGATTTGTATGGCGCGCCATGGACAGCGCGTCGGCAAAGGATAGTGGACAGGAGTGGATGAAATCGTGCAAATACAGCCAGTGAAATTGATTTCCAAGCAAGTTATTGCTGTAGACTTGATAAAAATCAGCAGATACTGCTCATATGAAACTCGACCGGGTCGACAAGCAGATCCTCGCCGCCCTGCAGCGGGACGGCCGTCTCAGCAATCGCGAGCTCGCCGAGCAGGTGCACCTGAGTGAATCGGCCTGCCTGCGCCGGATGCGTGCGCTGGAGGAGGCGGGCGTGATCGACCGCTATGCGGCGCTCGTCAACCAGGCCAAGGTCGGGTTGCCGGGCAACGTGTTCGTGAGCATCACGCTCAACCGGCAGGAACAGGCCGATCTCGCCGCCTTTGAAGAGGCCGTGAAGCGCGTACCCGAAGTCATGGAGTGCTACCTGATGACCGGCCAGCAGGACTACCTGTTGCGCGTCGTCGTCTCCGACCCCGCCGATTTCGAGCGCCTGCACAGCCAGCACCTCACGCGCCTGCCGGGTGTCGCACGCGTGCAATCGAGCTTCGCCCTGCGTACGGTACGCAAGGGCAACGAACTGCCATTGCGGCACGAATCCTGACCCGGTCCGGCGCGGAGCAACCCAAGCATGAGCCTCGTCGCGCAACTCGTCCTGGTGGCCGGGGTGTTGATGGCAGCCCTGTTCATCGCCGCGTGGCGGCTTGCCGAGCGCGCCAACGTTGCCCGGGGCCTGGCGCCGGCCACGCAGCCGCCGACCGGCGACGGTCTCGGCATCGGCTTCGTCGCGAACTTCTTCGACACGCTCGGGATCGGTTCATTTGCCTCGACCACGGCGTACGTCAAGTTCCGCAGCCTCGTGCGCGATGAATTGCTGCCCGGGACGCTCAACGTCGGGCACGCGTTGCCTACGATCACGCAGGCCGTCATTTTCACGACCGCCATTGCGGTCGCGCCGCTGACGCTGATCTCGATGGTGGCTGCGGCCGTCGCCGGCGGCTATCTCGGCGCAGGCGTGGTCGCGAGGCTGCCACGACGCTCGATCCAGCTCGGTATGGGTATTGCGCTGCTGATCGCGGCGGCGATCTTCGTCATGAAGGTGACGGGCGTGCTGCCGCCCGGCGGCAATGCCCTCGGGCTCACCGGCGGCGTGCTGGTCTTCGCGGTCGTCGTCAATTTCCTGCTCGGTGCGCTGATGCAGCTCGGCATCGGGCTGTACGCGCCATGCCTGATGCTGGTCAGCCTGCTCGGCATGAATCCGATCGCCGCGTTCCCGATCATGATGGCGTCGTGCGCGTGCCTGATGCCGGTCGGCAGCCTCAAGTTCATCCGTGAGCGAAAATACGACAAGCGCCTCGCCATCGGGCTCGCGATCGGGGGCATCCCTGGGGTGCTGCTTGCGGCGTTCGTCGTGAAATCGCTGCCGATGCAGTGGCTGTATTGGCTGGTGGTGATCGTCGTGCTGTATGCCGCGACACTGATGTTGCATTCGGCGCTGCAGCCGCAACCTACCGGAGAACACCCATGACACGTCCCGCTCGGCTCGATGCAGCCGCCGCCCAGGCCCTGGCAACGTCACTGCCCGGCTGGGCACTCGCGGCCGACGGCAAGTCGATCTCGCGTCGATTCAGGTTTCCGGATTTCGAAGCGACGATGTCGTACGTCAATCGACTCGCGGCCGTGGCCAATGCGCAGGATCATCATCCGGACCTGAAGCTCGGGTACAACTACTGCGAGGTGCTGTTCACGACGCACGACGCGGACGGCCTGACCGAACTCGACGCAATCTGTGCGCGCGCCGCCCAGCAACTGGCCGACGCAGCGGCCGCACCACGACGGGCCCGCAAGTACGCGTGGGCTGAGATGCCCGCCGAGCAACTGAATCCGTCGATGCTGCGCCGGATGGTGCACGGCGACCGTGTCCTCGTCGCCGACATGCAGTTGAAAGACGGTTTCATCGTGCCGCTGCACCACCACGTCAACGAACAGCTGACTCTCGTCAAGTCCGGCGTCATCCGCTTCCGCCTCGGCGCGGACCGCAGCCAGGTCATCGACGTGCACGCGGGCGAAGTGCTGGTCATTCCGTCGAATGTGCCGCACGAAGCCGAGATGATCGGCGACGTCGAGGAGATGGACGTCTTCACGCCGCTGCGCGAGGACTGGCTCAGCGGCACCGATGACTACCTGCGGCGCTGACGCACGGGTGTGGATGAGTGCCAGGCGGAGCAGGGAGCCGTCAGGTCGTCTTGCCGTCCGGCATGGGCTGGCGCAGGTACTCTGCCAGGGGCGCGAGTTGCCGGGCGAAGTGACGCGAGCGTCCCGAGGCGTGCTGGTACAGCGGCTGGCGAACCTGCCACACGCTGGCTGTCTTCACCGCGTTCTCACGCTCGTGGAACGACAGGCAGCGTTCGTCCCAGTCGAGTCCGCAGAACTCGAGCAACCGCTCCACCGCCGGGCGCGGTTCGCGCACGAACGCGTCGTAATCGACGTCGAGAATGTCGTCGCCATACAGCGACTTCCAGTGCGTCATCAGCCGGTGGTATTGACGGTAGTAGTGCCCGATGTCCATCAGGTCGAGCGCGTAGGGCATGCTGTAGTCGAGATGCAGGAAGTAGATCGATAGACAGTTGTCGAGCGCATCGCGCGTCGTGTGGACGATCCGCGCATCGCGGGAACAGGGTCTTGATCAACCCGATGTAGAGGAAGTTGTCCGGGCGCTTGTCGACGACCAGTTCAGCGCCGGGATGGAGCCTGGCCAGCGTGTCGCGATAACGCGCCGCCAGGTCCGCCAGTTGCCGCGGCGTCGTGCGTGACATCGAGGCCGGGAACGGCGCCAGTTCGGTGCGCACGGCCGTGGGCAGGAAGTCGATTTCGCCGCCGGCCACGACGCGTGGGTGCCCCGCCAGCACCTGCTCGATCAGCGTCGACCCCGAGCGGAACATGCCGCAGACGAAGACCGGGCGCATGCCCGAACGCGTCGGTTCGGTCGCCGGTCGCGCGGTGCTGAAGGTCGAGATCAGCGCGTCAACGAATCGCTCATGCTGGTCGCGGTCGTAGCGCGCGCGAGCCGGTCCTGCGCTCAAGCGACTCTGCCGGTTGGCCTCGTCGATGGCGGCGAAAGCCTGGTCGTAAGCGCCGGCCTTCTCCAGGGCAGCGCCCAGCACAAAGCCCAGGGTCGCCCGGTCCGCGGGTGGCACCTCAGGACGCATCAGGGTCGTTCGCAGTCGCTCGACGGTCGGAGCGTCCGGGCCCGTGGCCGTCTTGAGGCCGGCATGGCGCGCCAGGGCGACATGGCACTGCGGGTCGATGGCCAGGATGCGCTCGTAGAGTGCCAGCGCATCATCGCGCCGTCCCAGGTCCTCCTGCAGGTTGGCCAGATTGAGCAACGCGGGGACGAAGGTCGGGTTGAGCGACAGCGCGGCATGCAGTTCGGCCGCCGCGGCTGCGTCGCGACGCAGGCAATCGGAATAGATGACGGCCCGGTTCAGGTGCACTTCCTCGGGTTGTGAGACCCCGCGGTCGAGCGCCTGCTGGTACGAAGCGAGGGCCGCATCGAACCGGCCTGCCTTGCGTTGCAGGACCGCCAGGTTGAACCAGGTGTCGGGCAGTTCGGGCCACCGCGCCAGCAACTGCTTGTAAGCGGCTTCGGCTTCGTCAAGACGACCCGCGCGCTCGAGTTGCAGCGCCTCCTGGCCCATTGCCTGCAGTTCACCGTCAACCGTCACGTACCTGCCTCCATGTAAGCATGGTAGTTCGCTCGCCGAATCGCAGACAAAAAAAAGCGGCGGCCCCTTGCGAGGCCGCCGCCAGTTTCGGCTAGATCAGGAAGGTATTAGAAACCGACCTGGGCGCGGACGAAGATCCAGCGGCCGAGCGCGTCGTAGGTCTGCGGGAACGTATTGCCGTTACCCGTCGTACCGACGGCCGACGTGATGGGCGGATCCGCGTCCAGCACGTTGTTGACGCCGACCAGGACCGAGAACTTGTCCGTGATCGCCCAGTTGGCGGCCAGGTCGAAGTAGTCCGCGGAATCGAGCTTGTAGTCGATGTCTGCACTTGTTGCCACGGAACTCCTCGACCGAGGAGTAGTAACGCCAGGTCAGCGACAGGTCCAACGCCCACGGGGTCACCCAGCCAAGGCGCGCGTGGTGACGCCATTCCGGGCTCGGCGTGCCGCACGAGCCGGAGTAGAGGCCGACGCAGTCGTAGGCCGGCACGCCCGGGCCCGGGACCGTCTCCAGCTTGTCGAGCCACGTGCCCGTCAGGTTGAAGTTCAACGAACCCATCGAGCCCATCTCGACGCCGCTGTAGTTGAGGTTCACGTCGACGCCGGTCGTCTCGAGCGAACCGATGTTGACGTTGAGGTCCTGGACGAAGCCCGTGCCACGCCAGAGGTTGCCGTTCTGGTCGCGGTTGACCCGCGCGCAGGAGGCGGCGTCGCCCTGGATGTAGCAGGCGTTCAAGGTGTTGTCGGCGCCGAACGTCGAGATCGTGTCCGTGATCTTGATGTTGAACCAGTCGACCGACAACGCCAGCTTCGGCAGGAAGCGCGGCTGCAGGATGACGCCGACGGTGACCGTCTCGGACTCTTCCGGGACCAGGTCGGGGTTGCCGCCCTGCAGGAAGTTGTACTGGCCGGCCGGGCTGTCGAGCGATGGGGAACGCAGCTGGGCAGCCGGCACGCCGTTGGCAAGGCAGGCCGCGTCCGACGCTGCACCAGCAGTGCCGCCAGGTCGGCGCCGCAGGGATCGCCCGGCAGGTCGAACAGGTTGAAGCCCTGGGCGGTGAACAGTTCCACCACGTTGGCCGCACGCACCGCCTTCTGGTAGCTGCCGCGGAACTTGATGTCCTGCACCGGGGCCCAGTCCATGCCGATCTTGTAAGTGTCGGTGGTGAGCGTGTCGTAGTCCGAGTAGCGGTAGGCGCCGTCGATCGACAGGCTGTCGGCGAACGGCAGGCCTGAGAGGAGCGGGACGCGGATTTCGGTGAAGAGATCCGTGACCGAGGTTTCGCCGCTGATGCCGATCGTCGCGCCACCCGAGCCGGACAGCTGCGCGGTCGACAGCAGTTCGTCGGTGCTGTTCTGGAGACGATCCTTGCGGTATTCCGCGCCGAACGCCACCTGGATGCCCTCATTGGCATACGGGCTCTGCCAGCCGATCTTGGAGAGGTCACCGGTGATGATGCCCTGATAGATCGTCTGGTCGATCGTGCCCTGCTGCAGGCCAGGAGCCTGCAGGTAATTCAGGGCGTCCTGCGTCACGCCGCCGATCTGGAACAGGTTGTAGGGCACGCAGCCCGGATCGGTGCCGTCGACCACGGACGTGCAGGTGGGGATGCCGTCGACGTTGACCACGTTCAGCGAGCGCTGGATGCGGTCGATCTTGAAGTAGTTGAGGGTTCGCTGGTCGGCCTTGACCTTCGAGTACTGCACCGAGGCGTCGTAGTCCCAGGTGTCCGTGATCGCGCCACGCACGCCGAGCAGCGCGCGGAACGAGCTGTTCTCGAACGCCTGCTGACGGCCGCCGCCTTCGACGTTACGACGCGCAATGTACAAGGTCGCAGAGTTGCCGGCGGCGATGTCGGCTGCCGTGCACCCGATGGTGGCCTGCTGCTGCGCCGACAGGAACGGGTTGTCGCAGTTGACCGAGTTCGAGTTGAAGAAGTTGCCGCCCGGGGCGATCTGGGCGATCGACTTGTAGTCGGTGAACATCAACTGCGTGTAGACGTCCGCGTACTCGGTCAACTCGTAGTGTCCCATCGCACCGAGGCTGTAGCGGCGGTCAGGGCGCTGGTAGTGGTTGAGCGGACCAAAGTTGTACTGGTCCGTGCTGCTGCTGAACGGCCGGAACGTGTTGCCAGTCGTCTGGTCGATCGTGAACGCCGAGCCCGCGTGATAGAAGTAGCCCGGATAGCTCGTGGCCGAACCGCCGCAACGGAAAGACTTATCGGTTGCGCGGGTCGCGCTGAGCGAGCAACCCGAGTAATCACGGTCGGCCTGCAGCACCTGGTCGTTGTCGCGAACGCCGGCGTAGGCCGTGAGGTTGCCGCGGCCGTCTTCGGTGTTGACGCCCATGAGGACGTTGAATTCGGTGCCGGCGCCATCGGTGACGACGTTGCCCGGCAGGCGGAAAGCCGACGGGTTGGTCGCCGCGCGGCCCTTGATCACGTCACGCAGCTTGACCTCGCCGGGACCACCGTAGTTGTTGTCGTGCTGGTAGAAGCCGTACTGGGCGTCGAACTGCACGCCCTCGAAGTCCTTCTTCATGATGAAGTTGACGACGCCGCCGATCGCGTCCGAACCGTACACGGCCGAGGCGCCGCCGGTGAGGATTTCGACGCGCTCGACCATGGCGGCCGGAATCTGGTTCAAGTCGGCAGCCGAGTTGGTGACGCCGCCATAAGGCAGGCGACGGCCGTCGACGAGCACCAGGGTACGCGCCGAGCCGAGGCCGCGCAGGTTGACCGTCGCGGTACCCGTTGCGCCGTTGGCAACGGTCGCATTCTGCGCGGCGAAAGCCTGCGGCAGCTGGTTGATCAGGTCTTCAACGCGCGTGACGCCCTGCGTCGCGATGTCGGCGCTGGTGACCTGCGTCACCGGGCTGGTGCCCTCGAGGTTCGCCATCTTGATGCGCGAACCCGTGACGACGATCTGCTCGATCTCGGTGTCCTGCGCGAATACCGGCAATGCGCTGGTGCCCGCCAGTGCGCTGATCAGGAGCGTATGACGCACCGCGCTTCGAAGCTGATTGTTCTGCTGCATTACGAGAATCCTCCAGAGGAACTAAGGTCGCTTGTTTGTCGTTAAGAATGCCGCCGGTCTGTCAGGCACACGGCCCCCCAACAGTGCGGCGAATACTAACAAGTATCTTCCGCAATACAACCCGTGTTGGGATTCGGCCACAGGTTTTTTTTGCGTTTAGAAGCGTTCTAACCACTTATTTCTGTGAGGTTTGATCCGCGCCACTGAGCCGTTTTTGGCGTCGGATGCCATGTTTTGGCCCAGTTGTAGTGTTTACGCAACGGAGCTTCGCGCCGTTGAGCAACAGCTGCGCCTGATCACTAGGTCGCGCCGCGGACGGGTTTCAGCGGATCCGCGTGACCCTGGTGGAGCGACCGTTAGGAGCCACGAGTAGAAATGAGCCCAGGGCCCCCGCCTTGATGGCGACCTGGTCCCCGGCTTTGATGCGTGCGCCCGAATTCGTCTGGATCTCCGTCCAGACCTGGCCGTTTTCGAGGGTCACTACCAGTTCGCCATGGAGCTTCGAGGACACGCTGGTGACCCGTGCCTGCAGCTGCTCCAGTTCCTGCAGTTCAGGCGTCTTTTGCGCCTTTTCCTGCTTCAACTCGCCACGTAATCCGAACTTC
Source organism: uncultured Gammaproteobacteria bacterium (assembly GCA_963793675.1). GTDB lineage: Bacteria > Pseudomonadota > Gammaproteobacteria > Steroidobacterales > Steroidobacteraceae > RPQJ01. The sequence continues at coordinate 83,903 of CAWCBA010000004.1, read as the reverse complement.
TCTTCTTGTGACAGGGGCACTGCGGCAACGGCCGGTGTCGGGTTCCCAGGTGCGGCCTGCACCTGACCGACCGCCGCGTCGAAGCAGGCGAGGCGCCGCGCGTCGTCCTTTTCCGCGGCACAGGCGAGAAACGCCGCTGCCGGATTCGCCGCGTAGCTGGCGCAGGGCCACGCCATGCCCAGTGCCGCAGTCAAACCGAGCGCAAACCTGACGCCAGCTTTCATGAACTTCTCCGTAACGGTCAGGCCAGACAGGCTAGATTTCCCAGTCCGGCTTCGTGCCGCTGTGGCTGTCGATCGCGTCGAACAGCTGGGTGACCAGGGTTCGTTCCTCGGCCGACAATTCGGGCCGCCAGACGTCGAACAGCAGGATGACGCGCGTCTGGTCACTGTCGTTCCAGGCTTCGTGATCGATCGTGTCGTCGAATGCCCAGGCCTTGTCCCGTCACCCATTCACGCGTTTCGTTGCCCACGCGCAGCCGGCATTGGCCCGGCACGATCAACGGCAGGTGGCAGATCAGCCGGGTATTGACCAAGCCGTTGTGGGGTGGAATGTGCGTGCCCGGCTTCAGCAGGGAGAACAGCACCGAGGGCGACCGATTGCGAACCGTCGCGAGTGGCGCGTTGCGCAGGGCTCGCATGACGCTCGGGCAGCGCTCGAGGTTCGCGGTCACGGGTTCGCCGTTCTTCCAGAGGTAAAAGGCGCTCCAGTCGGGGTTGTTGAGCATGCCCTGTTCGTCCTTGCGCGGCCGGTTCGCGTGGCCGGTCACGTAGGGCGAGAATGCGCCGGGACTGCGCATGACTTCGAGCAGTTCCGCGCGGATCGCGTCGGTCTCGGCCTCGACCTCGTCCATCCACGGAAACTGCCCGCGCTCGTAGAACTGGATGTTCGGCAGTCCGGGAAAATAGTAGTAACGGGGTTCCTGCACGAAAATCTTTCGCTCGCCGAAAATGATGTCGAGCGACTGCGCGAACCGTGCGCTCGAGCGCGTCGCGTCGAAGCCGTGCGCCGCGAGCCGGCCCCGCAGGTAGGACTTGTATTCAAGTGCATACCGGGCGCAGGTCTCCTGCGCTCGTCTGAGTTCGCGCAGGAGATCCGGCGGCGCCTGGCCGGCAGGCGGTGCTGCGCGCAACGCCGCCAGGTAGAACGCGGATGCCGAACGGCTATCCCCGGTCGACGCGAAGTGGTCAGCTTTGCGGATCAGCGCAAGGACGTTGCGTGGATCGGCTGCAAGCAGGCGATCGATGGCGGCAATGCCCGTGTCGTCGGTGCTGGATGTCATTGTTCGGCCTGTATTGTTGCCTAAGCCATCGCGACCTGCAAAGCTTGCTGGTCATGTCTTTTTCTTCTTTGGCCGCAGGCGGTGGTGTGACCTCATGAACACGATGGGCGCGTCTGATCGATCGGCGGCGGTGCAGGATGCCGCAGCCCGCAACAAGGCCGCCATGCGCGCCATCGCCGCAGGCGACCTGATCGGCGCCGAGGCAGCACTGATACAGGCCGTGGGTGTTGCCAGCGAGTATCTGCCGGCGTGGCTGAACCTGGCTGCGGTCCGCCGCCAGCGCAACGACCTCGATGGCGCCTTCACGGCAATCCAGCAGGTGCTGACGCTGGATGGCCGGAATTTCACCGCGCTGTTGATGAGCGCCGACATGCTCGAGCGCGAGGGACACGCGGTGCCGGCGGCCCTGGCGTATGGCGCGGCACTGGCCAATGCACCGCCGGACGAGTCCGTCGACGCGGCGACGCTGCAGGCGATGCAGCGCGGGCGCGCGGTGCACGGCGCTTACACGAAACAGCTGGGCGAGCACATTCGCGGCAGGATTGCGACGGCCGAGGATGACTGCACGGCGACTGAGCGCCGCCGCCTCGACTCGTTCATCGCGACGACGCTCAGGGTCCAGCCGCGTTACCAGCAGTCGCCGTCCGACTATTACTACCCGGGGCTGCCGTCGATCGAGTTCTACGACCGCAGCGAATTCCCGTGGCTGCCCGAGTTCGAGGCGCAGACTGATGCAATCCGCGCCGATCTCATGAACGCGCTGCAAGAGAGCGAGGCGGACTTCACGCCTTACATCCATTACGGCGAGCACATGCCGCTCGACCAGTGGCGCGAGCTGAACAACTCGCCCCGCTGGACGTCGTACGAGTTCTACAAGGGTGGCAAGCCGATCGAGGAACGGTGCCAGCGAGCGGCCGCCACGATGCGCGCCGTGCAGGCGCTGCCACAGGCAGACGTGCCGCTGCGCTCCCCGGTCGCGATGTACTCGGCATTGCAGCCGCGGACTCGCATCCCCCCGCACACCGGCGTGGCGAATTTCCGCCTGGTCGTGCACCTGCCGCTCGTCATCCCGCCCGGCTGCGGCTTTCGCGTGGGCGGCGAAACGCGCGAGTGGCGGATCGGCGAAGGCTGGGTCTTCGACGACACGATCGAGCACGAGGCCTGGAACGACAGCGACGAGCCGCGCTACATCCTGATCTGCGACATCTGGAGTCCGCGCCTGTCGCCACAGGAACGCGCCGCAATCGCCGGCGTCATCGCCGCAACCGACTCGTTCAACGGCACGGTCCCGTCCGCGCACGTCTGAGCCCGGCACGACGAGGTGGCATCATGTTCCTGCGCATCAAGAATGTACTGACGGCGCCCGAGGTCGCGCGACTCGTGCAGTTGAGCCGCGAACTGCGCTTCGTCGACGGGCGCGTGTCGAACCCGGCCAACCAGACCAAGGACAACCTGCAGGCCGACCCGGCCGACGCGAAGTCGACGGAATCGTCGCAGATCGTGCAGGCCGCGCTGGTGCGCTCGCGCGAGTTCGTCGACTTCGCGATGCCGAAGCGCATCGCGGCTCCACTGCTGTGCCGCTACGAGCCCGGCATGAAGTACGGGGCGCACGCCGACTCGGCGATGATCCCGCTCGTCGGCGGCCGGCTGCGCTCGGACATCTCCTGCACGGTGTTCATCGCCGATCCGGCGACGTATGAGGGCGGCGAGCTCGCGATCAGCGTCGGCAACCAGACCGTGGCCTTCAAGGGCGGGCCGGGAGACGCGATCGTGTATCCGTCGACCACGCTCCACGAGGTCGTGCCCGTGCGCGCGGGAATGCGGCTGGTGTCGATCACGTTCATCGAGAGCCTGATCGTCGACCAGCACCAGCGGTCGCAGGTCTACGAATTGAACGAGATCGCCGCGCTCGAGGGCCTCAGGATGAACTGGGAGAGCCGGGTGCGGCTCGACGTCGTGCGCCAGAACCTGATGCGGATGTGGTCGACGACCTAGGCGGAGCCGTCCTCCAGCACACGCGCGACCGCACTTCTCCGTGCGCGCCAGCGATTCGAGCCAATCGAGCCCGCGCCTGATCTCGTCCCGATGTTCGCGTCGGGCCTGCCCGAGCACCCGCGCGCGCAGGGCGGGGCTGTAATCGTGGTCCGGGGATTTCGAGTAGCGAGTGAGGGCCGGGTTCGAGCCGAGCTGCGCCAGCCAGCCCGGGTCGGCCGGCAGCTGCAGCTGGCCGACAATCTGCTGCATCACGCGCGGCAGGTCACCGAGAAACGCATCGAAATCCACGTCCAGCACCCGGCCAGGCCACTGGTCGAGGATCTCGCGACGGGTCAGTGATTCGGCCAGCCAGCTCATTGCCGTCAGTTCTCCGGGGGTCAGCGCGTGCAGGGGCTTGACCGGCGTGGTGATCCGGCGGCGCAGGCGGCGCATGCGCTCGGGGCCGTGGCCACGCAGGTCCACCGGCGAATTCGCGCCGGCCAGCAGCGTGGCGAGATAGGGTTCGGCCCGCAGGTTCAGGTACACGGCACGTGACGCATCGTTGCGTCGCAGGAGCAATGGAGCCACGCGCGCCGCGGCGCTGGTCGCCTTGAGTACGACGCAGCGCGTCGTCGCGTAACCGCGACCCCAGAGACGGACGAATGTGTCGAGCACGAGTTCGAACTGCGGCTCGCTCAAGAGCGATTCCGGCTGGCCGAGCACGTCACTCGCTTCGGCGAGCGTGCGCAGGGGCAAAGGCTCGCGCAGCGACAAGACCGAGCCGCGTGGTGTCGAGCAGGCGGCTGAGCAGCGTCGAACCCACGTGCCCGGTGTGCAGGATGTAGTGCAGGGGCAGGGCGTGTTGCCCGAGCCTCGCCCTGGCGGCGACACGCTCGATCGGCAGCCAGGCGCCCTTGGTGCCCGGACCGAGGATGCGGTCATCCAGGAAACTAGCCGCCTGGTACGTCGGCTCGTCGAGTTCGATCTGCAGGATGCAGGAACGCACGAGGTCGAGCTTCTGCGGATACGAACTGGGCGAATCCAGCAGCGTTGGCAGCGGGTCGTAAGCGGCAGGGCCGTTGTTGACTCGGTTCATCGCGCATTGCCTTCCAAGTCGTGGCCCCGGGAACTAAACTGGCGGGTCGGAATTGCAGGCCTGAGCGGTCGTCGGACGCTGCGATTCCAGTTGCCGATTCTATTTGGACGATTCCACTTGGCGATTCTATTTGACGATCTTATTTGACTGGGGCTCGCGCAGCCGGGGACTTACATGAAGCTTGGCGTTCCCTTCCTGCAATTTCCATTGCTGTTCGATGCTGAAGCCCTGGCGGCCGAGGTGCAGGCGATCGACGAGTCGGCGTGGCGGCCGCACCCGGCGGGATACGCGGGCAACGACGCGCTGCTGCTGGTCACCGTGGGAGGCGATCCCGCCAGCGACGCGACCTCCGGGCCCATGAGCGCGACCGAGCACCTGCGGCGCTGTCCTTACCTGATGCAGGTGCTGGAGAAGATCGGTGCGACCTGGGGACGGTCGCGGTTGATGCGGCTGTCCGGCCGCGCCGAAGTCACCTCGCACGTCGACATCAACTACTACTGGCGCGAACGTGCGCGCGTGCACGTTCCCATCGTGACCCAGCCGACGGTGCGGTTCGTCTGCGGCGAGGCCGAAGTGAACATGCGTGCCGGCGAGTGCTGGATCTTCGACACGTGGGCCGAGCACAACGTCATCAACGACCACTACCTGTCCCGGATTCATCTCGTGGCCGACACCGTCGGTGGCGCGGGCTTCTGGGAGCACGTCCGTAATGCGCGTCCGCACCAGGCCGAGATTCCCGGTTGGCAGCCACTGGCGTGTCCTCCCGTCGCCGGCTACGTGCCCGAACTGGACTACGAAGCGGAGAACTTCCCGACCGTCATGACGCCTTGGGAGATCCGCACCCATTACGCCTTCCTGATGGGCGAGGCGTCAGCACACGCGGCCCTGCCGCTGATCCACGGGGCGCTGTTGCAGTTCTCGCGCCGCTGGCAGGCCTTGTGGGCGTGTTACGGCGAGCGTGCGGACGGCTGGGAGCGCTATCGCGATGCCATCGACAGGGCGAAGCTCGACCTCGCTGCGTGCGGCGCGGAAAGCGTGGACCTGCGCAACGGAGTGGGCCTGATGGAGGCGTTGCAGGCCTGGGTGTTCGATCCGGCCCTGGCAGCGCATCGCCGCAGCGCCGATGCGGAGATCCGCCAGCGGCCAGGGCAGGCCACGGCCGTCCTGCCTGCTACTGCGTCGACCCAGGCTCGCTCTGCGGCGGCCCGCGTGGAGCGCGACCGCGTGTTCGACCGGCCCGTCTTCATCGTCTGCCCGCCGCGATCCGGGTCGACGCTGCTGTTCGAAACCATGGCGCAGTCGCCGGACGTGTTCACGATCGGTGACGAAAGCCATCAGCTCATCGAGGGTGTGGCTGCGCTGGCGCCCGCGGCGCGCGGATTCGAGTCCAATCGCCTGGTGGCTGCGGACGCCACGCCCGAGGTCGTGGCCGAATTGCGCGGCAGTTTCTTTGCGGCACTGCGCGATCGTGCGCAGCGGCAGCCCGACGCGGCCGGACGTGTGCGGATGCTGGAGAAAACCCCGAAGAACGCGCTGCGGGTGCCGTTCCTCGCCCGCGTGTTCCCGGAAGCGCGCTTCATCTACCTGCATCGCGATCCACGGCCCGTGCTCGCCAGCATGATGGAGGCCTGGGGCTCGGGCCGGTTCCGTACCTACCCGAACCTGCCTGGCTGGACGGGTTTGCCCTGGTCGCTGCTGCTGGTGCCCGGATGGCGTGACCTGCTCGGCCAGCCGCTGCACCAGGTCGTCGCGGCGCAGTGGAACACCACGACCAGGCTGCTGCTCGACGACCTCGAGCAGCTGCCATCCGGCTCCTGGACCGTGGCGAAATACGAGGCCTTCGTCGCCAATCCGGACGCCGAAATACGCCGTCTGTGCGCGGCCAATGAGCTGGCGTGGGACAGCATCCTGCCGCAGGAACTGCCGCTCTCGAGCTACACGGTCTCGACGCCGGATCCGACCAAATGGCAACGCTACGCCGCCGAGATCGATGCGGTGCTGCCGCTGATCGACGCACAGGCCCGTCGCGCCGAGCGAGTGGCCCTCCGTACCCTGCAGACCTGACCCAGGCGGGATTCATGAAACCGAAGAACAACCCGGCGCCGTCGAGCACGCTCGACAGCACCATCAAAGCCGCCTATGACCTGCTGAAGGCGGGCCGCATCGACGAGGCTGACCAGCTGTGCCAGGGCCTGCTGGCGCTCACGCCGAACACGAAGACGGCGGTGCTCGCCAGCGCCATCGCTGAGGCCCGGGCCGACCTGCCGCGGGCGCTCGAGATCGTCAACGCGGCGATCGAGCATCACGGCGAGAAGGCCGAACTGCTGCTGAAGCAGGCACAGGTGCTGATGCAGTTGCGCCGGCGCGTGGAGGGCGTCGCCGCCGTGCGCCGCGCCACGGAGATCTGTCCGCCGGACGCACGGCTGCTGCAGGCGATCGCCAAAGTGCACGTCGAGCGCAACGAACCCGCCGAAGCCAAGCCGCTGCTGCAGCGGGCACGCGAGTTGTTGCCAACCGATCCGGCCATCCTCTACGACTCTGCCGTGAGCCACTTCTACCTCAACGAGATGGACGAGGCCGCAGCCCTGCTCGAGCGCGTGCTGACGCTGGCGCCGGGCAACGGCTTCGCGCTGTACGTCCGTTCGCAGCTTCGCACCCAGACGGCCGCGAAGAACAACGTCGAGCACCTGCGCAAGACGTTGCTGCGCCCGCACATTCGCCAGCAGGACGCGATCTCGGCGTGCTTCGCCCTGTCGAAGGAGCTGGAGGACATCGGCGAGTACCAGGAATCGTTCGCTGCGCTCAGCGAAGGCAACCGGATCAAGCGCAGTACCCTGGCCTATGACGTGCGCAACGACCTCGATGCGATGCAGAAGGTCATGGCGCACTTTTCGCGCGAGGCACTGGCGCAAGCCGCGCCAGGGGAACCTGCGGCAGGCCCGATCTTCATCGTCGGCATGCCGCGCACGGGCACGACCCTGGTCGAACGCATCCTCGGCAGCCACGCGGACGTGGTCTCGCTCGGCGAGCTCGTCGATTTTCCGGCAGAGATGACGGCGCTGGCCGAGCAGGTGTACGTCAGCACCGGCTCGACGGAACCGGACCTGCTGCGCGCGTCGCTGCAGATGGACTTCGCCGAGCTCGGGCGCAATTACCTGAAAGCCGTGCAGCCGCTGGCCGGCGGGCGCAAGTACTTCGTCGACAAGCTGCCGTTCAACTTCCGCTATTGCGGCCTGATCCACCAGGCCCTGCCGAACGCGAAGATCGTGCACCTGACGCGCGATCCGCTCGACACCTGTTATGCGGTCTACAAGACGCTCTTCATCAATGCCTACCACTACTCGTATCAGCTGGACGAACTCGCCCAGTTCTACATTGCGTACCGCAGGACGATGGACGCACTGGCATGCCGTGTTGCCGGGGGTCATCTGCGACGTGAACTACGAGCACCTGGTCGCCGATCCGCCGGCGCAGTGTCGCAGGTTGCTGGAATGGTGCGGTCTGCCCTGGCAGGACGACGTGCTGGATTTCCACCAGTCGCGCGTGGCTTCGACGACGGCCAGCGCGGCGCAGGTGCGCCAGCCGGTCTATACGTCTTCCGTGAAGAAGTGGCGCAACTTCGAGAGCCAGTTGCAGCCCGTGGTGCGACGGCTCGCGGCAGCGGGCCTGGTCGACGCGGAAGGCAACGCATTGCCGTCGCCGAGACCCGGCTGACGCATCGACGGCAGGTATCAGGCGCTGCCGTCCACCGGCCGGTCGCGTATCCACTGCGAGAGTACCCATTTGACGCCGCGCGTGGGCGGCAGGCCCGCGTGCAGCGAGTCGTAATCGAGGTCGCCTGACGGCCGCACGTTCGCGAACAGCAAGGCGTCGCCCGTGGCAGCCCGGTGACGCAAACCGATTCGCGGAAACTCGGTCTCGCCGCCGTCGTAATCGTCGTTCAGGTAGACCAGCACGGTCGCCACTCGCTGTCCGCGCCGCTCGACCTCGCGTGCCAGCGCCGGCGTGGTGGGTTCCTGGAAATCGCAGTGCGGGAGCGAATTGCTGGCCGGGCTCGTAATGCAGCAGCTTGGCCACTTCGAACAGCTGCGACGAGACGCCGGCGGCACGGGCAATCCGCTCGATGATCAGCCTGAGCACGAGGTCGGCGTTGCCGAACGTATAGTCTGCTTCCGAGTTCGTCCGTGTACCCGCCTCGGCGTAGCCCTCGGCGTCCTTGCGGTAGATCCGGGCTCGTCTCAGGCCGTGGCGGGCCAGTTCGATCAGCCAGGCGCACTCGTCGGCCGTCGCAAAGCCCTCGATGGCGCGGATCTGCGGCGAATGCGCGAGAACCCGCGCCGCAGGCGGTGTCGTCCAGGCTGCGATGTCCACCCGGTGGCGCAATTCCAGCCAGTCGGTGCCGCTCGTGCCGCCCCAGGAACTGCAGCTCGCGCTGGGCCGGCGCCCAGCCGAGTTCGGCGGCACGTTGCAGGAGGTCGAGTGCGTCTGGCCAGCTGTGTGGTCGAAGCACGCCCCAGGCCGCAAGCAGCGCAAGCTGCGCCGTCGCCTCGCCATCGTCGCGAGCTGCGGCGGTCGTCAGGCATTCGTAGCCTTCCTGCGGCGCGGCTGCGGTGCCCAGGCCGAGGAGGAGCCGCTTGCCCAGTGCCGTCAGAGCCCGGGTGTCGCCACTCCGCGCACGTTCACGCAAAGCCTCCATTGCGCTCGTGTTCATGACTCGATGCCAGCTTGCCAGGTGCCAACGATGAGAGTTAGATCGGAAGAGTGCCAAGAGTAGCAGGGTGGCCGCACGCGTTGCCCGGGTGTGGCCACCGCATGAAACCGATCGCAGCGCACGAGGTCGAACCTTTCATGTGCCCCGCCTCGCCGCCAACCCTGCCCCGCTGCGCGCCTCGCTCGCGGCTGTTGGCGTTGTTGCTGCTGGGGCTGCCTGTCGACGCCGTTACTGGCGGAAGCCGACGATGGCCAGCCGGTCGCGGACGACCAGCCCCTGTACGCCGCCCCCACGCGCCCGGATCGGGTCGGCCGCATGCTTGCCGCCGTCGAGGTCAACGGCTCGGGTCCATACCGGTTCATCATCGACCTGGGCGCCAATCGCTCGGTGCTGTCGTCGCGACTGGCCACGCAGCTCGGGCTCGCGACGGCCGGCACCGACACGGTCGAAGTGCACGGCGTGACGGGTTCCGCCGTCGTTCCCATGGCAGTCGTCGACGAACTGCGAGTTGGCAGCATCGTGCTGGTCGATCAGCAGATGCCGGTCCTGGCCGGCGCCGTCTTTGCCGACGCCGACGGGATCCTCGGCATCGACGGCCTGCAACAGTCACGAATCGAGGTCGATTTCCGCCACGACCGCGTCAAGATCGGACTGTCGGATCCCAGGAGCGCGCCGCATGGCTACCTGACGGTGCCGGCACGCATGATCAACGACGGGTTGCTGCTGGTCGCGGGGCGGGTGGGACAACGTCGATACCCACGTGATCATCGATACCGGAGCCGAATACACGATCGGCAACCTGCAACTGCAGCAGGCGCTGCTGAGTGGCAACCGCAAGGGTGACCGACGGGATTCGGTCGTGACGTGGAGCCACGCCGGGAACAGCCAACGGCGTCACGCACGCGACGCCGAGCATCACGATCGGCGAAGCGCGCCTGCGCAACATTCCGGTGACGTTCAGCGACCTGTACATCTTTTCGCTCTGGGGGCTGGCGGACGAGCCCGCGCTGATCGTGGGCATGGACGTCCTCGGCACCGTGCAGAAGTTCGTCGTCGACTACGGCCGCCGCGAATTCCAGCTCAAGGCGTACCCGCAGACCGGCGCCGACGTGGACCGGTGCCTCGCAGGTACCTGCGGAACCCGGCTGAAAGGCTCGCCAAACTAGCGTTCCGCCGTCCTGCAGGACTGCTCGGTCGGCGGCCAGCCCGCATCGAGCCGCAGCACGCGATCGCCGACGGCGATGCCCTGCGCAGCGATCGTCCCGGCCTTGAGTTCCACCACCAGCGACACGGGCACGCGCGAGCCGATCGTCGCAAGCGAACCGGGCTGCGCGTCCTGCTTGATCGTGACGACGCAGCCGTGCTGGTCGACGAACAGCATGTCGAGCGGCAGCAGCGTGTTCTTCATCCACATCGCCACGTGCTCGGGCGGATCGTAGGTGAAGATCATCGCCTGGTCGGGGCGCACCGCGCGGTCCTCGACGAACATGAATCCCTGCTCACGCGTCTGCGGTGTCTCGGCGCGCCAGGCTTCGAACAGTTGACGGCGGAAACTGGCGCGGGTTTCGATCGCGATGCGTTCGCGCGGGAATGCGCTGAGCGGCAAGGTGCCGGCGGGCGCGGCTGCCCATCGTGAGCGGCAATACGGCACAGAACAGCAACAGCAGGCGGGCAGGGAGGCGGGCGGTCATGGGTCAGTCCTGCGGGTAATCGACGAGTGCGGACACGTCGAAACGCGTGACCAGCACCGAGCCCGCGTCGCTCGCGCCGAGCGCGCGCGCCGGTTGCATGCAGTAGCCGCGCGCCGACAGCCGGTATCGACCATCGTGACCGTCGATTGGTTCCTGCCGCACCTCGTCGAGTGCGCACTTGTCGTCGCCCTGCGTGGAATAGAACGAGCCTGCGCCCTCGCGTACCAGCGTCACGTTGGCCGCGACGTTGCGCGCCGACGTTCCGGGCAGCAGGTTGGCGACGCCGATCACGACCAGCAGCGGGGCGTCGTCGACCGTGCCCTTGAAGACCAGCCGCACACCATCGCCACCCGGTCGTGGGCCACCGAGACACTGTGCGACGGCAGGCGCCGACCAGTCGATCTCGGCATCGATCGCACCCTGCAGGCGCGCGCGCAGGAACCCTTCCGGCGCGGGCGCGCAGAAGATCTCTGCCGGGGATCCGGGAGCGGGCTTGCCGGCGGTGGTGTCGGCGTGGCCGCACCCTGCGACGAGCAGGGCGCAGCACGCCGCCGCCGCAGCGCGCGGCGAAAGATCAGGCGACGGCGGGCTCGTCCGCCGTGCGTGGCGCACGGACGAGCAGCGACTTAGCCAACTGGCCATGGAGATAACCGATGCCCCGTGAGAGATGCAGCGTGACGGTGAGCAGCACTATCCCCAAGATCGAAACCAGAGGCAACAACGCCGGGTGCGGCGAATCGACGGTGCCGTCGATCGTGATCAGCCCGGCGTGGTACAGCAGCACGACGATTGGCGCGATCGTGAGCGCGAGCGAGAGCACCGTTCCCACGATGACGAACGTGAAATAGAACACCCCGAGCGGCAGCATCAGCAGCAGGTACAGCAGCGTGCCCCAGGTGCGCGGATCCTTCAGCATCTCGAGCACGCGCTGCATCCAGCCCATGGGCGGGCCCGGATGCACGGGCCTGCGCGGCATGCGGGTGCCAAGCAGTGTCTCCACGATGCGGCCCTCCGCCAGCGCGAGCACGCGCGTCGTGCCGATGAAGAGCAGGAAGAACGGGATGCCGATGATCAGGATCGCGAAGCCGGCCGAGAGCGACAGGCCCGTCACCGCAAACGTGAAGTAGAAGATGCCGGTGGCGAGCGCGAGCAGCATGTAAGCCATGCTCAGGTAGGCGCGCGGATCCGAGTACACGCCGAAGAAGCGGCCGAGCGTCGTGTGCTTGGGCTTCGGCGGCGGCGTGCGCAGCGCGGCCTGCACGCGGGTTTCGTTCGAACGGTATGCATCGGCGACCTCGCTGGGGGCGCCGTAACTCGCCACGATCCGGCCCAGCATGGTTGCCTCCGTTTCTTCCGGATGCTGCCCGAGCTCCGCGCGCAGGTGTTCTTCCGCGTCGTAGAGCGCGTCCTGTACCAGCGCGCGATCGGCGCCCTGCAGTTCGGCTCGAAGCAGGTCGAGGTATTCCTCGACGGTGCGGGGTGTCGCGGCCGTCATGACGGCATCTCCTGTGCGCTGGACGTGGAAGGCGGGACGATGGTATCGACAAAGGCCCGGGTACCGAGCCAGGTTTCGCGCCACGCGGCGAGCACTTCGCGCCCGAGCGGCGTGATCCGGTAGTAGCGGCGCGGCGGCCCGGAGTAGGAGGGAACCACGCGGCTCGACAGCAGTCCGGCGCCGCTCATGTTGCGCAGCACTGGATAGAGGGCACCCTGCTTGAACGGCGCCACGGGCACCTCCACCGTGCTGAGACGCCGGGCAATCTCATAACCGTAGAGGTCCGTGTCCGCATCGGCGAGCACGGACAGCAGCACCAGCGAGGTCAGGCCGGCACTCAGCTCCCGCTGGAATTTACGGGCCTGCGCTTCCGCCGGCGTCTCGTCCCCGGGCGAGGGGACAGTGGTTTCGTCGTCGTCCCGCGGCATGGCGGTCCGTCTCCTTGTTAAGTGGTCTATATTAGGCATCAAACACTAGTATCAAGTCAACACTATAGATTACTGCCTGATACTGATGCACCGCAGCAACGATCAAATGACGTTTCGACTCTGTAACATCCAAGCAGCCTCTACTCGTCGGAGAGTTCGTCGGATGTCCACCGAACAACAGCGCATTGGTGCTCCACGCCGGTATCTGAGCCGCCTCACCCGCGGCACGCTTGCCGTCATCATGGCGGGCGGACGCGGGGAGCGACTCAAGCAACTCACGGAAGACCGCTGCAAGCCTGCCGCGCCTTTTGGCGGCAAGTTCCGCATCATCGATTTCGTGCTGTCGAACTGCCTCAATTCGGGCATCCGGCAGATCTCGGTGCTGACGCAGTACAAGGCGCACTCCCTGATCCAGCACATCGGCAAGGGCTGGGGGTTCCTGCGCGGCGAGTTCGGTGAATTCATCGAGATCATTCCCGCGCAGCAGCGCCGCGGCCCCGAGTGGTACCAGGGCACCGCGGATGCGCTGTGGCAGAACATGGACCTGATCCGCTCGCACCGGCCGCTGCACGTGCTGGTGCTTGCCGGCGACCACATTTACAAGATGGACTACGGCCCGATGATCGGCTTCCACGTCGAGAAGGAAGCGGACATCACCGTCGGTGTGGTCGAAGTGCCGGTCGAGCGTGCGCGCGAGTTCGGCGTGCTGGGCGTCGACGAATCGAACCGCGTGCTGAGCTTCCTGGAAAAGCCGAAGAATCCGCCGCCGATGCCGGGACGGCCCGAAGTGGCACTCGCGTCGATGGGCATCTACGTCTTCAATCCACGGCTGCTCGAGCGACTGCTGCGCGCCGACGCGGAGAATCCCGACTCCGCGCACGACTTCGGCAAGAACATCGTTCCCGGTGCGATCGAAAACCTGCGCGTGTTCGCCTATCCGTTCGCGGACGTGCGCAGCAAGGCGCAACATTACTGGCGTGACGTGGGCACGATCGACGCCTATTACGAGGCGAACATGGAACTCGTGCGCGTCTCCCCCGAACTCAACATCTACGACGAGCAGTGGCCTATCTGGACCTACCAGGAGCAGCTGCCGCCGGCCAAGTTCGTGTTCGACGACGACGATCGCCGTGGCTGTGCGATCGATTCGATGGTATCGGGCGGTTGCATCATTTCCGGTTCGCGCGTCTCGAACTCGCTGTTGTTCTCGCAGGTGCGCGTGCACGACCATTCGACGGTGGACCGCTCGGTGATCCTGCCGCGCGTGCGCATCGGCGAGCACTGCGTGATCCGCAACGCGATCATCGACTCAGGCGCCGTGGTGCCCGACGGCACGACGATCGGCGTCGACCCGGTGCAGGATCGCGAGCGCTTCTACGTGAGCGAGAACGGCGTCACGCTGGTCACGGCAGCGATGCTGCGTCCCGCGGCGCGCTCCACTGGCGGCTGACGACGGCCGGGCCGTCAACGCGCTACAGATCTGTTCGAGAGGAATGTCGATGATGACGCTGCGAAATGCCTTGTTGCGGATGGCCGGGCTGCTGGCCGTACTGGTCACGCTGGCGGGTTGTTCTACCTTCAGCCAGAAGCTGGTGTCGCCGGAACTGAGCCTGGTCGGCATCCAGATGCTGTCAACGGACATGTTCGCGCAGAAATTCAAGGTGCGCGTGCTGGTCAAGAATCCCAACGATCTCGAGATCCCCGTCCGCGGCATCGACTACACGATCATCCTGATGGGCGACAGCTTTGCCGAGGGCGTCAGCAACGATCGGTTCGTGCTGCCGGCGAAAGGCGAGGCCGAATTCGACATGATGGTGACGACCAATTTCGTGAGCAGCTTCGGCCGCCTGCTGAGCCGCGTCGGCGGCGGCAAGCTGCAGGACCTGCACTACGAAATCGCGGGTGAAGTGCTGCTCGACAAAGGGGATCATCCGCAAGATCCCGTTCAACCACCAGGGCACCGTCGACATCTCGCGGGCGCTGGGGCCGCCTAAGAGCGGCGCGACCTGAGGGGTAGGGGAAGTAGGGGGACGCTCACCAATCTTCGGAAAAGGTGAGCGTCGCCGACGCCCCGAACGCCCTATTTCCCCTAACTCCTAACCCCTTGCGAGCTGCTCATAGAGCAGCTCGTACTCGCCGATGCGGGCGTCCCACGAGAAGTCCTGCTGCATGCCGTTGTGCACCAGCCGCTGCCAGACGCTCGGCCAGCCGTACCACTCGAGCGCGGTCTGCAGCGCCCAGCGCAGGCCGCCCGCGTCGAAATCGTTGAATACGATTCCGGTGCCCTGGCCGGTCGCGGGATCGAAATGCTGCACGCTGTCGGCAAGTCCGCCGGTGCGGCGTACCACGGGCACGGTGCCGTACTTGAGGCTGTACAGCTGGTTCAGGCCGCACGGCTCGTACAGCGACGGCATCAGGAAGATGTCTGCCGCGGCTTCGATGAAGTGCGCGAGTTCTTCGCTGTAGCCGCTGTAGAACACGACGCGTCCCGGGAAGCGCTCCTGCAGCTGGTGCATGAAGCGTTCGTACTGCGCCTCGCCACTGCCGAGCGCGACGAAGCGGAAGTCGCGCTCCTGCAGCAGTTTCGGCAACACGTCGGGCAGCAGGTCGATGCCCTTCTGGCGCGTGAGGCGCGTCACCATCCCGACCAGTGGCACCGAGGCCGCGGTGGGCATGCGCAGCAGGTCGAGCAGCGCTTCCTTGTTGCGCGCCTTGCCGGTGAGGTCGTTCGCGTCGTAGTGGAAGGGCAGGTAGCGATCGGTGGCCGGATTCCAGTCGTCGTAATCGACGCCGTTCAGGATGCCGCGCACCGAGTCGCGGCGGGCGCGCAGGTCCGCGTCGAGTCCGTAACCGCCCTCGTGCGTGCGGATCTCCTGTGCATACGTCGGGCTGACCGTCGTCACCGCATCCGCGTAGAGAATGCCGTGCCGCATCGGGTTGATGCGGCCGTAACCGAGATCGGCCTGATGCAGGGCCTCGATGCTCACGCCCGGCCCCACGTCGGCCGCGGCACTGGCCGAGAACACGCCCTGGTAACCGATGTTGTGAATCGTGAACACGCTGCGGGTCGCGCCGAAGATCTGCGTATCCCACGCATAGGCCGTGCGCAGCAGCAGCGGCGCGAATGCCGTGTGCCAGTCATTGCAATGCACGATGTCCGGCGCGAAGCCGAGCCGCTGGCAGCATTCGAGCGCCGCGCGCGTCAGCATCAGGTAGCGCAGGTGCTCGTCGTGCGCGTCCGAATAGATGAAGGGACGGTCGAAGACGGCGGGGCAGTCCACGAGTTGCACCCAGAGGTCCGAACCCGGCAGCCGTGCCTCCCGCACGTCGTAGCTGTATTCGTTGGTGCCGACCCGCACGGACAGGCCCTGCAGCGCCGCGACGGCGCGCTGCTCGCAGCCCTGCAGGTCCGAGAGCGCGTGCAACGGCACGAACACGCGGACGTCGTGTCCCCGCTGCAGCAGGTGGCGCGAAAACGCGGCCGCAACGTCGCCGAGCCCGCCGGTCTTGGCAAACGGCGAGATCTCCGCGGTCAGGAAACAGATGCGCTGGCGGGGCATGGGTCCGCTAGTTTGCCACAGCGCCCCGTCGCCTCAGCACGATCCGGGTGGATGGCGCGCGCAGCGTCGGTATCCTTGACGCCATGAAAGCAATTGTCCCGGGCGGCCCCGCCGCTCCCCCCGAGTTCCGGCGCATCGCGCGCGCGATCGAATTCGTCGCGGCGAACGCCAGGCAGCAGCCGTCGCTGGCCGAAATTGCCGCGGCCGCGAACTGGAGTGAGTATCACTTTGCGCGCGAATTCCGCCGCTGGACGGGCATTTCGCCGAAGCAGTGGCTGCAGCAGCTGTCGCTGACGGCGGCGAAACAGGCGCTCGACGACGAGCGCTCCGTGCTGCAGGCGGCGCTCGATGCGGGGCTGTCCGGCTCGGGTCGGCTGCACGACCTGTTCGTGACGCTCGAAGCGGTGACGCCCGGCGAATACAAATCGCGCGGGACGCGGCCTGACCATGTGGTTCGGGACGGCGCAATCGCCTTTCGGCGAGGCGCTGATCGTGCGCTCGGGCCGCGGCATCGCGTTCCTCGCGTTTGCCGACGAAAATGGCTTGTTCGATGGCTTCGACGATTTCCGTGCGACATGGCGCGATGCGGACTGGGAGCAGGACGACGCAGGCGCGAAGCGGATCGCGGACACGATCTGGCGGGCGGCTCCGCGTGCCGGCCGCAGGCTCACGCTCTGGGTGCACGGCAGCAACTTCCAGCTGCAGGTGTGGCGCGCGCTGCTCGCAGCCGGTCAGAGCCGTACGCTGAGTTACGCGGCACTCGCGGAATCGATGGGTCGCGCCTCTGCGTGCCGCGCCGTGGGCTCAGCCGTGGGTGCCAACCCGGTGGCCTGGCTGATACCGTGCCACCACGTGCTGCGGGCCAACGGCGCCCTGGGCGGTTATCGCTGGGGACTCGAGCGCAAGCAGGCAATGCTCGCCTGGGAACTGGCCCGCTCGGTCAGGAACGCTTGTCGTCGTCGTCCTTCGGCTTCTCGCGCTTCGGCAGGATCGCGCTGAGCATCGACTCCTGCATCTTCGCGAGCGCTTCGATGTTCTGGCGCGTGAGGTCGGCCACCGTGGCGAGCGGCGTGTGCGCGACGATCTTCGAGATCTGCGCCTGCAGCGACTCCTGCTGGGTCAGGAACGTCTCCACGCTCTTCTCGAGGAAACCCGCGAGGAAGCCCTGCATCGGGTTGCCATAGAAGCGGATGATGGACTCGAGCACCGTCGTGCTCAGGATCGGCCGGCCGAACTGTTCCTGCTCGGCGATCACCTGCAGCAGGATGTGCCGGGTGATGTCGTGTCCGGTCTTGTCCTCGACGACACGGATCTTTTCGCCCTTGACGATCAGCCCGCGGATGTCATCGAGGGTGATGTGGCGGCTCTGCGAAGCGTCATAAAGACGGCGGTTCGCGTATTTCTTGATCAGGCGTTCCTGGCTCATGGGCGAAAGTGTACCTGAGCCATTGTGCGGTGCATAAAATGCGGTGCAAAAACGACCACGGGCGACGGCCCCCGGTCGGGAACCATCGCCCGTGACGCACTCTTCGATCAGGCAGCCTTGCCGCTCGCCAGGGACGTCGCGTCCTCGATCCACCGGGCAAAACCGGCCTGCGACTCGGTCGCCATTTCGGCCAGCGCCTGCTGCCGGGTCGTCGCCTTTTCAGCGAACTTCGTGGCGATTTCGCGCTGCTTCGACAACAGCGTCGCCAGGTCCTTCGCCTTGACCGTGGCATTCATCTGGTCGAGCGCGAACTGCATCAGGTCACCCGTCAGTTCGTACTGGAAACGGGCGACGCGCTCGATGTTGCCGACCATGACCTCGTTGAAACGGGTCGCGGGGGTGAAGGCGCGCTTGGCAAAATCCGTGTAGTCCGTCGTCGTCTTGGTGGTGGCCATGGTACGTCCTCGTGGTCGGGTGGGTCGGCTCATGGTTGCATCGTAGCAGCGCGTGTTTTGCACTGCAATAAGAGAATTACTGCTGGTTTTCCAGTGGAATTCCGTCGGGATTTTGCGATGCACACAGTGCCGGGAGCGGGCGGGTGCCGGGCGCCGCCGCTTGGGCGATACTCTTGCCCAGAGCCAACACACCCAATCGATGCACGGGGCACACCATGAGCGAACAGTCGGCGGCAGAGCGGGTCCTGGCGGACCTGCAGCCCAGAATCGGCCAGGAGATTCACTGCAGCGAATGGCTGCCTGTGTCCCAGGAGCGGATCAACGAGTTCGCGCAGGCGACCAGCGACCACCAGTGGATCCACACCGACCCGGTCCGGGCCGCGCGCGAGTCGCCGTGGAAGGCGACGATCGCCCACGGTTACCTGACGTTGTCGCTGTACCCGCTGCTGCGCGGCCTGGTCGACGCCGACAAGCCGCTGTTTCCGGGCGTCACGCGCGTCATCAACTACGGCCTGGACAAGCTGCGTTTTCCCAATGCCGTGAAGTCGGGCAGCCGCGTGCGCGCCCACTGCGTGCTGCTCAAGCTCGAAGCGGTGACAGGCGGCCTGCAGTTGACCGAGCAGTACACCGTGGAGATCGAGGGCGAGTCGAAGCCGGCCTGCGTCGCCGAAGCGATCATGCGGGCGTATTTCTGACGGCGGACCGGATGATTCTGCCGGGATTCCCGGACGGCATGACATTCTGCCGCCAGTGTTGGCTATAGTCGCGACCAATGCCCCGGTGGGCGAAGGATCCAGCCATGATTTACGACAGCATCCTGCACACCATTGGCCGCACGCCCGTCGTGCGCGTCAACCACCTCGCGCCGAAGCACGTCAGCATCTATGTGAAGTGCGAGTTCTTCAACCCGTTGAGCTCGGTAAAAGATCGTCTCGCGATCGCAATCATCGAAGACGCGGAAAAGAGCGGCGCGCTCAAGCCCGGCCAGACCGTCGTCGAGGCAACGTCGGGCAACACGGGCATTGCGCTTGCGATGGTGTGCGCTGCGAAAGGCTATCCGTTCGTCGCGGTCATGGCCGATAGCTTCTCGGTCGAGCGCCGCAAGATCATTCGCATGCTCGGTGCCAAGGTGATCCTGACGCCCGCCGCCGAACGTGGCAGCGGCATGGTGCGCAAGGCCGAAGAACTGGCAAAGAAGAACGGCTGGTTCCTCGCGCGCCAGTTCGAGAATCCCGCCAACCCGGCGTATCACCGCCAGACGACCGGCCCGGAAATCCTGGGCGACTTCGCCGGCCGCCGGCTCGACTTCTTCGTGACGGGCTGGGGCACGGGCGGCACGCTCACCGGCGCGGGCGAGATGATCCGCCTCGCACGCCCCGACGTGCGCATCGTCGCGACCGAGCCCGCGGCCGCTGCGCTGTTGTCCGGCGCCGAGTTCAAGCCGCACAAGATCCAGGGCTGGACGCCCGACTTCGTGCCGAAGGTGCTGAACCGTTCCGTGCCGCATGAAATCGTCACGGTGACGGACGAAGAGTCCATCGCCGCCTCGCGGGCGCTCGCCGCCAAGGAAGGCATTTTCTGCGGCATCTCGTCGGGCGGAAACTTCGCGGCTGCGCTGAAAGTCGCCGAGAAGGCGCCCGAGGGTTCCGTCATCCTGACCGTGCTCGCCGACACCGCGGAACGGTACATGTCGACGGCGCTGTTCGAAGGCATTGCCGAGGGTTCCGACCAGGAACCCTGAGCGATGACGCGGGGGGCGCTCAGCGTCGACATCCGCGAGCGGCAGACGTGCGAATCAGGGATAATCCACGGCTTCCCCTGATTCGCGCTGTCGCGCCAACAACACCCGATGCCTGATTCCCTGCGAAAGGTGCTGCTCGGCACCCTGATCGGTGCCTTCATCGTCGGCTTTGCCTGGCACATCGCCGGCGAGCGGGCCAAGCGCGCGCCTGCTGCGATGGGCGGTCCGCCGGGGGCATCGATGGCAGGGGGCAAGCCGGGAGCCCCGGCTGGTAAGCCGGGTGGCGGTGCCGGTGGCGGCCCCGTCATTCCCGTGGTCGCCACGCCAGCGCGCATCGAACACCTCTCGCTCGAAGTCGAAGCGCTCGGCACCGCGCGCGCCAGCGAATCCATCGACGTCACGGCCAAGGTTTCCAATCTCGTCACCGCGATCCGGTTCACCGAGGGCCAGCAGGTCCGCCAGGGCGAGGTGCTCGTCGAACTCGACGGTGCGCAGGCCCGTGCCGATCTCGCGGTGGCCGATGCTGCACTGAAGGAAAGCGCGAGCCAGTTGCAGCGCAGCCGCGAGCTGTACGCAACGAAGGTGCTGTCCGACCAGCAGATCGAGCAGATCGAATCGACCTATTCGGCGAATGTCGCACGCGTCGCCGCGGCGCGCTCGCGCCTGAACGACACGGTCATCCGTGCGCCGTTCAACGGCCGGGTCGGGCTGCGCCGCGCCAGTGTCGGCGGCCTCGTCACTCCCGGCACCGTCATCACCACGCTCGACGACACCAGCACGATCAAACTCGATTTCACCGTGCCCGAGCGGGTCGTGGCGGCGATGAAGCCGGGCCTCACGCTCGAGGCCAGGAGCATTGCATACCCGGGCCGGGTGTTCGAAGGCAAGGTCGCGAGTGTCGACTCGCGGGTCGATCCCAACACGCGTTCGGTCATCGTGCGTGCGCTGGTCCCGAACGGCGACGAGCTGCTGAAGCCGGGCATGTTCCTCAACGTGCACCTGTCGCGCGGCACGGCCGACGTGCTGGTGGTGCCGGAGGAATCACTGGTGCCCGAGCAGGGCGACGTGTTCGTCTTCGTCGTGCAGGACGGCAAGGCGTCGAAGCGCAAGATCCGGACCGGCGAGCGTGCCGTCGGCACCGTGCAGGTGACGGATGGCTTGCAGGCTGGCGAGGTCGTGGTCACCGAGGGCACGCAGAAGCTGCGAGACGGCGCCAGCGTCAGCGCGACCGAAGCGACCACGGCACCCAAGCGCTTCCGTTGCGGCCGGCGAAGGTGGCGGCACCGCGCGATGAAGATCTCGGAAGTCTCGGTCAAGCGCCCGGTCTTTGCCGCGGTCATCAGCCTGATGCTGGTGATCCTGGGCCTGCTGTCGGCCTCGCGGCTGGCGGTGCGCGAGCTTCCCGACGTCGAGGCCCCGATCGTCTCGATCGACACCAATTACCTCGGTGCTTCGGCCGACGTCGTCGAGACCAAGATCACGCAGGTGATCGAGGAGCGCGTGGCCGGCCTCGAGGGCATCACCAAGATCACCTCGCAGAGCACCGACGGCCGTTCCAGCATCAACATCGAGTTCGACCCGGGTCGCGCGATCGACGAAGCCGCCAACGACGTGCGCGACCGTGTCGCGCGCGTGGCGGACAACCTGCCGCCCGAGGCGGATCCGCCCGAGGTCGGCAAGGTCGACTTCGGCTCCGATCCGGTCATCTGGCTGGCGCTGTCCAGCGACACGATGAACGTGCTCGAACTCACCGACTACGCGGAACGCGAGCTCGTCGATCGCTTCAGCGTGCTGCCCGGTGTCGCGCGCGTCCGCATGAGCGGTGCCCGCCGCTACGCGATGCGCGTATGGATCGACCGCGAGGCGCTCGCGGCGCGCCAGCTCACCGTGGCCGACATCGAAGCGTCGTTGCGCCGCGAAAACGTGCAGCTGCCGGCGGGCCGTCTCGAGTCGTCCCAGCGTGAGCTCACGCTGCGGACCGAGACCGGCCTCAACACCGAGCAGGAATTCCGCGATCTCGTCGTCGGCCGCGGTGCCGGCGGTTACCTCGTGCGTCTCGGCGAAGTCGCCGACGTGCGACTCTCGGCCGAGAACGAGCGCACCATCTCGCGTACCAACGGCGTGCCGGGCATCAGCATCGGCATCGAGCAGATCTCGAAGGCCAACACGCTCGAAGTCGCGCGGGCCGTGCGCGCGGAGCAGCAGCGCATCATCCCGGACCTGCCGGCCGGCACGCGACTGCAGATCAACCTCGATCGCTCCGATTACATCGAGGCGTCGATGTTCGAAGTGGTCAGGGCGCTGCTGCTCGCGATGGCGCCTCGTGATCGCAGTGATCTACGTCTTTCTCGGCAACCTGCGGGCCACGCTCGTGCCGGCGGTGACGATCCCGGTGTCGATCGTGTCCGCGTTCATCGTCATGGGCGCACTCGGTTTCTCCATCAACACGCTGACCCTGCTCGGCCTCGTGCTCGCGATCGGCCTGGTGGTGGATGACGCGATCGTCGTGCTCGAGAACATCTACCGGCGCATGGAAGGCGGCGAGCCGGCGCTGATCGCCTCGGTCGACGGCTCGCGCGAAATCGGCTTCGCCGTGGTGGCGACCACCACGGTGCTGGTCGCCGTGTTCCTGCCCATGTCGTTTCTCTCGGGCAACGTCGGCAAGCTGTTCCGCGAATTCGGGTTCACCATCGCTGCGGCCGTGGCGTTTTCTTCCCTGGTCGCGCTGACGCTGACGCCGATGATGACGTCGAAGCTGTTCGCCGGCGGCGCGCACCGCTCGCGCATGGCAATCGTCGTCGACGATTTCTTCCAGCGGCTCGCCGACTGGTACGACCGCAACCTGCGCCGTGCGATGCGCCGGCCGTGGCTCGTCATCGGCGCCACGCTCGCCGCCACGGCGATGGCCGCGGTGCTGCTCAAGGCGTTGCCGAGCGAGCTCGCGCCGGTCGAGGACCGCGGCTTCGTCTTCATCGGCATGAACGGGCCCGAAGGCGCCTCGCTCGAATACATGGACCGCCACCTGCGCATCCTCGAAGGGATGGCGGCGCAGCAGATCGAGACGGGCGACGTGATACGCGTCAGCGCGCGCGTGCCGGGCGGGTTCGGCGGCGCCGGCAGCCAGATGAACGAGGCGCGCGGCTTCCTGCTGCTGGCACCCTGGGGCGAGCGCACGCGCACCGCGGAACAGGTCGCGCAGTCGCTGCGCGGGCCGCTCAGCGCGGTGCCGGGCGTGCGCGGCTTCGTGACGGTGCCGGGCGGGTTCGGCGGCGGCGGCGCGCCGGTGCAGGTCGTGCTGCAGGGCACCGAGTACAAGGACCTGGTGCAGTGGCGCGATCTCCTGATGCAGCGCATGGGTGACAACCCGGGGCTCACCAACATCCAGTCGAACTACGAAGAGCGCAAGCCGCAACTCAGCGTGGCGGTGGACCGCAATCGCGCGGCCGATCTCGGCATCTCGCTGCAAACCGTCTCGCGCACGCTCGAAACCGTGCTCGGCTCGCGCATCGTCACGACGTTCATCGATCGCGACCGCGAATACAACGTGATGCTGCAGGGCCGCGCCGAAGACCGGGCGACACCCACCGATCTCGACAACCTGTACGTGCGCTCCGATCGCACGGGCGAACTCGTTCCGCTCTCGAACCTGGTGAAGCTCACCGAGCTGGCAGGACCGACGCGTCTAAACCGGTTCGACCGGCTGCGTTCGATCACGGTCAGCGCCGCGCTGACGCCGGGGTACGCCCTCGGCGATGGCCTGCAGTACGTCGAGAACGTGATCGAGAAAGAGATGCCGCCCTCGGTGAAGCTCGCGTACGACGGTGCGTCGCGCGAGTTCAAGCAGTCGGGCTCGCAGCTGTACTGGATGTTCCTGCTGACGCTGGTGATCGTGTTCCTGGTGCTGGCGGCGCTGTTCGAAAGCTTCCTGCATCCGTTCATCATCATCACCACGGTGCCGCTCGCCGTCATCGGCGCGCTGGTGGGCCTGTGGATGTACGGCATGTCGATCAACGTCTTCAGCCAGATCGCGGCGATCATGCTGGTGGGGCTCGCCGCGAAGAACGGCATCCTCATCGTCGAGTTCGCGAACCAGTTGCGCGACCGTGGCGTGGAATACAGCGAGGCCGTGATCGAGGCCGCGGCGATCCG
The DNA here is from genome assembly GCA_963793675.1 of uncultured Gammaproteobacteria bacterium. Classification (GTDB taxonomy): domain Bacteria; phylum Pseudomonadota; class Gammaproteobacteria; order Steroidobacterales; family Steroidobacteraceae; genus RPQJ01. The sequence continues at coordinate 59,895 of CAWCBA010000004.1, read as the reverse complement.
CCTGCGTCCCGTGCTGATGACCAGCTTCTGCACCGCGTTCGGCGCGTTGCCGCTGATGCTGGCCGCCGGTGCGGGCGCCGGTTCGCTGCAGTCGATCGGCGTGGTCGTCTTCTACGGCGTCGTGATTTCGGTGCTGATGACCCTGGTCGTCGTCCCGGCGGTCTATGCGCTGGTCGCGCGCAACACCGATTCCCCGGAAGAGGTGGCGCACCGGCTCGAGCGGTTGCGCCAGAAGTTCGCCAGCGAACGCCAGGCAGAGGGCGTTCAACCAGTTGAATAATAAGTAAAAAGAAGCATTTTTTCGGGTCCGGCCCGCGCCCGGACCGGCGGCTTGCTACAATCGCTGCCCGACCCCGGGACAATTTCAACCGCGCATCGCGCGGCCTCTTCCGCAGTTGCGGGGGAGCGGCAGAACGTCCGCGACCGGCCATGGCACAGAGTCCTTACCAGCAGCTCGAGCAGGAATTCCGCCGACTCCACGCCTTCCAGGGCGCGGCGAGCCTGCTGCGCTGGGACTCCGCCGTGATGATGCCGAGGGGCAGCGCCGACGTCCGTGGCGAGCAGCTCGCCGCGCTCGATTCCGAATGCCACGCATTGCTCACCTCACCGAAGGTGTCGCGCCTGATCGAACGCGCGCAGGCCAACCGGTCGCAGCTCGAGGACTGGCAGCTCGCCAACCTGCGCGAGATGCGCCGCGAGCGCGATCACGCGATCGCCACACCCCTCACCTTGATCACCCGCCTGGCGCGCGCCACGTCGCTCGCCGAAGTGCGATGGCTCGAAGCGCGCCAGGAGAACAACTTCGCGCTCTTTGCGCCGCACCTCGAAGAAGTGGTCGCGCTGACCCGCGACAAGGCGCAGGTGCTGTCGCAGGCACTCGGGCTCGCGCCGTACGACTCGTTGATCGACGGCTTCAGCCCTGGCTTCCTGAGCGCCGACATCGACCAGTTGTTCAAGGTCGTGATCCGGCGCCTGCCGAACCTGATCCGCGAGGCCATCGAGCTGCAGGCGCAGCGCCCGCCATTGCCGATCGTCGGCAAGGTGGGCTTGTCGAAGCAGCGCACGCTCGCGCATGAAGTGATGCGCATCATCGGCTTCCCGTTCGACCGCGGCCGGCTCGACGAGAGCAGTCGCGCGTTCACGGAAGGCGTGTGGGGCGACGTGCGCGTCGCCACTCGTTACGACGTCAACGAGCCGTTCACCGGCCTGATGGGTGCGCTGCACGAAACGGGGCAGGCGATGTACGACCTCGGCCTGCCCGCCGCATGGCGCGACCAGCCGGTGGGGCGCGACCGCGGCATGGCGCTCGAGGAGAGCCAGTCGTTGCTGCTCGAGATGATCATCGGCCGCAGCCGGCCATTTCTCACCTGGTTGCGGCCGTTGCTCGAGAAGCACTTCGGCTGCACCGGTCCCGAGTGGGAAGTCGAGAACCTCTATCGCACGCTGACCCGCGTGCGACGCAGCGCGATCCGCGCCGACGCGGACGAACTCACGTACCCCGTCCACATCATGCTGCGGTACGACCTCGAGAAGCAGATCTTCGACGGGACGATGCCGGTGCGCGACCTGCCCGAGGCGTGGCGCGCCGGATTCGATCGTCGCCTCGGTTTGCGCCCGTCGAACGACGCCGAAGGCTGCCTGCAGGACCCGCATTGGGCCCTGGGGCAATTCGGGTATTTCCCCTCGTATGCGCTCGGCTCGTTCATTGCCGCGCAACTGCACGAAACCCTGCGCACGGAGAGCGAGCACTTCGACGCGGAGATCGCGAACGGCCGCTTCGGCGGGCTGTTCGAGTGGCTGCGGCAGAACGTGCACGGTCGAGGTGCCAGCGTCGGCGCGCAGGAACTGATCAAGGATGCCACCGGCAAGGCGCTCTCGGCGGCACCGTGGCTGCGTTACGCGGAGTCGAAGTACCTCGAGACCGACATGGAGGCCGCCGAAAAGCTTGCCGCCGGGATTGTCGGGGCCGCGGAACCGGGTGCTGACGACTCCAGGGCGGCCGTCGTCCGCTGACGCCCGCAGCGGCGGGATCGCGCCCTGGTCATTGCTGCTACCGAACCCAGGTCTTGGAGCTTCGCCGCAGGTCAGCGTCAGGCAGCGTGGGATCAACGTTGATCTTTGCGGCTTCCAGCTCCACCGCAATCGCGGCCGCCCTGCGCCGCGCGAGCACGACCGCGCCACCCGCATCCATCCAGTCGGCGAATTCGCGGGCCTTTAGTGGTGGCGAGATATAGTTCCCCTGGACCTCCTCGCAGCCGAGCCAGCACACCATCTCCAGCGACTCCGGGTCCTCGATGCCCTCGGCCACCGACCGGATCCGCAGTGCTTTCGCCATTGCCAGGACCGCCGCCGTGACACCCTGCGCGCCGACGTCGGTGTACAGGTCGGCCATCAGCGATCGATCCAGCTTCACGCAGTCGAACGGCAACCGGCGAATCTGGCCAAGCGACGAATGCCCGGTGCCGAAATCGTCCATGGAGACCCGGACACCCTCGCGCCGGAGTGCCTCGAGCGTGCGACGGGCTTCCTGCGGCGCGTGCACGATGTTCGTCTCGGTGATCTCGATCTCGAGCGCCTGTGCCGGTAGCCGGTGCTTGTCGAGCGCCGCGTTGATCCTGGCGGCGAAATTTGGCTGGCACAGCTGGCGCGCGGCGACGTTGACCGAGACGAAGAATTCGTCCTCGAAGCGGGCGCGCCAGACCGCGAGCTGCCGACAGGCCTCATCGAGGACCCAGTCACCGATCTCTTCGATGAGGTCCGTTTCTTCGGCGATCGGCACGAATTCCTCGGGTCCGACGCGTCCAAGTTGCGGATGCTCCCAGCGCAGCAGGCATTCGACGCCCGCGATGTCGAGCGTGTCACTCGCTACCCGCGGCTGGTAAACGAGGTGCAATTCGCCAGCCTCGACCGCCCGCCGCAGCGCCGACTCGATCGCCAGCCGCCTGCGCGAGCGCGCCAGTGGCACCGGCGAGAACAGCTCGCAGGACCGCGGTTCCCGCGCCTGCTCGGAGGCCGCCTGCGCGTTGGTCAGCAATTGCTCGGCGTCCACGGTGTCCGCATCGATCAGCGCCAGGCCGGCACTGACGGCCGGCAGGTACTCGGTCCCGAGGTTCGTCGGCTGGCCGCTCACGCGCGCAAGCGCCGCGCAAACGAGGTCCGGGAGGCTTTCGACCGGCTCACGGCTGTAGACCAGCATCGTGAAACCGGCCTCTGAGCTGCGGCACACCGTAGCGGCGCTGGCATGCCTCGGCAGAATGACCCCGGCGCTGGCCTCGGCGAGGTTCTGGCCGATCTGCCGGGCCGCCTCGGCCAGGAGTTTTTCCGCGACGTCGTTGCCGTGCGCCTGCACGATGCGGTCGAGTCCGTGCAGGCGAAAGGCCGCCACGCACATGGCAACCCCGGGCTTGCGGTCATTGAGCGCGATCGACAGTTGCTCGAGGAGGTAGCGGCGGTTGGGCAGGCCCGTGGCGCTGTCGAAATAGGACAGGGTTCGCACGGCGTCTTCGGCCCGGCGCAAGCGGGTGAGATCCTGCAGCGTGACCAGGACCGTGCGTGCGTGAGCCGAGCCGGCGGCCTGGACGAGTTCCGCCTCCTGGTGGATATAGAGATCCTTGCCCGCCGAGGTTCGCACGCGGTGTTCAGAGCTGAACCCGCTGTTGTCGGTGGCGCAGGCGATGAAAGCCTGCCGCGCCTTGATTTGCTCGGCGGGGTCGAGCATCGAGACGAACGACTCGTACCGATCCATGGGCTCGGAGTCGCGCTCGAGGATCTGGCCCACCATGGGTGACATGTCCAGGGTCTTGCCGTCGGGCGTCAGTTCCCAGTGGCCGACCCGCGCGATGCGCTGGGCCAGCAGCAACCTGGCGCGGCTCGACCAGAGATCGTCCTGCATGGCGCGGTCGCGCAGCAGGAATCGCACCCGCTCGACCAGCAGGCGCGGGTTCAGGCCCTTCTGGGCGAAGTCGCTCGCTCCCGCGGCAAAGGCGTCGCTGATCGACACGATGTCGTTGCGCCCGGTCAGCATCAGGATCGGCAGGAGCCGCCCGTCGGCGTGCTCGCGGATTCGACGGCAGACCTCGATCCCGGTCATCTTTGGCATGTTGACGTCGAGAATCACGCAGTCGGGCCGGGTGGGCTCGAATTGCCTTACCGCCTCTTCACCGTCGTTGGCGGTATGCACCACGAACCCTGCGCCGCCGAGCGCGGCCTCGGCGAGCAGCAGGTGTGCGGGGTCGTCGTCCGCGATCAGGATCGTGGTGATTCGGGTCGAATCCATGCGTGCTAAATCCCCCTGCGACCTGAGCAATCAGCCTGGTCCATCCCGGTCAGGTCCCGGTGCTGCGCTTGGCCTGGCCCCGGAGGGCCGTTTCGAGCTGCGCGTACGCCTGTTCAAGGCCCGAGGCCGCGCGACGCGCGGCCTGCAGGTCCGCCTGCTCGACGACCGCGTTCTCCAGGACGTCGAGCTGCTCGGCGAGCCGGCGTCCGCCGAGGTTGTTGACTGCAGACTTGAGCGAATGTGCAGCGGCTCCGGCCGCTGCGAGCTCGCCGGCCTCGAGCGCCGAGCTGATCCTGCGCAGCGCCTCCGGCGCGGACTCGAACAACATGTCGCACAGACGCTCGAAGATCTGTGGCCGGCCCAGTCCGCGGATCGACTGCACCTGCTCCTCGTCGAGGACCGCAACGGCGGGCACGCGGACCTCTTCGAACAAGCCCGTGTCGAGCAGCGTGATGGTTGCCGTCGCCGTCAGGTCCGGCGCGTCGTCCATGCATGCTGGATCGCCGGACATGGCCGGGCGGGCTTCCCGCCCAGTCGCGGGTTCGACCAGCTCGACGGGCCCGGGCGGCAGCAGGGTGCCGCGCGCTTCGGCAATCGGCCGGAGAATCTGCGCGAGCTGGGCCTGCGTGAACGGCTTGGCCAGGAAGGAGTCCATGCCCGCCGCCAGGCAACGCTCCCGGTCCCGCGTCAGCGCGTTGGCGGTCAGCGCGATGATGGTCGTCGGCGGTGATGCGCGGGCACTTTCCTCGCGCCGGATCGCGGCGGTTGCCTCGTAGCCGTCCATGATCGGCATCTGGCAGTCCATGAGGATGGCGTCGAATCGGCCGGTACGCCCTTGCTCGACGGCCGCGCGCCCGTCCTCTGCGATGACGACGCGACAGCTGAGCTGCTCAAGCATGGCGCTCGCCACTTCGCGGTTGATCACATTGTCGTCGGCGACGAGCACGTTGAGCCCGAGACCCGACGGGCGCTGGCCGGCCCGTGTGACGGGTGCCTCCGACGTGTCCGGGTCCACGTCGGTCCCGTCGCGCGCCGCGCACACCGTCCGCAGCAGGTTACGCAGCTGCTGCTGCCGTACCGGCTTCGCGATGCAGACGTCAGGGCGTATCGCCCGGTCGCCGACCTGGCGGGGCTCGAAGTCGAACGCGCTCAACAGTGCGACATAGGTATCCGGTGCGGTGGAATCCAGCCGGATTGCCCGCAGCACATCTTCGGTCGTGGCGTCGGGCAAGGCATGATCGAGCAGGACCACGTCGAAGCGAGCCCCAAGCCGCGCCGCGCTGCTGACCATGTTGTCGATCGCGCGTCCGCTCGTGGCCACCGTGACGTCGACGCCCCAGCTCGCGAGCACCTCCTGCAGGGCCAGGTAGCTGGTCGCCATGTCGTCGACGATGAGCGCGCGCAGTCCCCTGAATTCGGTGCTGTCCGCCATGGGCGCGGGCGACTCGATCTCGAACGGCAGTTCGAACGAAAACACGCTGCCATGTCCGACCTGGCTGTGCAGGTCGATGCGCTCGCCGCCCAGCAGTCGCACCAGGCCGGTGGCGATCGACAGCCCCAGGCCCGTACCGCCGACCCGGGTCGCGTTTTCGAGCTGGGTGAAGGCCTCGAAGACTGTTGCGTGATGGCTGGGTGCGATGCCGGGACCCGTGTCGGAGACGCGGAAGCGCAGGCGACACTGGCTCCCGTGCTCGAGGTCGTCGATCCCGACGCGGACCTGGATTTCGCCGTGCTCGGTGTACTTGACCGCGTTGGACAGCAGGTTGCCAAGCACCTGCCGCAGGCGCAGCGCATCGCCGATCACGACCGCGGGCACGCCCGGCTCGACCTGGCAGCCCAGTTCGATCTTCTTGGATTCGGCGCGTCCGGCGTAGAGTTGCGTGGCCTGCTCGACGAGGTCGCGGACCTCGAACGGCTCGCAGACGAGGTCCATCTTGCCCGCTTCGATCTTCGAGTCGTCGAGGATGTCGTTGATGATCTGCATCATCGTTCCGGCTGCCTCGCGCATCGAGTCGACGAAGCGCCGCTGGCGCTTGTCGAGCGTCGTGCCTGCCAGCAGCTCGGCCATGCCGAGCACGCCATTCATCGGCGTGCGGATCTCGTGGCTCATGTTGGCCAGGAACTGGTCCTTGGACCGCATCGTGGACTCTGCCTTGAGCAGTCGCATCTCGATGTCGCGGGTGCGATCCAGCACCTGCTGTTGCGCCGCGAGGCGAACGTTGCGCATGTCGCGCTCGTTTTCGGTGAGCCGGTCGGCAAGCGCGTGGAAATTATGCGCGAGCCGGGTCAACTCGTTTCCGCGCCGCCCGCCCTGCACCCGAACCCGCTCCGGTGGGCCCTCGCTGGTCGTTGCCCTGGCGAGCTGCTCGAGCGGTTCGACCACCTGACGGCTGAGACGGCGGGCCGCGAGCAGCGCCAGCACCCAGCCGAATGCCAGTATGAACGGCGTCTGCTGGAGATGGCGCTGGGCTGCACGCCAGGCAGACGGTGTGGCGATCAGCAGGCCGAGCTGGGCCTGTAGATTGGCGGCAAGCGGGGCGGGTTGGACCACGAACGTCAGTTTTTGTCGCAGATCCGCGTCGAGCCGATTGCGCTCGAACCATGCAAGCCGGTTCTCGCTCAGGGGTGGCGCGCGGTCGTAGGAGACGACGGCGGCCGGGTCGGGCGCGTTCCGATCGAAGCTCCAGAGCACGTCGCCCGTCGGCAGCTGCAATGTCGCCGCAATCACGCTGGGGTGCGCCTCCACGCCAGCGAGTATGTCGCTGCTGTCGAACTCGTGGTCCTGCTGGACAATCGCGGTCGAGACCCGGGACACGTGGTCCTGCGACTCGCGGTAATGGACCACGAACTCGTAAGATGCGACGGCGAGCTGGGCGAGCAGGATCGTCAGCGTGACCGCTGCAATGACGGCGATCCTGAGCTGGCTCTCCAGTGCCATGGAATCCCAGGCCTCGCGCCACCTCTGGCGCAGCTGCGACCTGATCGCGGGCCGGGGCGGTATTGCCCGTGCCACCGAAGTGCGCTTCGCCCTTTGTTTCATGCGGGCAAAGCCCCGTCGCGCAGTTCGGCGGCGGCATGCGATACCATGACGAGCTGTGCTGGAGGAACAGTGAATGGTTTGCATCGTCGTGGCGCTTGCGCGAATACTTCCCGTAGGCGGTCCGACCGGGCGGTTGACAGAATACGAACCCGCCAGCGCTGAAACCGTGAACCAGCACAAGCATTTGGGCCCCGGCCCGGTCTGGCCAGCGACCGGGAGCGGTGCGCTCCCGGGCCGTTTCCGCTGCCGGGACGCCGGGTGGACATGTCCCGCCGCGGGTGAGCGATGATCGACATGCCAACCGTGTCCGCTGCTCCACCCAGATGCGATGCGCCGGTCACGGCTGCATCCGCGCAGCACCCGTCGAAAACCTTCAAGCGTCTGCAGGCCCGGCTGCGTGGCCTCGTCGGCAAGGCCATCGAAGACTTCCGCATGATCGAGGAGGGCGACCGCGTCATGGTCTGCCTCTCGGGCGGCAAGGATTCGTACACGCTGCTCGACGTGCTGCTGTCGCTGCAGCGGAGCGCACCGGTGCGCTTCGAACTGGTCGCGGTCAATCTCGACCAGAAGCAGCCGGGCTTTCCGCAGCACGTGCTGCCCGAATACCTGACGGCGCTCGGCGTGCCGTTCCACGTCATCGAGCAGGACACCTACCGCGTCGTGAAGCGAGTGATTCCCGAAGGCCGCACGATGTGCGGCTTGTGCTCGCGCCTGCGCCGCGGTGCGCTGTATCGCTATGCAGCGGAAAACGGCATCACCAAGGTGGCGCTTGGGCACCATCGCGACGACATCGTCGAGACGCTGTTCCTCAACATGTTCTTCGGCGGCCGCATGAAGACGATGCCGCCGAAGCTGCTTTCGGAGGACGGTCGGCACATCGTGATCCGGCCCATGGCTTACGTGCCCGAGCGCGAGATCGAACGCTATGCGCGCGCCCGGCAGTTTCCGCTCATCCCGTGCACGCTCTGCGGCTCGCAGCAGCAGTTGCAGCGGGTCACGGTGAAGCAGATGCTGGCGGACTGGGAGCGCGAGTTTCCCGGACGCACTGAGACCATCTTCTCGTCACTGAGCAACGTGACGACGTCGCACCTGGCTGACCCGAACGCGTTCGATTTCGCCGGTCTCGAGGCGCGCCGTGCCGCGGCTGTCGCCCTGCAGCAGGCTTCACTCGACGATGTCGAGGCGACAGTGACCGCGCGCGTGTCGTCGGGGCGCGAACCCTGGGAAGAGCTGTAGCGCTGCGGTTTTCGCTGACGCTTTCCTTGCGCTGGTTGGTGTTTGCGCGGTTGCCGGAGAGAGCCAGAGGAGCAGCCCCTGGCGGCCGATCCAGTCGTTCTTCCCGAGCGCGGAAAGGCAGACGCGCGCTCTGGGTTGTCCAGGAGAACTGCCGTTCGACGGAGCCGCCACTCCGAACTCGCGTCAGCGGAGCACGCCGCGCAGGGTCATGAACCGAGAGTACCAACTGAAGAAAACCAGCAGCCCCGCGATGACGGCGCTCGTGATCGCCATCTGCTGACCCATCACTGTGCCCCCGTTTGTCAGGACGTAGGTGTAAAGGAGGCTAACGCCAAATGCCGCCAGCGACAGGATGAAGACTGGCAGCGCCTGTTTCCTGCGCAGAAGCAGGAGGATCGAAGCCAGGAAAGCCCCAAAGACCCCGACCGCCCAGACGACCGTCATCCAACTCGGCATCTGCTGATAGTGGGCGATCTGATCCGGCGTCATGCCCGCACTGGCCTGGTACCTGGCGCCCTGCGCCATGCTCATCACGAAGTCGAACACGCCGATGGCGTTGAACAGCACCGCGATCACGCCGACCAGCCAAAGGTGCCACGGTGTCTTGACTGGTGCATTTGTCATCGCAAGCTCCAAGGAGCGAACCGCCCGCTACCGTTCCTTACGCACACCTCCCGCACAGCCCGACAAAGCAAAGCGCCCGGCAACGACAAACAGCTGCCACCGGACGCTGCAGGCGTGCAGCTCAGGCCTGCTGCCGGATCCGCGAATGCCTGTAGCCGTAGAGGAAGTAGATGAGGGCACCGATTCCCGTCCACACCGCCAGCCGGATCCACGTGTCGTGCGGCAGGAAGACCGTCATGGCGAGGCAGACGAACACGCCGGCCGCGCCGGTGAACGTGGCGAACGGTACGCGGAACGGTCGCGGCATGTCGGGCTGCGTGCGACGCAGCACGACGACGCCGGCACACACCGCGGTGAACGCGAGCAGGATGCCGATCGAGATCAGTTCGCCGAGCACGTCGAGCGGGAACATGCCCGCGAAGAACGCGGCCACCACGCCGGTGACGATCGTCGCCACGTGCGGCGTGCGGAACTTCGGATGCACCTTCTGCATCGCCGGCGGCAGCAGGCCATCGCGCGACATCGCCATGAAAATTCGCGGCTGGCCGAGCAGCGACATGAGGATCACCGACGTCAGTCCCACGATCGCGCCGATCTTGACCGGCAGGCCCAGCCACTTCAGTTCCGGATGCGCGTCGAGCGCGACCGCGACCGGCGCCGCGACGTTGAGTTCCGTGTACGAAACCATGCCCGTCATCACCGCAGACATCGCGATGTACAGCGTCGTCGAGATGATCAGCGCGGCGATGATGCCCCACGGCACGTCGCGCTGCGGGTTGCGGGCTTCCTGCGCCGTCGTCGCGGCCTGGTCGAAACCGATGTAGGCAAAGAAAATGATCGCGGCGCCCTGCATGATGCCGCTGAAGCCGAAATGTCCCGAGGTGCCCGTGTTGGCGGGAAGGTAGGGCTGCCAGAGGTCGGGTGAAACGTATTTGATGCCGACCGCGATGAACAGGATGATGATCATGATCTTGATCATCACCATCACGTTGTTGACGCGCGTCGAGTGCTTCACGCCGATGTAGCAGACCCACGTGAGCAGCGCGACGATGAACACTGCCGGCACGTTGACCAGGGCGCCCGTCGTCACCAGGTGATTGTCGGGGCCCTTGCCCAGCGGCGCATTGGTGAGCGCTTCGGGCAGATGGAGGCCGAACTCGGCGAGCAGGTTGACGACGTAGCCGGACCATCCGACCGCGACGGCCGCGCCCGACATCACGTATTCCAGTGCGAGGTTCCAGCCGACGAACCAGGCGACGCCCTCGCCGAGCGTCGCGTACGTGTAGCTGTAGGCGCTGCCCGAAATCGGGATCATCGAGGCCAGTTCGGCGTAGCAGAGCGCGGCCAGGCCGCAACCGATGGCGGCCACGAGGAAGGCGAGGGTGACGGCGGGGCCGGTGTGCTGGGCGGCCACGGTTCCCGTCAGGACGAAAATGCCGCTGCCGATCATCGACCCCAGGCCGACGGAAGTCAGCGCTCGGCGGTCCAGTACGCGGTTCAGCTTGGGCCCGGATTCGATCTCGCGAGTCATCGCAGCCACGGATTTGCGGGCTGCCAGCTGTTTCAGCACGAAGTTCTCCCCCCGGAAAATTGGCCCAAGTCTCTCACAGCCGCACGGGCAGCCGCACCCCGTTGCCTTATCATGGAGCCAATGACGCCGAAGACGCCAGAAACCAGCGCCGGACCCGACTGGACGAGGCCACGCCCCATCGACACGACGTATTGGGTCGTGCCGGGCCGGTTCCTGGTGGGCGAGCACCCGGGCTCGCGGTCGCGCGCCAGGTCGATGGATCGGCTGCGTCGGTTCCTCGAAGCCGGCGTCACTTGCTTCATCGACCTGACCGAGCTGGACGAAAGTCCGGCCTACGACATGCGCTTGCCGTTCGAAACACGGTTGGGACGGCGCATCGACTACCTGCGCCAGCCGATTCCCGATCACGGCGTACCGGCCGACCGCGAGACCATGGGCCGTATCCTGGCGACACTGGACGGTGCCCTCGAGACCGGCCACTGCGTGTACCTGCACTGCCGGGCCGGCATCGGCCGCAGCGCCATGGTCGCCGGCTGCTGGCTCGCTGAACGCAATCCGGGCGGGGGTGAGGCGGCGCTCGCCGAGCTGGGCGACTACTGGCAGCAGTGCCGGCAATCGAGGTCGTGGCCGCAGGTGCCCGAAACCGACGAGCAAGCCGAATTCGTGCGCTCGTGGCAACCGTTGCGGCCAGGGGTGAAGGGAGCCTTGCGCGGTGCGAAATCGACGGCGTCGGCCGGAGGTGCTGCGGCCGCAATGGGCGCAGTCAGTGGTTTTGCGCTGGAGCAGCGCGTGCGCGGGGCGTGGTTCGGGCTCGCGTTGGGCGATGCGCTCGGTGCAACGCGCGCAGCCGTGGCAACGAAGAACTCGCCGCTGGCATGGACACAGCACACGTCGCTCGCGCTCTGCCTCGCCGAAAGCCTGGTCGTCCTTGGACGCGCGATGCACGCGACCAGATCGAGCGCTACTGGCGCTGGTTCAAGGACGGACACCTGTCGGCCACGGGCCGGCCCGGCGAAGCTGACGCGTCGCCCGATGTCGCGAAAGCACTCGCCATCTTCCGCTGGCGCGGCTTGCCGGTGGCCGGCTCGCACGATCCGAAGGATGCCGCTGCGACGAGCCTGCCGCGCGTTCTGGCCGCCGCGCTGTTTGCCGGCAACGATCCCGCAGCCGCCATCGCACTTGCCGCCGATTGTTCGCGCACCACGCATCAGTCGCCCCGGATCCTCGACGCCTGCCGCGCCTACTCGGCGACGTTGCTTTGCGCACTGCGCGGCCAGCCGGCGCAGGACTGGCTGCAGGCTGTCCCCGAACCCGTGCCCGGATGCTGGACAGCCAGGCCGCTGGGCAAGACCGTGCAGGCTGCGCTTGCCACTGTGCCGGCTGCCGCAGACAGCAAGCCGACCGATGGCACGATCGACGTGGTGCAGGCGCTCGTGCTTGCGCGTCGTATCGTCGGCGACGCGCTGGACTTCGATGCAGCCATCGCCGCGGCAAAACGCGACGCGCGCGACGATGCAGCACTGGTCGCCGGCCTCGTCGGCACGATGTTCGGGCTGCAGCACGGTGTCGATGCGCTGCCCGCGGACGCGCTCGGTCGGCTCGCGGGCCGCGAGCAAATTGAACTTGCAGTCGAGCACTGCGTCGCCCGCCTGCAGGCGACGAGCGGAGTGTCGGCGTGAAGCCGCGTCGGCGCAGGTTGCGCGAGCCCGCGTGGACGCGGCTCGACGACGAAGCGCTGCTCGACCTGCGCTTCTGCGACCTGCGCCTGTCCCTCGCGCGGTCGGGACTCGACCAGGCGGTGCAGCGCCTGTACGAGGAATTGCGGCTCAAGGGCATCCACTTCCGTCCGCACCCCTGGCTGTCCGAAGAATGGTTCTCGCCGGATGGCATCCCCGGGATCGCCATTCCGTTCTACCTTGCGCACCCGCGTCTGAAGCGCCTCGAACGGCGCCTCATGCACGAGGTCGAGGGCGGCAACGACAAGTGGCTGATGCGCATCCTGCGCCACGAGACCGGGCACGCGATCGACACCGCGTTCGGCCTGCGGCGGCGCAAGACCTGGCGCGACACGTTCGGCAAGGCCTCGCGTCGCTATCCGTCGCGGTATTCCCCGCGACCGGCCAGCCGCCGGTTCGTGCTGCACCTCGGCCACTGGTACGCGCAGAGCCATCCCACCGAAGACTTCGCCGAAACGTTCGCTGTCTGGCTGCCTCGTTATTCGCGCTGGCGCAGCCAGTACGCCGGCTGGCCCGCGCTGCGCAAGCTCGAATACGTCGATGCGACGATGCGCAACCTGCAGGGCAAGCGTGCGGTGTGCCTGAACCGCGAGATCATCGAGCCGCTGTCCGCGAACACCCGCACGTTGCGCGAGCACTATCGGCGCAAGCAGCGTCGTTACGAACTCAGCACCGCGCGCACCTACGATCGTCGCCTGCTGCGCGTGTTCGGCACCGCGGAGGATCATCCGGACGGCATGCAGGCCGTCCGCTTCCTGCGCAAGGTGCAGCCGCAGGTCGAGCGCCTGATGATCCGTCGTGCGAGAATGCACCCGTACCTGGTCCAGCACGTCCTCAAAATAGCGACCCAGCGCGCACGGGTCATGAAGCTGCGGCTCAGTCACAACCAGCGCGACACCAAGCGTGCAGTGCTGGTGATGCTCGAGCGCATCATGCTCGAGATGCTGTTGCGGGACCGCGAGAACTACGCCCTATGACGAAGAAACCGCTGCGCGTGCTCGTGCTCGTGCACGAAACCCTGGTGCCTCCCGAATCCACCAGCGGTTACTCCCCCCAGGAGATCGACGAGTGGCGCACCGAGTACGACGTAACCGCGTCACTGAAGGCGATGGGGCACGACGTGAAGGTGCTCGGCATGGGCGACAACCTGGCCGAGCTGCGCTCCACGATCATGGAGTGGAAGCCCGACATTGCCTTCAACCTGCTCGAGGAGTTCCAGGGCATCGTCACCTACGACCAGTACGTGGTGGCCTTCCTCGAGCTGATGCGGCTGCCGTACACCGGTTGCAACCCGCGCGGCATGATGATCTCGCGCGACAAGGTGCTCTCGAAGCAGATCCTGGCCTACCACCGCATTCGCACCGCGCGGTACGCGCTGCTGCCGCGCAAGCGCCGCTACGCCGTGCCGCGCAGGCTCAAGTTTCCCCTGTTCGTGAAGTCGGCCACCGAGGATGCCTCGCTCGGCATCTCGCAGGCCTCGATCGTCTACGACGGCCAGAAGCTGCGCGAGCGCGTCGAATTCATCCACGAGCAGACGAATTCGGACGCGCTGGTCGAGGAATACATCGAAGGCCGCGAACTCTACATCGGCGTGATGGGCAACGAGCGGCTGACGACCTTGCCGGTGTGGGAACTCAATTTCGGCACCCTGCCCGACGTGATGTCGATTGCGACGCGCAAGGTGAAGTGGGACCGCAAGTACCAGACGCGGCACGGCATCGACACGGGTCCTGCCCGTGACCTGCCGCCCGGCCTGTCGCCGCGGCTTGCCACGCTGGTGCGGCGTATCTATCGCGCGCTGTCACTCAGCGGGTATGCGCGCATCGACCTGCGGCTGAAGCCGGACGGCGGGGTGTACGTGCTCGAGGCGAATGCGAATCCCAACCTGGCCCAGACCGAGGATTTCGCGACCTCGGCGCTCGCTTGCGGCATGGGGTACGAGGTTGTGCTGCAACGGATCATGCAGTACGGGCAGAACTACGTCGCAGCCTGGCGGCAAGCCTGATCCCCACCTCTCCGATGGCGCGCATGGGAGAGATCGGACGAAGCCGCGGTGAGGGCGATCAGAGCGTGTGGCCCGTCTTCTGGAAGTGCGTGCGTTCGAAGACCGTCTGGCAATCGATGCAGCGCAATGCCTGTGGCGTGAGTTGCAGCCGCTTCAAATCGATCGGCTTCTCGCACACGACGCATACGCCGTAACTGCCATCCGCCACTCGCAGCAGGGCCGCGTCGATCGCGCGCAGTTCGTCGAGGTCACGATCGATTTCGGCGAGGCCCACGTCGACGATCAGGTCGGCGAAGGATTCGTCCTCGAGGTCCCGCACCGAGTCGGCGATCTGCAGGTAGTGTTCCGAGTCGCTCTTGATCAGCGCCTGGCGAATTTCTTCGCGTAGCTGGACTTGCCGCGCGAGCATGGTGGTTCGCAGCGACTCGACCTGTTTGTTCTGTAGGTTGTGGGTCATCGCCTTCATCCTTGGGACACAGCCCAAGGATCGGACGCGATTCGCGCAACATAAATAGGGAAGATGCGAAGTTCGTTGCGCCTAATGCAGCCGGTCCTGCGGGTGGCCGAGTCAGTCAGGCGGCAGCGCGGCCCGGTCCGGGAACAGCTCGTCCTCGAAACCGAACGAGCGCAGGTCGGCGACCCGCGTCGGATAGAGAATGCCGTCGAGGTGATCCACCTCGTGCTGGACGACCCGCGCATGGAAGCCCGTCACGGTGCGGTCGATCGGCCGGCCGTCCAGGTCGAAACCCCGGTAGCGAAGGTTCGTGTGGCGCGCGACCAGGCCCCGCAAGCCTGGCACCGACAGGCACCCTTCCCAGGCTTCGTCGCGCTCGTCGCCGAGCAGGTCCAGCGCCGGGTTGACCAGTACGGTATATGGCACGGGCTCAGCCTGCGGATACCGGGGATTGAGCGTGACCTCGAAGATCACGACGCGTAACGAAACGCCGATCTGCGGTGCGGCGATGCCAGCGCCGTTCAGCGCGCGCATCGTGTCGTCCATGTCGGCCACGAGTTCGCGCAATTCGGCGGTGCCGAAGCGCTCGACGGGAGCCGCGACCTGCAGCAGCAGCGGGTGACCCATGCGTAGAACGGTGCGGATGGCCATGCGGGATTCCACGGAGCGGGACGGCTAGCGTAATCGACCGTGGCTGGTTGACAAGGCCGGGAGGGGAGCGTACCTAAGGCGCGATCCACCGAGGAGTGCGCATGACTGGCTCGCAGATTTCCGGTGCCTGGCTGGCCTTCGCCGCCGCCGTGCTGACGGCTCCGACGGCCCATGGCGACCCCGCTGCGCAGACACCTGACATCGTCGCGTTCGAACAGCTCAAGTCACTGGCCGGCCGCTGGGAAGGCACGATGGAAACGCCAGCCACCGGGCCCGCCTTGATCGAGTTCGAGGTCACGTCCAACGGGCGCGCGGTGCTCGAGCGCCAGTTCGGTGGCACTTCCCACGAAATGATCACGGTGTATTCGCTCGCCTACGATCGTCTGCAGGCGAATCACTTCTGTGCGATGGGCAACCAGCCGGCATACAAGCTGGCGGACGGATCGTCGCCGCACGACATCCGCATGGAATTCGCAGGCGGGACCGGACTCGATCCGGAGACGGATCACCATGCGAACGGCGAGCGCATCGAGGTGGTCGGTCCCGACGAGTTGCGCGTCGAGTTCCAGTTCCGCACCGGCCACGAGACACCGACCAGTGCGGGCATGCGGCTGCATCGCGTCAGGGCGGTCATGCCGGCGCAACCCTGAGACCGGCCGATGGACCATGGATTGCGCTGTTGGAAGTGCGGAGCGTCACTCGCCGACTATTCGCTGCCGCTGCGGCGACTGGAGGAATGCCGGGCATGTCACGCGGAACTGCACGCGTGCCGCATGTGCGAGTTCTACGACACGGGCAAGGCCAAGCACTGTCGCGAGACCATCGCGGAAGAAGTGAAGGACAAGCAGGCAGCGAACTTCTGCGACTACTTCCGGCCGTCACCCGCGGCTTACCGACCCGAGGCCGTGAGCGCGGCCGACAAGGCCAAGGCCGATCTCGAGGCGCTGTTTGGCCGCAAATGACGACCAGGAGACGACCGTGACGATGATCCGACAAGCGCGGCTGACAGGGATCGCGGCGATGACGTTGCTGGCAGGCGCTGGAGCAGCGGCTACTGGGAAGGAAGCCATGACTGCGCCCGCGATGGTGCCAGCGCGACCCGAGATCTACGCGCCAGTGACGCTGGCAGCGGACCTGTCGGCCCTGACCGCCAGCGAGCGGCAGATGCTCGGTCTCTTTATCGAGGCCGGTGAAGTCATGGACGACCTGTACTGGCGACAGACGTACGGTGATCGCGATGCGTTGCTGAAGGGAGTCGCCGACACGCGACTCCGTGACTTTGTCTGCTGAATTACGGCCCCTGGGACAGGCTGGCCGGCAACGCGCCGTTCGTGCCGGGCGTCGGGACCAAGCCGGACGGCGCGCAGTTCTACCCGCATGACATGACGCGCGAGGAGTTCGAGAAAGCCAACCTGCCGCAGTCGCGCAGCGAGTACACGCTGCTGCGCCGTGATACCACGGGCGGCTTGAAAGTCGTGCCGTACCACGTCGAGTACCGCGAAGCACTCGGTTGAAAGGCGGCGGCCAAGCTCGAGCAGGCGGCTGCACTGGCCGCGGATCCCGCACTGAAGAAGTACCTCACGCTGCGTGCCGCGGGCGCTGCTGACAGACGATTACCGCGCCAGCGACCTCGCCTGGCTCGACATGAAGTCGAACCGCATCGACGTCGTCATCGGCCCGATCGAGACCTACGAGGACGCGCTCTTCGGCTACAAGGCGGCGTACGAGTCGTACGCGCTGATCAAGGACATGGAGTGGAGCAAGCGCCTCGAGCGCTATGCCGCCATGCTGCCGGAGCTGCAGCGCGGCCTTCCGGTTGCGGACGCGTACAAGGCGGAGAAGCCCGGCACCGACTCCGACCTCAATGCGTACGACGTCGTCTATTACGCCGGGCACTGCAACGTGGCCTCGAAGACCATCGCGATCAACCTGCCGAACGACGAACAGGTGCAACTCGAAAAGGGCACGCGCCGGCTGCAGCTCAAGAACGCGATGCGCGCCAAGTTCGACAAGATCATGCTGCCGATCGCCGACGAACTGATCGTGCCTGAGCAGCGCAAGTACGTGACCTTCGACGCCTTCTTCGCCAACGTAATGTTCCACGAGGTGGCGCACGGTCTCGGCATCAAGAACACGCTGGACGGCAAGGGCACGGTCCGCGACGCGCTCAAGGAGCAGGCGAGCTGGCTGGAGGAAGGCAAGGCCGACATCCTCGGCCTGTACATGATCACGAAGCTGCACGAAAAAGGCGAACTCGGCGGTTCGCTCGAGGATTACTACGTGACCTTCCTCACCGGGATCTTTCGCTCCGTGCGCTGGGGCGCGGCCGAAGCCCACGGCCAGGCCAACATGGTGCGTTTCAACTACTTCGCCGATCGCGGCGCGTTCAGCCGCGATGCCAACGGCCACTACCGCGTCGACATGCCGAAGATGCGCAAGGCGATGGACGAGCTGTCGGCCGACATCCTCAAGCTGCAGGGCGACGGCGATTACGCGGGCGTCCAGCAACTGCTCGCACGGCTCGGCGTGCTGCACCCGCAACTGTCTGCCGATCTCGCCCGACTCGGTGCGCGCAACATTCCAGTCGATGTCCGCTTCGAGCAGGGCAAGGCCGTGCTGGGTTTGAAATAGGCGTTACCGTGCGTTCAGGCGAGTGCCGCAACCGCGGTAGGTCTGCCCACCCGATTCCACCGTCACCACGTGGTCATAGGCCACGTCGCCGTCGTCAATGCAGCGCTCGGCCTTGAGTGAGGCCTTGATCGACACGCCATCCTGCTGCGCCGTGTATACGTTCGCGCCGTCAGGAGCGGTGGCTGCCTGGGCCTGCCCGAAGTCGTAGCGGTCCTGGCCGTAGTTCGTGGTCCAGCTCAGCCTGTTCGCGGGGCCGACTTCGAGGATCCAGCCCGGTTCGTTGCCCAGCGCGCGGTACACCACGCCGCGTGCGCGCGCGTCCTCGCGCAGTGAGTCGGCCCGCCGTTCTTCGCATTGCACGGCCGGCTGCGCCCTGACGCTCGAGCGTCGCGCTGCTGCCCTTGGTCCAGAACACCATCGTGCCGTCGGCGTAGCGGGCGCCCGAGCCGCTGGGCGTCTGGTCGAGCCGCCGCGTCCCGTCGTGGAAATCGATGGCAATTGCTCTTTCGCGGAAGAGGTTGCGCATGACCAGCGTCTGGCCGTCCGCGCACTGCCATACATACGCGCGCAGGACGCCTTCAGGAACTTCGTCCGCCGCGGGGGTGGGTGCTACCGCCGGTGCGGTCGCGGCAGTCACTGGTTTCGCGTCCGCAGCCGTTTCGGCCGCGGGCGCTGTCTTGCGCTCGCAGCCTGCGGTCGCCGTCAACGCGATGCCCGCGAGAATGGCGATGGACAAGCGAGACCTCAGCGTGGGCGATTTCGTCATGCGGATCACCAGGCAGGCAGGACGTCGCCGATTTTACACAGGCGGCCTCAACAGTTCGGCTGCGTGGAGGCGGGCCTTTGCGTCGCGCCAGCGTTCCCAGAGGCTGCCGGCCTCGCGGGCCGTATAACCGGCCCGCATGCGCGAATCGAGCCTGTCGAGCACGGCCTGCAGCTTCTGGCAGGTCGTCACGCGTTCCGTTTCCGCAGCGGTGGCGCCGTCGCCGTCTTGTTCGGCCGTCTTCCTGCGGCTTGCTGGTGCCTGCGCGTCGACTGTGCCCGGCCCAGGTGACCCTCCGGCCGCAGCAGGCAGGGGCTGCTCGAGCTTCAGTTCCCGCACTTCCTGCCGGGGGCCGCACGGCCGATCGGAAAACGTGACGAGGCCCGGTGCCACGCAACTGTAGACGAGCCGGCGAGTCGGCTGCGCGCGTGGCCGGACCGGCTCCAGCACGACGGAGCCGCCACCCCCCGCCGGACTATCGACCGCCGGCAGCAGCAGCGTGCTGGCGGCTTGCGGTGAGGCGGGCAGCAAGAGCATCGCCTGCGCGGTGAGGAGCAGGCGGACGGCAGGACGTGGCATGGCGAACCCTCCAGGGAAGGAAGGCCATGCTCGGGTCAGCGGCTGGGGAGGTCACGCGCGATTCGTCGCGCGTGTACGCATTTAAGCGCCGGGCTTGGCGCTGGTCACGGACCGTTCGTGCGAGACCGGGACTCAGGCCCGCCCGACGTTCGAGTCGGTCGGTGCGTGGAAGTACTGGCTCTCCGTCGAGAACTGTTCGACCAGCCGGCGCAGCTCGGCCATGCGGGCTTCGGCGGTACCGATCGCCAGGCAATCCTCGCAGCGGGGGTCGCCGCAGGGTTGTCGCGTGTAGAGCCAATACTGCACGGCTCCCGCGAGCAGGCCATCCGCGATGTCCCACAAGTCGGCTTTGTCGTCGCCGTCCGCGATCTGGTTGCCGAGGTCGACGGCACGACTGAAGGCTTCGTCGAACGGTTGGGAGTCTTCGGTCTGGGTGTTGGCGGTCACGTTGGGAAATGCAGTCAGGGAGCCAGCCGCAATGATACCAGACAGGTTTATCGCAGGACCCTCAAAATCCACTAAAACTGCTTATAAATCAGTTGATTCTGATGCTTCAGATGCCGGCCTTGGTGAGCGCGTCGACGAATGCGCGGATGGCGCTGGCGAGGCCCGGGTGTCCCGTTTCGAGCCGCACTGCCGCGCTCTCCAGGGCGGCGGCCGGGGCGACGTCATGGACCGGAGTGGACTCGGCCTGGTTCTGCGGCGCCAGTGCCCGCTTGATGTCCGCCAGGGCCGCCTCGAGCAGTGCACGCTGTTGCGGGTCGAGTTGCGGGAGGTCCGCCAATTCGCGGTGGAGCTCGCGCAGCGTCTGTTGCAGGTCGTTCATTGCATTTCTCCGCCAAGGCGTTGTGACGAGTGTAGCAGCGGCCGGAGTCGCGCCGACTGCGGAAAGAGCGGACGCCGCGACGCTGCGGCCCACTAGAATGAGGCGTCCAGGACCAGGAGCGCCGCATGAATTCGTCAACCAGCTTGCTTTGGGTGCCGCTGCTCGCAGCGGCCGTGCTGTTCGCCGCGCCGCTGGCGGCGCAGGCGGACTCACCACGCTTCGAGTTCACGCCGTTCGTCGGCGGTCGAATGGGTGGCGGTTTCGACGTCGCGGCCGCCGACGGCAGCAGCAGTTCAGTCGACCTCGGCGATGGCATGAGCTATGGGCTCGACCTCGGGCTGTACCGTGACAGCCAGTCTTTCTACGAATTGCTCTATTCGACCCAGACGACGAGCCTCGACTCCAGAGACCCGTTGCTTGACGGCATAGACCTGCGCATCGACTACCTGCAGTTCGGTGGCACCGCGTTCTTTCCGCAGGACAGCGACTTCTTCGTGCCGTACCTGTCGCTCACGATCGGCGCGACGTTCATGGAGCCGGACAGCGGTGGCTACGACTCCGAGACGAAGTTCTCGGGCAGCATCGGTGGCGGCTTCCGCATTCCGTTCAACGACAGCGTCGCGCTCAACCTGGGCGTGCGTGGCTACCTGACCCTCATCAAGTCCGACACGGACTTGTTCTGCGTCAGCAATTCGCAGGACGCCGGCTGCCTGGTGCGATCGTCGGGCAGCACGTTCTTCCAGGCCGAAGGCCAGCTGGGAATCAGCGTCCGGTTCTGAGGCAGGTCAACCGGCCGGCGTAGAAATTTCGGCGCGGCTCCCGCCGTCGAAAATCGCCTCAAAGCATCGGAACCGAGCTCGCATCCTCCAGCTCAGGCGGCGCTTCCGTGAACAGTACGCGCAGGCGCACTCCAACCTGCTCCTGCGGCGTGAGTCCGTTGCGGTCGCGCATGACTCGCACCAGGGTGGCCGGATCGTCGGTGATGATGTTGTCCACGTCGCGTTCGATCATGCGCAGCATCACTTCCGGCTTGTTCACGGTCCACACGTGAACCTTCTTGCCCGCCGCCTTGGCCCGGTTCACGAGGCTCGCGGTCGCGCGCGCGGAATTCAGGCTCACGAAGTCGGTGTCGGTCTTGATGACGTTGCCGACGGCGGCCGTGACGATCAAGCCGGTCTCGAGGCTCGGCTGCAGCTGCTCGACCTGTCGCAGCGAGGCGTGGTCGAGCGACGTGATCACGACCTGGTCGAGGAACTGCTTCTCGCGCAGCAGACGCGACGACCGCGGCGGCCAGTTGCGGGTCCGGCACGTTGTACTTGAGCTCGATGTTGATGCGGAACCTGCCGCGCGCGTAATCGATCACTTCGGCCAGCGTCGGCACGTGCTCACCCGCGTATTGCGGCCCGCGCCTGGCTCCGATGTCGATGGTCCCGATCTCGGCGAGCGTCAGGTCCTTGACCTTGCGTGGATCGCCACCCATGCGCATCAGGTCGCCGTCGTGGATCACGACGATCGCGCCGTCGCGCGTGCGCTGCACGTCGAGTTCGACGTAGTCGGCTCCGGCCTCAGACGCCTCGCGGAACGCGGCCAGCGAATTCTCCGGTGCGCGCAGCGAGACGCCGCGGTGGGCCGTCACGGCGACGTCCTCGCGCACGTCCAGGCGTTGCAGCAGGAAGAGCCCCGGCGAGCGCGGCCAGCGCGGCGAGAATCAGCACGGCAAGCAGGAGCGGTCGACCGACGCGTGCACCCTGTCGCGTCAGCGACGGAATCCTCCGGCGCTTCGAGCAGGATCGGTGCTTCGCGGCGCTCGGCGTACATGCGGGTCGCAAGGAACTGGTGACCAGCGAACTGCAGCGTGGCATAGACGAAGCCGAAGGCGATGGTCACGGCCATGAAGAGCGCGACCAGCGGCAGCACGCGCCGCGGGTCGACGCCGGCCCAGTGCAGCGCCAGACCGGTGAAGTGGCGGCCGACGCCGAAGCAGACGGCGGCGAGCAGGGCGAGGCACAGGCCCCACAGCAGCAGCGGCGCAACCGACTGCAACAGCCGGCCCTCGAGCATGCGCTCGCTCGCGAGCAGGACGTCGGCGGGCTTCAGCTTGTGGAACATCGCGATCGGCAGCGCGAAGATCCAGCGTGCGAACTGCGCCAGCAGCACGAACACGAGCCCGGCACCGGCGATACCGGCTGCCAGCAGCGCACGGCGCCATTCCGGGGGAGTCTCGGACAGGTAGTAGTTGACGTCCCGCCCGGCCAGCGTGGTGAACCACACCAGCCCCAGGATCGCCACGAACGGCAGGGTCAGCAGCACCACCCGCGTGAAGATGCGGCCGCCGAGCAGTACCAGCAGTCGCAGCTTGTCCGCCACGGCGCCGATGGTTCCCCACAGCGTGACCGGGCGTTGCCCGATCGCATGCCCCGAGATCCACGCGTAACCGGCGAGCTGTGAAATCTGGAAGCTGATTGCGACGCCCACCGCGAGCAGCACGAAGACGATGCCGGCCGGTGACAGCACGAAGCGGGCAATGTCGAAATTGCTGATCACGTCGGACCCGGAGCGGGCGACGATCCGGTCGGTGAGCCAGCCAGCGAGCGGCGTGATCGCGACGAACCCGAGCAGCTGCACGAGCAGCTGCCAGGCGATCACGACTCCCCAGCGCCGTGCGAAGTCACCGCGGGTGCGGTCGAAGAGTCCCAAGCCAGTTCATGCACGGCGTCCATTGTCGTTGTGGTTGGCGCAGCGCCCGGGCCCCGTCCCGTCAGACGAGGACCCGTTCGATGCCGCCCGCGTTGGCCCGTTGCACGTAGGACTCGAGCCAGGAGGGACCCAGCAGGTGCCGCGCCATTTCGACCACGATGTAGTCGGCGCCGGTGCCCGCGTCGTCATCGTACCGCGACAGGCCCTGCAGGCAAGAAGGGCAGGAGGTCAGCACCTTCACTTCCCCGCTGAACCCGTCGCCACGGAGCTTGCCGGCGCCCTGTTCCATCTCGCGCTGCTTGCGGTAGCGCACCTGCGTTGCGATGTCCGGCCGTGCGAGCGCGAACGTGCCCGACTCGCCGCAGCAGCGATCGTTTTTCTCGATCCTGCCGTTGGTCTCGGCGGCCATCAGCGTGTTGACGACCTTGAGCGCGTCGTGCGTCTTCATCGGCGTGTGGCAGGGGTCGTGGTACATGTAGCGCACGCCCGTCGCGTTCTCGAGCCGGATACCTTTCTCGAGCAGGAACTCGTGGATGTCGAGGATGCGCGAGCCCGGGAAGATCTGGTCGAACTCGTAGCCCTGTAACTGGTCGTGGCAGGTGCCGCAGCTCACCACGACGGTCTTGATGTCGAGGTAGTTGAGCGTGTTCGCCACACGGTGGAACAGCACGCGGTTGTCGGTGGTGATCTTCTCGGCCAGGTCGAACTGTCCTGCGCCACGCTGCGGATAGCCACAGCAGAGATAGCCCGGCGGCAGCACGGTCTGCACGCCGGCGTGCCAGAGCATGGCCTGCGTCGCGAGGCCCACCTGCGAGAAGAGGCGTTCCGAGCCGCACCCCGGGAAGTAGAACACCGCTTCGGAATCGCTGGTCGTGCGGACCGGATCGCGAATGATCGGCACGTAGTTGCGATCCTCGACGTCGAGCAGGGCGCGCGCCGTCTTCTTCGGCAGCCCGCCCGGCATCTTCTTGTTGATGAAATGGATCACCTGCTCGCGCAGGGGCGGCCGTCCGCCCGTCGTGGCCGGCGGACGCTTCGTCTGCGCGGTGCCCAGCTTGCCGAGCGCCTGGTGGCCGAGGCGCTGCGCCTTGTAGCCCCAGTCGATCATGAGTTTGCGCGTGACCTTGATGGTGCCCGGGTCGTTGGTGTTCAGGAAAAACATCGCGGCCGACTTGGCGGGGTTGCTGCGCTCGCTGCCCAGCCGGCGCAGCACGTCGCGCATGGCCATCGAGACGTCGCCGAAGTCGATGTCGACGGGGCAGGGCGTCTCGCACTTGTGGCAGATCGTGCAGTGATCCGCGACGTCGCCGAACTCGTCCCAGTGCTGGATCGAGATGCCGCGGCGCGTCTGTTCCTCGTACAGGAACGCCTCGATCAGCATCGAGGTGGCGAGGATCTTGTTGCGCGGCGAATAGAGCAGGTTCGCGCCCGGCACGTGCGTGCTGCAGACGGGTTTGCACTTGCCGCAGCGCAGGCAGTCCTTGATCGCGTCGCTGATGCCGGCGATGTCCGACTGCTGCATGATCAGCGACTCGTGGCCCAGCAGGTTGAAGCTCGGGGTGTAGGCGTTGCGCAGGTCGGCGCCGGGCAACAGCTTGCCCGCGTTGAAGCGGCCTTCCGGATCGACGCGGCGCTTGTAATTGCGGAAGCCGAGCGTCTCGTCATCCGTCAGGTATTCGAGCTTGGTGATGCCGATGCCGTGCTCGCCGGAGATCACCCCGCCCAGTTCACGGGCCACCCGCATGATGCGGCCGACCGCGCGGTTGGCCGCCTGCAGCATCTCGTAATCGTCGGAGTTGACCGGGATGTTGGTGTGGACGTTGCCATCGCCTGCGTGCATGTGCAGCGCGACGAACACGCGGCCGTGCAGCACGCGCTGGTGGATCGCCTCGAGCTCGGCCAGCAGCGGCACGAACGGCCCGCCGGCGAAGATGCGCGTCAACTGGCCGCGCAGCTCGTGTTTCCAGGAGACGCGGATCGTCCGGTCCTGCAGCAGGTCGAACACCTGCAGGCCGGGTTCACCGACGAGGCGGTGGGTGCCCCCATCCGCAGTCTTTTCGAGACCGAGGTGACGCAGCTCATCGAGCACGTCGGCCAGCGGCCTGTCCATGCTGCTTCGCGTACCACGACCAGCGCGCGCGAACCTGCGCGATTGCCTCCAGGGCCTGGCCGAGCCGGGTGCCCAGCACTTCGTCGCGCGACAGTCGGTCGATGTCGGCATCGCCGGTCCTGCCGAGCTTCGGCTCGCCGCGCAGGCAGGTCTCGAGCGCGTCGAGCAGCTGCAGCTTGTTGGCGAGCGAGTACTCGATGTTGATGCGTTCGATCGCGTCCGTGTATGCGCCGAGGCGCTCGAGCGGAATCACCACGTCCTCATTTATCTTGAAGGCGTTGGTGTGCCGGGCGATCGCGGCGGTTCTCGCGCGGTCGCGCCAGAAGGCCTTACGTGCTTCGGCGCTGGCGGCGATGAAGCCTTCGCCGTGCCGGGCATTGGCGAGGCGGATCACGTCCGAGGCACAGCGCGACACGGCGGCTTCGTCGTCGCCAACGATGTCCCCGACCAGCACCATCTTGGGCAACGCACCGCGCTTCGATTTCGTCGTGTAACCGACGGCCTTGAGGTAGCGTTCGTCCAGGTGCTCGAGGCCCGCCAGCTTTACTCCGCCCTCGCGTCCCTGCCGCGCGAGTTCGTCGCGAATCTCGACGATGGCGGGAATCGCCTCGCGGGCCTGGCCGAAGAACTCGAGGCACACCGTGCGGATGTGCGCCGGCATGCGATGCACGACCCAGCGCGCGGAGGTGATGATGCCGTCGCACCCTTCTTTCTGGATGCCTGGCAGTCCGCCGAGGAACTTGTCGGTGACGTCCTTGCCAAGGCCGGTCTTGCGGAACGTCGAGCCGGGGATTTCGAGCCGTTCAGTGCGCAGCACCTTCGCGGTGGCGGGCGAACGCCGCCCGTCTTTCCACGTCAGCTCGAACGTCGCGACCGGGACGTCGTGGATCTTGCCGCGGTTGTGGCCGATCCGCGTCACCTCGAGCCAGTTGCCCTCGGGGTCGACCATGCGCCACCACGCGAGGTTGTCGAGCGCGGTGCCCCACAGCACAGCCTTCTTGCCACCGGCATTCATCGCGATGTTGCCGCCGACGACGGACGCATCGGCTGAGGTGGGGTCGACGGCGAACACGAATCCCGCCTGGTGCGCGGCTTCCTCGACGCGACGTGTGACGACGCCTGCCTCGGTGAAGAGGGTCGGCACCGGGCCCTCGACTCCCTGCAGCGACTGCGGTTCGACCTTGCCGATCCGCTCGAGCTTTTCGGTGTTGATGACGGCCGCGAACGGCGTCAGCGGAACGGCGCTGCCGGTGTAACCGGTGCCGCCGCCGCGCGGAATGACGGTGAGACCGGATTCGACGCAGGCGCGCACGAGCCCGGGGATTTCGTCCTCGGTGTCGGGCGTCAGCACCACGAATGGAGTTTCGACACGCCAGTCGGTCGCGTCGGTGGCGTGCGAGACCCGGGCAAAGGCGTCGAAGCAGACGTTGTCGTCACGCGTGTGCGAGGCGAACGCCTTGCGCGCCCGGCGCCGCAGTGCGTCGACTTTGGCGAACGAACCGGCGAAATCGAGGACGGCGGCGCGCGCGAATTCGAGCAGCTTGCCGACCTTGACGTCGCGCACCGCGTCGCTGGTGTCGCGACGCTTTTCGATATCGGCGAGCCGGTGATGCAGCGCCTCGACCAGCAGGTCGCGCCGCTTCGGGTTGTCGAGCAGGTCCTGCTCGAGGTACGGGTTGCGCCGGACGACCCAGATGTCGCCGAGCACTTCGTACAGCATGCGTGCCGAGCGGCCGGTGCGACGTTCGGCGCGGAGGTCGTCGAGCAGTGCCCAGCCTGCAGCGCCGAGCAGGCGGATCACGATCTCGCGGTCCGAGAAGGACGTGTAGTTGTACGGAATCTCGCGCAGCCGCGGCGGAGGATCGAGGTCTGCTGCGTGGGGCGCGGCTGCGGAATCGGTCTGGAGGTGAGGCGCTGCGGTTGGTGAGTTCACTTAGCGGAATCGAGCTTGGCAGTGGCCGGAAGGGCGCCGCCATTGTTACCCGGCAGCGTCCCCGCGGGTAGCGTGCTTGTACCGGTTGCCACGGCATCCACGTCGGGTTCAAAGGCTGCGGCGGTTTCGTTGAACACCGGATCGCGCGCTTCGCCGATCCAATCCCCCCGCAACTTCATGCTGCTGACCAGCGAAACGATGACGGCAGCGGCGTAGGGAATGGATTGCACCAGCAGCACGGTGACCCAGACGGTCAGGTCGGGGCTGCCGACGAGTCCCGGCAGGTCGCCGTCCATTTGCGGAATGCTGCTCACCGCAAACGCGGCCACCCACAATCCGCACATCAGGACTGCTTCCTCGCGCGCAGCAGCCAGCGATTGCAGCCACGCGTGGCGCGTCGCCCGCTTCGGAGTGCGGAAGAAGGGGCGGTCCTTGTTGACGAAGCCGCTCAGCATCGCGGAACCGACCGTGTGCGAAAGTCCCAGCCCGGCGACGGCTGCGGCGATGGTCTGGGTGAACGTCGCGCCCACCCGTGCCCGGTACAGGTGCAGCAGCTTGACGAGCTTGAACAGGAACAGCGACAGCGGCAGCACCGAGAACAGCAGCAGCGGCGGCTCGATGTCGCGCGGGAACAGCACCATCACCAGCGACCAGACGAGTGCGGCCAGGTTCACCAGCAGGTTGAAGCCGTCCGCCAGCCAGGGCAGCCAGCCTGCGACGAAGTGGTATCGCTGCCCCGAGGTCAGTCCCGTGTCGCGCCCGCGGACCAGCGCATCGAAGTGACGGCGCAGGATCTGCATGGCACCGAAGGCCCAGCGCGAACGCTGCTTCTTGAAATCGAGAAACGTGTCCGGCATCAGGCCGCGGCCGTAGCTGCGCGCGATGTACGTCGTCTCGTAACCCTCGTCCAGGATGCGCAGGCCGAGTTCTGCGTCCTCGGTGATGCACCACTCCGACCAGCCGATGCGCTCGAGCAGATCGCGGCGCACCATCGTCATCGTGCCGTGCTGGATGATCGCGTTGCGTTCGTTGCGCGTGACCATGCCGATGTGGAAGAAGCCGCGGTACTCGGCGTGGCACATCGCCTTGAACGCACTTTCGGCCGCGTCGCGGTAGTCCTGCGGCGCCTGCACCACGCCCGTGCGCGGATTGGCAAAGGCGGGCGCGAGGTCACGCAACCACTCCGGCCGCACCACGTAGTCGGCATCGATCACGGCGACGACCGTGGCGTCCGGCGATGTGTGACGCAGCGCGAAATTGAGCGCGCCCGCCTTGAAGCCGTCGAGCGGTGCGACGTGGTGGAAGCGGAAGCGGGCGCCCAGCTTCGCGCAGTGCGCCTCGACCGGCCGCCAGACGGACTCGTCCCGCGTGTTGTTGTCGATGACCAGCACTTCGAAGTCGGGGTAGTCGAGCGCCGCGAGCGAGTCCAGCGTCTCGATCAGCATGTCGGGCGGCTCGTTGTAGGCCGGCACATGGATCGAGACTCGCGGCAATTCGGCGTCCGCGACCTTGACCGGTCGCAGCAGGCGGTCGTGCGTCGTCACCCAGCGCGCTTCGGCCCACTCGTGCGCTTCCGCGAACAGCACGGCGACGACGCCCAGCATGCCGACCAGCAGCACGGCGCCCACCAGCACACTGCCCACGGTCAGGTATTGCTGCGAGAAGTCGTAGATCGTCCACACCAGCAGCGTCGCCGTGGCGTACACGACGACGGCGAGGAAGCTGCGGCCGCGATTGCGCAGCCTGTGGCTGTGGAAATAGAACAGCCACAGCATGAAGGCCGCGGCGAGTACCGAGGCGGCAGCCAGCACGTGCCAGTGCGGCACTCGCACGATGGGCGCGCGGAATTCGAACTTCTGCTGGCGGTCCGCGTTGTACACGCCCCAGTACGCGCCCACCTTGCCTTCGGCCGTCGCTTTCCACGGCTGGTCGAACGCTTCCATTACGAAGTACTCGAGCCGCTGTTGTTCGGCGTAGGCAAGGAACCGACGCAGGAACATTGCTTCGTTCGCGGTGGTCGCGACGGCGGAGTCGCGCGTGCGACCCTCGCTCGGCCAGCCCACTTCACCGATGACGATCGGCTTGTCCGGAAATGCGTTTCGAACCTCGCCGAGCTTTGCGACGACGTAACCGACGGCGGCTTCGACTTCGACACCTTCCCAGTACGGCAACATGTGCACGGTGATGAAGTCGACATGCGCGACCAGTTCCGGATGCTTGAGCCAGACGTGCCAGGGTTCGGCCGTGCTCACCGGCTGGCGTGTGGCAGCCCGGACGCGGTCGAGGTGTGCGATGAGATCCGCGACTGCCAGGTCGCCGCGCAGTACGACTTCGTTGCCGACGAGGATGCGCGTGACGTTGCGGTTGCTGTTGGCGAGCCGGATCGTCGCCTCGATCTCGCGGTCGTTACGCTCGCGGTCCGAGTCGATCCAGCTGCCGAGCATGACCTTGAGGTCGTACTTTTTCGCGAGGGCCGGGATCTGTCCCAGGTTACCGATCGAGCTATAGGTGCGGACAGCGCGGGTCGTGCCGGCAAGCAACTGCAGGTCTGCGTCGATCTGCTCGACGGTAGGCTCTTCGCCCGCGATCGCGTCCTGGTCCTTCTGGTACGGCTGGAACGCAAACCCATGAATGACGCGCGGCAAGGCCGGCTCGGATGTCGGGCGATTGGCGTAGCCCCACGCCGCCACCGTGAGCATGGCGAACAGGACGACAATCAGGAAACTCGACAGCTTTTTCATCGACCACCCGGGGGAAGCAACTCCGGGCGCGATTCTATGTGCAGTGCAACAGAGCCAAAGGGCAAGTCGGGTGTCGGGAAATGGCGACAACTGAACGAAGATTGCCGGTTCCGCACCAACGCGGGGTGGCTCCTATCTAAATCAGTGCGTCAAGCGTGCTGAAAAGCTCGACGAGTCAGAACTTCCAGACCAGATTCAGTTGCAGCGTGTCGATCGACGGCGTGCCGGTGGCATTCTCGAAGTCCATCCAGCGCATCCGGTAGGCGCCGTCGGCTGCGAGCGAATTGCTGAAGTTGTAACGCATGCCGATGCCCACTTCGTAGGCCAGGCCATCGACCGTCCTGGTGTCCTGCCAGGACGTGCAGATGTAGCCATACCACGGGTGATACCAGCAACCGACCTGCGGTGGCTCGGTGGCGACGTTGGTATCGACCCAGGCCCAACCCAGGCCGCCCACGACGTAGGGCGTAAACGGGCCGGTAAGGAACGTATAGGCTACATCCAGCATCAGCGACATCGTGTCGATGCTGCCCTCGATCGCATAGGACTGGCCCGGTGTGTCGCTTGCGACGTCAGCGCTGTAATCCTTCTGGTCGAAGGTAAAGGTCGACCCGACCCGCAGGCGATCGGTGAAGTGATAGCCGGCCCCCGCCATGAAACCAAAGCCGCTGTCGATCGTGGCCGTGGTGCCGCCCTTGAAGTCGACGTCGCTCGAGTTGGAAGCGATGACGCCCACGGTGGCTTCCCATTGCCCGGCCTGCGGCGGTGCGCCGCCCAACTGCCATCCGCCGCCACCGCTGTCGCCGATCGGTGCCCGCTGCCTGCTGTGCCGGCTGCGACGGCGGCCGGGTCCATCTGGTCAGGAACGGTATAAGCGTTGGTGGCGCGGACTTTGTCCGTGGCCTGGGCCAGGTCGTCGACCCCCAGCTTGCGGTACGAAGCCGCAAGAATCTTGAGTGCGTCGTCCACGGCCGGCGCGCCGTCGTAGCCTTCGATGACGCCTTTGGCGCGATTGGCGGCGCCCACGTAGGCACCGCGCTTCAGGTAATAGCGCGCCACCTCGATTTCGTAATCCGCCAGCCGGTTGCGCAGGTAAACCATGCGCTGGCGGGCGTCGGCTGCGTACGGGCTCTTCGGGTACTGTTGCACCAATACCTGGAAGGCCTGGAAGGACTTGCGCGCTTCATGCGGCGGGCGCTTGGCGATGTTCGCCTTGAACTTGCGCTCGAGCCAGTTGGCCCCCGAGTCGAAATACACGAGGCCGCGGACGTAGTAGGCATAGTCGACGCGCGGATGCGTCGGGTTCTCGCGGATGAACTGGTCAGACTGGTCGATCGCCGAATCGGCCGACCTGTTCTTGTAGTAGGCGTAGATCAGGTCGAGCTGGCCCTGCTTGGCCTGCTCGCTGAACGGGTAGCGCGCTTCGAGCATCTCGTAGCGCTGGATGGCGCCCGGGTAGTTGTTGCTCTTGATGTCCTTGATCGCGTCCCGGTACAGCTGCTCGGGCGAGCCCTCGATGACCTTGTCTCCCTTGTTCCTGTCCCAGAACTTGAGGCTGCTGCAGCCCCCTGTGCCCAGCAGGGCCAAGGCAAGCAGAGCCGAAACGAGTAGACGTCGGGAAAAAGCAGCAGGCATGCGGGGATCCTGGGTCAAGCCCTGCGGAAGGGCGTGAAGTATATAGAATTCGACCCCATGCCGACCTCAACCGTTCAACTCAGCCTGCAGATTCCCGACACCGAAGCGGGCCAGCGACTCGACCAGGCGCTCGCCCGCCTGCTGCCCGACTACTCCCGCAGCCGACTCAAGACGTGGATCGAGGCCGGCGAGGTGCTGGTCGACGGGTCCGTCCACCGCCCCAGGGACAAGGTCAACGGCGGTGAGACCGTCGTCATTGCCGGCACCGTCACCGAAGAATCGACCGCGGAAGCCCAGGCCATCCCGCTCCTGATGGCGTACGAAGACAAGCACGTTTTCATCGTCGATAAACCTGCCGGGCTGGTCGTGCATCCGGGCGCCGGCAACCCGGACCAGACGCTGCAGAACGCGCTGCTGTCGCGCGATCCCGAACTCGGCAAGTTGCCTCGCGCCGGCATCGTGCACCGGCTCGACAAGGATACGAGCGGATTGCTGATCGTGGCCCGCACGCTCAAGGCGCACACCGCGCTGGTGCGGATGCTCGAGGCGCGCGAAATCCATCGCGAGTACGAGACGATCTGCCGGGGCGTGATGACGGCGGGCGGCACGATCGACGCCCCGATCGACCGGCACCCGACCGACCGCGTGCGCATGGCGATCCGCGAGGGGGGGCGCGATGCCGTCACGCATTATCGCGTCATCCGCCGCTTCCGTGCGCACACGCACGTGCGCGTGCAGCTCGAGACCGGGCGCACCCACCAGATCCGCGTGCACCTCGCGCACATCAATTACCCGATCGTAGGTGACCGCGTGTACGGCGGTCGCCTCGCGTTGCCGAAAGGCGCGACCGAAGAGCTGCGCGTCGCCTTGCGTGAATTCCCGCGACAGGCACTGCACGCGGCGAAGCTGCAACTGGCGCATCCCGTGACCGGCAAGCCGCTCGAAGCGCAGGCACCGTTGCCCGGGGACATGCAGGGGCTGCTCGCCGTGCTCGCCGCCGACCTTGCGACCGCCAGCGCATGACGCAGGGCGTGTCCTCGCCGCAGGGTTCGTGGCTGACGCCAGACTGGGACGTAGCGCCGAACGTGCACGCGCTCTCGACATTGCGCGGCGGCGGCCTGAGCGCGGAGCCTTTCGCGAGCTTCAATCTCGCCCAGCACGTTGGTGACGATCCGGAACACGTGCGTGCAAATCGCGCGCTGCTGCGGGCTGCAGCGCGGATACCCTCGGAACCGCTGTGGCTCGAGCAGGTGCACGGGATCCACGTGGTCGTCCATCCCGGGCCTGTCAGCACCGCTGCTGCCCCGCCGCGTGCGGATGCTGCCGTGGCGTTCGGGCCCGGCCGCGTCTGCGTGGTGATGACGGCCGACTGCCTGCCGGTCGTGTTCGCGGACCGCGCGGGCACGCGCATCGGTGTCGCGCATGCGGGTTGGCGCGGACTCCTGGGCGGTGTGCTCGAAGCCACCGTGGCGGCGCTGGGAGCAGAGCCTGGTCAGCTCGTTGCGTGGCTCGGACCGGCCATCGGACCGGCTGCATTCGAAGTCGGGCCCGAGGTCCGTGAAGCATTCGTCGTTCGCGACGAGTCGAACGACGATGCGTTCGTGCGCAACGCGACCGGCCGCTTCCAGGCCGACCTGTACCGCCTGGCGCGCCGCGCGCTGGGCCGTGCCGGCGTCCATCACGTCAGTGGCGGTGGGCGCTGTACGCAGCGCGAAGCCGCGGAATTCTTCTCCTTTCGTCGCGACGGCGGGCGGACCGGTCGCATGGCGACGCTGGCGTGGCTCGCGTCCGGCACCATCGCCGAAACGCACGCGGACCGCGTGCTAACCTGAGGGCCATTCAAGGCCCCGCATCCGGCAGAACGTCCCTTGAGCAGCCTGACCCTGATCGTCGTGTTCACGGCCTTGAGCGGTGTGTTGAGCGCCCTCGCGGCCGGCGTGTTCCTGGCGCTCGATTCGCGCTGGCGCACGGCCATGCTGCCTCACCTTGTGAGCTTCGCAACCGGGACGCTGCTCGGCGCGGCGTTCCTTGGATTGATTCCACACGCGCTCGACGGGGCCGGTCCCGGCTCGGCTCATCGGGTCGGCCTCGCGCTCCTCTGCGGCATCCTGCTGTTTTTCCTGCTCGAGAAGTTCGTGCTCTGGCGTCATTGCCACGACGATCCCTGCGAGATGCACTCGCCGAGCCACGACGCGCGCGACCGGGCGTCGGCCAACCTGATCCTGGCCGGCGACACGTTCCATAACCTGCTCGACGGCGTGCTCGTGGCGGCGGCCTTCATGACCAACCCGCAACTCGGCATCGTCACGGCGCTTGCCGTGTTCGCCCACGAAATCCCGCAGGAGGTGGGCGATCTCGCAATCCTGCTCCATGGTGGATTCAGCCGCGCCCGGGCGATGACCCTGAACCTGGTCTCGAGCCTCACTTCCGTGGTGGGCGGCGTCATCGCGTATTACGCGCTCAATACGGCGCTGGATTTCCTGCCCTATGCGCTGGCCCTCGCGGCTTCCAGCTTCATTTACGTGGCCGTGGCCGATCTCATCCCCGGACTGCACCGCCGCGTGGACCTGAGCGCGAGCCTGGGCCAGGTGCTGTTCATCGTGCTGGGAGTGGGGTTGGTGTACCTGACGCACCAGGGCATGCACTAGGAAGGGGAGGAAGGTCGGGAAGGTCCGGAAGGCCCGGAAGGGAAGGAAGGCGAGGAAGGCGAGGAAGGCGAGGAAGGCGAGGAAGGGACTCAGGTTGCTGCGATTGGCCTCTTCCTGCCCTTCCGGGCCTTCCTGGCCTTCCTGGCCTTCCTGCCCTTCCTCCCCCTTCCCACCCCTTTTATCTCGCGGCATCGACCCCAATTCCGGGGACAAGACGTCCCACGGACAGAGTCCCCATGCGCCAAGACAAATTCACGACCAAGCTCCAGGCCGCGCTGCAGGAATCGCAGTCGCTCGCCCTGGGCCGCGACCACCAGATCATCGAGCCCGTGCACCTGTGCCAGGCCCTGCTGGACCAGCAGGGCGGTACCGTGCGGCCGTTGCTCGACAAGTGCGGCGCCAACATCAATACGCTGCGCTCGCAACTGCGTGAAGCGCTCGACCGGCTGCCGAAGGTGGAAGGCACCGGCGGCGAGGTGCACCTGTCGAACGACCTCGCGCGGCTGCTGAACCTCACCGACAAGATCGCGCAGAAGCGCGGTGACCAGTACATCACCAGCGAGCTGTTCATCCTGGCCGCGCTGGAAGACAAGGGCCCGCTCGCCAGGATCCTCAAGGACGCAGGCGTGCAGAAGGGCGCGGTCGAGGTTGCGATCGACGAGATCCGCGGCGGCAGCAAGGTCGACGACCCGAACGTCGAGGAACAGCGTGGCGCGCTCGAGAAGTTCACCATCGACGTCACCGAGCGTGCGGAGCAGGGCAAGCTCGACCCGGTCATCGGCCGCGACGACGAGATCCGCCGCACGATCCAGGTGCTGCAGCGTCGCACCAAGAACAACCCCGTGCTGATCGGCGAACCCGGCGTCGGCAAGACCGCCATCGTCGAAGGGCTGGCCCTGCGCATCGTCAACAAGGAAGTCCCCGAGAGCCTGCGCGACAAGCGCATCCTGTCACTCGACATGGGCGCGCTGATCGCGGGCTCGAAGTTCCGCGGCGAATTCGAGGAGCGCCTCAAGGGCGTGCTGAATGACCTCGCCAAGCAGGAAGGCCGCGTCATCCTGTTCATCGACGAGCTGCACACGATGGTCGGTGCCGGCAAGGCCGAAGGCTCGATGGATGCCGGCAACATGCTGAAGCCGGCGCTCGCTCGTGGCGAGCTGCACTGCGTCGGCGCCACCACGCTCGACGAATACCGCAAATACGTGGAGAAGGACGCCGCGCTCGAGCGCCGCTTCCAGAAAGTGCTGGTCAACGAGCCCTCGGTCGAGGACACGATCGCGATCCTGCGCGGACTCAAGGAGCGCTATGCGGTCCATCACAAGGTCGAGATCACCGACCCGGCGATCGTCGCCGCGGCCACGCTCTCGCATCGTTACATCACGGACCGGCAGTTGCCTGACAAGGCGATCGACCTGATCGACGAGGCCGCGTCGCGCATCCGCATGGAGATGGACTCCAAGCCGGAGGAGATGGACCGGCTCGACCGCCGCATCATCCAGCTCAAGATGGAGCGCGAGGCGCTCAAGAAAGAGAAGGACGAAGCGTCGAAGAAACGCCTCGAGGCGCTCGACGAGCAATTGGGCGACCTCGGCAAGGAGTACGCCGACCTCGACGAAATCTGGAAGGCGGAGAAGGCCTCGGCACAGGGCGCCGCGCAGATCACGCAGGAACTCGAAGATGCGCGCCAGGCGTTCGAGACCGCGCGTCGTGCTGGTGACCTGGCCCGCATGTCCGAACTGCAGTACGGCAGGATCCCGGAACTCGAAAAGCGCCTGAAGTCGGCGCAGGAAGGCGAGACGAAGGCCCCGACGCTCGTCCGCAACAAGGTGACCGAAGAGGAAATCGCAGAGGTCGTCTCGAAGTGGACCGGCATCCCGGTCTCGAAAATGCTCGAAGGCGAGCGCGAGAAGCTGCTGCGCATGGAAGAGGCGCTCGCGAAGCGCGTCGTCGGCCAGGACGAGGCGGTCAAGGCCGTCTCCGATGCGATCCGTCGATCGCGCGCGGGTCTGTCCGACCCGAACCGTCCGAACGGCTCGTTCCTGTTCCTCGGGCCCACCGGCGTGGGCAAGACCGAACTCTGCAAGGCGCTCGCCGAATTCCTCTTCGACACGGAAGAGTCGATGGTGCGCATCGACATGTCGGAGTTCATGGAGAAGCATTCCGTCGCGCGTCTCATCGGCGCGCCGCCGGGGTACGTGGGTTACGAGGAGGGCGGTTACCTGACGGAGGCCGTGCGCCGCCGTCCGTACGCGGTGATCCTGCTCGATGAAGTCGAGAAGGCGCACCCGGACGTGTTCAACGTGCTGCTGCAGGTGCTCGACGATGGCCGCCTCACGGACGGCCAGGGCCGCACCGTTGATTTCCGCAACTCCGTCGTGATCATGACCTCGAACCTCGGTTCGAACGTGATCCAGGAACTCGCGGGTGAGGCGAACTACGCGAGCATGAAGTCGGCCGTGATGGACATCGTGGGCCAGCACTTCCGCCCCGAGTTCATCAACCGTGTCGACGAAGTGGTCGTGTTCCACCCGCTCGGCAAGGACCACATCCGCGCGATCGTCGACATCCAGCTTGGCAACCTGCGCCGGCGCCTGGCCGAGCGCGACCTGGGCCTGGAACTGGACGATGCCGCGCGCGACCTGCTCGGCGAGGCGGGGTTCGACCCGGTGTACGGGGCGCGGCCGCTCAAGCGCGCGATCCAGCACCAGCTCGAAAATCCGCTGGCGCAGCGCATCCTGCGTGGCGACTTCGAGCCGGGCGACACGATCCGGGTAACGGCCAGGGACGGCGAGCTCGCATTCGAGCGCGTCGCCGTCCCGGTATAATCCGCGGCCGATTCGACTAACCTAGGCCACGATTCACCGCGCCGGACCGACCATGCCGATCTACGAATACCAGTGCCAGAAGTGCCACCACCACCTGGAGGCGCTGCAGAAGTTCTCCGACAAGCCGCTGCGCGAGTGCCCCGAATGCGGCAAGCACACGCTGCAGCGCCTGATGTCGGCGCCGATGTTCCGCCTCTCGGGCAGCGGCTGGTACGAGACGGATTTCAAGTCTGACAAGGAGAACAAGCGCAACCTGGCCGGCAAGGACGATGGTCCGCCTGCCGAGAGTGCGGCGGCGGCAGCGACCAGCGACAAGGCAGAAAAGAAGGCCGAGCCGAAACCGGAGCCCGCCGCAGCGAAGAAGAGCGTCGCGGTGAAGAAGCCGGCCGCGAAACCGGTCGCCAGGCCCAGGCCGGCTGCGAAGAAAACTGCGCCGAAAAAGTCCGTCCGCAAACGCTGATTCGAGCCGGGCGGGTGGCCCGTGCCGGGGTGAACAGAGTGGCTGATCCGACATCGACCGACGACGTCGACGACGAAGAAACGGGCAGCGGCAAGGGTGGCCGCCGCGGCTTCGCGCGCCGATTGCGCAATCACCTGATCGCGGGTCTCCTGATCTGGATCCCCGTCATGGTGACCGTCTGGGTCGTCCGCTTCCTCTCGCGCATCCTCGACCAGTCGCTGGTGCTGTTGCCGCCACCCTGGCGGCCCGAGGCGCTGGTCGGCCAGTACGTGCCGGGCGTCGGCATCATCCTGTCGTTCCTGCTGCTGGTCGTGACGGGCGTCGTGGTCCGCAACCTTTTTGGCGGGCGGATCGTCACGGGTTTCGAGGACCTGGTACGGCGCATCCCGGTGATCGGCGCCGTCTACGGCGGAGCCAAGACCTTCAGCGAGACCGTGCTCACCGACAAGGGCAAGTCGTTCAAGCAGGTCGTCCTGGTCGAGTTCCCGCGCAAGGGCATCTTCAGCGTGGGGTTCATCACCTCCGAGGAACTGGAGGAGGTCCAGGCGAAGACCGAGCAGGACGTCGTCTGCGTCTTCGTGCCGACGACGCCGAATCCGACCACGGGATTCCTGGTCGCTGTCCCCCGGGTTGAGGTCGTACCCCTCGACATGACGGTGGACGACGCATTCAAGATGCTGCTGACGCTGGGCGTGGTCGTGCCAAAGTGGAAAAACAAGCCCGTAACGGCCGATCTTGCGCCGCAGCAACCCCCTCCGTAACATTCTGCGGCTCAGCGTAGCGGACCGGCCCCGGGCCGGTCCCCGCACCCTTTTCGACGGGATTTTCCCCCATGCCCATGCGCACTCATTATTGCGGCGACGTCAACGAGCGCCTCGTCGGATCCACGGTCGAGGTGGCCGGCTGGGTCCATCGTCGACGCGACCACGGCGGCGTCATTTTCGTCGACCTGCGCGACCGCGACGGCCTGCTGCAGGTCGTGTTTGATCCAGACGCGGCGGCCGTCTTTGCCGAGGCCGAGCGCCTGCGCGGCGAGTGGGTGATCAAGGTGACCGGCACGGTGCGTCCGCGTCCTGCGGGCACGGCGAACGCGAACCTCGCGTCGGGCCAGGTCGAACTGCTGGCGCGCGGCATCGAAGTGCTGAACCGTTCCGAGCCGATCCCGTTCCAGCTCGACGAGGAAGTGAAGGAAGAGACGCGGCTCAAGTACCGCTACATCGATCTGCGTCGCGACGTGATGCAGAAGCGCCTGCGGCAGCGGCACGCGATCACGCGTTCGATGCGCGAGTACCTCGACGACAACGGCTTCATCGACGTCGAGACGCCGATGCTGACCAAGGCGACGCCGGAAGGTGCGCGCGACTACCTCGTGCCGAGCCGCACGCAGCCGGGCAAGTTCTTCGCGCTGCCGCAATCGCCGCAGATCTTCAAGCAGCTGCTGATGATGTCGGGCTTCGACCGCTACTACCAGATCGTGCGCTGCTTCCGCGACGAGGACCTGCGCGCCGATCGCCAGCCCGAGTTCACGCAGCTCGACGTCGAGACCTCGTTCCTGACGCGCGACGAGATCATGGGGCTGATGGAATCCCTGGTGCGAAAGCTGTTCAAGGACGTGCTCGGCGAGTCGCTGCCCGATCCGTTCCCGCGCATGACGTACGCCGAGGCGATGCGCCGCTACGCATCCGACAAGCCGGACCTGCGCATCCCGCTCGAACTCGTCGACGTCGCCGACCTGGTCAAGGACTGCGAGTTCAAGGTGTTCTCGGGCCCGGCCGCCGATCCGGAGGGCCGCGTCGCTGCGCTGCGCGTGCCGCAGGGCGGCGAGAAGCTCTCGCGCAAGCAGATCGACGACTACGCCGCGTTCGTCGCGCGCTATGGCGCGAAGGGCCTTGCGTACGTCAAGGTGAACGACGCGGCGAAGGGCCGCGAGGGCCTGCAGTCGCCGATTCTCAAGTTCCTGTCGGATACCGCAGTCACCGGCCTCATGCAGCGCACCGGCGCGCAGACGGGCGACCTGGTCTTCTTCGGCGCCGACAAGGCCAAGGTCGTCAACGACGCGATCGGCGCCTTGCGCCTCAAGGTCGGCCAGGACCTCGGCCTGGTGGCCGAAGGCTGGGCGCCGCTCTGGGTCGTCGACTTCCCGATGTTCGAGTGGGATCCGGACTCGAAGCGCTGGGCGGCGATGCACCACCCGTTCACTGCGCCGGTCAGCGACGACGCGGCCGCGCTCAAGGCGAACCCGGGCCAGGCGCTGGCACGCGCGTACGACATGGTGCTGAACGGCTCGGAGATCGGCGGCGGCTCGGTGCGTATCCACCGCAACGAGATGCAGTCGACCGTGTTCGAGATGCTCGGCATCGGCGCCGAGGAGGCCGTGAAAAAGTTCGGCTTCCTGCTCGATGCGCTCAGGTTCGGCGCACCCCCGCATGGCGGCATCGCGTTCGGCCTCGATCGCCTGGCGATGCTGATGGCCGGCGCCGACTCGATTCGTGACGTCATCGCGTTCCCGAAGACCCAGACCGCGACCTGCCCGCTGACCGACGCGCCCACCGAGGTCTCCGAGCAGCAACTGCGCGACCTGCACATTCGCGTCAAGCTGCCCGTCAAGGAGTGATGGCGAGCGCACCCGAGCCGGTCATCCTCGTTCACGGCCTGTGGATGACCGGGCTCGAGTTCGGGGTGCTGCGCCAGCGCCTGCAGACGCGGCACGGCTTCGACGTGCACGTGTTCTCGTACCCGTCCATGCACGGCAACGTCGACGAGATCGTGGCGGAACTCGCCGAGCTTGCCCGTGAGCGTGCGGCGGGCACCGGCCGTGTCCACCTCGTTGGCCACAGTCTTGGTGGCGCGATCATGTATCGGGCGCTGGAGCAGCGGGGCATGCGCGAGCTGCCCGGCAATGCGGTGCTGCTCGGCTCACCCTTGAATGGCAGTCGCGCCGCGCACGGGGTGGGGCGGCTTGCCATGCTGCGTCCGCTGATCGGACCGCACGCGCTGGCCGAACTGGCGGAGCCCTGCGGTCGTTGCTGGCCTCGAGACCGCGGGCGCTCGCTCGGC
Source organism: uncultured Gammaproteobacteria bacterium (assembly GCA_963793675.1). Classification (GTDB taxonomy): domain Bacteria; phylum Pseudomonadota; class Gammaproteobacteria; order Steroidobacterales; family Steroidobacteraceae; genus RPQJ01. Next base: position 19,437 of record CAWCBA010000004.1, on the reverse strand, counting down.
GCCATCGCCGGGACACGGCGCCTCGGCACCGGCCAGTTCTTCGCGCACTTCGATGAAGACAACGACGGCACCGTCGCGGTGAGCGAGACCGTGATCCCCGGTCTCAACGATCACATCGTGCTGCCGCACAGCCACGTCGGGATGCTGTTCGCGAACGACGTCGCGGCGGCAGGTCGCGCATTTCCTGCGGCACGGCTCATTTCGACGCGAAGCCGCCGGCCCGGGCGGGCGAGCCACGGAATCCTGAGCGCCGGGACGACCCGCAGCGCCTCGCAATCGCAAGGCGCTACTTCGTCGCCGACAGCAGCCGATCAATCTCAGGCTGCGACCAGCCGCCGCCGAGCGCGCGGTACAGCAGCACGTAGGCCACCAGTCGATCGCGCCGTGCACGCACCAGGTCCACTTCGGCAGCGAACAGCTGCCGCTCGGCATCGATGACCTCGAGATAGCTCACGACGCCAGAGCGGTAGCGCATCTGCTGCAGCCGCAGCAACTCGCGCGACGAGGCTACGCGCTCCTCGTTGTGCGCGATGAACTCACCGAGCCGGACCTGGGCGGAGAGCGAGTCCGAGACTTCCCGCAGCGACTGCAGCACGCCCTGTCGGTAGGCAAGCTCGGCTTGACGGGCCCGGGCGCGCGCCGCCTCGACATTGCCCTTGCCAACTCCGGAGGTGTAGATCGGCATGTCGAAGGCCGGTCCGATCGCAAAGAGTTCCTGGGCCGGGTCCTTGCCGTCGAACAGCCGCGCAAGTTCCGGACTCACCAGCCCGAAGAACGAGGTGAGACCGATACTGAGGTACGGGAAGCGCGAAGCCTGCGCCACGCCGACGCCAGCAGTCGCCGAGTGCAGTTCGTTCTCGAGCCGGCGCAGATCGGGCCGCCGGGTCAGCAGCTGCGCCGGCAAGCCGACCGGGACGTCCGGCGGCGCCGGGAAGGCGCCCGGCGTGCCCGCTGACGCGACGTGGTCGGGCGGGAATCCCAGCAGGAATCGCAGGCGGTTTTCCGTTTCGACGCGCTGCTGCTCGGTGATCGGCAACTGTGCGCGTGTCGTCGCCAGCTGACTCATGGCCTGCTGCACCTCAGTGCCGGAGGCCACGCCGTTGCGGTTCTGCGACTGCACGAGGGCGAGTGAATCTTCCTGCAGCTTGATCGTGCGGCGGATGATGTCGAGTTCCGCATCCCGGTCGAGCAGTTCTATCCAGGTCGTGGCCACCTCGGCCACGAGCGTCGCCATCACCGCGCGCGCGTTGTCCTCCGAGGCCAGCAGCAGCGCGCGTGTGGCCTCGCTGGCACGGCGCAACTTGCCGAAGAGATCGATTTCCCAGCTGAGCGCCAGTCCAAGGGAATAGCTCGCGTCCTCGTCGCCGACCGCGCTGGGTACCGTTGAACCCGTGCCGCGGACCTGCGGCCCCATCGCGCCGCGGCTCACGCGCGCCAGGCCGCGGTATTCTTCGACCCGGGCCGCCGCGATCTGCAGGTCGAGGTTGTTGTCGAGGGCGATGCGAATCAGCTCGTCAAGGCGCGGGTCGCCGAAGGCCTGGATCCAGTCGAGGTCCGCATAGGACTCCGCCTGCTGCGGGCTCAATACGCCGTGGTATTCCTGCACCGGCATCACTTTGTCCGGCCGCTGGTAGTCCGGACCGATTGCGCAGGCAGCCGGCAGCGCCGCTGCTGCGAGCACCAGCACTCGCCGTAACAGTTTCACGCCGAAGCTCCGGATGTGGTCGCGGCTTCGGCCGGAGGTGTCGGCGGGGTCCTGCCGGCCAGGCGTTCCGCCACCCCCTGGACCAGGACGTAGAACGCCGGGACCGCGATCGTTGTCAGTACCGTCGCGGCGATCATGCCGCCGAACACGGTCACGCCGACCGAGACTTTGGAGGCTGCGCCGGCGCCCGAGGCGAGCATCAACGGCACGACGCCGAGGATGAACGCGAACGAGGTCATCAGGATGGGGCGCAGGCGCAGCCGGGCGGCGTCCAGCGCCGCCTGCGGCAGCGGCATGCCCTTCTCACGATTCAACTTGGCGAATTCGACGATCAGGATCGCGTTCTTCGCCGACAGGCCGATCAGTGTCACGAGGCCGATCTGTCCATAGACGTTGAAGTCGAGCCCGGCGAGCTTGATCCCGGCCAGTGCGCCGAGCAGGCCGAACGGCGTGGCCAGCAGTACCGCGAACGGCACCGCCCAGCTTTCATAGAGCGCGGCGAGGAACAGGAACACGACCACCACCGAAAGCCCCAGCACGATCGTGGCCATGTTGCCGGCCTGGATTTCCTGCAGGCTCTGGCCCGAAAACTCGTAGCCGAAGCCGGCTGGCAGCACCTGTGCCGCCGTTTCTTCGAGCGCGCGCAGCGCATCGCCCGAGCTCGCGCCCGGGGCAGGCGACCCGCTCAGTTCGGCGGTGCGGTAAAGGTTGTAGCGCTTGAGGAATCGTGCACCGGCACCCTCCCGGGCGGTCGTGAGCGTGTCGAGCGGAAGCATCTCCCCGCGGTCGTTGCGCACGAACAGCTTCGAGACATCGCGGATCTCGGTGCGGAACTCCGGCTCCGCCTGCATCGACACCTTGTAGTTGCGGCCGAAGCGCGTGAAGTCGTTGATCTCGTACCCGCCGAGGAACGTCTGCAGTGCTGCGAACACGTCGCTGATCGGCACGCCGAGTTTCTTCGCCTTTTCGCGGTCGACGTCCAGGTCGTAGCTCGGCGTGTTGGCCGAGAAGGTGGTGGTGACCCGCGAAATCTCCGGGCGGGCCTGTGCCGCGGCGATGAAATCACCGGTGACGCTGGCGAGTTCCTGGGGTGACTGACCGGCGCGAGCCTGCAGCATGAACGAGAAGCCCGACACGGCACCGAATCCGGGCAGCGCAGGCGGGTTGAAGGCCACCACGATCGCTTCGGGAACGTCGCGTGTGGCCGCTGCGAGCTTCTCCATGATGCCCTGGAATGAAAGTTCCTTGGTCTTGCGCTGCTCCCACGGCAGCAGGCGGATGATCAGGAATGCGCCGTTCGACGTGACCGTCCCCGAGATCATGTCGTAACCGGTGACCGCGACGACCTTCTCGACGCCCGCCTGCGCGCGCGCGATTTCCATGACCTTGCTTGCCACCGCGATCGTGCGCTCCTGCGACGCCGCGTCCGGCAACAGGACCTGCACGAACAGGCCGCGCTTGTCTTCGTCCGGCACGAATCCGCTCGGGGTGATGCGGAACATGCCGGCCGTTGCCAGGACGACGGCGCCGAGCACGCCGAGCGCCAGCAGCGTCCGGCGGACGCCGACCGCCGCCAGGGATCCGTAGCGATCGTTCAGCCAGTCGAAGCCGCGGTTGAAGGCTGCGAAAAAGCGGGCGAGGGGCCCGCGACGCTCGTCGCCCGCGGCGTGCGGCTTCAGCAGCATCACGCACAGCGCCGGCGTCAGCGTCAGCGCCACCAGTGCCGAGAACATCGTCGAGACGGCCACCGTGACCGCGAACTGCTTGTACAGCTGTCCGGTCACGCCCGGGATGAAAGCCATCGGCACGAACACGGCGGCCAGGATCAGGGCGATCGCGATGACCGGCCCCTCGACTTCGTCCATGGCCTTGCGGGTGGCCTCGAGCGGCGACAGGTGGTGCGCCGCCATGTTCTGCTCGACCGCCTCCACCACGACGATGGCGTCGTCGACGACGATGCCGATGGCCAGCACCATGCCGAACAGGGACAGGGTGTTGATGGTGAACCCGAGCAGCTGGAAAGCCGCCAGCGTCGCAATGATCGACACCGGCACGGCGAGCATCGGAATCAACGTGGATCGCCAGTTCTGCAGGAACAGGAACACGACGATCAGCACCAGCACCAGTGCCTCGACAAAGGTGTGCAGGACCTCCTTGATCGAGGCGTTAACGAACTCGGACGAGTCGTACATCATGCCGATGCTCAGGCCTTCCGGCAGGGCCGCCCTGATGCGGTCGAGTTCGCCGTTCACGAGCTCGGCGGTCTCGAGCGCGTTGGCGCCCGGGGCCAGCTGGATCGCCATCATGACCGCCGGCTTGCCATCGAGTTGCGACTGGTAGGAATAGTTCTTGGCGCCCAGTTCCACGCGCGCCACGTCCCGCAGGCGCACGAACGAGCCGTCCGGCTTCGAACCGACGATCATGTCGGAGAATTCCTCGGCCGTGACGAGGCGCCCGCGGACGCGGACCGAGTACTGGAAGCTCTGCCCGGCGCTGGCCGGTGGCTGGCCGACCTGTCCGGCCGGCGCCTGTACGTTCTGCTCGCGCACCACCTTCGCGATGTCGGACGCGGTGATGCCCAGGCTCGCCATGCGATCGGGCCTGAGCCAGATGCGCATGCCGAACTCGGAGCCGAACACCTGTACGTTGCCCACGCCCTTGAGGCGCTTCAACGAGTCGACGACGTTGACGAAGGCGTAGTTGTTGATGAACAGGCCGTCATAGGCGCTCTCCGGCGCGTACAAGGCGAAATACATCAGCGTGTCCGGAGACTGCTTCGCGGTCGTGACGCCCTGGGCGATCACCTCCTGCGGCAGCTGCGGCTGCGCCTGGGAAACCCGGTTCTGCACTTCGACCGTCGCGATGTCGGGATCGCGACCGAGGTCGAAGGTCACCTTGATGTCGGCCATGCCGCTGTCAGAACTGACCGAGCTGATGTACAGCATGTCGGTGACGCCGTTGATCTGCTGGTCAAGCGGCGTGGCGACGGCGGCTTCGACGACATCGGAGCTCGCGCCGAGGTAGCTGGCCGACACGGTGACGCTCGGCAGCGCGATCTCCGGGAACTCCCCGACCGGCAGGCTGAGGTAGGAGAGCGAGCCTGCCAGCAACAGGAACAGCGAGATGACGATCGCGAAGACCGGGCGGTCGATGAAAAAGCGTGACATGATTCTGGGAGTCCGGTCAGCCCGCGGCCGCGGGCGGGCTCTCGAATTCGGCCGGCGTCACCACCGTCACCTTGAGCGGTGTGCCGGGGCGCGCTTTCTGAATGCCTTCGACCACGATCCGGTCGCCGGCCGAGACGCCCTTGTCGATGACCACGCTGGTGCCGAGGCGGGGCCCCAGCGTCACCGGACGAAGCTCCGCCTTGTCCCCCTCTGCCACGACGGTCACGAAATAGCGCCCCAGTTGCTGCTGGACCGCCCGGTCAGGCACCACGATCACGTTGTCGCGTTTCTCGGCGACGACGCGGATCCTGGCGAAGAGCCCGGGACGGAGCAGGTGTTCCGAGTTCGGGAAACTCGGCCCGCAGGCGATACGTACCGGTCCTCGGGTCGAGTGCCCGGTCACTGAAGTTGATCCGGCCCGGATGCGGGTAAACGGACCCGTCGCTCAACTGCAGGCGCACGTTGCGGGTCGCCGGGTCGACGTCCGCGACGTCGGACGATCCTTGCCGCCGCTCGTAGGCGAGGAGATCGGCCTCGCTGACGCTGAAGTACACCCAGGCTGGATCGTCGGAAGACACCGTCGCGAGCAGCGTCTGCCCTGCCGTAATGAGTGCCCCTTCGAAGACCATCGACGCGCCGATACGGCCCGTGAGCGGCGCCCGGACGTCGGCGTATTCCACGCCCAGCTTTGCTTCCGTGATGCCGGCACGGCTCGCTTCGACCCGCGCCTCAGCCTGCGCGGCGGCCGCCACGGCGGTGTCGTAGACCTGGCGACTGATCGCGTTTTCGCGCAGCAGTGGTTCGTAGCGCGCGACGTCCTGGCGCGCGCGCGTCAGGTCGGCCTGTGCCGATGCGAGCTGCGCCTCGGCGGTGGCGACCTGCGCCCGGTATTCGCGGGCATCGATCGTGTACAGGCGGTCGCCTTCCTTGACCAGGCTGCCGTCGGCGAAGTGCTTGCCGAGCAGGACGCCGCTGACCCGGGAACGGATGTCCACTTCCCGCGAGCCACGAACCTCGCCGACCAGTTCCCGGTAGATTTCCGTGGAGCGGGGCGCGGCCTCGATCACCTTGACGTCCAGCGCAGCGGACGCGGTCGCTGCTGGCTCGCGCCCACAGCCCCCCACGGCGATCAGCACGCTCGCGGCGAGCGCGCAGAGCGGGAGGAAACTCGATCGGGTTCTGGGCACTGCTCAACCTCGGTTTATTGATCGGCGCAGGTCAACCCGGACCCGCCGCCCGATCGGGGCGCCCAGTAGTCTAACCTCGATCCAGTTCCTTTCGCAGCCGATAGACGAGCTCGAGCGCCTCCCGTGGCGAGAGCGCATCGGGATCCACCGCCGCGAGCTTCGCCAGGACCGGGTGGGGCTCGGCCGCCGCCGGCGGCTCGAGCGGCAGGGTGCCCTGTACGGAGTCGTCCGGCGCACGGTCCCGTCGCTCGAGGCGGGCGAGAAACCGGCGAGCGTCGCCGATGACGGTCTTCGGCACGCCCGCCAGGCGTGCGACCTGCAGGCCGTAGCTCTGGTTGGCCGGGCCTTCCTTGACGGCATGCAGGAACACCAGCTGCTCGCCGTGCTCGGTCGCGTCGAGGTGCACGTTGGCACAGGCCGGAAGTTCCTCGGCCAGCGCGGTCAGCTCGAAGTAGTGTGTCGCGAACAAGGTGAACGCACCAATTTCGCGCCCGAGATGCCGGGCGCAGGCCCAGGCCAGCGACAGGCCGTCGAAAGTGCTGGTGCCGCGGCCGATTTCGTCCATCAGCACCAGGCTGTCGCGGGTGGCGTTGTTCAGGATGTTCGCGGCTTCGGTCATCTCGACCATGAACGTCGAGCGGCCACCTGCAAGGTCGTCGGCGGCGCCGATGCGCGTGAAGACGCGATCGACCGGCCCAATGCGTGCGGACTCCGCAGGCACGTAGCTGCCGATGCCGGCGAGGATCACGATCAGCGCCGCCTGCCGCATGTAGGTCGACTTGCCGCCCATGTTGGGGCCGGTGACGATCAGCATGCGACGGCCGTCGCGCAGGTCGAGGTCGTTCGGCACGAACGGACCGTCGAGGTGCTGTTCGACCACCAGGTGCCGGCCGCCCCGGATGTCGATGCGCGATTCGTCGCAGAGTTCGGGCCGCGCCAGCCGCAGCGCGATGGCGCGCTCGGCCAGATTGCCGAGCACGTCGAGTGCGGCGAGCGCAGGCGGCGGTCGATTGCAGTGCGGGCAGCGTGTCGGCGAGCGTGTCGAGCAGGCCCTCGTAGAGTTCGCGTTCGCGCGCCATCGCTCGATCGCGTGCGCCCAGCACCTTGTCCTCGAACGACTTGAGTTCGCTGGTGATGTAACGCTCGGCGTTCTTGACCGTCTGGCGCCGTACCCAGTCCGCCGGGACGCGGTCGGCCTGGCTGCGACTCACTTCGATGAAGTAGCCCTGCACGCGGTTGTAGCCGAAGCGCAGGTTCTGGAAGCCGGTGCGTTCGCGCTCGCGGGCTTCGAGATCGAGCAGCGCTTCGTCGCCGTGCTCGCTGATGCGTCGCAGCTCGTCGAGGTCTGCATCGAAGCCGGCAGCGAATACGCCGCCTTCGCGCAGCAGCGCGGGCGGCATTTCGACCAGCGCCTGCGCCAGGTGTCCGTGGATCGCCGGATGCGTGCCGACCCCCTGCGCGAGTCGCTGCAGGAGCGGTGCGTCCGGTGTTGCGAGCAGTGCCTGCACTTCGGGCAGGCAGCCGAGCGCCGCGCGCAACTGCGACAGGTCGCGCGGCCGTGCGGAGCGCAGCGCAACGCGCGCGAGGATGCGTTCGATGTCACCGACACGGCGCAGCAGGGCGTGCAGCGACGCGTGCAGGCCCGTGTCGATCAGCGTCTCGATTGCCTGCAGCCGCAGCGCGCGCGGTTCGACGGCGCGCAACGGCCGCTGGACCCAGCGGCGCAGCTCGCGTCCACCCATCGCCGTGGCCGTGCGGTCGAGCACGTCGATCAGCGTGCTGTCGCTGCGGCCCGACAGGCTGCTGTCGAGTTCGAGGTTGCGGCGGGTGGCGGCGTCGAGCAGCAACGCATCCTCGCGCAGCTCGGTGCGGATGCCGCGCAGGTGGGGCAGGGCGGACTTCTGAGTTTCGCGCAAGTAGTTGAGCAGGCAGCCCGCGGCGCCGATCGCGAGCGTTTGTCCGGCGAGGCCGAAACCGGCGAGGTCGCGGGTGCCGAACTGTTCGCACAATTGCCGCTCGGCGCTGCCGGCTTCGAAATGCCACGGCGGGCGCTGCCGCACGCAGAGGTCACTGCGACCCTGCAGTCGCTCCAGCGTGTTTTCGGGAAGCAGCAATTCCGCGGGGCGGAGTCGTTCCAGCTCTGCGGCGAGCGCTTCCTCGCCCGAGGCCTGCAGTGCGTGAAAGCGGCCGCTCGAGAGCTCGAGCCAGGCGAGGCCGAAACCGTCGGCACCGGGCGCGATCGCGGCCAGCAGCGTGTCGCGACGTTCCTCGAGCAACGAGTCGTCGGTGACGGTGCCCGGCGTGACGACACGCACCACCTGCCGTTCGACCGGGCCTTTCGCTTTGGCGGGGTCACCGATCTGTTCGCAGATCGCGACCGACTCGCCCTTGCGTACAGCTCGTGCAAGGTAATTGTCGAGTGTCTGGACCGGCACGCCCGCCATCGGGATCGGCTCGCCGCCGGAGGTTCCGCGTGCGGTCAGCGTGATGTCGAGCAGTCGCGAGGCCTTGCGGGCGTCGTCGAAGAACAGCTCGTAGAAATCCCCCATCCGATAGAACAGCAGCACGTCCGGGTACTGCGCCTTGATGCGCAGGTACTGGGTCATGACGGGGGTGTTGGGCGGGGACTTGAGTTGTTCTGTCACGCCGCGGGATTCTAGCCTCTTGTCCCGTCGGCCCGCGAACGGGCCGGGAGGCCGGCCAGCGCGTTTCGTCTGTCCAGCGCCGGATGGTTCAAACTGTGATGGTCCCGGCCGGTCCGGTCGCGAGGATTCTGCATGCGCAAGACGATCGACTTCCTGCTCAACGACTGGCTCGACGTGGCCTCGCTGGCCGGGCACGCGCGGTACGGCGAACACAGCCGCGAGACCTTCGAGTCGGTGCTCGACACCTGCCAGCGCATCGCGGACGAAAAGTTTGCGCCGTTCAACCGCCTCGTCGACGCGCAGGAACCGCGACTCGAGAACGGCGTCGTCATCCTGCCGCAGTGCGCGTACGACGCGGCACGTGCCTACGTCGACTCGGGAATGCTCGCAGCAACGCAGGACTACGACGTCGGCGGCATGCAGCTGCCGTACGTGATTGAACTGGCCGCCAATGCCTTCTTCGCCAAGGCGGGAGTCGGTCTCGGCGGTGGCGGCATGCTCACCGTCGGCAACGCCAACCTGTTGATGGTGCACGGTACGCCGACGCAGAAGTCGGTCTTCGCGCAGCAGGAAATCGACGGCAAGTGGTTCGGCACGATGTGCCTCTCGGAGCCGCAGGCCGGCTCGAGCCTGTCCGACATCCTGACGCGCGCGACTCCCGACGGCGACGGCTTTGCGCAGGACGCACTCGGTCCGCGTTACCGTCTCACCGGCAACAAGATGTGGATCAGCAACGGCGAGCACGACATGTCCGAGAACATCGTGCACCTGGTGCTGGCCAAGATTCCCGCTGCGGACGGCAGGCTGGTCCCCGGCGTGCGGGGCATTTCGCTGTTCATCGTGCCGAAGTTGCTGGTCAATGCCGCGGGCGAACTCACCGGCGAGCGCAACGACGTCGCGCTCGCAGGACTCAATCACAAGATGGGTTACCGCGGGCTGCCGAACACGCTGCTCAATTTCGGTGAAGGCAGGTTCCCGGTCGGCGGTCGTGCCGGCGCCATCGGCTACCTCGTGGGGCAGCCCGGGGACGGCCTCAAGTGCATGTTCCACATGATGAACGAAGCCCGCATCGGCGTCGGACTCGGTGCCGTGGGCATCGGCTACGCGGGCTACGAGGCGAGCCTCGATTACGCCCGCAATCGCAAGCAGGGGCGTCCGCCGACCCCGGCCGGCAAGGATCCCGCATCGCCACCCGTGAGCATCATCGAGCACGCGGACGTGAAACGAATGCTGCTCGCGCAGAAGTCATACGTGGAGGGCGGCCTGGCGCTCGAGCTCTATTGCGGCCGGTTGGTCGACGAAGCGAGGACGGGATCCGCCGAGAGCGTGCCTGCGAGCAGGGCACTGCTCGAGATCCTGACGCCGATCGCGAAGAGCTGGCCAGCCGAGTGGTGCCTCGAAGCCAACAACCTCGCGATCCAGGTGCACGGCGGTTACGGCTATACGCGCGACTTTCCGGTAGAGCAGTACTGGCGCGACAACCGCCTCAACATGATTCACGAGGGCACGCACGGCATCCAGGGCCTCGACCTGCTGGGGCGCAAGGTGCTGATGGACGACGGCACGGGCGCTCGCGCTATTGGCGCAGCGCATCGGCCAGTCGGTGCAGCGGGCGGGTGAGCACGCCGGGTTGCAGGACGAATCCGCCGCGGTCGCGCGTGGACTGCAGGCTCTGCTGGCTGCGACGCGCGCGGCATGGAGCACGCGTCAGCCCGAGGAGGCCCTGGCGAACGCAACCCCGTACCTGCAGGCGTTCGGCCACGTCGTCGTGGCGTGGCTCTGGCTCGACGTCGCTCGCACGGCGGTGGAATCCGCCGCGGGCGGCGACGACGGCTTCCTGCGCGGCAAGCTGCAGGCGGCGCGCTATTTCCTCGGCTTCGAGCTGCCCAGGATCGACGCGTGGCTGGCCGTGGTTGCAGCTCGAAATCCGCTGTGCCGCGAGATGCAGGACGCCTGGTTCGAGAGCTGAGCGGTTCCCTGCCGCGGAGCATTTCGATTGACCGCTGTCGCCCGTGTGGCTCAAAACCAAGCCGCGGGTCGCTGGCGGGGTTAGAATCACCGGCTGAAAACCCAATGCCGCCCGGGCCCCGCTGGGGTTCGGCCGTGCGTTCTCGATCATTCCGACTACCCGGAGCAGTTCAACGATGAAATTCCTCAAGCTTTCGATCGCGACCGTTTGCCTGGCATGTGCGGCAGGTGGCGCCACCGCGGTATTCGCGGCGGACCCGGCCCCGGCCCCGAAGGGCGAGACCATGGTCGCATCCGTCGAAGTGACCGCCGTGGTCACGGCGATCGACCAGAAGACGCGTGAAGTCACGCTGAAGAAAGAGGACGGCTCTGAAGTCACGTTCGTCGCTGGCGAGGACGTCAAGAACCTCGCGCAGGTGAAGAAGGGCGACGTGCTGCACGTCGTGTACGGCGAAGCGCTGGCGTATGAAGTGAAGAAGGGCGGCACGACGGCGGCACCGGTGACGGCGGTTGCCGGCGGTGCCGCCGAGCTGGGCCAGAAGCCGGAAGGTACGCTGGCGCGCCAGACCACCGCAACGGTCATCATTACCGCAATCGATCCGCAGGCGCCTTCGGTGACATTCAAGGGCCACTCGGGCGAAGTGCGCACCATCAAAGTGCTGCATCCCGAGAAGCTCGTAGGCGTGAGCGTAGGTGACACGGTCGAGCTGACCTACACCGAAGCGCTTGCCATCAAGGTCGAAGAAGCACCCGCCAAGTAAGTCTGCAGTCCGCGCCGCGATCGGGCGCGCACCAAAGAAAAAGCCGGGCCTCATGGCCCGGCTTTTTTTCCCGCACGCAGCGGGACAGCGACTGCTACTTCTTCTCGGCCGGTGCGACCGGGGCAGACTGGCCCGCGACGAACGGGTACCTGGTGAAGATCGCCGCGACCGCGTTCGTGATCGTGCCCTGCTTGTCCTGCATCATCTTGGACGTGACGACGTCCTCGAATCCGCCCTGGAACACGGCCTGGCGCTTTTCACGGTCGATCACGTCCATGACCAGCGTGCCGACCTTGTAGCGGCGCGTCGTCACCTCGGTGCCGCCATAACCGTAGGCCCCGTACGGTGCGCCGTACCAGCCCCGATAACCGTACGACGGGCCGTAATACGGCGCCGGCGTCGACTGGATGTCGGTCTTCTCCTCGAGCTTGCCCTTGAAGTTGAGCAGCAGGTCCGGGTTATCGGACTTGGCGTAGCCGCGCGCTTCCATCTCGCGCGAAGCCGCCTGCTGCATCATCTGCTGGGCGATCGACTGGAACTCGGCAGGATTGCCGTCGGCGGCCGCGAGAAAGTTGTACGTCTTGTACTTGCCGAAGTCGACGGCACGATCGTAATCGCTGCGGACATCCGGACCGCTGGCGCAACCGCCAGCGAGCGCCGCCACCGCCACGAGTGCGGTGACGAACGGCAAGCGGGTCAAACGTGGATTCATCATGGTTGCCTTCCTTGCGGATTACTTGGCGAGCGGAACGCCCTGCACGGCGGGCAGGCTCAGCAGCGTGCCGAGCTTGTTCTGGATCTGCACGAAGCGCAGCACCTTGGTCGACGGCAGCACCTTGTCCAGTTTCTTGGCGTACTTCCTGGTGAGCGAAAGCTCGTCGTCCTGCAGCTTGAGCCAGTCGTTCAGCAGGCCCTTGGCCGCGCCGTCGGTCATGGAATCGTAATTCGACGAGTATGCGCTGATGAGGTCGACGCTGGCGCTGCGCCAGTTTCTTGGTCTCCGCCTGGTAGGCGTCGAATACGGGCGTGAAGGCCGCCAACTGCGCGTCGTCAAGCGCCATGGACTGGAGCACGATCGCGCGCGAATCGGTCTGGATCTGCGCGATCAGCTGCTGCGTCTCGTCGTAGGTCGACTGTGCCTGCGCGGCGAACGGCGCCGTGACCGACAACAGTGCGGTGGCGGCAAGGACGATCTTGAAATTCTTCATGTATAAGCTCCGTGGAATTCCTGTCTATCTGAATTATTGCGCGAGCGGGATGAGGCCGTAGACCTCGCGACGAATCATGTTATCGAGTCGCGTCTCGATCTGCGCATAGCGCAGCGCCTTGACCGGCGGCAGCACCTTCGCGACCTTCTTGGTGTAGATCTGCTTGAGGGCCTCGCGGTCCTTCTCGATGCGCATCTTCTGCTTGAGCATCGCCGTGGCGTCGGCGTCGGTGATGGCACCGTACTTCGCCGCGTAGTCGTCGACGAGCGCGATGAACTCGTCGTTGAGCTTCTTGGCCTTGCCTTCGTATTCGTCGTAGACCGGCCAGAAGGCGCGGCTCTCGGCATCCGTGAGTTGCAGGTTCTTCGCGTACACGGCGCGTTTGTCGGTCATGACCTGCTTGAGGACGACCTGCTCATCCGCCTTGACGCTCGGCGCCGCCGGGGTGGCCTGCGCGTGGGTCACGACGGGGAAGGCAGCGACGGCGAGCGCCACTGCAAGCGAAGCGATTTTCATGGGTTCCTGCCTGTTTGTTGGGTGATCCAAGCCTCGGCCTGCAAGATAGCGACGGCGCGCCGCTGCCGGCAAGGGGCCGGTAGAATTGTCGCATGACGGCTCCCACCGATGTTGACCTGCAGCGCCTGGCCCGGTCCGTGGGCGACCGCCTGCTGGCCCGGGCTGCGACCCTCGCCACGGCCGAGTCCTGCACCGGCGGCTGGATCGCCAAAGCGTGCACGGACGTGGCCGGCAGTTCGCAGTGGTTCCAGGGTGGGGTGGTTGCCTACTCGAACGCCCTCAAGGCCGCCCTCCTTGGCGTGCCGGCGGACCTGCTGGCGCGGCACGGCGCCGTCAGCGAGCCCGTCGTGAAGGCGATGGCAGCGGGTGCGCTGGCTCGCACCGGCTGTACCCTGGCCGTCGCCGTGAGCGGCGTGGCAGGGCCCGACGGCGGCACGGCCGACAAACCCGTTGGGACGGTCTGGCTGGCCTGGGCCTGGCGCGAAAAGGACGGATCGTTCGCGTGCCGAAACGCGCCGCGAGCAGTTCCAGGGCGGGCGCGACGAGGTGCGGCGCTGGACGGTCCAATGTGCCTTGGAGCGACTGCTGACCGCATGAGCGACCGGCTCTTTTTCGCGCTCTGGCCGGATGCCGCCCTGCGCCAGGCTCTGCGCGCCCGCGTCGAGAGGATCAGCGCGTCGCTTGCGGGCAAGCCGCAGCGCCCCGACCAGTGGCACGTCACGCTCGAATTCCTGGGACAGGTTCCCCGTGAACGCCAGCCGGCGCTGCGAGCCGCCGCTGACCGCGTGAGCCGGCCGTCCATGGCGATCGAGTTCGATCGGGTCGAGCACTGGCGCAAGCCGCAGGTCGTGTGTCTCGTGGCGAGTCGTGTACCCGCCGAGCTCGCGACGCTCGTCGCGCAACTGCGCGCTGCGCTCGTCGCGGAAGGTTTCGCGACCGACCTACGCCCGTTCCGCCCGCACCTGACGCTCGCGCGCAAAGTGCGATCCGCCGCGGATTCGCTGCTCGATCCGCCGTTCGTGTGGCGATCAGGTGGCTTCGCGCTCGTACGCTCCGTGACCGACCCGGCAGGCTCACGCTATGAGCCTCTGGACTGGTGGAATCACGCGGTCGAGGGCGGCGGAGAAACCGGTGATTCCGGGTAATTTTTCGGACCGCCCACGGGCAGGGCTGTGGAATAATGCAGCCATCCCGCAGATCTCCTTTCACGAGCCGGGCTACCCGGCTCCAACGCCTGACTCATGAGCAACGCAATGGAAGAAAACCGCAAGAAGGCCCTGGTCGCAGCGCTCGGCCAGATCGAGAAGCAGTTCGGCAAGGGCTCGGTCATGCGCCTTGGCGACTCCAACAGTTACGACGTGGAAGTCGTCTCGACCGGCTCGCTCGGGCTCGACATCGCGCTCGGCGTCGGTGGCCTGCCGAAGGGCCGCGTCATCGAGATTTACGGGCCGGAATCCTCGGGCAAGACCACCCTCGCGCTCACGGTCGTCGCCCAGGTGCAGCGCAGCGGCGGCACGGCGGCCTTCGTCGATGCCGAACACGCGCTCGACCCGGCCTACGCCGAAAAGCTCGGCGTGGACGTCAACGAACTGCTCGTCTCGCAGCCGGACAACGGCGAGCAGGCCCTCGAAATCACCGACATGCTGGTGCGCTCGAACGCGGTCGACATCGTCGTCGTCGACTCCGTTGCCGCGCTCACGCCCAAGGCCGAAATCGAAGGCGAGATGGGCGACATGCAGATGGGCGCGCAGGCGCGCCTCATGTCGCAGGCGCTGCGCAAGCTCACCGGCAACATCAAGCGCTCGAACACGATCGTCATCTTCATCAACCAGATCCGCATGAAGATCGGCGTGATGTTCGGCAATCCCGAGACCACCACCGGCGGCAACGCACTCAAGTTCTACGCCTCCGTCCGTCTCGACATCCGCCGCATCGGCGCGATCAAGCAGGGCGAGGAAGTCGTGGGCAACCAGACGCGCGTCAAGGTCGTGAAGAACAAGGTCGCACCGCCGTTCCGCGAGGCCGAGTTCGAGATCATGTACGGCGTTGGCATCTCGCGCGAAGGCGAGATCATCGAGCTCGGCGTGGCGCAGAACATCATCGAGAAGTCCGGCTCGTGGTACGCCTACAAGGGCGAGCGCATCGGCCAGGGCAAGGAAAACGTCCGCAACTACCTCACCCAGCACCCGGATACCGCGCGCGAAATCGAGACCGCCGTCCGGGCCAAGCTGCTGGTGCCGAAGAAGGGCGAGGCGGCCACGGGTGAGGCGTCGGAGGCCTGAGCCCGGGGCGGCGGCGGAGGCGGATCAGCGCACCGTCCAGACCGCGGCCTACGCCCTGCTGGCGGGGCGTGATTTCAGCCGCCACGAGCTGACCGAGCGCCTGCTCCGCAAGGGGTATGGCGCTGCGGTGGTCGAGGCGGCGGTGGCCGCTGTCGTGCAGGAAGGGTTCCTGCGCGAAGAGCGGTTTGCCGAGCAGTTCGTCACCCAGCGCGCGGGACGTGGGCAAGGCCCATTGCGCGTCCGCATGGGCCTGCGCGATCGCGGCGTCGAGTCCGAGACGATCGACCAGGCGCTCGACACCACTGAAACGGACTGGATCCAGGCGGCCCGGGAAGCCCGTCGTCGCAAGTTCGGGTTGTCGCCTCCAGCCGACTACCGCGAACGTGCAAAACAGGCACGCTTCCTCCAATATCGCGGGTTTTCTTCGGACCAGATCCGGGCCGCCCTCGGCCCCGGCGACGACGACCCAGAGCCATGACAAGCACGCCCCAGGCCCCGACCAGGTTCATGACCAGCGCGCAGCTGCGCGCGGCGTTCCTCGACTTTTTCAAGGAGCGCGGCCACGCCATCGTGCCGTCGAGTTCGCTCGTCCCGGGCAACGACCCGACCCTGCTCTTTACCAACGCAGGCATGGTCCAGTTCAAGGACCTGTTCCTCGGCAAGGAAAAGCGCGGCTACGTGCGTGCGGCCACCTCGCAGCGTTGCGTGCGCGCCGGCGGCAAGCACAACGACCTCGAGAACGTCGGCTACACCTCGCGCCATCACACGTTCTTCGAGATGCTGGGCAACTTCAGCTTCGGCGACTACTTCAAGCAGGACGCGATCCGCTACGCCTGGGACTTCATCACCGGCACGCTGGGCATCCCGCCGTCGAAACTCTGGGTCACCGTGTTCGAAGAAGACGACGGCGCCGCCGAGATCTGGTTGAAGGACATCGGCGTCGATCCAGCACGACTGACGCGCATGGGCGCCAAATCGAACTTCTGGGCGATGGGCGACACGGGCCCGTGCGGTCCATGCACCGAAATTTTCTACGACCACGGGCCCGGACGTAGCCGGCGGTCCGCCGGGCTCGCCCGATGAGGACGGCGATCGCTACGTCGAGATCTGGAACCTCGTGTTCATGCAGTTCGACCGTTCGGCCGACGGCACGATGACGCCGCTGCCGAAGCCGTCGGTCGACACCGGCATGGGCCTCGAGCGCGTCTCTGCCGTGATGCAGGGCGTGCACAGCAATTACGAGATCGACCTGTTCCGCAACCTGATCGTCGCGGCGGCCAAGGCCACGGGCACGCGCGACCTCGCGTCCAACTCCCTGCGCGTGATTGCCGACCACGTGCGCGCCACGTCGTTCCTGGTCGCGGACGGCGTGCTGCCGTCAAACGAAGGCCGCGGTTACGTGCTGCGCCGGATCATGCGACGCGCGATCCGCCACGGCTTCATGCTCGGCCAGCGCCAGCCGTTCTTCCACACGCTGGTGAAGCCGCTCGAGCAGGAGATGGGTGTCGCCTATCCCGAGCTCACGGCGCAGCGAGCGCACATCGAGAAAGTCATCCTGCAGGAAGAAGAGCGTTTCGCCGAGACGCTGGCGCAGGGCATGACGCTGCTCGACACCGCGATCGGCACACTCGGCAGCAGGAAAGAAATTCCAGGTGAGACGGTGTTCCGTCTCTACGATACCTATGGCTTTCCGGTCGACCTCACCAGCGACATCGCGCGCGAACGCGGACTCTCGATCGACGAGCCGGGGTTCGAGGCGGCGATGAATTCGCAGCGCGCGATGTCGCGTGCCGCCAGCAAGTTCGGCGTCGACCTGCGTGGCGACCTGAGCGTCGACAGCCAGACTTCGTTCATCGGCTACGAGAGCGAGACCGGCCAGGGCCGTGTCGTCGCGATGTTCCGCGGCAAGGACGTGGTCACCGAACTGAAGGCGGGCGAGGAGGGCCAGGTGGTGCTCGACGTCACGCCGTTCTACGCCGAGAGCGGCGGCCAGGTGGGTGATGCCGGCGAGCTCTCGACCTCCACTGCCCGCTTCGCGGTCACCGACACGCAGAAGCTTGGCAAGGCGCATGTGCACGTCGGCAAGCTCGCGGCCGGAACGCTGCAGGTCGGCGAAACGGTCACTGCGACGGTGAATGGAACACGCCGCGACGCGACCCGCGCCAATCATTCCGCCACGCACCTGCTGCACGCGGCGTTGCGCGAGGTCCTGGGGGCACACGTCACCCAGAAGGGCTCGCTGGTCGCACCCGACCGTTTGCGTTTCGATTTCTCGCACTATTCGGCAGTCACGCCCGAAGAATTGCAGCGGGTCGAGGCGATCGTGAATGCGGAAGTGCGCAGGAACGCGGACGCCGAAACCAAAGTCATGGATTTCGACGCCGCGGTGGCCGCTGGAGCGATGGCGCTGTTCGGCGAGAAGTACGAAGACAATGTGCGCGTACTGCGCATCGGTGCATATTCGACCGAACTCTGCGGTGGCACCCACGTGCATCGCGCCGGCGACATCGGCCTGTTCAAGATCGTGAGCGAAGGCGGCGTTGCGGCCGGCGTGCGGCGCATCGAGGCGGTCACCGGCGAGGGCGCCTACCAGTATGTGGTCGAAACGGACCACAAGTTGAGGGATGTGGCCGGGCTCGTTCGTGGCTCGCGCGACGACGTCGAGGACAAGGTCAGGCAATTGCTTGATCGTGCACGCCGCATGGAAAAAGAGATCGTGCAGCTCAAGGAAAAGCTTGCCAGCGGCAGCGGTCGCGACATGGCCGCCGAAGCACTTACGATCGGCAATGGCGTGAAGCTGGTGGCTGCGAGCGTAGAAGGCGCGGACGCGGCAGCACTGCGCATGGCCGTGGATCAGCTTAAAAACAAGCTCGGCAGTGCAATTATCGTGCTGGGTTCGCCGGCGGGCGACGACAAGGTGACGCTCATCGCCGGCGTCACCGACGACCTCACTGCGCGCGTGAAGGCGGGCGACGTCGTCAATCACGTGGCGAAGCAGGTCGGCGGCAAAGGCGGCGGTCGGGCGGATCTCGCGCAGGCCGGCGGCACGCAACCCGGCAACCTCGCTGCAGCACTCGACGGTCTCGCGGCGTGGCTAGGCCCGCAGGTGCCGTGACGCGTTGACGGCTTTGCTCGAGCGGAAAAAATCCGTTCCGTTCGAGTAAGAAATATCAAACCAATAAGGACGCATCAGTTGTCAGCGCGTACTGACTTTTGATTGCGCGCGCGCTATTGTTCGTGCGCGGAAATACTGTGCATATTCATGTGCATATAATGCTCGAGCTGGTTGGGGGGATTGGGCCGTTGCTTCCTGCGTATGCCGATGGTCTTGTGAGTGGGAAACCGCTCCCGACCGGACGCAGGAAGAAGGATTGAATGGAATCGAGTCCGGCGACGTACGACGCCATGCAGGCCAGGAGACGTTCATGTTGATTCTTACGAGACGCGTGGGTGAGACCGTCATGATCGGCAACGACGTGACCGTCACCGTGCTCGGCGTCAAAGGCAACCAGGTCCGTATCGGCGTCAACGCGCCGCGCGACGTGGCTGTCCACCGGGAAGAGATTTTCGAGCGTATCAAGCGCGAAGAGCAGGACGGGAGTGGCACGACGTCTGCCCGTCCGGCCGCTGTACGCACGAGCGGCAACGGCCATGCCACCGATGGCATGGACCCCGAGCCGTATCTCTGACCCGCGAGCCACCGAGGTCAAATAGCACGCCATTTTCCGGCCCCAAGCTTTACGGGGCGGCTCCGGACGTTTATCCTTCGCGGCTCTCCTAAAAACGGAGAGATGGCCGAGTGGTCGAAGGCGCGCCCCTGCTAAGGGCGTAAGGGTCAAAAGCCCTTCGAGGGTTCGAATCCCTCTCTCTCCGCCAGGACGTTCATCACGCGCCCGTAGCTCAGTTGGATAGAGCGTCTGGCTACGAACCAGAAGGTCGGGAGTTCGAATCTCTCCGGGCGCACCAGTGAAATCAAAGGCTTACGTTAACCCGTGGGC
>CAWCBA010000003.1:0-30888 GCA_963793675.1 uncultured Gammaproteobacteria bacterium | reverse complement strand
TGGTCCGGTCCTCGTCACGGGTCGATCGGTGCTGACCGCCTTCCTGGTATCGCCACGACCGCGTCTGCTTCGTCTATCCTGATCCGGCCCGCAACCCTCCTGGTGACCTCAATGCTCCGACGTTCTTCCGTGGTTCGACAGCTCGGGCGTCATTGCGTCGCAGCAGCGGTCCTGGGTGTCCTGTTCGCTGTCTCAGGCGTGGCCTGCGCCGCCGACAACGATTTTGCCGCCCGCGTGGACAGGATTCTCGCGGCAACCCCACTGATCGACGGTCACAACGACCTGGCATGGGCACTGCGCGAACGAACAAAAGGTGTGCTTGCTTCGATCGACCTGCGGTCGGATACGACAAAACTTCCAGTGCCTGAAGACGGCGCGCCCTTGATGACCGACATTCCGCGCCTGCGCGCGGGTCACGTGGGCGGCCAGTTCTGGTCGGTCTGGGTGCCGACGGAACTCAAGGGCAATGACGCGGTGCAGACGACGCTCGAGCAGATCGATCTCGTCAAACGCATGGTGGCGATGTATCCCGCGGACTTCCAGATGGCATACACCGCGGCCGACATTCGCCGCATCCATCGCTCGGGCAAGATAGCGTCGCTGATCGGTGTCGAAGGCGGCCACTCGATCAATGGCTCGCTTGCGACTTTACGGATGATGTATGACCTGGGCGCGCGCTACATGACGCTGACGCATACCCAGAACACCGCCTGGGCAGACTCAGCCACCGACACACCGGCGCACAATGGATTGACCGCGTTCGGAAAGGACGTG
This sequence comes from uncultured Gammaproteobacteria bacterium, assembly GCA_963793675.1. Classification (GTDB taxonomy): domain Bacteria; phylum Pseudomonadota; class Gammaproteobacteria; order Steroidobacterales; family Steroidobacteraceae; genus RPQJ01. The sequence continues at coordinate 30,114 of CAWCBA010000003.1, read as the reverse complement.
GTCGACGAGATGAACCGGTTGGGCATGCTGGTCGACCTGAGCCACGTGTCGCCTGAGGCGATGAAGGCCGCGCTCGCCGTCGCCGAAGCCCCGGTGATTTTCTCCCACTCGTCGGCACGAGCGATCAACAGTCATCCGCGCAACGTTCCAGACGACGTCCTGCAGCTGGTCGCGAAGAACGGTGGCGTGGTGCTGGTGAATTTCTATCCTGCCTACGTCTCCGAGGCCGCGAATCAATGGGAGGCGGATTACGCCGCCGAACAAACCCGCTACAACTCTCCGCCGTACGCCGGGCTCTATATCGGCCAGCCGGAGCGCGCCAAGGCTGCGCTCGACGCCTGGGAGCAAGCGCATCCGAGGCCGGTGGTGACGTTGTCGGAGGTTGCCGATCACATCGAACACATCCGCCAGCTTGCAGGCATCGACAACGTCGGCCTGGGCTCCGACTTCGACGGCATCGAAGAGGTACCGCAGGGCCTGGAAGGCGTCGACCGGTATCCGGCGTTGCTCGCGGAAATGATGCGCCGCGGCTGGACTGATTCCGACGTCGCGAAGCTGGCAGGCTTGAACGTGCTGCGCGTGATGGAGGCGGCCGAGCAGGTTTCAACCAGGCTCCGCGCCGCGGGACCCCCGTCCGAGGCGCGGCTGCAGGCCGAGCCCCGCCCGTAACCCGGCACCCACGATACGAGGTGTGCGACATGAGTGAACATTCCCGGAAGATCCTGGCGGCGTCCCTGCTGGTCGCGACGCTGTGCGTCCTGCCGGTGGTCGGCAACACGGCTGTCGATCCCTATCCGAACGGTTGCGTCAGCTGCCACGTGCTCGACAAGAGCAAAGGCAAGGACAATCGCCTGAGCGTCGCATTGAAGCAATGGACGGCGGGAAAGATCGAGCCCGGCCTGCTGGCCAAGAGCAAGGCGAGCGCCCCGGCGGGGCTCACGCTGAAGGGCAAGCACCCTGCAGCGGAAGATGCGCTCGAGGACATCCCGGGTTCGTGCCTCGATTGTCATGACGCCGGCTCGAAGAAGGCACCGCCCTTTGCGCGTCTCCTGCACCTGGTGCACCTGGTCGGTGGCGTGAACAACGCCTACGTGACGACGTACAAGAGCGACTGCATGAGTTGCCACAAACTCAGTACGCAGACCGGCGAATGGACGATGCCGAGCGGCCCGGAGAAGTAACGGCCCAGTTCAGCGGGCCGCGATCACGGCCAACTAGCCGAAGACCCGCTTCATCACCGGCATCATCTTTCGCGGTCCTGCGATCGCGGCCGCAGACGCCATGCCACCCATCATGGCGCCTGCAACACCGCACGACATCACGTCCTGCCCGGTGAGCCAGAGGCCCTTGATGCGAGTGCGCGGCCGCAGCCAGTGCTGCCGGAAGCGTTCGGGATCGTGGTCCAGCCCGTAGAGTTCGCCGCGCCCGTAGCCGCAGAAGTGCTGCATCGACAGCGGTGTCGACACTTCCCAGTAATCGACGCGCCCCCGTACCTGCGGCACCTTGTCGTAGAGATGCTCGAGCAGGCGCTCGCCGTACGACTGCTTGAGCGCGTCGTAATCGTCGCCGCGCTTGCCCCACGTGCTGCCCGCCCATTGCTCGAAGATTGCATAGGGCGCCGGCGCCACGATCTCGATCGTCGAGCGACCCGGGTGGCGCTGCTCGAACGAGGGGTCCTTCGCGGAAGGGAACGACAGGTACACGACCGGAAACGGACCGTGCGGATCCTGCAGGAACCGGTCGAGCGCGCCGTCGTAATCGTTGCCACCGGGGTAGATCCAGTAGTTGGTCTTCGGCAGGCCGAGTTCCTGCGCCGTTCCCTGCAGGCCGATGTAGACGCCGAGATGGCCGATGCTCGGTTTCACGGTCTTGAGCAGGACGTCGTAGCCGTGCTCCTGCACCGTCTGCTGCGGCAACAGCCTGGTGAAGGTGTTGATCGCGCCGGCGCTCGAGATCACGACCTTGCAGTCGATCTCGTGTCCGTCCGCCATGCGGACCCCGCTGACTTTGCCGTCGTGCAGCAGTACTTCATCAACGCGCGCATATGTGAAGACTTCGCCACCCGCCGCACGGATGCGGGGAAGGATCGCTTCTGCGATTCGCCACGCGCCACCCACCGGGTAGAAGCCTCCGTGCATGTAGTGCCGTGCAATCAGCGCCTGCACGACGAAGGAAGATCGCTTCGGCGGCAGACCGAGGTCGCCCCATTGGCCGGTCAGCACGGCGATCAGTTCGGGGTCGGAGGTGATTTCCGCGAGAACTTCCCAGGTCGTGCGCTGGAAACTGCGCGGCAGGCGACGCCGGAGGATCGGCCGCGCCAGCGTGGCAGCCCAGGACGGCAGCGTGCGGTCCAGCGTGAACGTGCGCATGCCACGCGAGACCTCGCGCAGCAGTTCGAGGTAGCGATCGATCGCAGCAGCCTCGCGTGGAAAATGCGTCAGCAGGTTGTCGCGGAACTCTGCCGGGCCCGCCACGGCGTCGTAGGTTCGATCGCCGATGAAGAAGCGATCGTAGTGCGCGTCCATCGGTGCCCAGGCAACCTTACCCTGCGTCAGGAAATCCATGAGCCGGCGCGACATCGTGGCGCCGCCCATGTCGCCGATGTAATGCACACCGACGTCCCACTCGTAGCCGTTGCGCTCGTAGCTGTGCGTGGCGCCGCCGGCGGTGTAGTGCTGCTCGAGCACGGCGACACGCCAGCCGAGTTCGGACAGCAGCGCAGCCGTGGTCAGGCCGCCGATGCCGGAGCCGATGATCAGCGCGTCGTAAGGACCCTTGAGCCGCGAGGGCCGGTAACGGTGACCGATGCGCAGGGTGCTGGGCTGAAGGGTCCGTTTCCTCGCAGGCGTCGTCATCGCAGCATTATCGATGCCCAGGCCCCCAGGGACTCATGGTTCTTGCGTAGGACGCGACGAAGAGACGTCGTTGCCGCTCGTGGACGGGCGTCCGCTGCCCGCGCGTGGTCCCCGCTGGCTCGCTGCCTCCAGTGGGGTCGCACGGCGTGGCTCGGGCCGGACCCGTGCGGGTCGTTGGACGACAGGCGGCGCGGCAGGCACCGCCTGCTGTCGAGGCCTTGCCGGCGCGACGTGACCGTGCTGGTCGTGGTCATGCCGCTGCTTTGGCGGCCGTGCGTCACACCGGCCATTGCGATCGCTGTCCGCACACGGGACGACGACATAGCGCGGACCCGGGTTGTACGGGTAACCATAGCCGTAGGGATAGAGCCCCTGCGCGGCGTAATAGGGGTTGGCATAGCCGTAACTGTAGCCGTAGCCCGGCTGGTAGACGTTGGGGTAGCCGCCGCCATGGCCGTATCCGTATCCGAAATCAAACCCGTAGCTCGGATAGACCTGCGCGCTCGGCGCCGCGCCGCGCGGTGTCAGGTCTGGCAGGCTGAAAGGGTCCTGGTAGGCACAGCCCGCCGATGCAGCAAGCACCACGATGCCAGCCAGGGTTGTCTTTATGCTACGCAGCATTGCGACGATACCCGGGCCGTTACCTGTACGCCCACCGGACGCCCACGAACACCTCGTCGCGATCCAGTTCCAGCTTGTACTTGGACGGATAGTTCGGCAGCGTCAGGTAGTCGAGCTCGCCCGTCCTGTACGACGCGGTCAGGCTCCAGTCGCCTCGCAGCTGGAGCACCCCGCCCAGTTCGAACGACAGTCCGTTCAGGTCGCCATTGAGCAGCAGGGGATCGTTGCCGTACGACTGTTCGTAGGCGTTGACCATCAATTCGAGGCGGTCGGTCACGGCTGCGCGGATGCCAGCCTTGAGCCCGACACCGTCGCGGCCTTCGTCGTAGTCGACATCGTGAAGCTCGCTGTGCGTGTCGCTGTGTTCGTAGCTGAGCACGGCGAACCACTCGACGGGTACCGCGTCTGCGCCGCTGATGCGGCCCTTGTAACCCACGCCCAGCGAATAGCCGGACAGGCCGTAGTTGGCGTTGCCCTCGAAGTCGTAGCCTGCCGAGTAGTATTGCGCCGCTGCGAAAAGATGCGGGTTGAACTGGTACGACCCGTCGATCCGATAGCTGTCGTCCGAGTCGAACGACTGCCCGAACGCCTCGATGGTGCTGTCGATGCCGTATCCGACTTCGACGTAGTTAGAGTCGAATCCGTCCGTGGCGAATGCACTGGGCGCAAATGCCAGCACCGCCACCGCCGCAAGAGATGCGAGATACGATTTGTAGCGCGTGATCGTGCGAGTCAAGTCGCCTCCTCGGCATCCTGCCGGGACGTGGCGATCATCTTACGCCTGCCGCGGGTACATTCCCCGGATGCGAGAGAGTCTCGATTCGGCATCGGTTCGAGGCGCTTGCTTAGCGCTATCTACGGATGGCTTCGCCTTTCGGGTCGTACAGCGGTCGCGCCGAAACGGTGGCCGGGTACCGCTTGCCGGCGATTTCGACTTCCCAGGTACCCGCGGCCAGGAAGGCCTCGTCCACCGGCTGCTTCGGTTCCAGGAATGCGAGCCCAACGGCGCCGCCGAGCGTGTGGCCGTAGGACGCGGCGCGCACGTAGCCAACGGCATTGCCATCCCTGCGGACGATCTCGGCGTGGAACATCTGGGGCGCGGGGTCCTCGACCAGTACCGACACCAGGCGCCGTTGCAGCGGACCTTTCGCCTTGCGTTCAAGCAAGGCTTCCTTGCCGATGAAGCCGTCGGGCTTCTTCAGGTCGATCGCGAAGCCAAGCCCGGTCTCGTACGGATCGTCGGTGTTGTCGAGGTCGTGCCCGTAGTCGCGATATCCTTTCTCCATGCGCAGGCTGCCGAGTGCGCGCAGTCCCGCGTGCGCCAGGCCATGTTTCGCGCCCGCTGCGACGACCTTGTCGTACACGTGCACGGCCTGGTCCGTGGGGACGAACAGCTCGTATCCCAGCTCGCCGAGGTAGGTGATTCGCGTGCACAGCACGCGTGCGTATCCGATGTCGATCTCGCGCGCGGCGCGGAACGGGAAGGCCGCGTTGGACAGGTCGGTGCTCGTCAGCGACTGCAGCAGTTCGCGCGAACGTGGGCCCTGCACGTTGAGCTGTCCATAGCCCGCGGTGACATCCGTGACGAACGCGTGTGCGTCGTCCGGAATGTTGCGTTTCATCCAGGTCTCGGCGTGACGGACCATGGTGTCCGTGACCACGACGAAGAACCTGTCATCGGCCAGCTTGGTCACGGTCAGGTCGGCTTCGAGCCTACCCTGCGCGTTGAGCCACTGCGTGTAGGTGATTTCGCCGGTGGCCGCGTCGACGTTGTTCGCCGAGATCCGGTTCAGGCACCGGCCGGCATCGCGACCCTGCACCATGAATTTGCCCATGAAGGACATGTCCATGACGATGACGTTTTCGCGCGCCGCGCGGTGCTCGGTTTCCCATCGGTCCCACCAGGCCGGTCGGCCCCACGTGTCCGGACCCGGGTCCGCGACCTTGCCCGCGCCTGCATACCAGCCAGGCGACTCCCAGCCACTGGTTTCGATGAAGTACGCGCCCTGCGCGGCCAGCCGCTCGTGGAATGGCGAACGACGTGCTCCGCGCGCGGTCTGCAGCGTGTGCGTCGGGTAGTGACACTTGTAGACCATGCCGAGTGATTCGACCGTGCGTGAACGGCGGTACTCCGGGTTGGCCTGGAACGGCAGCACGCGATCGATGTTCATGCCGGTGACGTCGACATCGGGCAGGCCGTGGATGATCCAGTGCGCCATCACGCGACCCAGGCCGCCGCCCGTCAGGATGCCGATGGAGTTGAGCCCGGCCGCAACGAAGTAGCCACGCAGTTCGGGCGCCTCGCCGACGATAGGCTTGAGGTCCGGCGTGAAGCTCTCCGGTCCGCAGAAGAATTTCTTCATGCCGACCTGCGCGGTGACGGGAACGCGTGCCATCGCGGTCTCGAGGTACGGGCCCATGCGCTCCCAGTCGGGCTCGAGGTCGAGGTATGGCGTGTCCGTCGGCGCACCATCGATCTTCCATGGCGCGCACAGCGGCTCGAACAGGCCGACCATCAGGCCACCGCCTTCCTGCCGGTAATAGCCGTACGCGGAAGGGTCCTCGAGCACCGGCATGTTCTGCGGCAGGTCCTTGATCGCTTCGGTGATCAGGTAATAGTGCTCAGCCGCCTGGTTCGAGATTGCCACGCCCGACATCGCCCCCAGCTCGCGTGCCCACAGGCCGGCGCAGTTGACGACATAGTCGGTCTGGATGTCGCCGTACGGCGTGCTCACCCCGGTGACGCGCCCGTTCTTTCGCAGTACGCTGGTGGCAGGCACGCCTTCAAAGATCTTCACGCCGCGCATGCGCGCGCCTTTGCCGAGCGCCATGGTGACGTCGACCGGATTCACGCGGCCGTCTTCCTTCACGTAAAAACCGGCTTCGATGTCGTCCACCTTCGCCAGCGGGAAGAGCTGCTGCACCTGGCGTGGTGAAATCTCCTGCACGTCGATGCCGCAGTAGCGGTTGAACGCAGCGACACGCCGGAATTCCTCCAGGCGGTCCTTGTCGGAAGCGACCTCGATGAAGCCGATCGGCATGAATCCCGTCGCCTGTCCGGTCTCGGCCTCGAGCCGGCCATACAGATCGCGGGTGTATTTGCGGATCTCCGTCGACGTTTCCGACGTCGAGCCGTAGGTAACCATGAGTCCCGCTGCATGCCACGTAGTGCCGGCCGTGAGCTGGTGGCGTTCGAGCAGCACGATGTCGTGCCACCCCATCAAGGCAAGGTGATACGCGGTCGAGGTGCCGATGACGCCACCGCCGACGATGACGACACGGGCGTGCTTCGGGAGCGAGGGAATCGTGGTCATTATGAGATCCCGGGTAGTTCGAAACCCAGGCGTCCGGGTCTCGCGGATGGTGGCGCAAGGATACCCCGAACCCTTCTTTTTCCAGAATTGCGCCGGGAGCGGCGTCGCTCGCCGTGCGGGACAGGTTGTTCGCTTTTCGCTAAGGTCCGCTGAATGCCGATGCTCCGAACTCCCGCGGCCTGGGCGTGTGCTGCAGTTTCCCTGCTGCTGGCCGCCTGCCAAGCCACGCCGCCGTTGCCCGCGGCAACACGGACGGCACGCGTCGTCACGCTCGACTCACTGGCGATCCCGGTGAGCGCCAGCGAAAACCGCGCTGTTTCCTTTACCAACAAGCGGTCCGCGTTCTATTACACACAGACGCACCGCAACGACCACCCCGAGCACGCGTACTTTCGCGGCTTCAACATCGCGGGTCGACGCATCTTCAGCGACTACCGGCTGAGCGTCGCCGGGGCAACGCTCGATCCGCAGACAGCCACGGTGGTCGTCAGGCCGGATGCATTGATCCGCAGCTATCCACAGGGCATCAAGGAGACGCTGCGACTCTTTGACGGGCAGGACGTGGTCGAGGTCGAACTCAGCGGTGCCAGTGGTCGCGTGGCGTTGCAACTGGCGGGGGACACCGTCTCGTTCCTTCAAAGCGGGCAGGGTATCGACGAGTACACGACCACGCCGGAAGCCGGTTCGCACGCCGTCGACTACATCGTCGTGGGTCACGGCGGCAATCGCTTCCTGATCGCCGTGGGGCCCTCGAAAGCAGCCGCCCGCACCGCATACGAACGCGCTGCCGCGGACGCGCCTGCCTGGGAGGCCGCCCGGCGCGCACGACTGACGGCCGTAATCGCGGGCGAGCACTACCTTGGGAGCGACGATCCAAGGCTGGCGGAGGCGGTGCGCTGGCTGCAACTGACGACGGATTCGCTCGTGACCCGCCAGCGTGGTGACGGCATTTACGCCGGGCTGCCCTGGTTCAACGAATACTGGGGCCGCGACAGTTTCATCTCGCTGCCCGGTGCGACGCTCGTCACCGGCCATTTCGAGGAAGCCCGCGCGGTCCTGGCCTCGTTCGCCGGATTCCAGGACCTCGATCGCGCGTCCCGTTTCTACGGCCGCCTGCCCAATATCGTCAAACCCGGCAGCATCGATTACCACACCGCGGACGGCACGCCGCGCTGGGTCATCGCATTGCGCGATTACGTGCGCTACACGGGCGACCGCTCGATCGTGGCCGAGCTGTACCCGAACGTGAAAGCCAGCATCGAGGGCGCGCTCGCGAACTTCACCGACGCTGCCGGCTACCTCGTGCACGCGGACAACGAAACGTGGATGGATGCACGCCGCGAACCCGACAAGGTCGCGTACTCACCGCGCGGCACGCGCGCCAACGACGTCCAGGCATTGTGGTACGAGCAACTGCGAGCTGGCGCCGAGTTCGCCGTTGCGCTGAACGACCGGGAAGCGGCAACGCGGTGGTCGGCAGCGGCTGATCGCTTGCGCAGCCGGTTCGCGCACGATTTCGTGGATCCGTCCACCGGTCGCATCGCCGATCATCTCGACGCGCGCGGCGTCCCGAACCTGCAGGTGCGGCCGAATGCGCTGTTCAGTCTGCAGCTGCTGGACCAGCCGGCTGCTGCCGCACGCGCTGCCCGGCAAGCCTGGGAAGCCCTGGCATACCCGTGGGGCGTGGCGACGCTTGCGCAGGACGATCCCGATTTTCATCCGTATCACGTCGCGCCGGAGCACTATCACAAGGACGCGGCCTACCATAACGGCGCCGTCTGGCCCTGGCTCAACGGCATTGCGATGCAGCGCATGATCGAACTGGGTCAGGTCGACCTCGCCTGGCAGCTGTTCACGAACACGAACGAAATTGCGCTCACCCGCGGCGTGGTGGGCGGATTGCCCGAAAACCTGGACGCCTATCCGCACCCCGGCGAACGCGCGCCGCGTCTCACGGGGGCGTACCTGCAGGGCTGGTCGAATGCCGAGCAGCTGCGGGTCTGGTACCAGCACTTTCTAGGCATCCAGCCCGACCTGGAACAGGGCACGATTCGCCTGGCGCCGCGGCTGCCAGAGGCTTGCGGCAACGTCGAATTCAATTCGAGGATCGGTGCCGGCGCCGTCAGCGCATCGTACGAGCGTTCCGATCGCGGCAGGCGGTACACGTGGCGACTGCAGGGCCAGGCCGCGCGGCTAGACCTGGACATCGTGCCATTCGAGCAGCACTCGTTCACCGCCGCCACCGGCGACACTCTCGTTGTCGAGCAAACGGCGGAGAACCTGGTCGTGCATCACCTCGGCAGCGGTGGCAGCGAGCAAGAACGCGTGACACTGGTGCCATCGCCCATGCGCCGCGAGCAGCAGGCCCGCCTTGACGCTATCCTCGCGGGAACCGAATTCGCCAAGCCAGGCATTGCTGCTGTTCACCCGGTGATGCGGCAGTCGAGGAAACCATGATGAACCCCGCGGTGACCGACGCGCCGGCGCCCGCTTCCTATTCGCTGCCCAGGACCAATGCGAAGGTGCTCGCGCTGCTCGAGCCGCATCTTGCGCGGGCGGGCCGGGTGCTGGACATCGGCGCCGGCGAGGGCTACCTGGCGCGTCGCGTCCACGACCTGATCACGACCAGGGGATACGCGACAGAGCTCGAGGCGTGCGATCTGTTTCCCGGCAACTTTCGCGTGCCCGAAGTGCGCTGCCATGCCATCGACCTGCATGGCGGACTCCCGCTTGCCGACCAGAGCGTCGACCTCGCGTACTCGGTCGAAGTGCTCGAGCACCTCGAAGACCAGTTCCTGTTCTTCCGCGAGGTGCATCGTGTACTGCGACCCGGCGGCCGGTTCGTGTTGACGACGCCGAACGTGCTCAGCCTGACCTCGCGTGTGCGCACGCTGGTGGCCGGATTCCCTGAATTGTTCGGGCCGCTGCCGATCCATGGCTACGATCCGCAGCACGTTGGCGGCCACATCCATCCGGTCTCCGTGTACTACATTTCGTACATGGCCGAGAAAGCCGGTTTCCGCGTGACGAGCTGCTCCACCGATCGCGTCAAGTCAGGTTCTGCGGCGCTGCTCGTGCTGTGGCCGCTGGTAAGACTGGGCTCGGCAATCGTCGCGATGCATGCCCGCCGCAAGACTCCCGCCATACTCGAGGAAAACCGGGAGCACCTCGCGCGGATGAATTCCTTCGCGGTGCTGACCGGCCGCACGGTGATCGTCGCAATGGAGCGCCGCTGAATGGCGTGGAGCGTACGCCAACCCCGGCGCGCAGTCCGGCCAGCGGTCCGTAGTAGCCCCACCCGTAAAAGTACGCGTACAGTTCCAATCGATGTCACCGTCAAATAGTCGGTCGTACCGAAGGGCCGGATTGCCGGTCGCGATCCTGGAGACCTGCCGCCGATGACCCTTTCCCGTCGCGATTTCCTGTTGCACTCGGGCGCGCTCACCGGCGCCACCCTGCTTGCCGGACGACGGGCCTGGTCTGCCGAAGATACGGCCGACGTCATCGTGATCGGGGCCGGCCTGTCCGGCCTGCAGGCGGCCTGGACCCTGGAGCAGAAGGGCTTCAAGGTGCTGGTGCTGGAAGGTCGCGACCGCGTGGGTGGCCGCGTCTTCACGTTCGGCAACGTCCAGGGCGTGCCTGAAGCCGGCGGCAACATCATCTACGGCGATTACCGGCGATTGATGGACGTCGCGACGCGCGTCGCCGTGCCGCTCGAAGATCAGGTGCCGCGGCTGTCGAAGCATTCGAAGTACACGCTCGTGCTCGATGGCAGGCCGATGAGCCGGTCGCAGTGGGTGGATTCGCCCCGCAACCCGTTCCCGCCCGCGCTGCGCGAAATGATGCCGTGGCAATACGTGCCGCTGGTGACGAGCCAGGAGAATCCGCTCACCTCGATCGAAGGCTGGTACGAGGCGAAGAACGCGCCGTTCGACGTGTCGATGCGTGATTTCCTGCGCAAGCAGGGCGCGACCGAGCCGATGATCGAACTCGCGTACGACACGATTCCGACCTACGGCCTGAACGCGAAGGACATCTCTGCGCTGATGATGGCGTACGTGTCGGCGTTCACCGCGGCGCAGAAGTCGGCCAAGCCGGTGATGCTGCAAGCCAGGGGTGGCAACCAGAACATTCCGATCGCGATGGCGGCGCAGCTGCAACAACCGGTGCGGTTCAATCAGACCGTCAAGTCCGTCGAGACGACGGCCGCGGGCGTCTCGGTCCGCACGGCAAACGGTGCCCGATATTCCGCGCGCGCCGTCGTGTGTGCCGTGCCCTTCACGACGCTGCGGCGCATCGACCTGCGGCCGGATCTCGCAGGCGTGCAGGAGCGGGCCGTGAAATCGCTGCCCTACCAGCCGATCCACCAGCTTGCGCTGCAGGTGTCGCGTCCGTTCTGGGAGGACGACGGCCTCGAGCCTTCGATGTGGACCGACTCGATCGGCCGTGTCTCCGCGATCTATCACGAAGCGAAGGACGACCAGGTGTCGAGCCTGGTGGTCTCCGCATTCGGACTCGGCGCGCGGCGCCTCGACCGCCTTGGCAAGGAGGGCTCAGCGCGTTACGTCGTGGCGCAGATCGAGCAGATGCGGCCCGCGGCCAGGGGCGCGCTGCAGGTGACTGGCCAGCATTCCTGGGAGCAGGACCCCTTTGCGGGGGGCGCGTGGGCCTACTTCAATCCAGGCACGGTCACCAGGTTCCTGCCGGCGATGTTCCAGCCGCGGGGCCGTGTGCATTTCTGCGGGGAACACACCTCAGTGAGAGCGCGTGGCATGGAAGGCGCGATCGAATCGGGCGAACGCGCAGCGGGCGCGGTCGCGCAGCAGCTCGCCTAGGCGGGGTACGGCTCGGCCAGTCGCGACCGCGCGCGGCTTTGCCACCTGCAGTACTTGCGGTACGCACGAAAAAAGGCGAGTGGCCGCGAGGCCACCCGCCTTGCGCTCCTCGAGCTTCAGGCCCGGCTATTTCTTCGCAGCTTTCGCGTCGGCGATGGCCTTGTTTACCTGCACCATCGCGTCCTCGGTCGCTTCGCGCACGCAGCGATCGATCGTCCAGCCCTCGACGGGCACGTCGACCTTGATTTCCTTGCACGACGACGTGGCCGTGTCCCGGACGCGCTTCTCCAGTGTCGCGGCGCCTGTGGCCGTCGTCAGGTCGAGGTCCGCGTAGCTGACACGCGAGCGGATAGTCAGTTCCTTGATCGGCGCGCCGATCGGCGACTTGCCGATGACGATCTCGCGGACGGCTTCGACCGTCACGACTTCCATGGCCTGGGCGTACACGCCCTGGCTGGCCAGGGTGCAACTGGCGGCGACCGCCAACAGGGCGAACTTGCTGAGCTTCATGTCTGTGTCTCCGTGAGGGATTCTGGCGAACCGCGGTCCTGACCTTCGATATGCGGTATGAAAGCTTAGGACGCAGTCCAAAAGCAACGCATCCGTGAGGTTACGGACGGGGAAAACCCCCATGAGACCGGGGTCCGAACGCGTAGAACGATCCCGGACCGACTCCAAAAGATCGGTGCTAGCCTTGCCGCATTGTCCCGGCACGACGGATCGAACGGTCATGTTGGAAGTGCGCCCCTGCTGTGAATGCTGCGACGCGGACCTGCCGCCGGAGTCGCCGCTCGCTCGAATCTGTTCGTTCGAATGCACGTTCTGCGCCACCTGCGCCGAACGTCGCCTGAATGGCAGGTGCCCGAACTGCGGTGGCGAGTTGCTGCCGCGGCCGCGGCGGCCGGCTGCAAAGCTCGCCGCGAACCCGGCCTCGACCGTGCGCGTCTTCAGGCCGGCTGGTCGCGGGCAGGCGGCGCTGGACAATGCCATCCGCGGGTCGATCCGCCGCTCCCCGGGCAGCGTCGTGCGCCGCGTCGACGCCGGCGAGACTTCGCTGATCGGGCCGTTGGGTGACCTGCTCATCGACGCCGTGCAGTCGGGTGCCTCGGTCGGGTTTCTGGCGCCGGTGGGGCGCGCAACGGCAGATCGTTACTGGCGCGACATTTTCCTTGCCCTGCACGCCGGTGACGGCCTGCGGCTCTGGGTCGCCGAGCGGGAAGGAAAAGTCCTCGGATCCGTGCAACTGGCGCTGTGCCACAAGGAGAATGGACGTCACCGTGCCGAGGTACAGAAACTTTTCGTGCACACGGCAGCCCGCGGCCAGGGGCTCGCGACGCTGCTGCTGCAGGCGGTCGAGGCGGAGGCGCGAATGCAGCGGCGCTCCCTGCTGGTGCTGGACACGCTGCTCGCGTCGCCCGCCGAGAACGTCTACCGCCATCTCGGGTGGAGCCGCGCGGGAGAGATACCGGACTACGCAACCACGCCCGACGGCGAACTGTTTCCGACCGTGTACTACTTCAAGCAGCTGGGTGCGTGACGAAAATGCACTTCGGTTCCTTGGTCGAGCTACGGGTTCCACCGGCGGTCGTGGCGCTGTTGGCTGCGCTGCTGATGACGCTGCTGGCCCGTGCGGCGACCGGCTTGCACTGGCCGACGCCGGTGCGGTCCGGCGCGGGTTTGCTGTTGTTTGCCACGGGAGTTGCAGTTGCGCTTGCGGGAGTGCGCGAGTTCCGCCGGGCGAGCACGACGGTCAATCCGATGACGCCCGCGGCCGCATCCGCGCTGGTACGTTCCGGCATCTACCGGCGCACGCGCAACCCGATGTACCTCGGCATGCTGCTCATGCTGGCAGGCTGGGCCGTGTGGCTGGCCAGCGTCGCCGCGGGGGCCGTACTGCCGGCGTTCGTCCTGTACATGAATCGCCTTCAGATCGAACCCGAGGAGCGTGCGCTCGCCAGCCGGTTCGGCAGGGACTTCGAGGACTACCGGCGCTCCGTGCGCCGCTGGCTTTGAGCAAGGCGCACCCCGCGCGAGTGGCAAGCCGCTCCCTGAATCGTCCATGCTGCGGGACATGATGCGGGATGCCCTGATCATTCAGCGGCCGAGCGGTGCGGCACGGCAGCTCGTGCTGCTGTTCCATGGCCTGGGCGCCAGCGAAGAGGACCTGCGGCCGGTGGGTGAGCGGCTCGCGGCGGAGTACCCGCTGGCGTTGGTGGCAAGCCTGCGAGCACCTCATCCGGCGAACTTCGGCTTCGGCTACCAGTGGTTTTCCGTCGAAGGCATCGACGACGCCAGGCGGGTCGAACGGGTCGCGGCCGAGATGCCGCTGTTCATCGCGGTCATCCGGCAATGGCAGCGCGATACGGGCCTCGGTCCGGAAGCCACCGTGCTGGTTGGCTTTTCGCAGGGGGCCATCATGGTGCTCGAGGCGGCGACCCGGGCCGGTGACGACGTGCTTGCCGGACGCGTGGTGGCGCTCGCTGGTCGTTATGCGCAGTTGCCAGAGACCAGTCCGGGCACAACGACTTTGTTCCTCGTACACGGCAAGGCCGACGAAGTGATCCATTACGGTTTCACCGTCGACGCTGCCAGACATCTCGTCGCGCTGGGCGCCGACGTCGTTGCGGACGTCATCCCGTTCCTGGGGCACGGAATCGACGCGGAGGTGCTCGACCTGGTGGCCAGACGGCTGCGAACCCACGTGCCGAAGCGCCACTGGGACGCTGCCATGCGACAGGGCGTTCCCCCGTCGGGCGGCGGGACACAGTAGGATAGGTGCCCCACGGATCCGGTCATAAGGACGCAAAAGCCATGAACTCGCCGGCTTCTTCGCTGAAAATCGCCGACGCGTCGCTTGTCAGCTACACCCACTGGATGTATGCGCTGCACACGGCGAGCGCCCTGATCGGCATGTTTGGCTCGGCGTTCATCGCCACGGCCTTCGTGTTTGGCCTGCCCTCGATCATTGCCGTGGTGATGAACTACGTCCGCCGCAGCGACGCCCGCGGCACCTACCTGGAATCGCACTTCACCTGGCAGCTGCGCACCTTCTGGTTCGCCGCGGCCTGGGTCACGGTCGTTTTCCTGTTGTCGCTACCCCTGTTCTTCGTACTCGTCGGGTTCGTCACGTTCCCGATCGGCATCTTCATCATCGGCGTCTGGGTCATTTACCGCGTCGCGCGCGGCTGGCTCAAGCTCAAGGACGGGCAACCCGTCTGATCTCGCGTTAATCTTTACGGCCAATCCAAACCCGGAGTCGCTTTCATGCTTGTTGCAGCGGACAAGGTCGTGCTGATCCATTACACCCTCACCAACGACGAGGGCAAAGTGGTCGACAGCTCGTCGGGCGGCGATCCGCTCGCGTACATCCACGGCCACGGCAACCTGATTCCGGGTCTCGAGCGCGAGCTCGAAGGCAAATCGACGGGCGCGAAGCTCAGCGTGAAGATTGCACCGGCCGACGGGTACGGCGAACGCGATGCCGAGCTGATCCAGCGCGTGCCGAAACGCTCGTTCGGCAACGTCTCGAACCTGAAGCCCGGCATGCAGTTCCAGGCCCAGACGTCCGACGGCCATGCGCGCGTCGTGACGGTGACCGGCATCCAGGGCGACATGGTCACCGTCGACGGCAACCATCCGCTGGCGGGCGAGCACCTCAACTTCGAAGTCGAGATCACCGAAGTGCGCGAAGCGACGCAGGAAGAACTCGAGCACGGTCACGTGCACGGGCCCGGTGGTCACCACCACTGATCCCTGGGGGACCGGAAAATGGGGACGCTCACCTATTTCCCGGGAAATAGGTGAGCGTCCCCATTTTCCAGGGAAATAGGTGAGCGTCCCCATTTTCAGATGACGAGCGCGATCTTGCCCTGCACCCGACCCGAGCGCGAGCGCTCGACAGCATCCCGCGCCAGTTGCAGCGGGAACTCGCGTTCGATCGCGCAGCGCAACCGGCCCTGCGCGACGTAACCGAGCACTTCATTCATCACGCCCGGGTCCGGCCTGAGCATGACGCCGTGTCGCCGTGCGCCGCCGCAAAGGTTGACGAGCGGATCGAGCAGCAAGGTCGCCGCATTGGGCACCGTGGTGACATAGTGCCCCTTGCGTCCGAGCAGGCGACGCTGCTCGGCTCGCGGAATGTTCGGCACGCAATCGAGGACGGCGTCGAAATCGCCGGGCCAGCGGGTCATCGGCACCGTCCGGTAGTCGATGCACGCGTTCACACCAAGCGAGCGTATGAAATCGTGACGGGCCGCGCTCGCCGTTGCGGTGACGCTTGCGCCCCGCGCGCTCGCGACCTGCACTGCCAAGTGACCGACACCGCCCGAAGCGCCATTGACCAGCACTTTGCTGCCGGTGCCGACGTGGCCGAGATTGCACAGCGTGACCGCGGTGGCGCCGACGCAGGCCAGGGCGGCGGCGTCGACATAGCCGACCTCGTCGGGCAAGCGGTGCGCAAACCTGACCGGAACCGCGGCGAACTCGGCAAACGTTCCGCCCGTGCGCTGAACGGATCGATGAAGCCGAACACTCGATCGCCGGGCGCGAACCTCGTCGACCCCGGAACCGATCGCTGTCGACTTCGCCGGCGAAATCCGAGCCCATCGTTCGCGGCACGCCGCCCCGCACGAGCAGGCGAAAACTGCCGGTCGCGATCTTCCAATCCACCGGGTTCAGGCTCGCGGCGCGGATACGCACGAGCACCTCGGCCGCTGCGGGCACCGGCGCGGGAATCTCTTCGAGACCGAGTCCAGCCAGGTCGCCGATGGAGTGATAGCGCAGCGCGAGCATGTGCCATCGTCGTGCATCCACGTCGCGCCGTCCATCGCGCCCTAGTAATTTCCACCTATCGATCGGCGGTGATTCCGGAAGCAGGAAAGGGTGCGGCGGGAGCAACCTATGCCCCGTACGTTTTTCCTCCTGCGTGAAAATTTGGCCGGCTACCGCAAGGTTCGCCGGCCTTCTTTTTTCGTCAGTCGAGTGCCGGCAGACGGGAGCTGCTATTGAGCGCCGCGAGCGTCGGCGCATCGCGCCCATAGACGTCGTTGCGGAAGACCAACTGGCCATCCGCTCGCGGTTGCGCCGTCCAGTACAGGATCAGCACCGGCACCGGCTGCCTGAGGTTGACGGTCCGCGTTTCCCCGGTCGCGATCACGGCGTCCATGCTCTGCTTGTTCCACTGCGGATCATTGAGCACGAGCTCCGCGAGTTCGAACGCCTTCTGCACCCGGATGCAGCCCGAGCTGAACGTGCGCTGGTCCTGCTCGTAGAGCGATTTCGCCGGCGAATCGTGCAGGTACACGAGGTACGGATTCGGAAACATGACCTTGACCAGGCCGAGCGCGTTGTTTGGCCCGGGATCCTGTACGAACTGGTACGGCGGTAATCGTGAGGCTCCGTACTGCTTCCAGTTGACCGAATATGGGTTCACTTCCCGTCCGCTGCCGTCCAGCACGCGGATGTTCATCTTCTTGAGCGCACCTGGATTGCGCTTGAGGTCCGGCAGCTTGTCCTTGACCAGGATGCCCGGCGGGATGGTCCAGGTTGGATTGAACACGACGTAGGTGATCTTCGAGCGGAAGATCGGCGTCTCGCGCTGATCCCGGCCCACGATCACCTTCGAGGTCCAGATCGGCTCGTCGTTGCGGAAATAACTCACGTAGAAACCCGCGACGTCGACCAGCACGAACTCGCCCTTGAGTTCGTGCAGCGTCCAGCGTGCCCGTTCCAGGTTGACGCGGATCTGGTCGATGCGCTGCGCGACCGGCACGTTCATGGCGGCGCGCGTGCCCGGCCCGATTGCGCCATCCGGCGTCAGGCCGTGACGATCCTGGAAAGCCTTGACCGCCTGCTCGAGCGTCGTGTCGTAGAGATCCGGATCAGCGGCTGCAACGGCGGCCACCGCCGGGGCCAGGTCCTTGGTGACTTCGAGCCGCTTGCGCAACACCGGCACGCGCGTGTCGCTCATGCCGGGCTTGATCGTGGGTCCGTCCGGGATGCTCGGCCAGCCGCCGGCTGCGGCGATCGCACGGTACTCCTGCAGGCGAGCACGACCACGTTGATACCAGACGTGCGACGGACGCGCGCTGTCGAATGCTTCGCGGATCTCACCGGCGGCGAGACGCGCCGAGAAGCGCTGCAGCCCTTGCTCGAACGACGGGATCGGGCGCTGCGAGAAATTCCATTGCGAGCTCAGCTTCACCGGGTCCACCTTGCCCAGGTAGACGTGGTAGAGCCCGAGCATGAAGGCGTCGGTTGCCAGCAGTTCCAGGTCCGCACGATCCTGCAGCGTGAGCGGCGACTTCATGCGCACGTCGAGGCGGTACGACTGCAACGCCTCGAGATGGTAGTCGTCGGGATCGAGACCGTCGTTGCGCAGGTCGTCGATGCTCGCAACGAGCTCGTCGAGCTTGGCGGGATCCTGCCAGGCCGGCTGGAACTGCTGGGCCTCGTAGTACCGCGCGACCAGTTCGTCGACGATGATGCGTGCGCCGCGCATGTCGTGCTGCTTCTCGTAGCGCAGGAGATCGATGCGGTTACGGATGGCTTCGGCCAGCGGGCTGGCGACGGCGGCGACCGCTGGAACGGTTCCGGCCGGCGCTGGCTGCTGCGCGAAGGTGGTGTACGGCATGAAAAGAGCCGTGGTCAGTACGGCCACAGCGATCACGGCAGATCGACGCGTCATGCGATTGCGCTCCATGGGTGTTGCTCGCAAGCCTTCAACGCGGCGCCTGCGCCAGGCCTCATGGACCCAGTCGACGCAGTCACGCTAGGCATGAGCGATCTTCGCTTGCAGGTCGTAGGCATCGGCGCCGGTAATGCGGACGTCGGCCCAGTCGCCCGCCCGCAGCTTCCTGCCGGGCTTCGCAATGCGGACCACGCCATCGATCTCCGGCGCGTCGGCCGCCGAGCGTGCAATGGCACCCGCTTCCGGGCTGACGCTATCGACGAGCACGCGCAGCGACAAGCCGACCTTGGCCGCGAGCTTTTGCGCGCTGATCGCGGCCGCCACTTCCATGAAGCGCGCGAGCCGCTCTTCCTTCACTTCCTCGGGCACCGGATCGGGCAGTGCGTTGGCCGCGGCGCCCTCGACCGGCGAATACTTGAAGCAGCCGACGCGATCGAGGCGTGCTTCACGCAGCCAGTCGAGCAGCACTGCGAAGTCCGCTTCCGTCTCGCCGGGGAAGCCGACGATGAACGTGCTGCGCAGCGTGATCTCGGGGCACATTTCGCGCCAGCGGTGGATGCGCTCGAGCGTGTTCTCGGCGTGCGCCGGACGCTTCATGAGCTTGAGCACGCGCGGGCTGCCGTGCTGGAACGGAATGTCGAGGTACGGCAGGATCCGGCCATCGGCCATCAGCGGGATAACGTCGTCGACGTGCGGGTACGGGTACACGTAATGCATGCGCACCCACGCGCCGAGCGAGCCGAGCGCACGCGCGAGGTCGACGAACTTCGCCTTCACCGGCTTGCCGCCCCAGAAACCCGTGGCGTACTTGAGGTCGGCACCGTACGCGCTGGTGTCCTGCGAGATCACCAGCAGTTCCTTCACGCCAGCCTGCACCAGGCGCTCGGCTTCGAGCATCACGTCGCCGATCGGGCGGCTCGCCAGGTCGCCGCGCATCGAGGGGATGATGCAGAACGTGCAGCGGTGATTGCAGCCTTCGGAAATCTTCAGATAGGCATAGTGCCGCGGCGTGAGCCGGATGCCCTGCGGCGGCACCAGGTCCACGAACGGGTCGTGCAGCGGCGGCAGGTGTTCGTGCACGGCCTGCACGACCTCTTCGTACGCGTGCGCGCCGGTGACCTTGAGCACCGTCGGGTGACGATCGGTGATCGTCTCCGGGCGCGCGCCGAGACACCCGGTCACGATCACCTTGCCGTTGCGCGCCAGCGCCTCGCCGATCGCGTCGAGCGATTCGTGCACGGCGTCGTCGATGAAGCCGCAGGTATTGACGACGACGAGGTTGGCGTCCTCGTAGGTGCCGACCACGTCATACCCCTCGGCGCGCAGGCGCGTCAGGATGCGCTCGGAGTCGACCAGTGCCTTGGGGCAGCCGAGGGAGACGAAGCCGATGCGGGGTGGGTTGGACAAAGGGGTACGGGAAGGGGGAAGGGGAGGAAGGGCGCGCATTCTAAGGCAATATGCCGTCATTCCACAGGAGGTGACCGATGGCCGAGATCCGCCGCAGCCAGGAGCGGGGCTATGCCGACCACGGCTGGCTCAAGTCCTACCATTCGTTCTCGTTCGCGGACTATCACGATCCACAGCACGTCCACTTCGGGCCGCTGCGGGTGATCAACGAGGACCGGGTCGTGCCGGGAGCCGGCTTCGGTACCCACGGTCACCGCGACATGGAGATCATCAGCTACGTGCTCGACGGCGAGCTCGCGCACAAGGATTCGACCGGGACGAGCTCGACCATCCGTCCCGGCGACGTCCAGCGCATGAGCGCGGGCAGCGGCGTGCAGCACAGCGAATTCAACGGGTCGCAGCAGCGGCCGGTCCACTTCCTGCAGATCTGGATCCTGCCGAACGTCGTCGGCATCCCTGCGGGATATGAGGAAAAGAGTTTCGGCGAGGACGAGAAGCGAGGCCGCCTGCGGCTCATTGCCTCACCCGATGGGGCGCAGGGTTCCGTGCACATTCACCAGGACGTGCAGGTGTACGCCGGGTTGTTTGACGGCTCGGAGCAGGCTGAGCTGCGAGTCGCGTCCGCACGCCTGGTCTATGTCCACGTCGCCCGTGGCCGCATCGTCGCCAACGGCGAGGTGCTCGAGGCCGGGGATGCGCTAAAGCTCGCCGACGAACCCAGGCTGCGGCTTACCGGCGGCGTTGCGGCGGAGGTGCTCGTGTTCGATCTGCCTGCTGACACCCGGTCGCCGCCATAATCGACGCGTCTCGCAGCAGGCTAAAGGAGATTGCAATGTACACGCTCTATTACGCGCCGGGTTCGGCCAGCCTGGCCGTGCACCTGGCCCTGCTCGAGATCGGGGCGCCGCACCGACTCGAGAAACTGGACCTCGCGGCCGGCGCCCAGCACAGCCCGGAGTACCGCAAACTCAATCCGCGCGGGCAGGTGCCGACGCTGGTCGTCGACGGCAAGCCGTACTTCGAGTCGGCCGGCCTGCTGCTGCTGCTGGCCGAGCGTCATCCCGAGGCGCAGCTCGCTCCTCCCCTGGGCAGTTCGCAGCGGCCCGCGTACTACCAGTGGATGACTTTCCTCACCAATTCGCTGGGGTCGATGTACCGACTCTGGTTCATGCCGCAAGACCTCGGGCCAGGAGAGCTGCCGTCCTCGGTGCGCGATGCCATCCGTCAGAGGATCGAGGACAGTTGGGCGATCGTCGACGCGCACCTCGGCGCAAACGGTCCCTACCTGCTCGGCGCCGAAATGTCAGCCGTGGACCTGCTGACGATCATGTACATGCGCTGGTCGCGCAACATGCCGAAGCCGGCAACGGCATGGCCCGCGCTGCAGCGTTTCGCTGCGCTGATGCGTGAGCGACCAAGCTGGAGGAGGCTCTATGCGATTGAAGAACTGACGGAGTGGGCGCAGTAACCCGTCAGCCCGCTCGAATGGGGACGCGTCAGAACGCGCAGCTGCCACCACCGCAACCACCGCCGCCGCACGGGCCCGTGTCACACGGCCTTTCGTAGCCGCTGCCGAGCGATCCGGCGTGCACGACGCCGCTCGCGCTCATCAGCTTCTCGACTTTGGCCCTGCCGGGCGTGCCATCGAGCGGCAGGCCGGCCCGTCGGCAGAGCTCGCTCCAGGTCGAAATCCGGTCGGCCATCTTGTGGCTGACTTCAACGACGCGACCGTTGGCCGGACAGAGATAATCGTAGGTAGGCATTGCTGTGACGGGTTGCTCTAGAACCGATGCGGCCATTCTAACGCACTGACCGTCACCGGATCAGCGCCGGTGCAGGTACAGCCGGTCGTCGAAACTCATGACCCACTTCGGCCGGTAGACCACCGCCATGCCGATGATGGTGCCATTGACGACCGCTTCGCCGAAGCTCATGAACGGCAGGATCGCAAAGTACTCGGGCCCGGCGTGCGTCGCATCCAGTGTGCCGCTGGCTGCCATCAGCGCAACGCGCACGAGGCCCGCGAGGTTGAACGCGAGCGCCGCACCCAGGAACGTCGTGACGAAGAAGTAGATGAAGTAGTTGTGCGGCAGGCGTGCGTGCACCTGCTCGTGGAACCACGCGGTGAAGAGCGCCGGCACGACGGTCATGCACAGCAGGTTGGCGCCAAAGAGCTGCCAGTCCGCGATGCCCACGACCGATAGCACGATGAGCACGAGCGCCCCGGCAACGATGGCGAGCTGCCACCCGTGCATCAGCGTGAGCGCCGTTACCAGCAGGAAACGCACCGACAGCCCGGGCGTGATGCCGGCCTTCATCGACCAGACGACGACCAGCAGCGCCATCGACCCGAACCAGACCCACTGCCGCTCGCCGTCGCCGAGCCAGGCCCGCCACGGGGCGCTGTAGAGCGCGATCGCGAGTGCCAGGCAGCCGAACGCCGAGGCGACGACGTTGACGCCACCATTCAGCAGTCCGGCCTCGAGCAGCACTACGCGGGCCGCGGGGCGCCCGGCTGCAGCGGGATCGCGCCGGCAAACTGCTGGCCCGTGTCCGGCGACGCGCTGCGGATGTGGATGTCCCGCTGTGGGAAGGGAATCTCGATGCTTTCCTTCGCCAGCGCCTCGTACACGCGTGCGGTCATCTCGGTGCGGATCGCGACCCAGTCGCCGAAATTGTCGGTCCAGGCCCGGACGCCGAAATCGAGCGAGCTGTCACCGAAACCCTTGAATACGATCGCCGGGACCGGCTCGGGCGAGATGCCGGGCGTGCCGAGTGCGACCTCGCGCAGCAACACCAGCACGCGCCGTGGGTCGGACCCGTAGGCGACCCCCACGTCGACGTCGATGCGACGGTTCATGTCGCTCAGTGTCCAGTTGATCAGCTTCTCGGACAGCAGCGTTCCGTTCGGCACGACGACATCCGCGCCTTCAAATGTCGTCAACGTCGTCGCACGCATGCCGATCTCGCGCACCTTGCCCGACGTCCCCGAGACCTCGACGACGTCGCCCGGCTGGATCGGGCGCTCGAACATCAGGATCAGCCCCGAAACGAAGTTGTTGACGACGTTCTGCAGGCCGAAGCCGATGCCGACGCTCAGCGCGCCGAAGATGATCGCGAACTGCGAGGTCTCAAAACCGGCGGCCGCCAGCGCCACCAGCAGGCCGGCCAGCACCAGGGCGTAATAACTGAGCGATGAAATGCTGTTGCCGACGCCGCGCGGCAGGTCCATGTTCGGCAGCATCTCGTCGCGCAGGACCACGCGCACCGTGCCCGCTACCCAGAACGCGACATACACCGACAGCACGAACAACAGGATGCCGCTCAGCGTGACGGAGATCTCGCCGACCGCGAGCGGGTAGCTCAGCACGGTGCCTGCCAAGCCGAAGATCGGCCGCGCGATGCGGAATGTATTGAGGACCACGATGACCCAGGAGACGGCCGCCGCCACCATGATCAGCTTGTTCGCCCTGGCGAGCAGCGGTCCCGCGTGTTGCGTGACCACGCGGAAGCGGGATATCAGGCGCCGGGCGAGCAGCAGGCTGATGATTGAAGACAACAGGTTGGCGCCGGCATACAGGGTGAGGCCGACGTAGGCGCAGGTCAGCACGCCGCTGGAGAGCATCTCGGCCAGCGAAACGTTGCCGACGATGTTCGCGATCGCCGAGACGATCAACGCCAGGACAGCGGCCCAGCCGAGCACGCGCACTGTCCCGGACGTCGGCGAGATTTCCGTCAGTGCCCGCCCACGCCTGGACGAATAAAGCAGCCAGATCAGCACGCCAGCGGCCAGGACCGTCACCGTGAGGATGTAAAGGCGGTAGTAAAACGGATGACCGAGCAGCAGGAAGCTTGCGCGGTACAGCAGGTAGAGCGCCGTGCCGAGATACGGCCATGCGCCGAGCACGTCGAACACGCGCTGCGGCAGCAGCCGCAGGACCGGGACCAGCGACAACAGCAACGCGGTCTGGTGCACCACGAGTGGCGCGTCCGGGAAGACGAACATCGTGCCGACCAGCGAGAGCAGCAGCCAGGCCGAGATGGGGCGTCGCAGGACGCGCGCCGCGGCCTGCATCTGGGGCTCGGTCGATACCACCCGACGGCTGCGATGCGCGAGCCACAACAGCAGCGGCAGCAGCGCCAGGGCGACGATCCTGTACCAGCGGATGCGGTCCTGGTTCGCCGCGCTCCATTCCTCGATGAACGACGTCTCGAGCCGCAGGCCGGCCGCTGCTCCCTGCAGTTCGTGCGTCGAGAACTCGGTATCGTTCCAGGCGTCCCATACTGGTGGCGCGTCGATCAATCCGAGCCGACGGTCGTAATAGGCGATCGCGGCAGCAACGCCCTTCGTGCCGGCATCGATGCCTGATTGAACGGTGTTGGCGCGGCTGCGCAGCTTGAACTGTTCGTCCATCGGGACGGCGATCGCCCGATCCGCGAGCCCGATCTTCGCCAGGATCACGTCGACCCGGTCGTTCAGCGCCGAGGTGACGCCGGTGCCGAGCGAGGCTCGCGTGGCTTCCCACACGGCCCGTCTCTTCGCCAGTTCCGCTGCATCCTCGGTGAATGGTGCCGAAACACGGTCGAGTTCGCGGCGCCAGGCTTCGAGTTCCCGGCCGTAGAAATCCCAGTGGCTTTCCAGGCTCTCCAGGCGGATGGCCGAGAGCTGCCTGAGGTCCTCCTTCTCGAAAGACTTCGACAGCCGGACGATGCCCGCGGTCAATCCATCCAGCTGCGCTCCAAGTGTCCCGGCCAGGTCCTTCTGCCTGGTACGGCCGACGACGTCCTGCGCGAAGCGCTCGTCCTGGTCGGCGCGCGCCGGGATGTCGGTGGTGGCGATCGGCGTCACCGCCGGCCTGGGCGCCGTCTCCGTCGGCGGTTCGGCTGCGCCGGTGCCGGGGATCAATGCCAGTTGCGCGCTGGCAGGCCCGGTGCACACGAGCAGCAGGGCGAGCGCCGCGCCGAGGGCGCGAACGCAAGGGTGGTGATACGGCTGGCGATGCGTCATCGTCGTCACTGTGGGCTTCCGGGAGACAGGAACTGCCGGCATTGTCGCACCTGTCCCGACGCTGTCCTACGGGGTCTGTCGCGTGTGGATGGCCCGGCTCTGGCAAAATGCGTCTCCTCCGGCACCGCCCCTGGGTGGGCCGAATCTCCTTGTCCGCCAGCCGGTAGCGTTCCAGATGCACGAGATGCTCGCGTCCCTGATCCAGTGGTACCTCTCTGCCCTCGACCAGGGTGGTTACTGGCTCATCGGGCTGCTGATGGCGATGGAAAGCTCCATCCTGCCGGTACCCAGCGAATTCGTCGTCCCTCCGGCGGCGTACCTCGCGCACTCGAAGGGAACATTCACGCTGACCGGTATCGTGCTCGCGGGTACCGCAGGCTCGTGGGTCGGCGCCAGCGTCATGTACTGGGCGTCGTACCTGATCGGCCGGCCGTTGCTGATGAAATACGGTCGCTACGTGATGATCACACCGGAGAAGATCCAGCGCGCCGAGGCCTGGTCGTCGCACTACGGCATGGTCGGTGTGTTCATCTCCCGCCTGCTCCCCGTCATCCGTCACCTGATCGGCATTCCCGCGGGCGTCGTGCGCATGCACTACGGTTGGTACTCGCTCGCAACCATCGTCGGATCGGGCCTCTGGTGTGCGGTGCTCTGCTGGGTGGGCGTGACCGCGGGACAGGACGAGCAGCTGATGCAGGGCAACCTGCACCGCATCACGTTGTGGGTGGGCGGCCTGCTCGTGTTCCTGGGCTCGCTCTATTATTTCTTCGTGCACCGGCAGATGCGCCGGTGATGCACGCGCCGTCATGACCGCCGCCGATTCGCCGCCGGCCGGGACGAACGTCGTCTCGCCGTCGGCCAGCAATCCATTGCCGGCACAGAAGCGTGATCCCGCAACCGGACGCGCCGTGATCGACTATCGAGCCGTCGCGATGCTGGCCTTGCCGTTGATGCTGAACAGCAGCCTGCAGGCGGTGATCAGCCTCACCGACACCTGGTTCGTCGGCCACATCTCGACCACTGCGATGGCTGGCATGGCAGCGGTCTACTGGGTGGTGCTGCTGTTCCTCATGCTGGTCGGCGGTGTCGGGCTTGCGGTGCAGACCTTCGTGGCGCAGGCCGAAGGCGGCCGCCGCTTCACGCGCGCGAGCCACGCCACGTGGGTCGCGCTCACGGCGAGTGCGCTGACGCTGCCTTTCTTCGCGCTGCTCGCGTGGTCGGGTCCGTTGTTGTTCGCGCCTTTCGCACTCGCACCCGACGTCTCGGCACAGGGGATGGCGTTCTGGCAGCCGCGCATGCTCGGCGCCCCGCTCGGGGTCGCGCTCTGGGCCGTGCTCGGATTCTTCAACGGGATTTCGCGGCCCCGCGTCGCCGTGCTGACCACGGGATTCGTCGCGGTGGTGAATGCGGCGCTGAACTGGCTCTTCATCTTCAGGCTCGAAGGCGGCATCGCGGGCTCAGCCTGGGCCACCAACGTCAGCATGGTCTGCGGTCTCGGTTTTGCGCTGAGCGTGTTCCTCGGCAAGGAACTGCGCGTCAAGTACAAGTCCCACCTGACGTGGCGCCCGGACCTGAACAACCTCGCGCGGCAGTATCGGCTCGGCCTGCCGATGGGTGCGATGTACGCCGCCGACCTGTTCGGCATGGCGCTGTTCCAGTTGATGCAGGTGAGGTTGAGCGCCGTCGATGGCGCCGCCACCCAGATCATCATGATGCTGACTTCGATGTCGTACATGCCGGGCATCGGCATCGCGCTCGCAGGCACGACACTGGTCGGCCAGTCGATCGGCGCGGGCGATCGCGACTGGGCGTTCCGGCTCGGCAACGCGATCATCTGGCTGACCGTCGCCTTCATGGGCACGCTCGGCGTGCTGGTCGCACTGTCGGGTCCGTGGCTGCTGCCCACGTTCATGAGTGCGGCGGACCCGCAATCGGCAGAGGTGGTGCAGATCGGCGTCGTCTTGCTGTGGATCGCGGCGGGATACCAGATCTTCGACGGCCTCAATCTCGGCAGCGGCTTCGCGTTGCGCGGGGCGGGCGACGTGAAAGTGCCGGCCGTGCTGTTCTTCGTATTCGCCTGGGGAGTATTCGTCCCGCTCGCGCACTCGTTGTCGTTCGCGCCCGGCCAGGGCTGGGTGGACTTCCTGCCGCAGTTCGGGTTCCGCGCCGCAGGCGGCTGGGTCGGGTTGCTCGTCTACGTCGTACTGTTGGGCAGCGCGCTGTTCCTGCGCTGGCGTTCGGGGCGCTGGCAGCGCATGCGCATCTGATGCTTCTGCCGCCGCCGCGGCGCGGTGGTCACGCTGCCTTCGGCACCTGCCCATCGATCGCGTGCGCGACCGCGTCCTCGACGCGCTCGAGCCACACGATCTGCAGGTCCTTGCGCACGCTCTCCGGGATGTCGTCCAGGTCGCGCCGGTTGCGTGCCGGCAGCATCACCGTGCGGATCCCCGCCCGATGTGCCGCCACCGTTTTCTCCTTGATGCCACCGACCGGCAGCACGAGGCCACGCAAGCTGATCTCACCCGTCATGGCCACGTCGTTGCGCACCGTCCGGTTGGTCATCAGGGACACGAGCGCCGTATAGAGCGCGACGCCTGCGCTGGGCCCGTCCTTCGGGATCGCGCCCGCCGGGACGTGCACGTGGATGTCGCTCTTTTCAAACCGCGTCGAATCGATGCCGAGCGACTCGGCCTGCGACTTGAGCAGGCTCAGTGCCGCCTGCGCGCTTTCCTTCATCACGTCGCCGAGCTGGCCGGTGAGGATCAGCTTGCCGCTGCCCGGGACGCGGGTAGCTTCGATGAACAGGATGTCGCCGCCCACCGGCGTCCACGCAAGGCCGGTGGCCACGCCCGGCACGCTCACGCGCATCGCGACTTCGTTCTCGAACTTCGGCGCACCGAGGATGTCCCGCACGTCGTCCGCGTCGATGCGGACCGACGTCGCCTTGCCCTCGGCCACGCGCACCGCGATGTTACGCAGCACCGCGCCGATTTCGCGCTCGAGACTGCGACAACCCGCCTCACGCGTGTACTCGCGCGCGATCGTGTGCAATGCCTCGTCGCTGACGGACGCCTGGTCCTGCTTGAGCCCGTTCGCCTCGAGCTGCCGGCGCAACAGGTAACGCCGCGCGATCTCGACCTTCTCCTCCTCGGTGTAACCCGTGAGCTCGATGATCTCCATGCGGTCGCGCAGCGGTCCCGGGATCGTGTCGAGCTGGTTCGCGGTCGCGATGAACAGTACCTTCGACAGGTCGAACGGCACGCCGAGGTAATTGTCGCGGAACGTCGAGTTCTGCTCGGGATCCAGCACTTCGAGCAGGGCAGACGCTGGATCGCCGTGGATGCCATGACCGAGCTTGTCGATCTCGTCGAGCATCAGCACCGGGTTGCGCGTGCCTGCCTTGCGAATCGCCTGGATGACGTTGCCCGGCAGCGCGCCGATGTAGGTGCGCCGATGGCCGCGGATCTCGGCCTCGTCGTGCGTGCCGCCGAGGCTGGTGCGCTGGAACTTGAGGCCGACCGCGCGCGCGATCGACTGGCCGAGCGAGGTCTTGCCCACGCCGGGGGGTCCGACGAAGCACAGGATCGGGCTGCGACCCTCGGGGTTCAATTTGCGCACCGCGAGGTACTCGAGGATGCGCTTCTTTATTTTCTCGAGGCCGTAGTGGTCCGCGTCGAGGATGCCGCGGGCACGCTCGATGTCGATCGATTCGGCATCGAGCTTCGACCACGGCAGTGCGATCAGCGTGTCGAGGTAGGTGCGCGCCATCGAATACTCGCCGCTCGCCTCGTTCATTCGCTCGAGGCGCTTCAGCTCCTTGCGTGCGTGCTCTTCGACCTCCGCCGGCATCCCGGCCTTCGCAATCGCCGCCGCCAGCTCTTCGGCTTCCTCGCCTTCCGTCTCTTCCCCCAGCTCTTTCTGGATCTGCTTCAACTGCTCGCGCAGCACGTATTCGCGCTGGCGGTCGTCGATCGCTTCCTTGGTCTGCTCCTCGATCTGGCGCGACAGCTTCAGCACCTCGACGCGGCGCTTCAGGTGCGCCGAGACGCGCTCGAGCCGCTCGCGGATCTCGGCGGTTTCGAGCAGTTCCTGCTTCTCGGCGGGCTTCACGTCGAGGAAGCTCGCGATCGTGTCAGCCAGCGCAGCGGGTGACTCGATCGCCTGGATGGAGTTCGCGAGTTCGGCCGGGGCCTGCGGCAGCAGCGTGATGGCCTCGACCGCCTTCTGCTTCAGCAGCAGCGCGCGCGCCTCGACCTCGGGGTGCGAGACCCCGGTGTCGCTGAGGTATTCCACGCGCGCAACGAGGTACGGGAAGCCGCTGACCGCGTCGAGCACGCGGAAGCGCCGCTCGCCCTGGCACACCAGGTGGTGCGTGCCGTCGGGCGCGGTGATGTAACGGACGATCGAGGCGGCCGTGCCGATGCGGTGCAACTCGTCGAACGTCGGATCCTCGGTCTCGGGAGCCTTCTGCAGCAGGAATCCGACCTTGCCTTCGACGCGCACGGCTTCCTGTGCCCCGGCCACGGTCTTGTCGCGCTTGATCGCGACGGGGAGGATCACCCCGGGGAACAGCACGAGGTTGCGGACCGGCAGGATGATCAACATGTCATCCGGCAGGCTGGGCGCCTTGCCGGGCTTCGCGCCGTCCTGCGGGGTCGCTACGGGCATCTTCGATGCGTCGTCCTGGTCGTGGTTCATGTCCGTGCTCATGGGGTCGTCACCTGTCCGTTCGTTCATCAGCGGCGGGCCAGCAGCAGTTGCAGGCAGCCATCGGCGAGTCGCCGGTCGACCAGGGCCCAGTGCCCGGGCCCCAACGCGAGACGGCGCTCGAACCGGCCATACGGGATCTCCAATCGCTGGAGCGTCGTGCCGGCCGGTCGGTTCGGCAGGGCCCGCTCGCCCCGGATCACCAGTTCGCCCGGGCCGAGGACCAGCTCCACGCGCTCCGCCGGAACGCCCGGCAACGCGACTTCGATCAGCACCTGTTCGGTGCCCGCATAGACGTCCACCGGCGGCTCCCAGCGGGGTTGCTGGCGCCGGTCCGCCGGCTGCGCGGCCAGGCGGAAGAACTGCCGTTGCAGGCGGTCGGCCTGGTCGAGCATGTCTACGGCTTCTGCCCACATCCATGAGCGCATTTCGCGTCGGTTCATCGTCGCGGCTGCCTGTCTGTTTCCTGCATCAGGCACGAAGTGGGGGCGCGCAGCCGTGATGCAACCGGGGCGCAGCATGCGAGCGGCCCAGACGCTACAACAGCAGGATCACGTTGTTTGGTAAAACTAAGTAAACGACGAATGATTTCAGCTTGTTCGCGAAATACTTTAAGCTTTAGCTACCGAATCACGTCCGCCAGCCGAGCGCGGACTGTCGCCAGGACACCCTCTCGCCG
>CAWCBA010000002.1:0-1126517 GCA_963793675.1 uncultured Gammaproteobacteria bacterium | reverse complement strand
ACGGTGCACCACGCCGCACCTCATTCGCCAATGTCGAGATCGAGTGGCGCGTCCTTCGGCCGCTTCGCGAGCTCGGCGCGCTGTCGCGCCATGTCGCGCTCGATGTCGGCGAACACGGCCTTGAACTCGGGGGCGTTCCTGATCGAGGCGAGGCAGGGGTCGAAGTCGCGGTAATAGCGCCAGTAAGGGCCGCGCCAGCCCGCTTTGTTGGCCTCGCGCAGCGCGGCGAGGGCTTTGGCATTGTCACCACGCAGGGCGTGGATCTGCACGTCGGCAATTCCGTAGCCCCTCATGCCGAGACGTGGGATCGTCCGGACGACCTGCTCGGCGCGATCGAGAAGCGCGCCTGCGGCGGCGTCCTCCCCGGCCGCCCGCAGGACCGGTACGACATCGATTGCAGCCTGCCAGTTCGAGCCATCGATCGTCGGTGACGTTGATGCAAGCAGTGCCGGATAGGCCTTTGCGTACCTAAGCCGCGCCGCTTGATGGTTGCCCTGCTTCAGGTCGGCGTCGCGTAGCCACCGCAGCACAGCGTCGGGATCGCCTGTCCACGAGTCGAGCGCCAGGAGTCGCTGGGTATCCTTCAGCGCGGCGCCCCACTCGCCCGTGTTCATGTGCATTTCCGCGGACACCATCAACACCGCCGCATGGCCCGGCCACCGCTTGCGGGCGGCCTCGACCACGCGGGTCGCTGCGACGTCGTCGCCCAGGTCGAAGTAAAGGCGGGCGCGAAAGAACTCGAGCAGCGGGTTCTCCGGGTCCAGCGCGGCGGCTCGCTGCAGCAGCGGCACCGCATCGGCAAATCGATTGCGCGCGTAGGCGTCGAGGACACCCGCCTGCCTGTACGGCATGGGCATCTCTGGATCGATCTCATTGGCCTTCCGGAAGCGGTCCGCAGCCTCGTCGAATCGCCCGACCGACATCAGCGCCCGGCCCAGATCCGCATTCACGATGGCCGAAAGGGGATCGAGTTCAACGGCCTTCTCCGCCGCAGCCAGCGCTTCGTCACGGTGACCGAGACCTCCGGCGTTTCTGCTGAACCGCTGGTAGGCGGCGGCATAGTTGGGATTCAGTGCGAACGAGCGACGGTACAGCGGATCGGCACGATCTAATTGCCCCCGAAAGCCGCGAATGAGCGCCGAGGAAGCCCACGCCTCGGCCAGGTTCGGGTCGAGTTCCAGGGCCGTAGCGACGGCTGCGTCAGCCCTGGCGAGGTTGACGTCCTCCTGCGCACCCGCATGCTCGATCTGCAAGGTGAGCGAGTCCGAGAGGCCCACGTAGGCCAGCGCGAACTCCGGATCAAGGTCGATCGCCTGCTGGAAGAAGCGCTCGGCGTCGGCAAGGGTCTCGGCGGTGCGTCGCGCCATGCGTTGCCGGCCGAGTTGATACGCCTCCCAGGCTGCGAGATTCCGCGTCGGGACTATGTCGACCCGCGCCTTCTCGGCGGCGGTCAGCGTGGTCTCGAGTGCGGCGGCGATCGAGGTCGCGACTTCGCTCTGGATCGCGAAGATGTTGGCGGCCGTCAGCTCGCGATCGTAGGACTCGGCCCACAGGTGGGCATCGCTCGTCGTGTCGATCAACTGGGCCGTGACCCGGACCCGGTCGCCGGCGCGCTGCACGCTGCCTTCCAGCACCCGCGTCACGCCGAGTTTCTCGCCGATCTCCTTCGTCGAGAGCTTCGTCTCGCGAAACTGCTCGACGGAGGTACGGGCAATGACCTTCATCGCGCCGATCTTGGTGAGCTGAGTCAGGATGTCGTCATGGACGCCGTCGACGAAGAAAGCATCCTTTTGCTCATCACTGCGGTTCTCGAACGGCAGCACGGCGATCGAGGGGCGAGCGTCTGCCGGGGCCGTGTTCGCCGCGGGACCAGGTGTAGCAGTCGACGACGAAGTGACGGTCGGTGCCGGGGCGCCGCGGTGGCTGTAGAACCAGAGAGCGCCGCCCCCGAGCACGAGCAGCAGCGCAACGATTGCGATCTCGGCGCGGACGGGCTTCTGGTGGCCGCGGTCGCCGTGGTACCAGGCGAGCGTCAGGGCGATCGGGAGGCCGATTGCGAATGCCAACGTAACGAGCCGCAGCACCTGCGCGGGCCAGTCATACGTGTCGGCGAGAAACTGCAGCACCTGCAGCAGACCCCAGGCACCCGCGGCGTACGCAATGCCCCACTGCACCACCTTGCGGCGACGCAGCCGGTCCCAGATATTGTCCTTTCCCCCCTCGGTCGCGTCGGTCACGCGGCAGTCTCCCTGTTCGGGGGAAGTGTACCGAATACCGATTGAGGGTAGCCCTCCGGCGACGCCTCCCGGCCTCTAAGTAGCGGAACGGCTTGGCGTCCCTCGTGACCCTACCTATCGCCGCACCACTGCCTCTCGCAGGGCACGCCGTCGCCGCCGCCGTCCATCTTCACTCCGGGGCAGTTGGCGAGGAAGAACTCTGCCTCTTCGCAGGAGGTCATCTGCGAGCAGTACACGCGTCCGTCGCACTGATACGGACTGCGCTTGTCCGAGGCCGCTTCCTGGTCGAGAAGCTGCGCGGTCACGGACGATTCGCTGTCGTCGAGGAGTTCCTCGTCTTCGTGGCGCGTTTGATATGCGCCCCAGGCTTGCCAGGCGATCACTCCGATCACGAGGGCGATGAGCAGTTTGCGCATTGGATTCTACCTTCGAGGCGAATGCGATCTTCGGTCTGCACAGACCGATCAAGATGCGTGCCCGACAACAATCGAGCGGAGAACTCGCATCTGGTCATTCGGCGACGAGAGAGCAAACAACTGAGGTTCAAGTCGCAACGTTCAGCGCAAAGATTTCTCGCGACTCACGCTGCCGTCCACGACAACTTCAACGTTCATTGACACTTGATCCGCCGGTCGACCCTTCGCCTCTTTCGAGCCGAAGCCGATCGCACGTGGGCAACGGCGACCGCGGCCGCCTGAACGATCGCTCCCTCCCCGCTCATTGCGCCGTGGGCGACTTAACCTGACAACACCGCGCTGACGCATGATGGAAAGTCGCGCCATGGGGGTCTCCTGTAACCGAAATCCGGCGACACCAGAGACCGTTTCCCACTAGACTGGCAGCTCCGTTAGTTCGTCCCGGATGCAATACTTGCGGAACGAAAGCGGTCGCTCCCGCGGAGCGTGGTAGAAAGTGCGTCGTAAGAAATGGACGACGTGCCACGACCAGCCGAAATGGAAGCCGGACTTCGGTGCAGCACGGGACAGCCAATGAACGAAACGAGCAAGGCAGTCTTTCTCAGCTACGCATCGCAGGACGCGGAAGCCGCCCGCCGCATCTGCGAAGCCTTGCGAGGCGCCGGCATCGAGGTCTGGCTGGACCAGAGCGAATTGCGAGGCGGTGACGCATGGGATGCGGCGATCCGCAGGCAGGTCAAGACCTGCGCCTTGTTCATACCGATCATCTCCGCGAATACCTGCGCGCGTGCCGAAGGCTATTTCCGGCTCGAATGGAAACTTGCGATCGATCGCTCGCACCTGATGGCGGCCGAGCGGCCGTTCGTGGTGCCGGTCGCGATCGACGGCACGCGCGAGGCCGATGCGCTCGTTCCGGACAAGTTCCGCGACGTGCAGTGGATGCACCTTCCGGAGGGGCAGGTCACCGCGCCTTTCGTTGAGCACGTGTCGCGGCTGTTGTCCTCGAGTGACGAGCCTCCGCGCAGGACGGCTTCGCTCGCCGCCGGGGTAATCTCGACGGCGGGTACGGCCAGGCGCAAGCCGCGTCGCAGTGTCGCACTCAGCGCTGCAGCCCTGGTGGCGTTGCTGACCGCGGGCGCGTTCCTGGCGTTTCAGATGAGCAATCGCAACGCCGCCATCGGTTCGGTGGCTGTCCTGCCGTTCGAGAACGGGACCGGCGACCCGGCGATCGACTACCTGAGCGACGGAATCTCGGAGAGCCTCATCAACAAGCTCTCGAGCCTGAGCGGACTGCGGGTCATCTCGCGCACCTCGGCCTTTGCCTTCAAGGGCAAGGAAATGGAACCGGCGGAGATCGGCCGCAAGCTCGGTGTCGATGCCCTAGTCCTCGGCAACCTCGCCCAGCATGGCCAGGGCCTGGCGATCAGCGCGGAACTCGTCAGTGTCAGTGACAGCGCCCAATTGTGGGGCGAAAAGTACACCCGGCAGGCGGACGACCTGCTGCAGCTCGAAGGCGACCTCGCGACCACGATCGCAAAGACCCTGCGCCGCCGGCTGAGCAGCGAGGAAAAGGCACAGCTGGCCCGCACCGCGACCACCGACCCAGAGGCCCATCGTCTGTATCTGAAGGGGCGCGAACTCCTGTTAGGCAGCCAGCAGGAGATGGATAAGAGCGTCGATTTCATGCAGCAGGCTGTGGCCAAGGCGCCGGAGTACGCACTCGCGTACGCTGGTCTTGCGGAGGTCTACACACGGCAGGCCTTCCACCGTGGGAGTGCCGGGACGGAGGTGCTCGGTAAGGCCCGTGACGCCGCAAGCCGCGCGCTCGCACTCGACCCGGAGCTGGCCGAGGCCCATTCCGCGCTCGGCATGATCCGCTTCTACTTCGAGTGGGACTGGGCGGGTGCGGATTCCGAGTTCCGTCGGGCACTGGAGCTCAATCCCGGCAGCAGCGCCGTGCACGAGGATTATGGGAATTTCCTGACAACGATGGGCCGCCTGGACGAGGGGCTCGCCCAAAGCCAGGAAGCGGCGCGGCTCGACCCGCTCTCGGTCGGCCCGATCCACGACATCGGGATCAACGCCATGGCCCGCAAGGATTTCGAGCAGGCCGCCGCCGGCTTCCACCGCGCGATCGACATCGATCCGAACTGGACCTGGGGCTACGTCAAGCTCGCCCGGACACTCGCGATCCAACAGAAGTGCCCGGAAGCCTTCGAGCAGGCCGAGATCGCGGAGCGGAAGATCGCGGGCGGCGCCGCGCCATTGGCGCGCTCATGGCTGGGCGTCGTCTACGCGCTCTGTGGCGATGTGGCGCGCGCGCGCCAGAAGCTCGACGAACTCCACGCCCTGGAAGCGCAGCGATTCGTCGACCCCCATCTATTCGCCGAAATACACGGCAGCCTCGGCGAATCCGCAGAGGCGATGCGCTTGTACGAGAAGGCGTTCGACGGCCGCTCGCCGAACATGGTCTACGCGAGAACCTACGAGCAAATTGTCCCCGAACTCGCCGGCGATGCGCGCTACCAGGCGATCGTCGCCCGCATGGACTTCCCGCCGTTGGCCGAATAGGCGTGCGACCTAATTGCAGAGTCGAGCAGCGCTGCGCGAGTTCAGTGTTTACCGGCGTCGAGGATTGACCAGCAACGGGCGTCCAATGTTGACCATGCACAGTCGTGCGAACCGGCCCGGCCTACTCCAGCCCCGCCTGCCGCAACGCCGCGTTGCGCCGGCCGTCGATCTCCGGCCGCGCGACGCCGTACATGCCCTGCACGAACTCGAGTGACAGATCCGGGTAGGCCCGGCGGGCCTCCTCGATCGCCGCGCGGGCCTCGTCGAGGCGGCCGAGCCCCACCGCGTTCATCGCCACGTACACGTGGCCGAGAAAATAGTCGGGCAGCTCGGCCAGCAGGCGGCGGGCGGCGCGCAGCCCGGCGTCGTAGTCGCCCAGCTGCCAGTACGCCTGCGACAGGTTGTCGTTGACGATGGACGACATGGAGCCGAGCGGGTTGAGACGCTGCGCGCGCAGCGCCGCTTCGATGCAGCCCTTGGCGTCGCTCGCGACCAGCAGGTTCCAGCTCAGCCAGCCCCAGGCCTCCGGCATGCTGGGGTTGAGCTCCACGGCACGTCGGGCCGCCGTCAGCCCATTGTCGATATCGCCACTCATCACGTAAGCCCAGCCGAGCGCCGCCTGGGCCGCCGGATCGCGCGCGTCGAGCGACGTGGCCCGGCGAGCCGTCTCGAGCGCGCCGGCGATGGTTTCGACCGGCGTCTCGTTCCAGCCCAGCACCACCTCCCAGAGGTTGACGAACACGAGCTGCGCCAGCGGCGTGGCAAAGCGCGGATCCTGCGCCGCGGCCGCCGTGAACCGCTCGCGCGCCGCGGCAAAGCCCTCGCGCGAATACCGATCGGCGCTCTGTAACCCCAGCTGGTACAGGCTCCAGGCTTTGAGGTTCTGCGTGCCGCGCTGCTGGGCCCGCTCAGCCTCGGCCCGGTTCAGGTCGCCCACCAGCGCCGCCGCGATCCGGCCGCTGAGCTCGTCCTGCAGCGCGAACACGTCTGCGATATCGCCATCGTAGCTGTCCGCCCAGACCTGCTCGCCCGAGCTGGCGTCGGTGAGCCGGGCCGTCACGCGGATGCGGTCATCCGCACGCCTTACGCTGCCCTGCACCAGGTAGCGGGCGCCCAGCGCCGTGCTGACCTGCGACACGTCGACGTTGCCACCCCGGTACTGAAAACTGGAGTTGCGCGCGATGACCGGAAAGGCCCGCCAGCTCGCCAGGCGCGTGATCAGATCCTCCGCCAGGCCATCGGCGAAGAAGGCCTGCTCGGGATCGGACGAGAGATTGTCGAACGGCAGCACCGCGATGGCCGGCCGGTCATCGAGTGCCTGCGCCTGGCTGCCAGCCTCGGCCACAGCCGGCGCGGACGGAACGGCTGCCGGCCGCTGCCCGAACCGATCGTAGGCGAACAGCGCAATCGCCAGTGCAACCAGAGCGAAGATGAGGTAATCGAGCCGCCGTGCGGTGCGTCGCGCTCGCGGCGCAGTCGACCCGCCCTCGCCCCCCGCCGTGTCCTCGCGCCTGAACCCGTCCGGTGTCAGCTCGTACACCCAGGCGAATGCGGCGACGAACGGAAAGCCGATGATGCCGATCCACAGCACCACGGTCGGCAGCCAGGCGGGCAGATTCAGCAACGGGGCGACGGTGTTGGTGACTTCGACCACGACCCAACCGAGCGTCAGGTAAGCCGCGCTCACCTTCACCACCTTGCGGCGCTTCAGCTCGGCTAAGAGCGACATCCAGCTTCCGGGAGACCTGCCATTTGAGTCATGTTCGCTGATCGGAGCCGCATTGAGAAGGCATCGCCCCCCTGCACGCCGGCATCGCCGCGACGGCCTCGCAACGTGACACGCTAGAGCACCTGGCACGCTACGTCGCAAGGCCCCCGGTCGCCACCGAGCGGCTGGCGCGGACCGGGAGCGGGCAGGTGCGCTACACGCTGAAGATGTGAACCGGCTTCGAGGATTGACCGGCGTCCGGCGTCCAGTGTTGACCATGCGAACAAGAGGCAAGCTCACGATTCGCATCCAGAAATGCATCTTGAACTCTGGTCAGTCTTCGACGCCTGTTCACAGTCTGGGCGCGGGCGGCCACCTGACTGGCCGGGTTGTACGAGAACCCGATGCCGAGATCGTTGGTGGTGGCGCCGCCGTCCAGATGGCGCTCGTGGAGCGGAGCCAGCAATTTCACGTCTTGTAAAGTGTCGCTTGTCGGTTTACGATGACGCGTGATCAGAAGTTTCAGGCACAAGGGGCTCGAGGCTTTCTTTCGTCGCGGCACGAAGGCCGGCATCCAGCCGCATCACGCGGTCAGGCTCAGGTTGCAGCTGACCGCACTGGATGCTGCAACGAAGCCAGCGAGATCTGGCAGCTCCCGGGTGGCGCCTACATGCGCTGACCGGCGACCTGAAGGGATTTCATTCGATTACCGTCAGTGGCAACTGGCGCGTCATCTTTCGATTTATCGAGCAGGACGTCGAACTGGTCGATTATCTGGACTACCACTGAGAAACAGTGCCATGAGCAACATGCACAACCCCGCGCATCCTGGTGAAGTTCTACGCGAGTATCTCCCCGAGGACGTATCGATCGGAGAGGTCGCCAAGCATCTGGGCGTCACCCGTCAAGCGCTGTCGGCGCTGCTGAACGGTCGCGCGGGCGTCAGTGCGTCGATGGCCCTGCGCCTCGAAGGATCGTTGGGCACCAGTGCCGAGATGTGGTTGAACATGCAGACGACCCACGACCTCTGGCTGGCCCGCAGGCGACCGCCTCGAGTCAGACGCATTGCCACGGCCAACAGAGCGGCCTGAGTTTTTCGGTCGTCAGCTTCGCCGCCCCCGGGACCACGATCGACCCGATTTCCGATAGTCCGCGGGTTAGCCCAAAAACGCCCCTTTCGGACGCAGATAGTCCGTGGGTGATGCCAAAACTACGTTACAAATCAAAACGTTGGAAGTGGTGGCCAGGGACGGAATCGAACCATCGACACGCGGATTTTCAGTAGCTGCGGAGAGCCCGGTTCGGTGCGAGAAAGCCGAAGAATGGGAACGAGTTTTCGCGGGCCGACCGAACCGCCCCGCCGACCGAGCCTATTCCGAACCCAGCGGCGGGCCGACCGAGCCGCGCCGTAAGCTTAAGAAACGCAAGGACGTCGGCGCATCACGCCCGAGCGGGGACCGAACTGCGGCACTCCATCGGTGTCTGGCATGGCGCCTCGACCAAACCGAATCCGAATGTCATCAGCCGCCAATACGGTCTTCTTCACACGGGCAGAGAACTCGCGATGGGCTTCGGTGTGCCCCTCCCTCACTGACCATCGCTCAATCTCATCGAGATCGACAACCTGCTGTACTGCGACCAGGACCGCCTGATCAAGTCCCTGACGGTCGCGCCAATGGTAGAACGCCGCAAGCCGGTCCATTACGCACTGCGTCGGTGTCAGGATCTGTATACGCAGCGCACCAACCGGTCGCTCTCCCCACTCGCGAACGAGCTCGTTGCCGATCGCTAGAGGCCACGAGGGAAACTCCAGAGTGTACGGACATGTCGGGTGGACGAAATGACGGCCGGCCTGGCGAATGAATCCAAGCCGATTCAACACCTGCTCGAGTTCCCGTTGACTCGCGGACGCAACGAAGTCGAGGTCACGCGACTCGTAGAGTCCGCTGGTGTAAATCTGCACCGCCGCCCCACCGGACAGCACCGCGGTGATTCCCGCCGACGTCAGCGCGTCGGAGACAGTCGCAGCAACCTCCTCGACGGACGACGATGCGCTCAGTTGCATCAGAGCGCCTTACCGCTACGACGCGGTCGAGTCCGCTTGCGGAAGAACCGTTGCTGCTCAGCGGCGGGCAAGCTGTCGAGCGCCACCTCGAGTAACGCACGAAACGGCGGCACGAGTGGATTGCGCGGGTTCCACTGATACAGCCTGGTGCGGCCGACGAGCTGACTCACCAGCAGGCCGCCGGACTCCAGCTTCAGCAATTGCTTCTGAACCTGACTGTTCGAGATGTCGAAGGTCGCCGCGATCTCGCGTCCATACGCTTGGTCGTAGTTCTGCAGGTAGAGAAGGACCTTCTCGGCGGCCACGCTGCCAACGATAGCTTCCAGCATTACCGGCCTTCTTGGTAGGTCATTTGGCCTATATAGTAGGCCGTCTTTGCGGGCCGATCAACAGCGATGAGCTACCGTCCGCCGGTCGAAAGCGGCTCCCCGCAGGTTAGCGACTACGCCGGACCAAACCTTGCGATCGGAATGCACCCACTTGGAAGTGGCGGCCGGGGACGGAATCGAACCATCGGAGCGCGGATTTTCAAGTACGACGGAGAGCCCGGTTCGGCGCGGCAAGCCGAAGACCGGGACGGGATTTCCGCCGAGCCGACCGAACCGCCCTCCCCGACCGAGCCCATACCGAACCGAACGCGCAGAAACCGACCGAACTTTTCGCGTCGCCCATGCCGGTCAACGAGTTGCGGCCATCGCGACCGAACTTCTTCCGAACCGCGCGCCGAACGGGGCCGTGCGGGGTCCGGAAATCCTCACCCACGTCCGCGAAGCCGCAGCCGAGGTCTGAGCGACAACTTCACGAGCGCGACCAGGTCGGCAAGTAACAGCAGGACGATTCGAACCAGCGCGATCACGCCACGATCATGCCACCGGTCGGCGAAGGTCCCGCAACGGGTCAGTTCGTCTTGGATCCCATATTTGACGAGCACAGGAGATCACCGTCGTCCTGAAGCGCCAGGCTATTTGTCGGAATCGCGACGCGCGGCCAATGCGGCATCCAGCCTGGCCACGAAGCCGTCCGTCGCGTCGATGCGCTCCACCTCGGCCCGCTGCCGGTCGATGTCCGCCTTCACCGTGGCCATCAGCGCGCGGTAACGGGGGTTGTTCTCGAGCGCCGCCCAGTACGGGTCGTTGCGGCGCACGTAGTAGTCGTGCCACCCTGCCTTGATGGCGCGCTCGAGCAGGGTGAGGGCCCGTTCTGCGTCGCCCGCGAGCAGCGCCGTCTCCGCGCAGCGGTGCAGCAGGTTGCTGGCCGTCGGATGCTGCCGATCATCAAGGCTCGACCGGCATTGATCGAGCAGGTCCGACAGGATCCTGTCCGCCCTGGCCTTCTCGCCGGTGTGCAGGTACGACCAGGCGAGGGCGTGAAGGCCGTCGGTGTCCGGCAATTCATCGCGGCTTATCTGCGGCGCGCCCGGAATGATGGCGGCCAACGGTTCGAGCACCTTGATCGCGGCAGCGTGGTGCCCGCTCCGCGCCAGCAAGGCCCCGTACCAGATCCGGAAAGCAGGGCTCTGCTCCTCGATCCTGAGGCCGGCTGACGCCACTCCCTGTTCGAAGCGCTGCCGCGCCTGCTCGATATCGCCACGCCAATTCGGGGCGGCCGAGACCGCGTATTTCCACATCGGCCATTTCGGGAAGTCCTTGTGCGACCTTGCCATCCATGCGTCGGCCGCGTCGAAGTCGCCGAGGAGTGCGTAGCTCACCGCGAGCGAGTAATGCGTGTCCACGCCACGCAGGGAAACTTCCTTGCCGATCGCATTCAGATCGACCAGGCGTCCGCGCGTGCGGTAGAACTCTCGCAGCGCGCTGTAGATCGGGTAACCGGGGTGCGGCTGCTGGAGCTGGCGATTGAGTAGGCCAAGCGCCGCCTCGTCGTCACCGCTCTCCCGGAGTATGTTCGAGAGGTTTCCTGCGATCGACGGGTGCAAGGGGTCGATGCGATACGCACGTTGCATGATCTCGCGACCCTCGTCACTCTTGCCCAGCTGCAACAGCGCGGTGGACAGCCAGAGCAATGCGTCGCTCATGTTGGGATCCTGCTCGAGAACGCCCCGCAGCACAGATTCGGCCGCTGCCGGATCGGGGGGTGACGACTGCAGAAACCACAAACCGCGCGCGGCCTGCGCACGGAGCAGCTGCGGCTTCAGCTCGAGCGCCCGATCGATGGCGGCGGCTGCGGCATCGAGCTCCTGCTTCGAGGGCGCGCCGATCACGCGCGCGATCGCCCAATCGGCCTGGGCCTCGGCAAAGCCGGGGTCGAGATCGATCGCGCGCTGCAACTCGGCCATCGCCCCGCTCGCATCGCGCTGGTGCAGCAGCTCGCGTCCCGCGAGGTATCGGTCGTAGGCCTCGAGACTCGGTTGGGATGGGGTCCTGGGGCGAGAACTCACCTCCGTGGCTATCCGCGACACGACCGCCTGGGCGATTTCCTCCTGGATCTCGAACACGTTGGTCAATTCGCGATCGAACGTCTGTGCCCACAGCTGCCGGCCCCGTTCGTCGAGCAGCTGCGCCGATATCCGCAATTGCCGTTCCGCCTTTCGCACACTGCCTTGCAGCACGTAGTGGACGCCGAGCGTGGCGCTGATCTTCTCGATGCCCACGTTGCTGCCTTTGAACGCGAAGGAACTCGTGCGGCCGATCACGTTCAGCTCTCGCACCGTGGAGATCTCGTTCAGAATCTCTTCGGAGATGCCGTCGCAGAAGTACTCGTTCTCAGGATCGCTGCTGATGTTCGTGAAGGGCAGCACGGCGATGGAGTTGGGCAGCCGCGCGTCCTCCTTGCCGCCGGGATCTGCGACATCGGACGCTTTGCCGACCGGCGTCTGCCGGACCTCCTCCACGGCGCGGAAGACGAGTACGGCGGCGACCATCACGAATGCTGCGAGCAGCAGGTAGTCGCGCCGTCCGAGCGGCTGCGGCTCCGCGGTCTCGCCGCCACCCCGCGGCGGCGTGCGCCGGATGCCGCCCGGTCCGACCTCGAACAGCCAGCCGAAGATGAGCGCCACCGGAAATCCCAGCACGGCCGCCCAGACGAGCGCCTGGATGGCCGTCTCCGGGATGCCGAAGCCGGGAAACAACACGTCGGCGACCTGCAGGGTCGCCCAGGACCCGAGTACGTACAGGGCCGCAGTGCGGAAGACCTTGCGGCGCCGGGCCTCGCGATAGAGCTGGACGATGGACTGCACGGTGGCTATTCGGTCTATAGGGTCGCCAGTGGCCGGCACGATACCGATCATTGCGGGCGGATAGAAGGCTTCGCTCCTGCTCAACAGACGGCAGCGGTCGTGGAGATCGTATTGCGCGGTGGTCTCGCCGAGGTACTGTCAAGTTAAGTGGGCTTGGGCAACCATTCCCATATGAACCGACCTGCGAACCTCCACAAACGACACCGATTCCCACCCGCCATCATTCAATACGCAATCTGGCTCTACCATCGTTTCCGTCTCAGCCACCGCGACATCGAGGACCTGCTCGCCGAACGCCGCATCCGGGTGAGCTACGAGTCGGTCCGGCTGTGGTGCAACAAGTTCGGCCCGTTGTTTTCGAAGCGACTCAAACGCAGGCACCCCGGGTTCGGCGACACGTTCTTCATCGACGAAGTATTCGTCACGATCGCGGGGCAGCGTCATTACCTGTGCGAATGCTATAGGTGCAGAACGCTTCACCGGTTGGGTCAACCTTGAGGAGCGGAGGCGAGTCGACATACGCGTAGGTATTGAGTCCTCCTTCCAACCCAATCGGATCGGACTCCAAGTACCTGTCCTCCGCAATTACTCGATCACGCCAACGCGGGCGCCAGCAGATATTCGTGATGCAAGCCGCCCAGCACCGATCTGGCGCGCACGCCGAGGCGCTCGCCGATCCGATGGCGGGTTGGTGGTGTCGCAGTCGGCACGACCTCCGATGGAGGGTCCGGCACGCCTGGACCGAGCGCCATGTGCGGGCGTCCGTGGTTGTAATGACCCACCCATGACCTCAGGATCGATCGCAGGTGCGACTCCGACAGCGGGATCAACCAGTCCAGGCACTCGCGTCGAATCGTTCCGATCACCCGTTCGCAGATCGCATTGGCCTT
Source organism: uncultured Gammaproteobacteria bacterium (assembly GCA_963793675.1). Taxonomy (GTDB): domain Bacteria; phylum Pseudomonadota; class Gammaproteobacteria; order Steroidobacterales; family Steroidobacteraceae; genus RPQJ01. Next base: position 1,113,437 of record CAWCBA010000002.1, on the reverse strand, counting down.
CGGGCTGTGCGGCGGCGACTTGAGCACGGTCAAGCCGAGATTCCTGATCGATTCGTCCAGGCTTCTCGCGAAGATGCTGTCCCGGTCGTGAATCAGGTACCGGTGGGCACGGTCGAATCCAACGACCTCCCGCAACTGCTGCAGGGTCCATGCCGCAGTCGGGTGCGCCGTCACAGCGACGCGCACGAGTCGGCGGCTGCCGTGCTCGATGACCACGAACACGTAGAGCAGTCGGAACGTCGCCGTGACCGCCACGAAGAAGTCACAGGCGACGATCGCGCTCGCATGATTGCGCAGGAAAGTCGACCAACGCTGATCGCCGCGCGGGCGACCCGGCGGTCGCTTCGGCATGTACTTGCGCACCGTCCGCGGGGAGACCCGCAGGCCGAGCTTCAGCCAGCAATTCGTTGGCGATGCGCTCTTCGCCCCAGAGTGGATTCTCGGTCGCCATGCGCCGGATCAGCTGGCGCAGTTCCAGTGGAATCGGCGGTCGTCCCGGTCTTGACTTGATGCGCCAGAACAGCCGCCAGCCTGCTCGGTGCCAGCGGATCAGCGTCTCGGGCCGAACCACGACCAGAGCATCGCGCCAATCGAAGAGCCGGGAAAGCAACGCCAGTGACACCCGCGTCGCGGCGTCAACGCGCCTCGGCTTTGACGCCACGCTCCAGATACAGCGCAAGTTGCCGGCGGAGAAAGAGGTTCTCCGCTTCGACGGATCGCCGAGGTCTGAGCGACAACACAACGAGGCCGGCCAGGTCGGCAAGCAACTGAAGGACGATTCGAGCCAGCGACGATCACGCCACGATCATGTCACAGCTTGGCGAAGGTCCCGCAACGAGATCAGTTCGTCTCGGATCCAATATTTGCGGAGCACAGCTCCTCTCTTCACCGACGCGCTCGGCGAATCAGAGAAGGAGAGAATACAAAACCTAATTGACGCTCTTTGCAGTTGGCCAATGTGGTCGACGAAGGACTCAGATGAATTGAAGGCCATGCGGAGCAACACGGTCAAGAACATGATCGATGCTTTCCCGGCGTATGGCTCTAAGCGGCTGCTAAAGGATGCCGGTATTATTTAGCAAGGAAGGCCGGGCACACCGAGCGCGCTTCCCTCTCGCCATGTGCAATGCGCGGGACCCGCCCATGGGGGTCGTCATACCTCGCACCCGCGGCCACTCCGGGGCAACGTCGGGTCCCGCCGGGGTGCCCCGCCGACCGGCCCCGCAGGTCACCAGGTTCCCAGATCGCCACCCCACCGCCAGCCCCCCATCGCCCCAGGGGCATTGAATGGCACAGTTTCCGATAGTCCGCGGGTCACCCGATTTCAGGGGGGCTATCCATGTGTCTCAAGGTATTGGATCGCTCTCTTGTACTTCTCGATCCGCCGCCAGTCCTTCTCGCTCGGCTGCGCGATTCGCGAGACGTCGCAGTTGTCCCTTAGATCCGCCAGCTTCACCTGACGCGCGAGCGGGTTCGGCGCCACCCGCCGAATGAACGCGTCGTAGTCATCCTCTTCCTCCGGGCGCTTGGTCAGCGCCTCGACGGCCCCGATCACGGCCTCGGAAAACCCCTCGGCGCGCAGCTCTTCGAGACTCACCGGAGTGTCCTCGACGACATCGTGCAACACCGCGGCCACGCGAGCCTCCGGCGTGTCCACGCTGAGCATCATTCGGAGCGGATGAAGGATGTAAGGTGCACCGGCCTTATCGACTTGGCCCTCATGGGCCTGTGCGGCCAGTGCTATCGCGCGCTCAAGTGTCGCCATGCTGCCTCCTTAAGGGCAATTCGCTAATGCTCGTTTAGGCCTGAAATATGTGGTTGCACGTCGCGGCCGGCACTACCAAGTTTTTCAGCTCGCTCGGCTCATGACATTACTCAGTTTCCATTTCTGGACAGTCTCGCCGGCCATTAAGAGCAGCCTGACAGGTCCGAATGAGCAGGCTCAGATCGGCTTCCCTCACCCGCCGGACCGGCTCCCCTCGTTCACCGGCCTCTGCCGATACAGCCGATCGAACATCCGCTCGAGCTTCGGGTTGACCCCGCGCGCCTGGTCCACCACTTCCTTCGCCCAGTCGAAGTACTTCTGCCGCCTAGCCAGCGACCATCCGGCCGGCGGGCTCGCGAGGATGTCGCGCAGGTTGCAGATCTTGTCGGCGAGCTTCACCTGCCGCGCCCGCTCGCTGGCACGCCCGGCCTTGGCGACCTGCAGCCGCTTGCGGGATTCCCTGGCCAGGAACTTCACGTCGGTCAATTCGATCACGACGTCCGCCACCTCGGCGCCGAACACCCCCCGCAACTCGTCATAGGTCGTCTCGGTGTCCTCGATCGTGTCGTGCAGCAACGCTGCCGCGATGACGACGGGATCGTGCACGCCCCCATCCGTGTGCAGCACCTCGGCGAGGTTGATCGGGTGATTGATGTAAGGGGTCGCCTTCACATCCTTCCGCCGCTGGTCTTTGTGTTTCTGCGCGGCAAATTGCGCCGCCCGTATCACAACGCCCAGGTCGTCTTTGGTTCTAGGCATTTGCACCTCGTTGGTTGGTTGTCTTCGGGGCTTCGTCCGCCGCCGCCCCGACTCGATCCCGGACCTCTGCCGCCCACCAGGTCTCTGCCACACATTCAAAACCGTAGCGCAGCATGAGAATGTCCTGGAAGCTCGTGGTAAGCATCGTCGCCCGCATCGAAGGATTGGTAGACGACGGATTTCGCGAGTGCCACGAGCGCCCGGTTCGAGGAGGACAGCAGGTCGAAGATGTCTGCCTTGAGGCATGCTTTCCACTCATGCAACAAGTCCATCGGGTAGGCGTCTTCGCTCACGTCATAAACTGGCTCGCGCGCCACGCGGGGCATGATCCAGCGGTGAAAGGCCGCAATGTGCTCGTGCGGCACCTGCAGCAGCTTGTGACTGAACCCTTCACGTTGTACCTGCAGCAGACGATGAAAGTTCCTGTCGATCCAGGGGACCGAACGTCGGCGCGCATAGCTTGCGAGCATCACGTTCGCCCAGATGAAGCCGAGCGTCGAGCCGCCGAAGATATCAACGTAGGGTCGCGACGAGGATGGGAAGTACAGGTCGTGCTGCACCCGGCTCGCGCCATGTCCACATCGCCTTCAAAGCACGGATACACCCACATTATAGCCGCCTCACGTCCAGGCGCGTCACGTGACTCATCCAGTGCCGCGTCACGCGCGGTTTCGGGGGCCACCGTCCTCGGCGACCGTCATCATCGTCAGTTGGTGGAGCTGGGCAGGCTCCGATCGTGTTGCCCGTTGCGTCACCCCGTTGGGTGACTGGTTTGCCTTGCGGCCGTGTGCCCCGGTTGCCGGGGGAACCACCGTGCCCTCATGGGTCGGTTGGCGGGAGCGCTCGCTCCGTTCTTCACACCATTTGTAGATGAGGGTCCCTCCCTCCGTTCACAAGCCCTTCTTCTGTTCCTACGCTCTCAGATTATCGGCCCAGAGGCCCACCACGTGAGCCCGCCGTGCCGCCTCACCGCGAAGCCACATCGATTGAAGTTGTCGCGGCCGTTTCGAGCGCACTTCCCTCTCGCCGCGTCGCCACGCCGGGCCCGCCCCATGGGGGTCGTCATGCCCCGCCGCCGCGCGTCGCACCCGCGACCACTCCGGGGCAACGTCGGGCCCCGCCGGGACGCCTCGCCGACCCGCCCCGCAGGTCGCCAGCCTCCCAGGTTTCCAGATCGCCAGCCCCGCCGCCCGCCCCGGGGCCTCGATCGGCCCAGTTTCCGATAGTCCGCGGGTCAGCCCATTTCGCCAAATCGCCCCGGATAGTCCGCGGGTGATGCCCGAAACCCGGTAAATCAACAACTTGGAAGTGGTGGCCAGGGACGGAATCGAACCATCGACACGCGGATTTTCAATAGCCAACGGAGAGCCCGGTGCGGTGCGAGTAAGCCGAGAGACCTCGAGTACGTTTCCCGGGTGCGCCGACCGAACCGCCGGTGCCGACCGAGCCTATCCCGAACCGCCCCCTGGAGACTGGCCGAGCCTAACCTCGAGCGCGGGGTCCAACGCGGTCAACGAGCTTGCGCGCATCGCGACCGAACCCTTTCCCGAACCGGACCCCGACCGCGGCGCATGCCCCGACAACAATCGAGCGGAGAACTCGCACCTGGTCGATTCGACGAAGGTAGCGCAAACAACAGCGGTTCAAATCTGAACGTGCGGCGCAAAGATTTCTCGCGACGACGCCGCCGTCTACAACAACTTCGACGTTAAAAGACACCTGATCCGCCGACCGACCCTTCGCCGTCTTCGAGCCGAGGCCGATCGCACGTGGGTAACGGCGACGGCGGCCGCCTGAGCACTCGCTCCCGCCCCGCGCATCGCGTCCTTGGCGACTTAACCGGACAACACCCGGCTCACAGCAGCCCGATGCTCGCTCGCCCAGCACCTAATGATTAGCCTGATCGCGGGTAAAGCACCGCGAAGCTGACTAATATAAACAACGCAATTGACCCCAAGATGTATGCCACTGACGTAACGGAATCTCGGTGAGCATACTCGGTACGCCGCAAACCACGGTCGACCCAGTCGCGGATTAACTTCTTGTTCAACTTTTCTAGGATCCATAGCAGGAGCAGACCACCCAGTAACGGCCAGTAACTTCGCTGCAACCGAAGGCCAAGCACCACCGCCAAAGTTAATAAATTGAGCATCATTGCGAAGCTGATTAGAAATGAAGTGTCAACGATCGCCTCATCCTTAGTGCGACCTCGTCGTGTCAGTCGATCGACATGTCCCGTCGCAATCGACACATACATTTCCCGAATAGCGACCCCGATCATCCGCTTTCAATCTCCGCCTGCTATCTGAACCACGCCATATACGGCACCACCGACGGCAATCGCTCCTGCGGCAACAGGGTACCCAAGCATCACCGCCGTAGGCACTGCGATGATGATGGCGCCGTTTACGGCCGCCTGCGCGAGGTTGCCCTGGGATAAGTCGATAATAACTCCCACGGTGCCGGTGACAGCCCCGGTCCTCGCAAAAAACTGGGCGGCAGACATCATGCCCTCAATTCTGGCAGTCCATTCCATTGCCGGAGCAAACAGAGCCCCGGTTTCAGTTATTGCCTCAATTACGTCAATTGCAGGCGTCTGGTAATGCCCGGCAACGTGCTCAGTCCCAACAATTGCGCCGCCACCTCGCTGAACACCGACAAGCGCTTGCGGAACATTCCGCGCAGTAATCACCATCTCTTCGTCCCCAGCCTCATTGATTATCCACTCACTTGTCGGTTCCAAATAGTTGATCCATGACCTCACCGTAAATCCGCGCTCCGGCGCGTCATATCCACTGGGATCGGTTGCACTGAGCAGGTTGCCGTGCACATAGGCATACCGATTCCACCCCTGCGTGGTCTCGACGCCGTCGATGTACGGATCGGCGCTGAGGAACCGCCCGATGACGGGATCGAACGCGCGCCCGTTCATGTGCACGACCATCACGTTGTCGATCTGCTCGTGCCCGGTGTAGCCGCGGCGGGTGGTGTCGGCGATGGCCTGCCACTCGGCGCTGCTGGGTGCGCCCTGCCAGTTGCTCGCGCGTCTCGCCCCGTGCACGCCGAAACTTCCCCGCATCAGCACCGTGCCCGCGGCGTTCAGCACCGCATCCGTGCTGCCCAGGTGATCGGTCGTGACGTAGAACGTGTCCTTGGTGCCGTCGGTGCGGCGAATGAACTGCACCTGGCCCGAGGGCGTCGGAATCAGGTGCTTCCAGTGCGCGCGCGTGGGCGTGGTGAGCTTCTCCAGCAGACCGCCGACGTAGATCGTGGTCTCGCTGCCGCCGGCGTAGGTGCTGATCTGCTTCCAGCGTGAACGGTCCGGAGCGTAGCTCAACGTCGCCGAGTTACCCGTTCGGGTCGCCGATCTTGTACGGCCGGTTGTGGCTCCGCCAGCTGACCGAGGCGCCGCCGCGGCTGGTCATGTTGCCGTTGGCGTCGTAGCCGTAGGTCGTCCCGCCCGCATTCACCACCGCGTGCTTGCGGGTCGCGTGGTAGGTGTACGTGCCCACGCCGGTCTTCGAGGTGATGTTGCCGATCGCATCATACCCAATCGCGGTCGATTGCCCGGCGGGACCGGAGGCGAGCGTGAGTCGATCGAGCGCGTCGTAGCTGAACGTCTCGGTGATCGACTGGAGCAGGTCCTGGCGGTTGCTCAAGTTCCCCGCCGTGTCCCAGACGTAGCTCAGGTTCTGCACGTTGCTCGACTCGACCGCCGGTGCCGGACTGGCGCGTCAGCGGATCGCCGGTGAGCGGATCGAACCCGTTCTGCAGCCACAGCCCGTTGCCGTAGGTCTCGCTCACGGCGTTCATCCGTGCGTCGAGCAGGTTCAGGTTCCACAAGATCGTGCCGTTGACGTTGCCGGTGTACTCCTGCACCGAGCTGAGGTACCCGCTCGTATAGCCGTACTTCACCTTGAACCGAACACTCGCCGTGCTGGTCGGGTAGGTCAGCGTGTCGAGCTGGCCGAGCGTGTTGTAGGTGTAGTCGAACTGATAGAGCGATTCCGCCGAAATCGTGCGCGTCAGCGGCCGGCTCACGCCGTCGTAGATGAAGGTGTCGGAGAAGATCGGACCCGACACGGACTTGAACGCCCGACGTACTTGTTGCTCGCGGTGTTGTCGGCCAGCGTGCCCCAGGTCCAGGTGGAGGTCCCTTCGGCTTCGGTGCGCGTGGACGGCCTGCCGAGCAGGTCGTAGACGAACGTCGTCGTGGCTCTTGGCGTCGGTCTGCGAGACCACCTCGCCGAGCGCGTTTGGGGTGTAGTTCCAGGTGCCGAGGTCCATGTCGGCCAACTGCGTGCGCATGCCACGGACGTTGTAGCTGACCTGACTCACGACGTTGTTCGCCGGGTCGGTCGCTTTCTTCAACAGGTCGAACGCGTCGTACTGGTAGTTGGTCTGGCTGTTGATTTGCACTCAATATTGACCCACTTTCCCCCCATATTTGCATTGAAAATTGACCCACGTGTAAACCCTTTCCCGCTGACAGAACAGCGGGAGATAAAGAGGAGTGATCAACGTGGATTTACTGAGTGTAATACGACGCTGGTACGGCCGGGACAGAGCTGCCGATCCGGGAGATTGTCCGGCGTACGGGCCTGTCCCGCAACACGATACGCAAGTATCTGGCCAGTGGTGTCACTGAGCCGACTTATCCCCCGCGCAAGAGCCCGAGCAAGCTGGATGCCTATGCCGATACGCTTGTCGCTGGCTGAAGCGCGAGTCACGCCGACCCCGCAAGCGGCGGCGCAATCTGAAGCAGCTCTACCACGATCTGGTCACACTGGGTTACCGCGGTTCCTACGACCGGGTGGCTGCGTTTGCCCGCGACTGGCGTCAGCGTGAGCGCGAGGCGGCCCACCGGGCTGGCCGCGGCACCTACGTGCCGTTGCAGTTCGCCCCAGGCGAGGCCTTCCAGTTTGACTGGAGCGAAGACTGGGTCCGGATTGGGGCTCGCCCCGTGAAGGTGCAAGTGGCCCACTTCAAGTTGTGCCACAGCCGCGCATTTATGCTGCGGGCCTATCCGCAACAGACGCACGAGATGCTATTCGATGCGCATAACCACTGCCTGGCGGCCCTGGGCGGGGTGCCGGAGCGCGGCATCTACGACAACATGAAGACGGCCGTAGACCGGTTGGTCGGGGCAAGCAACGCACGGTCAATACCCGCTTCCGGGCCATGGTCAGTCACTTCCTCTTTGAAGCCGACTTCTGCAACCCCGCAGCCGGCTGGGAAAAGGGCCAGGTGGAGAAGAACGTACGCGATGCCCGGCATCGCATCTGGCAGGACGAACCGCCGGTTCAACAATCTGGCCGCCTTGAACGAGTGGCTGGAAGCACGCTGCCAGACACTATGGCAGGAGATCGCCCATCCGGAACAACCGGCTTGCTCGGTCGCTGACGTCTGGGCCGATGAGCGTGCCGTACTGATGGCGATGCCACCGCCGTTCGATGGCTTTGTGGAACACACCAAGCGCGTCTCGCCAACTTGCCTGATCGTCTTCGAGCGCAATCGATACAGCGTGCCGGCGGCGTTTGCCAACCGTGCGGTCAGTCTCCGCGTGTATGCCGAGCGGCTGGTTATCGTGGCCGAAGCACAGATCGTCGCCGAGCATGCGCGCGTGTTCAGCCGTGACCATAATCAGCCGGGTAGAACGGTGTACGACTGGCGCCACTATCTGGCTGTCGTACAGCGCAAGCCCGGTGCGCTACGCAACGGCGCCCCTTTCAACGAGTTGCCACGCAGCTTCCGCGCGCTGCAGGCGGTCTTGCTCAAGCGTCCCGGTGGAGATCGGGAGATGGCCGAGATCCTGGCGCTGGTGCTGCATCACGACGAGCACGGTGGTACTTGCTGCCCATGAGTCGCCCTCGACACCGGCGTTATCTCCAAGACGCACATGCTGAACCGGCTCAGCCGCCTCCTGGACGGCCGGCCGACCTGCGCCGATCGAGCCACCACCACGACTGCGACTCCATCGATGAGCCACGGGCCAATATCGACCGCTACGACCACCTGAGGGAAGCGCACCCATGTCCGCTAATGCGATGATCACCACCCTGAAGTCACTAAAGCTCTTCGGCATGGCCGGCGCCATCGATGAGCTGGCCGATCAGGGCGCACCGGCCTACCAACAGGCAGTCGGTATGCTGGAGGGCCTGATCAAGGCGGAAGTCGCCGAGCGCGAAGTGCGCTCAGTCAACTACCAGATGAAGATTGCGCGCTTCCCGGCGCATCGGGACCTGACCGGCTTCAACTTCAGCAAAGCGCGGTCAACGAGGCACTGGTGCGTTCACTGCATCGTTGCGAGTTCCTGGATGCAGTCCGACAACGTGGTGCTGATCGGCGGACCCGGCACGGGCAAGACTCACCTCGCCACCGCCATCGGGGTACAGGCCATCGTGCATCATCATCGCCGCGTGCGTTTCTTCTCGACGATTGAACTCGTCAACGCCGCTCGAACCGGAGAAGGCGCCGGCAAACCCGGGCGACTCGCCAACCGCCTCGTCCACGCCGATCTCGTCATCCTCGATGAGCTCGGCTACCTACCCTTCTATCAGGCCGGCGGCGCACTGCTCTTTCATCTGCTCAGCAAGCTCTACGAGCGCACCAGCGTTGTGATCACCACCAACCTGAGCTTCTCGGAATGGGCTGACGTGTTCGGCGATACGAAGATGACCACCGCACTACTCGACCGACTCACCCACCACTGCCACATCATCGAGACCGGCAATGACAGCTATCGGTTCAAAAACAGCACCAACCAATCCGGGAGGCAACAACTGCGAAGAAATGAAACCACCTGAGCCATAATCCGGCTCACTCAGGCGGGTCAATATTCGATGCAAAAGCCGGGTCAGTTTTCGATGCAAATTAACACCGTGGGCAAGTACGCATTGGAGGGTCCGTTAGGGGTCGTGGGTGGCAAGCTGGTCATGCCGGGGGTCTCCGAGGTTGAGTCCATGCTCGACTCCGTCAGCGGCACGTCCCTCGGCGTCAGCGGCTATATCTTCACGCAGGAAACGCGCGTGCTCTTTGGCCTTGGACCACCCGTGGCCTTTACCGGACTGTACGTAAAAATCATCACGGCCGCCGGAATTACCAGGCGGCGATGATTGGCGCAGGGCTGGGCGATCCACAGTGCCGCGCGGTGCAGATCAAGTTCGATTTCGGGGGCGGGTGGGGAATCCAGTTGCGGAGTGCCTGGAAGGAAGGCCTGGAAAAGCTGCTCGGCAAGCGAGCCACTGCTGAATGGGGAAGTGGTCGAATACACGGCCACGAGCGTCGACAGGTCGAGCGTCCGTGCTGACATTCCGGCATGTCGTCTCCTTTAATTTGATACAGCCCGAGTCGATGCAGGCAAGCCTGGCGTTGGAAGGGGTCGCGGTAAAGCTGGCGACGGCCACTACGTTTATCGGCGTTATTCATCGGAGAAGGTGATGCAGGCATCGCAACGTTGCTCATTACGTCTAGTCGTCTTCACATTCGTCTTGTGTTGCTCGGCGGAGATTACCGGGGCTGCCGCAACCGGCACCGCACCGGTGGCAAAGATCCCGTTCATCGTCGGGCTCACTACGGTCACCGCAACCAGCACGGAGTTTGGCGACTACGAACCCCTGTCGGTGATTAAATCGATCGACGCGAGCGGCTATGTGGAGGTCCATTCCGGTGATGCGCCGCAAACCGCCGGTGGCGAGCCGATGTCGTTGACGATTGCGCGCAAGGTACTGGCAGCGGATCAGGCCAAGGCCCGCAAGAGTCGTGGCTACTTCCACACCTTCGATCCCGAGTCGTTTCCCGGCACCGTGCCCGGGTTCTCGGCCGCGGTGGTCAATGACCTGCGCACCACCGGCAAGGCCGCCTACACCGCACTCTATGTCCAGCCGGCCTTTTTTTGACAGAAATCAAGGGTGAATATCTCCGCACCCTGGCCCAGTCGTCGATTCGCCACCGACACTGTCCGTGTTGGTCAACGGCCGCAATACGCCGCTGCCGGTGCTGTACGTCAAGGGCACCCTGAGCGGCAACCGGGGCCAAGGGCAATTCGAGTACGTGGTGCTGGACGACCCATCCAACCCGATCGTGTTGCGCGCGAGCGGCCCTGTGTCGAATCGTCGATCTACGTATTGAGTATCCGGAGTCGAAGGATGCGCCCTCATCGATTGAAAGCGCGCTCGCAAAAAAGGAAGTGGCTGAGGTCTACGGTATTTACTTCTCCTTCAATCGCGCCGACATTCGCCCGGAATCGGAACGCGTGCTGAAAGAGATCGCCGCGGCGCTGAAGGCGCATCCGGATTGGAAGCTGCGCGTCGATGGCCATACCGACGGCATTGGCAACGATGCGGATAACCTCGATTTGTCCAAGCGCCGTTCCGCGGCGGTGAAGGGGGCGCTGGTCGAGCCGCTACGGTATCGATGGCGGCCGCTTGTCGACCGGGGGCTACGGCGAGTCGGCGCCACAGGCGACCAACGACACTCCGGAAGGTCGTGCCCGAAACCGTCGCGTCGAACTGCGACGTCAATAAGAGTCTCTGGTTCGATATCCATCGGGGGGCGGTCCATGTCTATCTTGCGGAATATTGCCGTCTGCACCTTTCTTGCGGTCGGTTCCACGCAGTCCATCGGGGCTACAGCCGCGGCAACCGCCACCGAGTACCCAAAGATCCCTTTCGTCGCCGGGCTCAGTATCGTCAAGGCGGTAACGACGCCGGAGGGTGACTATGAAGTCCTGGGTGTCATCGAGTCGCTCGACGCCAGTGGCTACCGCGTGGTGGCGTCCACGGAACTGCCCGGGGACAACGGCAGCCGGTGCGGCGTGTGATTCCGCGCAAGGTGCTGGCTACCGATCAGCAGAACTCGCACAGGATGCGGCCTTATTTCCAGGCCGGTGACGCGCTATCGTTCCCGGGAACCGTGCCCGGCTTTTCTACAGTCGCAGTCAATGACCTGCGCAGGACCGGCAAGGTTTCCTATACCAAGGTCGGTATCGCAAAGTCTAACGATGGCTCCGTGGTCGAGCGCGAGCACGCTTGCCAGTTGCTGCGAGTAGTTGATGCTGCCCCGTCCCGCACGGTGCTGGTCAACGGTCGCGACATAAGACTGCCGGTCCTGCATGCGAAAGGGACCTGCGCCAGCGACAACGGTCCGCAGCCGGAGGAATTCTTCCTGGTCGATGATCCCGCGAACCCGATCACCCTGCAGTACGGTGCTGCTCGCAGCTCGGTGGCGTTGATTCGCATCGAGTATCCGGAGCCGAAGGGTTCGGCGATGACCATAGAAAGCGCACTCGCGAAAGATGAAGTGGCGGAGATCTACGGCATCTTCTTCTCATTCAACAGCGCTGCAATTCGCCCGGAATCGGAACGCGTGCTGAAGGAGATTGCGGGCATGCTCAAGGCGCATCCGGACTGGCAGCTGCGCGTCGATGACCATACCGACGGCATTGGCAACGACGCGGCGAATCTCGACCTGTCCAAGCGCCGTTCGGCTGCGGTCAAGACCGCGCTGGTCAGCCGTTACGGCATCGATGGCGACCGCTTGTCGACCGGGGGTTACGGAGAGTCGTCTCCGCAAGCACCCAACGACACGGCTGAAGGACGAGCACGCAATCGGCGCGTCGAGTTGCGACGCGAATAGAATCTGGTCCATGCAGTACGCGCTCGGATGGGCTTTAGCAGGTTGCTGCAGCGGACAGTCGTGGCGCCGGCGCTACTGACCCGTGCAATCACGCACGAGTTCAACGCGGCGATTGCGAGCCCTGCCAGCAATTGTTGCGTTCGTCTCAATCGGCTTGTTGGCGCCAAAGCCCACTGTCGTCAGTCGCGATGCCTCAACGCCATGGCTTCGTTCCAGCTCAGTCTTTACCGACGCCGCACGGCGCGCGGATAGGTCGACGTTGTACCGGTCTCCGCCGATGTTGTCCGTGTGCCCCTCGATGGTCAGCTTCCATTTGGGCTGCTGGCGCAACACGGCAGCGATACCTTCGAGCGCGCGCCTCGACGGCGGCTTGAGCGTCGCCTCATTGAAATCGAAGTAGATGCCTGGCACTTCCACGCGACACGCCTTTGTCAGCGCTTCATCCAGTTGCCCGGCTTGCGGCGCCGGGAAATCGACCCGTACGATCTCGCGCGCGAAATCGGCCTTAAATGGGATGCTGCCATTGCGCGGACCATAGGCGACCCGCAGGGAAAACGGGTGCTGTGGGTAGTCGAGCATGATGTGCTCGAAAGGACGTTTCGCCGTCACCCGACGACACCTGGCCGGTCGCTCGAATTGCAGGCAGTTCGACTCGGACACCGTTTAGAAGGATCGGAAACTTGACCTCAGCAGCGTTGTCTCGATTCGAGCTGACCGGAGATCACGGCGCCGCTCGCAAAATTCTTGAACGCATAGTCAGCATGACCGGACGCAAGAAACTCACGAAGCACGGCGACCGACGGACCAAGAGACGTCGTACCGGGCAGGACCCTGGGGTCTTCCGTGTTGAAGCCGAGCACCTGTAGATGCGAACTCGCGAGATCCGTTGCCAGCACCTTACGTGGGATATTCACCTGGCGCTGGACGCCGGATGCATCCTCGGCGTCGATGAACGACGAGTGACTGATGCCGTCCGCGCCGAAACCGGTGACCGAGACGACCACCTCGTAGTCGCCCTGCGCGATGTTCTGGCTCGACTCGGACTTCTGTGGCGCCGTCGCATTGCTGACCGCAATGACGATCGTCGTGCCAGTCGAAAGTGGAAACGGCGGAGGGGCTGCATGCGCATTGCTTGCGGCTGACAGGATGGATACGGCAAGTACCGTACGCAGTGCCAATCGAAAGGTCGGACGAAGCCGCAGGGTGTCCATGACGGGCATAACTTGTTCGCTCCGTTTCAAGAAGGTGTGCCAGGGCCGTCTCGCTCGGCCGCGTTCGCGCCAAAAAGCGACCGGCGAGCCAGACCCGCCGTGGACGACAGCAGCAGTTCCGGGAACTGCTCCATGGCCACGTTGTTGATGTTGACGGCGGCGTTGTAGAACTCACGCCGGTGCGAGATCTGCTCTTCCAGCTCTGAAATGCGCTCCCGCAGCACGGCGAACATTTCGTCGGCGAGCAGCTGCGGATAATTCTCGGCCACGGCAAGCAGGCGGGATACACCCTGCGTGAGAGCTTCCTCCACTATCACTCGCTCTTCACGGCCGTCGGTCGCCGCCGCGCGCGCGCGCAGGGAGGCGAGCTTCTCGAGCAGTGTCCGTTCATGACCCATGTAGCCCTTGGCAGCATCAACAAGCTTGGGGAGTTCGTCGTGTCGCTGCGTGAGCAGCACGTCAATGTTGGCCCAGGCCTGATCGACCTGATGCTTGACCTGGATCAACCCGTTGTAGAGCGACACGGCATAGGCGACGGCCCCAACCGCCGTCAACGTCAACGCCAACAGGGCTACTGCAAACCAGGCCACGGTCACGATCCCGCAAGGAGTTCCACCAACTGGTACAAGGTATAGCAGAGTCCAGCCGCGCCAATGCCACAGAAGATCCGCGCGCGGCGCCGCAACGAGGCCAGCGCCGCGCTTTCGGGCTGGTTCGACACGAGAAACGGGCGTCCTGCTCGTCCCTTCCAGACCAACAGCGCGGCGGGTGCGATGGCAGGTGGCTCGCTGGTATCAGCAGTCTTGACCCGCTCGCCGCCCCTGCCGAGTTTACAGAACGTGTCGAGGAAGCCGATCAGGACCGCAACCACCATTCGTCCCGGTTTGGGCACGGCGGCCACCACCGTACGACGCCACTCTCCGGTGCGCATGGATTGGATGAGGCATTCCAGCCGGCCGACTTGCGCCGATTCCGGAATATTGCGTCGCTCGTCGAGCGTACCCAGCACGTACAGTGGCGCGTTTGCCTCCAGGCACTGCTCGCTGACCATGATGTGCTGCTGTCCAGACCACGGGAACCCAAGTTCGTCGAGCAACACGATGCCCGGCGCGGGTAGCGTCTCCTTGCGCGAATCCCAGGTTTGACTTGCAATCATCAAATCCGCGCCTTTGAGCCATACCGGAAGATGCCCGCTGTCGTCTTCGAATTCCACGACATCGATGCTGCCACCATAGCGCGCAGCCACCTGTCGCCATTCACCGCCGTTGCGACTGTCGTCGTACCAGAGACTGACAGCCACATCCCACCAGACACTCGGCCGCCCAGTGATGCCGGCCGGTGACGGCGCCGGATCGTGCGTGCCCGCCCTTGTAGTTCGACCAGGCCCAACGCGGCACTACTGCTCTTTGCGGTCGGTGTATTGGCCACGGCAAGCCCGTCACGGAGACCGTTGAGGCCCTTGCGAAACAGCCAGCCACCCGTGAAAAACCCGGCCGGTATCCAGAAGATCTGGAGGACCCATACCAGCAGAATAATCAGCAACGCCAGCAGGGCCAGCACCGCAACGATGATGCCGGCCACTTTGAGTCCGCTACCGTCGCTCGACGACACTCCCAACCGTGACTGGGCATCCTGCAGGGGCATTCGCTCCCCGATCCAGCGCGATCCCAGGCGCTGACGCACCGCTGCGACGATCGAGTCACGCGCTGCACCAGCCGGCAGTGCGCGCATGAGGGGCTTGCCAGCACCGGGGGTTCGTGACAGCCCCAGCCATTCCAGCTGCGTCGGAACCCAGTTCGGCAGCTCTGGACCGCCACGGCCGCCCATGCCGGATATCGCGGCCGTTCCGCCTTCCTTGATGGATTCCCATCTCAGGGTTTCGACGCCTCCGCTAAACGGATCATCGGATTCGAAATGCAGCGCTTCATCGCCGATCTCGACGGTGCAGTGCGTATCACCTAGCGGCGTGCGCACCGTGAAAGAATGGCGCATGTCAGAAGTTCCGTTCAACCTGTTCGACCCGCTTGGCGATCATCAGACGTTTCGCCTGCGGCTATCGTCAGTCTTTCTTGCCGATGAAGCCACCCCTCGCAGTCCTTGATTCTGCATCGCGGGAGCCATGCCATAGTTGCTGGATCCCATCCTGAGAATGCCGACGCCTTTTGTAATCTCTTGGACGATCATGAGCTTGTTACCACTGGCGTTCGGGTCAGCCGCCACCCAGCCTTTGGTTTATCGCTTTGATCAATGATTAGTTGAACGATAGCAGTATCGCCCTTCGCGGCCAGGACGACTGAGCTCCACTTCGGATCGCCCACCGTGGGCCGAGCACTCTGCGTAATTTCTGAGCGATCGATGGTGACAAGTCTTTTCCCATTGGCATCGACCACGACGAACGGTGCGCGCACTACCTGCAAGTCGAGCCTGTGAGACGATTCTTGTCCGTCCCCTGCTCCTGCTTTGGCTGCTGCATCACGTTGCTCGGCCTCTACCGCGGCAAGACGTTGCTCCATAGTCTTGTCAACGGCGACTTCATCCTTGTCGGCCTCGGCTTCATCGGCACTTTCCTTTTCCAGTTCCACGACACGCCGTTCGAGTTCATCGGCACGCCGCCTCATTGTGGCGATATCCGCTGACCTGGAGACCGATGGAGGCTTTGCGGTAGCCATAATTCCCTGCGAGTGCGCGACCATAGCCAGCAACGCGGCGGACAATGACATCAGGCAAACGAGGATGACAGCGCCGAATCTCGCGATAGGACGGCCATGCATTCGCGACGCCCTGTTGCTTCTTGATTGACGTGGACGAATGCTCTGGGACTCATCGCTACGTTCCGGAGAGTGCCGATGCGAGCACGTTTCCAGTCTGGATCAAGCTTCGAAGCTGTGGCGGGCGGTCCTGACCAGTTCCGGGACGGACATGCCCATCAACGGTGCAAACAGTCGAGTCCAACCAACCTCAAGGCTCACGATCACGGGAGCGCACGGATACAAGCCGACGGTCATCGCCGCATACACCGTTCGAATGCGAACAGTGCGTGCGAAACGACCCCGGATGATCAACTGCAACACGCCCCAGGCGTTTGCGGCGACAACCGAGATGACCATGAAATCTCCTGGCCGGCGCCGTCGAAGGGAGCGAAAGCATGGGCGACGGTACGACCCAATGCCGGACCCGTCAAATTAATGAATTTTGCAGCAAGCTGCTTTCCCGAAACATAACGGCCTCCCGAGCGCAGCAAGCCGTGCAGCTGCTCCAAAGTCCGCGTAGGATCGGCCTTACGCGTTTCAGCCGAGCATTCTGATTTCAAGCGCGGAGGTGGCCACGGCGCGCACGCTCATGGGAGTCGAGCGTTGCCACCTGACTCGAAAAAAGTAGCGCTCGATTCTTCGCACCAGGATTTTTGCTACCTGACCCAGCTGTGAGAGGCCGCCATGCCGAACGCGATTCGATCCTTGGTCGCCTTGACGACGTTTCTGGCGCTTGCGGCTCTGCCGGGTTGCGGAGAGCGGCAGTCGTCAGACAGTGCGTTCGGCGGCCACTCAGCGCAAACTCGGCACATCACGACGCCGCGCCAGATCAAGAAGAACGAGATGAGCGAGGCCGAGCGGAAGTATGGCATCGCACCGATACCTGACTCATCGGTGGAGTATCAGCCAGATGTGATCGTGGTCGGCGGCGGCGCTGAATCGGTCCGCGAGCAGCATTCCAACGGGTTCATGTGGAGCATCGATGCCCACGCGGCGCGTGCCAGTGAACTCAAACCCGGGAAGATTTTGTTTCTCACCAATCGCGCCGTTGGGCGCGTGCTGGGGATCCGCAAAGACGGTGACAACCTCGTGCTGGTGCTCGGACCGGTCGAGATCAACGAACTAATTCGCAATGCCGATATCCACATTGCCAACGTACCGATCGACTTCGATGAAGCTCTCTCGTATACGGCCTCAGATGTTTGGGGCAAGTCATCCAGCTAGCGCAGAGTACCCCACGGCCGGCCACGGCCGTGCCCGCCCTATTCATCCATAGAGCCCCGTATTTTCCAGGCCAAGTCAGCTCACTGGTTCAGGATACCTTGCAGCTGGCCCCTGACATTCATGACTTGTTCGCACGGACCGCCGGTGCCACGTCCGTCGCGCCTACGCCCGATGTTTCGAACCTCGTCAACTTCAAGACGGTACCTTTTGCCAATAGGTCGGGCGTCGGTATGCGCGCGACCACTGATGCGGGCGGACTGAAAGTCAAGGCCGAGGTCATGGTGCACCTTGAGGCACCCACATTGGATGTGATTCTGCGCATCAAGAACGGCCGCATAGAGGAAGCGTCCGTGGAACTCAAGGGTGCAGCCGGGCTGACATGGAAGTTCGACGCCGGCACCGATGTCGGACTCAGAGCCAACGTCCATGGTCTGCTGCGACCCAACACGGACTTCAGTATCCCCGTCGGTGGTATCGGTCCGGTTCCGATCGCCGTTACGGTACGGCAGATATTTCAGATCCAGACGGCATTGGGCGTCAGAAACAGTACCCTCTCCGCAGTTGGCGATTACTCATTCAACGGCGGATTTCGCGTCGGGTACAGCGACGGGCATTGGGGCGTGGGCGGACCTCGGGATTCAAACAATCGACGAATCTCGCCCAATCCGGTCAGGGCGTGTCTCTGGGTGTGAGCGGAATCAATCTTGGGCATTCGATTCGCGTAGTCGCCGGTGTGGGAGCATTCGGGTTCGCGGCTGGGCCGTACTTCTCCTTTTTCTCCGCGGTTGGCCTGGCGAAGACGTCCGACATCGGCATGCTGGCCTGTCTACGCGCGCCGGTAGTCCTGAAGGTCAATGGCGGCGTTGGCTATCTGATCCCTCAAGCCGTAACCAACGCAATCAATTCCATTTTGCGCGCGTTCAACATTCGCTATGAGTTGAGGGGGGAGGGTGGGCTCGAGCCCAGCGAAATGCTCACCATCGTCGACACGGAATCCAGGGCGGGCGGATGCGCACCGGCCACGAGCCCGGCAGCTGGAGCACGTGACGAGTTCCACTGCCCATTGCCGACATCCGTCACGCTAAGTGGAGGATTCAATCATCAGGTTGGTACTCTTGCCGTAGCTGATTCTGCAATACTCAGTCTGCATTCAACATGGCAACCTGGGGGTCCCCATGAACTCACGTCTAATCGCACTGCCGCTCGCCCTTGACCGGCGCATCATCCTGAGCGGTTGCGCCCGGCAGGACGCGTCGACTGACTCGGCTGCGACCGCTGCCGTGAGCGCAACCGCGCCCGCTGCGACGAAGAGTGCGCGGCAAGGCCTGCGACATGGTGACTCAAGCCGAAATGTCGGCGATTCTTGGTGGAGAGGTCGCCGCGGTCGCTACAGAAGGGGGCCAGAGCTGGACCCAATGCATCTATTCCCCGGTAACGGGGACGACACCCCTCGAGGTCGAGCTGAAGGTAGAATGGGGTGCCGGTCCGTCGCTTGCTCCCGCCTCCGGCCTCGCGAACACTGCCGCACCGATCGGCGCTGTGGATCCACTGCAAGGCATCGGCGATCACGCTGTCCAGGTGCCCGGACTCGTGCTGATCAAAGTCGGTGACGACCTGATGACCGTGCAGTTCGTCTACGGCGACACGGATCTCCCAGGCAAGGCGCGGCGCATATTCGAGACGGCAAAGGACAGGCTGTAACAGGCACGACCAGCCGCGCCGCGTGCTGACCGATGAACGTTACCCGGAACTCACTGCCTCTCAGGCGCCGCCACAACCACGCAAACACGTTCTGAGCGGCCGTTGCGGCGCCTGAGGAGCGCCTGAGGCAGCGCCTGACAATGCCTAAGTCCACTCATCCGCTTCTTGGCGGCCGCAATATGCACATGGAAATGTGGCCGCAAGGTAGTCGAGTCACGGTTTGTCAGGCTTCCATCCTGCGGAAGGCCCCTGTGCTGCATACGTCTCACGAGCGGCTTTAGCCGCATCGGCGGCAGCTCTAGCCGCGTCCGCTTGCTGCCTGGCCAGAATGGCCGCCTGATCAGCCTCGTGGCGGCGTTGCGCTCCGCTCGGATCAGGTTGGCCGCTCGAATCGTATTTGTCGATCTCCATGAAAGTCTCGTTGGCGCGCTGCTCGGCAACACCAGCGGCCTTGGCCGCTTCATCTGCCGCAACACCTTCGGGATCGGCAGCTCTATGTTGAGCGGCGGCCCTCTGATCCGCGGCGGTTTGGGCGGCCTCCGCCTGTGCGTCAGCATCCGCCTGACTTTGCCTGGCCGCATCCATGGCGTCGTTCCGGGCAGCGTCGGCAGCGCGCGACGCGTCCCGCGCGGCATCGGCAGCCGCGATGCGTGGACTCTTGTCCCCCCATGGATCATTGAAGTCATCAGCCGCAGCAATATCAGCCGCATCGGCTGCGTCGTGCGCCGCTCGCGCCTGCTCCTGCGCGGCGAGAGCGTCTGCGGCAGCTGCGCGCGCGCGCGCGGCGGCGGCCTCATCGGGAGGCAATGGTGCGGGCGGGGGCGCCTTATTGGTTGGTGGGGGGTTGATGTGCGACCGCTATCAGCGTTCGAATTGGAAGTGCCCGACGAGGCGCCAGACGAGGAGCCTGCAGACGCTCCGGCCGTGTCGGGAAGTTCCAAGGTCGGCGGCGGTGGAGCAAAGGCCCCTGCGCTGCCCGCCAACATCGAACCGCCGGCCGGCGTCAAATGATTGGCCGCATCCTGTGCATGCAAGCTGGCGAAAATACTCGAGCCGGGCGTAATGCCGCCCAGCATGCGCAGCAACGAGAACGCGCCGAGAGAGACGGCCCCGATCCCGCACGCGACGCGCAGACCTACAGTGGCGGCGTCGTCCCCGACCGATGCGTCACGCGCCAGTGACCAACTCCGAAGACCGGCAATCGTACGCCACGCGATCCACGCCTGGGCGAGGACGGAGACGGGAAACAATACCATCCAGACGGCAGGTTGCTTCATGAAGACCTGTAGCCCCGCGGTCTGCGGCCAGCCGCCGATAACGAACCACAATACCGACGGCGTCAGGATGACCAACCAGAGAATGACAGCTGGCCGCCGCAGAGCGACGCCCAGGGAACTCAACGTCCAGCCCGGCGGAAACAGGGCCGGCACGTCGGTCTGCCACTGCGCGAGTTCGCGATCGACACGATCGCGTTCGGTCATGACCAACGCGCCCAGGGTATCTGCCTGCGCGGTGGCGGCGGTGCGCTCTGTGAGAACAGCGCGGCGCATGCGCACGAAGCGATCGACCGCAATGAGCGACCAGGGCGGCCGGCTGAAGGCGGCCACGAGCGTTCCCTTCAAGCGAGATGGTGCCGACCGTTCGGTCTGGAGCAGCAGATCGACGGAATCGCGCACGCCCTGCCGTCGCTGGTCGAGCCACAGCGCGACGGCGAGGGCCGCGATCGGCATCAGGCCGCGCAGGTGGACCAGGGCAGCGAGTGGCCATGACAGAAAGAACAGCCACGAATTGCCGACGTCGCTCATGTTGCCGGCCGCGTGATCGAGCGAGATGCAGACCAGCAGGCCCAGCGCGGTCAGGCGAGACGCCTTTGTTCGCGACAGAACCGTCAAGCCAACGGCGAGCCCGACGACCGAGGACCAGACCAAGTGCACATTGAGCCGGGCGACATCGCTCGTCCCGCCAGCCACGCCGACGGGAAGCCACGAGGTCAACGTCTTGAAGATGCTCGGTACGAACAAGTAACCCTGGGAAAACACCAGCGCCCAGCCGCCCGCAATACCCTCGGCTCGGTCGGCGGACGCGCCGAACCGATAGAGATCTTCGGCCAAACCGAACCCCGCACCGGTCGCCGCGCCGATCAGCACGAAGTCGGTAAACGACCATTGTCTCCTGAAGGTCGGCACCAGCATGAGCAGCGCCAGCGGCAGCATCTTCATCAACTCTTCGAGGAATGGGTCGACGGTGTAGGAGGCGGCCCGCACCAGTTCCGGGGCCGACATGCCCAACAGCGGTGCGACGAGCCCTGTCCAGCTTGCCTGCAGGACCACCGTCAATGGCGCGCACAAGTACAGGCCGACCGCCAACGCCGCATACACCGTTCGGATACGAACCGTGCGCGCGAAACTGCCGAGGACGATCAATTGCAGCACCCCCCACGCGTAGGCGGCGACGATCGAGATAACCATGGATTCTCCTGCCAGGCGCTGTAGATGGGGCCGGAAAGACGGCCGACAGTATCGCCCCCAGCGCGTTGCGTCCATCACAAGGACTTTGCGGCCGACAGCTTTCCAGCGCGGGTGCTGTCAGGCTAACTCTAGGCATTCTCCATCTCGGGGCAGAATTGCCCGCCAGACTGAGGAATGCGCATTCAACGTTTAAAGACACCTGATCCACCGATCGACCCTGCGCCTCCTTCGAGCCGAAGCCGATCGCACGTGGGCAACCGCGACCGCGGCGGCTTGAGCGATCGCCCCCTCTCCGCTCGTCGCGCCTTGAACGACTTAACCTGACAACACCGGCTAGCGTGTATCCTGCTGAGGTCGCGACCCCCTTGCTGGGTGGTCTTTCCAGTGGCCCTGTCGCGATCGCTGCAGCGCCAAACCACAAGTAACTCCGAGGGGAGACACGATGAAATCGTCAACTTTTCGTTCGCTTAGCCTGTTGTGCGTCGCGGCGATCCTTGCGGGTGGCTCGTCGCTCGCCGCCAGGGCCGATATGGCGATTCCGGATCCCTGCAAGCTCATCACTGTGACTGAGATGCAGCAAATTGTCGGCCCACTGGATGGCACCCCGAAGCGAACCGATTACGGTGAAGTCAATTGCTCGTATACGACAGCAAAGGGGCCGAGTTTCATCGACATCAGCCTGGTTGAGGGCGACCTCGCTGACGTCAGGCGACGCGATGCCCACAAAAACGCAATATCGCTGCCCGATTTCGGCAAAGATGCGTTCGTGAACCCGAACTTCCAAGACTTCGCGGACTTGTACGCAAAGAAAGGGAACTTGATTCTCAGGGTGACCCTGCCGATGGGGCCCACGGCAGTCGATACAGCCAAGGCAATCGCGAAAAGGGCCTTGACGCGCCTGTGAGTGGCGAATTCCCAGTGTGACGTAATCCGCCCGTGCCGTGCAGTCTTGCGCGCACCGGTGGTCATGGTACGGTTCGCCCGATGCGCGACCTCCTCATCCTGGCCATCCACCTGCTGGTCACCGTCGCGAAGCTCCTCCGCCCAGGCGGCGTCCGTGCCGTCGCCGCGGAGTCGTTGCTGCTGAAGCATCAGCTGCTCATCAGCAATCGCTCCCGGCATCGCGCCCGAATCTGACCACCCTCGATCGCGTCGTGCTCGGACTGACCACGCTGTTCGTGAGCCCGCGCCGGATTCCGAAGCTTGGCGCGCTCGTCAAGCCGGCAACGCTGTTCAAGTTCCACAAGGCCTTGGTGGATCGGAAGTACCGCCGGCTCTCTCCTGCTCTTTTCTCCGCTTCTCCTCCTCGACTCGCCTCGCCGCAAACCCGGCCCCAAAGGTCCGTCGGCGGAACTCATCGCGGCGATCGTCGAGCTGAAGCGCCGCAATCCCAGTTTCGGCTGTGTGCGCATCGCCCAGCAGATCGCTCATGCCTTCGGCGTCGAGCATCGACAAAGATGTCGTTCGCCGCGTGCTCGCGAAGCACTACCGGCCAGGCGACTCCGGAACCCATGGCCCCTCCTGGCTGACCTTCATCGGGCACGCCAAGGACAGCCTGTGGAGCGTCGACCTGTTCCGCTGCGAATCCATCCTCCTGCGCAGTCACTGGGTGCTGGTAGTCATGGACGTGTTCACCCGCCGCATCATCGGTTTCGGCGTCGAGCGTGCGCTCCATCGACGGCGTCTCGGTATGTCGGATGTTCAATCACGCCGTCGCTGGCCAGCCCCTACCGAAACACCTCAGCACCGATCACGACCCGCTGTTCCGCTTCCACCGCTGGCTCGCCAACCTGCGCGTCCTGCGAGATCGAGGAGATCAAGTCGGTTCCGTACGCCCCAGTCTCGCATCCGTTCGTCGAACGGCTGATCGGCACGATCCGGCGCGAGTATCTCGATCACGTCTTCTTCTGGAACGCGGTCGACCTGGCGCGGAAGCTGGGAGAATTCAGAGACTATTACAACGCCGATCGCGTACATCGCTCGCTCGACGGCTCCACGCCCGCGCAACGCGCCGGCGCGCCCTCCCCGCTCCTGCTGCGCTCGATCACTACGCTTGGCGGCAGCATTGCCGCGGTCTGTTCGACGCCGATCGCGGCGTAACTATCAATTCGCCACCCACACCATCGACGTTGGTCGTGGAGGACAGAAGCTCACTCGCAAGTCCGAGTGGCTTTCAGCCGGACGG
Organism: uncultured Gammaproteobacteria bacterium; assembly: GCA_963793675.1. Classification (GTDB taxonomy): domain Bacteria; phylum Pseudomonadota; class Gammaproteobacteria; order Steroidobacterales; family Steroidobacteraceae; genus RPQJ01. Next base: position 1,089,738 of record CAWCBA010000002.1, on the reverse strand, counting down.
CAAACTCCTTGTACGCGGCGGACTGGCCTTCCCTGGCCGACCAGCGTTCGATCTCATCGATGTCTACCGAGTGCAGAGAGCCTACCAACACAGCTTGATCCAGGGCCTGACGGTCACGCCAGTGATAGAAAGCGGCAAGCCGGTCCATGACACACTGGGTTGGCGTCAGGATCTGGATTCGCAGATCACCCACCGATTGCTCACCCCAAGTGCGAATCAAGTCATTACCGACGGCCAACGGCCATGGTGGAAATTCGAGGGTATACGAACATGTCTCGTGGACGAAATGCCGACCCGCCTGGCGCACGTAGAATCCAAATCGCTGCAGTACGCACTCAAGGTCGCGTTGGCTCGCTGAGGCTACAAAATCGAGGTCGCGCGATTCATACAGTCCACTCGTATAGATTGCACGGCAGCGCCGCCTGAGAGCACGGCGGTGATTCCCGCCGACGTCAGAGCGTCAGAAACGACCGCTGCGACTTCTTCGACCGTCGAGGTCGCGCTCAGCTGCATCACAGCGCCTTGCCGCTCCGACGCGGCCGGGTCCGCTTGCCGAAAGAATTGCTGTTGTTCGTTGGCGGGGAGGCTATCGAGAGCAACCGCGAGAAATGCCCGAAGAGAGGGAACGAGAGGATTGCGCGGGTTCCACTGATACAGCCGGGTTCTTCCGATACGACGGCTGACCACAAGACCTCCCGACTCCAGCTTCAGCAGTTGCTTCTGCACCTGGCTGTTTGAAAGTTCGAATGTCGCCGAGATTTCGCGTCCGTATGCCTGCTCGTAATTCTGGAGGTAGAGCAAGACCCTCTCAGCGGCGGCACTGCCTACAATCGTCTCGAGCATAGATAGCCTTCGAAGTAGTTCATATGGACTCACATAGTAGGCCGACAATCGACGGCAAGCAACCGCTACCTTCCGGACCCGTACGATCTCTGTCGCCAGCCCCCGCCGGGTCGCGCCGGGTCCAACTTCCCCGGACCGGCGTAGCGCACCGTTTCCGATAGTCCGCGGGTCAGTCCCATCCGGGCACGGATAGTCCGCGGGTGATACCCGAAACCGCATGCAAATCATAAAGTTGAGCTTATCGACAGATAGCTTGCAGTTTATTCCGAGCACATGGTTTACACATTTCCGCATTTGGGGGAGGCCCTCCAGATGCCCTGGAACGAGTGTAAGCCGATGGATGAACGCCTCCGATTCGTAGCCCGCCTGCTCGAAGGCGAGAAGATGGCGCCGCTGTGCCGGGAGTTCGGCATCTCCCGGGTCACCGGCTACAAGATCTTCGACCGGTACAAGGAGTGCGGGCTGGACGGGCTCCACGACCGCAGCAAGGCCCCCTACCGGCAGGCCAACAAGCTGCCGTTCCAGGTCGAGCGGGCGATCCTCGGGATCAAGAAGGAGTACCCGACCTGGGGCGCGCCGAAGATCCGCGACAAGCTGATCCGCGAGTACCCGATGATCCCGCCGCCCGCGGTGAGCACGATCCACGCCGCGCTCGACCGCAACGGCCTCGTCAAGCGCCGCAAGCGCCGCCGCTACAAGGCCTGCGGCACGCCGCTGACCACCGCCCTGGCGCCCAACGAGCTCTGGTGCGCCGACTACAAGGGCGAGTTCCTGCTCGGCAACCGGCAGTACTGCTACCCCCTCACCGTCACCGATCACCGCTCCCGCTACCTGCTCACCTGCGAAGGCCTCGAGTCGACGAAGTCGAAGTTCGCCTTCTCCGTGTTTGAGCGCACGTTCCGCGACTTCGGCCTGCCCGCTGCGATCCGCACCGACAACGGCGTGCCCTTCGCCGCACCGTGGGCGATGTTCGGACTGTCGCGCCTGGCGGTGTGGTGGCTGCGCTTGGGCATCCGCCTGCAGCGCATCAAGCCCGGCAAGCCGCAGCAGAACGGCCGGCACGAGCGCATGCATCTCACGCTGAAGAACGAGACGACCAAGCCCGCCGCGTTCAACTTCCTGCAGCAGCAGGAGCGCTTCGAGGACTTCATCCGGGTTTACAACCAGGAGCGGCCGCACCAGGCGCTCGGCGGACTGTACCCGGCCGAGATCTATACACCTTCAGCGCGGCCCTACGCGCCGCCGCGCGATCCCGAGTACCCGTTCCACGATCGCACCGTGCGCGTGACGCGCTGCGGGCGCATCTGCGTGGGCAGTCGCAAGATCAACCTGAGTACGTCGCTGGCCGAGCAGCTGGTGGGCATCCGCGAAGTCGACGACCAGGTCTGGCAGGTCAGCTTCCTGGAGTACGATCTGGGATACTTCGATCGAGACGAGGACCGGGTGGAGCCCGGTCCCAATCCCTTCGCCCCGGACACAGTGTTAACCATGTGTCCGGAATGAGGTGTAAACCATGTGATCGGAATACACCAGTTGGAAGTGGTGGCCAGGGACGGAATCGAACCATCGACACGCGGATTTTCAATCCGCTGCTCTACCAACTGAGCTACCTGGCCACGGTAGGTTCCGGCGGGGGCCGGCCTGCAGAGAGCCCGGAATTAGACCCGAGGCCCCCAACCCCGTCAAGGACGGCCGCAGCGCCAAAACTCAGTGATTCCGCGAGTTTGGCGCGATGCGGTCTGCGTTTCGCATGCCTTCGAAATACCGGAAAACACGCCCGATCCGATTTCGCATTACACTAGGTAAGGAATATCGAAATTGGTAAGGCGCCATGAGCGAAGCCAGGATGACCAGCAAGGGACAGATCACCGTGCCCAAGGACGTGCGGCTCAAGCTTGAATCTCAAACCCGGCGACCGGGTCCTGTTCATCGTCGAGGATGATGGCGCGGTGCGCTCCGCGCCTGCCAACAGGACATCTCGTCGTTGATTGGAATCCTCCCGCACCGAAGCGCGCGGCAACCTTGGAAGAAATCGAGGAGCCATGTCGAGCGGGCCGCCGTAGCAAGATCGCGCTTGGTCATGATCGGGATTGATACCAACGTTCTTCTTCGCCTGCTCGTGCGCGACCTGGACGCCCAGGTCCGCACGGTCGAGAGACTCATTCGCAACACACTGCTCGAGCGAAGAGCCGGGCTACGTGTCGCACCTGGTCATCGTCGAGATCGTATGGGCGCTCGAAGGGCTTCTACGGTTACGACCGTTTGCAGATCGCGGCGTCAATCAGGGCGCTGCTGAACGTCTCGAACTCGAGGTCGAATCGGCAGATGAGATTCACGCCGCACTTTCAGACTACGAGATTTCAGCCGCAGAATTCGTTGATTGCCTGTTGGCGAGAACGAACGAGGCCATCGGCTGCGACCACACCGTGACTTTCGATCGCAAAGCAGCCAAGTTGAAAGGCTTCAGGTTGTTGACCGGCGGGTGAGGCTGAGGCCACGCACCAACACGGGTTCGAGCCCTCACCTGCTGGCTGACCTCAGCGCAGCTGGCTGTCTTTGCTGCCGCGCCGGTTGTAGAGGCTGGCCGCGCCCTGGTCCTGATCCCGCTCCTCCTGGCACGCCACGCACAGCCGCACGCCGGGCACGGCCAGTCGCCGCGGCTCGGGAATCTCCTCACCACATTCCTCGCAATGACTCAGGCTCGGCCCGCTCGGCAGCTGGGCGCGGGCGCGCTTGATCGCGTCCTCGATGCTGTCGTCGATCTGCTGCTGCACGGCGCCGTCGCCGGCCCAACCCGTGGCCATGATCTGTCTCCTGACCTTGCCGCGGCCCACTAAATTCTACGCCTGCCCGCTCGAGCCACGAGCGGATGTCAGCCAATCCTACGCGTTCTGCGTCGTCGGCCAACGCCGGCGACCAACCCGACCGCGTCCCGAGAGCGGGACCCACGGCCAGCGCACCCGGCACCGGATCGTCGGGGAAGAAGCGACTGCGCGCGATGACCACGGGGATACCAGCGGCGCTGGCTGCCTGCAGTCCTGCCGGAGAGTCTTCGATGGCGACCGTGGCCGCGGCCGGTAGTTGCAGTCGCTCGAGCACGAGTCCGTAGGCCTGCGGGTCGGGTTTCTTGAGCGGCGCGTCCTCGGCGCACACGACGGCGGCAAACCGCTCGCGCCACTGCGCGCCGAGGTGCGTGCCGAGCAAGGCGGCAACGTTGCCCTGGCTGGTCGTCGTCACGATCGCCATGCGCACACCGGCCGCAACGCAGTCGTCGAAGAGTTCGCGCACGCCGGGTCGCAACGGCAATGCGCCGCTCGCCACGAGCTCGCCATAGCGTTTGTTCTTCAATAGGTGGACGCGTTGCACGAGCGCGCGCCGATCGTCGAGCGAGGACGGCGCCAGCGGCTGCGACTCCATGTCGAACAGCAGTCGCTCGAAGCCGCCCGCGACACGCAGCAATTCGCCGTAACGCTGTTCGTCCCAGCGCCACGGGATGTCGAGCTCCTCGAACGCGGCGTTGAACGCCACCAGATGACCGTCACGCTCGGTCTCAGCGAGCGTGCCGTCGACGTCCCAGAGGATGGCCTGCAAACTCAAGCCCGGCGCTTGCGGTCCATCAGCCGCAGGATCAGCGGCGTGAGGATCAGCTGCATCGAGAGCCCCATCTTGCCGCCCGGCACGACGATGTTGTTGGGGCGTGACATCCACGAGTCGTCGAGCATCGACAGCAGGTACGGGAAGTCGATGCCCTTCGGGTTGGCGAAGCGGATGATCACCATCGACTCGTCAGCCGTCGGGATATCGGCCGCGATGAACGGGTTGCTGGTGTCCACCGTCGGCACCCGCTGGAAGTTCACGTGCGTGCGGCTGAACTGCGGGCAGATGTGGTTCACGTAATCCGGCATGCGGCGCAGGATGGTGTCGACCACCGCGTCCTGGCTGTAGCCGCGATGCGTCTTGTCGCGATGCAGTTTCTGGATCCACTCGAGGTTGATGATCGGCACCACGCCGACCAGCAGGTCGACGTGCCTGGCGACGTCCGCCTCGGGGCCGACGTAACCGCCGTGCAGTCCTTCGTAGAACAGCAGGTCGCTGCCGTCCGCCATGGGCTTCCATTCGGTGAACGTGCCGGGGGCACTGCCGAGTTCCTTCGCTTCGCCCTCGTCGTGCACGTAGCGGCGCACCTTGCCACTGCCCGTCTTGCCGTACGTCTCGAACGTCGCGGCGAGGTCGGCCAGCCGATTCGATTCAGGCCCGAAGTGGCTGATCTGCGGGCCCTTCGCCCGCGTCGGCCGCCTTCACCCGCGCGCGCATCTCGACGCGGTCGTAGCGATGGAACGAGTCGCCCTCGATCACCTGCGCCTTGAATCCGTCGCGACGGAAGATGTGCGCAAAGCTCTTCATGACGGTGCTGGTGCCCGCGCCCGAGGAACCGGTGACGGCGATGACAGGATGCTTGGTGGACATGTCGGGACTCGCTTCTCTGGTTTTCTTCTACTCTGCGCTGCCGCTGACGTCCGGCGACGGTGTCGCGCGTCACTTCGCGCGCTCTGACCGGAACAGCGACCGTTCGTTGAACAGCGGTGACGAATAGCGGCGGTCGATGCCTTTGTCGTGCTCCCAGTGGTAGCGCACGATGCGCTCCACCTCGTTCTTCGAGCCCAGGATCACGGGCACGCGCTGGTGCAGCTGGTGCGGCAGCAGTTCCATGAGCCGCTGGCGACCGGTCGACGACGCGCCACCCGCCTGCTCCACCAGGAAGCTGATCGGGCTCGCCTCGTACATCAGTCGCAGGCGACCCGGCTTCTCGGGATCGCGAGTGTCGCGCGGATACATGAACACGCCGCCGCGCACCAGGATGCGATGCACCTCGGCCACCATCGACGCGATCCAGCGCATGTTGAAGTCGCGGCCGCGCTCGCCCGACTGGCCGTCCTGGCATTCCGTGACATAGCGGTGCACGGGAATTTCCCAGAACCGTGCGTTGCTGGTGTTGATCGCGAACTCGCTGGTGTCCTCGGGGATGCGCAGGTCGGGGTGCGTCAGGATGAAGTTGCCAACCTCGCGATCGAGCGTGAAGCCGTGCGTGCCCTTGCCGACCGTCAGCACCAGCATCGTCGACGGACCGTAGATCGCGTAGCCCGCGGCCACCTGCTCGATGCCCTTCTGCAGGAAGTCCTCGACCTTCGGCGCGTCCTTCCTGTCGTGGCGCAGGATCGAGAAGATCGTGCCGACCGACACGTTGACGTCCGCGTTCGACGAGCCGTCGAGCGGGTCGAAGACCAGCAGGTAGCGGCCGCGCGGATACTCCGCCGGGATGCGGATATGGATCGTCGAGTTCCTCGGACGCCATGCCGGCGACGAGGCCGCCCCATTCGCAGCTCTTCAGGATCACCTCGTTCGACGCGACGTCGAGCTTCACCTGCTGCTCGCCCTGCACGTTCTCGGTGCCGGCCTTGCCGAGATAACCGCCGAGCGCGCCCTTGGCCGCCATCGACGAGATCGTCTTGACCGCCGCGGCGACGTCGATGAGCAACGCGCCGAGGTCGCGCGAGCCCTCGATGCCTTCGAGCTGCTGGATCAGGAACTTGGAGAGTGTGGTGCGGCCGAGATGCATGGGGGTGCCCTTTCGCTGATCGTCAGTTCTTTGGTGTCGCTGCTGCGCCGAGGTCGAACACGCGGCTCGCCCGGATGTCTGCCGGCAGGATGGTGCTCAGGTCGTCGACCGTCAGCTCCCTGTCGGGGTTCGCGAACAGCCGGCTCGCCTGCCGCAGCCGCGCGCGGTCGAGCGCGTTGCGCACGCTGCGGGCGTTGGCAAATTGCGGCTGGCGGATGCGGTGCGCGAGGTATTCCTGGAAGACTTCGCGCGCACCCGGTCCGAAGCGGTAGTTCTGTTGCTCGAGCATCATCCCGGCGATCTGCAGCAACTCGTCCTCGGCGAAATCCGGGAACTCGAGGTGATGTGCGACGCGCGAGCGCATGCCGGGGTTCGACTGGAAGAACGTCTCCATGCGATCACCGTAGCCGGCGAGGATCACCACGAGATCGTCGCGGTTGTTCTCCATCACCTGCATCAGGATCTCGATCGCCTCCTGGCCGTAGTCGCGCTCGTTGTCGGGGCGGTAGAGGTAGTAGGCCTCGTCGATGAACAGCACGCCGCCCATCGCCTTCTTCAGCACTTCGCGCGTCTTGGGCGCGGTGTGGCCGACGTACTGGCCGACCAGGTCGTCGCGCGTCACGGCGACCAGGTGTCCCTTGCGGATGTAGCCCAGTCGATGAAGGATCTGTGCCATGCGCAGGGCAACGGTCGTCTTGCCCGTGCCGGGATTGCCGGTAAAAGACATGTGCAGGCTCGGCGTCTGCGCCTGCAGGCCCTGGTTCATGCGCAAGCGGTCGATGACGAGCAGCGCCGCGATGTCGCGGATGCGAGCCTTCACCGGGGCCAGGCCGACGAGCTCGCGGTCGAGTTCGTCGAGCACGTCGCCAGCCTGGCTCTGTGCCATCACTTCGGCGACGGTGCGTGCCTTCTTCACGGCCTCCACAGCCTCTCCCTCTTGCACGGGAGACGGCTGGGGTGAGGGTCCGGAGCCGGGAATGTTGTACATCGGAGCGCCTGGAAGCCTGCGTGCTTACTTGCGGTAGCGCTCGCCTTCCGCGCGATCGGCTTCGTACCCGCGGATGGTGTAACGCATCGTGCGCCCGTTGGTCTCCTGCCGCACCAGGCCGAAGCCCGGCTCCACGGCCGGACGGTTGACGATGAAGCTCATCACGATGGTCTCGACGCCGCGCGTCGAATCGAACGCGACCAGCCGGATGTAATGCGCCGGGAACGTGTCGCGGCAGCTCTTCAGCTCCATCATCACGCCGGCGGCGTCGCTCAGGTCGAACATCGGCATGCCGAACATTTCCCAGTAGGTATTGCGGGGATGCGGATCGTCGGTGTACTCGACGGCCCAGGCGTAGCCTTTCTTCAGGCCGTACTCGATCTGCAGCGTGATCTCGGCGTCCGTCAGGTCCGGGAGGAAGCTGAACTGGCCCTGCGTCAGGCGCCCGGTCGGATTGGTCATCATGGTGGTGGTCTCCGTGCGCTGTTCGATCAGTTGGACGCGGTCGGCGTGACGACGTAGTCGGAGGTGTCGGTCGACGTGTAGTTGAACGTGATGTCGCCCCACGTATCGAGCGCCTGCTTGAGCGGCGTGCAGAACTGGGCCGCCTTCTTCAGGATCTCCGGACCTTCGTTGACGATGTCCTTGCCTTCGTTGCGCGCCTTCACCATCGACTCGAGCGCGACGCGATTCGCCACGGCGCCCGCCTGGATGCCGGCCGGATGGCCGATGGTGCCGCCGCCGAACTGCAGGATCACGTCGTCGCCGAACAGGTCCAGCAGCTGGTGCATCTGGCCGGCATGGATGCCGCCGCTCGCGACCGGCATGACCTTCTTGAGGTCGGCCCAGTCCTGGTCGAAGAACAGGCCGCGCGGCAGGTCCTGCCTGGTGTAGCTGTCGCGGCAGACGTTGTAGTAACCCTGCACGGTGAGCGGGTCGCCCTCGAGCTTGCCGACGGCCGTGCCGGTGTGCAGGTGGTCGCAACCCGCGAGGCGCAGCCACTTCGCGATCACGCGGAAGCTGACGCCGTGGTTCTTCTGGCGCGTGTACGTGCCGTGACCCGCGCGGTGCATGTGCATGATCATGTCGTTCCTGCGGCACCAGTTGGCCATGCTCTGGATCGCCGTCCAGCCGATCACCAGGTCGACCATGACGATGATCGAGCCGAGGTCCTTCGCGAACTCGGCACGCTCGTACATGTCCTCCATCGTCGCGGCGGTGATGTTCAGGTACGAGCCCTTCACTTCGCCCGTCGCGGCGCTCGCCTTGTTGACGGCGTCCATCACGTACAGGAAGCGGTCGCGCCAGTGCATGAACGGCTGCGAGTTGATGTTCTCGTCGTCCTTCATGAAGTCGAGGCCGCCCTTGAGGCCTTCGTACACGACGCGGCCGTAGTTGCGGCCCGACAGGCCGAGCTTCGGCTTGGTGGTGGCGCCGAGCAGCGGGCGGCCGAACTTGTCGAGACGCTCGCGCTCGACGACCAGGCCCGTGGGCGGACCCTTGAACGTCTTCACGTACGCGACCGGGATGCGGATGTCCTCGAGGCGCGCGGCCTTGAGCGGCTTGAAGCTGAAGACGTTGCCGATCAGGCTCGCGGTCATGTTCGCGATCGAGCCTTCTTCGAACAGGATGAGGTCGTAGGCCACCCAGGCGAAGTACTGGCCGGGGATGTTCGGCACCGGTTCGACCTTGAAGGCCTTGGCACGGTAGCTGTCGCAGGCGGTCAGGCGATCGGTCCACACCACGGTCCAGGTCGCGGTGCTCGATTCGCCGGCCACGGCGGCGGCGGCCTCGACCGGGTCCACGCCTTCCTGCGGGGTGATGCGGAACAGGCAGATCGTGTCGGTTTCCTTCGGGACGTAATCCCCATCCCAGTACCCCATCTGGCGGTACTTGAGGACGCCCGCGCTGTAGCGCTTTTTCTTGTCCGTGATCTGGGTGCTGTTGCCGACGATTTCAGGTGCGGTGGCCATGCCGGGCCCTCTGTGTGAGGTTGGGACGTGACACCAATTTTGGGGGGATCGATCATTTAGCTGAAGTCATATATTCTGATCTCAGCATTCAAGCCTTCCTGAACCGTCGCGGAAATAGGGGACGCTCACCTATTTCTGAAAATAGGTGAGCGTCCCCTATTTCCCCTATTTCCGGCTTCTCCATGAAAAACGTGTCTTTACGGCAACTGCGGGTCTTCGCGTCGGTCGCGAAGCACCTGAGCTTTGCCCGCGCGGCCGAGGAACTGAACCTCTCGCCTCCAGCCGTTTCCATGCAAATCAAGGAGTTGGAGGTCGAGGTAGGCCTGCCGCTGTTCGACCGGACCAGCCGCAAGGTCTCGCTGACGACGGTCGGCGAGTACCTCCTCGCCTACACCCGCCGCGTGCTCGTCGCCATGCGCGACGCCGAAGACGTCGTGGCTCGATTCCGCGGCCTCAAGACCGGCGTGCTCGACGTGGGCATGGTCAGCACGGCCAAGTACTTCGTGCCGCGGATGCTGGCCCAATTCCGGGACGATCACCCCGGCGTCGAGATCCGGCTGCAGGTCTGCAACAAGCGCGACGAGGTCGTGACGCTGATGCAGCAGGGCGCGGTCGAACTCGCGATCATGGGCCGGCCGCCGCAGGCCTGGCCGACGCGCGCCGAACCGTTCGCGATGCACCCGCACGTGCTGGTGACCTCGGTCGACCATCCGTTCACGCAGATGGAACGCGTGCCGGCGCGGGCGCTGCAGGAAGAAAGCTTCATCGTGCGCGAGCCGGGCTCGGGCACGCTCGCGGCGCTCGACGAATTCATGATGGCGCACCACATGAAGGCACGCGTCGCGATGCAGATGTCGAGCAACGAGGCGATCAAGCAGGCCGTGATGGCCGGCATGGGGATCTCGCTGCTGTCACTGCACACACTCGGGCTGGAGCTCGATCACGGCCTGATCGCCGTGCCCGAAGTGGAAGGACTGCCGGTGATGCGACGCTGGCACGTCGTCAACAACCTGGCGAAGACCCTGTCGCCGGCCGCCGAGGCGTTCCGTTACTTCATTCTCGACCGTGGCGAGGCGTTCCTCGCGGAGCAGTTCGCGCGGCACGACGTTCCGCACGCCGGCACCGCGCTGGCGCAGGGAGCCTGATCGGCTGCCGCGACGGTCTTACGATCAAAGGTTGAAGAACTGCAGCTCGCCGAATTCGAAAGCCTTGCTGCACGAGCCGGCCGCAGGCTCGCCCAATCGAGCCGCCATGTCCCTGGCCTGCTGCAGGCACTCGGCGTACAGCCGCTTTCGTTCCTGGACTGGGAGCGCGGTCTCCTCGCAGCCCTGCAACTCCAGCGCGGCCTCGATCGAGAAGCGCTCGTGCTTTTCCACGAACTCGCGGTGCGTCCACATGCCGGTCGGCGGATCGAACTCGTAGAGCGGCAGGAAGCAATGCCCCTGCTGCGCGACGAAATCGACCGCGTCCGTGATGAACTGGGCGTCTGCATCGTCCATGGCGTAATGGAACCCGACGCGGCACCAGCCGGGCTTGATGCCCTGGAAGCCCTTGCGCACCCAGTCGCGGTACTGCTCCGACGTGGTCTCGTCGATGCCCAGCAGGCGATGGCCGTACGGACCGGCACACGAACAACCGGCGCGCGACTGGATGCCGAACAGGTCGTTGAGCAGCACGGTCACGAACTTGGGATGCAGGTAGCGCCCGCGCGCATCGCGCAGGTTGAACGACACGATGCCGATGCGTCGCTTCGGATCGGGATTGCCCAGGATTTCGATGCGTTCGTTGGCCGACCACTGCTGCATCGCGCGACGCAGCAGCTCGTGTTCGCGCGCCTCGATCCGTTCGACGCCGACCTTCTGCTTGAGGTCCATCGCGAGCGCGGCTTTCATCGTCTGCAGCACGCCGGGGGTGCCGGCCTTCTCGCGTTCCTCGATGTCCGCGATGAAGTCCTGGTCGTACGGGCTCACGTAATCGACGGTGCCGCCGCCGGCGACGCTCGGCGGCAGTTCGCGTGAGTACAGCCGTTCGTTGAAAACCAGCACGCCGCTGGAACCCGGACCGCCGAGGAACTTGTGCGGCGACAGGAAGACGGCGTCGTATGACGCATCGCCGCCCGCCGCGTCCGGCACCGGATTCATGTCGATTTCGACGTAGGGCGCACTCGCGGCATAGTCGAAACATGCGTACGCATCGTGGGCGTGCAGCAGTCTCGCGATCTCGCGCGTGGGCGAACGCATGCCGGTCACGTTCGAGGCGGCCGAGAACGAGCCGATGCGCAGCCGGCCCTGGTACTCGGGCAACTGCAGCAGGTGCTTGCAGGTGGTCGAGGTCCACGCCGCCATCGGCGGCGAGATTCACCTCGACGACCGTGGCGAGACCCTGCCGCCAGGTGACTTCGTTGCTGTGGTGTTCGTAGGGCCCGACGAAAACCACCGGCTGCCGCGACTGCTGGAAGCGACGGAACTCCTCGAACTTCGCTTCGCCCATGAAGGCGCGCAACTGGTCGCCGACCACCTTGCGCGTGGCAGGCGGCAACGCCACACCGAGGATCTGCTGCAGCTTGTCGATCGCGCCGGTGGCGCCGGTGCCGCAGGCCACGATGCGCCCGCTCGGCCCGGCGTTGACCGCGCGCTTGATGGTGCGCTCCGCCTCGTGCAGCAGACGGCTCATGCTGCGACCCGTCAGGTCGTCTTCCGTGTGCGTGTTGGCGTAGATGCGCTGCAGGTGCTGCAGGTAACGCTCGACGAACAGCAGGCAGCGCCCCGAGGCCGTGTAATCACAGTAGACCATCAGCCGGCGGCCGAACGGCGTCTCGAACGCCGAGTCGATGCCGACGATCTGCGAACGGAGGAAGTCGAACGTCAAAGACGGGTTCATGGGGTGATTCTAGCCGTCCGGGCTGGCGACCTGGCCTGCGATCTGCTTGTTTACCGTCGGGCCGCTCCTTGTCCGCCAGCCCGCCACGCAGCCAGGGGTACCCGTCCTTCGCCATTACGTAGCCACGCTCGAAGAGTACCCGCATATAGGTGCGGTCGTAGAACTCCGTCGAGCCGAAGGTGAAGTCATCGGGAATGTGCGCGAGGTTGAAACCGAGGTCGTCGCCGTGACTGTCCACGTAGATCTGGACGGCGTCATTCAAGCCGCGCGTCTGCATCATCGATTCCATCGCGCGCATGAGAATTGACGAATAACTCGGCTCGACCTCGTGCCACTCGGGGGGCGCGTCCGGGTCCCGGCTCAGCGCCGGGATGGAATCCTCGAGCAGGGGCGATACCCGCGCTCGGAGCGCCGTCAGTTTCGGGTATGAGCGCGCGTTGCGGATCACGTACACCTGCGGCAGACCCTGCACGCGGAACCGCTCCGTGACACGCTTCCAGTCGACTCCCGCCGGACCAAGGAACAGCTGGGCCGTCACGCCGCCGTCGACGTGCACCTCGTCGTAGCGGACTTGGCCGGACTCGACGCCGATCCGAACCGGCGGGAACACACCGGGAATCGAGGCCGACGCGAGGATGAGGTCGCCGATCAATTGCCGCGCGTTCGGCGCCCCGCTGCCCGCAATCTTCGTCAGGTCCCAGACCACGGGTCGCCCTGCATTCAGGTTCGTCGTGCCGATCAGGAGCTTGCGACCCTTGCGGCCCTCCGCTGCGATCTGCGCAACCTCGTCGTCGCCGAGGTACCGGTCAATCAAGCGGCGCAGCGGCGCCGTGTCCATCACCGAATCGCCTTCCAGCGCCTGGAGCAGGCCACGACGCTCGACCAGGTCCTTCGACGAGAAACTGGAATAGATCTCGTGGAGTGTGCCGTCGTACGCGGACCCCAGAAAAGCAAACGGTGCAATCATCGCGCCGGCGCTGACGCCCGTAACCACCTGGAACTCGGGGCGCGTGCCGGCAGCCGTCCAGCCGACCAGCAGACCGGCGCCGAATGCGCCTTCCACGCCACCGCTCGAGACCACCAGGTAGTTGTGCGGTTGGTCCATCAGGCCAGCACAACAGGCGTCCAGCTTGTCGTCGGGAACTGCCAGCCAGTCGCGAAATGCCGCTGATGGGTCGTCGCCCCAGTAACGCACGTCGGCAGGCAGACCTGGCACGAGCGCCTGTTCGGTGCGTGTTGCCGGCAAAGGATGCCGGACCGGCTCGCTGGCGCAACCCTGGAGGGCAACCGCGGCAACGAAGACGATGAGCGCGGTCCGCGCCGGCGCACGTCGCTGGATGAAGGCAGTCGACATCATGGATGCGCGACTCTAGCACCGAAACCACCTCGCGAGCCGTCCGGCGACTCGCGCACTGCTGGCTGGCAGGCCCTGGTGCAGGTGCCATAGAGCGTGTGGCTCGCCCTGCCGAAGGGCGCATAAATCTGCAGCGCCGTCCGCACATTCCGAGTGTCCGCGGCCGCGCGGCGGCGCTACCATGAAATGCCGGTCTACGTGAACGGCGTCAAGACGGGAGAACGGCCATGTTGCATGAGCCCAGTTCGCTTCCCCAGGTCGGCGCACCGGACCCCGAGTTGCGCAACTCCCCGATAGCCGAGGAAGAAGACTTCGACACCGACGTCGTGCGGCAACAGGTGCCGGGCGAACCGGTCTGCTGGTTCAACGGCAGCGAGTACCCGCATGGCACCTTCGTCGCGAGCGGCTCGCAGGTGCTGAAGTGCAGCTACGGCGTCTGGGTGGACGCGGGTTCGGCCGATCCGATCAATCCGTAGCCGGCCGCGACCGGCGACGGCGGCAGCCAGAACCGGACCACGGCTCCCTCCTCACCGTCGGTCCGGTTGCCCGCCTCGAGCGTGCCGCCATGCGCCTCCACGATCTCGCGGCACAGACGTGAGGCCGAGCCCGCTGCCGGCGGGCTTGGTCGAATAGAAAGGCAGCAACGCGTTGGTCAGCACGGCGGGGCTCATGCCCGAGCCACGATCGCACACTTCGACGACCCAACCGCCACGCGCAGGGCCAACCGACACGATGGTGGACGACGGCGGCGAGCCCGCTTCCGCGGCGTTCTTGAGCAGGTTGATCATCACCTGTTCGATCTGCGATTCGTCGAACCATCCCGTCTCGCCGGGCACGATGCCGTCGAGCGAGAACGGCGCGACGGCCTGCAGCGAATCGAGGAATCGCCGCCATTCGACTTGCGCGGGGCGCGGCTGTGGCAGCTTCGCGAAACGCGAGTAGCCGTCGACGAACTGCGCCAGGTGCGACATGCGCTCCTCGATCGCCCCGAACACGCGCATCAGCTGCGCCGTGTCCGGCTGCACGGCGAGGCGCTGGCCCGACTGCGCCAGTGACGCGATCGGCGCGACGGAGTTGTTGATCTCGTGTGCAATGACGCGAATCACGCGCTTCCAGATCGCCACTTCCTGGGCATTGACCTCGCGCGTGAGCTGCTTCAGCAAGCGCAAGCGGTGGGGCTGCCCGTTCAGCAGGAACTGCCGGTGCGAGACGTGGAACACCTCGGCATCGTCATCGATGGTCGTGGTGAAGAGCCGGTCCCGGTTGTCCTCGAGTGCCTCGCGCAGCGAAGCGGGCATCCGCTCGAGCAGAGGCGAAAGCGCGAGGCCCTCGAGCCTGCGACCGTCGGACAACAACTTCCGGGCCGCGAGATTGGCGTAAAGGATCGTGCCCGTGGCGTTGGTCAGGAGCAAGGCCAGCGGCGAGGCCTGGATGACCGTGTCCAGCAGCAGTTCGCGCTGGTAGAGATCCTGGCGCTGGCTGCGCAAGCGACCGCCGAGGCCGTTGTAGGCCGTCACCAGCTTGCGCCACTTCGCGTCCCGGGGTTCCGCGATGCTCATGCTGTAGTCTGCGTCGTGCAGGCTCGTGATCCCGTCGGCGACGGCGTCCAGCAGTGATTCCTGCTGCTGCAGCGAGCGCCGCACCCACCAGGCCAGCGTCGCGTAGGCGATCGTCGCGAACACCAGCGCAACGATGCGGTAGGACCACGCGAAATCCGCCACGGCAAGGGCGACTAACGTCAGCAACCCCAGCGCGACCAACAAGAGCGTGACCCTCCGCTGCCGCATGAATCAGCGCCCGTCCTGTGGAGCCGGTCGCGATGCCGAGCTTCTCCATCCGCCGGTACAGCGACTGGCGCGAGAGCCCCAGGTCGCGCGCGGCCCTGGCGATCACACCTTCGTTGCGCGTGAGCGCATCTTCGATTTCATCGCGGTCGGGCTCACGGGCAGGCAACGCCTCCCAGGTTCCCGAGGTTCCCGAGGCGCTACATCGATCCCGGCAGCATCAAGTCGGGCGCAGCAATCCGGGTCGTGTTCGCGAGCAGGCAGGCGCGGCGGATGCTGTTACGCAGTTCGCGCACGTTGCCGGGCCAGTCGTAGCGGACCAGCGCGCGCTCGGCATCCGGCAGCAACGCGTACCCGTCCTCCAGGAAATGCCTGGCCAACGGCAGGATGTCGTCGCGACGGTCGGCGAGCGGCGGCACCTGCAGTTCGATGACGTTGAGCCGGTAGTAGAGGTCTTCACGGAAGCGGCCCTGGCGGATGGCTTCGGCCAGCGGCGCATTGGTCGCGGAAACGATCCTGACGATCACCTTGCGGGTCTGGCTCGATCCGAGTCGCTCGAACTCGCCGGTCTGCAGCACACGCAACAGCTTGGCCTGCCCCGTCAGCGACAGGTTACCGATCTCGTCGAGGAAGAGCGTCCCGCCGTTGGCAGTTTCAAAGCGGCCTTCGCGCGCCTTCGAAGCGCCCGTGTACGCGCCCGCCTCCGCGCCGAACAATTCACTCTCGAGCAGGTCGGCCGGCAACGCGCCCGTGTTCACCCGCACGAACGGCCCGTTCTTCGACATGGAGTTTGCCTGGATGATCTCGGCCAGGATTTCCTTGCCCGCGCCGTTAGGGCCGGTGATCAGCACTGGCACGTCTGCCCTGGCCACCTGCGTAGCCATCTGCACCACGGCGTGCATGGCGGCACTGCGGTAGACGATGCCGCGCAAATCGAATCGCGCCGCGAGCTCCGAGTGCGATCGATCGACGCGCGCCAGGCGTTCGCGCTCTGCCGCCAGCGCGGCGTGCAGCTGCAGCAGGTTGCGCACCGTCGTCACCAGCCGCGCGTTGTCCCAGGGCTTGGCGAGGTAGTCCGCTGCGCCCTCCTTCACCAGCTCGACTGCAGTTTCGAGCTGTGTCCATGCGGTCAGCAACACCACCGGCAGCTCAGGCTGCGTCGCCCGCAGCGCGCGGAACAGCGCGATGCCTTCGTCGCCCGAGGTCGCCTCGCGCTGGAAGTTCATGTCCTGGATGACCAGGTCGATGCCTCCCCGCGCGACGCGCTCCAGCCCTGCGCGCGGCGTGGCCGCGCATTCGACCTTGGCCCCTTCGAGCGTCAGCAGGACGTCGAGCGCCGTGCGCACGGCGTCGTTGTCGTCGATGACCAGTAGCGTACGTCCCTGCATTCCGCTCGCTGCAACCTGTTCCGTGCTGAATTCAGACCGTGCGGGTGGCGATGGCCGGCGAGACCATCGAGGCACGACGCGCGGGCCGGAACGCCGCCGCGAGGCTGACGCTCCAGAGTCCAACCACCCCGAAGACCAGATAATAGAGCTTCAGCCGCGGGAGTTCGAACGTCGTGCTGAGCCAATACCCGAGCAGCAGCGCGAGAACGCAGCCGAGGACGACACCCACCGTCGTGATCAGCCAGTTCTCGGCCAGGAAGTACTGCAGGATGTCGGTGCGGCGGGCGCCGACCGCGCGACGGGTGCCGATCTGCTTGGTGCGAGTGCTGACGTTGAAGGCCGCGAGCCCGAAGATGCCGAGCGCGGCAATGCCTATCAGCAGCGCAATGACGACGCTCAGGTACAGCGCCATCGCGCGATCGTCGGCGTAGGTCGATGCGGCGACGTACTCGAGCGAGCGCACGCGCAGGATGACACGGTCCGTTATCGACCTTGTCGAGCGCCTCCTCAGCCTGCTTCATCATCGCGTCGCGCTGCCCGGGCTTGGCACGGACCATGTACCGGGCGTAGGTCTCGTCCGTGATCACGGGGAACAGGGCGACGTTGCCGACCTTGTCCCAACCCGGCCACGAGCCGTGCATGTGGTCGATGATGCCGACAATGGTCACCGGCTGGCTCGTGCCGGTGTAGATCGTCTTGCCCAGCGCGGATTCGCCGGGAAACATGTCCCTGGCGACGTCGCGCGTCATCAGGATTCCGGACGGCGACGTCGAACGTGTTGCGGGCGGTCTTCGTGACGACGTCGCGTCGAAGTCGCGACCTTCAACCAGCCTGGCGCCGAAGGTCTCGAGCCCCTGCTCGTCCACCTGGAAGTAATTCATGTCGCCGTGCGGCCCTTCTCGTTCGGTTCGGTGTACAGCGAGGTGCTCGAGCCGCCGCCGGACAGCGGCACGGCGTTGACGACCGTCGCGGCGACGCACGCCGGGCAGGCTGCGCAGGATCTGCAGGTCCTCGCGCATCGTCACCTCGCCCTGAACTTGTCGCTCGACCGGCACAGCCGACGAAGAAAGATGTTCGGCACGTCGATGCCGGGATCGCGGTTAATCTTCCATCCGCTGCACGATGATGAACAGCGAGTTGACGACGATCGCGAGCGCGAGCGCGATCTGCAGCGCCACCAGGATGGCGCCGGTCGGGCTGCGGCGCAGCGAACTCAGGATCGGCTTGATGTCCATGGGCGTGCGTATCCTTGCAACTTACTGCGTCTTGAGGTAGACGGCCGGCGCGGTGCGACCGATGCGCCACGAGGGATACAGTCCCGCGATGGCGCCGGCCAGCAGCGACAGCGCGAGCGTGACGAGCACGACGACCGGGTCGATGTCCGTCAGGCGTTCGTACGAACCGCGGGTGAAATCCGAGTCGTAGATCGCGCGGATACCGGCCAGGCCGCCGACGGCGAGCAGGATGCCCAGCACGCCGCCCGTCAGGCCGATCAGCAGCACCTCGGTCATGTGCTGGCGGACGATGTCGCGGCGACTGGCGCCGAGCGCGCGTCGCAGGCCCGTGAGCGGCGCCGCGTTCAGGAACTTGGCGAGCAGCAGGCCGACGACGTTGACCAGGCACACGCCGAGGAACAGCAGCGCGATGCCGATCAGCACGCGGTTGTCCTTCTGCACGACCTCGTTGCGGTCGAGCCACTGGTCGACGTCGTACAGGACGTTGTTGAGCTTGCGCGGCAGGCGTCCCGCCGCCTTCTGGCTGCGCGCGTAGTTGTCGACGAACGCCTGGTACGTGTCGCGATCGGCCACCGTCGGCAGCTCGGCCCAGAACTGCAGCCAGATGCACTCCGAATTCAGGAAGTCCTGGTAGGTATCGCCGCCCTCGGGCTTCCAGCAATTGGTGTTGCCATACACCGGCAGTCTCGAGCGCCTTGCCCCAGCCATACGGGATGTAGGCGTCCTCGGGGTCGTCGAACGAGCCGTTGTTGAGGTCGAAGAACTTGGGACTGGGCGCCCACGGCTGCAGCACGCCGACCACGCGGTATTCGACCTTGCCCAGCTTCAGCGTGCGGCCGACGCTGTTCTCGCCGCCGAACACCTTTGCGTTCGTCTCGTGATTCAGCACCACGACCGGTTGCGGGCCCTCGTCGGCCGCCGCGTCCCAGCCCTGGCCGTACTGGAACGGCACGTCGAACATCGGGAAGAACTCGTGCGTCGTCACCCGCAACTGGGCATTGAACGGCTTGACGCCTGCGCGCTCCGGCAGCAGCAGCGCACCGGACTTGTACATGACCACGCTGCGCGGCGC
The DNA here is from genome assembly GCA_963793675.1 of uncultured Gammaproteobacteria bacterium. GTDB lineage: Bacteria > Pseudomonadota > Gammaproteobacteria > Steroidobacterales > Steroidobacteraceae > RPQJ01. The sequence goes on along the minus strand of CAWCBA010000002.1, from coordinate 1,070,604 downwards.
AGCCCTGGCGCCGTACAGGTACATGGCATCGCGATAGGTGAGCAGCTGCGGCGGAAGGTCCGGCTTGTCGTCGTCATAGGGGCGTTCGGCACTCCACGTGTCGATCGTCACGGCGTACAGCTGGCTGCTCTTGTCCGGGATCGGATTGGTCGCCATGGCGTGGTAGATCGTGAACGTCACGGTGCAGACCGCAATGCCCAGCGCGATGGCGAGCACCATCAGCGCGGAGAGTCCCGGGTGGCGCTTCATGCTGTCGAGCGCAAGGCGCAGGTCGTAGGCGAACATGGTGGAGCCTCCTTGCCCGCTCAGCCGTAGGTGGCGTCGGCCGCGGGCGGGCGCAGCACCGTCACCGACGCCGAATGCGACTCGTACGGCTTGTAGTCCGTGATCTGGCCGTCGATGACCTGCACGTTGCGGTGCGCGCGGCGCGCGAGCTCCGGATCGTGCGTGACCATCACGATGGTGGCGCCCATGCCGTTGATCTGCTCGAGCAGGTCCAGGACCTGGCGCGCCATCAGCGAGTCGAGGTTGCCGGTCGGCTCGTCGGCGAGCAGCAGGGCCGGATCGCCCGCAAGCGCGCGCGCGATGGCGACGCGCTGCTGCTGCCCGCCCGAGAGCTGCGAAGGCAGGTGCTTCATGCGCGAAGAGAGCCCCACCAGGTCGAGCGCGGAGTTGATCCGCTCACGGCGCTCGGCGGCCGGCATGCGACGGTAGCGCAGTGGCACGTCGACATTGTCGAAGACATTGAGGTCGGGGATCAGGTTGAAGCTCTGGAAGATGAACCCGATCTTGTGATTGCGCACCCTTGAGCGCGCGTCGTCGTCGAGCTTGCTCACGTCCTCGCCGTCGAGGCGGTAGCTGCCGGAATCGAAGGTCTCGAGCAGGCCCGCCACGTTGAGGAACGTGGTCTTGCCGGAGCCGGAGGGCCCGGTCACCGCGACGAACTCGCCCTTGTCGACCTTCAGGCTGAACTCGCGCAGCGCATGCGTCTCGAGCAGGTCCGTCCGGTAGGCCTTCGTCACCTGGGTCATTTCGAACATGGTTCGTCCTCTTGCGTTCGTTCGTCAGTCCGCGAGCATCACGCGCGGCGCATCCTTGAAATCTTCGGTGTCGGAAATCACGACCTGGTCGCCCACGGCCAGGCCGTCGACGATTTCGATCTCGCGCACGCTCACGGCGCCGGTCTTGATCGGACGTCGCTCGGCGACGCCGTCCTTGACCACGTAAGCGGTGGCGCCACCACCCGCTTCGTAAAATCCGCCGCGCTCCACCTTGAGCACGTTGTCGCGCTTGTCCATCAGGATGCGCACCGAGACGCGCTGGTTCTGGCGCAGTCCGGCCGGGATTTCGCGCAGCCGGACGCGCCCGGTGACTTCGCCCTGGCGCACTTCCGGCGAGATCGCACTCACTTCGCCCGCGTAAGTCTTGCCGCCGTACGACACGTCGGCCTGCATGCCGACGCCGATGGTTCCGGCGTAGGTCTCGGCGACGCGGAACTCGATTTCGAGCGCGGAGAGATCGACGACGGTGAGCAGCGCGGCATCCTGCTGCACGGCGGCCTTCTGCGTCACCGCGAGGTTCCCGACCATGCCGTCGACCGGGGATTTCACCGCAAGCTCGCCCACTCGACGCTCGAGGTCCGCGACCAGCAGTTGCTGCCGGTCCCGCTGCAGGCGTCGTGTCTGCAATTCGAACTCGAGACTTTCCTTTTCGAGGCCCGCGGTCTCGACCGCGTGGTGGTGCGTGAGCTTCGCCTCGTCGAGTTCGTCCTGGGCCCGCTGGAAATCGCGCTGGCTGATGACGCGCTGGTCCCACGCCGTCTGGGCGCGCGCGTACTCGCGCTCGGCGGCCCGGATCGAGACGCCGGCCATGTCCGCGTTCTGCTGGCTCTGCAGGATCTTGCGGCGAACGTCGATCTCCTGGCGGCGCAGGTCGACGACGAGGCTCTCGAGCGTGGCGCGCTCGCGCTCGAATTCGTTCTTCAAACCGGGGCTTTCGACGGTCGCGAGCAGGTCGCCTTTCTTGACCGTGTCGCCCGCATTGCGGTTCAGGGTCACGGTGCCGGCAGCAGGCGCATACAGGGTCGGACTGACGGCGGCCACGACCGTGGCCTGCGCCGCGACGTCGCTCAGGAACTCACCGCGTGTCACCGTCGCGATGCGCACGCGATCAAGTGCGACGGTCGCGTCCGAGGACGCCCAGCCCTTCAGGAACCACGCCAGGAGCGCCGCACCGAGCACGAGCAGCGCGACAGCCGCGGCGATGCGGATGCGTCGATCGTGCCGCCATCCGCTGGCCTGCTCGACGACGCGATCCTGACCGTCGGTGCTGCGCATGCCCGGCGCGGCAATCTTGTCTGGAGTTCGCTTGAGGGTGGCGATCGACATTTCTCTGGCTTGGATGCGGGACAACAGGTTTCAGTTTGCAGGGATCGTGCCAATAACCAGGAATGACGTAACACACTGTTTTTCATCGAAATTGATCGTGGCCTGAAGGAGCGATCGAGGCGTCCGTGTGTCCGTCCACGGACAGCGGACACGTCTGCGGACACTTTCCCGCGGCCCGCTGGAAATGACATAGTCCGGTCCCACTGCAGAGGACTGATCGCATGGATATTCGCGGGCAACGTCGCAGCTCGAACATCGAGGACCGCCGCGGCATGTCGCCTGCGCGCAAGGGCATCGGCCTGAGCCTGGGCGGGATCATCTTCCTGGTCGTGCTGAGCTTCCTCGGCATCAACCCGCTGCCCTTTCTCGGCGTCGCGACCAAGCAAGCTCCGGTCGAGATGCAGCAGTCGTCGCAGCCCTACCAGGAGTCAGCGGCCGAAGCGCAGCTCAACGAACTTGCCGGCGTGACGCTCGCGCAGACCGAGGAGACGTGGGGCAAGCTGTTCGACGGCAAGTACCCGCCGCCGACGATGGTGATCTTCAACGACCTGACGCCAACGGGCTGCGGCACTGGCCAGGCGGCGATGGGTCCGTTCTATTGCCCGCTCGACCAGAAGGTCTACCTCGACCTCTCGTTCTTCCAGGAACTCGACCAGAGGTTCGGTGCACCCGGCGATTTCGCGCAGGCCTACGTGATCGCGCACGAAGTCGGCCATCACGTGCAGAACCTGACGGGCACCGCACAGCAGGTGCAGAGGCTCCAGAGCCGCGCACGCAGCAAGGCTGAAGCGAACCAGTATTCCGTGATGCTGGAACTGCAGGCGGACTGCTACGCCGGCGTGTGGGCGCGCGATGCGGCCCCGCGGCTCAAGATCACGCAGCAGGACATCGACGAAGGCCTGCGTGCCGCCTCGGCGATCGGCGACGACACGCTGCAGCGTGCGGCTCAGGGTCGCGTCGTGCCCGATGCGTTCACGCACGGCACGTCGGAACAGCGCAGTCGCTGGTTGATGACGGGAATGAATTCGGGCGATCCGAACGCCTGCGACACCTTCAACTCGCAGCAGCTTTACGCAAGCCGAGTGAGGATGCGAGCGTTCGATCCGGGGCCTTTCCCGGAGCTTGGAAAGGCAGACACGCGCCCGGGGAAAGGCCCCGGATCGAACGCCTGACGTCACGCGCCTGGCCAGCTTTTTCGCCAAGCGGAAAAGCTCGCACGGCGCAAGCAGGCATCCCAGTCCCTTACCCCCCAGCTGCAGCGGGCGGGAGAGTTCACAGGTCGAGCTTGCCGCCATATCCCGTCAGCTCGAGGTAACCGCGGCCGGCTTCCTTGCCGGTCGCCTCGTCGATGAGCCGGATCGGGCCTTCCCAGTACAGGATTCCGGTCGTCGGGCGTGAATCGAGCTCGGCATCGAGCAGCAACGGCTCGACGCGATAACTGCGATCCCCGACCGCTACGCGCCATTGCACCGGGTAGGTCACGCCGGTGCGCGGCGAGCGCCAGTGCTGCAGCGGCGTCCATTCCACCTGCTCGCGCCCGGAGTCGTTGCCTCCCACCCTCACATCCCGCCCCCTCGGCCGAAGAGCCCGCGCGCAGCGCGGGTACCGGCCGGCGCAACGTCGCGCCTGCCCAGCGCTCTCCACCCTGCCGGTCACGCATGCGGAAGGCCATGAGCGCCCCGCCATCGGTCATGTTCACGCCCAGCCAATCCCACCCGAGCGCGTTCTCGTCCACGTAATCGCTCGACCATTCGTGGTCGAACCACGCCTGCCCGCTGACTTTCCGCGTGCTGCCGTCGACCTTCAATTCGCCGCTGACCGCAAGCTGCGGCAGGCTGTAGTAGTAGCTTGCCGCGCGCGGGTCCGGCCCCTTGCGACTGAAACCCCGCTCACCCTGCAGCAATGGCGGCTGTGTCGACGTCGAGCGTGAGTTCGAAATCGAAATCCCCGCCGTGCACTGTCGTGACATAGCGACCGGGCCCCGCTTGCCGGATCGACCAGTCGTCCAGCTTCACGTCGAGTTCACCCTCGCGCGCGTACGCCAGGTCGAAACCCGTGCGCGCGCTGCGCTGCGCGTGATGCAGCCTGCCGTAAGCTGGATCGGCCAGCGCCGCATGCGCAAACAGCACCTGTCGCGGCGCGAAGCTTGCTCGGGTTGTCCTCTCCGAGCCCCGTGCGCACGCGGAAGAACGTGACCTGGAAGCCGCGCGGCGCTCGCACTTTGCTGGCAGCGTCCTCGATCTGGCCCGTGACGTACCACCACTCGATGCGGTAGTCCGGGTGACTGCCTTCATCGTGCGGAAATGCGAGTTCGTACCCGGCAACGACCGGTGGGTACGCGACTTCTGCAGCGGCACGGAATGGCACGAGAAATAGAGGAAAGGCCAGGAAGGCCAGGAAGGTGCGGAGACCCTCACCCCAGTCTATTCCCGCTGAGGGGGAAGCCAGGGGAAGCGGCCTCACCAGTCCTCCTTCACGGCGCGGACGACGTCCTCACCCATTGCGCGGCGTCCGCTGAACGCCGCCGTTGCCGCAGCCGCGCCGATCAACACGAGGCTCAGGAACGCGAGCAGGCTCCAGGGCACGTGCACGTCCATCGTCCAGTGAAACGACTGCCGGTTGACGACGAAGATCAGGATCATGCTGACGATCGCGCCGACGACCAGGCCCGCCGCAACTCCGATCGCACCGAGCGCTGCGCCTTCGAACGCGAGCATGCGCCCGATCTCGCGACGCGTGACGCCAAGGTGCCGCAACATGCCGAACTCACCGCGCCGGGCGAGCACCTGCGAACTCGTGCTCGCACTGATGCCGAACAGGCCGATCAGGACGGCGACGGCTTCGAGCAGGTACGTCACCGCGAACGTGCGGTCGAACAGTGCGAGCGAGCGCTTGCGGATCTCACCGGGAATGGCCACGTCGTAGTCGCCACTGCGCGCGATGGCGTCGCGCAGCCGCCCGCTGAATTCCGCGGCATCGGTGCCTTGCCGCAGCCAGAGCGCAGCCGTCGTGGCGGTGCGTTCACCGCTCAGCGCGATGAAGGTTTCGCGGTTCATGACGATCGATCCACCCGGACGCTCGTAATCGCGCCAGATGCCGCGCACCGTTGCGCGCACGACCTTGCCGCCGAGGGGCAGGTCGAATTCCGCGCCGACATCGAATCCGCGCAAGTCCAGCGCGGCCTCGGAAGCCCACACCGGAATGGCCCCCCGCGGCGCGGGCCCGGTCGCCGACCGTCGGATCGGAATCACCTCGCCGGCCGTCGACTCGTCGATCGGTCGCGCAATGATGGTGAGCGGCAATCGCTCGCCGGGTAACAGCACGTCCTGGAACTTCACGAAGTCCGCACGGACAATTTCGGGCAGTGCAGTGATCGATCGCTGCGCGTTCACGTCCAGGTAGGCGCCGACCGCGGCAGAGCCGGCACGCACGTACAGATCCGCCGGCAGGATGCGCTGCATCCACGCCTCGAGCGACATGCGGAACGAGAACACCATGATCGCCATCGCAACCATCAGGCTGAAGCTGACGAGGACGGCGGCGATACTGACGGTCGCACGACGCGCGGTGCCGCGCAGCTGCGCCACGGCCACCTGACGCCAGGCGGGGCCGTCGGTACGCAGGCGGGCGAACACCGTGGACGCAATGCTCGGCGTCAGGAACACGGCGCCCAGCAGCAGGCACGCGATCGACACGTACCCCGGCAACGCAATCCCTTCGAGCGGCGGCAATGCCAGTGCGAGAACGCCGGTTGCGAACAGGACGAGCGCGATCTTGCCGTGCGTGCGCAGCGCCAGCGGAGCTTCGTCACCGGCCTTCAGCGCCGCGGCCGCCGGCACGGACGCTGCTTCGCGAGCGGGCCCGAACGTGGCGACCAGCGCTGCACCTGTACCGAGCAGGAAGAAGACGAAGTACTCGCTCGCGCTGACGTCAAGCGCCGGCGCGACGCCACGAAAGTAGCCGGCCCCGAGGTCCGCGCCGAAGGCGGCGAGCCCGGCGCGCGCGACCAGCACACCGAGCAGGACGCCACATGCGGCGCCGAGCGCACCCACGACCATTCCCGACAGCAATGACGCAGCGAGTTGTTCGCGCACCGTCATGCCCATCGCGTGCAGCAGCGCGATCTCGCGGCGGCGACGCGCCACCGCGAGCGATTGCGTCGCGTAAACCAGGAACGCACCGGTGAAGAGCGCGACGAGCGCGAGTGCCGTCAGGTTCGAGCGGTACGCGCGGGTCAGGCGCACGGCGTCGTCCGTCGCTTCGCCCGGCGTGACGATCTGCGCGCCGGGTGGCAGCAATGCAGCTATGGCGGCTGCGAACGGCCTGGCCGTCGGCTTGCGGCGCGAGCCGAAGGTCGACGCGATCGAGTCGTCCCAGCCGCTGCAGTCGCCACTGCGCCGTCGCCGATGTCGAGCAGTCCGACGGGCTGGGTGTACAGCCCGGGCGGCAACACCCCCGCCACGCGGAAACGCACCCGGTCGAGCGCCACCTGCACGTCGAGGTCGTCACCGGTCGTGAGTTGCAGTGACTGTGCCGCCGCGGGGCTCAGCCAGATGGAATTCTCGGCCAGCAGCCCCTGCCCTTGCCGCTCGGTTGTCGCGCCGGTACCAGCGAGCGCGGGTTGCAGCTGCAACGCGCGGAACGGATCGATGCCGATCACCTTCAGGTTCCGCTCACGCCCCGGCAGTCGAACCTGAACCTCGACCACCGGACTCGCGGCAGCCACGCCCGGCACGCGCAGGAGCCGCGGGAACAGCGACTCGTCGAAGCCGGCGCCCGGCGACTGCACGCTGAGATCGGCGAGGCCGAACAACGAGCGCGACGCGCCCTGCACTTCGTCGGCAGCGACGCGATTGATGAGATAGACCGAGAAACCGAGCGCGACGCCAAGCGCAATCGCGAGGACGGCCAGCAGCGTGCGGCCCGGCGCCTGGCGCAGCGGGCCGAAGGCCGCGGCATCGAGCAGCGACAGCCGGGCCCGCAGCGCATTCCTGCCAATGCGCAGGTTCTGTACCGCGGCGCTCATGTCCGCAGCGTCAGCCCGGCACGCGTGAGTTCGTAGACACGGTCGGTCGAAGCTGCAGCCGCGGCAGAGTGCGTGACGAGAATGCCCGCCGCGTTGTCGCGCTTGATCTGCGCCCGCAGCACTTCCAGGATCGTCGCCGCGTTGTCGGGATCGAGATTGCCGGTCGGCTCGTCTGCGAGCACCAGCGCCGGACGGTGCGCCAGCGCGCGCGCCACGGCGACACGCTGTGATTCGCCGCCGGACAGCTCACGCGGCAGACTGGACGCGCGGTCGGCCAGGCCCACGGCTTCGAGCAGTTCCATCACGCGGTCGTCGACTGCGCGACCCGCCCGCCCGTTCAACGCCAGCGGCAAGGCGACGTTGCGGGCGATGCTCAGGTGCGGCAGCAGATGGAATGCCTGGAACACGAATCCCATGCGGGTGCGACGGACCCGGGTACGGCCCTCTTCGTCGAGCCCGGCGAGGTCACGCCCTTCCAGCAGCAACTGCCCGCTGTCGGGTGATGTCGAGCCCGGCGATCAGGTTCAGCAGCGTGGACTTGCCGACACCGGATTCGCCTGACTATCGCAACGTACTCGCCTGGCAGGACGGTGAGCGCCACGCCGTCGAGCACACGGCGGCCGGTCGGGCCGCCGAAGGACTTGGAGACGTCGCGGATTTCAAGCATGGGATCCAATCGTAGGCGTTGTGCCGGATGGATTCATTGTTTTGCGATACAGGCGCAGCCTTCGAGCCGGGGGTGCTGCCCTCCGACGGCGTCCAGCGCGCCAGCCGGCACGCCTTCAGGAAAGGCGCTCCGCGAGGTAGGCGACGCACGCATCCAGGCTCGCGAGCCGGGCGTAGTCGGTCTCAGGCACGTCCACCCCGAACTCGCGATGCAGTGCGATGGCGAAGTTGAGCGTGTCCATCGAGTCGAAGTCGAACTGGTCACGAAAGGCGATGCCGGGGATCACCGAGTCCGCCTCGACGTCGGGCGCGATCGCCGTCAACAGCTCGAGGACGCGGCGCGCGAGTTGCTCACGGTTCATGACGTGACCCTCACAGCTTCGCCGGATCGGCCAGCAGCGCCGTAATCCGCGCCAGGAAGTGCGCACCGAGACGCCCATCCGTGACCCGATGGTCTGCCCCCAGCGACAGCGTCAGCACGTGTCGCGGCACGACCCTGCCATCGACGATCCAGGGACGCTCGGCGACGGCGCCGGCGCCGACAATCGCGACCTGTGGCGGCTGGATGATGGGCAGCACCGTTTCCACCGACGCCTCGGCGAGACTGGTCAGGATGATCGTGGACGCGGCGAGTTCGCTGGCGCGCAGCCGCCCGGCGCGTGCGCGCGTGACGAGGTCGCGGAAACCAGCCATCAGCACGGCCAGCGGCTTGCCCGCGGTATCCATGATGGCGGGCGCAATGAGCCCGCCGCCGCGCAGTGCGACCGCAACACCGACGTGCACGACCGCGGCCTGCTCATAGTGACCCTCGCGATAGAAGCCGCTGAAGCCGGCCTGGTCGCGACAGGCCAGCGCCACCGCCTTGAGCAGCAGCACCGGCAGCAACAGTCGCTCGGTCACCGGTACCGCGGCGTTGTGTGCCGCGAGCCAGTCGACCGCGTTCGTCACGTCGACCGTCGTGGTCAGGTAGTAATGCGGAATCTCGCGCTTCGAACGGGACATCGCGGCTGCGATCGCCGTGCGCATGCCGGCTGCCCGCTCGCCGGCGGGCGTAGGCGAGCTTTGGGGCGAGGGCCCCGACCGCTCGACATCCTGGACGGTGATCGCCCCGTCCGGCCCGGTGCCGTGCAGCGACGCGACATCGACCTGCAACTCCTGCGCGCGCTTGCGCGCTGCGGGCGAGATCTTCACGCGCGGTTGAACGGCCTCTGCCGCACCCTGCCCCGCTCGCGTGCGAGCGGGCGCCAGGGCCTTCCCGGGCGCAGGAGCGGCTGCCTCGGTGTCGAGCAACGCCAGCACGGTACCGACCGGCACGCGGGTACCCGGCGGCACCACGATCTCGCGCACGACGCCGTCGACGAACACCTCGACGTCGATCGCGCCCTTGTCGGTCTCGACCACGGCCACGACATCGCCGCGCTTGCAGCGGTCGCCGGGCGCCACGTGCCACTCGACGATCGTGCCCGCCTCCATGTCGGCGCCGAGTGCGGGCAGTCGGAATTCAGTCTGCATGGCCAAGCAGCCTCCGCACGGTGTCCACGATTCGCTCGCACCCGGGCAATGCGGCGTCTTCGAGGTGCTTCGGGTACGGGATGGGCACCTCCTCGGTGCAGACCCGGGCAATGGGCGCATCCAGGTCGTAGAAACCCTGCTCGACGATGCGTTGCCCGATCTCCGCCGCGAGGCTGCACGTGCGCCAGCCTTCGTCGACGATGACGACCCGGCGCGTCTTGCGCACCGAAGCCAGTATCGTCGCGTCGTCCAGCGGCCGGAGGCTGCGCAGGTCGACGATCTCGGCGTCGATCCCGTCCTGCGCCAGCAGTTCGGCGGCCGCGACGCAGCGCCACAGACTCGCGCCGTAGGTCACCAGCGTCACGCTGCTGCCGACGCGATGCACTCGCGCGCTCTCGAGTCGCGTGTGCGCGGCGGCATCCGTGAGATCGCCTTCCATGTTGTAGAGCGAGATCGGTTCGAAGACGATCACGGGATCGGGCGAAGCGAGCGCAGCCCGCAACATGCCGCGCGCATCGTCGATCGTCGCCGGCTCGACGACTCGCAGGCCCGGCACGTGCGCGTACCACGCCTCGAGACTGTGCGAGTGCTGCGCCGCCAGCTGCCGCCCCGCGCCGGTCGCCATGCGGATGACGACGGGCACGGGAAATTGTCCGCCCGACATGTGGCACAGCGTTGCCGCGGTGTTCACGATCTGGTCGAGCGCGAGCAGGCTGAAGTTGACGGTCATGACCTCGACGATCGGCCGCAACCCACCCAGCGCCGCACCGATACCGGCGCCGACGAACGCGGACTCGGACAGCGGCGTGTCGCGGATGCGTTCCTCGCCGAACTCGTCGAGCAGGCCCTTGCTGACCGCGAAGCAGCCGCCGTACTTGCCGACATCCTCACCCATGAGGAACACGCGTGGGTCCGTCAACAGGGCCTCGCGGATGCCCTGCTTGACCGCCTCGCGGTAGGTAATGCGCAGCGGGGTCGTCATGGCCTCACCTCCTCCGCGTACACGTGCCGCGCGAGATCCTCGACCGGCTCCCACTCCGCGGCGGACGCGAACTCGACGGCCACGGCGACCTCCGCATCCGCCTCGTGCAGCAGGGACTGAAAGTCGTCTTCGGTCAGCAGTTCCGCCGCCTTGAGTCGCGTCGTGAGCGTGGTCAGCGGCCCGCGCTTGCGCCATTCCTCGACCTCGGCCTTGTCGCGATACAACTGCGCATCGAACATCGAGTGCGCGCGCAGCCGATAGGTACGCATCTCGAGCAGGACCGGGCCCCGTCCGGCACGCGCATGTTCGAGCGCCTCGCGCGCGGCCTGCTCCACTGCCAGCACGTCCATGCCGTCCACGGCGGCTGCGCGCACGTCGTACGCCGCGGCCTTGGCCTGGATGTCCGTCTGCGACTCGGAGCGCGCGAGCGCCGTGCCCATCGCGTACAGGTTGTTCTCGCAGATGAACAGCACGGGCAGTCGCCACAGCGCGGCCAGGTTCATCGATTCGTGGAACTCGCCTTCCGCCGCCGCGCCTTCGCCGAAGAAGCAGGCGGACACGTTGCGCGTGCCACGCAGCTTCTCGGCAAGACCGAGGCCGACCGCGAGCGGCAAGCCGCCGCCGACGATTGCGTTGCCACCGTAGAAGCGCGTGGCGGCGTCGAAGACGTGCATCGAGCCGCCGCGCCCGCCGCTGCAACCCGTGCGCTTGCCGTAAAGCTCGGCCATCAACGGCTCCATCGCGATGCCACGGGCGAGCGCATGACCGTGCTCGCGATAGGTCGAAACGATCGCGTCGCCCGGACCAAGCGCCTGCATCACGCCGACGGCGATGGCCTCCTCACCGTCGCACAGGTGCAGGAAGCCGCGGATGTGCCCGGCGCCGTAGAGTTCCGCGCAGCGGTCCTCGAACTGGCGGATGCGCAGCATCTGGCGCAGCAGGTGCAATCCGCGTTCGCGCGTGAACCCGTCGGGCAGACCGCTCATGAATCCCCCTCCAGCGTCGAGATATCCCCTTCGGGCAGGCCGAGTTCGCGCGCCCGCAGCAGCCGGCGCATGATCTTGCCGCTGCGCGTGCGTGGCAGCTGCGCAGCGAAGGCGATCTCCCGCGGCGCGACCGCCACGCCGAGCAGGCGCCTGGCATGAGCGAGCAGTTCGCGCTGCAGCACGTCACCCGCCTCGTACCCCGACTTGAGTTCGACGAACGCCTTGACGACCGATCCCGCAATGGGATCCGGTACGCCGATCACGCCGACCTGCGAGACGGCGGGATGCGTCATCAATGCGCTTTCGACCTCGAACGGGCTGATCAGGTGACCCGCGGCCTTGATCACGTCGTCGGCACGCCCGACGAACCAGTAGTAGCCGTCGGCATCGCGCTTCGCGAGATCGCCGGAGAGATACCAGCCACCGCGGAAGCACTTGCGGTAGCGCGCCTCCTCGTTGAGATACCCGCGGAACATGGACGGCCAGCCAGGCCGTAGCGCGAGTTCGCCGACCTCGCCCGCTGCCTCGACGAGGTCGACGCCGCCGTCCTCGCGCGGCCGGACGATGCCGGCCTCGACGCCCGGCACGGGGCGGCCCATCGAGCCGGGGCGCACGTCCATGCCGGGATAGTTCGCGACCATGATCGCGCCCGTCTCCGTCTGCCACCAGTTGTCGTGGAATGGCCGGCCGAACGCCTGCACGCCCCAGACGACGGCCTCGGGATTGAGTGGTTCGCCGACGCTGGCCAGGTGGCGCAATGCCGGATAGCGGCGGGCGCGCGCGAGTTCGGTGCCCGCTTTCATCAGCATGCGGATCGCAGTGGGCGCCGTGTACCAGACGCTGACCTGTTGCGTGTCGAGGATTTCGTACCAGCGCAGCGCGTCGAACTCCTCGCGGTCGACCAGCAGCGTGACGCCGCACGCGAGCGGAGCGATCACCCCGTAGGAAATGCCGGTCACCCAGCCCGGGTCGGCCGTGCACCAGTACACGTCACCGTCCTGCAGGTCGAGGACCCAGCGGGCCGTGGCGAGATGCGCCGTGATGGCGTCGTGCACGTGCAGCACGCCCTTCGGCTGGCCGGTGGTGCCGCTGGTGAAATGCAGCAGCGCGGGATCTTCGGCGCCGGTGGAAACCGTCTCGAACGCAGTGGCCGCCTCGCCCATCAGCGCGTCGAAGTCGAGCGTCTGCGCCGGCAAGTCGCCTGCACCCGGCGTGCGCACGATCAGCACGTGCCGCAACTCCGGCAGCTCACCACGGATCGGCGCGACCTTGCGCCGATAGAGCAGGTCGGTCGTGACCAGCACGCTGGCTGAACCGAGCGCGAGTCGCGTCTTGACCGGCTCGGGCCCGAATGCAGAGAACAGTGGACAATAGACGGCACCCGCCGCAAGCGCGCCGACGACCGTCGTGTAGAGCGACGGCACGCGACCGAGCAACGACGCCACCCGCTCGCCAGGAGCGACGCCGAGGCGGCCCAGGACGTTGGCAAAGCGGCGCGCGTCCAGTGCAAGTTCGTGGTAGGTGCGCTCGACGTCGGGCTGGCCCTGGGCGAGGAACCGGATCGCCACCTGCTCAGCGCGTGGCCCCGCAAGATGGCGAAACACGGCTTCGTGCGCGATGTTGAGACCGCCGCCCGGCAGCCCGTCGAGCTGCGCCCGCGCATCGGCCCAGGTGAACTGACGCCGCGCCGTGTCGTAGTCGGCAAGATTCGGCTCGCGTGGCAGCGAACCGCGGGGCTTGGAGATGGGCGACCAATCCATGGCACTCCCCTCGCGCAGGCACGCGTTGAACACTCCTACTTTAGGCAATCAGGGTCGCAGGGGAATTCGGGGTTTCCGCGGGACGGTAGTGGTCCCGATGCCAGTCTGCACCACCCCTGTTACGGGCCGGACCCGCCATGAAATAAGGCGACGCCCTGCGTGACCAGGACGCCGCCCGTGATGTTGCCTGCGGCCGCAGCCGCACGCCGTCGCCTATTTCTTCCTGCGCACCGGGGCCCTGGCTTTCTTCCTGACTGGAGTCCTGCGCGGAGCGGCCTTCTTCACCGCGACCTTCGCCTTGCGCACGGCCACCTTGGTTCTGGCTTTCGCCTTGACCGGGGCCAGCCTGGTCCTGGCCTTCGTGACACGACCCTTGAGTCGCTTGAAGATCGCCGCGCCGAGTTCCGCCGGCGAACGCACCGTGGTGACGCGGGCCGCTTCGAGCGCCGCGAACTTGTCCGCCGCCGTGCCCTTGCCGCCCGAAATCACCGCGCCGGCGTGACCCATGCGCTTGCCCGGAGGCGCCGTCACGCCCGCGATGTAGGCGACTACCGGCTTGGTGACGTGCTTGCGGATGAACTCCGCGCCCGCCTCTTCATCACTGCCACCGATCTCGCCGACCATGATGATGCCTTCGGTCTGCGGGTCGTCCTGGAACAGTGCCAGCACGTCGATGAAGTTCATGCCACGGACCGGATCGCCGCCGATGCCGACGCAAGTGCTCTGGCCGAGGCCGACGTTGGTCGTCTGGAACACGGCTTCGTACGTGAGCGTGCCCGAGCGCGAGACGATGCCGACCTTGCCCTTCTTGTGGATGAAGCCCGGCATGATGCCGATCTTGCATTCTCCCGGCGTGATCACGCCGGGGCAGTTCGGGCCGACGAGTCGCGACTGCGAATCCTTGAGCGCGGCCTTGACCTTGATCATGTCGTTCACCGGGATGCCCTCGGTGATGCACACGATCAACGCGATGCCGGCATCCGCCGCCTCGATGATCGCGTCGGCCGCGAACGGCGGCGGCACATAGATCATCGTGGCATTGGCTGCGGTCTTCGCGACCGCATCGCGCACGGTGTCGAACACCGGCAAGCCGAGGTGCTTCTCGCCGCCGCGGCCCGGCGTTACGCCGCCGACGAGCCTGGTGCCGTAATCGAGGCAACCCTGCGAATGGAACGTGCCCTGCTTGCCGGTGAAACCCTGGCAGATCACGCGCGTGTTCTTGTTGATCAGGATCGACATCGGTTACTTCCTCGCGGCGGCCGCGACGACCTTCTTGGCGGCGTCGGTCAGGTCGGTGGCAACGATCAGGTCCAGCCCGCTCTCGGCGAGCAGCTTGCGGCCCTGCGGTGCATTGGTGCCCTCGATGCGGACGACGACCGGCAGGTGCAGGCCGAGGTCGCGCGCGGCGCCGATGACACCCTCCGCAATCATGTCGCAGCGGACGATGCCGCCGAAGATGTTGACGAGGATCGCCTTGACCTTGGGATTGGTGAGAATGAGCTTGAACGCCGTCGTCACGCGCTCGCGCGTGGCGCCGCCGCCGACGTCGAGAAAGTTCGCAGGCGAACCGCCGTAGAGCTGGATGACATCCATCGTCGCCATGGCAAGGCCCGCGCCATTCACCATGCAGGCGATGTCGCCGTCGAGCGAGACGTAGTTGAGGTCCGCTTCGCCCGCGATCCGCTCCATCTCGTCTTCCTGCGAGGTGTCGCGCATCTCGACCAGCGCCTGCTGGCGGAAGAGCGAGTTGTCTTCGATGCCGATCTTGCCGTCGAGTGCGATGACGTCGCCGTCGCCGTTGACGATCAGCGGGTTCACCTCGACCAGGCTCGCGTCGCAATCCATGTAGAGCCCGTAAAGGCCACGCGCGACCTGCTCGAACTGCGCGATCTGCTTGCCCTTGAGGCCCAGTCCGAAGGCAAGCGTGCGGCAGTGCGAACCCTGGATGCCCGTGGCCGGGTGGATTTCGACGCGGATGATCTTCTCGGGTGTCCTGGCTGCGACTTCCTCGATGTCCATGCCGCCGGCGGCCGAGGCGACGAACGCCACGCGGCCCGTGTCACGGTTGAGGAGCAGGCTGAGGTACAGCTCAC
Organism: uncultured Gammaproteobacteria bacterium; assembly: GCA_963793675.1. Classification (GTDB taxonomy): domain Bacteria; phylum Pseudomonadota; class Gammaproteobacteria; order Steroidobacterales; family Steroidobacteraceae; genus RPQJ01. The sequence goes on along the minus strand of CAWCBA010000002.1, from coordinate 1,055,192 downwards.
GGTCGATCTTCGAGCCGGTCTCGACGTAGACCTGGTTGATCGGCAGGCCTTCCGCCGCCGTCTGCTTGGTCTTCAGGCGCTGGCCGAGCATGCCGGCCGCGGCGGCCGCGACTTCAGCCGTCGACTTGACCACCTTGACGCCACCGGCCTTGCCGCGGCCACCCGCGTGCACCTGGGCCTTGACGACCCAGACCGCGCCTCCGAGGCGCCTGGCGGCGTCGACGGCTTCCTCCGGCGTGGAGGCGACGAAACCCGACGGCACGGGGATGCCATAGCGGGCGAACAGCTGTTTCGACTGGTATTCGTGGAGGTTCATGGGGCTCGGTCGGGCTGGGACGAAGCTCGGCAGTTTACCTCAATACGCCTCTGCTAAAGTGCCGGGCCATGGAGCGAGCGCTCAAGACCGAGCTGAAGGAATCCGTGCGGGGGGCGACCGGCATCGAGTTGCCTTGGCGGGTGCTCTCGCTGCTGAACGTGTTCCGGTTGCTCCTGCCGATGCTCCTGCTGCTGGTCTTTTTCTTCAATGCCCCGCGCAACAGCGTAGGCAGCCAGCAGCCCGGCCTCTTCATCAGCTTCGCCGTGGGGTACTTCGCCTTTGGACTGGTCTGCATCCAGACCATCCAGAGCCGCACACCCTCGGCCGAATGGCAGGCCATCCTCCAGTTGTTCGTCGACGCCATCGTGATCAGCGTCCTGATTCACGCGAGCGGCGGCGTTTCCAGCGGCCTCGCCACCCTGCTCGTCCTGCCGACGGGCGCAACGGCCACGATCCTGCAGCGGCGCTATGCGCTGCTCGGAACATCCTTTGTCGCGTTGTCGTTGTTGATGGAGACGACGATCTCGTTCCTGCAGGGAGAAAGCTTCCGGTCGGACTTCCTGATCACCGGGCTGACCGGGGCCAGCCTGTTCGCGATCACGCTGCTCGCGGTGCCGTTCGCTGCACGACTGCGGGAGAGCGAAGCGCTGGCGAAGCAGCGCGAGATCGACCTCGCGAACCTCAACGAGCTGAACGAGTTCATCGTGCAGCACCTGCGCGAGAGCATCCTCGTGGTCGACGAGAGCGACCACGTACGACTCATCAATGAAACGGCCGCCCAGCTGTTGCAGGGCGGCGCGGTGCCGGGTGGCGTGCCGCTCGCGGCAGTGTCGCCGCGCCTGTCGTACGTGCTGGAGGCGTGGCGCAAACAATCGTCAGACCGGCGCGACAATGTCGGTGAAATCGTGGGTGCCGATGGCGGCACGGTGATCCGGCCACACTTCGTGGCGCTCGCCGAGAGCGGGTCCGGTCCCGTGCTGATCTTCCTGGAAGACACCAGCGTCATCGCCGCATCGCGCGCAACAGTCGAAGCTGGCGGCGCTGGGTCGCTTGAGCGCCAGCATTGCGCACGAGATCCGTAATCCGGTCGGGGCGATGAGCCATGCGGGCCAGCTGCTGCGCGAGTCTGCCGGGCTCACCGATGACGACCGTCACCTCACGGACATCATCGAGAAGAACGGCATTCGAGTCAGCCACATCATCGAGAACGTGCTGCAGCTGTCGCGGCGTGACACGACCAAGCAGGAACGCATCGACGTGACGGAGTGGCTGTCCGGGTTCATCGCCGAGTACGAACAGACCCTGCAGCTCGATCCCGCGTCTTTCCGCATCGACATGGATCGCAACGTCGGTCGCATCGACGTGCAGTTCGATCCCTCGCACCTGCACCAGGTGCTCTGGAACCTGTGCGACAACGCGCTTCGGCACGGTGCGGGATCGGGCGCCACGGGTCGCGTCGATATCCGCACCGGCCGCATTGCTGCCACCGGACGACCGTTCGTCGAAGTGGCCGATCGTGGCAGTGGCGTCGATCCGTCGCAGGCCGAACGCATTTTCGAGCCGTTCTTCACCACCGGCTCCGGCGGTACCGGCCTTGGCTTGTTCATCTCGCGTGAGCTGTGCCAGACGAACGGCGCGTTGTTGCTCTACGAGCCGCGGCCCGGGGGTGGTAGCATTTTCCGCATCATTTTCGCCGACCCCAGCCGCTGGAAGGATTGATGCCCGAACGCAAGTCGAACCCGCGCGCACTGGTCATCGACGACGAGCCGGACATCCGCGAGTTGTTGTCCATCACGCTCGGTCGCATGCAGATCGAGGTCGTGACGGCCGGTGATTACGCGAGCGCGATCAAGGCGCTCGGTCCGGAACGATTCGACCTCGTGCTCACCGACATGCGGCTTCCGGACGGCGACGGGCTCGACATCGTCGACTGGATCCAGCACCACCGCCCCGGCGTGCCGGTGGCGGTGATCACCGCGCATGGCAACGTCGACACGGCCGTGCGGGCGCTGAAACTGGGTGCCTTTGATTTCATTTCGAAGCCGCTGGACCTGGGCTCGCTGCGCAGGCTGATCAAGGCGACGCTGAAACTGCGTTCCGCGGACGGCACGGACTTCGATGCCACGCAACCCATCGTCGTGCCGTCGGGCCTGCGGCTGCTCGGTCAATCGAAGCCGATGCAGCAGTTGCGGCAGATGATTGCCAAGGTCGCGCGCAGCCAGGCACCGGTTCACATCGCGGGCGATTCAGGCACCGGCAAGGAACTGGTCGCGCGGCTGATTCACGACACGGGGCCGCGCCATGACGGGCCGTTCGTGCCGGTAAACTGCGGCGCGATCCCCTCCGAGCTGATGGAAAGCGAGTTGTTCGGCCACAAGAAAGGCAGCTTCACGGGCGCCGTGGCCGACAAGGAAGGACTGATCCACTCGGCCGAGGGCGGCACGCTGTTCCTGGACGAGGTGGCCGACCTGCCCCTGCACATGCAGGTAAAGCTGCTGCGCGTGATCCAGGAGAAGTCCATCCGGCCGGTGGGCGAGACGCGCGAGACGCCGGTCGACGTGCGCGTGCTGTCGGCGACCCATCGCAAGCTCGACGAGCTGGTGAAAACCGGCAAATTCCGCGAGGACCTTTACTACCGGATCAACGTCATCGAGCTGCAGGTGCCGGCCCTGCGGGAACGTCTCGATGACGTGCCTCCGCTGGTCGACATGCTACTGGACCGTGTCGCCGGCCAGATCGGCGTGACGCGCCCGCAGATCAGCGACGAAGCGATGGACAAGCTGCTGTCCTATTCGTATCCGGGCAACGTCCGCGAACTGGAGAACATCCTCGAACGCGCGGTGACGCTGTGCTCGAACGATCGGATCGAGCCGGAAGACATCCAGCTCAAGCCGGGGCAGTTGCTGACGGACCTGCCGGAGATGGCGGGCCGGGACGTGACAGTTGGCGGCGAAGGCGGCGCGGATGGGCTGGAGGGCCAGCTGGAACACATCCAGCGCGAGGCCATCGTCCGGGCGCTGGAGCAGACCCGTTACAACAAGACGAAGGCGGCGGAACTGCTGGGGATGACTTTCCGGCAACTGCGCTATCGGGTAAAGAAGCTGGGGATCGAATGACTGGGGCGCCGCTCAATTCAGGGTCTGAGTCTTGATAAGACTCATCACGCCACCGGGCATGCTGCTGACCGTCGCGCTGCTCGTCATCTACAGCGTTTACGCATTTCGGATTGGATCGATCGAAGATTCGTGGCCGCTACTCATCGGCGGTGGCGTAGCCGTAATCGCCAGCTATGGTACGGCGATGCTGCGGCCGTGGTCTCGATACCTCGTGTACGCGCTCACCGCTGGATTTCTTGCGAAGCTCGGGTTTTCGATCTACGAAGGTGTGCGATCAGGGTTTTACGATGCCCAGGTTGAGTCGATCGCCCCTATCGCGCGCTCACTACTTCCGGCGATGCTGATGGCCGTGTTGTCTGTAGTCTGCTGCGCTTTAGTGTACCGGCAATTCCGGTCGGCCTTGGACCGGGCCGAGCCGGGCCTGGAACTCAGGCGTCAACCAAGCGATGAGAGTCAAAAATAGACATCCTGCCGGCAGATATCATGCCGGATGGTCTGCCTCACATGGCCCGCGCATTAGTCCGGGCCGCAGATTAGAGTCCGCGGCTAACGGTGCTAATCGTCTGTCCAGAGCGTTCGGGCGTCAGACTTTCGCCGCTTCTTCGGTCCGTAGGGCCGGCCACCTCGGCCTACTCGAGCGCAACCAAAATCCGCTCCCCGGTGAACTTCGATTGCTTGATCGCTTCCTCACCTTGTCATGCGAGGACCCCGGAGCACCTCAGTTCGGATCTGGACGACTATGAAAAGTCGCGGTTACGTCCGCCTTCATGGTCGCGTGGTGCTGCTTGGTTTATGCTCCGGCGTCGATCGGTTTCCTTTCGCTTCTGGTTTGCGTCAGCCTTGCGTGTTGCAAAGTTTTTTCACCCGGCTTCGCCCCTATCGAGCTCTCCGGACTCGCAGGTTGGCTGGTGTTTTCGCTTCCTTCTCGGGTCACCGACGCGACTCTGACTGCATTGTCGTCCTCGATTGACCCCTGCCGCCGTGAGTACTGGCGGGGTCCGACTGCGTACCGATGACCTCAGAGACGGAGTGCCGAGCCATGCAAATGGGACGTCGTAGCCGTTGCCGCCATCGAGATCACTCATTATGTTGAAATGCCTATGGTGGCGGTAAAGGGAAATTGGCGAATGAGCGAGAGAACGATGCCGACAAAGCGCAAGGGGATCGTACTGGCTGGTGGGACGGGCACGCGCCTGCACCCGGTGACGCGGGGAGTCTCCAAGCTAACTCTTGCCGATCTACGACAAACCGATGGTCTATTACCCGCTTGCAACGCTGATGCTGGCGGACATTCGGGATGTGCTGCTGATTTCGACGCCGACGGACCTGCCTGCCTTTCGCCGGCTCCTCGGCGATGGTAGCCAGTGGGGAATTTCCATCGAATATGCTGAACAGCCGCGTCCCGAGGGTATCGCCCAGGCGCTACTGATCGGCAGTCGCTTCCTCGACGATTCGCCAGTATGCCTCGTACTCGGAGACAACATCTTCTATGGCCACGGACTTCCGGAACAGCTGCGAGCCGCTGCGACCCGAACATCCGGTGCCGCCATATTTGCCTATTTTGTTCGGGATCCTCAACGATAACGGCGCCGTTGATTTCGACGAGGCTGGCCGCGCGATCGCGATCGATGAGAAGCCCGCGGTCCAAAATCCAACTATGCAGTTACGGGCTTGTACATGTATGACGAACGCTGCGTCGAAATCGCTCGATCTCTGCGCCCATCAGCACGAGGGGAACTCGAGATTACCGATCTCAATCGCGAGTACCTGAGTCAGGGAACTCTCGCTGTTGAGCTCCTCGGGCGCGGCGTGGCATGGCTGGACACCGGCACGCACGAATCGCTGTTGCAGGCATCCAGCTTCGTCGAGACTATCGAATCCCGTCAGGGGCTCAAGATAAGCTGCATTGAGGAGATTGCCTACCGACGTGGGTTTATCGACGCGGCGCAGCTCGCGAAGCTTGCATCCGAGCTATCCGGTACTGGCTATGCAGATTACTTGGTACGCATCCTAGAAGGACGGGTCGCTTGACGCCGGTGCCTCGCGTTCTTCCCGCCAGCAGGAGCAATTGCTGATGTCGCGGTCTCTCATGATCACAGGTGGTGCCGGCTTCATCGGTACGAATTTCACGTGGTTCTGGGCGGCGCGACACGCAGGTGATTCAATCGTCGTCGTCGATGCGCTGACATATGCGGGTTCCGCCGCCAACATCCGTGGGTTGCTCGACTCTGGCAGGGTCACTCTCGCTGCAGCCGATATTCGCAATGAAAGCGAAATTGCGCGTCTATTCGACGCGCATGCCATCGACACTGTCGTGCATTTCGCAGCTGAGTCGCACGTCGACCGATCCATCGACGGGCCGGCGAATTGTGTGAGCACCAACGTTGTCGGGACCCAGGTGCTTCTCGATTGCGCACGCCGCGCATGGAGCCGCAGGGCGGGAGGTCAGGCTTCCTGCCGGTTTCATCACGTGTCGACCGACGAGGTCTACGGTTCCCTGGACCTCGATTCGCCGCGATTTACTGAGACCACCGCCTATGCGCCGCGCTCGCCATATTCTGCGAGCAAGGCAGCTTCGGATCATCTCGTGCGTGCCTACGGCAACACTTATGGTTTGCCCTGGTCGATCAGCAATTGTTCAAACAATTATGGGCCGTACCAGTACCCAGAGAAGCTCATTCCACAGTCCCTGGCCTTTATGTTGCTCGGACGACCTGTTCCTGTATACGGGACTGGCCGCAATGTTCGTGACTGGCTGCACGTCGATGATCATTGCCTGGCGCTCGAGTCGATCCTTCTCTCGGACCAGGTCGGTGAGACATTCAACATCGGCGGCGAGGCCGAGCGAACGAATATCGAGATCGTTGCGCAGCTCGCCGGACCTGCTGGACAGTGCGTTCGACGCGAACGAAGCGCTTCGAAATCGTTACAGGGAATGTCCCGCAACAGTCGGAGAGAAGTGCCGAGCTCTCATCGAATTTGTCCAGGATCGTCCCGGGCACGACCTGCGCTACTCTGTCGATACTACCAAGATCGCGGGCGCGCTCGGATTCCGGCCGACTGTCCAGCTCGACGCGGGGCTGGCACGCACACTCCAGTGGTATCTGGGGAATCATGACTGGTGGTTCAGCCGGCTGCCGGCTGCTTCGCAAACACCCAGGCATTCGTGAGTCCGGCCATGAGTACTCGGACGCTGAGGTGGATGGCTGCCGGTATTATCTCGGCCCTGTTCCTCCTTTCTTTCCACCTTGCTTCGCATCGAATCATCCAGGTCGACGAGGCGCAGAACATGTTCATGGCGCGGGTTATCCAATCCGGCCAGACTGATCTCTACTTCGTCAACCCGGCGTTGTTTCTGTTGGGTCCGCTTGGATGGATAGCCGGAGCAGTGACCTCCGCTCATGACGCCTTCTTCGGCGGTCGGATGCTCTTCCTTGGTGTCTTCTGGCTAAATATCTTCCTGTTGGTCAAGTGCACCGGAGTTTCACTTCGAACTCGAGATGGACTGCTGGTCGCAGTCGCAGCCGCAACCCTGGCACCCGTGTGGGACTATGGATTCGAGATCCGCCATGACAATCTGCTGCTGACTGGCCTGCTTTCGATCTGGTACCTGGGCAGGTGCGTTGGCAACCGGGCTGGATCTTTTTTCGCGATTGGCGCGCTAGTAAGCGTCCTGCAGTTCGTTGCATTCAAGTCGTTCGCATACAGCGTCCCTGTGTCGTTGTATCTCCTCGTGCGCCAAGCGACGGCCGAACCCGAGCGCTCGAAGCGAATCGTCACGTCCTGGGTGCTCGGAGTCGCGAGCGGTGGTCTTGCATGCGTCTTCGTTTATCTGGCGCACGACCTCTTGGCTGTACTTGCCACCAGCACTATACAGTTCAGGGACTCTGCACAGTCCGCGGCGGCTTTTTATCCTTTTAAGACGCTGGCAAGGCCTCTGTCCCAGACGCCGCTGCTGGTCGCAGTTACGACAGCTGCATTGATAAGCGTGCTGTCCAGCCTTTTCAGGAGTCCCTGGGCCGCACTGTGGAGGGACGACTGTGCTCCAGAGGGTGTACTGCTGCTGGTGGCTATTGTCGCGCTCTTCATCAACCCGACGCCTTTCCCATATAACCTCGTCAATGTCGTGCCCTTCGCGTTCCTGCTGGCATACCGGCATCTCAGAACGACCCTCGATGCGACATGGCCACTGAACCGGCCGATGCTGCTCGTTGGCGTCTGCGTGGTCGCTTTCAGTCATTTCGTGCCGTTCTGGAAGGCAACCGAACGTCACCTGGGAATGACGAACTGGCGACAGTTGGCCCTGGCACAGACAGCCGAGGAGATGACGGACCCAAGCGATCCAGTCTATGACGCCGCCGGCATGGTGCTTACACGACCCAGTATCGGTCGCTGGTGGTACCTCCACAGCATGAGCATGCGGCAAATCTATGACGGGAAGCAGGCGTCCACTGCCGAGATGCTTGCCAGCCGGCCGGCCGCCGTCCCTCATGCCGAACTACCGGTTTAACTGGTTGCCGAGGTCCGACTGGGAGTTCATCCAGAAGAATTATGTGCCACTCGCGGATGACTTCTGGGTGCTCGGGACTCGATTGCCCGACGGTGGTGGAGCCTTTCGCGCTTTGCGCACGGGAAGGTACAAATTACTGGCGGCCGCCCAAGGCCAGGTAGCCTCACCGCAGGTGACGGTCGACGGGACGTCCGTCGCCTCCGGTATTCGGACTCTCTCCGCCGGCAGTCATGACATACGTTCGGCGCCGGACTCGGCAGTAACCGTCGTGTGGCTCGGGCCAACACTCAATACGCTGCCAGTCATATCTCCCGGAGACCACAATACGCTGTTCAGGAACTGGTACTGACCCGTGCACGACACTGGACAACCGCTGGTTTCAGTCTGCGTGCCTGTGTACAACGGGGCGACGTACCTCCGCGAAGCCATGGCGTCCGTCATCGATCAGAGCTACACCAGGATCGAAATCATCGTCATTGACGACATGTCAACTGACGATAGTTGGGGTATCGTCAATTCTTTCGCTGACAGTCGGATCGTTGCGGTCCGCAATGCCAGGAATCTGGGCCCGGAGGCGAATTTCAACAAGCTGCTGGCGGTCGCGACCGGGGATTACGTCAAGCTCTTTGCGCAGGACGATGTCCTGGCGCCGGACTGTGTCGCGATTCAGGTTCGCGCCCTGGAAGACCATCCGAGTGCCGTGCTTGCATTCAGCAAGAGGAGGATCATTGGCCCTAAGAACGAGCACCTTCTTTATCGGGGCCCACACTTGGAGTCCGGTGTAGTACGGGGCTCCAGACTAATCAAGGAATGCCTGTCTAATGGCACAAATATGATTGGCGAGCCGGCAGCCGTTATGTTTCGGCGCAGTGCCGCCGAAGTCGCTGGAAAATTCACCGCCAGACTTCCTTACGTTATCGACCTCGACTACTGGGTGAGGCTCCTGCAATTCGGGGAGGCGGTCTACTGCGACAAGCCGCTCGCCTGCTTTCGCGTGTCGCCAAGACAGTGGAGTGTTGCCATTGCCGGGAGACAGGCCCACGACTTCATTCAGTTCATTTCCACACACTCCGCGTTTGATGAATACAGGAACAACTCGCTCCTTATGCTGTTCGCCAAACTGCGGGCGCGCGCCAACAGTGTGCTTAGGACGGTGTTCTACTCCCGTGTTCATTCGATCTTCGGCAGCGAGGTCACGGCCGTGATTTGCCGGATCTGCGGCCACCAGACGGAGGCGGTGCTGGACCTCGGCGAGTCTCCTCCTGCGAATTCGCTGCTTGTGTCGCCGGCGGACTACTCCCGGTCATTTCCTTTGGTCCTCGAGCATTGCGACAGGTGCGGCGAATCTGCAGCTTCGGGATTGTCTCGATGCCGTCGACCTTTACCAGAACTACCTTTACGTTACGCCCGATTCCCCGCAACTGCATGCTCATTACGAGCGGCTTTGTTCGTGGCTCCTCGCAGGACGCTACGTCGACTCGCAGTCATTCGTCCTCGAGGTCGGGAGCAACATCGGTCTGTTTCTGCGCTTTCTGCAGCCTCAGGTACGAAAGGTGCTGGGCATTGATCCGGCGATGAACATTTGCCAGATGGCGACAGACGCCGGCATTGATACTGTGTGCGACTTCTTCAATCCGCAATCGGCGAAGCTCATTCGAAACACACATGGCGCCCCAAATGTCATCGTCGCCAGGCACTGCCTCGCTCACAACCGCGATCCAAACGTCCTCGTCGGAGCGGCGGCCGGCTTGCTGGCCCGTGATGCGTACCTCGTGATCGAGAATGCGTATGCCTTGAATACGGTGCAGCAGAACGAGTTCGACCAGATCTATCACGAGCACATGTTCTATTTCGGCATCCGGTCGATGTCTGCACTCCTCGACCGTCACGGTATGCACCTCGTCGACGTGCTCCTGAGCCCGGTCCACGGCGGATCAATCGTGTTCGTCGCAAAGCTCCGGAACGCTGGCGACAACGTTGCGCGTACGGTTGCTGCGCACGCCGAGCGAGAGGACGCGCTTTTGACCTCAGCAGCGTTCAGGCAGTTCCGCGCCAACACGGAGTCTATCCGATCGTCGCTTCGTGACCTGGTGTTCGATCTGGTCGCACGCGGCAAGTCTATCTATACGTATGGAGCCACTGCCAAAGGCAATACGCTACTCAACTATGTTGGCATCACGCGAGAGCAGATTCCTTTTTGCGTGGACAGTACGCCGGGCAAGCAGGGACGATACCTTCCGCAATCACTGATACGCGTCATCCCCGAAGAGGAGGCCTTGGCGAATCCTCCGGACTATTTTCTGCTTACGGCATGGAACTACCGTGAGGAGATCATCGCCAAAGTCCGGCGGACAGGAAACGACACGAGTCGTTTCATCGTGCCGGTTCCCAGCGTGCAAGTGGTGTGAAATGCGGGTGTTGCAGACATCGCTCGATGAAGTTCTGTTGATCGAACCGGACGTGCTGGCTGATGAGCGAGGGTACCTGTTCGAGTCGTGCAATGTTGCGGCGCTGTCGAGGGCAGTGGGCACGCCGGTAAGCTTCGTGCTGGATCTTCAATCCCGATCGAGTCACTGCGTGCTCCGAGGCATTCATTATCAACTGGATCGCCCACAAGCGAAGCTGATCAGTGTCGTAGACGGAGAGATCTTTGATGTGGCCGTTGATCTGCGGCGGTCCAGCCCTGAATTTGGCCGATGGACTGGCGCCGTGCTGTCTGCGCAGAACAAGCGTCAGATCTGGATTCCGGCTGGATCCGGTCATGCGTTCCTGACGCTGTCTTCGAACGCTGAGGTGCTGTACAAGATCACCGACTACCATTCCCCTGCCGGCAGCCGGGTGATCCTCTGGAATGACCCGGAGATCGCGATTGACTGGCCACTGCCGCGGGAACTCGCGCAACCCGTCGTTTCGTCGAAGGACAGACATGGAAAATTGCTGATCGACGCAGAGGCGTTCCCGTGAATCGAATTCTACTGCTCGGCAGGGATGGCCAGGTGGGCTGGGAACTTCAGCGGGTTCTTGCGCCGCATTTCCACGTCTTGGCACTGGGGCGTGGCGAGGTTGACCTCTCGCAAGCGTCTGAGATCCGATCGGTTGTACGTTCCGCCCGTCCCAATACGATCATCAATGCAGCGGCCTACACCGCCGTGGATCGCGCGGAGCAGGATGAAGCCGCCGCGCTGTCGGTGAATGGCACTGCGGTTGAGATCCTGGCCTCCGAAGCCAGGTCGCTGGGCGCCTTGCTCGTGCATTACTCGACGGATTACGTGTTCGACGGTGAGAAAGCTGGCGCTTACGTTGAAGGCGACAGGGTTCATCCGCCGGCGCCTATGGGCGCACCAAGCGCATGGGCGAGGCGGCAATCGAATCGTCCCGATGCAATTTCCTGATATTCCGTACCAGCTGGATATATGGAGCACGTGGCACGAATTTTCTGCTGACGATGCTGCGACTCGCCAATACAGATCCGGCGTTGCGTGTAGTCAATGATCAATATGGCGTCCCGAATTGGAGCCGTATGGTTGCACAGGTCACTCTCGCAGTCCTTTTGGAGCTTCGAACCCAACCAGCCGCGCCCCTTGGGATCTATCATCTCAGCGCTTGCGGCGCCGCGACCTGGCATAGCTTCGCAGAGGCCATCGTGGCCCTGGGATCCGAGCTCGGGTCTCGCGCGTCGGGTTCCGGTCCTTCCGGTGACGACGACCGAGTATCCAACTGCAACGCGACGGCCGGCCAATTCGATTCTGTCTAGCGCGAAACTTCAGAATACCTTCGATCTCCAGGATCCCGGACTGGCAGGTGTGTCTTCGCTGGTGCATGGAAGACCTGGCGACGGCGTATCACGCCGGACTGTTGGCGGGGGCACCGCAAGTCGGTCTCCGACAGCAACGCACATGATCGACAGGCCAGACGCATGACACTCGATCGCGACGGAATCATCGAGCTGATAGAGGACATTAAGCGCGCCTGGATCTACCCGGCCTTTCGCGCTCTGGTCCGAGCTGACCGACATAAGACTACACCAGCTCAAGCATAGCGGATTCGGGAATTTCAAGTGCGCCGTCATCATGACTTGCTTCAATTGGGGCGTGCGCGGAATTCTGCGCTCCCAGCCGACCCCTGTGCTCGTGCCACGGCTTACGCGGCCTACGTCAAGAGTATTGCGTGAGCGATTACCCAATCGCCCGTTCGCAGGTCTCAACTGTTACACAAGGCAGGTAGATCTCTAATCGCCGGCTCAAACTACCCGGCATCGTGAGTTTCGATCTGCTTTCGTCTCTTGCCTGCTGCGCATACGTCGCAATGTTCTTCGAGCTCTTCGCACGCGAGGACACGGATGGTCTACTGGCCACAATCGTAGAGTCTTTAATCGGCAGTTCTTTCGCCATCGGATTCCGTGGCATCGAGACATCTCAAGACTTGTGCAATTCACTACACGAGCACTGTCACAGTAGCGCCGCCGAGGCGCGCGACGGCAGGCAATTTGAAATTGCGGAACTCGGTCCGGGACACGGTCGGCTCGCGTATGCCTGCCTTCGGGCGCTGCCTGGCGCAACGTACACTTTCATCGACATACCGCCCTTTTTGAACGTTGACGAGGAGTACCTTGTCAGATTCTTTCCCGGCGAAAGGGTCTTTCAGTACCGTCCATTTTCAGACTTCGCTGCGGTACGTCACGAATTTCGGGATTCCCGAATCCGTCTCCTCGCTGCGCACCCGATCGAATTGGTGCTGCCCAAGTTATTCGACTTATTCGTGAACATCAGCCCTTCTTCACGAGATGTGGTGGGCGCAAATCAGGAATTGCCTGCAACAGATTGATCGTACCTGTCGCCGCAATTTTCATAAAAAGCAATGGCGCGTGTCACAGGCCAGCATCAATGGTTTGGTCGTCGGCGAGCACGATCACCGATTCCAAGCGGATGGCGTCAAGTCATCCATCAACGCCATCCCATCCAGTGCAAATTCGTCGAGGCCTTGTACCAGGTTGTCTGACCCCGCCAGCATCTCTAACTTGCCGCTTACGCCGCCTGACGCCGCAGCGTAAATGCAACGTTGCCGCTGCGAAAAAAGAACGTCGTGACAAGGGAAATCGGCAGCAGCAGCCAAAATGCCGGGGCGTTGAAGCCGCCGAAGATTGCGGTCGAAACGCTTCCGCCAAACCCGTTTGGGAACCACGTGAATCGTTCATTCACGAACTCGAGACCTGCGTCCCGTGCGGTGTGGATGGCGTGTGATTTAGTGGGGAAAACGACGTGCCGGGGTGGATCGAGGCCGTGCCAGGAGCGACGGAACATCCTGCTTTCCCAGCTGGAAATATTTGGAACGACGTACCGGATGACGCCCCCCGGCCTTACCACATGACTCAGGCGCCGGATTGTGCCGACAAAGTCAGTGAGGTGCTCGGCCACGAAGTGCATCGTGACAACGTCGAAAGCGCCCTGGTACCGCTGCTCTAGCTCATCTAGGCTGGAAAGAATCTCAATATCAAGATCGGACCTGAGCACCCTGGCATGTGATTCGGACTGTTCGAAGCCGACAGGGTGCAGGTTGGCCTCCTTGCACCATCGCAGGTACCAACCGTCCCCACAGCCAAAGTCCAGCAGTTTCGCTCCTGCCGGCCAACTGCGAGGTGGTGCGTAAACTTGCGAGAGCAAGATTTTGCGGATGAAAGAGTAAAGCCCCGGCTTCGCAACATGAATCGGATAGTCATGATAGAAGCACGGAAACGTCTGCCGGCATCGGGTGCTGCTGCACAAGGTGGCACGACAGACACTGATAATAGTCAACGATGTATGGCGTACGAAGATACAGGTCCCGGCATTTAATCAGGAACGGTTTGCACCCCGCTGATTCGCAGACGGCGCAGCTGAAGTCGTTGGTCACTTCGTCTCCATGGACGCTCAGGCCACCAAATTGCGAACCTAGATTACTTCGGCGGCGCGCTGAATACGTAGTCGCGCAGAACGAAATACGATACCAGTGACGTTGGAACGAACGCGACCAGTCCGCCAAGGTAAGGACCAACCCCAACGTATCCGAGCCCCGTCACGACACCCACATACGCCAAGTACATGACTGTCCAATTTGCTACGAATCGGAAGAACGCGCCGACCGTGACGTTTCCAAAGACGACGACGCCCTGACTGGCAAAGCTGGCCGCTATTCCAACGACAATTGAGATCAGGCTCGCCGCCGGTACCGACAATCCGCTGATTAGGCCGGCACAATACGCCCCATACCCGAGGATCGTATTGCACGATCCAACAAAAAGGTATCGAAGCGGGCGAGAGCGGTCAACCTCCTCCTCCGTCATCAACGCCGACAGACTCCCGTGGCACTTTCAGGCGTCGGTACACAGCTGCGTGCTCCTTACGGGACCGGAGTCGGTATTACTTCCCGCACGACGTACTGCGGCTTATGGTTGAGTTTCATGTATGCGCGCCCGAGGTACTCGCCCAACAGGCCAGTACGCTCGCCATTGCCACGACCAGCCCGAGAACGAAGAGCACGCGCAGGGGAAATACCGAGAAGCTCGTAGCCATTTTCAACCACAGAGAGACCGACCGGCGCAGGCCGTAGTTCCCCTCGCCCAGGTAGCGCTCCGAATGCAAGATATCCACGCTTGTGATGGCCGATGTCGCATCCAGAATCAGTCCGTCGACGTAGGCAAACGGACCGTCGTACTTGACGACCTCCTCGACGATCGGGCGCTTCAATGCCTTAAAGGAACTTAGGTACAGGCTGTGCGGCTTTCCAAGCAGCAGCGTTGCCGCGATGTCGTTTAACTTGCTGCCGATTCGCTTCCATAGCGCATGTCTGCGCTGGAGATATTTCACGTAGCAGACGTCTGCGCCGGCCTCAAGCGCCTTCAGCAGGGAAGGTATTGCGGAAGGCGGGTGCTGCAAGTCGTCATCCATCAGTACGACGAGCCCGCCCCGAACGTGTGCAAGCCCGGCCATGATTGCGTTGTGCTGCCCAGCGTTCTTTCTGAGGCATATCCCTCTGCACGAATTCGTACCGCGTCGTCAGGCTCCTGCAATGACCTCCCAGCTGTCATCTGGGCTTGCATCGCAGACCAGGATGAGCTCAAAAGGGCGCCCGTGCATCACGCCCGCCACAGCTTCCGTCAGCTTCGGAAGTATCCGGGCACTGCGATATACGGGAACGACGAGCGAAACGAATCCGTCGTGCACGATTTCATTGTCCATAGTACTTGTGCAGTACGTCATGAAGGTAGGCGGCATCGAATCCGACTTCGGCCGGCGGTGCGGGGCAATCGGCTCACGTCAATCTCAAATGACTTGCCTTTGTCGATCACATCAAATATTGCAGCTTTACCGCAGACGAGTTCGAACGCCGAGACGATGTCGCGAACGGAGTAGTTGACGCTATTCGCAACGTTCAGTGTCTCCTGTCGTAGCACTCGCTGGTCGACGATGTATCGTACTACCTTGAGGACGTCACTGACGTCAATGACATTGCGCGACGCGTTGCCCCAGATCGTGAACCGTTCGCTGCGGCTTATTTTCGCAAAACAGGAAATTAAGCAGTGTATGCGGATTGTTCAGCGTCCGGCTACTTGCGGCAGCCGAAGAATGAGGTGGCCGGGGTGCGCGCGTATCAGTCGCTCCATGGCCCTCTTGTGCAGGACGTATGGCGTGTCCTGCAAGTCCGGATCTAGGACACTGCACGTGCTGAAATAGATGACAGTTTCGATGTCAGGATTTGCCTGCAGGGTTCTGACCACCAGAGCGCGTTCACGCTCGAATTCCTGACGATCCGCGCAAGCCGAATTTGAGACCCCTGCCGCGTGAATCACACCTTCGTCCGATTCTGCATAAGTGGACGAAAACTCGCCGCCCAGCAGGCCCGATCCGATGATCTCATCGCAGTGGCGCGCAATTCATCGCTTCTGGCAAGCCCATTTGTGGGGCGACGGCGGCAACGAATACCGGCTCGAAGGCGGCGGGCAACATGAACAGCACCCACACCATGGGGAGGTTTCCATCGAACAGATCACTGCCGAGGGTTCGTCCTTGCAGCAACCATCTGTCGAAATGGACGAAGTACGAGACGTCGTGATTGAGGTGAACGCCCGCCTGCAACCACTGCCCGGCAAGTGTCAGCGCCACGACGACAACGGCCCATGTCACCGTCGGGGGCATCCGTCGCTGCAGAAATGCCGGACCCCGCATCACCTCGCCACTTGAGCGCGTAGCGCATCGCGGGCGGCGGCGGTTGAAAATACCTTCCACTGCGCCTCGATTATCGGCCAGTCTTCCCGGGATATGGCGACGGGGCGCTTCAGTTCGGCGCCGTAGTGCTCGGCCAACCCGTCCCACAGACGCTGTGCCACTGGTTCGGCGTCGTCAGGACGGGACAGCAACACACGACCGTGTCCCGCCTGAAGATCAAGGTAGACATATTGATGGGCGAATGGGCCGCAGGCATGGCCGCAAGCAATTGATTCCGGGTGAAGGCTGCCCTTTCCTTGAAAGCGGTGGCCAACGGGGCGTAGGTGGACCGGATGTGCAACCTTGCAGTCTTCGTATCCACTTCGAAAAAAGCGGAGTTCTGACGGGCCGTGCCGTCCTCGTCCACAGTGCCGCCCGGACCCGGCAGGACTCTGAGGTCCGTCTCCGTGAAACGGATACGCTCGGGCTCGTCACGCGCGTCGAGTTGCCCCGACTCGAGCAGCGGGAGCAACGACTTGCCGGACGCCGCCAGCGGGTTACCGTCGATCTTCAGGAATTCGAGAATCGTTGGCGCAATGTCCTCGACCGTGGTCGGGAATGAGAAGTCCCGACCATCGGTACCGAACCCGGAGTTCGTCCCGAACGTTCGAAATCCCAGCAAGACATGATACTGGGACAGCGAAAGTACACTCTGGCCATGCCCGTAAGCATCCATCTTCAGAGGTGACCTCATGCCGTCGACCCGGAAGAACTCATCCTCAAAGAATGAATCGCTGGGCAGGCCCAAGGCCTCGCCGTGATCCGACAGCACGATGACAAGGGCGTTCTGCAGCGCGCCCTTGGCCTCGAGCATGGTCAGCAGTTCACCGAACATCCGGTCCGCGGTCTTGAGCCCGATGCGATACATCGGCCGATCATGCTCGGAAACCGGCGTGGAGACTCCGAACGGTGTATCGGCCGTGTAATACGGCCAATGCGCCGCCGTCAGGTGCGAAATGAACAGTGTCGGCTGATCGAAGGACACCTCGTGAGCGAGCCGCTGGACAAACGTTCCCGGCTCGAACATCGTTGCGACGCCTCGATTGCCATACGAAAACGGGAAAAGCAATTTGCCGATTCGGTTATTAATGACCAGCGACGCAAGCGGCAGCTCGTTATAGGTGCCAATGATGAAGTCCGAGGCACCGATACGCGGAGTGACCGCTCCTGCCGAAGCCGAAAGACTCGTCGAAGTTTGCGAACCGCACCTCGTCCGTCGAATAAACGGTGCGATAACCAGCAACCCGCAATACGTCGCCGATCGTCGGGTTTGCCCTGACGCTCGACCGCTCCGCCAGGTTGAACCGTGCACCAGTCACCGTCGGCGCGCGTCCGGTCAGGATCGCCATCCACGATGAGAACGTTCGCGCCAGAGGCGTAGTGGTGTCGCGGAACAAGTCCGCATTCTCCAGGAACGGTTGAGGTTCGGCGTCACGCCCGTGCCACCGAAACGACGCAACTGCTCCAGCCTCAGGGAATCTATGCCGATGATAATGATGTGTGGGCGACTCGCGTTCGCCGCCGTTGCTGTCCCGGCACGGTCTGAAGGCCAGATAAGCAAGAACGTCAGGGACAATCCCACGACGGCTGCCACCGCAAGTGACCGGTACCGTATCGCAGGGTCTGCCTGCTGAACCAACTTCAGCGCAGCGGCCAGCAGCATGAGTACGCAGAGTGCGAATGCGGCGAAGTAGCCGATCTGCCCGAGAGGAAGACCGGCGGCATCGATCGCAACTGCATTGTGATAGTAAGCTCCGATCAGCGTTCGGGGATACCAGAGAGCGTTGTAGGCAAGAACTGCTGCCGCGAGCACGCAGAACCACCCAGTCACGATGCGGCCGAACTTGATTCGAGCTATCGGATAAATAATCGCCGTTGCAACGGCTAGTAGCGACGTGAGCCCAACGAAACGAGGTGCAGCAGGATCTGCGCCACAGAAAGTACGCAACCTCCCGAGGCGATCCTGATCGTCCAGGTCCGGCCGACGCGGTCTCGCATCACATCGGTCGACGCGACCCGGTCGAGCAAGTGTGACCACGCATGTATAGGCGGTGGTCACGATGAACAAGAACCAAAACCCGGCCGCGATCGCGGCGCGGCGCCATATCTTCTGCCGCGACGGAAGGACCTGCGCAAGAAAAGTCATTGCCTTGGAACTCATGGCTAAAAGAAACCCTCCTGGTCGACCGCAACGCGCGTGCCAACCTCAACAGCGGCGCATCATTTCATTTTCGGCGGCGGGGCTCATTACTTAATATCGAACAGGTCTCGTTTGCACACAGCGGTTGGGTGATAGCCAAGGCGACTGCCGTTTATTGTCAGTTACTGACGAATAGCGCCACGTTTGGAAAGGCTCGGCAGCCCCGAATGCCGCCGGACGATTTCAATTGCCGCGGAAATCATGGTGAATGCAACCGCCTGGAAGATGGCACGAATGTCTGCTAGTAGGGATGCCGGCAATTGCCGCCGATTTGAACCTACTTTTATTGGGAGTCAACAGATGTTGAAGTCACTGCAGAAGGGTTTCACCCTGATCGAATTGATGATCGTCGTGGCGATCATCGGCATCCTGGCCGCCATCGCGATCCCGGCCTATCAGGACTACCTGATCCGCTCGCAGGTCTCGGAAGGCCTGACCATGGCCTCGGCCGCCAAGGCTGGCGTCTCAGAGTTCTACGCCAACAAGGGCGACTGGCCGGCGGACAACAGCGACGCCGGTCTGGGTGACCCCAGCACGATTCAGGGCAAGTACGTCGAGTCGATCCAGATTGCCGGCGGTGGCATCCAGGTCACCTTCGGCAACGAAGCGAACGCGGCCAAGCTGGCCGGCGAAACCGTTGGCCTGACGCCGGGCGCGAGCGTCAATGGTGACGTGATCTGGCAGTGCGGCGGGTCGACGGATCTAACCGGATGGTCATCTGACGTAGGTACCGCAACCTCCACGACGCTGGTCGGCAAGTACCTGCCGTCGAGCTGCCGCTAACACCGGTTGCGGTGCTCCCCCGCGGGGCGGCACAAATCGCACAAGGGACCCCCGCGCGAGCGGGGGTTTTTTGTTGTGTGGCAAGGCGCCTGGCACCGCTCCCCCAACACCCGTCGGCTCGTGCTCTTGCCGCGGTCGAGTGGCCGCACACCCAAGGGGACGCGCCTCCCCGGTGCGGTTCTTTCCCGAAATGTCGGTGAAATCCGGTTGCCGAGCCTGTGGACCGCCTCACATAATCCCGGGGCCCGATCCGGGCACAATCTCCGTGGCGACTTAACATTTGCTAGTCTTGCAGTAGCGCTCTTCCGTCCGCCGGGTACCCCCTAAGCCCATGAACGATTTCGCGATTTCCACGCAGACGATCAGCCGGTCGGGCCTCCAGGGCCTGCCGCAGCGCCTGGTGATTGACGGTCTCGTGGCCGATTCGGCCATGGTCGATGCCATTGCCGCGGCGAAGGAACGCCGGGTCGGGGTCGTGTCCTACCTGGTCGAGCACAACATGGCCGACGCGCGCGAGATCGCCATCGCGGCCTCGCAGGAGTTCGGCGCCCCGCTGCTGGACCTGGATTCCATCCAGCCCGACCTCGACACCGTCCGCATCGTCAGCGAAAAGATCCTGCGCAAGCACCGCGTGCTGCCGTTGGTGAAGCGCGGCAAGAAGCTGTTCATCGCGATCTCCGATCCGACCAACCTGCACGCGCTCGACGAGGTCAAGTTCGCCACCGGTTTCTCGATCGAAGCCGTGGTGGTCGAGGAAGACAAGCTCAACAAGCTGCTCGCGCTTTCGCTGGAGCAGGTCGACACGTCGATGCCGGAGCTCGCCGGCGAAGACTTCGAGATGGACGGTCTCGAAGTCACCTCGGGTGACGACGACGACGCCGCCGCCAGGGACCCCGATCGCCAGTCCGAAGCGGTCGACGACGCGCCGATCGTCCGCTTCATCAACAAGGTGATGCTGGATGCGATCAAGAAGGGTGCGTCGGACATCCACTTCGAGCCCTACGAGCGCAGCTACCGCATCCGGCTGCGTCTCGACGGCATCCTGAAGGAAGTCGCCAACCCGCCGGTGCAATTGGCCATCAAGATGGCAGCCCGCCTGAAAGTGATGTCCCGCATGGACATCGCCGAGCGCCGCGTGCCGCAGGACGGCCGCATCAAGATGAAGATCTCGAAGAACCGGGCCATCGACTTCCGCGTCGAGCACGTGCCCGACGCTGTTCGGCGAAAAGATCGTGATGCGTATCCTCGATCCCTCGAGCGCGATGCTGGGCATCGACGCGCTCGGATACGAAGCCTTCCAGAAGAAGCTGTACCTCGACTGCCTGGCGCGGCCGCACGGCATGATCCTGGTGACCGGCCCGACCGGCAGCGGCAAGACCGTGTCGCTCTATACGGGCCTGAACATCCTCAACACCGAGGACACCAACATTTCGACGGCGGAAGACCCCGTCGAAATCATGCTGCCCGGCATCAACCAGGTGAACATCAACCCGAAGGTCGGCCTCACCTTCCCCGGCGCCCTGCGCGCCTTCCTGCGCCAGGATCCAGACGTGATCATGGTCGGCGAAATCCGTGACCTCGAGACCGCCGAGATCGCGATCAAGGCGGCCCAGACCGGGCACCTGGTGCTCTCCACGCTGCACACCAACGACGCGCCCAAGACCCTGACGCGCCTGGTCGACATGGGCGTAAAGCCCTACGCGATCGCCACCTCGGTCAGCCTGATCATCGCCCAGCGCCTGGCGCGCCGGCTCTGCAACAGCTGCAAGGCGCCGATGAAGATTCCGGCCGAAGCGCTGAAGAAAGAAGGCTTCGGCGACGAGGAAATCGCGAACGGGCTCCAGATTTTCCAGCCCGTGGGTTGCAGCAACTGCACGGACGGGTATAAGGGGCGCACGGGCCTGTACGAGGTGATGCCGGTCTCCGAAGAGATCGGCCGCATCATCATGGCGGGCGGGAATGTGATGGAAATCAAGCAGCAGGCAACCCGCGAAGGTGTCTGGGGCCTGCGCCAGGCGGGCATGAACAAGGTGCGCATGGGGATCACGTCGCTGGACGAAGTGAACCGCGTCACCGTCGACTGAACCTGAAGGAACCGGGACTCCAACCACATGGCCGAACTTGCGGTAACCAAGCAGGCGACCTTCCTCTGGGAAGGCAAGGACAAGAAAGGCAACCGCGTCAAGGGACGCGGCCTTGCGCGTGACGAGATGGAGATCCGCTCCGACCTGCGCAAGCAGGGAATCGCGGCGACCAGGGTCCGCAAGGAATCCAAGCTCTTCAAGGGCGAAGGCAAGGTCACCGCCGAGGACATCGCGCTTTTCGCCCGTCAGCTCGCCACGATGCTCAATGCCGGCATCCCGATGGTGCAGTCCTTCGAGATCATCGGCGTCGGCAACGACAAGCCGGCGGTGCAGAAGCTCGTGCTTTCGATCAAGAGCGACATCGAAACCGGCAATTCCCTGCATCAGGCGCTGGCGAAACATCCACTGTATTTCGACGACCTGTTCGTGAACCTGGTCGAAGCCGGCGAACACGCAGGTGCGCTCGAGACCGTTCTCGAAAAGATTGCGACCTACAAGGAAAAGACCGAGGCCCTGAAAAAGAAGATCAAGAAGGCGCTGTTCTATCCGGCTGCCGTGCTTGCGGTTGCGATCATCGTCACGGTCATCCTGCTGCTGTTCGTGATCCCTCAGTTCGAAAGCCTGTTCAAGGGCTTTCGGCGCAGATCTTCCGGCTTTCACCCAGTTCGTGGTCAACATGTCGCGCTGGATGCAGGCGAAGGGCTGGTTGCTGCTGATCATCGTGGGGGTCGCCGTCGTCACATTCGCCTATTTCTACAAGCGTTCACGGCCATTGCGGCAATTCATCGACAAGATGTCGCTGCAGATTCCGGTGATCGGGCCGATCCTGAAGAAGTCGGCCATCGCCCGCTACGCACGTACCCTCGCAACGATGTTCGGCGCCGGCGTGCCGCTGGTCGAAGCGATGAAGTCCGTCGCAGGCGCCACCGGCAACATCATCTACCAGGACGCCGTGCTGAGAATGCGCGACGAAATCGCCACCGGCATGCGCATGCAGCGCGCGATGGAAAACACAGGCCTGTTCCCGAACATGGTCGTGCAGATGATCGCGGTCGGCGAGGAGTCGGGTTCGCTGGACGAGATGGCGAGCAAGGTCGCGGACTTCTACGAAGCCGACGTCGACGCCGCGGTCGACGCCCTGAGCAGCCTGCTCGAACCGATGATCATGGTCATCCTCGGCGTGCTGGTCGGTGGCATGGTGGTCGCGATGTACCTCCCGATCTTCAAGCTCGGCGCCGTCATCTGACGCACGCGTCCACGCCATCGCGGATGAGATCGCCGAAGACGCCGCGCTCTGCGCGGCGTTTTCGCATAGGCAAACGCACGAATGACCGACCTCGCCGAAATCCTCGCCTCGACGCCCTGGCTGCTGGCCGCTTGCGTATTCCTCCTCAGCCTGCTCGTCGGCAGCTTCCTGAACGTCGTCATCCACCGCGTGCCGATCATGCTGGAGCGCGAGTGGCAGGCGCAGGCGCGGGAAATGCTTGCGGACCCGGAGCCACGGCGCTGAGCCGCAAGCTCACGCGACCCTGGTCGAACTGCCTGCAGGCGCTGGATCCTGCGAATCCACAATTGAGGTCACGAGCGTTTCGCTCGAGGTCACGGACGCAGCCGCAGAATGGTGGACTGTTCAACGAGAACATCGACGTGTCGAGCACGACGTCCGTGGCAACGGAGCCGGTCGACGAGCGCTACAACCTCCTCGTCCCCCGCTCCCGCTGTCCGAAGTGCAACGCTGAAATCACTGCGTTGCAGAACATTCCGGTGGTCAGCTGGCTGCTGCTCGGCGGCAAGTGTGCAAATTGCCGCGGCTCGATTTCCGTCCGCTATCCAATCGTCGAGTTCGCCACGGCCGCGCTTTCGGCGGCAGTCGCAACGCACTTCGGCTGGCACTGGCAGACACTCGCGGCACTGCTGTTCACCTGGGCACTGATATCCCTGACAGTGATCGATCTCGATCACACGCTGCTGCCTGACGTCATCACGATCCCGCTGCTGTGGCTCGGCCTGCTGTTGAGCCTGTTCTGGCATGCGGGTCTCGAGGCGCCCGCTCCGACGGATCCGGCCTCCGCGATCCTCGGCGCCGTCTTCGGCTACCTGATCCTCTGGACGGTCTACTGGGCCTTCAAGTTCGCCACGGGCAAGGAAGGCATGGGTTACGGCGACTTCAAGCTGCTCGGCGCGCTCGGGGCCTGGATGGGCTGGCAGATGCTGCCGCTGATCCTGCTGCTCTCTGCGCTTTCCGGCGCCGTCATCGGAATTGCATTGATCCTGCTGCGCGGCAGGGATCGCAACGTACCGATCCCCTTCGGCCCTTATCTCGCGGCCGCCGGCTGGATCGCGCTGCTGTGGGGACCGCAGATCATGGGCGGCTACCTGACCTTGGCCGGCCTGCGCCATTGAACGCTTACGGACCACCGTGACCACGCCGGAACAACAGACCGCTTGCCGACAGCTTCCGCGTCGCCCTCACCGGCGGCATCGCCAGCGGCAAGACCACGGTCGCCGATCTGTTCGCCGCGCACGGCGTGCCGTTGATCGACACGGACCTCATTGCCCGCGAGGTCGTCGAGCCCGGCAGGCCGGCGCTCGCCGCAGTCGCCGAGGCTTTCGGCGCTGACGTGCTCGACTCCGACGGCAGGCTCGACCGGCGTCGGCTGCGCCAGATCATCTTCGGCGACGCCACGGCCCGCGCCCGGCTCGAGGCGATCCTGCATCCGGCCATTCGCGCCGAAATGGAACGGCAGTCGGCTGCTGCCGCACAGGCCGGGCCCTACCAGGTCCTCGTGATTCCGCTGCTGGCCGAGGGTGGCCGACGCGACCACGTCGACCGCGTCCTGGTCGTGGACGCACCGGAGAACGTGCAGGTCGAACGGCTCATGGCGCGGGACGCGGTTACCCGGGAACAGGCGGAAGCAGCACTCCGGGCCCAGGCGCTGCGCGAGACCAGGCTCGGCATCGCCGACGACGTGGTGACGAACACGGGGCGGATCGAGGACCTGCGCGAGCAGGTCGCGGCGCTGCACGAACGATATGTGAAGTTGGCGGCCGCAAGCAGGGAACGCCAGGTTGTGCCGCCAAACGGCCATGCCGCACAATAGTCGACCATGAACTCAACCGAGGCCGCAGTGCCCTCCACGGATGCGGCGACCCGTGTCGTTGCATACGAGCAGCCGCTCAACGAGCGGATGCGCAACTTCCTGCGCCTCGATTTCCTGTACCACCAGGCCGTGCACCATCACACGCTGACCGATCCCTGGTCGACGCGGGCCGCCGTCTCTTCGCTGCTCGAGATTCTCGCGATCACGCAGCGCGGCGACATCCGCAGCGAAGTTCTGAAGGAACTCGAGCGCCAGATGCACCATCTGTCGGCCTTCAGCTCACGACCGGGCGTCGATTCCGCGCGGCTCAAGCAGCTCCTGACCAAACTGCACCGCATGCGCGAAGAGCTGAGCTCGGTTGGCGCGCTCTTCATGCAGAAGCTGCGCGACTCGGAATTCCTCAACGCGATCAAGCACCGCAGCACGATCCCCGGCGGCACCTGCGAGTTCGACCTGCCCGACTACACCCACTGGCTCAACCAGCCGGACGAAATTCGCGGCACCGACTTCGCGAACTGGCTGGCCGTGATCCGTCCGCTCGGCGACGCGATCTCCGAGCTGCTGTGGATGACACGCGAACAAGGCAGGACGCGCCAGGAAGTCGCATCCAACGGCGTCTATCACCTGACGCTCGAGCGCGACGTGCCCGTGCAGCTGATCCGCATCGTGTTGCCGCGAGGCACCGACATCTACCCGGAGATCAGCGGCAGCCACTACCGTGTCAGCATCCGCTTCCTTTCCTGGCAGGACGCGGGCACGCACCCGGTGCAGATGACGGGCGATGTTCCGTTCGTGCTCGCGCTCTGCACCTGATCGCAAGCCCCCAGTCGTTAGCAGGCCGTCATGCCGACGTTTCCGTGTCCCACTTGCCAGCGTCCGGTGGAATGGTCCGCCGCAGCGCAGTGGCGCCCGTTCTGCAGCGAGCGCTGCCGGCTGATCGACCTCGGCGCGTGGATGACCGAAAAACACGCGATCCCCGGCGAGGAAATCTCACCGGACGGCGCCCAGCCAGCGACCGGCGAACCCGGCGCTGACGATCCGCCGCGACACTGACGGACCGCTGGCAATCCCGTGGATCCCGACTTCTGGCATCAACGTTGGCAGGCCCGCCAGATCGGATTTCATCAGTCCGCCCCGCATCCCTTCCTGGAACGCTGGTGGCCCTCGCTCGGCGTAGCAGCGGGCTCCCGCGTCTACGTGCCGCTCTGCGGCAAGAGCCTCGACATGGTCTGGTTGTCGGTGCGCGGTTACCGCGTCGTCGGCTCCGAACTGAGTGCGCTCGCGGTCGAGGAGTTCTTCGGCGAGCAGCAACGGACCGACGTGCAGATCGAGCGGCACGGCCCGTTCCACCGGCATCGTTCCGGCGCGTTCGAGATTCTCGCGGGTGATGCGCTGCAACTAACGCCCGCACTGCTTGGACCGGTGCAAGCGGCCTACGATCGCGCCGCGCTCGTCGCCCTGCCGCCTTCGATGCGCGAGCGCTACGCGCGGCACTTCGGCACCTTGATGCCGGCGGGCAGTCGCACGCTGCTGGTTGCGTTCGAATACGAGCAGGCGGTCAAGGACGGCCCGCCGTTCTCGGTAACGCCGGATGAGGTCGTGACGCTGTACGGCGGCACGTTCCGGGTAGAGGAACTGGAACGCGTCGACATCATCGGTGAAAGCCCTAAGTTCGCCGCGGCAGGACTCGACGTGCTGCACGAAGTGGCTTATTCGCTGACGCGGCTCTGACAGTAACTCGACTTTGAGGGCTTCGAGGCAGCTCGACAGTGTTTGCAGGCGGCCGATCCGGAGCCTTCCCCCGAGCTTGGAAAGGCAGACACGCGCTCGGGAGAAGGCTCCGGATCGGTCGCTGTTGATCGACGGCGCCTGAACGACTCGTCGGGCGGGACGACGACGACAAAAACCGGGCCGCATCCCTGGCCCGACGACTCGCACGGCGCAAGTAGCCTGACACCAATTGGTCGGAGTGCTGTGGTTCAAGTCTGCTATCCGAACTCAATGCCGCGTGCGCCGTGCGACCTTTTCCGCGGCAGCGGAAAGGGCGCTCAGGCGCCGAGTGCCGGGCGCCCGATCCGGTTCTTTTTCCGGCGAGCGTGTCTGCCTTTCCGCTCGCCGGAAAAAGAACCGGATCGGGCGCTACGTACGCGCTCCTCGAGCAGCCTATCCGCTGAAGCGCGAGAGGCGCGACAGCGCTGCGACGATCGGCGCATCCGCCTCGAGGATGTCGTGCTCGCGCAGGCGCGACGGCTCGACCCACTCGAGTGCCTGCGCGTCGAGTCCTCGTGGCTGACCCGACCAGCCCTTGATCACCCACACGTCCAGCCAGATCGTCCGGCCCGGATAGACGGCAGCGTAATACATCAGGCGCTCGGCAGCCGTCACCTCGATGCCGATTTCTTCGCGCAGTTCCCTGACGATCGCAGCGTGCGCCGCTTCATCGGCGGCAACCTTGCCGCCGGGAAACTCCCAGCGCCCTGCAAGCGCCTTGCCGGCCGGACGTTGTGCGATAAGCACGCGTCCGCTGGCGTCGAACACCAGTCCTGCGACGACCCAGAGTTCCAACATCTGCTACCCGGCCTTCTTCGTCACGAGGAAGGCGCCAGGCCCTGAAGTCAGATCTGGCCGTGGCAGTGCTTGAATTTCTTGCCGGATCCGCACGGGCAGGGCTCGTTGCGTCCCACCTTGCGTCCCTCGCGCACGACGGTCTCGCCGCCCGGCGACACGGGACCGGGCGTCGGTCCCTGGCGGCCGCTGAATCCGCCGGCAAACCCGGGGCTTGCCGCAAATCCGCCGCCCATGCCGCTGCCCGCTGCCGCGGCACTATCCGCAGCGCCATCGCTGGCAATGACGGACTGCGGCGACACGTGCTGTGTCTGCAACTGGCGCGCCATCTGCCGCTCGCGCTCGCGCTCCTGCTCTTCGATCTCCGCTTCCGTGCGCACCTGCAGGCGCGACAGGAGCGACACCGTGTCGTGCTTGATGCGATCGAGCAGCGCGCCGAAGAGTTCGAACGCCTCGCGCTTGTACTCCTGTTTCGGGTTCTTCTGCGCATAGGCACGCAGGTGGATGCCCTGACGCAGGTAATCCATCGCCGCGAGATGATCGCGCCAGTGGCGATCGAGCTCCTGCAGCATCACGGCCTTCTCGAGGTGCCGCATGACCGGAGCACCCACGGCGGCCACCTTGGCCTCGTACGCGTCCTCGACCGCCTTCACCACGCGCTCACGCAGGCCGGCCTCGGCGATCCCTTCATCGGCCGCGAGCCACGCCTTCGGGTCGATCAGCGTGATGAACTCGCGTTCGATCGCTTCCTTGAGGTCGTCGAGCTTCCACTCCTCCTCGGGGCTCTCGCGCGGCACGAACTGGTCGACCAGGTTGTTGACCACTTCGGCACGAAGACCCGTGACGGAATCGGAGATGTCCTCCGCCGCCATGATCTCGGTGCGCTGCTGGTAGATGACCTTGCGCTGGTCGTTGGCGACGTCGTCGTACTCGAGCAGGTTCTTGCGCAGGTCGAAGTTGTAGGCTTCCACCTTGCGTTGCGCGCGCTCGATCTGGCGCGACAGCATCTTGCTCTCGATGACCTCGCCTTCCTTCATGCCGGCCGTCGTCAGCCAGCGCTTGGTGCGCTCGGGGTCGCCGAAGATGCGCATCAGGTTGTCTTCCAGCGACAGGTAGAACCGGCTCGAGCCCGGGTCTCCCTGGCGGCCCGAGCGTCCGCGCAGCTGGTTGTCGATGCGGCGCGATTCGTGGCGCTCGGTGCCGATGATGTGCAGGCCGCCGGACGCGATCACCTGCTCGTGACGGCGCTTCCAGTCTTCCTCTGCCGCGGCGCGCGCGGCGGCGTCCGTCGCGTCGATCTCCAGCAGTTCAGTCTTGAGGCTGCCGCCGAGCACGATGTCCGTGCCGCGGCCCGCCATGTTGGTGGCGATCGTCACGGTGCCGGGGCGTCCGGCCTGCGACACGACGATCGCTTCGCGGTCGTGCTGCTTCGCGTTCAGCACGTTGTGGGCGATGTCCTTCTTCTTGAGCAGGCCCGAGAGCAGCTCCGAGGTCTCGACCGAGGTGGTGCCGACGAGCGCAGGCTGGCCGCGCTTCACGCACTCGCGGATGTCCTCGATGATCGCTTCGTACTTGTCCTTCTGCGTCAGGTAGACGAGGTCGGCTGCGTCGTCGCGGATCATCGGACGGTGCGTCGGGATCACGACCACCTCGAGGCCGTAGATCTGCTGGAACTCGAAGGCCTCGGTGTCGGCGGTGCCGGTCATGCCCGACAACTTGCCGTACATGCGGAAGAAGTTCTGGAACGTGATCGAGGCTACCGTCTGGTTCTCCTCGCGCACGGTCACGCCTTCCTTCGCCTCGACCGACTGATGCAGGCCATCGGACCAGCGGCGGCCCGGCATGGTGCGCCCCGTGAACTCGTCGACGATGATGACTTCGCCGTTGCGGACGATGTACTCGACGTCCTTGCGGTAGAGCGCGTGGGCGCGCAACGCGGCGTTCAGGTGATGCATCAGCCGGATGTTGGCCGGGTCGTACAGGCTCTGGCCTTCGAGCAGCAGGCCGGCCTGCAGGAACAGCTCTTCGACGTGCTCGTGACCCTGGTCGGAGAGGTGGACCTGCTTCGACTTTTCGTCGGCCCAGTAATCGCCCTCGCCCTCTTCCGTCTCCTGCTTCGACAGGCGCGGCACCAGCTCGTTGATCTTCAGGTAGAGCTCGGTGCTCTCCTCGGCAGGACCTGAAATGATCAGCGGCGTGCGCGCTTCGTCGATGAGGATCGAGTCCACTTCGTCGACCACGGCGAACGCGAGCTCGCGCTGCATGCGGTCCTCGATGCGGAACGCGAGGTTGTCGCGCAGGTAGTCGAAGCCGAATTCGTTGTTGGTGCCGTAGGTGATGTCCGAGCCGTAGGCCGCGCGCTTCTCGTCCGGCATCAGGCCGGCCTTGACCACGCCGACACTCATCCCGAGGAAGTTGTAGATCGGCGCCATCCAGTCGGCGTCGCGCTGCGCGAGGTATTCGTTGACCGTGACGATGTGCGCGCCCTTGCCGGTCAGCGCGTTGAGGTACGCCGGCAGCGTGGCAACCAGGGTCTTGCCTTCGCCGGTACGCATCTCGGCGATCTTGCCGTTGTTCAGCACCATCCCGCCGATCAGCTGCACGTCGAAGTGGCGCAGGCCGAGGGTGCGGCGCGAGGCCTCGCGGACGACCGCGAACGCCTCGGGCAGCAGGTCGTCAAGGGTCTTGCCGGCCGCGAGCTGCTCGCGGAACTGGACGGTCTTCGCAGCGAGCCCTGCGTCGGAAAGCGCCTGCACGGCTGGCTCGAAAGCGTTGATCTTCTTGACGAGGCCGTTGTACTGACTGACGAGTCGCTGGTTGCGACTGCCGAAAATGCGGGTGAGCCAATTAGCCACTGGGGCTCCGGGCGGTAAGCGTTGAAAATAAAGGCGGAAATTCTACAGGAACGGGCTCTCCGTAGTTGGGGCAGCCCGCTGTAGAGACAAGGGGTTAGGGGTTAGGGGTTAGGGGTTAGTCGGAGTGGTGCGTCGCTGCGATTGGACAGCGACGGAATCGCGAGGTTGCGAGATCCGTGGCGGAGATGTCGCTATTGCAGAACGTTGGTGGGGTTGGGTTTCGACTAGCCCCTAACCCCTAACCCCTAACCCCTTCTCAGGGCGCCGCCAGGTACTTCATCGGGTTCAGGACGTTGCCGTCCCGCAGGACCTCGAAGTGCACGTGGGTGCCGGTGGAACGGCCCGTGCTGCCAATGATGGCGATGGCGTCGTTCTTCTGCACCGATTGGCCGACCCGCACGAGGTTGCGCGAATTGTGGCCGTAACGCGTCACGTAACCGGTCGGATGCGTGATCTCGACGACGTTGCCGTAGCCCTGCTTCCAGCCGGCATAGGACACGACACCAGGACCGATGGCGATCACGCGGGAGCCCGACGGCCCAGCGAAGTCGACGCCCGCATGGAACGCGCCGTGACCCGTGAACGGATCGGTGCGATAGCCGAAATGAGAGGAAATCCAGCCGCCGATCAGCGGCAGCCCGCCCGGCATGATGCGCTGGCCGAGCTCACGCGTCGCCATGACCATCTCGAGCGCCTGCAGCTGCTGCTCGCGGTCGTTGATCTGTGCTTCCAGGGTATCGAGCACTGAGCTGAGTTCGGGCACCTGCACGGAGCCGCCCTGCGTCTCACGCCCCTCCGGACCGCCGACAGGTGGCGGCTTGTCGAAATCGAACTCGCCGCGGTCGAGGCCGGCCAGGTCGGTGAGCCGACGACCCAGCGCGTCGAGGCGGATCAACTGGGCGTTCAGCGAACCCACGCGTGCGACCAGGGCGTCGACCTCGCCGTCGATCTGCCCGCGGACGGCCTGCAGGTCGGTCTTCTGCCGGGCAACTGCGCGCGCGTAGGCGCGATCCTCGGCATTTGCGCCGAGCAGGAAGCGCCCGAGCGCCAACCCCGCAATGAAAATGCCGATGACGAGAACCGAAGCCAGCAGCAGGCGCAGCCCGGTGAGGTCAATCTCTATGGTGCGGCCACGGAGGCCGGTAAAGAACCGCAAATTCATGCCGCGCCAACCCCTGGGTTGCGTCAATGGCGAAAGGGACACAATCGCTGTACCAGTCAGCGGGCATCGTTGCGTCGTGTCACGGATTCGCGCGACTATGCTACGACCCGCTTGCATTTGGCAAACAAATTGGCTGTTTACGCAATTTATCTTAACAATGACTGACCGCCTGAAACCGCTGTTCGGAGGCCTCTCACCGGGCCTCGCCGCCCTGGAGAAAAAGGCCGTCGCGGCGCAGTCGCTGACTGAAAAGGTCCGCGTGGCGCTGGCGGAGGCCCTGCGTCCGCACCTGGTTTCAGCCGCCCGTCGCGGCGACGACCTTGTCGTCATCATGGATTCAGCGGCCTGGACGCCCCGTGTGCGTTACGGCGCGCAGCCGCTCAAGGAACGGCTGGAGGCGGGCGGCGAACCGCCCATCGGCAAGGTGCAGGTGAAGGTGCGGGGACGGACTTAGGACGCGGTGGCAGCTGCCGCTGCGACATAGCTGATCGGTGCATCCTGCAGCGTCTCGAACGTCACTTCTTCCCATGCAGACTGGTCTGCGATCAGCGTGCGCAGCAGGCGATTGTTGAGACCGTGGCCAGACTTGAAGCCGCTGAACTCGCCGATCAGGCTGTGCCCGAGCAGGTAGAGATCGCCGATTGCGTCGAGGATCTTGTGCTTCACGAACTCGTCTTCGTAGCGCAGGCCGTCCTCGTTCAGCACCCGGTAATCGTCGAGCACGATCGCGTTGTCGAGGTTGCCGCCGAGCGCCAGGTTCTGCGCGCGCATGTATTCCAGGTCGCGCATGAAGCCGAACGTGCGGGCACGGCTGACTTCGCGCAGGAACGTGGTCGTCGAGAAGTCCATCGAGGCGACCTGCGACCGGCGCTTGAACACCGGATGGTCGAATTCGATTTCAAAATTAACTTTAAAGCCGTCGTAGGGATCGAACCGCGCCCACTTGTCGCCGTCCTCGACCTTGACGCTCTTCTTGATGCGCACGAAGCGCTTCGCGGCGTCCTGTTCCTCGATTCCCGCCGACTGCAGCAGGAAGACGAACGGGCCCGCGCTGCCGTCCATGATCGGCACTTCGCTGGCGCTCAGTTCGACGACGAGGTTGTCGATGCCGAGTCCCGCAAGCGCGGACATGAGGTGTTCTACCGTCGAGACCGTGCCGCCGTCCGCCGTGAGGCTGGTACCGAGCGTGGTCTGGCTGACGTTGCCGGCCTTGGCCGGGATGTCGATGAGCTGCTCGAGATCGGTGCGACGGAAGACGATGCCCGAACTCGCCGGGGCCGGACGCAGGACCATCAGCACCTTCTTGCCGGTATGCAGGCCCACACCCGTGGCGCGGATCGAATTCTTGAGCGTGCGTTGCTTCAGCATGAAAGGGATTTGGCCGGGAACTTAGCCGCGCACTCTACCACAGGCCTCAGGCAAACCCTAAGCCCATGTTTCTCATGGGTTTATGAGCAAGCAGCGCGCTGTGCCTGGGTCCACGCCAGGTCCGCGATCGAATCGGTGAATTGCGCGTACTCGCGGGCCTGCGCGCTGACGGCCGTGCCCCGCACGACCCGGCTGCGGATGCCATGGAAGATGCCGGCCAGCCGGAACATGCCGAAGGCCAGGTAGAACTCGAGGTCGCGTGGATCCAGCCGGAAGCCGGTGACCTGCTCGTAGTGCGCCACGTACTCCGCTTCCGTCGGCAGGCCGAGTGCCGCGGCATCCCGGTCGCCCAGCATCGGGATCGAAAGCGAAGGCAGCCGATACGCCATCAGGTGGTAGGCGAAGTCGGCGAGCGGATCGCCCAGCGACGAGAGTTCCCAGTCGAGGATCGCCACGACCCGTGGCTCGGTCGGGTGGAACACCGCGTTGTCCGAGCGGTAATCGCCGTGCACGACCGCCGCGGGCGGTTCCTGCGCCGGCATATTGCGCGGCAACCACTCGATGACGCGCTCCATGGAGTCGATCCGGCCACCCGCGGTGTCTTCCAGGTACTGCTTCGAGAACCGCGCAATCTGCCGGCTCAGGTACCCGGTCGGCTTGCCATAGTCGCCGAGGCCCGCTGCCTCGGGACGCACCCGATGCAGTCGCGCGAGCGCATCACAGAGCGCCAGCGAATGTTCACGTCGATGTTCCTGCGCCACATCGGGAAACGAGGGATCCCAGAAGATGCGTCCCGCGACGTGGTCCATCACGTAGAACCAGGTTCCGATCACGGTTTCGTCGGTGCACAGCACGTGAGTGCGCGGCACGGGCACGTCGGTGTGCTGACCGAGCGCGCTGATGACCTTGTATTCGCGGTCGACCGCATGGGCCGAAGCCAGCAACTGGCCCGGCGGCTTGCGACGGAGCACGTACCGCTTCGATGGCGTCGTCAGCAGGTAGGTCGGGTTCGACTGGCCGCCCTTGAATTGCCGGATCGACAGCGGCCCCGCGAATCCGGCCACGTGCGCCTCGAGGTACTGCTGCAGGCGGTCGCGATCGATCTCGAGACCGGGACGCATCTCGGTCGTCGCGGCTTCGATCGTCGAGACGGTCGTCGTTCCGGTCATGCGCTCACCCCGCGACCGCTGCCGGTCATTACTTACCAGAGAATTTCGGCGCTCGCTTCTCGCGGAACGCAGCCACGCCTTCCATGAAGTCCTGGCTGTCGATGCACGGAGCCTGCAGCCTGGCCTCGGCGCGGATCGTCTGCTCGTACCCCATGTCGGGCGCGCTGCGCAGCAGTTGCTTCATGTAGCCGAGCGCGATCGGCGCCGCGTCACACAGCTGTTCCGCCCAGGCGACCGCCTCGGCGACGACCCTGTCGTCGGGCACGACGCGATTGGCCAGGTTCCACTCCAGGCATTTTGCCGCGGGCACGCGGTCGCCCGCTCATCGCCAGCTCGAACGCGCGACGATGGCCGACGCGGTCGGTCAAGCAGCCACGTGAGGCCGCCGTCCGGCACCAGGCCGATCCTGGCGAAAGGCACCTGGAAGAACGCACCCTCGCCCATCACGACCAGGTCGCAGACGAGCGCGAACGAGCCGCCGATACCCGTCGCGAAACCGTTCACTGCAGCGATCACGGGTTTTGGCATGGTGGCGATCGACCGCAGCGCCGCACCGTACTCCTCGTTGAGCTGACGCTCGACCTCGGTGCCCGACGTCATGGGCTCGGCCTTGAGATCGGCGCCCGCACTGAATCCCCGGCCGGCGCCCGTCAGCACGACGGCGCGCACGGACTCGTCGGCCGCCGCTGCCTGCAGTTCTTTCTTCAATGCATTGCGCAGGCCCGAGGTGAAGCCGTTCAGCGACTCGGGCCTGTTCAGCGTGACGATCGCGACGCGACCGCGGCGTTCAACCAGCACTTCACTCATGGCGATTCGATCTCCTCACGAACCCTTGTGCGCGGCCCGGGCCGCGCCGTCATAGTACGTCTCGCCCGACTGCGCACGCGCCAGCAGGCCCCTGGTCGGCTTGAAACGCCCGCCATACAACCTGGCGAGGCGCTTGCACTCGGCCACGAACTTCGCCGGCCCGATCGTATCGATGTACGAGAGCGTGCCGCCGGTGTAGGCCGGGAAACCCCAGCCGAGGATCGAGCCCAGGTCGGCTTCGTGCACGCTGCGCAACACGCCTTCCTCGAAACAACGCGCCGTCTCGAGCGCCTGGATGTACAGCAGGCGCGTCTTCAGTTCCTCTACGCCCGGCTGCTGCGCGAGTCGCGGATACTCTTTGCCAAGCCCGGCCCAGAGCACCTTCTTGCCGCCCTCGGGGTAGTCGTAGAACCCCGCGCCGCTCTTGCGGCCGAGCCGCTTCAGGTCCTCGACGAAGTGCTTCACGACCGGCCAGCTGACCGGCTCCTTGTACTTCGCGCCGAGGTCTTCACGCGACTGCTGCATGACCTTGTAAGCCAGCTCGAGGCTCACTTCGTCGCTGACGGCCAACGGGCCGACCGGCATGCCGGCAAGCTTGCCCGCGCTTTCGATCAGCTGCGGATCGATGCCTTCGGACAGCATCTTCGCGCCTTCGGCGGTGTAGGTGCCGAAGCAGCGGCTGGTGTAGAAGCCACGGCTGTCGTTCACCACGATCGGCGTCTTTTTCAGCTGGCCGACGTAATCGAGCGCGCGCGCGATCGCCTCATTGCCCGTCTGCTTGCCGACGATGATCTCCACCAGCGGCATCTTCTCGACCGGCGAGAAGAAGTGAATGCCGATGAAGCTCTTCGGCCGCTTCGACGCCTTGGCGAGGCCGGTGATCGGCAGCGTCGAAGTGTTGCTGGCGAACACGGCGGTTTTCGGGATGACGGCCTCGGCCCTGGCCGTGACCTCGGCCTTGATGCCGCGATGCTCGAACACCGCTTCGATCACCAGATCGGCGCCCTCGAGCTGCGCGTAGTCGACCGTCGGCCTGATGCGTGCCAGCACGGCGTCGGCCTGCTCCTGCGTACGACGGCCCTTCGCGACGTCCTTCGCCAGCAGCTTCGCCGAATAGGCCTTGCCCTTCTCCGCCAGCTCGAGCGTCGAGTCGATCAGGATCACTTCCATGCCCTGCATTGCTGAAACGTAGGCTACACCTGCGCCCATCATGCCGGCACCGAGCACGCCGAGCTTCGTCACCTTCGATTTCGGCACGTCCGCGGGGCGCACCGAAAGCTTGTCGGCGTTGCCCTTGTTCACGAACATCGTGCGGATCAGGTTGCGCGCGACCGGGCCGGTCACGAGCGTCGCGAAATACTTGGACTCGACCTCGAGGCCCTTCTCGATCGGCAGCAGCGTGCCCTCAAAGACGCACGACAGGATCGCAGCCGGCGCCGGGTAGTTGTGCAGCGTCTTCCTGGCGACGAGCGCCGTGGCGCCCATGAACGTCTGCGTCGTGCCTGCGCTGGCAAACGCCACGCCGCCCGGCACGCGATAGCCCTTCTGGTCCCAGGGCTGCACCGCCACCGGCGAACCCATGAGCCAGCGCCTGGCCGCGGCGAGCAACTCACTGGCCGGCACGACTTCGTGCACCAGTCCGAGCTTTTTCGCCTCGGCGGCCGGAATATTGCTCCCTTCAAGCAGGTACGGCAGCGACTGCGTCACGCCGATCAGGCGCGGCATGCGCTGCGTGCCGCCGCCGCCCGGCAGCAGGCCTACCTTCACTTCGGGCAGCCCGACGAACGCCTTCGGGTCATCCGCGATCACGCGGTAGTGGCACGCGAGGCACAGTTCGAGACCACCGCCGAGCGCGAGGCCGTTGATGGCCGCCACGAACGGCTTGCCGCAGGTTTCGATCCGCCGCAGCAGGCGGCCGAGACCCGTGAAGTTCTCGTACACCTGCACCGGCGTGAGCTGCGGGCCGAAGCTGCGCAGGAACTCGGTGAGGTCGTAGCCGGCGAGGAAGCTCGGCTTGCCCGAGGTGATGATGGCGCCGCGGATGGCGGCGTCGGCGACGACCCTGTCCACGATGGCGGCAAGTTCCGTCTCGACCTCCGGACCCAGCACGTTCATCGAACGTCCCGGGCTGTCCATCGTGATCAGGGCGATGCCGTCGGCGTCGACGGCCAGGTTGAAGTGCTTAGGCATACTGCTGGTTCCTGGTCGGTCGGCGCGTCAGACGCGCTCGATGATGGTGGCCGTGCCCATGCCCGCGCCCACGCAGAGCGTGATCAGCGCGGTGCCGAGGTTGCGGCGCTCGAGTTCGTCGAGGACGATGCCCGCGATGATCGCGCCGGTGGCACCGAGCGGGTGACCCATCGCGATGGCGCCGCCGTTCACGTTGACCTTGTCGTGCGGCACGTCCATCGCGCGCATGAAGCGCAGCACGACGGCAGCGAACGCCTCGTTGACTTCGAACAGGTCGATGTCCTTGACCGTCATGCCGGCGCGCTTCAGCAATTTCTGCGTCACCAGCGCCGGGCCGGTCAGCATGATGGCGGGCTCGCTGCCGATCGACGTGAACGCGCGGATACGCGCACGCGGCTTCAGGCCGGCCTTGCCGCCGAAGCGCTTGTTGCCGATCAGCACGCCCGCCGCGCCGTCGACGATGCCGCTCGAGTTGGCCGCCGTGTGCACGTGGTTGATCGTGTCGACTTCCGGATACTTCATCTGCGCAACGGCATCGAAGCCTGCCTGCTCGCCCATGGTCGCGAACGCGGGCTTCAGCGCGGCCAGGCTGGCAAGCGTCGTATCCGGGCGCAGGTGCTCGTCGCGGTCGAGCATGACGCGGCCGAGGACGTCCCGGACCGGCAGGATCGACCTCGCGAAGCGGCCTTCCGCCCAGGCCGCGGCCGCGCGGCGCTGGCTCTCGACGGCGTAACGGTCGACGGTCTCGCGCGTGTAACCGTCGAGCGTCGCGATCAGGTCCGCACCCACGCCCTGCGGCACGAAGTACGTGCTGTAGGCGACGGCCGGGTCCGCGACCCACGCGCCGCCGTCGCTGCCGATCGGCACGCGCGACATCGATTCGACGCCGCCGGCCACCACCGCCTGCGACTGGCCGGACATGACCTGCGCGGCGGCGTTGTTGATGGCCTCGAGGCCCGAGGCGCAGAAGCGGTTCAGCTGCTGGCCCGGCACGCATTCGGCGTAGCCGGCGACGAGCGCCGCCACGCGCGCGATGTCGGCGCCCTGCTCGCCGACCGGCGAGACGCAGCCGAGCACGACGTCGTCGAGCAGGGCCGTGTCGAGCTGGTTCCGATCGCGCACGGCCTGCAGCGTCTGCGCGGCGAGCTGCATCGGGGTGATGCTGTGGAGCGAGCCGTCGGGCTTGCCGCGGCCCCGCGGCGTGCGGACGTGGTCGTAGATGAAGGCGTCGGCCATGCGTGTGACTCCGGTCAGGCCGCGCGGGCGATCACGCTCCGCGTGGCGTTCTTTGAAACCTGTGGGTTGGGGCG
Source organism: uncultured Gammaproteobacteria bacterium (assembly GCA_963793675.1). Lineage (GTDB taxonomy): Bacteria > Pseudomonadota > Gammaproteobacteria > Steroidobacterales > Steroidobacteraceae > RPQJ01. The sequence goes on along the minus strand of CAWCBA010000002.1, from coordinate 1,017,416 downwards.
GGCCCGTGGCCCACCCTGCATCATAAAGGACTGGTCAGCACAACGTCAGCTTGGCCGGCTCCGCCGTATCCTGGAGTGCGCGTACACGGCTAGGCCAGGCCGCCGGCTGCGCCCAGTTGCTCGATTTCCACTGCGGAAAACCCCGCTTCCGCGAGGACCTCGCGGCTGTCGACCCCCGCGCGATGTGGTGCGTGGACCGGCGCCGCCACGGTACGACTGAACCGCGGCGCCGGCGCGTGCTGTTCGACCCCATTCACCGTGACGAAGCTGCCGCGCGCAACGTTGTGCGGATGCTTCGCTGCCTCGCCGAGACTGAGGACAGGTGCGACGCATGCGTCGGTACCTTCGAAGATAGCGGCCCATTCGTCGCGCGTCCTGGTCCGCACCGCCGCCGCGATGGCAGCTTCGGCCTCGGGCCAGTGCTTGCGGCTTGCCGGGTATCCCGCCGCGAGGAATTTCCTGTCCAGGCCCAGCTTCTCGATCAGCAGCGCGTAGAACTGCGGCTCGATCGAGCCGATCGCGAGGTACTTGCCATCGCTGGTCTCGAAGGTGCCGTAATAGGGCGCAGCGCCCGCCAGCATCAGCTGGCCGGTTTCATCAAGGAAGCCGGGGTCCGCGGCACGGATCGAGTAGACGATGCTGAGCAACGCGATGGCGCCGTCGGTCATCGCCGCGTCGATCACCTGGCCCTTGCCGGAGCGCGATGCCTCCAGCAGCGCCGCGAGCAGGCCGGAGAGCAGCATCATGCCGCCGCCGCCAAAATCCGCGACGAGATTCAGCGGCGGAACCGGCTTGCGGCCGCGCTCGCCGATCAGGTGCAGCGCACCGGTGAGCGCGAGGTAATTGATGTCGTGCCCCGCCGAATGCGCGAGCGGCCCGGACTGACCCCAGCCAGTCATGCGCCCGTAGACCAGCTTCGGGTTGCGTGCGAGGCAGACCTCCGGTCCCACCCCGAGGCGCTCGGCCACGCCGGGCCGGAAGCCTTCGATCAATGCGTCCGCGCCATCGATGAGCCGCAGCAATGCAGCGATCCCTGCCGGGCTCTTCAGGTTGAGCGCGATCGACCGGCGGTTGCGCAGCAGCGTGTCGACCGGATCGGGTTCCCCGGGCTGCGCGGAGGCTCGGTCGACGCGGATGACGGTCGCACCCATGTCGGCCAGCATCATGGCGCAGAACGGCGCCGGGCCGAGCCCCGCGAGTTCGATGATCCGGATTCCCTGCAGCGGTCCCATGCGTTTCAGCCTCACGATGTGTTGCGAGCGAGCACCTTCCTACCATTGGCGCGCCGGCGTGGGAAGCAGGGTTTGAGCCGTCCCGACGGGATGCGGTCGATTCGCAGCGCGTGATCTGCGTTGGATCGACCGGTCGGGGCCACGTATCCTGCGCGGGCTTTCGCACACTGCCGGGTGAAATCGATGCTGCCCCTGCTGCAAGGAATCCGCGTCCTCGACTTCACGACCATCGTGCTCGGCCCCTATGCGACCCAGACACTCGGTGATCTCGGGGCGGACGTCATCAAGATCGAGCCGCTGCAGGGCGACCTCTTTCGTACCGTGCGACCGGGACGATCACGCTCGATGGGCGCGGGCTTCATGGGCTTCAACCGCAACAAGCGTTCACTCGCGATCGACCTGAAGCGGCCGGAGTCGCGCGCGGTGCTGGAGCGACTCGTCGCTGGCGCCGACGCCGTGGTGCACAACATGCGGCCTGCAGCGGCCGCGCCGCTCGGGCTGAGCTATGAACGACTGGCCCGCATCAAGCCCGACCTCGTCTACGCCTTCGCGGCTGGCTACGACCAGAGCGGCCCCAACGCCAACGAGCCCGCGTACGACGACATCATCCAGGCGGCCGCGGGCGTCGCGGCCCTGAATGCCAACGCCCAGGGCGAACCGCGGTACCTCTCGACGATCCTCTGCGACAAGGTCGGGGGCCTGCACCTCGCGGTCGCGGTGGCAACGGGCCTCGCGCACCGCGCCCGCACGGGTTCGGGCTGCTGCATCGAAGCGCCCATGTTCGAAAGCACGGTCGCGTTCCTGATGTCGGAGCAGCTGGGCGGCGAGACGTTCGTCCCCGCGCTCGGGCCCACGGGATACGACCGGCTGGCCGCACCCAATCGCAAGCCGTACCGCACGCGGGACGGTTTCATGGCGATCCTGCCGTACAACGGCACGCACTGGTCGGCGTTCTTCGAGATCATCGGCCGCGCCGAATTCGCGCATTCGGCGCTGGTGCAGGACCCGGTGCTGCGCAGCCAGAGCGTCGACTCGCTGTACGCGATCATCGCCGAGGTGGCGCCCACGCGGACGACCGCCGAGTGGCTGCAATCACTGCGAGCCGCCGACATTCCCTGCGCGCGCGTGAACTCGGTCGGCGAGCTGTTGCAGGATCCGCACCTGGTCGCGACGGGTTTTTTCCATGAATACGATCATCCGACCGAGGGCCGCCTGCGCGCGCCGCGTGCGCCGTTCCGCTGGCACGGCGGGACCGAATCCGCGGACCGGCACGCACCTCGTCCTGGCGCTGACAGTCGAACAGTTCTGCTGGAAGCAGGATTCGAAGGCACGGAGATCGATCGGCTCGAGGCCGACGGCGTCATCGGCGTCGATGACGGAACGGCGGGCTGATCACCACTCGCTGTTGTAGCGACCCTGCTTGAACCGCGTGCCAGGCGCCGGCGGTCGCTCCGGCGGGCCCGCGAAACACTGCGCGCTCTCCATCCATTGCCGCGCGCTGTCGCCGGTCACCGCAAGCTTCGTGTCGCGCAGGTTGCGCGTCTGCGTCACCACGCGACAGAACTCAACCGCGCTGCCTTCGACGCGTTCCACCGTGGCTGGATCGTTCCACTCCCAGAGCGCGCCTGACGGGCTCGTCAGCCGCACGTACGGCTTTACCGCCGGCACTTCACGGCGGTTTACCTTGAAAGTCCAGTCGAAGGTGTTGATGCCCATCACCGCGATGTTGCGCAGCCGGTCGTGCTCGACGCGATCGATGCCGAGTGCGTCGAAGATGGCCTGCCCGTGCGCCCAGGTTTCCATCTGCCGGGCACTCATGAACGACCGCGCGCTCATGTCGGGGCCGGCCCAGGCCAGGCGATGGCCAGGCTCGAAGGCGGCGTATATCTCTGCCAGCCGCTGGTATTGGCCACGCCAGCGCGCGAGCAGAGCGGAGCCCGCGCAGCCGTCCAGCCATCGCCTCGAATAGTCGATCAGCGAGACGCCGGTGGCGCTCGCCTGGAAGATATCGCGGAACAGGGCCTGGACCGAGTCGCGACTGCGCGCGGCAATCTCGGCGGCATGGTCGAAGAAATAGAGGTGCCCGAGAACGTCGTCGAACGTCCAGCCCTTGAACTGCGTCGGCTCGGCCCAGGCTTCAGCCGGCGCGCGCTCGAGCACCGCATGCAGTGCGTCGCATTCGTCGCGGAAGTCGAGGGCCTGACCCAGGCTGGCGCTGCTTTCGGCACTCATCGCTGTTCACCTTGCAACCGATGGACAGAGCCAGGTGGAGGCCCGGAGCAGGGAACCTCCATCTGGATTCTGCACGCCATTCCCGAGGCTGGCGGGAAGGGCGCTCGTCGTCAGTCGGCCTGCCGGCGCAGGAACGCCGGAATGTCGATGAACGATTCGTCGCCGTGGTCGAGGCTCAGGCCGTCGCCGACGGCTCGCGCACGCTCGCGCAGGCGCGGCGGCGTGTCATAAGCCGAGTAGTCGCCCACGCCGAGCGGCGCACGACGGCGGTCGGCACGACCGACGCCCTGGACGATCGTCGGCTGCGGCACCGCCTTGGCCACGGCGCGGCCGATGCCGGTTGCGACGACGGTGACGCGAACCTGGTCCGTCATGTCCGGATCGATCACGTAGCCAACGACGACGGTCGCATCGTCCGAGGCGAACTGCTTCACGGTCTCGCCGACGAGGTGGAACTCGCTCGTGCGCAGGTCCATGCCGGCAGTGACGTTGATCAGCAGCCCGTGGGCGCCCGACAGGTTCACGTCTTCGAGCAGCGGGCTCGAGATCGCGGCTTCGGCGGCGGCGCGCGCACGGTTCTCGCCGCTTGCCTGGCCGGAGCCCATCATCGCCATGCCGGTCTCGGCCATGACGGTGCGGACGTCGGCGAAGTCGACGTTGATCATGCCGGGACGCGTGATCAGTTCCGCGATGCCCTGCACGGCGCCCTGCAGCACCTGGTTCGCCGTCTTGAACGCGTCGAGCAGCGTCATGTCGCCGCCGAGCACCGTAAGCAGCTTCTGGTTCGGAATCGTGATCAGCGAGTCGACGTACTTGTGCAACTCGTTGATGCCCTGCTCCGCGAGCGACGTGCGCTTGTTGCCTTCCATCTCGAACGGCTTGGTCACGACTGCGACGGTCAGGATGCCGAGTTCCTTCGCCACCTGCGCCACGATCGGCGCGGCGCCCGTGCCCGTGCCACCGCCCATGCCGGCGGTGATGAAGATCATGTCCGAGCCTTCGATCAGCTCGATGATGCGGTCGCGGTCTTCCATCGCCGCCTGGCGGCCGACTTCAGGATCCGCGCCGGCGCCGAGGCCCTTGGTGATGTTCGAGCCGATCTGCAGGCTGGTCTTGACCTTCGAGTGCTTGAGCGCCTGCGAATCGGTGTTGATGCACACGAAGTCGACGCCTTCGATGCCGGAATTGACCATGTGGGTCACGGCGTTGCCGCCGCCGCCGCCCACGCCTACGACCTTGATGATTGCGCCCTGATTTTCCGTATCTGCCAGTACGAACATGGGTGTGCTGCTCCGTAACGAATAAAAAGAATGAATGACTGAGACGAGTAACCGTTGCCTGGCACGACAGCCTCTACCGTGCCCCGAAAATCTGCTTCCCCTTCCTGCCTTCCTGCCCTTCCTAGAAATTCCCCTTGAACCAGTCCCGCATGCGCTGGATCGTCTTGCGCGGACCCATCCCGCCATGCGGCGACGGATGCACGTGGCGCGTGCTGCGGCCGAACAGCAGCAGCCCGACGCCGGTCGAATGGATGGGATTGCGCACGACGTCCACCAGCCCGCTCACGCCCTGTGGCAGGCCGAGCCGCACCGGCGCGTGGAAGATTTCCTCGGCCAGCTCGATGACGCCGTCCATCTTCGCGCTGCCGCCCGTGAGGACGATGCCGGCGGCGATCTTGTCGTGGTAATCGGAGCGCGCGAGTTCGTCGCGCACGAGCACGAAGATTTCCTCGTAGCGCGCCTCGACCACGCTCGCGAGCGTCTGCCGCGCGAGGCGCCGTGCCGGGCGATCGCCCACGCTCGGCACTTCGATCGTTTCGTCCGCGTTCGCGAGCTGTGACAGCGCGCACGCGTACTTCACCTTGAGCTCCTCGGCATGGTGCGTCGGCGTGCGCAGGCTCTGCGCGATGTCGTTGGTGACGAGGTCGCCCGCGATCGGGATGACGGCGGTGTGCCGGATCGCGCCACCTGCGAAGACCGCCACGTCGGTGGTGCCGCCGCCGATGTCGATCAGGCAGACGCCGAGTTCCTTCTCGTCGTCGGCCAGCACGGCGTAGCTCGACGCCAGCTGCTCGAGCACGATGTCCTCGACCTCGAGGCCGCAGCGCTGCACGCACTTGACGATGTTCTGCGCGGCGCTTTCCGCGCCGGTCACGATGTGGACTTTCGCTTCGAGCCGCACGCCCGACATGCCGACGGGCTCGCGAATGCCGTCCTGCGCGTCGATGATGAATTCCTGCGGCAGGATGTGGAGGATCTTCTGGTCCGCAGGAATCGCGACGGCGCGCGCCGCATCGATCACGCGCTCGACGTCGCTCTGCGTCACTTCCTTGTCGCGGATCGCGACGATGCCGTGCGAATTCAGGCTGCGCACGTGGCTGCCGGCGATGCCGGCGAACACGGAGTGAATCTGGCAACCGGCCATCAGCTCGGCTTCCTCGACCGCGCGCTGGATCGACTGCACCGTCGAGTCGATGTTGACGACGACGCCGCGCTTCAACCCGCGCGAAGGGTGCGAGCCCACGCCCACCACGTCGATCGTGCCGTCCACGGTGAGCTCGCCGACGATGGCAACGACTTTCGACGTGCCGATGTCGAGTCCTACGAGCAGGTTTCTTTCGGGCTTTCTAGGCATCGGGTGTCGCGTCCTCTTGCGGGGCGACGGCCAGTGCGGAACGGGCGTTCCAGCCCACGCTGAAGCCGTTCGTGTAGCGCATGTCCACGTAATTGATCTCCGCGACCCGCTTCGCCACCGTCGGGCTCGCAAGTCGGATGAAGCGTTCGAGGCGGTCTTTGACGTCCTGCCGACCGAGCCTGACCTGCAGGCCATCCGCCAGCTCGAGTTCCCACGCGCCGCGGTCGTCGAGCCGGACGCCGGTGAGGCGCAGTCCGGATTCGAGCAGGCGGCCCTGGGCATCGATGTACAACTGCGCAACCTGCGACTCGCTGCCTTCCGGGCCTTCGAGCAGCGGCAATTCCGGCGGCACATAGCGCGCGTTGCGGATGAACAGCTCGCCGCGCGCATTCAGCAGCCCGGCGTCATTCCAGCGCGCCGCCGCCACCTCTTCGTTGACCACGACGCGGATTGCATCCGGCCAGACCCGGGTCACGACGGCGCTGTCCACCCAGTCGATCGACTCGACGCGGCTGCGAATGCGTTCGAGGTCCACGGAAGCCAGGCCGCCCTGCGCGACCTGCGCCACGGCGCTCTCGATCTCCGGCGGCGAGACCCGCTGGAAGGCGCCTTCGAGCAGGACCCGCCGCACCGGGCGGTCCAGCGCAAAGATCAGCAGCAGCGCCACGACGACGCAACCGGCGACGATGGCCGCCGTGGTACCGATCGCGTTCCAGTCGAGGCGCTCCCACCACCTCGGTTCGGAGCGAGTCGCCTGCTTGCGCTGCTTCTTGCCGAACGGCAGCTTCATCGACCTGCCTCCTGGCCGTGACAGCTCGTTTCGAGGACCCGCCAGACGAGTTCGTCGAATTCGATGCCGCGCTGGCGTGCCGCCTTTGGTACGAGTGAATGGCTGGTCATGCCGGGCGCGGTGTTCACTTCGAGCAACCACGGCTTGCCCGCACGATCGCGCATGAAATCGACGCGGCCCCAGCCGCTGCAGCCGACTGCAAAGAACGCCGCGAGGGCCAGACCTAGCCAGTTCCTGCTCAGCGGCACCCGTCATGCCGGGGCACAGGTACTGCGTGTCCTCGGCCACGTACTTCGCGTGGTAGTCGTAGTACTCGCCTGCCGGCACGATCCGGATCGACGGCAGCGCTTCGAGCCCGAGCACGCCCACCGTGTACTCCTCGCCCTGGATCAGCTGCTCGACCAGCAACGAGCCTTGGTAACGCGCCGCGAGTTCGACGGCCGCAGCAAGGTCCGCATCCTTGAAGCAGCGCGTGATGCCGACGCTCGAGCCCTCGCACGCCGGCTTGACGATCACCGGCAGGCCGAGCTTGCGGGCCGCAGCGACGACGTCTTCGCCGCGCTGCAGGTTCACGTAGGCCGGCGTCGGCAGGCCGAGCGCGAGCCACACCTGCTTGGTGCGGATCTTGTCCATCGCGAGCGCGGATCCGAGCACACCCGAACCCGTGTAGGGCACGCCCAGTGCGTCGAGCAGCCCCTGCAGCACGCCGTCCTCGCCACCGCCACGGTTGCCGTGCAGGATGTTGAAGACGCGATCGAACTTGCGGCCGCCCGGCGCGGTGAGCGCCGCAACCAGTGCGGGAATGCCGTCGACGGCCGCGGCGTCGATGCCGCGGCGTTGCAGCGCTTCGAGCACGTTGCGGCCCGAATCGAGCGACACCTCGCGCTCGGACGACGTGCCGCCGAGCAGCACGGCGACGCGACCGAACCGGGTGGGATCCTGGATGAGCAAGGGCGAAGTCATGAGCGTTGGCCTCGCGTCGCGACTGCGGCCGGCAGGGTGCGCGGCAGGTCGTTGGAAACGGCGCCGATGTGACCGGCACCCATCGTCAGCACTACGTCGCCCTCACGCACGATGCCGGCCAGTGCGTCCGGCAGTTCGTCGAGCGACTTGAGCAGCACGGGTTCCACGCGACCGCGCGACCGGATCGCACGGCAGAGCGCTTTGCCGTCGGCGCCTGGAATCGGGACTTCGCCCGCCGCGTACACCTCCGCCACGACGAGCGCTTCCGAATCGGCGAGCACCTGTGCGAATTCGTCGAGGAGGTCGCGTGTGCGCGTGTAGCGGTGCGGCTGGAAGACCAGCACGATGCGACGGTCCGGCCAGCCCTGGCGCGCGGCCTCGACGGTGGCTGCGATCTCGGTCGGATGATGGCCGTAGTCGTCGACTATCGTTATCTTGCCGGCGCCGGTGTCGATGTCGGCGATCCACTGCAGGCGGCGTTCGATGCCCTGGAAGCCGGCCAGCGCGCGCTGGATCGCGGCATCCTCGACTTCAAGCTCGGTCGCGACGGAGATCACCGCCAGCGCATTCAGCACGTTGTGGCGACCCGGCAGGTTCAAGGTGACCGGTAACGGCGGCGCGGCGCCCGGGCGCAGCACGGTGAACTTCGACTGGCCCGCCAGTCGCTCGATGTCCACCGCGCGCACATCGGCGGATTCGTCGAAACCGTAGGTCAGGCAAGGCCGCGCGATGCTGGGAATCAGCCCGCGCGCGTTCGCATCGTCGTTGCAGACGACCGCGAGTCCGTAGAACGGCAGGTTGTGCAGGAACTCGACGAAACTGAGCTTGAGCTTCTCGAAATCGCCGCCGTGCGTGCCGAGGTGATCGGCGTCGACGTTGGTCACGATCGCGATCATCGGCTGCAGGTGCGTGAACGACGCGTCGCTCTCGTCCGCTTCGGCGACCAGGAACTCGCCGGCACCGAGTCGGGCATTGCTGGCCGCGCTCTTCAGCCGGCCGCCAATGACGAACGTGGGATCCGCGCCGCCTTCGGCCAGCACGCTTGCCATCAGGCTCGTCGTCGTGGTCTTGCCGTGCGTGCCGGCCACGGCGATGGAATACCGGAAGCGCATCAGTTCGCCGAGCATCTCGGCACGCTTCACCACCGGGATGCGCCTGGACAGCGCACAAGACACTTCAGGGTTCTCGGCGTCGATCGCACTCGAGATTACGACCACGTCAGCGCCGTCGATGTTCTCCTCGCGGTGGCCGATCAACACGCGCGCGCCGAGCCGTTGCAGGTGCTCGGTGGACTCGCCGCGCTTCAGATCGGAGCCCTGCACCGCGTAGCCGAGGTTCAGCAGCACCTCAGCGATGCCGGACATGCCGCTGCCGCCGATGCCGACGAAGTGGATGGTGTGAATCCGGCGCATGCGGTCCTTCATGCCGCCTCCCCTGCCGCCTGCACGCAAGCGTCGGCCAGTCGCTCGTCCGCATCGACGATGGCGCTCGCGCGTGCCGCCGCTGCCATGCGGGCAAGCAGCGGGCGTCCTGCCTCGAGCAGCGTACGCAACAGCGCGGCGAGCGAAATCGGGGTCAGCTCGTCTTCGGGCAGGAGCTTCGCCGCGCCTGCCTGCACGGCGTACTGTGCGTTGCGCGTCTGGTGGTCGTCGACGGCGGCGGGAAACGGCACGAGGATGGCGGGCACGCCGGCCGCCGCGAGTTCGGCCACTGTCAGCGCACCGGAGCGACACACGGCAAGGTCGGCCCAGCCGTAGGCGCTCGCCATATCGTCGATGAATGGCCGCACGTCGGCCTCGATACCGCGCGAGCGATACGCCTGCCGGGTTTCTTCGAAATTGTGCTGGCCGGTCTGGTGCAGCACTGCGGGCCGCAGCGCCGCCGGCAGTTCGCCGATAGCGGCCGGCAGTACGGCGTTCAGGCGCGCGGCGCCCTGGCTGCCGCCAAACACGAGCAGGCGCGCCGCGCCTTCGCGACCGGCGTAGCGTCGCTCGGGTGGGGCAATGGCGACGATCTCCGGGCGCACCGGGTTGCCGACGCGCTCGGCCTGCACGCCGCTGCCAAAGCTGTTCGGGAATCCTTCGAGCACGCGCTTCGCGAGGCGCGCGAGCACGCGATTGGTGAGGCCCGCGACGGCGTTCTGTTCATGCACGACCAGGGGCCGGCCGAGCAACCAGGCCGCGATGCCGCCGGGGCCGGACGCAAAGCCGCCCGCGCCGAGCACGACCCCGGGCTGATGCTTGCGGATCGCGCGCATCGCCTGGCCGATCGCGATCAGCAGGCGGAACGGGGCCGCAAGCAGCGTCATTACGCCCTTGCCACGGAGTCCGCTCACGCTCAGCCACTCGACCGGGATGCCCGCGGCCGGCACCAGGCGCGCTTCGATGCCTTTCTGCGTGCCGAGCCATACGATGTCGTAGCCGCGGCGCTGCAGCACGCGCGCAGTCGCAAGCGCCGGGAAGACGTGTCCGCCCGTGCCGCCCGCCATGACCAGTGCGACCTTGCGCGTCATCTGCGACGGGCCTCGCGCGGTGCGACACGCACGCGTCCGGTGGCCCGCGTGTCGTGGTGGATCCGCAGCAGCACGCCGATCCAGCCGAGCGTCACGAGCATGCTGCTGCCGCCGTAGGACAACAGTGGCAGCGTGAGGCCCTTGGTCGGCAACAGCCCCATGTTCACGCCGATGTTCACGAATGCCTGCAGGCCCAGCCAGATGCCGATGGCCGCAGCCACGTACGACTGGAACGCCTGGCCGGCCTGTGCCGCCTCGCGCGAAATCAGGAGCGCGCGGGTTACCAGCAAGGCAAACAGGGCGACGACGACCGTGACGCCCAGGAACCCGAACTCCTCCGCCAGCACGGCGAAGACGAAGTCCGTGTGGGCTTCGGGCAGGTAAAACAGCTTCTGCACGCTCGCGCCGAGACCGACACCGAACCACTCGCCGCGGCCGATCGCGATCAACGACTGCACCAGCTGGAAGCCGCTGTCGAACGGGTCGCCCCATGGGTCGAGGAAACCCGTCAGCCGGCGCAGCCGGTAAGGCGATACGACTGCGAGCAACGCAAGGCCGATGGAACCGACCACGATCGGCGCAGCCAGGTGGACGATGCGCGCGCCGGCGAGGAACAGCACGCCAAGGCCCGTGGCGAACAGCACCGTGGCCGCGCCAAAGTCCGGCTCGCACAGCAGCAGCACCGCGGCGGCCCCGAGCACGCCGACTGGCACCATGAACGCCTTGAAGTCGCTGCGCAGTTCGTCCGAGCGGCGCACGGCGTAACTCGCGACGTACATCAGCAGCAGCACGCGCGTTGCTTCCGACACCTGGAAATTCATGAAGCCGAGACGCACCCAGCGCCGCGAGCCGTTCACTTCGGCGCCGATTCCCGGCACCAGCACGAGCACGAGCAGCAGGAATGCGGCACCCAGCAGGTACTGCGAATACTCGTCCCAGATGCGCGTCGGCACGGCCAGCCCGATGCAGCCGGCCGCGAGCCCCAGCGCCACGTAGACCAGCTGGCGCGTGAAGTAATGGAACGCCGCGCCCGTCTCCTTCTCGGAGATGCCGATCGACGCCGACGCCACCATGATGAGGCCGATCAGCAGCAGAGCGGACACGGTGCCGATGACCCACGGGTCCAGCACCAGGCGGCGCGGCTGGCCACTCGAACGCGCGTAACTGCTGACGGTGGAAGCGGGCGCGCTCATGCAGCGAGACTCCTGACGGCGGCGGCGAACTCATCGCCGCGATGGGTGTAGTCACGGAACATGTCGAGGCTGGCGCAAGCCGGTGAGAGCAGCACGGTGTCGCCCGGCTGCGCGACGGCTTGCGCGGCACGCACGGCCGCCCGCATGTCGCAGGCGCGCTCCGTGGCGCAGACGTCGGCCAGCGTGGCAGCGAGCGCCGGCGCATCGCGACCGATCAGCACGACGTGGCGGACCTTGCCGCGGAACGCGGCGCGCAGCGCGGAGAAATCCTGGTTCTTGCCATCGCCGCCGGCGATGACGACGAGCGGGCCGTCCATGCCTTGCACGGCGGCGAGCGTCGCACCGACGTTGGTGCCCTTCGAGTCGTTCACGTAGCGCACACCGCCGACATCAGCGACCCACTGCGAGCGGTGCGGCAAGCCGGCAAACGCGCAGAGCGCATCGAGCACCGGGGCGAGCGGCAGCTCGAGGACTTCGGCCATCGCCAGCGCAGCCATCGCGTTCGCCGCATTGTGCAGTCCCTGCAGCCGCATCGCGGCGAGCGGCAGCAACGGTTCCCCGCGTCGCACGATCATCGGCGCGGGCAGGCGCTCGACCGTGTAGTCGGCGTCGCGCGACTCGAGACTGAACGACAGCACGGACTGGCCCGGGCGCGGCATGCCGTGCACCAGCGGGTCGTCGGCGTTGATCACCGCCACGTCGCAGCCGTCGAAGATGCGGGCCTTCGCCGCGCCATACGCTTCGAGACTCGCGTACCGATCCATGTGATCGGGCGTGACGTTCAGCACGGTCGCCGTCACGGTGCGCAGCGAGTGCGTCGTTTCGAGCTGGAAGCTCGACAGTTCGAGCACGTAGAGATCGGGCGTGGGGCGCTCGAGCAGGTCGAGCGCCGGCTCGCCGAGATTTCCGCCCGCCAGTGCGCGCCGGCCACCGGCGCTGGCGAACTCCGCCACCAGGGTCGTCACCGTGCTCTTGCCGTTGGTACCGGTCACCGCGGCCGTCGGCGCCCGCGCCTCACGCGCGAAGAGTTCGATGTCGCCCACCACCGGCAGCCCCCGCTCGAGCGCTTCGCGCACGACCGGCTCCTGCAGCGACAGGCCTGGCGAGATCACCACATGCGCGACACCGTCGAGCAGCGACGAGTCGAACGCACCCGTCCGCAGTTCGGCGGCCGGGACCTTCTCACGCAGCGCATCGAGGCCCGGCGGATTCGCGCGCGTGTCCGCGACCCGCACCGAGAGCCCCTTGCGGTCGAGGTAGCGCGCAGCCGAGAGCCCGGTGCGACCGAGTCCCAGCACCAGGGCGCGGGTACCGGCGGCAGGCGGAGCCAGTGTGTGGAGCGTCGCGGTCATCGGAGCTTGAGCGTCGCGAGGCCGAGCAGCACGAGGATCACGGTGATGATCCAGAAGCGGACGATGACCTTCGGTTCCGCCCAGCCCTTGAGTTCGAAGTGGTGGTGGATCGGCGCCATCCTGAAAATGCGCTTGCCGCGGAGCTTGAACGACCCCACCTGCAGGATCACCGACACCGTCTCCATGACGAAGACGCCGCCCATGATGAACAGCACGATTTCCTGCCGGACGACGACGGCGATGACGCCGAGCGCCGCGCCGAGCGCCAGTGCGCCGATGTCACCCATGAACACCTGCGCCGGATAGGTGTTGAACCACAGGAACCCGAGGCCCGCGCCGAAGATCGCGGAGCAGATCACGAGCACCTCGCCTGCGCCGGCGATGTAGGGGATGCCGAGGTAGTTCGCAGAACACGACGTTGCCCGACGCGTACGCGAACACGCCGAGCGCGCCCGCGACGAGCACCGACGGCATGATCGCGAGGCCATCGAGGCCGTCGGTCAGGTTGACCGCATTGCTCGAGCCGACGATCACGAAGTACGTGAGCGGGATGAAAAGAACGCCAAGCGGGACGACGAAGTGCTTGAAAAAAGGCACGTACAGCGTCGTATCGGCGGGCGACTGCGCGGTGACGTAGAGCACGATCGCGGCGCCGAGGCCTGCGAACGACTGCCAGAAGTACTTGTACCGCGCGATCAACCCGCGCGAATTGCCGACGACGAGCTTGAGGTAATCGTCCCAGAACCCGATCAGGCCGAAGGCGATCGTGACCAGCAGCACCACCCAGACGAAGCGATTGGCGAGATCGGCCCACAACAGCGTCGCCGCGACGATCGCCGCGAGGATCAGCGCACCGCCCATCGTCGGCGTGCCTGCCTTGCTCAGGTGCGTCTGCGGGCCGTCCGACCGCACGCGCTGGCCGACCTGGTACTCGGCAAGCCAGCGGATCATGCGTGGGCCGACCAGCAGCGAGATCGCCAGCGCCGTCAGTGCCGCGAGAATCGCCCGCAGGGTCAGGTACTGGAAGACGTGGAAGCCCGAGTAGTAGTCGGAGAGCCAGGCGGCGACGTGGCGCAGCATCTAGTGCCCCCCCGCCTGCGCCGCGTCACCCGGCGCCAGGGCTGCAGTCACGCGCTCGAGTCGATTTACGCGCGAACCCTTCACGTAGATCGTGAGTCCTGCGTGCAGTTCGGGCAGCAGCGCGGACAACAGGGCGTCGGTGCTCGCATGCCAGGAGGCGCCGGGACCGAACGATTCCACGGCCGGCTGCGAACCCGCGCCGACGGCGAGCAGCCGGGTAACGCCGCACTCGCGCGCGAGTGCGCCCATCTCCGCGTGGAGCTGCGTACCTTCCTCGCCCAGTTCGGCCATCTCGCCGAGGACGAGCCAGCGCTCGCCCGGCACGCCGGCCAACGCTCGCAGGCCGACACGCAGCGACCCGGGATTGGCGTTGTATGCGTCGTCGATCAGGCGTGCGCCCCGCAGCGCCTGCTTGACTTCGAGCCGTCCCGAGACCGGCCGCATCGATTGCAGGCCACGCTGCACGGCGTCGAGCCCTGCACCGGCCGCCATCGCAGCCGCCGTCGCAGCAAGCGCGTTCATGACGTTGTGTTCGCCGGCGAGACCCAGTGCGATGGGTCGCGTGCCGGAGGTCGTGACCAGCTCGAACGTCGTCACGAATCCCGCGGACCCGAGGTGACTGCGGACGTCCCGAGCCGAGACGTCCGCGCGCTCACGCAGGCCGAACGTGATCATGCGGCCCGCGCGGCGCGCGAGGCCCTGCCAGAACGTGGCAAAGCGATCGTCGGCGTTGATCACCGCCGTGCCCTCCGGCCCGAGGGCTTCGAACAGCTCGCCCTTGCCCCTGGCGACGCCCTCGATGCCGCCGAATCCTTCCAGGTGAGCCTGGCCGGCATTGATCACGAGACCGACCGTCGGCTCGGCGATCGCAGCCAGGTGCGCGATCTCGCGCTGGTGGTTCGCCCCCATCTCGATGACGGCGCAGCGTTGTGCGTCCTCGAGCCGGCAGAGCGTGAGCGGCACGCCGATGTGATTATTGAGATTGCCCTGCGTGACGAGACAAGGGCCGAGCTCGGCGAGGATCGCGCCGGTCATTTCCTTGACCGTCGTCTTGCCGTTGCTGCCCGTGATGCCGACCACGACGCCGGCGAACGAGCGGCGCCAGGCATTCGCGAACGCGGACAGGCCGGCCAGCGTGTCGGACACGACGACCTGGGGCAGCGGGCAATCGATCGGCCGGCTGACGATCGCGCCGGCAGCGCCGAGCTTCGCGGCATCGGCCACGAAGTCGTGGCCGTCGAAGCGTTCACCCTTCAGCGCGACGAACAGCGCGCCCTGCTCCAGCGCGCGGCTGTCGCTGATGACGCGCGCGAACTCGGCATTGGCGCCGTGCAGGACGCCGCCGCTCACCCTGGCGAAGGTCGCGAGGTCACGGCCGATCATGCCGCACCCTCCGACAGGCAGGACTGCACCGTCTCGCGGTCGCTGAACGCGCGCGTCTCGGTGCCGATGATCTGGTAGTCCTCGTGGCCCTTGCCGGCGATGACCACGACGTCGCCGGCGTCGGCCTCGGCGATGGCCTGGCGGATGGCTTCGGCACGATCGGGAACGACGTAAGCCGCCGCGGCGTCACGCATTCCGGCAACAATCTGCGCGATGATCGCGCCCGAATCCTCGGTGCGCGGATTGTCGTCGGTGACGATCGCGACGTCAGCGCCGGCCTCGGCGATGCCCCCCATCAGCGGACGCTTGCCGGGATCGCGGTCGCCGCCGCAGCCGAACACGCAGATCAACCGGCCACGCGCGTGGGCGCGGGCCGCGTCGAGCACTTTTGCGAGCGCGTCGGGTGAGTGCGCGTAATCGACCAGGACCAGCGGTTGCGCGCCGCCGCCGAAGGACTCCATGCGGCCAGGTGGCGCGATGCACAGCGCGAGCGCGGCCAGCGCCTTCTGCAGCGGCACGTTCCAGCCGAGCAGCACGCCGAGCACGGCGAGCAGGTTCTCCGCATTGAACTCGCCCACCAGGCGCGAACGCAGGAGTCCCGTGCCCCAGCTGGTTTCGACGTTGATCGTGAGTCCAGCCGACGTCGCCCGCAGTTCGGACACCCGAATCCAGCCGGTTCCACGCTCGGCCCACACGTCGTTGGCCGTCGTGTAGACGATCTTCTCCAGCGCCGGGTCGAGTCGCTCGACGAGTGCGCGGCCGAAGGCGTCACGCACGTTGATCACGGCGCAACGCAGGCCGTGCGTGTGGAACAGCCGCGCCTTGGCGGCACCGTAGGCCTCGAGCGTGCCGTGGTAATCGAGATGGTCGCGCGTCAGGTTGGTGAAGACGGCGGTGTCGAACCGCACGCCCGCGACGCGCTCCTGGTCGAGTGCGTGCGACGACACTTCGAGGCTGAGCGTCGATGCGCCTGCGTCGCGCGCCTCGGCGAGACGACGCTGCACGGTGACGGCATCGGGCGTGGTCAGCCCCGCTTCATGCACGTTGGCGGGATGGCCGTGACCGAGCGTGCCGACGTACCAGCCGCGACGGCCGAGGAAGTCCGACGCCTGCGCCAGCAGGAAGGCGGTCGTGGTCTTGCCATTCGTGCCGGTGATGCCGGCGACGCGCAGGTCGGCCGATGGTCGACGGAAGAATCGATCCGCGAGTTCGCCGGCGTGACGGCCCAGGTGCGGGATGGCGATTGCAGCGACGCGCTCGGGCAGCGCCGGCGGCTCGAGGTCCGCACCCGGCTCCCACAGCACTGCAACCGCACCGCGCTCGACGGCGGCTGCGGCATGCACCAGGCCGTGCGTCGTGCGTCCAGGGCACGCCAGGAACACGCAGCCCGGGGTCGCGGCCCGGCTGTCCTGCACGAGATCCGTGACCTGCAGGCCATGCGGCGCGGCCACGTCGAGGCCCTCGAGCAGGCGGCCGAGCGTCATGTTGTAGCCGGAACTCTGGCGGGTCTTGCCGAGTGCGTTCATCGCGCGCTCACCACGGGTCCTGCGCCTGCACGAGCGTCGTGGCAGGCACGCGCTGCAGGTCGTCGGGCGGGATGGCGAGCAGGCGGAGCGCGCCGGACATGACCTCGGAGAACACCGGCGCTGCGACGTCGCCGCCGTAGAACTTGCCGGCGCTCGGCTCGTCGACGACCACGATCGCAGCGAGGCGCGGGTTGCTCGACGGCACGACGCCACCGAACACGGCCATGTACTTGGTCGAGTTGTAGCCGCCGTCCGCCGCTTTCCACGAGGTGCCGGTCTTGCCGGACACCCGATAACCCATCACCGCGGCGCGACGGGCCGTGCCGGCCTCGCTCACCACGCTCTCCATCATCTGCACGAGCTCGCGGGCAACCGCTTCGTCCATGATCCGCTCGCCTTCGGGCGGCACATCCACGCGGCGGAGACTCACCGGACGGCGCATGCCGCCCGCACCGAGCACGGCGTAGGCCTGCGCAAGCTGCAGCGGCGTGACCGACAGGCCGTAGCCGTAGGCCATCGTGGCCTGGCCGATCGGACGCCAGTGCTCGTAACCCGTCAGGATGCCGGCGGATTCGCCCGGGAAAGCCCGAGGCGGTCACCGAGCCGAACCCGAGGTCGCGCAGCGACGACCACATTTCCTGGGGCTTCAGCGTCAGCGCGATCTTCACGACGCCGACGTTGCTCGACTTCTCGAGCACCGTGCGCACGTCGATCGTGCCGAGGTTGTGCTTGTCCTTGACCGTCTTGATGCCGACGCGCAGCGTGCCCGGCCCGGTCTCGATCAGGGTGTCCGAGTGGAAGCGCCCGGTCTTCATGGCCGCGCCGACCACGAACGGCTTGATGCTCGAGCCCGGCTCGAAGAAATCGTTGGTCGCGCGATTGCGGTAGCGCGACGGCAGGTATTGCTCGCGATCGTTCGGGTTGAACGCCGGCTGGTTCACCATGGCCAGCACTTCGCCGGTCTGGATGTCGAGCACGACCACCGAGCCGCCGTGTGCCGCGTTTTCCTGCACCGCCTGCTTGAGCGCGCGGTAGGCCAGGTACTGCACGCGCAAGTCGATGCTGGTGCGCAGGTCCTGGCCCGGGCGCGGTGCCTTGATGCGCTCGATGTCCTCGATCGTGCGGCCTTCGCGGTCGCGCATCACGCGCTTGATGCCAGGTTCGCCGCCAAGCCACTGGTCGAACGCGAGCTCGAGACCTTCCTGGCCCACGTCGTCGACGTTGGTGAAGCCGAGCAGGTGACCCGTGACCTCACCCGCGGGGTAATAGCGGCGGTATTCGCGCAGCGTGTCGACGCCGGGGATGCCGAGTGCCTTCACCTTTTGCGCGTCGGCCGGGCGCATGTGGCGCACAAGGTAGACGAATTCGCGGTCGAGGTTGCTGGTGACGCGCCGGGCGAGCCAGTTCTTGTCGCGGTCGAGCGCCTTCGCGAGCCTGGCGAAATCCTGCGGGTGCTGCGCGAGCTTGCGCGGATCGGCCCAGACGGTATCGACCGGCGTGCTGACCGCGAGCGGCTCGCCGTTGCGATCGATGATCATGCCGCGGTTCGCCGAGAGCTTCACGTCGCGCAGGATGCGGGCGTCGCCCTGCCTCGCCAGGAAGTCCTGGTCGATGACCTGCAGGTAGATCGCGCGCGCCAGCAGTGCAATCCCGCACAGCGTCAGCAGCGCGCCGACGAGCCACAGGCGCCAGCCGCCGACCTCGGCCGGGGCCGCGTCGCGTGCGTGGTGATCGCGGAGCGACGAACCGCGTCTCATGGTTGCACGATGCGAAGCTCGGACGCCTGCGGCGTCACCATGCCGAGATCATCGTGCGCGACCCGTTCGACGCGGCCATGCGTGGCCCACGTGCTCTGCTCGAGCTGCAGCTGGCCCCACTCGATGTCGAGGTCGTCGCGCTGCGTCGTGAGCTTCTGCAGCTCGCTGAAACGGTTGCGCGCTTCCTGCTTGCCGTAGACGACGCCGAGCGCGGACGCGAGCACCGCCACCCACAACGCTGCGATCACCAGCCGCCAATGCACCTGGCTCATGCCGCGACCCTCTCGGCCACGCGCAGCACGGCGCTGCGCGCGCGCGGGTTGCCGGCGATCTCCGCTTCGCCGGGCATGACGGCGCCGCCGATGAGCTTCAGGCGGGGTCGGGCATGTGGCGGCACGTCCGGCAGCTCCGCGTAGAGCGGATCGCCCTGGGCCTCGCGACGCATGAAGCGCTTGACCAGCCTGTCCTCGAGCGAATGGAAGCTGATCACGCACAGGCGGCCGCCCGGTGCGAGCAGGTTGACGGCCTGGGGCAACGCGGCCTCGGCTTCCTCGAGCTCGCGATTGACGTGGATGCGGACTGCCTGAAAGGTGCGCGTCGCCGGATGCTTGCCCGGTTCGCGCGTCGGCACTGCGCCGGCCACGATGTCGGCGAGCTGCCGCGTGGTGACGATGGGTGTCGCAGCGCGCGCGGCCACGATGGCACGTGCGATGCGACGCGAGAATTTTTCTTCACCGAGCTTGAAGAGCACGTCCGCAATCTCCCGCTCGCCCGCGCGCCCCAGCCATTGCGCGGCGCTCAATCCGGACTCGTTGTCCATGCGCATGTCGAGCGGACCGTCCTGCATGAAACTGAAGCCCCGCCTCGCCTCGTCGAGCTGCGGCGACGAGACCCCCAGGTCCAGCAGCACGCCTTGCAGCCCCCCTTCCCAACCTGCCGCGCGGACCCGCTCCTCGAGCCGGCCGAACGACCCCCGAACCAGAGTGAGACGCGGCTCCGCCGCGAACCGCTCGCGACCGGCTGCAATGGCATCCGGGTCGCGATCGATGGCGCAGAGGCGGCCAGCGGGACCGAGCTGCCCGAGAATGGCTGCGGCATGACCGCCACGACCGAACGTCGCGTCGCAGTAGCGCCCGTCGGCCTTGACGGCGAGTCCGGCCAGCACCTCGTCGAGAAGTACCGGCGTGTGCGCAACCACCCCGCGCGCCTACAGCGACAGCTGTTCGAGTTCGGCAGGCAGCTCGCCCGGCTCGTCACCCGCCTGCAGCCATTCGTCGCGGCGCTCGTTCCAGTGCTGCTCGTCCCAAAGCTCGAAACGACTGCCCTGCCCGATCAGCATCGCCTGGCGTGAAAGGCCCGCGTATTCGCGCAACTTCGGCGGCACCAGCACGCGGCCGTGCGAGTCCAGCTCGAGGTCCGTGGCATGTCCCACCATGAGCCGCTGCAACCGCCGCGCCTGAGGATTCAGGGTCGGCAGGCGCATCAGCTTGCGCTCGATCTCCTCCCAGTCCGGAAGGGGATAGATCAGCAGGCACCTGTCGGAACGGTCCACCGTCGCCACCAGCCGCCCCTCGCTGCGCTCGACCAGCGTGTCCCGGTACCGCGCGGGCATGGCCACGCGGCCTTTGGCATCGAGGGTGACTTTGTTGGCTCCACGAAACATTTCAGGCGTCTTCCGGGCCGGCAGCCCATTTCATCCCACTTTTTCCCACTCGGCGGCACTATAGGGGCGAGGCGCCGTCAGCGTCAACGGTTCGTGTCAAAATTTTCTAACCCTGCCAGTGACTTAGCTTGGAGGTGGTCCAGCGCAAGGCAACCCGGTTTTGCTTTGTTAGATCAATCATGTACTTAGCGATTGTTCCTGGACTGAACGTCAGGATCGGGTGGGCGTGGGAAATCGCTTCCGGCAGACTCGCGGGAGCGCGTCCGGAGGGCCGCCGCGCGGTTGGGATGCCGCGCAACGTGAGCCTTTTTGTGGGAGAAGGAGACCGAAACACAGCGACGCACGACCCAGCGGGCGAACGCCTGGGTGGGACGAAGTGGGTTGTCAGGCCCGTGGTGGGCCAACCTGGCGCAAAAGAGGTGGGAGTCGGCCGATAAGCCGGGTTCTGTCGAGGACAACCATCCATCTGGGACGCACGTCACCGTGCGCCTCGAGCGACCTACCCGGAAGCCCCTGCGGGCAGCAGGAACGGACCCGAAGGCCCGCGCGCTTCCCTATTTGGTCTTGCTCCAGGTGGGGTTTGCCGTGCCGCCGAATGTTGCCACCGGCGCGGTGCGCTCTTACCGCACCCTTTCACCCTTACCTGCCTCGTACATCACTTGGTGCTTGGGCCCGGCTTTCGCCAGGCCAGCGCCGCCGCGATGCGCGCGACATAGGCGGTTTGCTTTCTGTTGCACTGTCCGTGGGCTCGCGCCCCCCAGGCATTACCTGGCACCTTGCCCTATGGAGCCCGGACTTTCCTCCACGTCGCGAGACGCAGCGGTTGCCTGGCCGACTCCCAGACGCAGTATACGCTGTCGGCGCGTCATTCCCCGGGCTTTGCCGGTGTCAGCGCCAGTGCGCGCTCGTAGAGTTCCTTGCGGCTGCGGCCGGTGAGCTGCGCGGCAATGCGTGCGGCCTGTGACACGGGCAATTCCTGCAACAGCACTCTTAGAGTGCTTGCCGCAGCCAGTGCAGCCACGTCGTCGTCCTCGCTCCCGGGCGCACCGGCCACGACGAGGACGATTTCGCCGCGCGTCATGTTGGCATCGGTCGCGCACCGGCTCGCCAACGCGGCCAGCGTGCCGCGGTAGACGTGCTCAAAACGCTTGGTGAGCTCGCGCGCCACGGCAGCTTCACGCTCCGCGCCAAACACGGTCGCCAGGTCCTCCAGAGTGGCCCCGAGCCGATGCGGCGCCTCGTAGAAAACGAGTGTGCGCGTTTCGTGCGCCAGCGTCCCGAGCGCCTTGCGCCGTGCGGTGGCTTTGGCGGGCAGGAAGCCTTCGAACACGAATCGATTGGTGGCGAGGCCCGCAATCGACAGCGCCGCAATCACTGCGCAAGGGCCGGGCAGCGCGATGACTTCGACGCCCGCGCGCGCGGCCGCCGCCACCAGCAGGGATCCTGGATCGCTCATCAGGGGCGTGCCCGCGTCGCTGACCAGCGCGATGCGTGCACCGGCCTGCAGTCGAGCCACCAGTGCCGGGACGCGCTCGCGCTCGTTGTGCTCGTGCAGTGACTCGATCGAACTGGACTGCCGCACAATGCCGCAGCCTTCGAGCAGCGTGCGCGTGTGGCGGGTGTCCTCGGCGAGCAACAGGTCGGCGTCGCGCAGACAAGCGGCGGCGCGCGGACTCAGGTCCTGCAGGTTGCCGATGGGGGTCGCCACGACGAACAGTGCGCCGGCCGGCTTCCGCCCCGTAGAATCCGTCGCAGTATCGGTCACGCGTGTCTCCCAAGGATCCCGCATGCTGCACGTATCGCCTCAAAGCGGGCAAGGCCGCCGCACGCACCGCCGGGCCGGCTGGATCGCGTCGCTGGTGATCCTGTGTGCTTGCAGCGCACCCGTCGCGCATGCTGAGCAGACCGCAGCCACCCTGGCACAGGCGGAGGCACTCGCGAGTGACGGACAGCATCTCGCAGCCGCCGCTCGTTACGAACAACTCGCGCGCCGCGGCTTCATGCGATGGGACACCGCCACGGCGCTGCTTGCCGCACGCGAATACGTCATTGGCGGCGCGCTTGCCGACGCACAGCGGCTCCTCGACAAAGTGCGCAGCCGCGTAAAGACGGATGAAGAGCGCGCATTGCTGGCCGAGGTCGAAGCGCGAGTCGCGCTCGACCGTGGCGATGCGGTCCGCGCCCTCGGGTCGTTGCGGTCGTTGCCGCAACCCTGGCCGACCGAATCGGCTCCGGACCTGCTTGCCTTGCGCGGACGCGCCGAGATCGCGACAGGCGATGCACTCGGTGGCGTCCGCACCTTCGAAAGACGTGCTGCGCTGCTCACATCGCCGGCAGCACGGGCCGCGAACGATCGCCTGCTGTTTGACCAGTTGCTGCTGCATCCGCCAGGCCCCGTCACCGTTGCCGGGGTGTCGGAGCGCGAGCGCGGCTGGCTCGAATTGCCGGCCATCGTGACGGCAGGCAGCCACGACGCTGCACACGCAGCGACCGTGGCTGCATGGGTGGCACAGCATCCGGGTCACCCGGGCACGGCATTCCTCCCCGATACGGGCCAGGCTCAAGCGGGCTTCGCGACGATCGGCGGCGGACCCGCGACCAGCATCGCACTGCTGCTGCCGCTTTCCGGCAAGCAGCAGTCGGTCGGCAGCGCCGTGCGCGACGGCTTCGCTGCGGCCTGGTTCGCCTCGTCGTCCGCCGACGCGCGGCCGCAGATCGAGATGTACGACACTGCCACGTCCGGCGCCGCCGCCGCGTACCAGCGTGCGATCGCAGACGGCGCCCGGATGGTCGTCGGGCCGCTGACCAAGGAAGAAATCACTGCGGTCATTGCCTCGCAGCCAGCGGGGCTGCCCGTCCCGACACTCGTACTGAATTCCGCCGCTGCGACCGCGTCGGCCCTCCCGGCCTTCCTTTACCAGTTCGCGCTCGATCCCGAGGAGGAAGCGCGCGCCGTCGCGCGACGGATCGCGGACGATGGCTGGGTACGTGGGGTCGCGCTGTTCCCGGACAACACCTGGGGCCAGCGCGTGCACGACGCCTTCGTGCAGGAACTGCAGGCGGCCGGCAGCGTCACGCTGATGTCGTCGCAGTATTACGACGCGGGCGCCAGGGATTTTTCCGGGCCGCTGCGGGCAGCGCTCGGTCGTTACGGCGGTGCGGGCGATCGCGGCGCCAATCGGAGCCAGCCCGTGCCGCAACGCAATGCCGTGGCCGAACAGGCGTCGGGTCCCCAGTTCGCCTTCGTCGCGGCGACGCCGCAGGCCGCGCGGGCGATCCGTCCGCAGTTGCGCTTTCAGATGACCTATGACCTGCCGCTCTACGCAACTTCGGACGCCTGGGATCCAAGCGTGCGCGCGGCCGCCGACATGGACGGCCTGGTGTTTCCCGAGATGCCGTGGCTGCTGTATGGCGGCCAGGGCGCGCCGGAGCTCTGGGATGCCCTGCAGGAGGACTGGTCGGCGCGGGCGCGGGGCCGGCTGCGGCTCTTCGCGTTCGGCTACGACGCATTCCGTCTCGCGCAGCAGCTTGGCAGTTCCGGCGGCGTCGCGGCCGGCGTCGACGGCTTGACCGGAATGCTGGAGCTCAATCGCTCGGACGGCCACGTGCAGCGCAGCCTCCAGTTTGCCCGCATCGAATCGGGCAAGCCGCAGGCCGCCGGTTCGACTGCAGCGGTCTTTCGCGACAGTCCGGCCACAAATCCGGTGGGCACCCCGCCGCCCCGGTAAGCGACAAAGGGCGCCCAGCCGTCAGCGCGACGGCGCAGCAGGGCTGCCCGATGCCTCGATCACCCGACCCCGCGGCGGCCACGACGACCGATATCGGCCGGGCCGCCGAGTCACGCGCGCTGCGGTATCTCGAAACGTCCGGCCTGGTGCTGGTCACGCGCAACTATCGGTGCCGCGCCGGCGAGATCGATCTGGTCATGCTCGACCCCGCGACCCGGGCGCTGGTGCTCGTCGAAGTGAGGTCGCGCTCGCGCAGCGACTACGGCCAGGCCGCAGCGACCATCAGTTGCGAAAAGCAGCGCCGCTGCTCACTCGCCGCCCGCCATCTGCTGCTGACACGACGCGACCTGCGGCGCCTGCGGGCGCGCTTCGACGTGGTCGCGATCGATCCGCCGGCGGAGCCGGGTGGCAGCCCGGTCATCACGTGGATTCGCAATGCGTTCGTGCTCTGCTAGCGGTCGACTTCGTGTATGACCGCGCCAGACGGTCGCCGCTATTTGACGACCTTGAACCGCGCGCGCCGACTGTCCGTCGGTGAACTCGGCCTGGGGCCCGGATCGTCGCCCGGGGTACCCGGCGCACCAGCGGTGTCGCCCGTCGGCGGCGGCGACGGCGGACCCGCGTCGTCTTCCGCGAAGATCATGCCTTGCCCGGTTTCGCGCGCGTAGATCGCGAGCACCGCGATGATCGGCACGCGCACCGACATGCTGGCCCCGCCGAAACGTCCGCTGAAACTCACTTCTTCGTTGCCGAGACGCAGGTTCGCGGTCGCGCTCCAGCTCACGTTCAGCACGATCTTGCCGTCCTTGACGTACTGCCGCGGCACTTCGACGCCGGTGGCGTTGGCGTCGACGACGAGATGGGGCGTACAGAGGCTGTCGGAGATCCACTCATGGATGGCGCGCAGCAGATACGGCCGGCGCGCCTTCATCGGCGGTCCGGACGCAGGGGGAACCGGGGGTGTGCTGCTGCCCGTCGTCACTGTGCCAGTATGCCGCGAGGCGTGCGACCAAGGCGCTGAATCAAGGGTCGCCCGTGCCTCAGCGACGCGTCGACGACGGCGGATTGCGCATGTCGCGTTCCGCTTCGCTGAGGCTGCGCTGGAAAGCTGGGCGGGAAAAGACCTTCGTCGCGTACTTGTCGACTGCCGGAGCGGCCGCCGTGATCGCCGTTGCATCGACATCCCACCGGGACAGGCGCCACAGGATCGGGGCGACCGCTGCGTCGAGCTGGGAGAACTGGTCCGACAGGAACCACGGTCGCATGCGGAACAGCGGCTCCGACGCCAGGATGCTTTCGGTCAGCATCTTGCGTGCACGTTCCTTGTCCCGACGGTCGGCCCCCGATCCAGGTTCGAGCGCGTCCGCCACCGCGTACCACTCCTGCTCTATGCGGCGCAGCGCGAGCCGTGCGTGCGCACGTGCGCCGGGATCCGTCGACGACATCGAGGGGTGCGGGAAGCGCTCGTCGATGTACTCGCAGATGATGCCAGGCTCGTAGACCACGACGTCGCGGTCCACCAGCGTCGGCACGGTCTGGTAGGGATTGAGGTCGATCAGGTCCTCGGGCGGGCGCACGAGGTCGGTCTCGACGATGCGTGTCGCGAGGGCTTTCTCGGCCAGCACGAGGCGGACACGGTGGCAGCGCGCGTCCACTGCGCGTGAATAGAGCGTCATCATGCTGAGGAGTCTCCTTGTCCAGCAGCACGAACCACCGCGGCAGGCTGCGCGCTCGGCGATGGCTGCAGTTCCCCGTCCGCTCCGCGTGGCGCCCCGATGAGGCACCACGCAGGAGACGATGGGGACCGCGCCGGCCTCAGCCGGCTTATTTCACGTCCTTCCAGTATTCCTTCTTGAGCGCGTACGCAAGCAGCGTGAAGAACACCAAGAAAGCAATGACCCAGTAGCCCAGCGCCTGGCGCCTGGCCTGTACCGGCTCACCGATGTAGTCGAGGAAGTTGACGGTATCACGAACGAACGCGTCGTATTCCTCAGGGGTCAGCTTGCCAGGATTGGCCAGCTTGAATTCCTTGAATTGCTTCTGCACGTTGCCTTGCGCGTCCGTGTGGCCCTCCCAGACGGCTTCCTGCGTGCCTTGCAGCTCCCACAGCACGTGCGGCATCGCCGTGCCCGGCAGCGACAGGTTGTTCACGCCGGTGCCCTTGGCCGGGTCGGCGTAGAACGACTTCAGGAACGTGTAGACGTAATCCGGCCCCTTGCTGCGGGCGATCAACGACAGGTCCGGCGGCGCCACGCCGAACCACTGCTTGCCGTCGTCCGCGTGCAGGCCGTTGGTCATCGTCGCATGCGGCGAATCACCCGAGAACAGCAGGTTGTCCGTCATCTGCTTTTCGGTCAGGCCGATGTCGGCGGCCACGCGGTTGTAGCGCACGTACTTGGCCGAGTGACAGCCCATGCAGTAGTTGACGAAATTCCTCGCGCCCCGCTGCAACGACGCCTGGTTGTGGATGTCGTTGTTCGCCTTCTCGACGTGGGCTTCACCACCCGAGGCCAGGCTCACGGCGGGCAGCGCGACCAGCGCCGCGATGCACGCGAGGACCTTCTGCTTGTGGCGATCAATGCGCATGGTAGGTGACCCTCGTCGGCACGGGCTTGGTCTTGTCGATGCTCGTGTACCACGGCATCAGCAGGAAGAACGCGAAATACACGGCCGCGAACACGCGCGACGCCAGGGTGAAGGCAGGCGTCGGCGGCTGCAGGCCGAGATAGCCCAGCGCCAGGAAGCTGATCGCGAACGAGATCAGGAAGAACTTGAAGAGCGGCCCGCGGTAGCGGATCGACTTCACCTTGCCCCGGTCGAGCCAGGGCAGGAACACGAACAACACGACGGCGACGCCCATCAGCGCAGCGCCGAGCGGCTTGCTCG
This sequence comes from uncultured Gammaproteobacteria bacterium, assembly GCA_963793675.1. Lineage (GTDB taxonomy): Bacteria > Pseudomonadota > Gammaproteobacteria > Steroidobacterales > Steroidobacteraceae > RPQJ01. The sequence continues at coordinate 990,485 of CAWCBA010000002.1, read as the reverse complement.
GGACGGCGCGCAGGATTGCGTAGAACGGCGTGAAGTACCACACCGGCGCGATGTGCGGCGGCGTCTGCAGCGCGTTCGCGGGATCGAAGTTGGCGTTCTCCAGGAAATACCCGCCCATGGTCGGCGCGAAGAACACGATCAGCGCGAACAGGATCAGGAAGACCCCGAGACCGACCATGTCCTTGACCGTGTAATACGGGTGGAACGCGATCCCGTCCAGCGGGATGCCGTCCGGGCCCTTGACCTTCTTGATCTCGACGCCGTCCGGGTTATTGGAACCCACTTCGTGCAGCGCCATCAAATGCGCGATCACGAGGAACACGAGCGCGAACGGGATCGCGACCACGTGCAATGCGAAGAAGCGGTTCAGCGTGACGTCGGAGATGTAGAAGTCGCCGCGGATCCATTCCGTGAGCGAATCGCCGATCACCGGGATGGCGCCGAACAGCGACACGATCACCTGCGCGCCCCAGTAGGACATGTTGCCCCAGGGGAGGAGATAGCCGAAGAAGCCCTCGGCCATCAGCGCGAAGTAGATCAGCATGCCGAAGATCCACAGCAGCTCGCGCGGCTTCTGGTACGACCCGTACAGCAGCGCGCGGAACATGTGCAGGTAGACGACGATGAAGAACGCCGAGGCGCCGGTCGAGTGGATGTAGCGGATCAGCCAGCCCCACTCCACGTCGCGCATGATGTATTCGACGGAACCGAAGGCGTCGGCGGACGACGGCTTGTAGTTCATCGTCAGGAACAGGCCCGAGAGGATCTGGATCACCAGCACGACCAGGGCCAGCGAGCCGAAGTAGTACCAGAAGTTCATGTTCTTCGGCGCGTAGTACTCGGACACCTGCGATTTCCACAGGGCCGTCAACGGAAAGCGGTCGTCGATCCACGCAGTCAGCGAAGCGAGGCGTCCGCTGCCCGACCCGGCCGCAAGCTTGTCGGAGGATGTGCTCATCACGCGTTCCCCTTCTCGGCGCCGATCAGGATGCGGGTGTCGGTCACGAACTGATAGGGCGGCACGGGCAGGTTGAGCGGCGCCGGCACGTCCTTGAAGACGCGGCCGGAGATGTCGAACTTGGAGCCGTGGCACGGGCAGAAGAAGCCGCCCGGCCAGTCCGCGGAGACAGTCACGTCACCGGGCGAGAACTTGTCGAGCGGCGCGCAACCGAGGTGCGTGCACACGCCGACCAGCACCAGGTACTCGGGCTTGATGGCGCGGGCTGCGTTCTTGGCAAACGTGGGCTGATCCGACTCGTCCGAATCCGGATCGCGCAGTCTCGCGGTGACGCCGTCGAGCTGGGCCAGCATCTGCGGCGTGCGGTGCACGACGTAGACAGCCTTGCCGCGCCATTCGATCTTGAGCATCGCGCCCGGCTCGAGCTTGCTGATGTCCACTTCCACCGGAGCACCCATGGCCTTCGCGCGGGCGCTTGGTTTCCAGGAGGCAAGGAACGGCACGGCGACGAACGCAGCGCCTACGGCGCCGGTGGCGACGGTGGCGACGGTCAGGAAATGGCGCCTGCCCGCATCGACTTCTTCGGTCATCCAGCTCTCTCCTCACGATCCCCGGGGGGCAGCAGCGCATTATAGCCAAAAGGGGTTAGGGGATAGGGGTTAGGGGTTAGGGGTTAGTCTGAGGAAAGGTTGCGGCATCCGATTCGCCTGCACCTCCAACTATCCCCTAACCGCCTAACCCCTAACCCCTAACCCCTGGCCCGGTCATTCATGCGCCGAATCTGTGCGCCCAGGCCTGCCAGCTTTTCCTCGATGCATTCGTACCCACGGTCGATATGGTAGATGCGCTCGACGTCCGTGGTGCCCTCGGCCACCAGCCCCGCGATGACGAGGCTGGCCGAGGCGCGCAGGTCGGTGGCCATGACCGGCGCGGCGGTCAGCTTCGGCACGCCCTTGATGATCGCCGTGTTGCCTTCGAGCCGGATTTCGGCGCCCATGCGCCGCATTTCCAGCAGGTGCATGAACCTGTTCTCGAAAATGGTCTCCACGATGGTGCCGACCCCGTCCGCGACGGTGTTCAGGGCCGCGAACTGGGCCTGCATGTCGGTCGGAAACCCCGGGTGCGGCGCAGTCCGGATGTCGACCGCCCTGGGCTGGCGGCCATGCATGTTCACCTCGACAAAACCCTGGCCACGAATCACTTCCGCGCCGGCTTCGATCAGCTTGCCCAGCACCGCGTCCAGGTGCTCGGCCCGGGCATTGCGCGCACGGACCCTGCCGCCCGTGATCGCGCCGGCCACCAGGTACGTGCCAGCCTCGATGCGGTCCGGCAGCACCTCGTAGTGCGTGCCGTGCATGCGTTCGACGCCCTCGACCAGGATGGTATCGGTGCCGTGCCCGGTGATCTTCGCGCCCATCGCGATCAGGAACTGGGCCAGGTCCACGATTTCCGGTTCGCGCGCCGCGTTCTCGAGAATCGTCTGCCCTTCGGCCAGGCACGCGGCCATCATCAGGTTCTCGGTGCCGGTGACGGTGACCGTGTCCATGACGATCCGCGCACCCTGCAAGCGCCCGGCGCGGGCCCGGATATAGCCGTTCTCGATGTGGACCTCCGCGCCCATGGCTTGCAGGCCGGCCACGTGGATGTTGACCGGACGCGCGCCGATGGCGCAGCCGCCCGGCAGCGAAACGTCGGCGCGGCCGTATCTCGCGACCAGCGGGCCAAGCACGAGGATCGCCGCGCGCATGGTCTTGACGAGTTCGTACGGGGCGGCGGTCTCGTTGGTCGTGGTGGGGTCGACCTCGACGCGCATCCGCTCGTCGACGGTCACGCTCGCGCCCATGCGGCCGAGCAGCTCGATCATGGTGGTGACGTCTTTGAGATGCGGCACATTGCTGATCGTGACCGGCGAGTCCGCGAGCAGCGCCCCCGCCAGGATCGGCAGGGCAGCGTTCTTGGCGCCCGAGATGCGAACTTCGCCGTCCAGCGGCACGCCGCCCCGAATCTGCAATTTGTCCACGGATCGGCTCCTGGTCAGCGCAGCGCGCCGCCGCCCCGCTCGGCCTGCCACTCGGCAGGCGTGAAGGCCTGGATCGACAGGGCATGGACCTCGCGTCCCATTTTTGCACCCAGACCGGCGTAGACGAGCTGGTGGCGCTGGATGGAGCGCTTGCCCTCGAACTGGGTCGCGATGACGATGGCCTCGAAATGGGTATCGTCGTCGGTCAGGACACGGGCCTCGGCACCGGGCAGGCCGGCGAGGATCAATTGGGTCACTTCATCGGCCGTCATGGTGGGTTCGCCGGGTCGGAAACAGCCCTTAAGTCTAAAGGAGAAGGCGTGCCGGCTGTAGGCTGTAGACTGTTGGCCTTCCATGACCGCCCTGCCCGTGCCATGACCGACCCGAGCCTGATGATCGCCCGCGGCCGCCGTGTCCTCGCCACCGAGGCCGCAGCCGTCGCCGCCCTCGAGCACCGCCTCGACGACTCGTTCGCCCGCGCCTGCGCGCTGGTGCTGGCCTGCACTGGCAAGGTCGTCGTGACCGGCATGGGGAAATCCGGCCACATCGGCAGCAAGATCGCCTCGACGCTGGCCAGCACCGGCACCCCGTCATTCTTCCTGCATCCCGGCGAGGCGATCCACGGCGACATCGGCATGATCACGGTGGCCGACGTCGTGCTCGCACTCTCGAACTCCGGCGAGACGGACGAACTGCTGACCATCCTGCCGGTCATCAAGCGGCTCGACGCGCCGCTGATCGCATTGACGGGCAACGCGGGCTCCACCCTCGCCCGCTATGCAACCGTCACGCTCGACGTGAGCGTGCCCGCCGAAGCCTGCCCGCTCAACCTCGCGCCGACGGCGAGCACGACGGCAACCCTCGCCATGGGTGATGCACTCGCGATCGCGGTGCTCGAGGCCCGCGGCTTTACCGAAGAGGACTTCGCCCGCTCGCACCCGGGCGGCAGCCTCGGCCGGCGACTGCTGCTGCACGTCGAAGACGTCATGCGCAAGGGCGACGAGCTGCCCCGGGTCGGCCCGGACACGCCGCTGAGCGCCGGCCTGCTCGAGATGAGCCGCAAGGGCCTCGGCATGACCACCGTGGTGGACGCCACTGGCCGCGTGCTCGGGATTTTCACGGACGGCGACCTGCGCCGCACGCTCGACAGGCAACTCGATATCCACGCCACGCGCATGGCGGACGTCATGACGACGAAGTGCAAGGTCGCCGAGCCGCGCATGCTCGCGGCCGAGGCCGTGCACTTGATGGAAACGCACCGCATCACCTCCTTGCCGGTGGTGCAGTCGGACGACGATCGGCTGCTGGTCGGCGCCCTCAACGTCCACGACCTGCTGCGCGCGGGTGTCATGTGACGCAGCACGACCCGGCCCTGCTCGAGCGTGCCCGCCGGGTCCGGCTGCTCGTGCTCGACGTGGACGGCGTGCTGACCGATGGCCGCCTGCACCTCACGGCCCACGGCGAGGAAACGAAGGTCTTCCACGTGCGCGATGGCTCCGGCATCGTCGCCGTGCAGCGGGCGGGCATCGCGGTGGCCATCATTTCCGGCCGCGATTCGCCGGCGGTCACGCGCCGCGCGGCTGAACTCGGCGTTCGCCACGTGCGCCAGGGCATCGCCGACAAGCGCGTCGCGCTCGACGAACTCCTGCGCGAACTGCAGGTCGCCGCCGATGCGCTGGCCTGCGTGGGTGACGACACTCCCGACGTGCCGCTGCTCGAGCGCGCAACCCTGGCGATTGCCGTGGCGGATGCCCATCCGACGGCGCGCGCCGCTGCCCACTGGACCACGCCTTCGGCCGGCGGCCACGGCGCCGTGAGGGAAGTATGCGATCTGCTGCTGACCGCACACGGCGCCTGATCCAGCGCATCGTGACGATGGTGGCGGTGGTGGCCGGAGGCGCCCTGCTGTTCAACATGCTGGCGGGCAGGCCCGACGATGCGACGGAGTCCGCAGCGGCTGCGGAGGAACGCGGCTATTACCTGAATGACGCCAGGCTCACCGAACTCGGCGCCGATGGCCGGCCGCGGGTCGTGGTGCGCGCCAAGTCGATCGAGCAGCAGCTCGCCGACCAGAGCGTGCACCTCGCGCAGCTCGAACTCGACTACACGCACCCAGCAGCAGGGCGAATGGCACGTGACCGCGGATCGCGGACGCATGCCGAGCGACCACGAGTCGCTGCAGCTGGAAGGCAATGTACTCGTCGTCGGCGCGGCAGAGCGCAGCAAGGGCAAGGCGGTCATCCGCACGGACGAGCTGACTTACGACACGCGCACGAACGTAGTGCAGACCGCCGCGCCCGTGACCGTGGATTTCGGACCCCACCAATTGCGCGGACGCGGCCTGCGCGTCGGCTTGAACCAGGGAACGCTGCGGCTAGAATCAAACGTCAATGGCCAGTTCAATCCTTAAGCGCCGCCTGCTGCGCAGCTTGCTCCTGGCCGCCGTGACGCTGCAGGGCGCGATTCCGTTCGCTCAGGCGCAGACCGGACTGCCGGCGGGCAACTCGGAGCTCCCGATCAACCTCGAAGCCGCGTCGTCGGATTTCGACTACAAGAACAATACGCTGCTGTTCAAGCAGGTGAAGATCACGCAAGGCGGGCTCGAAGTCACGGCGCGACAGGCGAGCGCGACCGGGCTCGAGTTCAACAACTCCGAGTGGCGGCTGCTGGGCGACGTGAAGATCACCGTGCCCGGCGGCAAGCTGCAATCGAGCGAGGCGCGCGTGATGTTCAGGAACAACGCGATCGCCAGCGCGTCGATCAAGGGGTCCCCGGCGCAGTTCGAGCAGCAGCTCAAGGAAAAGCAGCAGGTGGCGCGCGGACGCGCGGCCGCCATCGATTACGACGTCAGGGCCGCCACCGTGCGCCTGACGGGAGATGCCTGGCTCACCGACGGCAACAACGAAATCCACGGCAACACGCTGATCTACGACATCGGCCGCGAGCGGGTGCAGGCCAACCCGAGCGAGAAGGATCCGGGCGGCGTCCAGATCACGATCAATCCCCCGAAAAAGGCTCCCGCGGCAACGCCCGACAAGGGCAGGGACCCATGACGACCAGCCGGCTGCGCGCCGAGGGGCTGGGCAAGAGCTATCGCTCGCGGCAGGTGGTGAAGGAGCTGTCGCTCGAGGTCACCTCCGGCGAGGTCGTCGGACTGCTCGGCCCGAACGGTGCCGGCAAGACCACCGCCTTCTACATGATCGTGGGCCTGGTGCCGTGCGATGAAGGCCGCATCCACCTCGACGACAAGGAACTGACGCGCCTGCCGATGTACCGCCGCGCCCAGCTGGGCGTGGGCTACCTGCCGCAGGAGGCGTCGGTGTTCCGCAAACTGTCGGTCGAGGACAACATCATGGCGATCCTCGAGATGCGGGCCGACCTCGACGACGACGACGCGCGCCTTGCGGCGCTGGATTCGCTGCTCGAGGAGTTGCACATCGGCCACATCCGGTCGAGCAGCGGCATGAGCCTGTCGGGCGGCGAGCGCCGGCGCGTCGAGATCGCGCGCGCCCTGGCCGCGGAGCCGCGTTTCATCCTGCTCGACGAACCGTTCGCGGGCGTGGATCCGATTTCGGTCATCGACATCCAGCGCATCATCCGCCACCTCAGTTCACGCAACATCGGCGTGCTGATCACCGACCACAATGTGCGCGAAACGCTCGGCATCTGCAGCCGCGCCTACATCGTCAGCGCCGGAAGTGTGATCGCGTCCGGTTCGGCAGAAGAGATTCTTGCCAATCCTCAGGTGCGTGAGGTCTACTTGGGCCAGGATTTCCGTCTCTGACACGGCTGGCGCGAGGCCACCCGCGCCAGCCCCGTTTTCGCTTCGAACGTCGCTTCGTCAATGCTCAAGCCGGCCCTGCAACTCAAGCTAGGTCAGCAGCTCACGATGACCCCGCAGCTGCAGCAGGCCATCAAGCTGTTGCAGCTACCCGTGCTCGAACTGCAGGCACAGGTGATGGAGGCGCTCGAGACCAACGTCATGCTCGAGCAGGAAGAGGACGACTCGATCGACCTCACCTCGCTCGACCAGGTCACGCCCGCGGGCGAGGCCGAAACCGAGTCCGCGGATGGCGGCGAAACCTCCGAATCCGACGAACCCGCCCCGGACGACGTCATCGTCGAGATGGAAGACCCCTGGGCCGAGTCCTCGACGCCGTCCGGCGACGGGTCCCGCTCCGACGACGACGACCGCCCACTCGAATTCACCGATGAACGCGGCCGCGACCTGCACCAGCACCTGGTCTGGCAGCTCGAAATCAGCCCGCTCGATCCGCGCCAGGTCTGGGTCGGCGAGGCGATCATCGACGCGTTGAACGACGACGGCTACCTCACCCAGACGACGGCCGAGATCGCCCGGGACCTGAGCGTCGACCTGCCAGTCACCGAGGCGGAGGTCGAACAGGTGCTGGCGCTGGTGCAGACGCTCGATCCGGCAGGCGTCGGCGCCCGCACGCTGAGCGAATGCCTGACCCTCCAGCTCGCGCAGCTGGACGAAGACACGCCGGGACGCGATCTCGCGATCGCCATCGCGCGCGACCATCTCCAGTCCGTCGCGGACAACGACCCCGCCTCGCTGCGCCGCGCGCTCGGCGCCGACGAGGATTCACTGCAGGTTGCGCTTTCGCTGGTGCGCAGCTGCCATCCGCGCCCGGGCTCGGCGTTCGAGGGCGCGCAACCCGAATACGTCGTCCCCGACGTTTTCGTGCGCCGCACCGAGCAGGGATGGGCCGTCGAACTCAATGCGGGCTCGGTGCCTCGCCTGCGGGTGAACCAGGGTTACGCGGGCCTCGTCTCGCGTTCCCCCGATTACGCGTCGCTGCGTGCACAACTGCAGGAAGCCCGCTGGCTCATCCGCAGCCTGGAGATCCGCAACGAGACGCTGCTGAAGGTGGCCCGCTCGATCGTCCAGCGACAGGCAGCGTTCCTCGAGCGCGGCGACGAGGCCATGCAACCCATGATCCTGCGCGACGTGGCCGAGGCCGTGTCGATGCACGAGTCGACGATCTCGCGCGTGACGACGGGCAAGTACATGCACACGCCACGCGGCATCTTCGAGTTCCGGTATTTCTTCTCCAGCCACGTCTCCGGCGCCGGCGGCGAGGACATCTCGTCGGTCGCCATCCGCGCCCGCATCCGCAAGCTGATCGCGGACGAAAGCCCCAGGAAGCCGCTGAGCGACGCCCAGCTGGCGACGATGCTGGCGGACGAAGGCGTGAAGGTGGCAAGGCGGACAGTCGCCAAGTACCGCGAGGCCCTCGGCCTCGCGGCGTCGAGCGAGCGCAGGCAGACGGCCGCCCGTGCCCATGCATGAATACGGGGCCGGCGGGAACCGAATCCCGCTGGCGCGATCAAATTGACCAGAGGCAGCACATAAATCAACAGAAGGACGGGACGATGCAAGTCAACCTGAGCGGACACCACGTCGAGATCACGCCGCCGCTGCGGAGTTATGTCGAGAAGAAGATTGCACGCATCCTGCGGCACTGCGACCGCGTCATCGACGTGCAGTGCACGCTCACGGTCGAGAAGCTGCGACACGCAGCCGAATCCACGATCCGCCTCTCCAGCGGCACGGTGCATGCCGCCGCCGTCCACGACGACATGTATGCCGCCATCGACCTCCTCGCGGACAAGCTCGACGAGCAGGTGCGCCGCCACAAGGAAAAGCACCGTGACCCGCAGGCGGCACGACACCGTCACGGTACGGAGATATCACCCTGACAGCGGACCCTGATTCCGGCGACAATCCGATCGGGTAGGCGTTCTGCGCAGGGGTGGTGGCGTCAGATGCGATTGATCGTGGTCAGCGGCCTGTCCGGATCCGGCAAGAGCGTCGCGCTCGACATGCTGGAGGACCTCGACTTCTATTGCGTCGACAACATCCCGGCAGGCCTCCTGCCTGGATTCATCGCCTATACCGTCCGCACCAGCGAATCCACGTACCGCGAGACGGCCGTCGGCGTCGATGCGCGCAATCGCCCTGAAGACCTCGCCGAGGTGCCGCGGCTGGTCGAGACGCTGCGCAAGAGCGGCATCGCCTGCGAGACGCTGTTCCTGCGCGCCGACAGCGAGACGCTGCTCAAGCGCTTCAGCGAAACGCGGCGCAGGCATCCTCTGACCCGCCACGGCGTGGGGCTCATCGAAGCCCTGGAGCAGGAAGAACGGCTGCTGGCACCGCTCGCCAATGCGGCCGACCTGACGATCGACACCTCACGACTGTCGGTGCACGAACTGCGCGAACTGATCCGGGAACGCGTGGTCGACCGCGCGAAGTCCGGGCCGTCGCTCCTGTTCCAGTCGTTCGCCTATCGGCATGGTCTGCCCGACGACGCGGACTTCGTGTTCGACGCGCGCGCGCTGCCGAACCCTTACTGGGATCCGGCCCTGAGGGAGCTGACAGGCCGTGATGAGCTGGTCGCGCGCTTCCTCGACAAGGAGGCCGAGGTGAACCGGTTCTTCGAGGACGTGCGTGACTTCATCGCACGCTGGCTGCCGTCGCTGGTGCGGTCCAATCGCAGCTATCTCACCGTCGCCGTCGGCTGCACCGGCGGCCAGCACCGTTCCGTGTACCTGGCCGAGCGCCTGGCTGCGCATTTCCGCGGAGCCGAAGGTGTCGCGCTCGTCCGCCATCGCGACCTCACGAGCCGTCGGCACGAGTGAGGGGGGAGGAAGGAGAAGAAGGTCAGGAAGGCCAGGAAGGCCAGGAAGGCCAGGAAGGAGCAGGACTGCAGCATCCGGTAGTCGGACTCGGAAGCACTTCCGTACTCTTCACTTCCTGACCTTCCTGCCCTTCCTCGCCTTCCTCCTTCCTCCCCCTATCATCCCGGCGATGAACGCCGAGCTGCAGCCACGCCGTACCCCGACACGCCTCGAGGCGCTCAAGCGCGCCCTCGACGAGGGCACGATGCGTCAGGTGCACCGGCTGGTCAATTCGATGCACCCGGCGGAAGTCGCGTCGCTGCTCGAATCCCTGCCGCCGACCCAGCGTGCCGTCGTCTGGGACCTCGTCGACCCCGAATTCGAAGGCGACGTGCTCGTCGAGCTCAACGAGGAAGTTCGCGCGGGCCTGATCCGCGACATGGAAACCGAGGAACTCGTCGCGGCCGCCGAAGGCCTCGAAGTCGACGACCTCGCCGACCTGCTGCGCGACCTGCCGGAGAACGTCAACCAGCAGGTGCTGCGGTCGATGGACTCGCAGGACCGCGACCGCCTGAGCGCCGTGCTCGGTTTCGAAGACGACACCGCCGGCGGCTTGATGAACACCGATACGGTCAGCGTGCGCCCGGACGTGACGCTCGAGACCGTATTGCGCTATCTCCGCATGCGCGGCGAGATTCCGGAGAAGACCGACGCGCTCTTCGTCGTGAACCGCCACGACCGGTATCTCGGCGTGCTGCACCTGACACGACTGCTGACCGAAGACCCGGAACGCACGGTCGGCGAAGTCATGGACTCGGACGTCGACGGCATTCCCCCGGCGACACCTGCCACCGAGGTCGCGAGCCTGTTCCAGGACCGTGACCTCGTGTCGGCCGCCGTCGTTTCGGCGGACGAAGGCCGCCTGCTCGGCCGCATCACGATCGACGACGTCGTGGACGTGATCCGCGACGAGGCCGAGCACTCCGTGATGAGCATGGCGGGCCTCGACGAGGACGCTGACATGTTCGCGCCCGTCGTGCCGAGCGCGCGCCGTCGCGGCGTGTGGCTGGGCATCAATCTCGTCACGGCGTTCCTGGCGGCGTGGGTCGTCGGCCTGTTCGAAGCCACCATTCAGCAGATCGTGGCGCTCGCCGTGCTGATGCCGATCGTGGCCAGCATGGGTGGCGTCGCCGCCACGCAGACGCTGACGCTGATCGTGCGCGGCCTCGCACTGGGCCAGATCGAGCGTGCGAACGCGCGCTGGCTGCTCACCAAGGAGATCGCCGTTGCGCTGCTGAACGGGCTCGCCTGGGCCACCGTCGTGGCGTTCGTATCCTGGCTCTGGTTCCACCAGTGGCGCATCGCGCTGGTGATTTTCGCGGCGATGGTCGTGAACCTGTTCGCGGCTGCACTTGCCGGCGTGACGGTGCCCCTGGCACTGAAGCGATTCGGCGTCGATCCCGCGGTCGCGGGTGGCGTCATCGTGACGACGGTCACCGACGTGATCGGGTTCGCCTCGCTCCTCGGGCTCGGCACCCTGGTGCTCAGGTAGCCCAGGGCGCGAGGTAGGGAACGATCTCCGCGCGCTGCGCCTGTGCGTCGGCGTAGCCCATCGCCATCAGTTCGCAGGTGTACGCCTTGTCGAACAGCAGGTAACTGACCAGCAACCCGCCGCGCGCCTCGTAGGCGCCCATCGTACGCAGCAACGTGCGGATGCTGCGGGGCATGCGGCGTTCGTGTTTCATCGCGATCACGGTCGGATCGACGCTCGGCTGTATCACCGTCGCGCGGATCGGCCGATGTTCGGTGTGGCCCGCCGCGACGATCAAACGATTGATCTGGTTGAGGCGCTCGAGGTCGATCGACAGGCCGTCCGTGAACAACGAGTCGAGCACGAAGCCCAGCAGGTGAGCCGGGCTCGGTGGCGCCTGCGTGAAGGCCCCGGTCGGCGGGGTGGCGGCGGCACTCCCGCGTGTCCCGATCACCAGCACCCGGTTCGCACCGAGGTGAACGGCGGGACTGAGCGGAGCCAGCTGGCGCATCGCGCCGTCGCCGTAGTGGTTGTCGTCGACGCTCCAGGCCGGGAAGATGAACGGGATCGCGGCACTGGCCATCAGCACGTCGAGGTCGATGCGACGCCTGCGCCCGGCGCGGCTCACCCGGTGCCAGCCCTCGATGCCCTCCGCCCCGTCGAAGAACGCGACGGCCTGCCCGGTCGTGTAACTCGTCGTCGAGACGGCCAGCGCGTGCAACCGGCCCGCCGCGATCTGCACGGGAATCTGGTCCAGGGGCACGACGCGTGCGAGCAGTTCGTGCAGCGGCGTCGTGTCGAACAGCGAACGCGGGGGCTTGGCGATCCAGCCGGCCGAGAGCAGCGAGACCATCCAGTGGAGACCGGAGCGCAACATCGACAGTGAACCGGACCGCACGACCTGCTCGACACGGAAGTTGGACCAGACATCTTCGAGCGATTGCACCGCTTCACGCAACGAATGAGCGCGGGCGCCGATGGCCGCCGCGTTCAACGCGCCGGCCGAGGTGCCCACGAGCACCTCGAACGGGCACGGGGCGTCCTCCGGCAGCCATTCGACGATCGCCTTCAGCACCCCGACCTGGTACGCACCCCGCGCCCCGCCTCCGGACAAAACCAAAGCGTCGCGGTCGGCGAAGAAGACGTAGTTGGTCGCGTCATCCGGTCGGCGCGGCCCGGGTCGGCAATGGGGGGCTCGACAAGGTCACCTCGCTGACTCTCCTGCTGCGGAAGTCTAGTATGTGTTGGCGCGAACCCGCGCTTTTTCAGCCCCTCACCGGAGAATCCGATGAATCGCGCACTGTCTCGCCGTGGAGTTCCCGCTCTGGCCACCCTGCTGCCGGCACTTGCCCTTGCGTTCGCGACCCTGCTGGCAGGCAGCCGCCCGGCCCTGGCAGACGGCGTGGCGCCCGCCGTGGGCAAGCCCGCCCCCGCTTTCAAGCTGCAGGACCAGATGGGCAAGTGGCACTCGCTGGCCGACTACAAGGGCAAGTGGGTCGCCCTGTACTTCTACCCGAAGGACGACACGCCAGGCTGCACTACGCAGGCCTGCGGCTTCCGCGACAACATATTCGCCTTCAACAAGGAAGGCGCGGTGATCCTCGGCATCAGCGTCGACGAGGTCGCCTCGCACAAGGAGTTCGCCGAGAAGCACAGCCTGCCGTTCACGATCCTCGCTGACTCCGACAAGGCCGTGACCAGGAGCTACGGCGTGCTGAAGACCTACATGGGCGTGATGGAGATGGCGCGCCGTGACACCTTCATCATCGACCCGCAGGGCCGCGTCGCCAAGCACTACGAGTCGGTCAATCCGGAAGGCCATTCGCAGGTCGTGCTCGCGGACATCAAGGCGCTGAAGGCCGCCGCCGCTGCGGACAGCAAGGGCGGGCGCTGAGTCGCTGCACTCGGTGCACTCGGTCGCGGAGCGCCCGGCGCCGGTCCCGGGCCGGTCGCTTGTGAAGCGGCACTCGTAGCCTGCAACGGCACGATCGAGAGTCTCGACGATGCGCGCGTCGTCTCGCGAGCGACTTGGTCCGGGGCCTTTGCCCGAGCGCGTGTCTGCCTTTCCAAGCTCGGGCAAAGGCCCCGGACCGATCGCTCGCATGCTGCTGCCAGATATTTCGTACGCATCATGCCGTCACGATCGCGACCGATCGCGCCGCAACGTCGCAGCCAAGCGCCCGCGACAATTACGCCTTGAGCGCGCGAATGGCGTCGTCGAGCCCGTGCAGCGTGAGCGGATACATCCGCTCCGCCAGCAGTTGCCGCGCGATCCCGATCGACTGCACGTAGTCCCAGCGGTCCTGCGGCTCGGGGTTGAGCCAGGCGAAGCGCTGGAAGCGCTGCGTCAGCCGCTGCAGCCAGACTGCGCCTGCCTCCTCGTTCCAGTGCTCGATGCTGCCGCCCGGCTGCATGATCTCGTACGGGCTCATGCTCGCGTCGCCGATGAAGATGACGCGGTAGTCGGGCTGGTACTTGCGCAGGATGTCGAACAGCGTCGTGCGCTCGCCGTGCCGGCGCCGGCTGTCCTTCCACACCGATTCGTAGATGAAGTTGTGGAAGTAGAAGTATTCGAGGTGCTTGAACTCGCCGCGCGCAGCCGAGAACAGTTCCTCGCAGACGCGGACGTGGCTTTCCATCGAGCCGCCGACGTCGAAGAACAACAGCAGCTTGAGCGCATTGTGGCGTTCAGGCTGGAACTTCAGGTCGAGCAGCCCGGCATTGCGGGCCGTTGCCGAGATCGTGCCGTCGATGTCGAACTGGTCCGCCGCGCCCTCGCGCGCGAAGCGGCGCAGCTTGCGCAGCGCCACCTTGATGTTGCGCGTGCCGAGTTCGACGTTGTCGTCGAGGTTGCGGTAGTCACGGCGCTCCCAGACCTTGACGGCCTTGCCCTTGCCGCCCGGCCCGCCGATGCGGATGCCCTCGGGGTTGTAGCCGCCGTGACCGAACGGCGACGTGCCGCCGGTGCCGATCCATTTGTTGCCGCCTTCGTGCCGCCCCTTCTGCTCCTCCAGCCGCTGCTTGAGCGTCTCGAGCAGCTTGTCCCAGCCGCCGAGCGCCTGGATCTGTGCCATTTCCTCCGGCGTGAAGTGCCGTTCCGCGAGCAGCTTGAGCCAGTCCTCGGGCAGCGCCTGCTGCAGGTTCTCGAACGACTGCTCGATGCCCTTGAAATACTGCGTGAACGCCTTGTCGAAGCGGTCGAAATGCTTCTCGTCCTTGACCAGCGTGGTGCGCGCCAGGAAATAGAAATCGTTGACGCTGAAGTTGGCGAGGCCGCGCTGCAGCGCAGCGAGCAGCGTCAGGTACTCCGTGACCGACGCCGGCACGCCCGCCTCGCGCAGCGTGTAGAAGAACGGCGTCAGCACGAAAACGGGCTCACCGACCGGCTGCCATGCGGCGGCTTACTGCCGCGACTGGCGCCGCTGCAGGAAGATCAGCTGCTCGAACAGGTGCACGTCCTGCTCGTTCTTGAGCAGCGCGCCGTACAGCGGCGGCAGGCTCTTGCGCGGGTCGTCGGTGCGCAGGGCTTCCGGCGGAATGTCTTCCGCGAGCAGCAGCTTCAACCAGTCGAGCAACTCCGAGGTCGAGGGCTTTTTCTTGAGGCCCGGCACGTCGCGCAGCTTGTAGAACGCGTTCAGCGCTTCCGCCAGCAGCTCGCGCTTCAGCTCGGGGAAATGCACGCCGATGATGCGCGTCATCGTTTCGGCGTCGGGGAAGCGGATGAAGTGGAAGAAGCAGCGGCGCAGGAAAGCGTCCGGCAGCTCCTTCTCGTTGTTGCTGGTGATGATCACGATCGGCCGATGCGTGGCCTGGATCATCTCGCGCGTCTCGTGGACGTAGAACTCCATGCGGTCGAGTTCCAGCAACAGGTCGTTCGGGAATTCGATGTCGGCCTTGTCGATCTCGTCGATCAGCAGCACCGCCTGGCTCTCGCTGCGGAATGCCTCCCACAGACGGCCGGGAACGATGTAGTTCGAGATATCGTGGACCTTGGCGTCGCCGAGCTGCGAATCGCGCAGGCGCGAGACGGCGTCGTACTCATACAGGCCGTGCTGCGCCTTGGTGGTCGACTTGACGTGCCAGCGGTATAGCGGCTTGTCGAGCGAGCGCGCAATTTCCTCAGCGAGCTGGGTCTTGCCGGTGCCGGGCTCGCCCTTCACGAGCAGCGGCCGCGCCAGGGTTACGGCCGCGTTGACCGCCATCATCAGATCTTCGGTCGCGACGTAGCGCTCCGTCCCTTCGAACTTGCTGGTCACAGGCGGCCCTCATGCCGGCCGCCGGGGATGCGGCCTTGCGGGTATCTTAGCGCAAGCGACGGGACTTATTGCGCTGCGGCAAAACGCCTCAATGCGGGGCCGGCCGCAGCGTGAGCTCGTGCCTCGTGGCACCCGGCAGGTAAGGCAGCGCCTCGCCACGCACCCAGGCCTCATGCCCGGCCCGGTAGAACGTCGACAGCGGGTGGCCGCTCTGGCCGGCCGGCATGTGGAAGTAACCCTGCGCCTCGCGTCCCGGCGACACCCCGAAGCGTTCCGAAGCCCCGAAGCCGGGCGCGTGCACGTGCGGCATGTCGCTGTCGCCCGACATCGGTTCACGCGGCATGTCGAGCCAGCGCGCGAGCAGCGGCACGGCACGGCTCAATGGATGCCGGATGTCGGTCGCGTTGACCTCGCCCCAGGTGCAGGTGACGAACGTGGCATCGGCACATTCCCCGGCGATCCGGGCTCAGTGATTCGTCGACGGCGTCGAGCAGGAAGGCGCGCCAGTCCGCAAAGCGCGGATCGAGCAGGTGCGCGGGCCTGGTCGTCGCGAGCTCCCAGGCGGCCTCCTCGAACGAGCGCGGCACCTCGAACTCGAATGCCGGGTGGGCGACACGCGCAGGGACGGTCAGGGCGTCGAACGTGCGGCGCTCCAGGACGTCGTGAAAATCACGGAGCAGCCGATAACCCACCGCCCCCGTCGCCGCGTGCGGATCCCACGTCTCGACCTGCTTGCGCAGGGCGGCGCGCGCCGGCTGGCCGCGCAGGGCATCGGCATCCAGCAAGCCAAGCAGCAGGTCGCGCCAGCGGACCAGGAACAAGGCGCGATCGTCGAGCTGGATTTTCAACATGTCGGCTTCGGTCGCCTGCCCGGCGGGAATGGCGAGCAGGTCATCCCGGATCTGCTGGGCGCGGGCACCGCGGTCCGGCGAACCGTCGCCGATCGCCGCGAGCCGCTCCGCTCCGACGACTCGGTTGTTGGCGGTCCAGATGCGCCCGGATGGAGGATTCAGCACTTGCGGGTAGCTCGCGGGATCGCGCCAACCCGCCCAACCCGCATCCGGCTGCGTCCAGTCCGAGGGCACTCCGGCATCGTAGCCGGTGCCGCGCAACGGCATGCGACCGAGCAGCGTCCAGCCGATGCTGCCGCCGGAATCCGCGCAAACGAAATTCTGTGCCGGCCCACCGATCGTGCTCGCGACGCCGAGTGCCTTCGCGCATTCGTGCACGTCCTCGAGTTGCAGCCAGTGCATGTTCGTCGCCGCGGGGTCGTGCGCAGTCCATGCAAGCGCAAGCGTGCCTTCGCCAGCCGTTTCCGCAGCCGACAGCAACGGTCCCCACTGGGTCTGCTCGACGAGCACCTCGCGCGTCGCACCCGAACTCGAACCGATCGTCTCGACGAAACGCTGCAGCGGCGCCCATCCGCTGGCGGTACGGTACTGGCTGCGATCGGGCGAACGTTCGACGCGCGCAAGGTCCGTCCAGTCGCCGTAGCTGTTGGTAAACCCCCAGGCGATGTGCCCGTTGCTGCCGACGACCATGATCGGCGCACCGGGCAGCGTGAGGCCCATCAGGTCGCGGCGGTCGGCGGGCGACTCGCTCGCAACGAGCAGCCGCACGCGGTACCAGGTGTTCGGAACGGCGAGCCCGAGATGCATGTCGTTCGCGAGCAGCGCCACGCCGCTCTTCGTGTGCGTGCCCGCGACGGCCCAGTTGTTGCTGCCGACTGCGCTGTTCTCGCGGCCCGTCACGGGGCAGGCGCAGCGAGGCCAGCTTGCCAAACTCGCCCTGCAGTTGCCGCAGGTCGAAGGATTCAGGTGCCGGCACCGGTGCCGCCGACATGACGACACCATCGATCGGCGCCTCCCAGACGGGAGCCACCGAATACACGAAGCGAAACACGTCCGGCGGCAATGCGGCGGCGAGCAGGCCACGCTGCCTGTCGGTCGACCCATCGGCATCGTTCAGCTGCAGGTACATGGCGTAGACGACGAGCAGGCAATCCGGCGGCCGCCAGGGCTCGGGGCGCTGGCGCAGCAGGAGGTACTCGAACGGCCGCACCCGCAGCGAGTCGAGCCCCGCATTGACGCCGCGTGCGTACGCGTCGAGCACCGACCTTCTCGGCCGGAGCGAGTTGCGCGTAGACGCGCTCGGCAACGTCGTGAAAGCGATGCATTCGCTGCCGCGCGTCCATGTCCATTGCTGCATCGCCGACGAGTTCCGACAGGCGCCCGCCGGACATTCGGCGCGACAGGTCCATCTGGAAAAAGCGATCCTGCGCATGGACGAACCCGGTCGCGAAGGCAACGTCAGCGCGCGAATGCCCGGTGACCGTCACGGCGCCCAGGGCATCGCGCTCGATCACCGTCTCGTCCCCGAGGCCAGCCGCAGACCGCTCGCCGTCGAGCGCGGGCAGGCTGCCGCGCACGGCCAGCAGAGCGACTGCCACGGTCACGAGCAGCAGCGAGACCAGGCCGAGCAGTACGCGGAAGATTAACTTCATGGCTGAAAGAAGGGGTTAGGGGTTAGGGGTTAGGGGTTAGTCGGAGGAAGAAGCTGCAGCATCGAGTACACCTGCACCTCCGACTAACCCCTAACCCCTAACCCCTATCCCCTGACCCCTAACCACTCACTTCGAGCAGCTTCATCGTGTTGGTGCCGCCCGACACTCCCGAGAGTTCACCCAGCGTCAGGATGATCTCGTCGCCCGACCGCACGAACTTGCGGTCGATCAACTCGCGAGAGATCGCCTTGTAGAGCTCGGCGGGATCCGTGTGCGTGATGTCGAAGGGAATCGGATACACGCCGCGGTACAGCGCGACACGGCGGCGTGTCCGCTCGTTGCGGGTAAAGGCGAAGATCGGGATGTCCGACCGGATGCGCGACATCCAGAGCGGCGTGGCGCCGGATTCGGTCAACGCCACGATGGCCTCGACGGTCATGTGGTTGGCCGTGTACATCACGGCATGCGCGATGGCCTGCGCAAACTCGCTGACACGGCCTTCGAAGCGTTCGCCGCCCCTGTTGCGCGCGATCTGGTACTTCTCGGCACCGACGATCACCTCGGACATCGCCTCGACCGCACGAACCGGGTACTTGCCGACGGCCGACTCTCCCGACAGCATCACCGCGTCACTGCCGTCGAGCACGGCGTTCGCCACGTCCGACACCTCGGCGCGGGTCGGCACCGGATTCTGGATCATCGACTCCATCATCTGCGTCGCCGTGATCGTCACACGATCGTGCTTGCGCGCGACCTGCAGGATGTGCTTCTGCAGCCCCGTGAGTTCGGCGTAGCCAACCTCGATGCCGAGATCGCCGCGCGCGACCATGACGGCATCGCTGGCCTGCACGATCTCGTCGAGCCGCGGGATCGCTTCGCTGCGCTCGATCTTGGCCACGATGCGCGCATCGCTGCCCGCGGCGGACAGCAGGCTGCGGGCTTCCTCGATGTCGGCCGCCTGGCGCACGAAAGAAACGGCGAGATAATCGATGTCGAGACTGGCCGCGAGCTTGACGTCTTCGCGGTCCTTGTCGGTGAGCGCCCTGGCCGAAAGGCCGCCGCCGCGGCGATTGATGCCTTTCTGGTCACCGAGTTCGCCACCGACGAGCACCCGGCATTCCACCTTGTTGCCGCGGGTCGCGGTGACGACGAGTTCGATCTGACCGTCACCAAGAATCAATTCATCACCGGGCCCGACGTCGTTCGCGAGCTCGGTGTAGGTCATGCCAACGCTGCGATCCGTGCCGTCGTGCGTGTCGAGCCCCGGGTCGAGCGTGAACGTCGCGCCTTCGGTGAGCACCGTGTGCCCGCCGGCGAAACGCTCGATGCGGATCTTCGGCCCCTGCAGGTCGCCAAGCAGGGCGACGTGCTTGCCGACGCTGTCCGCCGCCTGCCGCGCCCGCTCGACTCGCCGCCGGTGATCGGCCGGCCCGCCGTGCGAGAAGTTGACGCGCAATACGTCGGCGCCTGCGCGAATCACTTCCTCGAGCACGCCCGGCGCGTCCGTCGCAGGGCCGAGCGTCGCGACGATCTTGGTCCTGCGGGTCAGCATCTCGCTGCGTAACTCCTGACTGGGGACGCGGGTCATCCTGCGGCACGCAGTTCGAGCATCTCCACGGCCGGCAGTTTCTTGCCTTCGAGGAACTCGAGGAAGGCACCACCGGCGGTCGAGATGTAGGAGATGTCGGCCTGGACGCCGTACTTCTCGATCGCCGCGATCGTGTCGCCGCCACCGGCCACCGAAAACGCCGGACTGCGTGCAACGGCCTGGGCGAGGACACGCGTGCCTTCGCCGAACTGGTCGAACTCGAACACGCCAACCGGACCGTTCCAGACGATCGTGCCCGCGCCCTTGAGCGCCGAGGCGAAGCGCTCGGCGGTGTCGGGGCCGATGTCGAGGATCATGTCGTCCGCCGCGACCTGCGCGACCGGCTTGACGTCGGCTTCGGCGGACGCCGAAAACTCTTTCGCGACGACGACGTCGGACGGCAGCGGAATCTCGACGCCCGACTGCTTCGAGCGTTCGAGCAACTTGCGGGCCGTCTCGACCATGTCGACTTCATAGAGCGACTTGCCGACGGGATGACCCGCCGCCGCCAGGAACGTGTTGGCGATGCCACCGCCGACGATGAGCTTGTCGACCTTGCCGAGCAGGGTTTCGAGCACCGTGAGCTTGGTGGACACCTTCGACCCGCCCACGATCGCAACGAGCGGCCGCTTCGGATCGCCGAGCGCCTGCTCGAGCGCTTCGAGTTCGCTGGTCAGCAGCGGACCGGCGCACGCGATCGGCGCGAACCTGCCGACACCGTGGGTGCTCGCTTCGGCGCGGTGGGCCGTCGCGAAGGCATCCATGACGTAGACGTCGCAAAGCGCCGCCATTTTCTGCGCCAGCTCGTCCTTGTTCTTCTTCTCGCCCTTGTTGAAGCGCACGTTCTCGAGCAGGACGACTTCGCCCGGCTCGCACGTCACTCCACCGAGCCACTCGCGTTCAAAGCGGACCTTGCGGCCCAGCATTTCAGAGAGCCTCGCGGCCACGGGGGCCAGCGAGAACTCCTCGACCGGCACGCCCTCTTCCGGACGGCCGAGGTGCGACATCAGCAGCACGCGGGCGCCGGCCTTCCGGGCCGCCTCGATCGTCGGCAGTGACGCGCGGATGCGCGCGTCGCTGGTGACGACACCGTCCTTCACGGGGACGTTCAGGTCTTCACGGATCAGCACCCGCTTACCCTTGAGGTCCACATCACTCATGCGGAGCACGCGGATCATGCCCTTCCCCTTTGCATTGGCGGTCAGCGCCGTTTCAGCGGTGCTCACTTCGAAATGACGCGCGCCATTTCGAGCACCTTGCTCGAGTAGCCCCACTCGTTGTCGTACCAGGACACGACCTTGACGAAGGTATCGTCGAGGGCGATGCCCGCCTCGGCGTCGAATACCGACGTGCAGGATTCGCCACGGAAATCGGTCGCGACGACTTTCTCGTCGGTGTAGCCGAGCACGCCCTTCATCGGGCCCGTGGCCGCTGCCTTCATCGCCGCGCAGATCTCCGGGTACTTGGCCGGCTTGCTGAGTTCGACCGTGAGATCGACGACCGACACGTCCGACGTCGGCACGCGGAAGGCCATGCCGGTGAGCTTCTTGTTGAGCTCGGGAATGACCTTGCCGACAGCCTTCGCGGCGCCGGTGGACGACGGAATGATGTTCTCGAGGATGCCACGACCGCCGCGCCAGTCCTTGTTAGAGGGGCCGTCGACCGTCTTCTGCGTCGCCGTCGCGGCGTGCACGGTGGTCATCAGGCCGCGCTTGATGCCCCAGTTGTCGTTCAGCACCTTGGCGACCGGCGCGAGGCAGTTCGTCGTGCACGAGGCGTTCGAGATGATCGCTTCGCCCGCGTACTTGGCGTGGTTGACGCCAAAGACGAACATCGGAGTCTCGTCCTTCGACGGAGCCGACATGATCACCTTCTTCGCGCCGGCGGCGAGATGCTTCTGCGCGCTGGCGGCATCGAGAAACAGGCCGGTCGATTCGATGACGACGTCGGCGCCGACGTCGCCCCACTTCAGTTCGGACGGGTCCTTCACTGCGGTGAGACGGATCTTGCGGCCGTTGACGACGAGCGTGTTGCCGTCGACGGCGATGTCACCCTTGAAGCGGCCGTGCACCGAGTCGTACTTGAGCATGTACGCCAGGTAGTCCGGCTCGAGCAGGTCGTTGATGCCCACGATCTCGATGTCGGCGAAGTCCTTTGCCGCCGCGCGAAACACCATGCGGCCGATGCGACCGAATCCATTGATGCCGACCTTGATAGCCATTGTCTGCGTCTCCCGTCAGAACTAGATTGCGTAAAACGATTTGAATCAGAGCAGGCCGGCCGCGACCCGGGCCACGTTGGCCGCGCTGAAGCCGAAATGCTCGAACAGTTTGCTGGCCGGCGCCGAGGCGCCGAACGTATCCATGCCGACCACGGCCCCGTCGAGTCCGACGTAGCGCCACCAGCTTTCCCTGGACCCGGCTTCGATGGCAACGCGCTTCGTGCCAGCCGGGAGCACGCTCGCACGGTACTCCGTGTCCTGCGCGTCGAACACGCTCGTGCTTGGCATCGAGACGACGCGCACGCGGCGGCCCTGCGCCGTGAGCAGCTTCGCCGCCTCGACAGCAAGGGCAACCTCGGAACCCGTGGCGACCAGCACCAGCTCCGGCGCGCCTTCGCTGTCGATCAGCACGTAGCCGCCGCGCGCGATCGCGGCAACCTGTTCCGGCGTACGCGGCATCGGCGGCAAAGCCTGGCGCGAGAGAATCAGGCTGGTGGGGCCGGTGGCGTTGTCGATCGAGTCGCCCCAGGCGACGGCCGTCTCGACGGTATCGCAGGGACGCCAGACGCGCATGTTCGGGATCAGCCGCAGGCTGGCCACGTGCTCGACGGGCTGGTGCGTCGGGCCGTCTTCGCCCAGGCCGATCGAGTCGTGCGTGAACACGAGCACGACGCGCTGCTTCATCAGCGCGGCCATGCGCACGGCATTGCGTGCGTAATCGGAGAACACGAGGAAAGTGCCTCCGTAAGGAATGAACCCGCCATGCAATGCGACGCCATTCATGATCGCGCACATGCCGAATTCACGCACGCCGTAATGTATGTAGTTGCCTGCAACGTCCTGCGGCGTGACCGTCTGGTAGCCCTTGAAGTCCGTGTTGTTCGACCACGTGAGGTCGGCCGACCCGCCCAGCAGCTCTGGCAGCGCGGCGCCAAGCACGTTGAGGACCTGCTGCGAAGAAATCCGCGTCGCCACTGCAGCCGGCTTTGCGAGCGCCGCGGTGGTGAAATCCTGCAGCTGCCTGCGCCAGTCCGCGGGCAGCTCGCCGCGCATCCGACGCTCGAACTCTGCCGCGAGCCCGGGATGAGCGGCACGATAGGCCGCGAGTCGCCGCTGCCAGTGCCTGCTCGGCCGCCGCGCCGGACGCGCGCGCGTCCCAACCCTGCCGAATCTCGTCCGGTACGACGAACGGTGCGTGCGTCCAGCCCAGCTGTTCGCGCGTCGCGGCCACCTCGGCCTCGCCCAGTGCCGCTCCGTGCACCCCGTGCGTGCCCGCCTTGTTCGGCGAACCCCAGCCGATGATGGTCTTGCAGCAGATCAGCGACGGACGCGGATCCGCTTTCGCCGCCTGGATGGCGGCTTCGATCGCGGCGGCATCGTGGCCGTCGACCTGCGGCACGACGTGCCAGCCGTACGCCTCGAACCGCTTTGGCGTGTCGTCGGTGAACCAGCCGTCGCACATCACCGTCGATCGAGATGCCGTTGTCGTCGTAGAAGCAGACGAGCTTGCCGAGCTTGAGCGTGCCGGCAAGCGAGCAGACTTCGTGCGATATGCCTTCCATCAGGCAACCGTCGCCGAGGAACACGTAGGTGTGGTGGTCGACGACCTCGTGTCCGGGCCGGTTGAACGCAGCCGCCAGCAACTTTTCCGCCAGCGCCATGCCGACGGCATTGGCAATACCCTGGCCGAGGGGGCCGGTCGTCGTCTCGATGCCGAGGTGCCGGTCGACTTCCGGGTGACCCGCCGTGTGCGAGCCGAACTGCCGGAAGTCTGGCAAGGTCGTCGATCGTGAGCGGGTAGCCGGTCAGGTGCAGGACCGAATACAGCAGCATCGAACCGTGCCCGTTCGAGAGCACGAAGCGATCGCGGTCGGCCCACTCGGGATTGCCCGGGTTGTGCTTGAGGTGGTCCGTCCACAGGACCTGCGCGATGTCGGCCATGCCCATGGGCATGCCGGGGTGACCGGAATTGGCCTTCTGGACCGCATCCATGCTCAACGCACGGATGGCGTTGGCGAGCTGCCGGCGTGTAGGCATCGTGAAGCCTCGTGGAAATCCGGATATTTTAGCGTCCGTGCGGTGCCCGGGTCACACGAATTCTGTCGAAATGTGCGATCCCCGGGCGCGCAAAGCCGGGATTGACATCTCGCCGGACGGAAAGTCGGCAAATGACAATCCGACCCGCTCTATAATTCGCGGCTGTCTGCCCTGGGAAGCTCACTCATGTCGACTGGTTACCTGTTCACTTCCGAATCCGTCTCCGAAGGCCACCCGGACAAGGTCGCCGACCAGATTTCGGACGCCGTGCTCGACGCAATGATTTCACAGGACAAGCGCTCCCGCGTCGCCTGCGAAACGCTGGTCAAGACCGGCGTTGCGATCGTGGCCGGTGAAGTCACGACGGAGGCCTGGGTGGACCTCGAAGACCTCGTCCGCGGCGTCATCACCGACATCGGCTACACCTCGTCGCACGTCGGTTTCGACGGCCGCACCTGTGGCGTGCTGAACATCATCGGCAAGCAGTCGCCCGACATCGCGATGGGCGTCGACCGCAGCAACCCCGAAGAACAGGGTGCCGGCGACCAGGGCCTCATGTTCGGTTACGCCAGCAACGAAACACCGAGCCTGATGCCGGCGCCGATCTGTTACGCGCACAAGCTCGTCGAACGCCAGGCCGAAGTCCGCAAGAACAACCTGCTGCCGTGGCTGCGTCCGGATGCGAAGTCCCAGGTCACCTGCCGCTACGAAGACGGCAAGGTCACCGGACTCGACGCCGTGGTGCTCTCCACGCAGCACGACCCGGACGTGAAGCTCGAAGACCTGCGCGAAGCCGTCATGGAACTCGTGATCAAGCACGTGCTGCCGAAGGAATGGCTCGGCAAGGACACCAGGTTCCACATCAACCCGACCGGCAACTTCGTCATCGGCGGCCCGGTCGGCGACTGCGGCCTCACCGGCCGCAAGATCATCGTCGACAGCTACGGCGGCATGGCCCGCCACGGCGGCGGCGCGTTCTCCGGCAAGGACCCTTCCAAGGTGGACCGTTCTGCCGCCTACGCAGCGCGTTACGTCGCCAAGAACCTGGTGGCTGCCGGCCTGGCCGATCGCTGCGAAATCCAGGTGTCCTATGCGATCGGCGTGGCCGAGCCGACCTCGATCACGGTCGACACCTTCGGGACCGGCAAGGTGAGCCAGGACCGTCTCGAGCAGCTGGTGCGCGCACACTTCGACCTGCGCCCGTACGGCATCGTCAAGATGCTCGACCTCGTCCACCCGATGTACCGCGCGACCGCGTCGTACGGCCATTTCGGCCGCGAACCGGTACACATGACCTACAAGTGGAAGGAAAACATCGCGGGCAAGCGCGTCGAAAAGAGCGAGGCGTTCACCGCCTTCACCTGGGAAAAAACCGACAAGGCGGAGGCGCTGCGGAAAGACGCGGGCCTGTAGGAAGGGTGAGGAAGGCCAGGAAGGGCAAGCAGGGGCGGAAGTAGAACGCCTTCCCTGGTTGCCGCCCTTCCCGTCCTTCCCGTCCTTCCTGGCCTTCCTGTCCTTGCTACCTTACGGTACTATCGCCACCCTGCCTGAGGAGCGCTGCAACGGACCTTCTTGTCCGCCAGGCTCGGGCTTTGGGTTTACCCAACCGCGCTCGCTGAACCACGTGGTGTCGTTCAGGCGAGCCGAAGAGCGAATCCCCCCTCGCCGCCTGTTCGAATGGCCACGGTCCACCGAGAGAGGATCGTCCGATGAATGCTGCCGTAATTGCTTCAAAGCCTGGCCAGGACTACGTCGTGGCCGACCTTGCGCTCGCCGACTGGGGCCGCAAGGAAATGGTCATCGCCGAAAGCGAGATGCCGGGCCTGATGGCCATCCGCAAGGAGTTCGCCAGCGAGCAGCCGCTCAAGGGCGCGCGCATTGCCGGCTCGTTGCACATGACCATCCAGACCGCGATGCTGATCGACACGCTGAAGGCGCTGGGCGCCGACGTGCGCTGGGCCTCGTGCAACATCTACTCGACGCAGGACCACGCGGCGGCGTACGTCGCGGCGACGGGCACGCCGGTCTTCGCCTACAAGGGCGAGACGCTGGACGACTACTGGGAATACACCCACCGCATCTTCGAATGGCCGAACGGCCAGCACGCCAACATGATCCTCGACGACGGCGGCGACGCAACGCTGCTGCTGCTGCTCGGCGCGAAGGCGGAGTCGGACGCATCGCTCATCGCGAAGCCGACCAACGAGGAAGAGGTCGCGCTCTACAACGCGATCCGCAAGCGCCTCGAGTCGAGCCCGGGCTGGTACTCGAAGCGTCTCGCGCAGATCCAGGGCGTGACCGAAGAAACCACAACGGGCGTGAAGCGCCTTTACGGCTTTGCCAAGAAGGGCGAGCTGCCGTTCCCCGCGATCAACGTCAACGACTCGGTCACCAAGTCGAAGTTCGACAACCTGTACGGCTGCCGTGAGTCGCTGGTCGATGCGATCAAGCGCGCCACCGACGTGATGATCGCCGGCAAGGTTGCGGTGGTCGCGGGTTACGGCGACGTCGGCAAGGGCTCGGCGGAATCGCTGCGCGCCTTGTCGGCCCAGGTGTGGATCACCGAGATCGACCCGATCTGCGCGCTGCAGGCGGCGATGGAAGGCTACCGCGTCGTGACGATGGACGAGGCCTGCGACCAGGCCGACATCTTCGTCACCGCGACTGGCAACGTGAACGTGATCAATCACGATCACATGAAGCGGATGAAGAACCAGGCGATCGTCTGCAACATCGGTCACTTCGACAGCGAGATCGAGATCGCGGCGCTCAAGCAGTACCAGTGGGAAAACATCAAGCCGCAGGTCGATCACGTGATCTTCCCGGACGGCAAGCGCCTGATCATCCTGGCGGAAGGCCGCCTGGTGAACCTGGGCTGCGCGACCGGCCATCCCTCGTTCGTGATGTCGAACTCGTTCACGAACCAGGTGCTCGCGCAGATCGAGCTCTACAGGCACGGCGCGAAGTACGGCAAGGAGGTCTATGTGCTGCCGAAGCACCTCGACGAGAAGGTCGCGCAGCTGCACCTCGAGCGCATCGGCGTACACCTGACGACGCTGACGCCCGAGCAGGCGGCGTACATCGGCGTGTCGGCGCAGGGTCCGTTCAAGACCGACCAGTACCGGTACTGAGCAGCCGCCGTCTCCAGTTCCTGGCCGACCAGGGGCCAGGACCTGGGGGACAGGGGTCGGTCGAAATGAGGACGGCCGCCATGGGGCGGCCGTCTGCTTTTTTGGCTCCGCGATCGAGTTGCGCGGGCGGCTATGCCCGACTGCGCCGCCACGTCCGCGATGGCGATTCGCCGAAAGCCTCGCGATAGGCAACGGAAAAACGACCCAGGTGGGTGAACCCGAGGCTCGTCGCAATCCCCGTGATCTGATCGCGGACTTCCGCTCGCGATATCCGACGATGCGCAGCCGCAAGGCGTCGCTCGCAGACGAAACGCATCGGTGACATGCCACGGCGCGCATTGAAGGAGAGCTGCAGCGACCTTTCGCCAACCTGGGCCACCTCGCACAGCCGTCCGACCGTGATCGCCTCGCCGAGGTGGGCTTCGATCCAGCTCTCCAGGTCTGCGAGCCGCTGCACTGCCAGTCGCCCGGCCTCATTCCTCGCGGTCTGCAGCGGCAGCACATCGGCAAGCGTGGAGATCAAGCGGCTTTCGCAATGCTGTCGCTGGCTCGCAGGGGCCGCTGGGTCCAGAGCCCGGACCAGTTCGGCGATGGCATCATGAAAAGCGCGCTGCAGCGGTCCGGGAGGCTCGAGGGCGAGCGGGAGCTGGGGCCAAACAGGTGCGGAGCCCGGGCGACGCCCTTGCACCTCCGCCGCCAGCGCGCCCCAGTCAAGGTCCATGCCGAACAGCGAGCCAGGACTGCTGTGACGAGACGCTTCCGTGCCCGGAGCGAT
The DNA here is from genome assembly GCA_963793675.1 of uncultured Gammaproteobacteria bacterium. Classification (GTDB taxonomy): domain Bacteria; phylum Pseudomonadota; class Gammaproteobacteria; order Steroidobacterales; family Steroidobacteraceae; genus RPQJ01. The sequence continues at coordinate 962,823 of CAWCBA010000002.1, read as the reverse complement.
GAATACCAACGCACCGGGAGCGACGCCGATCCGTTGCCTGCCGAACGCATACTGCTGGGTCCCGCCGAGTGGAATCTGGACGCAGGGCTGACGGAAGCGACCACGAAGCGTCTGCCCGAGGCGGGTCCGAGCCCAGGCGAGTCGCACATCCTGGCCCTCCAGGACCTCGGCTCGGAAACCATACGGACCCGTGCCGCGGACAACCCGCGAATGATCGCCGTCGCGCCGCGCCGCCCAGGAAGTTACCTCGTCAGGGTCGTTGCTGCGCACGCGCAGTGCATAGGGCGGTGGACGGACCAGGGCGGACATCTCGTGCGGCGTTGAAAGTAACGGCGGAAGGGGCTGGCTGGGCTCAGGCTGCCAATAATTTCGGAATTCGGCTAGTGATGTACCCCCGGATTCACTACCCTCCGGTCGGGTCACGGAATGCCCCCAAGTGCCGGCGGCACCGACTCTCGACGAGGTGACGCGAACTTGGTTGAGTTCCTCGGTTGGTTCGTGCAGCACCCCCTGCGCATCCTGGCGCTGGGTGCGACTTATGCAGCCGTCTGGGCGTTGGCCCGCGCGGGCCCGCCGGGTCACCGGGCCAATGCATTGCTGCTGCCGGCCTGTTCTGCCTGGCATTCGCGGGATGGGAATGGCTCGTCCTGCTGCGGACGCCCGAGGCAGACATACGGGTTGACCTGCTGCTGATCTGGCCTGCGCTGCTGATCCTGACGCTCTGGTCACTGTGGCGGGTTCTGCGACGCTGAATGCGATCGCAGCAGCCGGGTGTCATGCGAAAATTTTCGGTTTCTGGATAGCGGGAGACGACCTTATGTCATTTGCGACGACCCCGGTCCGCGGCGTGGCGGTTACGCCGCTGGTCCTCGCCCTGCTGTTGACGGTGTTGAGTCCGTCGGCGGGAGCCGAGGGCGACATCCGCACCCAGCGGGTCCAGTTCGCCAGGGGCGCGAGCAGTGCGGTCATCAACGGCTCGATCGTCGGTTATCAGATCGTCGACTACGTGCTCGGTGCGTCCAAGGGACAGTCCATGAACGTCAGCATGGCGACGAAACATACCGCCACTTACTTCAATATCCTGGCGCCGGGCGAGACCGAGGTCGCTTTCTTCAACGGCTCCGTCAGCGAAAACCAGTATGAAGGAGTGCTGCCGGCCAGCGGCGACTACAGGATCCGCGTCTACATGATGCGCAGCGCGGCGCGGCGGAACGAGAAGGCGGATTACCGGCTGGAGATGATCATTTCGGGCAAGCCACAAGCAGCGGCGGGAAGCACGGCGGCCGCCGCAAAGTGAACACTACGATGCCACCGGCAAGGTGCCTGCGCCCAGCACAAGGGCCAGCCGATGGGACAATGCGACTTCGGGGTGACGCGCAGCGGCAATGGCGATGCCACGGTGGTCGTCACCGCCGGATGGCCGCAGACGGACGATTATTCGTCGGCGGTCGGGCCACCGGCGCCGACATCAGCCAGGCCGACGGTGGCGCCACTTTCAGCGCGCAACGCGAGGAAGACCTGAACATGATCCGGGTCGGCGACGAACGCCATGAGATTCCGGACGCGGCAGTCTCGGGCGGCTGACGCACGACCGCGCGCGATCCAGGTCTAATTGTCGAACTGCACCGCAACACCTGCAATGGAGGTTTCATGAAGAAGTCTGCTTTCCTGTCCGCGTCCCTCGTCGCGATCGCGCTCAGTGGTTGGCTGTCGACCGCGCATGCCGACTCCGCCGAGGCCACGTGCCAGGTCCGCAAGGATGGCGAAGTAAAGCAAGGTCGGTCCGGGCCCTGCACGTTTTCGCAGCGCCAGGGCTACATCGACCTGGATCTCCGCAACGGCGTGACCTACAGCCTGGCCCCGGGCAACAACGCGAACCACTACAAGGACCAGAAGGGCAACAAGGTCATACGCACGCAGGCTGGCGGCAACACGCAGGAATTCAAGTGGGAAGGCGGCACCAAGGTGACCGTGACCTTCGTCGGGGCTCACGGCCGGCGGGGGCGGCGGCAATGCGGCCGTGGGCAGCGGCGAGACGCCGGCCGACCTCAAGGACCTCGTCAATGGTCGACTCGTGGGCGGCGAGGTCGACGATGAAATGACTCGTCGCGGCTACCGGCAGGCCAAGAGCGAGGTGCAGGGCGACGAGGTCTACTCGTACTGGCGGAAGTCGTCGAACGGCCAATGCGTGGTCGTGCACTACAGCGCCAGCCGCCACGTTTCCTCGATCGCCCACGCGTTCGAGAGCAGCTGCAAGTGAACTGGTGCCGCCCCAGCTGTTCTGGGGCGCGACCGCCGGCGTCGGTCTGGGCTACGTCCTGTGCCAGCGCACGCAGAGACTCGGCTTGCCCGTCGCTATCGCCATCGTCGCGCTGGTGATGGCGACGCATGGCTTCAACGACCTGTACGGAAAGTACATCGGTCCCCTGGCCATCGTCCTGCTCGACCAGCCGCTGCCAGCCCATGCAGGTCGCCCGGTCCTGTAACCGCGATCCTGTCATGGGATGGCCGCCCCGTTTCACTTCCGACTGAACCATGATCCCTATCCCCTTTTCCGCGCCAGCGTCAACCCATCGCCCAGCGGCAACAACGAAATGTCGACGCGCTCGTCCCGGTGCAGCACTTCGTTGAAATGCCGCAGCGCCACGGTGTCGGCATCCGCAACTTCCGGATCGGCGACGCGTCCGCTCCACAACGTGTTGTCGATCAACGCCAGCCCACCCGTCCGCAGCAGTACAAGGGTTCGCTCGTAGTACGCCAGGTAGTTGGTCTTGTCGGCGTCGATGAACGCGAAATCGAAAGTCCCGCCGTGCCCTGCTGCGATCAGCGCATCGAGCGTCCCGGTCGCCGGCGCCAGCCGCAGATCGATCTTGTGCTCGACGCCCGCACGCTGCCAGTAGCGACGCGCCACCGCAGTCCACTCCTCGCTCACGTCGCACGCGACGATACGTCCATCGTCGGGCAGGGCGAGTGCCGTTGCCAGCGACGAGTACCCGGTGAAGACCCCGACCTCGAGACACTCCCGCGCACCGATCAGGCGCGCGAGCAGCGCCATGAACTGCCCCTGCTCCGGGGAAATCTGCATGGACCGTTGCGTCAGCTCCGCCGTCTCCTCGCGCAGGGCGAGCAGCAGCGGTGGCTCGCGCAGTGCGACATCGTTCATGTAGTCGTAGAGCGTATCCGTGAGCACAATCGAGCGATTCGACATGGGGCCTCCTGCAACGCGGGCGGATTTGCGATGATGCCTGTCCGCTATGCCAAAGACGACGACTCCAGCACCGGCGCAGCCCCGTGATCCGCCCCGGGGCATGGGCAGTGTCCGCCTGGTCCAGTTCACTGATACGCACCTGATGCTGGACCCCGACGCTTCGCTGCGGGGGGCACGCACGCTGCCACGGCTGCAGGCCTGTCTCGCACACGCGCAGCGTCATTTCTTCCCGGTCGACGCCGTGCTGCTGACGGGCGACATCGTCCAGGACGAGCCCGCGGCCTACGGCACCATCGATCTGCTGTTCGGCGGACTCGGCGTGCCGGTCCTGGCCGTCCCGGGCAATCACGACGTTCCCGGCGAAATGCGCCGGCAACTGGGCCGCGCCCCGTTCCAGGTCGGTGGGCAATGGATCACGCGCAACGGCTGGCAGGTGCTGCTGCTGGAATCATGGTTCGCCGAATCCGCCGACGGCGAGGGACAACTGGGTGCCGCGCAACTGCAGTCCGCCGGGCGTGCGCTGGCCGAGGGCACGGAGCCGCACGCCCTGGTCGTACTGCATCACCCGCCGCTGCCGATGGACTCACCGGCGCTCGACGCACTCGGACTGCTCGACGGTCCCGAACTCTGCGCCACCATCGCGCGACAACCGCGGGTCCGCGGCGTGTGCTGGGGTCATGCGCACCAGGCGCTCGACCTCTACCGCGCGGGCGACGTGCGGTTCATGTGCACGCCGGCGACGTGCAAGCAGTTCAAGCCGCGCAAGGATTTCGCGGTGGACGACCGGCCGCCTGGATATCGCGTGATCGACCTGTGCGCGGACGGCTCGATCGCGTCCGAGGTTGCGTGGCTGGAGGGCTACCGTCGACAGCGACGTTCGGCTCCGGCCTGCCAGACACGCTCCGGAAAACCGTGCCCGTCCATGGAGGCGCCGCGCCCGGCGCTCCATGCCGCGTTACGGCGTTTTCCGGAACGTGTCTGGACCCCGGAGCCGGCTGTGCCCGTCGCCCGGATCTCAGCGCAGCATCGACGTCACGAGGGCATACGAAAGCGCCGCCGCGAGCAAACACAACACCAGCGATGCCACGGCGTACGTGGCAGCGGCGCCAACGGCACCGCGTTCGACCAGCTGCAGCGTCTCGAGCGAAAACGCCGAGAACGTCGTAAAGCCGCCCAGCATTCCGACGATCGTCAGCATGCGCAGGTCGTGCCGCAGGTGCAACGGGTTGGACGGCGCAAACAGGGCGCCGAGCGCACCCACCGCGAAGCAACCGAGCACATTGACGAACAGCGTGCCCCACGGAAAGCCATAGCCCGCGACACGCCCGACCAACGTCGAGATGAACAGCCGGCTCGCGCCACCCAGGCCGCTGCCGACGGCGACCAGCAGGTACCAATGCCACGTGGGTTCAGTCAGACGGATCTCCCAGACAGATCGCGCGGCGGCGCATCTGCGCGGCCGTCGTGCCCGTGTTTTCCGCTGCAGTTTAAGGCCCGCAGCGGAGCGACGCGAGCGCGCTGCTAAGATACGCGGCACGCGCCGCTCCAGCCCGACAGGGGGGCGGCCCTTAACACCGCGGGAGTCCATCGACGTGAGCCTGTTCCAAGAAGCCTGCAAGTACATTCCCGGTGGCGTGAATTCGCCGGTGCGAGCATTCCGCGGCGTCGGCGGCGAACCCGTCTTCCTTGCGCGGGCCAAAGGCTCGCGCGTGTGGGCGGCCGATGGCCGCGAGTTCATCGACTACGTCGGCTCCTGGGGCCCGATGATCCTCGGGCATGCGCACCCGGACGTGATCCGGGCCGTGCAGGAAACGGCGGTCAACGGCCTTTCGTTCGGCGCGCCCACGGAGATCGAAACCGTCGTCGCACGCAAGATCATCGAGCTGGTACCGTCGATCGAACTGGTGCGCATGTGCAGTTCGGGCACCGAAGCGACGATGAGCGCGATCCGCCTCGCGCGCGGCTTCACCGGCCGGCAGAAAATCGTCAAGTTCGAAGGCTGCTACCACGGCCACTCGGACTCGCTGCTGGTCAAGGCCGGCTCCGGCATGCTTACCCTAGGCGTGCCGACATCACCGGGCGTGCCGCCGGAACTCGCGGCGCACACGCTCACGCTTTCGTACAACGACGTCGCGCAGGTGCGGCAGCTGTTCGGTGAGATCGGCCCGGACATAGCGTGCGTCATCGTCGAGCCGGTCGCCGGCAACATGAACTGCATTCCACCGGTGCCCGGCTTCCTCGAAGCGCTGCGCGAAGTGTGCACGCAGCACGGCGCCGTGCTGATCTTCGACGAGGTGATGACGGGTTTCCGCGTCGCCAAAGGCGGCGCACAGGCGCTTTATGCAATCAAGCCGGACCTCACCACGCTCGGCAAGATCGTCGGCGGCGGCATGCCGGTCGGCGTGTTCGGCGGCCGGCGTGACATCATGTCGCACATCGCGCCACTGGGTCCGGTCTACCAGGCGGGCACGCTGTCCGGAAACCCGGTGGCGATGGCGGCTGGACTCGCGACGCTGAACGGCATCGACGCGTCGGGTTTCCACGCGCACCTGGCCAGGCTCACCGACCGGCTGGTGCACGGCATCAAGCAGGCGGCGCAGCAGGCTGGCGTGCCGCTCGCGACCAATCACGTCTGCGGCATGTTCGGCCTGTTCTTCACGTCCGCCCCGCACGTGCAACAGCTACGCCGAAGCCACGGCCTGCGACGTCGAGCGTTTCAAGAAATTCTTCCACGGCATGCTGGACGAGGGCATCTACCTCGCACCGTCGGCGTTCGAGGCGGGGTTCGTTTCGGTCGCGCACACCGATGCCGACATCGACGCAACCATCGCGGCCGCTGCCCGGGTGTTCAAGGGACTCTGACCTGCCGTCACCGGTCCCGACGCGGGACCGGTGACGCACGGGCCGGAGCTGCCATCGCCGGATGCACCACTACCGTGCCGACATCGACGGACTCAGGGCGGTCGCGATCGTTCCGGTCGTGCTGTTTCACGCCGGCGCCAGCGCTTTCCCAGGCGGCTTCGTCGGCGTCGACGTCTTCTTCGTCATCTCGGGGTTCCTGATCACCGGCCTGATCCGCCACGAGATCGACACGGGCAGGTTCTCGCTCGTGAACTTCTACGAACGCCGAGTGCGGCGGCTGTTCCCCGCACTGTTCGCCATGCTGGTGCTCGTCTCGTCGTGCGCGGCGTGGCTGCTGCTGCCCGCAGACCTGGCCGACTATGGCAAGAGTGTCGCGGCGACCAGTCTCTTCGCCTCGAACTTCCTGTTCTGGCAGGAAGCGGGCTATTTCGGCCGCGCCGCGGAAGAGATCCCGTTGCTGCACACGTGGTCGCTGGCGGTCGAGGAACAGTTCTACATCCTGTTTCCGCTGTTCCTGGCCTTCATCGCGGCACGCGCGCGCAAGCGGTATGTGGCCGCAACGGCTCTCGTTACCGCGGTTTCGTTTGCGTTGTGCGTCGCCTGGGTCGCGGTAGAACGCGATGGCGCGTTCTACCTGGCGCCCGCGCGTGCCTGGGAGCTGGGCATGGGTGCATTGCTCGCCCTGGGAGCGATTCCGGTTTCGCATCGTCGCCACGTACGTTCCGTCGTCGGACTGCTCGGCTTGAGCGCACTCCTCGGCAGCGTGACGCTGTACACCCCCGCGACGGTGTTTCCGGGCGTGACCGCGCTGCTGCCATGCGCCGGGACCGCCGCGATCATCTGGGCCGGCAGTGGCGGTCACAACGTCGTCGGTGACGCGCTCAGCGCACGACCGGTCGTGCTCACGGGACTCGTCTCCTATTCGCTCTACCTCTGGCACTGGCCGCTGCTGACGCTGGGGCGCTATTACGCGGTTCGCGATCTGACCGCGCTCGAAACGACGTTGCTGCTGACGCTGGCCGTGGTCGCCGCGGTCGCGTCCTGGCGCTATGTCGAGCGGCCGTTCCGTGGCAAGAGCGGCCTGCTCGCACGGCGCCGGTTGTTTGCGGCAGCAGCCATGCTGATGGGAGTCGCGGTCGTCGCGAGCACGGCCGCGATCGTAGCCGATGGCTGGCCCGCGCGCTCCGATCCCGCCGTCCGCCGGATCGTCGACGGCGGCAACGACCGGCGTACACGCGACTGGGAATGCGGCAACACCACCCTGGCGAAGATTCGCAGCGGTGACCTGTGCCGAACGGGGGACTCCCAGGCCGGCGCGCCCACGTTCCTCGTCTGGGGTGACTCGCATGCTCGCGCCATGGCTGACGCGATCGGTACCGCTGCAGCGCATGCCAACGCCGCGGGCCTGCTGGCGCTGCGACCAGGGTGTGCGCCGCTGCGCGATGCGGAAGTCGCAGGCCAGGATGCGGAGCACGACTGCAATGCGTTTTCCGAAGCCGTCCTGGAGTTGCTGGGTCGCTCGCCCGGCATCACGGACGTCGTGCTCGCGGGCCGCTGGGCCCTGCTGGCGGAAGGCACTCGCTATGGTCACGAATCCGGCGAGAACGTGATCCTCACCGACCCGCATTCGAAAGAGCGCTCGCTCGCGAACAACCAGGAGGTGTTCGAGCGTGCGCTGCGCAGATCCGTCACTGCCCTGCTGGCGCAGGGCAAGCGCGTGTGGCTGGTGGCGTCCGTACCGGAGGTGGGCTGGGACGTGCCGTCGGTGCTCGCGCGGTCGCAGCGCTTCGGTCGCATGCCGCCGGACGCGCCAACTCGCGCCGAATACGCCGCAAGACAGGAGCACGTGCTCGCTGTCCTCGACGAACTGGACGCGCTGCCTGGCGTCGTCGTGTTGCGTCCCGACGCCGTGCTTTGTCGCGACGTGCGTTGTGCCGTGACCCGCGATGGCCTGCCGCTCTACTTCGACAGTCATCACCTGACGTTGCGCGGCGGCTCGTTGCTGGAGCCGCTGTTCGCAAAAATCTTCGCGCGGTGAACGGCGTGCCAGGGGTCAACCGGCGCGAGGTGATTGCGGGTCTGGCGGCTGCCAGCCTCGTCGGCGCCTGCTCGCGACGGAACGCGGACGACTTTCCGCACAGGCGCAAGCCGGATTTCTTTGGCGGCATGACCCTCTACAATGAACGCATGCTGCCGCCGCTCACCGGAACGTTTCCCGCGTACACCGCTTTCGCGCCGCGCGTGCCGGTGCATTGCGTGACTCCAGCAGACACCGGCTACATTCACCGCTATTACGACAGTTCACCTTTCAGCCCGTCCGGCCGCTACATGGCCTTGACGCGCCTGCCGTTCGAAGACCGGCGGCCGCGACCCGGGGACATCGCCGAGATCGTGGTCATCGATCTGGTGACCGGCGAACTGCGCACGGTCGCAGAGACGCGCGGCTGGGACGTGCAGCTGGGCGCGCAGACGCAGTGGGGTGCGGACGACCGGACGCTGCTGTTCAACGACGTCGAAGTCCGCGACTGGATGCCGTACGGCGTACGGCTCGACCTGCAGACCGGCGAGTCACGGAGGCTCGGCGGCACGATCTATTCGGTGTCGCCCGACGGCCGCTGGGCCGCCAGCCCCTGTCTGCGTCGGATGGCCGTGACACAGCAAGGTTACGGCGTCGTGGTGCCGAAGCAGTACATCCCCGAGAACCAGGGGGCGAGCGCAGACGACGGCATCTGGATCACGGACCTGCAGAGCGGCAATTCGCGCCTGCTGGTGTCCCTCGCGCAGATCGTGGCGGAAGTCGTGCCGCCACTGCCGGTGGCGCGCGAGCGCGGGGACTTCTTCAGCTTCCACGTCAAGTGGAATCCGCAGGGCACGCGGCTGATGCTCGCCCTGCGCTGGCTGCCGCGCAGCCTGCTGCCGTGGCGACGCAAACGCCGCTACGGCGCGAAGCACGTGATCACGATGAACGCCGACGGCAGCCACGTCCGCGTCGCCGTTTCGGCCGAACGCTGGGCGAAAGGCGGGCACCACCCCAACTGGTGCCCGGACGGCGAGCACGTGCTGATGAACCTGAACACCCGGGGTGACGGCCTGCAATTCGCACGCCTTGCGCTCGACGGCTCAACCTGCGAAACGCTGGTGCCCGCCATACCGGGATCAGGCCACCCCACCCTGCATCCCGACGGCCGGCATCTGCTGACCGATGCGTACGTGGACGAGCCACTGGCATTCGGTGACGGCACCGTGCCCCTGCGACTCGTCGACCTGCGCAGCGGCAGCGCGACGCAACTGGTGCGCATAGGAATCCGGCCGTTGGCCGAACACTCCACCGGTACGCTGCGAGTCGATCCGCATCCGGCCTGGGACCGCACCTGCACCCGCATCGCATTCAATGCCTGTCCGGAAGGAAAGCGGCGCGTCTACGTCGCCGATCTCGCCGACATCCTGCGCGCAGGCTGATCCCGGCCTTGCCCGGCGCGGATTTCAGCCGCTGCGACGACGGGCGAGCGCGAGCAAGGCCGCGACCGCCTCGCCGACACCATTGGCAATGCCCAGCTCGGCAGTACGACGAACCATGCCCGCGCGCCGGACCGGGTCGTGCAGCAGCGTGGCCGCCGTCCGCGCAATTGCGGTCGGCGTGCGCTCGGCCGTTGCCGCGATCTGCAGGCGTACCGCCCGGCGGATGCGCCGATCCTGGTCGCCCGCGAGCGGAATGGAGATGATCGGTCGCCCGTGCGCCAGCACGTGGATCATGGTCGAGCCGCCGTTGCTGACGACCATCAGGGCCTCCGCCAGCAGGTATTGCACTTCGTCGGGTTCGACCCGCGGCAGCAGCGTGAGGCGCGCGTCGCCAGTCTCGGCGATGGTCTTGCGACCCGTCAGCACCACCGTGCGCTGGCCCGTGGCGGCGACGAATTCGCGCGCAGCGGCAATGAAGAGCTCGGCCGGTTCGGCTACGCGGGTGGCCTCGCCGCGCCCACCCGGCACAAAGACGACGTAGGCTTCCGGCTGCAGCCCGTACCCCGCGAGCCATGCGCGGCGCGTCTGCGGTTCCGACGGCGTGAAAAGCGTGTCGAACTGCCGCACGCCGTAGTGCGGAAAGAGCCGCAGCTTCAGGCGCTCGACCCGTGACAGGCCGCCGGTCACGAACGTCGGGAACACGATCCAGTGCTCGTCGAGCAGGCGCATCCACTTGATGCGAAAAGCCTTCCAGCGCAGCTTCGGCGAGCGACTGGAGAAGACGAGCCGGACTCCCGCGCGCCTGGCCGCGCGCAGCTGTGACGTTCGACCCGAACAGTCGAAGACCATCACGTCGGGCCGGAACGACTCGATCGTCGCCAGCACCTGCGGCGTGCTCCTGGTCGGCGAAGCGTCGCAGTCGATGATCGGGAAATTCACCGACTCGCGGAACACGGCGTGACGGTTTACCAGGAAGCGGATGTCCGCGCTGGGGTCCGCCTTCGCGATCTCACGCGCGATGATCAGGCAGCGCATCAGTTCGCCCGCGCCGCCGGGACCCGACACCGGCGAGAACAGCACGCGAGCGGGAGGAGCGCACGTGCCATCGGCCGCCAATCGTGGCGCGGCGGCGAATCCGGATTCACCGCCGGTGGCCGCTGACGCCGCCGACAGCACCGCCCAGTACGCCTGCTCCATGCGTGCAGCCGTCTGTTCGAGGCTGAACTCGGACAGGTCCGATTCGATCCGCCGGCGCCCCGCGTCGTACTGGCGGCGCAGGGCGGCGGCCATTTCCGCAGTGTCATCGATGGGGACCAGATCGATTGGATAGCGCCGTGCGATGTCGCGTGGCCCCTGTGATTCACACGCAATGACCGGTACGCCGCTGTCGAGCGCTTCGGCGATCACGCGCCCGAAGGGCTCGTACTGCGACGGGCAAATGAACAGGTCGAACGCCTGGTAGAGATCCTTCACGTCGCGACGGAAGCCTTCGAAGCGCACGCCTTCCCCAGCCAGCCGCTGCAGGGATCCACGCTCGCTGCCATCGCCCACGATGACGAGCCGCGCCCGCGGCAGCTTCGCCTGGGCGAAAGCCCGCAACAGCAGGTCGAAGCCCTTGCGCGACACCAGGCGCCCGACTCCGCCGATCAGGAAGTCGTCGTCTCCCACGCCGAGTTCTGCACGCAACTGGCGGATGCGCTGCGGCGGCAACCGCGGGTGCGACACCAGCGAGTTCGGCACCAGAAAGACCCGGCCGTGGTAACTCGACGGCACTGTCGCCAGCTGCCACTCGGAGATGCAGAAGAGCGCGTCGGTGCGCAGGTAGTGCGGACCGTTGAGATGCAGGTGCAGCGTGCTGACGTGGCGTGCCTGGCGCTTGATGCGTGCGACGTAGCGTGTGCCGCGACGCAGGTGGGTGTGAATGATGTCCGGCCGCCACTGTTCGATGATCTCGGCGAGTCGACGCTGGGTGCGCCACCGCGGCGGCACCTCGAAGACCTGGATGCCGGGCTCGAGTTCGTCGAGCAGGCTGACGCCCGAGCGGTCACGGTGATCGGCGCGGACGACGAGGGCGACGTCGTGCCGTCGCGACAGCGCCGCGCAGGCTTCCACCGCCGCACGCTCCGAGCCCGCGAACCCGCGCGAGAGGATGACGTTCATCACGCGCAACCGACGGCCCGTCACGGCGGTCGGCACCGGCGGCTCGAGACTTGCGGCGGAAGGCGGGACCGTCACCATCCCGCGATTGTAGCCCGCGGCAGGCAGTGGCTCAGCGGGTGCGTGCCAACGACGCTGAAATTCGCACGGACTCAGTCTTCGTCGGGTTCGCTGCCTGCCGTCGGCGGCTCGGTCGTGATTTCAAACAGCGGCCGGAGGTAGCGCAGGCGCTCGACGGGGTCATCGAGTTCCAGGCAGTGCTGCTTGTGCGCCGGCGGCAGGGGCAGGATTTCCGCCAGACGACCGGCGATCCAACCCGCGTCGTCGAGCCGGCGCTCGAGTGATTCGTAAGGATCGCCAACCTGGCCAAGCACGTAATCGAGCGCGGGGCCGAGATCGGAGAACTCGTCCGGCAGCAACACGTGGACTTCGTCCGGCAGCCACTCCACTTCGGCCATGTTGAGCCCGTCGCGCGCGCGACTGCGCGACAGGATCCGGAACCTGCGCTCGCCACGGGCCTCGATGCCCAGCAACCCGTCCGGCTGGCCCGAAAAGTCGACGATGCGCGCGTACGTGCCGACGTCACTCGTGGCCGTGGGACCCTCGCCAGCCTCCGGTCCGTCCGTCAGCAGCACCACGCCGAAGCCGGAATCTTCGCGCATGCAACGCCGCACCAGGTCGATGTAACGGGCCTCGAAAATACGCAACGGCAGCGGACCGCCTGGAAACAGGACGGTGCCGAGCGGGAACAGCGGGATTTCCTGTCGCGTCGAGACCGGGTCGGGCATGGGCCGATTATGCCGCTTCCGCGGGACTATGGCGCCACGGCGCGCAGGGCCCGCAGCAGGTGTTCGTGCAGGCCGCCGAACGAGCCATTGCTCATCAGCACCAGGTGATCACCAGGGCGCGCCTCTGCGACCAGGGCAGCCACGAGCTGCTGCGGGTTCGCCTCCACCGTGGCCAGCGACCCGAGGGACAGCATGGCGTCCGCCACGTCCCACTTCACGTCGGGCGACTGGTAGACGAACACACGGTCCGCGCTGGAGAGCGACCTGGCCAGCGCTGCCTTGTGGGTGCCGAGTTTCATCGTGTTCGAGCGTGGCTCGAGCACCGCAATGACGCGGCCCTGCCCCGCCCGGCGACGGACGCCGTCGAGCGTGGTCGCGATGGCGGTCGGGTGATGTGCAAAGTCGTCGTACACGACGATGTCGCGCACGACCCCACGCACCTCGAGGCGACGCTTCACGCCGCCGAATCGTCGCAGCGCCTCGAGCGCGGCGTCCTCATCGACACCCGCGTGACACGCCGCAGCCACGGCCGCAATCGCATTGGCCGCGTTGTGGCGACCCAGCATGTCCCAGTCGACGCGGCCGAGGCAGCGCTCGCCGCGCCAGATATCGAAACTCGCGAAACTTGCATCACCGCCCGCCGCGGCGATACGCCAATCGCACCCTGCCGTGCTGGCACCGGTGAAACGCTCGACAGGTGTCCAGCACCCCATGCGCAGCACTTCATCGAGGTTCGGCTCGTCGGCGTTGACGATCAGGCGGCCATTGCCGGGCACCGTGCGCAACAGCAGGTGGAACTGTTTCTGGATCGAGGCCACGTCCGGATAGATGTCGGCGTGGTCGTGCTCCAGGTTGTTGAGGATCGCCGTGCGCGGCCGGTAGTGTACGAACTTCGCGCGCTTGTCGAAGAACGCGGTGTCGTACTCGTCGGCCTCGATCACGAAATGACGACCGCCACCCAGGCGTGCGCTCACGTCGAAATCGAGCGGCACGCCGCCGATCAGGAAACCCGGATTGAGGCCCGCGTGCTCGAGAATCGAGGCCAGCAGGCTGCTGGTCGTCGTCTTGCCGTGCGTGCCTGCGACACCGAGTACCCAGCGGTCATTGACCTGCAGTACGTTGCGCGCCAGCCAGTCGGGTCCCGACTCGTAGCGCCTGCCGCTGTCGAGCAGCGCTTCGACCAGCGGATTGCCGCGGCTCATCACGTTGCCGACCACGAACACGTCCGGGTTCAGCTTGAGCTGGTCGGGTTCATAACCCTCGATCACGTCGATGCCGAGTGTCGCGAGCTGCGTGCTCATCGGCGGGTAGACGTTGCGATCGGAGCCCGTGACGCGATGACCGGCCGCGCGCGCGATGGCGGCAATGCCGCCCATGAACGTGCCGCAGACGCCCAGGATGTGCAGGTGCAAAGTCAGCCCCCTCCACCGCCCGCGAGGCCGAGCAGCAGGTTGATCAACAGGAAATACGTGAGCGACAGCGTGACGCCCGTGAACAGGTTCGATTCGGTCGCGAGCTTGAGGATGCGGCCCGTGACCAGGGCGAAGACCATGACCATGCCGAGCGCGATCAAGCCGGCCGCGGTGGATTCCGGTGGCGTGCCCATTTGCGTCAACAGCCATTGTACCGGCAGGAACATGCCCAGGCCGAGCACGACGCCGGTGCCGAGCACCGCGGTGGCGGTCTGCATGAAGCGGTCGGTCTTGCCGAACAGTCTCAGCAGCAGGTACACCCCCGCCGTGAGCAGGACCGGATCGAGCACGACGAAGACCAGCCAGGCCGCGGCCGGTTCCTCGAGCAGCGTGAGCTGCACGATCGACACGGCGACGTACGCCGCAGCGGTCAGCCACAGCAGCAATCGCGAGGCTGGAAGGTCCTGTGGACCACGCCGCCAGAGTACGATGTCGAGAAATGCCTTCAGGAAGTGCAGCACGATTCGAAGCGGCGGCCTGAGGAGCGGCGATTCTACACGCAGGTGACCGACCCGATGCGCGAAGCGAGGCTGATCCATGACTACGGTGAACTCGAGGCCGCCCTGTTCCGGCTGCACAGTTCGGACCGGCTCGCCCTCGACACCGAGTTCATGCGCGAGCGGACCTACCACGCGCAACTCTGCCTGGTGCAGATCGCCACGGAATCCGATTGCTACCTGATCGACCCGCTCGTCGGGCTGGATCTCGCACCGCTGCACCAGCTGTTGCAGGATCGCTCGAGGCTGAAGATCCTGCATGCCGCGCGGCAGGACCTGGAAGTGCTGCTGCAGTCGGGCGGCGCCGTACCCGGCCCCCTGTTCGACACCCAGGTCGCTGCCGCATTGCTGGGATTCCCGCCGCAGGTCGGCTACGCGGAGCTCGTCGCCCGGCAGCTTGGGGCTTCGATCGACAAGGGCCAGACACGTACCGACTGGTCGCGCAGGCCGCTCACGCCCGCGCAGATCGCGTACGCCGCCGATGACGTGCGACACCTCCTGACGCTGCATACCGACCTGCAGGTCGCCCTGGTCGCGAAAGGCCGTGCCGAGTGGGTCACCGAAGAAGCGGCTGCGTACGAAAATCCTGCGCTGTACCGCACCGACCCGGCACTGGCCTGGCGCCGGCTCAAGGGACTGAACCGGCTGCGGCCGGCAGAGCAGTCGGCGGCGCGTGCACTGGCGGACTGGCGCGAACGGCGCGCCATCGAATCGGACAAGCCGCGCGGCTGGATCCTGGCGGACGAAGCGCTCTATGCGCTGGCCACCCGCGACCCGGTTTCGATCGCGGCGCTGGAGTCCGTCCCGACGTTGCCGCCCGGCGTGATCCGCAAGCGCGGGGATGAATTGCTGGAGTTGCTGCGGGCCGCGCGCGCCGACGAATCAGGTGTTCCGCTCTCCGCGCCAAAGCGCCCCGAGCCCGCGCAGATGGCGCTCGCGACCCGCCTGCTGCAGGTCGTGCGTGATGTGGCTGCGGAACTGGAAGTGAGCGCCGAGGTGCTCGCGACACGCAAGGACATCGAGGCGATCGCGTTTGGCTCCGGCGCGCCAGGCGACAGTCCGCTCATGCGCGGCTGGCGCAGGGACGTCGTGGGCGAGAAGCTGCTGGCAGCGCTCGCCTAGGTTCAGGCGCCGGTGACCTTCAGGAACTCGGCATAGACGCGTTCGACCGGCTGGTCGGCGTTGACGACCCGCAGCAACCCGCGACTCTGATAGTGCTCGATCAACGGCGCGGTCTGCGCGTTGTAGACCTTCAGCCGATTCGCAATGACGTCTTCCTTGTCGTCGTCGCGCTGCTTGAGCAGTGGCGGCTCGGCACCGTGGTCCGGGTTGTCGCAGCGCTCGCCCTTGCCCGACGGCGAGGAATACACGTTGAACACCTTGCCGCAGTCCGGGCAGGTACGACGTCCGGTCAGGCGCATTACCAGCGCTTTTTCATCGACCTGCATCAGCACGACCGCGTCGATCGGCTGGCCGAGTTCTTCCAGCAGCCGGTGGAGCGCGCCTGCCTGCGCGACGTTGCGCGGATAGCCATCGAGGATGAAGCCCTTGGCGGCGTCCGGACGGCCGAGTCGCTCGCGGATCAGGCCGAGGACGACGTCGTCGGTGACCAGTTCGCCCGCGTCCATCGCGGCCTTGGCGCGCTTGCCGAGTTCGGTGCCGCGCGACACGGCGTCGCGGAGCAGGTCGCCGGACGAAACCTGGGGGATGCCCTTCTGGTCACGCAGGCGCTGGGCCTGAGTGCCCTTGCCGGAGCCGGGTGCGCCTAGAAGTACGAGTCTCATGATGCGGGGCCGTTGGGGGTCGGTTTCAGGAGGCGCGCACGTTACCGAAAATGCCCCGTCCGGACCAGAAGGAGCTTCCGCAGGCGCGCACGACCCGGCCTGCAAAACACGAGAAGCCGGCGCCCGGCCGGGTTATCCTTCTGGGCTGGCAAAAGCACGTAAGTCCACGATTGTGGACATATTTTCGGGAGCACCGATGAAGCAGCCGACAGGTCCGCGCAACGCCTTCTACGCCCAGTCCGGCGGTGTCACCGCCGTCATCAACGCATCCGCCTGCGGCGTCATCGAGACGGCCCGCAGGCACCCGCGCAAGATCGGCAAGCTCTACGCGGGTCGCAACGGCATTCTCGGCGCGCTGACCGAGGACCTCATCGACACCAGCAGGGAAAGCACCGCCGACATCCGCGCGCTGCGCCACACGCCTGCGGGCGCCTTCGGATCGGCGCGCTACAAGCTCAAGAAGTACGAGGACAACCCCGCCCAGTACGAACGGCTGCTCGAAGTCTTCAAGGCGCACGACATCGGCTACTTCTTCTACAACGGCGGCGGTGATTCGGCCGACACCTGCTTCAAGGTTTCCATGCTGGCCGAGAAGATGGGGTATCCGCTGCAGGCCATTCACGTGCCGAAGACGGTCGACAACGACCTGCCGATCACGGACTGCTGCCCCGGCTTCGGCTCGGTGGCCAAGTACGTTGCAGTTTCGATCCGCGAAGCAGGATTCGACGTCGCCTCGATGGCCCGCACGTCGACCAAGGTGTTCGTGCTGGAAGTGATGGGACGCCACGCGGGCTGGATCGCAGCCGCCGGCGGCCTCGCGTCGCAGAAAGCCGGCGACGCTCCGCACATCATCCTGTTCCCCGAAATCGCGTTCGACGAAGCGGCCTTCCTCGCACGCACCGAAGAGTGCGTGAAGAAGTACGGCTACTGCGCGATCGTGGTCTCCGAAGGCGTCCGCAACAAGGACGGCAAGTTCCTGGCCGACGCGGGCACGCGCGACGCCTTCGGCCACGCGCAGCTGGGCGGCGTGGGCCCGGTCGTGGCGCAGCTGGTGAAGGACAAGCTCGGCTACAAGTACCACTGGGCCGTCGCGGACTACCTGCAGCGCGCGGCGCGGCACATCGCCTCCAGGGTCGACGTCGAGCAGGCCTACGCGGTCGGCAAGGCGGCGGTCGAGTACGCCCTGAAAGGCCACAACTCGGTGATGCCGACCATCGTGCGCACCTCGAACCGGCCCTACCGCTGGAAGATCGGCATGGCGAGCCTCGACCAGGTGGCCAACGTCGAGAAGATGCTGCCCCGCGACTACATCACCCCGGATGGCTTCCAGATCACGGCCAAGGGCCGCAAGTACCTCGCGCCGCTGATCCAGGGCGAGGACTACCCGCCGTACGAGGGCGGCCTGCCCAAGTACGTGGTGCTGAAGAACAAACCCGTGAAAAAGAAGCTCAAAAACGCCTTTGTGGTATAGTCCCGCGCCTTTTTTCCGGGGCTGACCGGGGCCTGGATCGAGTCGTAGAACTCGGCACCCGCGCCACCCCGCCAGGTTTACGAGTGAAGACCCGTTTGGGAGGTTGAGCATGACTACTGACTTCGCGCTGCTGCTCGCGATCGGCGCCGGCGTGGCCGCAATTCTTTACGGCATCCTGTCCGTGCGCTGGATCGTCGCCCAGCCTGCAGGCAACGCCCGCATGCAGGAAATCGCTGCCGCCATTCAGCAGGGCGCCAACGCCTACCTGAACCGCCAGTACTCGACGATCGGCATCGTCGGCGTCGTGCTGTTCCTGGTGATCGGCTTCACGCTTGCTGGGGCACGGCGGGTGGCTTCGCCGTCGGCGCGATCCTTTCCGGTCTCGCCGGCTACATCGGCATGAACGTCTCGGTGCGCGCCAACGTGCGCACGGCCCAGGCGGCCAGCGTCGGACTCAACCCCGCCTTGCAGGTCGCGTTCCGCGGCGGCGCCATCACCGGCATGCTCGTGGTCGGCCTCGGCCTGATCGGCGTCGCTGCTTACTACTGGGTGATGCTCAGCGTCACCGGCGGCGACGTGGACAAGTCGCTGCACTCGCTGGTCGGCCTCGCCTTCGGCGGTTCGCTGATCTCGATCTTCGCGCGTCTCGGCGGCGGCATCTTCACCAAGGGCGCCGACGTCGGCGCCGACCTCGTGGGCAAGGTCGAAGCCGGCATCCCGGAAGACGACCCGCGCAACCCCGCGGTGATCGCCGACAACGTCGGTGACAACGTCGGCGACTGCGCCGGCATGGCGGCCGACCTGTTCGAGACCTACGCCGTGACCGTGGTAGCTACCATGCTGCTCGCCGGCCTGACGATGACAGGCCACGCTCGGCGCGAATGCCGTCCTGTATCCGCTCGTGCTCGGCGCCGTCTCGATCGTCGCCTCGATCGTCGGCACCTTCTTCGTCAAGGCGCGCGAAGGCGGCAAGATCATGAACGCGCTCTATCGCGGCCTGATCGTGTCGGGCGTGATCGCCGCCGTCGCGTTCTACTTCGTCACGACCAGCATGATGGGCGACGCGGCCATGGCGCTGTTCGGCTGCGCGCTGATCGGCCTCGTGCTGACGGGCGCGATGATCGTGATCACCGAGTACTACACGGCCACGGAATACGCCCCGGTACGGTACGTGGCGGCGGCTTCGCAGACCGGTCACGGCACCAACGTGATCGCCGGCCTCGCCGTGTCGATGAAGTCGACGGCGTTCCCGGTGCTCGCGATCTGCCTGGCCATCTGGGGCGCCTACTCGCTCGCCGGCCTGTACGGCATTGCGATCGCGGCGACGGCCATGCTGTCGATGACGGGCGTGATCGTCGCGCTCGACGCCTACGGCCCGATCACCGACAACGGTGGCGGCATCGCCGAGATGGCGGGCCTGCCGAAGGAAGTGCGCAAGGTCACCGACGCGCTCGACGCGGTCGGCAACACCACCAAGGCCGTCACCAAGGGTTACGCGATCGGCTCCGCCGGTCTCGCGGCGCTGGTGCTCTTCGCCGACTACACCAACAACCTGCAGATCGCCGGCAAGCTGGAAATCTTCTCGCTGTCCGATCCGGCCGTGATCATCGGCCTGTTCATCGGCGGCCTGGTGCCTTACCTGTTCGGCGCCATGGCGATGGAAGCCGTGGGTCGTGCCGCGGGCTCGGTGGTCGTGGAAGTGCGCCGCCAGTTCAAGGAGATCCCGGGCATCATGGCCGGCACCGCGAAGCCCGATTATTCGCGCGCGGTGGACATGCTGACCAAGGCCGCGATCAAGGAAATGATCGTGCCGTCGCTGCTGCCGATCCTGGTGCCGGTGATCGTCGGCTTCGGCATGAACCTGCTGCTCGGTCCGGGCGCGGGTATCCGCGCGCTGGGCGGCGTGCTGATCGGCACGATCGTCACGGGCCTCTTCGTCGCCATCTCGATGTGCACGGGCGGCGGCGCCTGGGACAACGCGAAGAAGTACGTCGAGGAAGGCAACTTCGGCGGCAAGGGTTCCGAGACGCACAAGGCGGCCGTCACCGGTGACACCGTCGGCGATCCGTACAAGGACACCGCCGGCCCGGCCATCAACCCGCTGATCAAGATCATCAACATCGTGGCGCTGCTGCTGGTGCCGCTGCTGTAATGATCCGCACCTCTCCTGCTTCAGCGGGAGAGAGGGTTCTCACCACTCAAGAGAAAGGCCCCGCAAGGGGCCTTTCTCTTGGCTCTGTTCACTAGCTCGTGTTGGCCCGTGCGGCGTGATCGGGCAAAAAGCAGACCTTCGTCCAGGACGGGATTCGGCCAAGAGCGGACTGCCGTCGGGCCCGGTAGACTTCGCTGGTCAGGTCGCTCAAGACCCCTTCCAAAGGTGCACATGGCCGACGTCTTCATCTCCTACGCGCGCGACGACGCCGACGATCGCACGTCGCTTTGCCGATGCGTTCCAGTCGGCCGGCCTCACGGTCTGGTGGGACGATGCGCTGCGATCCGGCGAAGCGTTCGACGAAAGCATCGAGCGTGCGCTGCGTGAGGCCAAGGCCGTCGTCGTGCTCTGGTCGGCGCATTCCGTTAATTCTCGCTGGGTTCGGGCCGAGGCGACGCAGGCGGACCGAAATCGCACGCTCGTGCCGGTGACGATCGAGGCGTGCCAGCGGCCGATCATTTTCGAGCTGACACACACCGCGGACCTTTCGCGCTGGCGCGGCGATCCCGACGACAAGGCCTGGCAGGGCCTCGTTGCCGACGTGCGCGGTTGATCGAGGTCCAGACCGCACCGCGCATCCTCCAGTCCGGTGCCGCGATCGCGTCCGGCGGCGACGTCGAGTCCCCGCCGCAGCACCGCCCACGCCGGCCCGGGCGTCGTCATCCTGCCGTTCGTGAACATGAGCGGCGACCCGGAGCAGGAGTACTTCAGCGACGGCGTCACCGAGGACATCATCACCGATCTCGGGCGCGTCTCCGCGCTTGTCGGTGGCTTCGCGCAACTCCGCGTTCTCGTACAAGGGCAAGACCGTCGCGCCGGCGCAGATCGCGCGGGCGCTGAAAGTCACCCACGTGCTGGAAGGCAGCGTCCGCAAGTCCGGCAATCGCGTCCGGATCACGGCGCAATTGCTGGAAGCGGCGACCGACACGCAGGTCTGGGCCGAGCGCTACGACCGCACGCTCGACGACATCTTCGCGATCCAGGACGAAATCTCGAAGGCCATCGTCGCGGCGCTGCAAGCTCAAGCTCCTGCCAGCGGAAAAGGCGGCGATCGAGCAGCGCGTCCACGACCAGCTCGGAAGCGTACGAGCTCTTCCTGATGGCCCGCGGCTTCCAACGCAAGGGCAGCGAACGGCTCAAGCCGGTCATCCTGCGTATCTGCCGCCGCGTCGTCGAACTGGATCCGGGTTTCGCCCAAGGCTGGGCGCTGATGTCGCTCGCGGAGGCGGAACTGAGCCAGCGCGGCGTCGAAGGCTATTCCATCGCCAGCGCGCGAGCGTCAGCCGAGCGGGCCATTGCGGCTGATCCCGCGGTCGCGGAAGGGCACGCCGCGCTCGCCGAAGCATGGTGCGCGGCCTGCTGGACCAGGAGCCTGTCGACGACGTGCTCGCGACCGCGCTGACGCTCGATCCGGATTGTTATGACGCCCGCGTCATCGCCGGAGCCGTGGCCATCGGACGGCGTGAATACGAGCAGGCGATCGTGCACCTGGAGCGCGCCATCGAACTCGACCCGGACGCCTACTGGCCGGCCGGGATGGTGTCGCAGGCCTACGAGGCGCTGGGCGAAAGCGACGCGACTGCGGCCGCTGAGCGACGCTCTCTTGCACGCTGCGAGAAGATCCTCGCGGACGAGCCCGACCACAGCGGGGCACTCGGGTTCCTGGTGACCTCGCTCGCCGGACTGGGACAGGCCGAGCGCGCGCGCGACTGGACCCGGCGGGCGCTCCTGTTCGATCCTGGCAACGCGCGGCTGCATTACAACCTCGCATGCGCCATGTCGAAGCTGGAGGACGCTGACACCGCGGTGGATCTGATCGAGCCGTGGATCGACCGGGTCAGTGAAGGCTGGTTGTTGTGGATGCGGCAGGACAACAGCCTCGATCCGATTCGAGCGCATCCCCGCTTCGTCGCACTGATGGCACGCGGTGCCCGCCGCCTCGCTGCTGGGAAACTCACGCCCTGAGCAAGCGCCGTTCAATGAAGTGTCGTGTCGCGCTTTGCGGACCTTCGTGCAGTCTTTGGCTCGAACGCTCCATTCTCGAAGGTGAGAAGCGCCGCTAGTCGCTCCGGGTTGCTCGAATGGCCGCCTGAGCGAACTGCCGCTATGGGTCGTTCTTCCCCCTTCGACGTCTGCTTTCGGCGTACGGGACGAATCAGAACGAGCTCCATCAACACGACTTGGTGACAGAGCCATGGAGACTGCCGGCTGCGAATCATCGGCAGTCGGCCCTGCGATGTGACCGCGCCGACCGTCCACCCGGGGTCGCACGTACCCGATGGCGTGCCATTGGCGGGTGAGTGCCGCTTCAGTGCGCCGCCTTGCGCGAGGGCACGTACTGTTCCATCACGGCCTGCTCGAGCAACTCGGGCGGCACCAGGCCCTGGCTGATCACGAAGTCGTGGTATGACTGCACGTCGAACTTGTCGCCGAGCTGCAATTCCGCGCGCGCACGGATGCCGAGCTGCTTTTCGTAGCCGTAGAAGTACGACGTCGCCTGGCCCGGCGCCAGGAAGCTGTAGCGATCCGCCTCCTGCCTGGCCATCGGCTCGGAGAGCAGCACTTCTTTCATCAGAAACGTCTTCGCGGCGTCCGGCGTGATCTGGCCGAGGTTGACCATAGGGTCGAGGAAGGCACGCGCGGCGCGCATCAGGCGCATCTGCAGCGAGCCCATCTGGCCCTCGAGCGGCAGGTAGGGCTTGAGGAACGATTCGGCATACAGCGCCCAGCCTTCGACGTTCGCGCTGTTGAACGCGAACACGGCACGCGGGATCGACACGCCGGCTTCCGTCATCTTGGCGAACTGCAGCTCGTGACCCGGCCGCGCTTCGTGCGCTGTCAGGGTCCACGTGATCGCGTCGAACTTGAAGTCGTCCATTTTCGAGCCCGGCGCCGAGTTCGGGTTCTCGAGCGGCAGGATGAACTCGGCGGGCTCGCCGGTGTTGCCGATCAGGCGCGGCGGGCTCAGGTGCGGGGCCGGTTGCGCCGCCGATTCCGCCTCGGTGGCGAGGCGGATCACCGCCTTGCGATCCGGCAGCGTGATGAGACGCTCGCGACGCACGATGTCCTCGATGGCGGCGAGGCGCGCGTTGTAGGTCGGCAGCAGCTGGTCGTTCGAGATCGACTGCTTCTTCAGTTCGCGCATCACGTCCTTGTAATCGGACGACGCAAGCCCACGATCCTTCGCGATGATCCGGGCGAGCGACTGCATCTCGTCGCGTGTCTGCACGAACCCAACGACGGCGCGATCGATGAGCGCCTGTGGCTCCATCTTGACGCCCACGTTCTTCAGATTGTCCGCGTAAATCTCGGGCGGCAGCAGGTTCGTCTTGCGCGCGCGAGGGAGGATCTCCTTGCGCAGCCAGGCGTCATAGTCGGTCACCTGGCTTTCGAGCGTCTTGAGGTCCTTCTCGTAACCCTTGAGCCCGCTCTTCACGAACAGGTCGCGGATGCCCTTCAGGTAGCGTTGTGAGTTACCCAGGTTCTGCTCGACTTCGGCCGTCCACGGGCCGGTCAGGCCCGTCTCGTCGAACCGCTCGGTCGATCGATCCTGCGCCAGCTTCGTGATCGGTTCGTAGCCGGGCTCGCGTCCGGTGTATTTGCGCAGGCGCTCGAGCGCGGCCGGGTAACGAACGCGGTCGACCCGCGGGTCGAGGAGTGCCTGGAAGCTGCCGAACAGCATGTTCGGCACATCGAAGTACGGCAGCATCAGCCTGCGGGTGAGTTCACTCGAAGCACGCTGGTCGCGTTCCGCGGCGATGAGGATCTGCAGGTCCTGCTTGACCCGGGGGTCCGTAGTGGTCGGGAGTTTCGCCGCGAGTTGCGCGCCAACGTTGCGCGAATCCGCTTCGAAGCGCTGGTCGACGTTCGGCCTGAGGTCGCGAATTTCCGCGTCGTGCCCGTCGACGCCAAGATCGGCGGCGGCCTCCGGGGCGTACCGGGCGAGCAGTTCCAGCATCGGCTGCGCGTTGGCGTTGCTGTCGGTGATCCAGGCAGGTTCCGCAGCCTGCGCGGTCGCATTGAGCGCCATGACCGCCACTGCGGCCGCTGTCCAGATCGATCTCAGCATCTCGTGATTCCCCCGGGGAAAGCGATGACCGGCCGGCCCCAGGCCCGCCGGCGCGAAGCGCGAATCATGCAGGGGCGCGGTCCGAAACGCGATCCGCCCCGGCGCGTGGCCTGCACGGGTCGTCGCACCCGCCTTGCCGTCCGGGGCTGTGTACGCCCCGGGGTCAGGCCAGCAAGGTCGAAGACGGGGAAGAAGAGCAGGGGCGCCAGCCAAGCGGTCGCATTGCAACTCGGACCTGCCACGGGCCGCGCGGATCTCTGTCGGATACACTGGACCCGACTCGAACGTGGATATCGACAAGACCACGTTCCAAGTCGCGTTCAGCTGAACCTGCCGCCGCCGCAGGTTTTCGTCGGCCCGTCGGCCTGAGGTGCTCAATGCGTCGGTCGAATTCGCTGCAAGCTCAGACCTGGCGCACGCGACGGGTCGTCCCGGTCAGTCGCGACAGCTGCCGGGCGGGTGGCTGGGCCACGATCCTCGTTCTGCTGCTTGCCGTGGCCGGATGCGCCAGTGCCCCCACCCAGACCGAATCAATGGACTACCGGGCGCGGGCGGAGACCCAGGTCGAGGGCGCGGTTCGGGTTTCCGCGGTCGTGCTGAGCCCGGCGGAGTCGCTCGCCAGCTTCGGGGTGCCGTTGGCCAAGAAGAACGTACAGCCGGTATGGCTCGAGATCGTCAACGAGGAAGCGACGGAACTCTTCCTGATGCTGCTCAGCGTGGACCGGGAATACTTCACGCCATCGGAGGTGGCCTGGCGGTTCAAGGGGAAGGAAGGCGTCAGTTTCGACGACCGCATCGACGCGCTCGTTGATCGCCACGTGTCAATAATAATTCCGCCGCACAGCACGGTCTCGGGCTACGTCTATACGAACCTCGATCCCGGGGCCAAAGTGTTTTCCGTAGACCTGTTCGGCAGCGGTGTCGTGCGGTCATTCGAGTTTGCACAGTTCGTGCCGGGACTGGAGGCAGACTTCAGCCGCGTGGATTTCGACCGACTCCACGCCGAGGGCGCGGCCAACGACCTCGACCTCGCGGGCTTGCGGACCTACCTGGAAGGACTGCCCTGCTGCGTGCTCGGGGGTGACCGGAAGACAGCGGGTGACCCGCTGAACCTGGTGATCGTCGGGGACGGATTGACCGTGCTCACCGCGATGGTGCGCCGTGGCTGGGATCTCACCGAGACGATCCGCGGCGCCACGAAGTGGCGAACCGCGTTCTCCTCGGCATTCGGATCGAAATACCGGACGTCGCCGGTTTCGCCGTTGTATCTGTTTGATCGCCCCCAGGACATCGCCCTGCAGAAAGTGCGCGGCAACGTGGACCAGCGCAACCACCTGCGACTGTGGCGGGCGCCGGTAACGGTCAATGGGCAGATGGTCTGGGTCGGACAGGTCAGCCGGGATATCGGCGTCAAGTTCTCGAGCAAGACCCTCGTCACACACAAGGTCGACCCGATCATCGACGAGGCGCGACTCTATTTGACGCTGGACATGCTCAGCTCCGAGTCGCTCAAGGCCGTCGGTTACGTCGACGGCGTCGGTTACTCGGGCCGGGACGCGCCCCGGCACAACTACACCGATGACCCCTACTACACCGATGGCCTGCGCGTGGTGCTGATCTGCGGCGATGGTCGATATGATCTTGAGGAACTTGAGCACCTGCCCTGGAAACGGCCACCCGGTCGCATCGCCTGGGACACGCGCAGCCAACCTTGACCGGCATCATCGACGCCGTTCGACGCGACGTTGAGGCCGGACTGCCGCGCGCGGTCAGCTTGCCCATCCGTCCACCGATCATCGGCTCGATCCCGCGCGCCTGTCCGTCGGCTGCGTTTTCTGCGAGCATTCGCCACGATTGAACCACTGGAGCCGTAGATGCCGCGTCACGCGGTCGTGATTGGAGCCAGCGTCGCGGGACTGCTCGCGGCGCGCGTGCTCGCGCGCCACTTCGACGCAGTAACGGTCGTCGAGCGGGACGCTGGCGATGAGGCCACCGCTGCGCGCAAGGGCGTGCCGCAAGGCAACCACATCCACCTGCTGTGGTCGGGCGGAATGCGGATCATCGAGGGCCTGTTTCCAGGCATCGCCGAGGATCTCGTCACTGCCGGTGGAGCCGTCTTCGACAACGGTCGCGACATGCGCTGGTATCACCACGGCGTCTGGAAACTCCGCCATGGCAGCGGGCTCAAGATCCACGCCCAGAGCCGGCCGCTGCTCGAGCACACACTGCGCAGGCGCCTGCTCGAGTCTGCGCACGTCCACCTGCTGTCCGGCCACATGGTGCAGGGGCTGCAGGGCGAGCCGGGAAGCGGCGGCGTGACCGGCGTCGTCGTGAAGCCGGTTGGCGCAAGTGCAGCGGAGTTCGGCCTCGAGGCAGACCTGGTGGTCGATGCAAGCGGACGCTCCGGCGCGACACTGGGCTCCCTGGAGCGCCTTGGCTATGCCAGGCCCGAGGAGGAATCAATCGGCGTCGACATCGGCTACGCCACGCGCGTGTTCCGCCAGCCCCAGGACGGGCGCGACTGGAAAGCCATGGCCGTGTACACGACGGCGCCACGCACGCACCGCCTCGGTGTCGTGTTCCCGATCGAGGGGGATCGATGGATCGTGACTCTGGTGGGGCTGCGTGGGCACTACACGCGCAGCGACGACCCGACCGCCTTCCTCGAGTTCGCCGCAAGCCTCGAGCAGCCCGACCTCTACGAAGCGATCCGCCATGCCGAGCCTGAGGGCCCGGTGCACCTGATCGGCTACGCGAACCAGATGCGGCGGCGCTTCGAGCGCCTGTCCGAATTTCCGCCGGGACTGCTGTATCTCGGCGACAGCATCTGCAGCCTGAACCCGCTCTACGGACAGGGCATGACGTTGTGCGCGCTGCAGGCCGACATCCTCGACCGCTGCCTCGAACTGAACCGCGGTCGCGCCGCCGACGCCGCGCTCGCTCGGGATTATTTCCGCCGCGCCGCTTCCGTCGTGGACTCGGCCTGGCTGCTCGGCGCCGGCAGCGACTTCCTGTACCCCGAGACCACCGGGCCGCGACCACTGCTCACTCCGCTGATCGGCTGGTACATCACGCGGCTGCTGCAACTCTCGGGCAGCAGCGAAGTCGTGCAGATGCGCTTCCTGCAGGTGATCCACTTCGTGCGGCCCATCTGGTCGCTGATGCTGCCCGACGTCGCGCTGCGCGTGCTCGGCAGCCCGCTGCTCCGGCGGCGGGCTGCCACGTGAACGCGCAGCAGGCGACCCTCAGTACTGGATCCCGGCGCTGAAGCAGCACTCCATACGCGTGCCGTCCACGTCCTTGTCGTCCGTCCCTGGCTTCAGCTTGGGAAATCCGTAGCGGTTCAGCACGCAGGGGATGTCGGAGGCCGACGCGGAATCGTAGAGCACCGGCTCGCCCCGCTCGTCGTAATACTTGGCGCTCACGCGTGACAGCGCGTCCTGGTAGCGCGTGCGGATCGTCTGCAACGCCTGCCTTGCGGCGTCACCCAGCACGGGGCGACCCGCCGCCCGCCATTCCTGTTCGAGCGCCACCTGCGCGGGACCTTTCTGCGCATCGGTCTGCAGGAAGGCGTACTCGCAGTCCCAGAGCAAGCTGGTGCTGTGCGGACGGTAGAACAACAGGTCAGCCATCTTGCAGTAGATCAGGTCAGTGGGCCAGCAGAGCGGCACGCTGCCCTCGGTGAGTTCCATGTCCTCGAGGCTCGCCACCAGCTTCTTCGCGATGCCCTCGACAGCGTCGACGCCAAGGCTGCCGAGCAAGCCGCCGAGTACGCCGGGATGCTTGCCCAGCAACGCCTTCTTCAGCAGGCCCTCGAGGCCGTGCAATGCGCCGCCGAGGTATTGCAGGCCCTTGGGGCCGATCGCCTGTCCGATGGTCTCCTCGACTTCGGCGGCATTGCTCTGCGGCGGCCTCACGCGAAGGATGAATGGCACCGGGTGCTTGTCGATCATCATGTGCAGCGTGCAGTGGTCGGTGGAGTGCACGATGCCGGCATTCCAGATGATCGTCGCGCACACCTGCGCGAGGGTCTCCTTGTTGCAGATCGCCTGCTCGTCGGGGAAGCCGGGCATCAGCTTCGCGACCTCGTAGGCCCAGCGCTGGATCTCGAGCCACTGGATGTCTTCCTGCTGCGGGCTCGACGTGGGGTCGGGCAGCTGCGCGATCACCGCGCGCGCGAACTCCAGGATCGGGGCGTGGTAATCCTCGATGAATTCAGCGTAGCGCGAGGCCTTCAGGCCGATGAAGGTCGGGATGCGGCTGTTCGCGGGATCATCGGGGTCCGGCAAGCTGCCCGGGTCGGTGCTGAAATAGTACTTCGGGTAGGAGGTATTGCGCCCGTCCCAGTAATACTCGCTGCCGGCCCACGCGAGCGGGATGAGCTTGCGGATCTCGTCGCCCCGTGCCGTGACCGGGCTCCATGGGTACCAGGTGTCGCGGTTGATGATCGAGCGCGCGCCTTCCAGCACGGTGTTGTTCACCGGCAGCGTGAGACGGAAGTGCGGCAACAGCAGCTGCTGCAGCAGGTGCCAGCGCGGCAGGACCGACTTGGTGATCGCGTTGATCGTGTCGCTGGGAAAGTGGACCTTGATGTGATCCACGAGGTTGATGCGGTGGATGGCTCCCTGCAGCACGAAGAACTTGGCCAGCCACCACGCCGACGTCGACTGGTGTTTCCTGGCGTCGAACACCAGGTCGGATGCGAACTCGTAGCCGTCGCCCTTGTCATTCAGCCGGGCGAGCGCGATGCCGACCAGCTCGTAGTTCCATCGCGTGTCGTTCGTCAGTGGCAGCCGGCGCCGCACCACCGCGATCGCCGGCGCCACGAACTCGCCGGGCCACGGGCTGGTAACGACTTTCATGCACGACTGATCGGACTTCAGGTACTGGTAGTTCGCGTCGTCCTTGACGTTGAACAGCTGCTCGTCCTGCGGGTCGAGAAGCCCGAGGTACTTGCTGTAGAGCCCTTCGCAGATCAGCTCGAGGAACAGCTCGTCACTCAACTCCCCGTACCCGGTGATACCGTTCTTCTCGACGGAGTCGCGCGCGAACTCGGCACTCATGACGCCGAAGGGGGTCGGGTTCTTGGCGGTGCCGAGTGCATTGTCGGTGTAGTAGTTGCCGATGTTCTGCTGCCAGTCGGCGGCCTCCTCGGGCGGGATGTTCGAGACCGTCGGGGCCTGCCCGAACGGGTAGTCGAAGGATTGCTCCGGCCACGGCTCGTTGTTCGGGTAGAGGAACTCCGTATCCTTGTAGAGAACGCCGAGGGTCTGCCGGCGCCGGGCATAGAAGTGGGTAAAATCGCTCTGTTCCATCAATACTCTCCCTTGGCTTCGGTCTAGTTTGTCGCAAGCGCAGTTCGCAATGCGACCGCGCGTTTTCCGGTGGTCCCGGTTGCCGGGCCCGGAAGACGCGCGAGGGCGCCGTCCAGCTGCACGCGCGCCGCATCGGGGTCATCGGCAGCGAGCAGCTCCGCGCCGTCGCAGACCGCCGCAAGATACCAGCCCCAGGCCTCCTGGCCTTCCGCAACGTCGAGCGCCTGCCGGATGTGAGCCGTCGCACTTGTCCCGTCGCCAGTCTCCTGCGCCAATCGGGCGAGGCACCGATGCAGTTCACTCTCGGACCAGCGCTCGCCGGTGGCCTCCGTTCCGACCACTGCGCGTGCGAGGATCTCGGCCGCTCGCGCCGACTGGCCCGCGTCGAGGCACGCCCGCGCGAACTGCACGTCCCAGTACTCGAGGAAACATCGCGAACCGATGCCGCGCCAGGCGTCGATGCTCTGCTCGACGGCCGCCAGCCCCGCGACATCGCCCTGCTTGCACTGCAACAGCGCCAAGAGCAGCTGCGCATGCACGGCGAATGAGTTGAGGCCGAACTCCGCGCCGAGCCCGCGGACTTCCGCCGCGAGTTCCGCGAGGTCGCGATGGTCGTCGCCGAAGACGCGTGTCCAGGCGGTCCAGGCGAGCGCGAAGCCGAGCGAGTTCGGGTGGCCGAGACTCCGCGCGCGCGCGATGAGGCGCTGTTCGTTCGCGGCCAACCGCGAGGCGTCACCGCGACAGAGGAGCACCCACGAGAGGTAGCTCATCGCGACGATCTCGGGATCCTGGCCGTAGCGGTAGGCGTGCCCCCCGTGCGCCTCGCGGTCGTAACAGGCGATGCTGGCGAGCAGGTGTCGCTCTGCTTCCGCGAAACGTCCGAGGAAAAAGCAGGTGAGTCCGAGCAACATCTCCGTCTCAACCGCGAGCTGCCCGCCGTTGTCGGCATCCAGCCGCGCGAGCTTGAGCGCGGTCGCGTGCGAGTCCTGGTGACGGCCGCCGACCATATCGAAGATGCAGACGCTGAACAAGGCCGTGAAACGCGTTCCGAAGTCACTGACGGATTCGCACAAGGCCAGGGCTCGGCCACTGGTCTGGCCCATGCGCTCGGAGGAGTAGCCGTGCAGTGCCACCAGGACGGGGATCCGCTGCACCTGGATACGCAATTCGGCCCCGTCACGCGCGTCGCCCGGTGGCAGGCGTTGCAGTTGCTGCAGCGCATTGTCAAGAAAGTGCTCGGCCTCCAGGTTGGCAGATCGGCGCGCTGCTGACTGGGCCGCCGCGAGCCAGTAGCCGATCGCCTTGTGAGCATGCTCCGGGGTCGCCGCAGCGGCGCCGTAGTGATAGGCCAGCACTTCGTCGTTCTGCCGGGCCAGCGTCGGGTCGCGCTCGATCGACTGCGCAACGGCGAGGTGGCATTCCTCGCGCCGCGATTTCAGCATCGAGGTATACGCGGCGCCCTGGATCAGCGCGTGCCGGAACACGTAGCTGATCTCGGCGCCAACACCCCGGCGATGGACCAGCTCGCGATCGACCAGCTGGTCCATCAGCTCCTCCACCCGCTCGGTCGTGAGCCCGGCGGTCGCCTGCAACAGGGCCTGGCTGAACTCCCGGCCGATCGTGGCCGCGAACTGCAAGAGCGCCTTGGCCGGCCCGAGCTGCTGGATCCGCGCCGCCAGCGACTCCTGCAGGGAGTTCGGGATGGTGAGCGGGTCCCCCGCACCGGTCAGCCGGTTGCGACGTGCTGCCTCAAGGACCGAGCGGGCAAGCTCCTCGATGAACAGGGGCACGCCGTCGGCCTTCGCGACGATGGATTCCGTGAGCGACTCGTCGATCGAGCCCTCTCGGTCGATCGCGGCGACGATCGAGCGCGACTGCGCGCGGCCGAGGCGGTTCACGTTCACGACATGGACGTGCGACTGATGCAGCCACGGCGCGCGAAAGCCCAGACGGGTAGTCAGCAGCAGAAAGGCCCGCAGCGACGGCGCCTGCCCGATCAGCATGCCGAGCAGTTCGCACGAGGTCGGATCCGCCCAGTGCAGATCTTCGAACAGCAGGAACACGGGCTGCTTGTCCGCATCGTGCAGCATCACGCGCAACAGCCCGCGCAGCAGCAGCTCCTTCTGCTTGCCCGGTTCGACGTGTGAACCGCCCGTCTGCGGATCGCGCGACAGCATCTCGGCAAGAATCCGCGGCAGCTCCGGTTCTCGCACGTCGTACGTTTCGAGCCAGGCCGCGAGCTTCTGTTCACTGACTGGCGCAGGGTCCTGCGCGGAGAAGCCCGGCACCGCCCGCTCGAGGTAGCGCAACACCGGGAACAGCGGCGAATGGGTGTGATGCGCGGAACACTGCAGCACGAGCGGGCGAGCCACCCCCCCGCTCTCTACGATCTGGCGGAAGCTCGCCACCAGCCTCGTCTTGCCCATCCCCGGCTCGCCGCGCAGCAGCACGACGCTGCCCTGCGACTCGAGGGCCGCGCCCCAGCGTTCCTCGAGTAGCGCGATCTCTTTCTCGCGACCGATCATCTCGCCGTGGAAGGTCTCCGACGGTGCGAGCGGGACCAGAACCGTCCCGGTGACCCGGTACACCGGGACCGGGACCGCCGAGCCCGGCAGCGACTGGCTGCCGGCCAGCTCGCAGGGGATTCGGCCGTGGAGCATCGCGTGGATGTCGCGGCTCAGCCGGACTTCGTTGCTTCCCGCGGCGAGCTGCAGTGCCGCAGCCGCGTTCAGCGTCTGCCCGATGTTGCTCACCCAGTGCTCGATCCCGCGCCCCTGCAATTCCTCGACGATCGCGAAGCCGCAGTGCAAACCGGCGCAGATATCGATGCGCAGTGCCTCGGCACCGGTGGCATTGGCGTTGAAGTCCGAGATGTGGCGGACCATGCGTTGCGCGGAAAGCACCGCACGGAGCGCGTCGTCCTCGTGCGCGATCCGCACCCCGAAATAGGCCGTGAAGACCTCGCCCTCGGTCGGCAGCAGGTACCCCTCCACGCTGTCTACGATCTCCCCGAAGCGGCGCGCAATCGCAGGAATCTCGCCCCGAAATCGCTCCGCCTGCAGGTCGATGCCTTGGTCGCCGAGCGGCGACAGTGAACACTGCAGCACCGTCACCAGTCGGCGTTCGGCAGGTCCGGCGGCTGTCGTTTCAATCGCGGGCACGCCCTCGATTTCCGCTGGGGCCGGCAGGCCAGCCGCGTTGGCCGCTGCGTCCGTTGGTGCGCTTGGCTGCTCGGCGATCGCCTTCATCCGGTCGACCTCGTCGGTGTAGACGAGACCGTGGCGGGTCAGGTCGTAGAACCAGGCGAGCACCATCGCCGCCGGCGCGAGCACGACGGCGGCGATTATCAGCACCCGCAGGACGTGGTTCGGCACCTCGAAGGCCTGCAGCACTACGCTGGCAACCTCGATGGCAACCCACGCCGCGACGATGTAGCCGGCGGTGAACGAGAAGACGCGGCGACGGCGCAACTCCGCCATGAAATTCACGATCCGCGTGATTCCACCAACGCGCTGGCCGGGTTGTTCGCTCACCGCAGGATCCCGGCGACCGTGATCCGCGCCGGCCCGATCGGGGCGCGAGGGAACTCAGTTACGATCAGGTCGGGTAACTGGGCACCGCCCCATGTCTGGCTCGCATGCATCGCGGTATCTTACGGTCGGATGCGTCAGACCGCACGCCACCAGTTTCGTCGCTGTACCTGACCGGTGACGTGCAGGCGCGCCCTTTCTTGGTCAACGGGACCATTCCATTTCTGGCTGGCTACCGTCGATTCCTGCAGCGAGCGGAAGTTTCATTTAGGCTCACGCGTCATCGCTGCTCACGTCACTGCCAGGAGGTGCCGCCATGACCAGTCGCCGCTCTTTTCTCTCGGCCGCCGCGCTCACCGCCACTGCCGCTGCGCTCCATCCCCGACTCGTCCTGGCGGCCACGCCCACCGCCGCACCCGGCCTGGCGAAACGCGTGATCCCCGCCACCGGCGAAACGATCCCGGTGATCGGCATGGGCACCTCGGGCAGTTTCGAGGTGGATGCGGCCGGCCGCGGCCCGCTGCGCGAGGTGCTGCGGCGTTTTGTCGCCGGCGGTGCCAGCGTCATCGACACCTCGCCCAATTACGGCAATGCCGAGGACGTGCTGGGCGACCTGATGGCCGAACTCGGCGTCCGCGACAAGATCTGGCTGGCGACCAAGCTCGCCGCGGACGATCGTGCCGCCGGCGAGGCGCAGTTCGCGCGGTCGCTCAAGCGCCTGCGCACGGACAAGGTGGAGCTGCTCGCCGTGCACAACCTGCGCGACTGGCGGACCCAACTGGCCTGCGCGCGCGAACTCAAGGCCCAAGGCAAGACCAGATACGTCGGCCTGACCCACTACGTCGATGCAAGACACGACGAACTCGCAGACATCATGGCCGCGCAGAAACCCGACTTCATCCAGATCAACTATTCGGTCAGCGCGCCCAATGCCGACAAGCGCCTGCTGCCGCTGGCCAGGGACACCGGCGTGGCGGTGATGATCAACCGCGCCTTCGACGACGGCCGGCTGTTCGCGCGCGTGGCCGACAAGGCGCTGCCAGGCTGGGCCGCCGAGGCGGGCGTGACGTCCTGGGCGCAGATGTTCCTGAAGTTCGCCATCAGCCATCCGGCGGTGACCGTGGTGATCCCGGCCACCGGCAAGCCCGACCGCCAGAGCGACAACCTCGAGGCCGGCCGGGGCCGCGACCTGAGCGCGGCCGAACGTGCCGAACTCGTGGCGATGTTCGCCTGATGGCCATGCCGGGAACGGGCGATCCGCTTCCTGTCCCGACTGTTCGGGGTAGAACCCGACGAAGGCGCCGGCGGTGGCGGCCGGCGTGCTGATGTTCTTCCTGCTGTTCGCCGGTTATTTCATGCTGCGGCCGGTGCGCGAAACGATGGGCATCGCCGGTGGCGTGGACAACCTGCAGTGGCTGTTCACCGGCACCTTCATGGCCACGCTCGCCGCGATCCCGCTGTTCGGCTGGGTCGCCGCGCGCGCACCGCGACGACGCATCCTGCCCTGGACCTACGGTTTCTTCGCGCTGAACCTGCTGGGTTTCGCGGCGGCGATCGCCGCGCAGCCCGACAATCCCTGGATCGCACGCGCCTTCTACGTCTGGCTGTCCGTGTTCAACCTGCTGGTGATCTCGGTGGCCTGGAGCGTGCTGGCCGACCTGTTCCCGGTGGCGCAGGCCAAGCGGCTGTTCGCAGTGATGGCGGCGGGCGCGAGCGCGGGCGGCCTGGTCGGGCCACTGTTGGGCGTGCTGCTGGTGGGCTCACTCGGCCTGCCGGGGCTGATGGTGCTGAGCACGGCCCTGCTGCTGGGTTCGGCGGTCGCGGCACGCGCGCTGCAGGTCTGGCGCGATCACCGACCGCTGCGCACTGATGAACAGGCTGCGCGCCGCCTGCCACTCGGCGGCAACCCGTTCGCCGGCATCGGTACGGTGCTGCATTCGCGCTACCTGCTGGGCATCGCCGCCTTTGTCGTGCTGCTGGCCAGTGTCTCGACGTTTCTTTATTTCGAGCAGGCGCGCCTCGTCGAGCTGCATTTTCCGGATCGCACCGACCAGACACGGGTGTTCGGCACGCTCGATTTCATCGTCCAGACCCTGACCCTGCTCACCCAGCTGTTCCTGACCGGACGCATCGTGCAGAGACTCGGCATCGTCGTGCTGCTGACGGCGGTACCGGTGGTCATGACACTGGGCTTTCTGTGGCTCGCGCTGGCGCCGACCTTCGCGGTGTTTGCGGTGGTGATGGTCATGCGCCGTGCGGGTGAGTACGCGCTGGCGCGACCGGGCCGCGAGATGCTGTTCACCGTGGTCCCGTCCGAGGCCAAGTACAAGGCCAAGAACGTCATCGACACCGCGGTCTATCGTGGCGCGGACGCGGTCAGCGGCTGGGTGAAGACAGGCATCGACGCCATTGCCGCAAGTCCGGCCGTGGTAGCAGTGGCCGGCGCGGTGCTGGCCCTGGTGTGGGCGTTCACGGGCTGGTCGCTGGCGCGCCAGCAGAGGATCCTGGCGGTCGGCGGGGAAGCGGCGGGGCCAAGGTCACGCGACTAGAAGGTCCCGCCTTTCGCGAAGGAAATGCCGGCTTCATCGCAGGTGCCGGAACTGACTGCGTGCCACGAACGGATCCACTTTCGCGAGCAGGAAATAGGACCAGCGCTGCAACCAGCGTTGCAGCAGCGTGCGATGGCGGGGCCAGTCGGCCGGCACCTGTCGTGCCAATGCACAGTCATGGTCAATGCGTGCGCGGATTTGTGCCGCAAGAACTGGACTCGGCAAGCGCACCAGCAATTCGAAGTTGAGATGCAGGCTGCGCGTGTCGAGGTTGGCGGAGCCCACGTAGACGACATCGTCGACGACAAAGGCTTTCGCGTGCATCACCTGCGGCTGGTACTCCCACAACGCCACGCCGTTGCGGAGCATTTCGCGGTACAGGTGCTCGCCGGCCAGTCGCGCCACCGGAACGTCGCTGTTGGCCGACAACAGGACGCGCACCGGGCCCCGCCGCGCGGCCCGGCGCAACAATCGGCGCAGTCGACGTGACGGCAGGAAGTAGGCCGCCGCGATGTCCACTCGCCTGGCCACCTTCAGGTCGGCGCGCAGCGTTCGCTTCAGCAACGCCTGCGGCCCACCGGGTCCGCCGACGATGGCCGCCGCGGAATCCAGGTCGACCTGCTGATGGCGCAGGAAGCGGGCCAGGGAACGCAACCCGGTCCGCGCCAGGTTCTGCGGCCTCGAACAGCACGGAGAATCCTCGTGCAAGGTCCGCCGCCAGCGGCCCCTCGATGAGCAGACCCAGGTCACGCCAGCCGCGGCTGATGCCGTCACCTTCAAATGCCGGCGTGACATTGAAGCCACCCACCAGCGCAGCCTCTTCGTCGCAGACGATCAACTTGCGGTGGTCGCGGAATGACCACCGCAACAGGGGCCGCGGGTTGAAGCTGCGCACGTCGGCCCCGGCTGCCCGCAGGTCCTCGAGCCACGTGGCGGGAAGCGACGACGACCCGAATGCGTCGACCAGTACACGTACTCGCACGCCGCGCGCAGTTGCCCGCTGCAAGGCGGCGCCAAGCCGATCGGCTGGCGCGCCCGATGCGATCGTGTAGAACTCGACATCGACGGTCCGAC
Source organism: uncultured Gammaproteobacteria bacterium (assembly GCA_963793675.1). Taxonomy (GTDB): domain Bacteria; phylum Pseudomonadota; class Gammaproteobacteria; order Steroidobacterales; family Steroidobacteraceae; genus RPQJ01. The sequence goes on along the minus strand of CAWCBA010000002.1, from coordinate 926,376 downwards.
GCGCACCGTCGATCATCGCCATGATGGCGTCGTAGGCCGCGTCGCCGGTATGCAACCAGCGGAACCTGTGGCCGAGATCCATCGCATCCTCGGGCAACGCCGCCGCTACGGGGTGCTCCTGGGGTATGACAGACTCCGGCGACATACCGCCGTTGTACCGGGCGGAATGCAATGCGGCAATGTGGGTCGTCGAGGACGCCGCGATCGGAGCGCGCGCAGAATCGAACCTCGCCGGTCGAGACGTTTGCAACGCCAGCATCATTGGATCGTGGCCGGCAAGCTGTGGTCCAATCAAGCAATAGCCGCAACAGGGTGAAAAGATCATGCGACCGCGTGTTTCGTCGTTCATCGCCACGAGCGTCGATGGCTTCATCGCCCGGGCGGACGGGAGCCTCGACTGGCTCGACGACTCGCAGGCCCTGCTCCCCGAGGGCGAGGATTGCGGCTATCTCGAGTTCATGGCATCGATCGACGGCCTCGTCATGGGCCGGCACACCTTCGAGCAGGTCGTGACGTTTGCGGAGTGGCCGTACGGCTCGCTGCCGGTCGTCGTCCTGAGTCACATACCGGTCACCATCCCGCCCTTACTGGCTGGCACGGTGCGCTCCAGCCAGGAGTCGCCGGAGGGCCTTGTTGCACGACTGGGCCGCGAGGGATTCCGTCATCTCTACGTGGACGGCGGCCACACGATCCAGAGCTTCCTGCGGGCCGGCCTGCTCGACGAGATCACGATCACCGTCATTCCCGTCCTGCTCGGTGCGGGTCGGCCACTGTTCAGTTCCCTCCCGCATGACGTGAAGTTGACGACCATGCAGTCGCGGGCGTACGAGTTCGGCTTTGTGCAGACGACGTACCGCATCGACGAGGACGGCTGACGCGGGAGCGCGCTGTCGTCGTCGGGAAGAACCAGCGCAGGCGTCCTGCCCTGCCGGCGCCTGCAACCGCTCACGCGCGAGCCAGCAGCGCGCGCAGGGACAGCGGACCTGCTGCCGAGAACTCCGCGGCTTGCGCCAGGAACAATTCCGCCGTCGCGATCGCATCGCTCAACGCGTCGTGCAGCTGGTGCCCGGGCAGGTTGTACTGTCGGCGAAGCGCCTCGAGCCTGAGATCGCCGCGGGCCGGCTCGCGCCCCATCCTCGAGTGCGTGCGACGCGCCAGCTGGAGCGTGTCGACGACCGGCGCCAGCAGGCCACCGCCCAGGCAACGCCGGCAGGCGGCATCGATGAACCCGAGTTCGGTCTGCGCGTAATGGGCGACCATCACCCTCCCTCCGAGCGCGCCGAGGATGTCGGTGAGGACCGTGCAGAGCGGCTCGCCCTGCGCCGCCTCGTCATCCGTGATGGCATGGATGACGGCGCTCGCCTCAGGCATGGGTCCTGCAGGCCGCACCATGCGCCGGGTCGCCGTCCCGAGATCGATCGCCCCGCCTGCGACACGCACCCAGCCCGCGCTGACGATCTCGTCCGTGACGGGGTCGGTGCCGGTGGTCTCGAGATCCAGGGCCAGGAATTCGACTTCCCGCCAGTCGCGAACAGCTGGCGGGAATGGCTTTCCGTAGTAGGTACGCAAGGGTCCCGGCGGCGCCGAGCGAGCGCGATGGCGCCGACGGAGGTTGAGCGGCAGCAGCGAACCCACCGTCACAGCGGCAGCCGGTCGCCGTGTGCGGCACGCACGGCGTCCTGCAGCGTCGCAATCGCCGCGAATGCATCTTTGAGGTGGCGTCGTTCCATCGTCGTCAGCGCATCGGGGATGACGTAGCTGTCCACGTCCTCGCCGCCGCGCAGCTGCTGCGCCTGATGCTTCGCGCGCAGCATGGAGATGAACTCGAACGCCGCCGCAAGGTTCTCGGCGCCCTCCTCGCTCAGGGTGCCTGCGGTGAACGAGCTCTCCAGTCGCTGCAGCGTGCCGACCGACTCGACGGCTCCCGCCAGGGCGTAGACGCGCGCCAGGTCGACGATCGGCAGCAACCCGTGTCGCTTGAGGTCGACGCTGCCCTCGTGCTCACCGGAACGGACCAGCACGAAACTGCGGAAGAACCCGAGCGGCGGCCGGTTCCCCAGCGCGTGGCTCGCCATGTACGCAAGGAAGACCTTTTCGCCGCGGCAGCGCGGCAGAATCTGCGCCATCAGGCGTTGCCTGAGCGCGTCCTCACCCCAGATCGTGCGCATGTCGAAGAAGTTGGCCGCGAGCGACGCCGCCTTGTAATCGGTCCTTTCGAGCCAGGCCGTGAAGTAGCCGCGCCACACGGACAGCGGTTGACGCCACTGGGCATTGGAGGCCATGACCTCGCCTGGACAGAGCGCGTAGCCGCAGCCATCGAGCCCCTGGTTGACCTCGGTTGCCAGCGCGGCGAAATAGTCGGCGTGCCGTTCCGACGCGAAGTCGTCGTCCAGGATGATCGCGTTGTCCTGGTCCGAGTGCAGGGTCAGCTCGCCGCGACCCTGGGAACCCGTGGCGACCCAGGCAAACGGGACGGGCGGTTCCCCAAGCTGGTGAACGGAGAGCTCGATCAATCTACGAGTGGCCGCATCGCACACCGAGGTCAGGGCCTGGCCGAGTTGCTGGGCACTCGCATGCGCCGCCACGAGCTGGACGTGAAGTTCCCGCGCCTCGGCTGTTACCTGACGCAGGTCTGCGACCGAGGCTGCAGCGCCGGATCCGGTCGGCCAGGTACAGGGGATTCACGCTCTGGGCGCGCAGCACATCGTGGGTCGAGACCATTCCCTCGACGCCATCGCGATCCACGACCGGCAGGTGGTGGATACGCAGCCGGCTCATCGCCATCAGCGCCTCGAACGCCGAGGCGCTCCTCGAGATCGTATGCGGACGTGGGGTCATGATGTCGCCGAGTGGCGTGGCTCCGTCGCGGTCCTCTGCCACCAGGCGGATGCGCAGGTCGCGATCGGTCACGATGCCCTCGAGGTCGTCATCGCGCATGACCAGCAGCGACGACACGCGCTCGCGAGTCATCAGGCGCGCGGCATCGCGAACGCTCATCGTGGCATCGGCGGTCACGGCTGCACGCACGATGAGATCCCCGACGCTGAGCCGCAGCAGGTTTCCCCCGACCTGGGGCGCGTCAAGCACTGCCGCACGTGCCCGCTGCAGCCGCTCGCGGATCGAGACCTCGAAGCTGTCATCGAACGCCGCGTGGCTTTCCCTGAGCTCGGCGAGCACGGCCGGGGGCAACACGTAGACCAGCGTGTCCTCGACCGTCATCCCGACGAGCTTCTGCTCGTCCCGCGCATCCATGGGCGCGGGCATCGAGACAGTCGCCCTCCGCGAGCTTCTCGACCAGCTCCCCGGCATCGTCCCGCAGTTCGACCGCGCCCTTGCGGATGACATGGAGGCTCGCGCTGTCGACGCCGGCCGGTGGAAACGCCGACCCGCGCCGGCAGTAACGCACCGACAGCAGACGGGGCAGGCGATCGAGGACCTCGTCAGGAAGGGAGGAGAACGGCGGGTGCCGACTGAGGAAATCCCGCACGTCCCGTAGTTCGCTGACCATTGGTGCACCTCGCCCCGCTAGCCGCGGCCTTCTGACAACAGCAGGTAGGCCATCGCAACAGCGGTCGCATCGCCGCGCGCCGTATGCCGCGCCACCACGGGCACGCCAAGTCGTGCGAGGATCTCGTCGAGCGCGCGCGGCGGGGAGTCCTCGGGATTGCGGCGCAGGATCGCACGGCGATAGAGGTCGCGCACGTCGAAGCAGTCTGGTTCGAATCCGGGGCGACCGCCCTCCCGCAGCACCCGATCGAGCATGGCGCAATCGAAACCGGTGCAGTAACCGATCACCGGCCGGTCGCCGAGCCAGGCGACGAAGTCGTCGGCAGCGTCCGCGGCCGTCGCACCCTGCGCCACGTCCACCGGACGCAGCCGGTGATACTTCACGGCCTCCCGGTCCACCGGCGCATCGCTCGCCACCTTGCGCTCGAATCCCTCGCTGAGCAGGATGCGCCGGTCGCGTACCGGCACTGCCGCGATCGACAGGATCACCGCGGTCTTCGGGTCGAGGCTGCTGGTCTCGAGATCCAGCGAGACGATCTCGCCGGCCTTCGGCACCAGCGGCGTCCGCAGCACCCGCCACATCCTGCGGAGTCCGCGCTGCAGTGAACTCACCGGTGCGACTCCATGCTCAGAGGCCGTGTCGGAAGCGCGACGACAGCGAGCGCTGGAACTCGCGCACGACACCGAACGAATCGCGCAACAGGTCGCGGTCCAGGCGGCGCAGCGCGGCAAGCTGGACGGTGTTGCCCGGCACCTCGCCCTCGCTCACCGCCTCGAGCTGCTGCCCGAGCCGCAGCCTGAGCATGATCGCGTACGCCTGTCGCAGGTCGGTGCCGAGCGTCGGGCTCAAGGCACCCGCAGCCATGAGCGCGTCGATGCGCTCGAAAGTCGAGGTCTCGGTCAGCCGATGCTGCAGCGCGAGGGTGCGCACTCCGTGCACCACGGGAAAGATGCCCCCCTTCTTGACGTCGACCGGCGCGCCGCGGCCGAGCAGTCCGCTGAACAGCCGCAGCGGCGTCTGGAACTCGAGCGCCGGCGCCACGAAGTGGTGCATCCAGAGCTCGTTCTGGCCGAACTCGAGCAGGGTCTCGCGGACCGGTGCGAAGAGTCGTGCATCGCCGGCGACGACGCGCGCGTCCAGCATGATGGCCACGCGCATCAGCGCCTGCGCCGCGGTGTCGCCGCGCAAAGTCTCGATGCGGCCGAGCCAGGCCGCCTGGTCCCCGCGCCATTGCGGGTTCGAGACCATCACGCCACCCGGACACGGCGGATAGCCCAACTCTGCAAGTCCGTCGCTGAAGGCCTGCGCGGCGAGCGCCACGTCCTCGTCCGGCACGTCGCTCGCAAGCATCAGCGCATTGTCCTGGTCGGTCTTGAACAGCTGTTCGCCGCGTCCCTCGCTGCCGAGCACCAGCAGGCAGCAGCGACTGCGCACCGAGGGATCGAAACAGAACTCGAACAGCCGCGCCAGCAGCCGCTGGTTGACTGCGCTTACGAGGTCGGCGAGGTACTGCATGCGCGCGCCCGTGGCATGCAGCGTGCGGACCAGCTGGTTGACCTGTCGTGCGGCGGCGCCCAACTCCGCGCGAGTCTCGGCTCGCGCGACCCGCAGGCCGATCACGTGCGAGTGACTGGAGTAGTGGCTGAGAAGCTCGGCGAGTCCCAGCGTGCCCCTGAGCTGGCCGTTCTCGAGCACCGCGATGCGTTCGATCCCGGCGCGCGTCATCGTCACCAGCGCCTGGAAGAGCGGATCGGACGTGTCGCAGCTCACGACCGGGCGGCTCGCGATCGCGCCGATCGGCTGCTCCAGCGCGCGCCGCCCCAGCACGATCGCCTCGAGCAGGTCGGTGCGTGTCGCAATGCCGAGACCGGCCGGCCCCTCGACGAACACGCAGTCGACGCGCCGGTCGCGCATGCGTCGGGTCGCCTCGTCGAGCGGGCAGGTCTCCGGGACCGTGACCGCATCGGCAAGCAGCGCCTCGCCGACGCGCGTCAGCATCATCTCGGCCAGGTCAGTTGGCGCGCCGGATCGCTCGGCTTCGGCGCTGCGCTTGGCCAGGGACTCGAGGAAGTAGGCGGCGAAACGTCCGTTCGCCGAGACCGCCGCACGGAACGATGCCGCCGGTATCGTCCAGGCGAGGGTGTCCTCCATCGCCTCGTACGTGTAGCGCGCGGAGCCGGTCAGCGAGGCCGTCGTGCCGAACAGGTCGTGCGCGCCGAACTCGGCGAAGACGCGCGGGTAGCCCGCGCCCGCCTCCATCGCCGCGACTTCGCCCTTGAGGATCACGTAGACGAAATCCGACGCCTGTCCGGCCTCGAGGATGGTGGTGCCCTTGGGGACGAACTCGATGTCCATGCGCGCGCCGAGTTCGCCGGCCTGCTCGGTCGTGAGCAGGTTGAACGGCGGCGTCGAGAAGTCGAATTCCTGGTCGTGCCGGCTCACGTCGATGTGTCCTGGCGCTCAAAAAAAACGGGGCGGCCCACGAGGACCGCCCCGGTGGTCACTTCCGCCCGCGACCTCAGTGGTGCGTCGCGGCTCCCGCGCCACGCGGGACCCGGATGTCCTCGACGAGGTGCTGGATGTGCTCCGGCGGCGGGGCCGTCAGGTGGCTCACCGTATAGGTTACTGCGAAGTTGAGCAGCATGCCCACGAAGCCGATCCCCTCAGGCGAAATCTTGAAGAGCCATTCGTCGGCACCGGCTGTCGGATTCACGAACTTGAAGTAGATGATGTAGCTGGCCGTGAACACGATGCCCACGACCATGCCGGTTATGGCACCCTGCATGTTCGCGCGCTTGTCGAAGATCCCGAGGAAGATCGCCGGGAAGAACGACGCGGCCGCGAGTCCGAAGGCGAAGGCCACCACCTGCGCGACGAAGGCCGGCGGATAGATGCCGAGCAGACCTGCGATCACGACCGCGACGCCGGCGGCCAGGCGCGCGTACAGCAGTTCCTGCTTTTCCGTGATGTTCGGCATCACCATCTTCTTCATCAGGTCGTGCGCGATCGACGACGAGATCACCAGCAGCAGGCCCGCCGCGGTCGAAAGCGCCGCCGCCAGGCCGCCGGCCGCGACGAGTGCGATCACCCAGGCCGGGAGCTTGGCGATCTCGGGATTGGCCAGCACCATGATGTCGCGGTCGATCGTCATCTCGTTGCGATCGTCCTTGGCGTAGAACATGCGGCCGTCGCCGTTCTTGTCTTCCCACTTGATGAGCTTGGTCTTCTCCCAGTTCTTGATCCAGCTCGGCGCCTCGCTGTAGAGCGCACCCGCGCCGTCCGAGCCGTTGATCGTCTCGATCATGTTGTAGCGCGCGAACGCCGCTACCGCTGGAGCAGTCGTGTAGAGGATGGCGATGAAGAGCAGCGCCCAGCCAGCCGACTTGCGCGCGTCACGCACCTTCGGCACCGTGAAGAACCGGACGATCACGTGCGGCAGGCCAGCCGTGCCGATCATCAGCGCTGCCGTGATGCAGAAGACGTCGATCATCGGCTTCTGCCCGTTGGTGTAGGGCGCGAATCCAAGCTCCGTGCTCAGGCCGTCGAGCTTGTCGAGCAGGAACCCGCCGCCGCCTTCCAGCGAGCCGCCGAAGCCGAGCTGCGGCAGCGTGTGACCCGTGAGCAGGATCGAGATGAAGATCGCGGGCACCATGTAGGCGAAGATCAGCACGCAGTACTGCGCGACCTGGGTGTAGGTGATGCCCTTCATCCCGCCGAGCACGGCGTAGAAGAACACGATCGCCATGCCGATCACGACGCCGAGGTTGATGTCCACCTCGAGGAATCTCGAGAAGACGATGCCCACGCCGCGCATCTGGCCCGCGACGTACGTGAACGAGACGAAGACCGCGCACACGAGGGCCACCAGCCGCGCCGTGTCGGAGTAGTACCGGTCGCCGATGAAGTCTGGAATCGTGAACTTGCCGAACTTGCGCAGGTAAGGCGCGAGCAGCAGCGCGAGCAGCACGTAGCCGCCCGTCCAGCCCATCAGGTAGACGGCGCCGTCGCGCCCCATGAAAGAGATGAGGCCGGCCATCGAGATGAACGATGCGGCGGACATCCAGTCGGCTGCCGTCGCCATGCCGTTGGCGAGCGGGCTGACGCCGCCGCCGGCCACGTAGAAGTCGCGCGTGTGCGACGCCCGGCTCCAGATCGCAATGCCGATGTAGAGGGCGAAGCTCGCGCCCACCAGCAAATAGGTCCAGGTTAGAACTGACATGTTGCTTTCCTCGACGATTCGTTAGTGCGGCTCAGTCTTCGTGCACGTCAAACTCTTTGTCGAGTTTGTTCATGATCCGCACGTAGACGAAGATCAGGGCGACGAACACGTAGATCGACCCTTGCTGGGCGAACCAGAAGCCCAGCTTGAAGCCGAAGACCTTGAAGTTGTCGAGCCAATCCGCCAGCAAAATGCCGAATCCGTAGGAAACGACGAACCAGATGGCGAGTAGCTTCGCCACGATCCCCAGGTTGCGTACCCAGTAGGCTTGTCTTCTTTCGCGCGACATCGAGTTACCCTCCTCCCCTCGCAGGGTTGTACTGCAATCTAGCAGTGGACACCTGCTGGCCCACTGCGACATTGGTCGTAGACGGAGGGAGCATTACCGGCTCCAGCTGCTACGACCCAGGTCACAGGTCGGCCCGCCGGGCCGGAATGCTCAGCGGTTCATCCGCTCGTCGACCAGGCTCGCGACGACGGACGGGTCCGCGAGGGTCGAGATGTCGCCGAGCTGCTCGTGCTCGTTGGCCGCGATCTTGCGCAGGATGCGGCGCATGATCTTGCCGGAGCGTGTTTTCGGCAGTCCCGGCGCCCACTGGATGAAGTCCGGCGTCGCGATCGGACCGATCTCGCGCCGGACCCACTCACGGAGTTCCTTGCGCAGCTCCTCGCTCGGCGTCGCGTCCACGATCAGCGTGACGTAGGCGTAGATTCCCTGTCCCTTGACCTCGTGCGGGCAACCCACCACGGCCGCCTCGGCAACGTAATGGTGCGCGACCAGCGCACTCTCGACTTCGGCCGTGCCCAGGCGATGCCCGGCTACGTTCAGCACGTCATCGACCCGCCCGGTGATCCAGTAGTAGCCGTCCTCGTCGCGGCGCGCGCCGTCACCGGTGAAGTAGGCGCCCGGGTAGGTCCTGAAATAGGTATCGATGAAGCGCTGGTGATCGCCATACACGGTGCGCATCTGCCCGGGCCAGCTGTCGGTGATGACCAGGTTGCCCTCGCAGGCGCCGTCGAGCACCTTGCCCTCGGCGTCCACGATTGCCGGCTTCACGCCGAAGAAAGGCAGCGTCGCGGAGCCAGGCTTCATGTCGATCGCACCGGGCAGCGGACTGATCAGCGCGCCGCCTGTCTCGGTCTGCCACCAGGTATCCACGATCGGGCAGCGTCCGTCGCCTACCACGCGGTGATACCACTCCCAGGCCTCGGGGTTGATCGGTTCGCCGACCGTGCCGAGCAGGCGGATCGACTTCCGCGAGTGCTTCTTCACCGGCCCGTCGCCCTCGCGCATCAGCGCCCGCAACGCCGTCGGCGCGGTGTAGAAGATCGTGACCCGGTGCTTGTCGCAGACCTGCCAGAAGCGGCCCGCGTCGGGGTAATTGGGCACGCCCTCGAACATGAGCACGGTCGCGCCGTTCGCGAGCGGCCCGTACACGACGTAGCTGTGACCCGTTACCCAGCCGACGTCAGCCGTGCACCAGAAGACGTCGTCCTCGCGCAGGTCGAAGATCGCCTCGTGCGTCAGTGCTGCGTACACCAGGTAGCCGCCGCTCGTATGCAGCACGCCCTTGGGCTTGCCCGTCGAGCCCGAGGTGTACAGGATGAAGAGCGGATCCTCGGCGTCCACCACCGTGGGCTCGCACGTCTCCGACTGGCCATCGACGACTTCGTCGTACCACTGGTCGCGTTCGTACATCGCAACCGCCGCGGCGGTCCGCTTCACCACCAGCACGTGCTTCACGGACCCCGTGCCGGGCGAGCTCAGCGCCTGGTCGACATTGGCCTTGAGCGGAATCCGCTTGCCGCCGCGGACGCCCTCGTCCGCGGTGATCACCACGGACGAATCGCAGTCCGAGATGCGTCCCGCCAGGGAATCCGGCGAGAAGCCGCCGAAGACGACCGAGTGAATCGCGCCGATCCGGGCGCACGCCAGCATCGCCACGGCCGCCTCGGGGATCATCGGCAGGTAGATCGTGATGCGATCGCCCTTCTGCACGCCCAGCGACCTGAGCGCGTTCGCAAGCTTGCACACCCGGCCGTGGAGCTCACGGTAGGTGATGCGCACGCTCTCGTTCGGATCGTCACCCTCCCAGACAATCGCGGTCTTGTCGCCGCGCGTGGCCAGGTGTCGATCCAGGCAGTTGGCCGCGACATTGAGCTGTCCGCCGTCGAACCAGCGGATGTGGAAGTCGTTCAGGTCGTAGCTGACGTCCTTGACCCGGCGGTATGGCTGCACCCAGTCGATGCGCTGACCCATGCGCCGCCAGAATTCCTCCGGGTCGCGCACGGACTCCGCATACAGATCGCGGTACTGGTCGAGCGTGATGCGCGTCCGTTGCGCGAAGTCCGCCGGCACCTTGTAAACCTTGTGCGTCGTCATGCGCAGCCCCGGCAAGGAGAATCTTCCCCGTCGTCCTGTCAGCTAGAACGAATACTTCGTCGTGAGCTGCAGCCGGTTCAGCGAACCGTCGGCATTGTTCTCGAGCTCGCGTTTGGCCCAGCGGTACTCCGCACCGATGTCGAGCTTCGGGACCGGCGAGTAGAAGAGATTCACCGACCAGCTCTCGCTCGACTTGTTGGCGGCAGTCCCGCTCAGGGTGCTGGGGTTGTCATAGCTCCCGGCGGCGTAGTACAGGCTGCTGCGCATCTTGTCGGTCCAGAAGTGACGGTAGGCCAGATAGCCCGCGTAGCCGTCGATCGTGTCGAAGTCGCCGTTGGCATTCAGCACGGCGTCATTGGTGAAGTTCAGGGCCGCGTAGCGCCCGAGGTTGCCGCCGAGCAGCATCCAGCGGACGTCATCCTTGCCCCAGGCCTTGATCTTGCCCGAGAAGCTGGCGGCCGCCGACCAGGTCGAGGCGTCGATCTTGTTGGTCCCGGTCGTCTCGTACTTCAGCTCACGGAAGAGGCCGGCCAGCGTCACGCTGCCCCAGTCAGCTTTCCAGGTGTAGCGACCGATGAAATCCGGGAACGCGCCGTCGTCGCTCGAGTTCGACGCGACCGTGGTGCCGCTGAGCGTGGTGAACGTCGTCTGCGCATTCTCTGCCGCGAACGAGAAGCCACCAGTCGTGTACCGCACCTGCGGCTGCCGGATGAACACCGTGCCGTCCGTCGGGCCGATGAAGTCGACAGCCTCGGGCAGCGCGCCGACGTCCATGAAGGTGGACCAGGCCTGGCCGACCAGCCAGTGATTGCTCTGGACAAAGGCCTGCCGCAGCACCGCACCGTAGGTATTTGACACGTTCTGGCTGCCGAGCGCCGAGCCGTAGAAGTCGACCTCGAAGTGGGTCGTGATCTTGTCCCCGTTCTCGAGCGGAGTGTTGGTACCGACGATGAAGCGGCTCTGCTTGGCGTGGAAATTGAAGTCGGTGCCCTCTGATTCCCCGCCGATCGGCGTCTGGCCCGGCACGTAGTAATCGCGGCCGGAAGCGCTATTGGCGAGTTCGCCGTCGGACGTGGAGGTCCAGTTCGCATCGGCCTTGACGAAGCCCGTGACGTAAAGCGTCGTACCCGGCGCCGCGTTCGGCAGGATCGAGACCTGCTGCACGGGCTGCTGCCCTTTCGGGAGCGGTGCGGCCGCGGCGGCCGGCGCCGCAGCCGCCGCGGGCGCCTGCTTCTCCGCCATCAGCTGCTGGACCATCTTCTCCAGTTCCGCGACGCGGGCCTCGAGCGCGGCCTCTTTGGCCGACACATCCGACTGCGCGAACGCGCTGGCCGAAGTGCCCAGCGCGGCGAACGCCAGCGTCGTGGCGACCAGGCGGCGAAGAACAGGGCTGCGGTGATTCTGTGCGGACATGGCATTACCCCCGGGTTGGCACTGGCACGATGCTGCGACGGATGCAGCATCGACGAAATACGCCTTTGGTCGTACGCGCGCGCGCGGCCGGACCGGCGGTGTAGTCTCGTGTGCATGGGCCGACAGATCATCGTGGCTGACGACCACCCGCTGTTCCGCGAGGCGCTCAAAGCCGCGGTCGGACGACTCGCGCCGGGCACCCGATTCGTCGAGGCCGATTCAGTGGCGGCCCTGCTCGCTGCCATCGAGGCCGAGCCCGATGCCGACCTGCTGCTGCTCGACCTCAACATGCCCGGCGCGCAGGGGTTCAACGCGCTCGCGCACGTGCGCGGCAGCCGGCCGGAATTGCCGGTCGCGATCGTCTCGGCGGACGACGATCCGCAGACGATTGCCGCGGCGATCCGCTTCGGGGCGCAGGGCTTCATCCCGAAGTCCACCGAAGCCGGCCAGATCGGTCAGGCCGTCGAGGCGGTGCTGGCCGGGGAAATCTACACGCCGCCGGGATTTCATCTGCCGAGGGTGACGGACGACACCGACGAGGACCTCGAGGTCGCGCGACGCATTGCGGATCTCACGCCGCAGCAATTCCGGGTGCTGGGCGCGTTGTGCTCGGGACAGCTTAACAAGCAGATTGCCTACGACCTTGACGTGTCCGAGGCGACCGTGAAGGCGCACGTGACGGCAATCCTGCGGAAGCTCCACGTCGCAACTCGTACGCAGGCGGTGCTCGCGGCGGGCAGGCTGGCGACGGACCGGGCCAGCTTCAAACCCCCTCCTGAGGAAGCGGAGTAGCCCGGTCCGGGGACGACGCGCCCGCAGCTTGCCTCTGCGATGCGAGTGCGCCGAGCAGTGCGCGCAGCGCGGCCGGCTTCAGCGGCTTGCGCAGCAACGGATATCCCAGCGAGCGGGCTCGCTCGGCTACCGCGGGGCTGTGGTCGGCGGTCACGAGCGCGCCCGGCACCGGTTCGATACCGTCACGCCGCATCGACTGCAGCAGGTCGAGGCCATCCATTTCGCCCTCGCCGAGCCGGTGGTCGGCGAGGATCACGTCCGGCCGCTCCCGCTCGAAGAGCGTGATTGCCTCGGCGGCGTCCACCGCCGTGAGCACTCGCACGCCCCAGCGCGACATCAGGGCTCTCATGCCGGCGAGGATCTCCGGTTCATTGTCGATGCAGAGCGCCGTAAACCCGACCAGTGTGGCCGGCATGCGCGCCCGCTCCTCTGCGACGACAACGGCCACCGGCGACGCAGCGGGCGCGCAGCGCGGCACGAGCACGCTGAAGACCGAGCCGTGGCCGACGTTCGAGCGCACCCTGAGCCCGTGACCGAGCAACAGCGCCATGCGATGACAGATCGAGAGCCCGAGCCCAAGGCCCTTCTCCCCCCACGGCGACGACCGATCGAGCCGGCGGAACTCGTCGAAAATCGCGCGCTGATGCTGCTCGGGAATGCCCGGCCCCGTGTCCCACACCTGCAGTTCGACGAACTCGCCGCGGCGCCGACAGCTGACGAGCACGCCGCCGCGCTGCGTATAGCGCAATGCATTCGAGACCAGGTTCTGCAGGATGCGCCGCAGCAACACCCGGTCGCTGCGTACGCTGCAGCGCGGCTTCCTGACGTGCAGCCGCAGCCCGCGCCGCGCCGCGAGCGGCGCGAACTGCCGCTCGATATTCTCGAAGGTCTCGTCCATCGGGAATTCCACTATTTCGGTCCGCATCGTCCCGCTCTCGAGGCGGGCAATGTCGAGCATGTCGTCGAGAACTTCCTCGGCGGCGCGCATCGAGCTGTCGATGCGTTCAGCGATCTCGACGACCTCGGGATCATCCTTGCGCTCGCCCAGCGTCGAGGCGAAGAGCCGCGCCGCGTTGAGCGGCTGCAGCAGGTCATGGCTCGCCGCGGCCACGAACCGCGTCTTGGTCGCGTTCGCTTCCTCGGCCTGTCGCTTCGCTTCCTGTTGAGCCGCAAGCGCCGCCTGCAGCGCGCCCGTGCGTTCTTCGACGCGCTGCTCGAGCGTCAGTTTCGCCTCGAGCAACGCGCGCTCGGTGCGCTTGAACTCGGTGATGTCGTTGTAGGTCGTCACGTAACCGCCGTCCGGCAACGGATGGCCTCGGATCTCGTACACGTGGCCGTTGCGGCGGGTACGCTGGGTGACGTAAGCCGTGCCGGCCTTCATGTGCGCGAGACGCTTCGCGATCTGCGGACCGGGGTCGGCATCACCGAACTCACCGTGCTCCGCGTTCCAGCGGATCAGGTCGGCAACGGGCCGGCCCACGTACACCATGCCATCGGGGTAGTCGAACATCCCGAGATAGCAGCGGTTCCACGCGACGATGCGCGCATCGGCATCCGCAACCGCGATGCCCTGCGAGACATTCTCCATCGTGGTCTGCAGCAATTGCCGGCTGAATCGCAGTTCCTGCGACGTCTCGTCGAGCAGTTCAGCGACGTCCTCCGGTGGAATGCCGCGGCCGGCCATCGCGTGCGTGAACATGAGACGGGCCGACGACGCGCCGATTGCGCCTGCGAGCACGCGCTCCATGTGCTGCAGAAGACCGCGATCCGCGGGTTCGCCGGCACCCGGAACCGGACGGCCGAGACCGGAGTGGTACTCTTCGAGCGCGCGTAGAGCCCCGTCTGCACCCAGGATTCGCTCCGTCACGGCGAGCAGGTCGCCGACGCGTGCCCCGCCCGCGACCGCGACACCGGCCACCGGGATACCGCCGCGCAGGAACGAAGTGGCCGCCATCCGGTCACGCAGCGAGACGCCGCGTACACGCGAGACCAGGAGCAGGACGGCGACATTGATCGCCAGCGCGATCATCGCCCCGCGCAGCACCGGGCTCATGACCTCGATGCCGAACAGGCTCTGCGGCCGCAGCCAGGCGATTCCCCACGGGCCCTGCGCGAACAGCGGCCAGCCGATCACCCCGCCGGCGAGCAGGTTGGGCAGCAACAATGCGTAGATCCAGACAGCGAAGCCCGCAGTGAGCCCCCAGAACGCGCCCTCACGTGTCGCGCCGCGCCAGTAGAGGCCGGTGACGATTGCCGGCGCGAACTGCGCGACCGCCGCGAAGGCGAGCAGTCCGATCGAGGCGAGGCTCGCGGGCGCCACGGTGTTGTGGTGATACGCGTACGCGAGCAGCGCAATGAGCAGGATCGTCAGGCGTCGCAGCCATAGCACGAGCCGGCCGACGTCCGCGCTCTGGTCGAGGTGCAGCCAGCGGCTGCGCCACAGCGCCGGCATCACCAGGTCGTTGGTGATCATGGTCGCGAGCGCGATGCTCGCGACGATCACCATGGCCGTCGCCGCCGACAGCCCGCCGAGAAACACGAACACCGCCACCCCGGTCGCGCCGCGCTCCATCGGCAGCGACAGCACGAACGAGTCCGGGTGGTGGCGGTCGCCAAGTCCCGCGCCGAGTCCCGCCAGCACCACCGGGACCACGAGCAGGGTGAAGACGACCAGGTAGCTGGAGAACAGCCAGCGCGCCTTGCGCAGGTCAGCCGGGTCGGCACACTCGACGACTCCGACCAGGAACTGGCGTGGCAGGCAGAGCATCGCGGCCGCGGAAAGCACGGTGGCAGCCAGGAAATCCGGCCTGACGACCTGGCCGATGTCACCGAGGCGCGTGTGGGAGACATCCGGCGCGCCCCCGAGGTTCAGCATGGCGAACACGCCGATCGTAATGAACGCGAGCAGCTTGACGATCGACTCGAACGCAATCGCAAGCATCACGCCCTCGTGGTGCTCGGTGGCGTCGAGTCGACGGGTACCGAACAGCATGGCGAAGGCCGCCATGAGCAGTGCCACCCACAGCGCGGTGTCGGCGAACCACGCCGGATGCTGACCGGTGGAGCCAGTGAGCACGTCGATGCCGGTGCCGACCGCCTTGTACTGCAGCGCGAGGTAGGGCACGGCCGCGATGAGCGCGATGATTGCGACGAGCGCGGCGAGCGCGGGACTCTTGCCGAACCGCGCCGAGATGAAGTCGGCGATCGAGGTCGTGTTGTGCGCACGTGCGATCGCCACCAGCCGCCGCAGGAGCGGCGTCCCGAACACGAACAGCAGCACCGGGCCGAGGTAGATGGGCAGGTAGGCCCAGCCTTCGCTGACGGCCGTGCCGACTGCGCCGAAAAACGTCCAGGTCGTGCAGTAGACGCCGAGGGCCAGGCTGTAGATGTAGGGACGCAGGCGCTCACGGCCCGGATACACGGATTTCCGTTCGCCGAAGAAGGCGACGGCGAACAGCAGCCCGAGATAGGCGATCGCCAGGACGGTGAGAAGCAGACCTGAGACCACGCGCGGACCCTACTTCCTGCGTTGTCGCCGCAGGAACGTACGCCGCGCTGCGGCTGCTTCATCCGGCATTGAGTCTCCCCCGGGATCCGTCGCGACTTCCGGACGTGAGCCTACACCAAGAGTCCCCTCCAAGTGGGCGGCGTGCGCGGGATGCTCGGCAAATCCGCCTGGCGTACAGCCTGCACGCTGCCAGTCATCATGCGATGCGGTCAGCGTGGCATGATGGCTTTGTCCGATGCGGAGGGTGCTTCGTTGAGATTGATGCTGGCCAGTGTCGTGTCATGCGCCGCGATGGCCACGTCAGCGGCGGCATCGCCGACCCTGGCCGACTGCGATGCGACTGCTCATGCAACCGTGCTGCAGCCTGCGCCTGCGCCGCGCGACGCTCGAGGCGCGCGCAATCTGGTTCGATGCCAGGCTGCTGCGCTGGCCCGGCGTCGAAGCCGGCAGACGCTTCCGGTTGCACCATTCCGCCAGCGGCCGAGCCATTGCGGTACCTGGCTTCCCTGTGAGTGGCGCCGACGGCGCGCTCGACCTGGCGGTCCATGACGGTCCGCTGCCACCTGCCGTCGCCGGACGCTTTCGTCATGTCGCAGCGGGCATCACACTGCAGATCCAGGCCGAGCGCCGATGCCCTGCGCAGACTCCAGCAGGAGCAACTGCTGCTCGTCCAGGAAGACGCAGACGGCCGCGTGGTGAGCGCGACACGCCTGCAGGCGCCGGGGGCGCTCGACGATCTGTTCGCAACGGCCGCCAACGCGCAACTCGGCGTGACCGTCGCAGCGGGTCGGACGAAGTTCGCGCTGTGGGCCCCGACCGCACGCAACGTGGCGCTGTGCCTGCACGCGGACGGCCATGGGCCCGCAAGATCGCTGGAACCGCTGCGACTCGACGCAGCGACAGGGCGTCTGGTCGACGGCTGTCGACCGCGACCTGTCGGGCCACTACTACACCTATCTCGTCGACGTGCACGTGGACGGAGTCGGCTTCGTCCGCAACCGCGTGACGGATCCCTATGCCGTCAGCCTGACCACCGATTCCCGTCGTGCTTACATCGCGAATCTGCAGTCCGCGCGCCTGAAGCCGGCGGGCTGGGATCGCACGCTGTCGCCGCAACGCGTGCAGGCAGCCACCGACGCCGTGATCTACGAACTGCACGTGCGCGATTTCTCGATCGGTGACGCCACGGTGCGACCCGACTACCGTGGCAAGTACCTCGCCTTCACCCTCGACGACACCGACGGCATGCGCCACCTGCGGTCGCTCGCCGCCGCCGGCGTCACCGACGTTCACCTGCTGCCGGTGTTCGATTTCGGCTCGGTGCCGGAACAGGGTTGCGTCACGCCCGCGCCTGCCGGTGCGCCGGACGGCGAGTCGCAACAGCAGGCCGTGACGGCCGTGAGCGCACGCGACTGCTTCAACTGGGGCTACGACCCCGTGCACTTCAGCGCGCCCGAGGGCAGCTACGCGACCGATCCCGCCGATGGCGACGTGCGCATCGTCGAGTTTCGTCGCATGGTGCAGGCGCTGCACCGCGCCGGACTGCGGGTGGGCATGGATGTCGTCTACAACCACACGTATGCGTCCGGGCAGGACCGCTGGTCCGTGCTCGACCGCATCGTGCCGGGGTATTACCACCGCCTGGACGCAGCTGGGCGCGTCGCCACCTCGACCTGCTGCGCGAATACCGCGACCGAACACCGCATGATGGCGAAGCTGATGATCGACTCCGCCGTGACCTGGGCGCGCGACTACCGGATCGACTCGTTCCGCTTCGACCTGATGGGTCACCAGCCCCGCGCGGCAATGGAGCAACTGCGCGCGCGTGTCAACGCCGCGACCGGGCGCGACGTGCTGCTGATCGGCGAAGGCTGGAACTTCGGCGAAGTCGCCGATGGCGCACGCTTCGTGCAGGCCTCGCAGCTGTCGCTCAACGGCAGCGGCATCGGCACCTTCAGCGACCGCGCGCGTGACGCGATCCGCGGCGGCGGGGCCGGTGACAGCGATGCACGCCAGGTGAGCAGCCAGGGCTACGTCAACGGACTGCACTACGACCGCAACGGCGACGCTCCCGCCGACGTGACCGTGGCGGACTTGATGCGAGCAGCGGACATGGTGCGGGCGGGATTGGCGGGCTCACTGCGCAATTACCGTTTGCTCACGTTCGACGGGCGGGAACTGCCGCTGGAGCAGATCTCGTACGCAGGCAACCAGCCCGCCGGATATGTGACGTCGCCGGCAGAGGTCGTCAACTACGTCGAGAACCACGACAACCAGACGCTTTACGACCTGAACGCCTTCAAGTTGCCGCTCGGCACGACTTGCGCGCCGAACGCGCACGCGTGCAGATGCTGGCTGCGGCGCTCAATGCATTCAGCCAGGGCATCGCCTACTTCCACGCGGGCATGGAACTGCTGCGCAGCAAGTCGATGGATCGCAACAGCTTCGACTCCGGCGACTGGTTCAATCGCATCGACTGGAGCGGGCAGGACAACTACTTCGGCGCGGGCCTGCCACCGGCGCGGGACAACGCGCCCAGCTGGCCGCTGATGCGGCCGCGACTCGCCGATCCGCGACTGCGGCCGACGCCCGCCGACATTGCGTGGAGCCGTGGCGCGTTCAACGACCTGCTGCGCATCCGCTCCAGTTCGACGCTGTTCCGGTTGCGCAGCGCGGCCGACGTCATGCAGCGACTGCGCTTCCTGAACACCGGTCCGCAGCAGGTCCCGGAAGTGATCGCCGGGCACCTGCTTGGCCGCGGCTATCCCGGGTCCAACTGCAGCGAGATGCTGTATCTCGTCAATGTCGACACGCAGGCGCACACGCTGCAGTTCGACAGCGAGCGCGGCAAGCGCTACGTGCTGCACCCGGTGCACCGCGCGCCCGGCGCGGTCGGATCGACGCGCAGCGGAGCAGGCCCGCTACGACGCGGCAAGCGGACGCTTCACCGTACCCGCACGCACCGCAGTCGTGTTCGTCGTTGAGTGATGGAAGCGAGCCGATAACTTCACGACGCCGGCTCCTGCTCAGTGACCCGAGCCGGAGCGCTGCTTGCCAGGCTGCCGCCGATCGTTGGCTTGCCGATGATCGTGAAGCTCGCCCACATTTTCGGGTCGTTCGGATAATCCTTGATCGTCTCGAGCTGCGCGGCCTGCATCGCCAGCTCCGGTGCCTTGCCTTGCTGCAGACCGGCAGCGAAGCGGGTCATCAGGCGATAGGTGGCGAGATCGCTGACGTTCCACAGGCTGGCGACGACCTGGCCGGCACCGGCAGTGGTCCAGGTGCGCGCGATACCGAATGTTCCGCCCTCGAAGACACGGCCCAGCGCCGATTGGCAGGCACTCATCACGACCAAAGGCGGGCGCTCGCTCCAGCCATTGAAATTCGCGGTTCGAATCTCGCCCGCGAACCAGTTCTTCTGGTCGAGGACGACGAAGCCGCGTGTCAGCGGATTGTTCGGATTGGCGACAGCGTGCGTCGCCATGTAAATCACGCCCTGGCCGGCGCTGCGGTTGATGGCCGCTTCGACGCGCTTCTGCTTGGCGTCGGCGCCAATGAAGACATTCCGCGAGTCGACGCCCAGCTGTTTCGCGATTGCCAGGGCCTCCTTTCTAGCGCCGGGCAGCGCCGGGAAACTGTATTGCACGTCGCGCATGTCTGCGGGATCGCCGACGATGACCGACTTCGAGAGGTCGACGTTGCCCATGTCGAAGCCGCTGTCGCTGCCAGCCAATACGCTCAGGTCCTGCATCACGACGAAAGACCATCTGCGCGCAGCGAAGTCATCCTGATTGCGGATCGGCAGCGCCGCATACGGCGCGGTTCCGGTGTCCCTGACCGGCAGGACCAGCAGCCGCCCCTCGCCTGCTGCGAGCACCTGGCGAATGTCGCCCGGCAGCAGCATTGCAGCAGCCTCGGCCAGCACGTCCCGGCGCTTCCTGATCGATTCGGGCGAGTTGTCGCGTCTGCCTGCGCCGCGATCGGCATCGGAATCGGCATCGAGCCGCTGCGTCTCCTCACCTTTCAGCTGCGGTCCGCGAGTGGCGGCGATCCGGTCGACGCCGAGGCCGTCCTGCAATGCGCCGAGGCCGACATAAGGGCTCGTCGTCGCGCCTGCGACCACGTAACCATCCGGCCCTAGGATCCAGGCCCTGAGGACGCCATCGCTGCGGACATTGTGGATCAAGGCATAGGTCGGCAGTCCACCCCGGGAGAGCGATCCGAGATTCGATATGATGCGGTCGAGATCCCGCCCGGCCCGATCCAGATTGGCGTCGATCCTTGCCGATTCGAGCGCGTTGACCCGACCGGATTGCTCCTTGGCCTCGAGCTGTCGGGTGAACGGATAGCTGAGGGCGATGGCCTCCAGCAGCGGACGCAGCCCGTCATCCGTCATGGGCCGGGGGAACGGCGGTGCCGGCTCCGGTACCGGGGCCGCAACGGCCGGCTTGGCTGCGACCGGGGCCGGGACGCCAGCCACCGGCTCCGACAGCAACTGACTGACGTTGGCGTTGCTTGCCGTGCTGCCGTCATTGCCGGCGTCGCCGCAGGCCGCAACCACCAGCAAGGCCAGCGCCGCCACTGCGTTCTTGCGGAGCGGGGACCTGGCTGACAGGGCGTGAAGCGCCGTCGGGTGCCGCATGGGATTCAACCTCCTCTCAATGACCGGATGATGCGGGACCAGGTTGCTGGCAAGCCAGTGTTGCACGTATACCGACACTTGCATCCATCCCGACTGCCGCACATGCTGCCGGGCTCAAGAATCATCCGCTAGCAGGAGGGAACCATGCGTCTGACCATCATTGCTGCAACGCTTGCCAGCGTGGGCTTGTTTGGCGGAGCGATGGCGCACGCCGAGGATCAGGGCGGGCTGGATCAGGCCGCACACAAGGCGCTCGAGCAAGCGGTGGCCGGTGCGCAGCGCAGTGAAGCCAACCGTGCTCGCGACATATACCGTCACCCGGTCGAGACGCTCAGCTTCATCGGCGTCAAGCCGACGGATACCGTCGTCGAACTGTGGCCGGGCGGGGGCTGGTACACCGAAATCCTCGCGCCCTATCTCGCCGGGAAGGGCAAGCTGATCGCCGCCGCGCCGGCCGGCCGTGGCGCCGAGTCCATGGCCAAGCGGTTCGATGCCAATCCTGCGCTCTACGGCAAGATCGGGCGCGCGAACTTCCCGACCGTGCTCGGCGGCGCGGGCGTCGCGCCGGGCACCGCCGACGTCGTGCTCACCTTCCGCAACGTGCACAACTGGAAGATGGGTTACATGCAGCCGGACAAGACCGACTACAGCGAGGCTGCATTCCGCGAAATCTTCGCCATGCTGAAGCCCGGCGGCGTGCTCGGCATCGAGGATCATCGCCTGCCTGAATCCGCGGGCGCGGAACGCGAACGCGAGAGCGGCTACATCAAGGTCTCGACCGTCCGCGCGCTGGCGGAGAAGGCCGGATTCGAGTTCGCGGGCGCTGCGGAGATCAACGCCAATCCGAAGGACACGACCGATTGGCCAGAAGGCGTGTGGACGTTGCCACCGACGTTCGCCCTGGGTGACACAGACAGGCCGAAATACGCAGCCATCGGCGAAAGCGACCGCATGACGCTCAGGTTCGTAAAGCCGAAACGCTGACAAGTCGCCGGGCCATCCGCCGATGGTGCGACTCGTCCGCCTTGCGCTGACGCTCGGACTCTGCGCAGCAACAGCCTGCGGCGCGGCGCGCGCGGACGGGCTCCCTGCACCCTGGCTGCCGCTGGCACCTGGCGTGGCCAGCTGCGCGGCCGGTGGCGACGGCGCGCGGCTGTCGAATGCCGCCGTCGAGTTCACGGTGGAGAGTCGTGGCGGTGCACTGCGACCCGCGTCGCTGGTCAATCGCTTTACCGGCCACACGCAACCCCTGGCGGGCGACCTCTTCGCCGTCACACTGCGCGCAAATCGCTCGCAGCGGGTCGCCAGCCTGTTCCGACTCGAAGGCATGCTTGCCTGCGGTCGCGTCGAGGCTCGGCCCGGATCGGCGCGCGCCGCCGATCGCCGCGCCGGTCAGGTGCTGCAGGCGACGCTGGTCGATGCGGCGTCGAGCTTGCGGGTGCAGTGGCGCGCGCTGCTGCGCGACGGCGCGAACTACGTGCGCGAGGAAGTCGAGATCGTCGCGCCGCAAGGCGCCGACCTGCATTCGGTGTCGATGATCGAGCTCGACCTGCCGGGCGCACGGGTGCTCGGCACAGCGAGCGGTTCGCCGCTGGTAACCGACGACGCGTTCTTTGCGTTCGAGCATCCAATGGCCGAAGCAAGAGCGATCGACGATCACGCGAGCATGGCGTTGCGCCGCGCATTGCCACTGCGTGCCGGCGTCCCGGTGCAGTACTCGGCCGTGCTCGGCGTCACCCCGTCCGGTCAATTGCGGCGTGGCTTCCAGGCGTACCTCGAGAACGAACGCGCCGCCCCCTTCCGCACCTTCCTGCATTACAACTCCTGGTACGACATCGGCTACTTCACCCCGTACACGGAGGCCGAGGCGCTGGCGGTCGTCAGCAAGTACGGCGAAAAGCTGGTCGATGCGCGCGGCGTGCGCATGGATTCCTTTCTGTTCGATGACGGATGGGACGACACGTCGCGGCTGTGGCAGTTCAGCAAGGACTTCCCTTCGGGTTTCGCGCCGCTGCATGACGCCACCGCGAAGATCGGCGCGGGACCTGGCATGTGGCTTTCGCCCTGGGGCGGCTACGGCCAGCCGCGGCAGGCGCGTCTTGCAACCGCACGCAGCGGAGGCTACGAGGTCGACGACCAGGGTCTCGCGCTCTCCGGGCCGAAGTACTACGCACTGTTCCACGCAACCACGACCGACCTGCTGCGTCGCTATGGCATCAACCAGTTCAAGCTCGACGGCACCGGCAGTCCGGACAAGGTCACGCCTGGCAGCGAATTCGACAGCGATTTCGCGGCGGCCATCGCCCTGATCGGCGACCTGCGGGCGATCGAACCCGATCTCTTCATCAACCTCACGACAGGCACCTGGCCTTCGCCTTTCTGGCTGCGCACGGCCGATTCCATCTGGCGCGGCGGCGAGGATCACTCGTTCGCGGGCGTCGGCACCGACCGCCAGCGCTGGATCACGTATCGCGACGCTGACACGTACGGCGGCGTGGTGCGCGTCGGGCCGCTGTTCCCGCTGAATTCGTTGATGCTGCACGGCATCATCTACGCGCGCAAGGCGCAGGGCCTCAATGCCGACCCCGGCGGCGATTTCGTCGCTGAGGTGCGCTCGTACTTCGCGAGCGGCACCGGGCTGCAGGAGATGTACGTGTCTCCTGATCTTCTGAGTGAGCAGAACTGGGACGACCTGGCGACCGCAGCAAAATGGGCACGAACCAATGCGGCCGTGCTGCGCGACAGTCACTGGATCGGCGGCGACCCCGCTCGCGGCGAAGTGTACGGATGGGCCGGCTGGGTACCTGGCCGCGCGTTCATGGCGCTGCGCAACCCGGCGGCCTCCCCTCGCCGCTTCGAACTCGACGTCGGTACCTTGCTCGAGTTGCCGGCGGGCGAGCCGACCACCTGGGTGGCGACGCCAGCGTACCCGGCACCCGGCCAATCCGCGCAGCGCTGGCATGCGGGGCAAGCAGTTACGCTGACGCTGCGACCGTTTGAAGTGCTAGTGTGGAATCTCACGGCAAGAACCGGGGACTAGACAGGAGCCCTGCATGATCACACTGACCGTCAATGGCATCCGCCGCTCCTTCGACGGCGATTCCACCATGCCACTGCTGTGGTTCCTGCGCGATGAACTCGCGCTGACCGGGACCAAGTACGGCTGCGGTATCGCACAGTGCGGTTCCTGCACCGTGCACGTGGGCGGCAAACCCGTCCGCGCCTGCCAGATGCCGATGTCAGCCCTCGAGGGCGCGGCGGTCACCACGATCGAAGGCCTGCACCCGACCGGCGAGCACCCGCTGCAGGTTGCCTGGCGCGAGATCGACGTGCCGCAGTGCGGCTTCTGCCAGCCCGGCCAGATCATGCAGGCCGCCGTACTGTTGCAGCGCAAGTCGAAGCCAACCGACGAGGACATCGACGCAGCGATGAACGGCCACCTGTGCCGCTGCGGCACCTATCCACGCATTCGTGCGGCGATCAAGGCCGCGGCGGAGAAGAGCTCATGAGCGCGAACGAGTTCCTGCCGTGGGTACGTCGTGCAGTCGCGCCTGAGACACCGGTTGCGGAGCCCGCTCCACTCGACGCGGCCCAGGGAAGCACCGATCGGCCACAAGACCTGCAGCGTCGCACCTTCATCCAGCTCGTCGGAATGGGCGGTCTCGTCATCGCATTCGGACCCGGCGGCGTGCGCCGTCTCGAGGCTGCCGAGCCTGCTGCAGGCACTGCCGCCGACCCGTGGTCGCCGCATGTCTACGTACGGATCGCCGCAGACGGCATCGTCACGCTCGTCTGTCACCGTTCGGAGATGGGCCAGGGCATCCGCACCACCATGCCCATGATCATCGCCGACGAAATGGAAGCCGACTGGGCGAAGTGTCGCGTCGAGCAGGCCGTGGGCGACCCGAAGTACGGCTCGCAGAACACCGACGGCTCGACGAGCATCCGTGACTTCCTGCAGCAATACCGTGAAGCCGGCGCGACGACGCGCGCGCTCCTTGAAGCGGCTGCGGCCAGGGAATGGGACGTCGACGTGACCGACGTGTTCGCACGACAGCACGAGGTCGTGCACCGGCCGACCGGCCGCACGAAGTCGTTCGGCGCGCTGGTCAAGACCGCACGCACGGTCGCAATGCCCGCGCCGGCGAGCGTGCGCATCAAGCGACCCGGCGAGCGCCGCTGGCAAGGCAACAAGATGCCTTCGATCGACCTCGTGCCGATGACCATCGGCAGCGCTGTCTACGGCGCCGACCTGACGCTGCCCGGCATGAAGTTCGCGGCGATAGCACGTCCGCCAGTCTGGGGCGGCAAGGCCCTGACGGTCGACGACACCGAGGCGCGCAAGGTGCCCGGCGTCGAACGTATCGTGCGCATCCCAGAGACCCCGATCCCCGGTGCATTCCTTCCGCTCGGCGGCGTCGCCGTCATCGCGAAGAACACCTGGGCGGCATTCCGCGGGCGCGATGCGCTGCAGGATCACCTGGGACGCAGGCCCGAATGGTTCGCATGACTCGAAGACCTACAAAGCGGTGCTCGAGGCCAGCGTCCGCGCGCCGGGCACGCCGGGCCGCACGAACGGCGATGTCGCGGCAGCACTTGCGGCCGCGACACGCAAGGTGAGTGCCGAGTACCACGTTCCGTATCTCTCGCACGCGCAGATGGAGCCGTTGGCGGCGATCGCACGCGTGCAGGATGGCAAGGTCGAAGCCTGGGCTCCGACGCAGTCCCCGAACGATGCGCGCAACACGATTGCCAAGTACCTCAAGATCGACGCGGCGAACGTCACGGTCCACGTCACGCTGCTGGGCGGCGCGTTCGGCCGCAAGTCCAAGCCGGACTTCATCTGCGAGGCCGCATTCCTCGCGCGCGAGACCGGCGCGCCGGTGCGCGTGCAATGGAGCCGCGAGGACGACATGCGTCACTCGTACTATCACGCCGTCGCTGCCCACCACTTCGAGGCTGCGCTGGATGACGCGGGCAGGGTCACCGCCTGGCTGCATCGCTCGGCGTACCCATCGATCAGCGCGACCTTCGCACCGAACCTGGCCGGCCCCACCCCGGACGAGCTTACGAACGGCGCAAGCGACGTGCCGTGGGACGTGCCGAACATGAGCGTCGAAGTCTGCCCCGCCGTCGCGCACGCGCGCATCGGCTGGTATCGCAGCGTGAACGCGATTCATCACGGCTTTGCGATCGGTTCGTTCGTCGACGAACTCGCGCGCGCCGCCGGCAAGGACCCGGCGGCCTTCCTGCTGGAACTCATCGGTCCTGACCGCAAGGTGGACCTCTCCAAAGGCGGGCTCGTCAATGCCGGCGACACGTACTACGGCGCGTCGTGGGCGGATCACCCGCTCGACACTGCTCGTGCACGTCGCGTGGTCGAATCCGTTAAGCAGCGGAGCGGCTGGGACACGCCGCTCCCGCGCGGCCGGGGTCGCGGCATTGCACATGCATCGCAGCTTCCTCTCCTACGTCGCGATGGTCGTCGAGGTCGAGGTGAGCCCCGACGGGACGGTGCGCGTGCCACGCGCGACCGTCGCGGTCGATGCCGGTTACGTGGCCAATCCCGACCGCGCGAAGTCGCAGATGGAAGGCGCGCTCATCATGGCCATGAGCAACACGCTCTACAGCGGGATCACTTTTGCCGAGGGCAAGGTGGAGCAGTCGAATTACGGCGACTACGGGGTGACCCGGATGCGGGCGGCGCCCCACGTGGTGGACGTGCACGTGATCGAGAGCGAGGGATCACCAGGTGGCATCGGCGAGCCGGGTGTGCCGCCTGCCGGTGCGGCGATCGCCAATGCGCTGTTCGCGGCGACCGGCGTGCGGGTACGCGAACTGCCGGTGGGACGCCAGCTCGACGGATGGGAGGCCAGGACCAGCGACAAGGGGCGCGCCGTAGCGGGGTGACACGCGATTGCCTGCACTCCCTTGCAGCCCCCCCGGCATTCGGCAAACCTGACATCATCTGGCCAAGGGGGAATCGTCGATGGCCGTCCGGCTCACGGACCGCTTGCTCGCCTGGGTCGACGCGAGCCTGGCTGCGCTCGGCCACGGCTTCATTCGCGAATGGACGAAGGTCGAACGCGGTTACCGCAGGCCGCTTTCAAGGCTGGCACTGTGGCTGAAATTTGCCTTCTATCCCTTGCTCGCCATCGGCGCGATCGCCTGGCTCGGCTGGGACTGGAACCACGCTCGCTCGCTCAACGCAGCGGAAGACGCGATCTTCGATCGCGTGGTGCAGTGGCGACCGCGTGAACCCAGGCCTTCGGGTCGCGTGGTCGTGGTCGAGATCGATGAATGCTCGATCGAATACTTCCGGGCCCGCAACGAAGGCGGCTGGCCGTGGAGCCGGCAGCGGCACGCGGACCTGCTCGACCAGCTGGACCGCGCCGGGGTGCGCGCGGTCGGCTACGACGTGCTGTTTGCCGATCGCTCGCCGAACGATCCGATCGGCGACGAGACCCTGGAAGCAATGGCCAGGGGCGGTGCCGGACGCTTCCTGTTCAATGCCACGCGACTGCACCCGGACTACGACCAGGCTTCGCCGCTGCGCGCCTCGCAGGCCCCGGGGGCGCTGCCGCTGAAACGCCACCCGCGCAACGACCCGCGCGTCGCGTTGCTGCTGCCCTACGGCGAGGCGATGGCCACGTTCAGCGCGCTTGCCAACGTCACACGCAATGAAGACGGCGTGCTGCGTGACATTCCACTGCGCGAGACGGTCGGCGACTGGGCCTTGCCCTCGCTGCCATTGCGCCTCGCGACGACGGTCGCGCCGCAATCGCTGCAGGACCTTGCCACTTCGGTGCGACCGAACTGGCGGCGGGAAGCGCGGTTGCCACGCATCAGCGCTGCCGATCTACTGGCTGGCGGCAAGGCCATCTGCCGCGACGCGATGAGCGCGCTGCCTGCACTGCAGGATCGCGTCGTCCTGGTCGGCTACACGGCCTCCGGGCTCAACGACGCGAAACCCACGCCGGTCGATCCGGTGACGCCGGGTGTGGAAGTGCTGGCGGAGGCCACCGAAGCGCTGATCGCGGGCAGCGCAATTCGTGCGCCGCCCGCCTGGCTCAAGTATGCGATCGCCATGTGGCTGGTCGCGCTGATTGCCTTCGCTTTCTACCGTGGCGAGCCGGCCACCGACATCGACTCGATCTTCGTCGCCGCGAACCTGACGATGCTGAGTGCCGCTTCCGTCGGCCTCACGTGGTTCGGCTTCTTCTTCGACATCTTTGCCTGCGTCGGCTTCGTGAGCCTGGTGTTCGGCCTGTGCCGCCTGTACGCCGGGGTGCAACGCGGGCGCGCGGTCGGCAATGGCGACTTCCTGCCGGAGTTTGTCCCCAGCCGGGATCGCTGGCTGGCGATCGCGCGCTTGCGCTTCGTGCCTGACGCTCACCTCGACGCCCGGTCCGGAGCGCGACGGCGGCGCGAGTACAATCGCCGGTTGCGACGCTTCCTATATGCCGGCAGCGACGCGGTGATGCTGGAGGGCGTGGTTGAACGCAAGAGCTGGCTGCACGACGCCATGAGCGACCTCATGGTGCTGATCTGGCACGGCGAGAGCGAGGCTGCGGCGCGCGCGGCCGCGATGCGCGATCTAGCGAGACTCGAGCGGCAGCTGGCCGGGCACGACGCGCGATTGCCCGATGACGGCTGCGTGCGCGTGGCGTTCGCATGCGCCGAAATCGACGACGACGTCGAGGACTGCGACCGCGGCGAGCGCCGGCGTCTGCGCGAGCTCGTTGGCCAGGCAGTGGCGTCGCCGACCGACTGGCCGCTGGCGCAGCGGGCGGCGTTGTTCAATCCCATGGGCGTTGCGCCGGGAGGATCGTGATGCGCGCCATTCCACGCATGCTGGTCGCGGCGGCAGTGCTGGCGTCGAGCCTGGGTGCGGCCGAGTTGCCCGCCGTCGTGCAGAAGCCCGCCGTCGACGTGTATGCCGAGCCCAGGTTCGACGCGCCCAGGGTCGCGACCCTGCAACGCGATGCCCAGGTGAAGATCTCCGCGCAGCAGGGCCTCTGGTATCAGCTGCGCCTGCCTGCCGGCACGCCGGGCTTCGTCCGGGTCAATGACGTGCGCATGGCGTATGCGAGCGTCGAGGACAGCGAGGCCAACCTGCGGGTGCTGATGGGCGGCAAGCCCGGTCAGGGTCACGTCACGGAAACTGCCGGCGTTCGCGGAATCGACGAAAGCGACCTGAAGTCCGCGGCGCTCGACCGCGCGCAACTCGACGCGATGATCGGCTATCGAGCGGACGCCTCGGCTGCGGCGGAGTACGCGCGCGAGCAGGGCTGGCAAGCGACCAGCGTGGCCTACGCGGGCGAGGCGAAGCCCGCCAGGAAGGCGGGAAAGTCGACTGCGGAACCGGCGCCCTCGAAGGCGGAGTTGACGAAATCCGTCAGCGGCCTGCTCGGGTCGCTGGGCGTCAATGTCGACCCGAAGGTCGACACGGCAGCCAGGGCACTGCCCAAGGCCGACGACGAGCTTGCGGCGGAGGAGATCGCGCTCGGCCCCGAAATTGCCGGTCGCATACTCGGTGCGCGTCCCTTGTGGAACGCTACCGGCGCGCAACGCCGCGTCAATCTGGTCGGACGCTGGATGGCATCGCAAACCAGCCGCCCCGGGCTGCCGTGGACCTTTGGCGTGATCGACACGCCCGAAGTCAACGCTTTCGCTGCACCCGGCGGCTTCGTCCTGGTCACGCGCGGGCTGTACGAGCTGCTGTCGTCCGACAGCGAGCTCGCGGCGGTGCTTGGCCACGAGATCAGCCACTGCGTGCAGCGCGATCACTACAACGTGATCCGCAAGCAGGAAATGGCGACCACCGGCAAGGAGCTGGCGCTGCGCGAAGTCGACACCGGAAATCACAGCGTTGCCGGCAGCTACGCCAGGCGGTACGCGGAACAGCACGGCGCGGCGATCATGTTGACTGCGCTGGATCGTGCCGCCGAGTTTCGCTCGGACGAAGCCGCGGAGTTCTATCTTGCCCGGGCCGGGATGAACCCGCTGGCGCTCTATGCGGTGCTGCAGAAACTCACTGCGCTCGGCAGCGAATCGGCACGCCTGGCCCAGCTGTACAAGTCGCATCCGCCGCTGGACGCGCGGATCGAGCGCATCGACCAGCGCGGCTATGGCGCACTGGAGATCTACACGGCGCGGGACTGAACGATCCCGCACGCGGCCTGTTCGCAGGCGGCCTGGCCGCCTACGCCTCGCTGCCAGCGGAGAACGCTGCCTGCGAGCGGGCCAGCAACTCCCGGACCTCTTCGTCTTCGGTCTGGTCGAAGCGCTCGTACCACTGGCCGACCGCGCTGAAGAACGGCGGGGTCTGCAGGCAGACGACTTCGTCGGCCACGGCAGCGATGCGTTCGCGGGCCTCGATCGACGCGACGGGGACCGCCACCACGACTCGCTCCGCATCCAGGCTGCGCAGGGCGCGCACGGCGGCTTCCATCGTCGCGCCGGTGGCGAGCCCGTCGTCCACGAGAATTCCCGTGCGCCCGCGCATCTGCAACACGGGTCGATCGCCACGGTAGGTCTTTTCGCGCCGCTCCAGTTCCAACAACTCGCGCGCCTTGACCTGCTCGACTGCGTCGCTGCCCCTGGGCAGGTAGCGCACGACGTCCTCGTTCAGGACGACCGCGCCGCCGCTCGCCACGGCACCCATCGCAAGCTCCGGCTGCGACGGCAGTCCGAGCTTGCGCACCACCAGCACGTCGAGCGGCAAGTCGAGCGCAGATGCCACCTCGTACGCCACCGGCACTCCGCCGCGAGGCAAGGCAAGCACGACCGCGTTCGTGTCGGCCCGGTAGCGGGTAAGCACGCCGGCCAAGGCCCTGCCAGCGTCCGTTCGATCCAGGAACCTGTGCGTCATGGCATTCACCGTTTGCTGCAGGTCCATGTTCCACTACGGCCGCCCGCCGACCATTCGCAGTTTTGCCTAGTGCTATGCTCGACCCTGATGCCCGCTGATTCTCCGACACTGGACGCAAAGGTCGCGTTCCTGCGCGACTTTTGCGGGCGCGACGACGAGGCGATCGAGACTCACTTCGCCTGGGTATTCCTGATCGGCGACCGCGCCTGGAAGCTGCGCAAGCCGGTCCGCCGCGACACGATGGACTACGGCTCGCTCGAGGCGCGTCGCCTCGACTCCCTGGAAGAGGTCCGTCTCAACCGACGGCTCGCGCCCGACGTCTATCTCGGCACCGCGCCCCTGACGCTGGCCGACAGTGGCCGACTCGCGATCGATGGCGAGGGCGAGATCGTGGACTGGCTGGTCTGCATGCGGCGTCTCGATCGCTCCCGCCTGCTCGAGGCGCAGCTGGCGCAGCGATCGATCAACCCGGAATCGCTGCGACCGGTCGTGCGCCTGCTCGCCGATTTCTATCGCAGCGGCCGCGCCGGCGATCAGTGATGGGCCGGCGTTCGTGGCCCGTGTCGGGCGGCAGGTCGAGGCCAACCATCGAGTCCTGGCGTCTGCGGGTGTTGCCGCAGACGGAAAGCTCCTCGCGTTGCAGCGGGAATTCATCGCGAAGCATTCGTCACTGCTCGCGCAGCGCGCCGTCGGCGGCTGCGTCGTGGAGGCGCACGGCGACCTGCGGCCAGAGCACGTCTACCTCGACGATGCGCCGGCCATCATCGACTGCCTCGAGTTCGATCGCGATCTCCGGGTGCTCGATCGCGCCGAGGAGCTGAGCTTCCTGCACCTGGAGTGCGAACGCATCGGCCATGAGGCGACCGGGCGCGCGTTGCTGCGTGGTTGCCTGGCGCAGCTCGCCGACCACGCAACGGACGCGCTGCTCCACTTCTACCGCAGCCACCGCGCGACGACGCGTGCCAAGCTCTATGTGTGGCGTGCCTCCGAGCCGGATGGCGGCACGCCGGGCGAATGGCTCGATCGTGCCGGCGGCTACGTGCAGAGCGCGCTGGAGGACTCCGCACGCAGTCTCGACTGAACGCAATCAGGCCGTCCTGGCTTCGAGTTCGCGCAACGCGACCACGGATCCGCCGCTCGCCATGCGGCGCACCGCTTCCGCAAACAATCCCGACGCCGGCAGGACGACCGGCGCGCGCTGACCGGCCGCCGGGACGAGCCGCGTCGGCAGAATCGAATCGGTGACGATGAGCTGGTCCGGGCCTTCCGGGCCGAGCAGGCGCTGGGCCTCGGGCAGGAATACCCCGTGCGTCGCACAGGCGTCCACGCGACTGGCCCCAGCCGCGCGGCACGCCTGCACCGCGCGCAGGATCGTCGAGCCCGCGCTGATGAGATCGTCGAAGATCACGACATGGCAGCCCTCGACCGGGCCGACGAGCAGGTCGCCACTGACCACGCCGCTGCTGCGACGCTTCTCGTGCAGCGCGAAGCCGATGTCGCGCTGCGCATGGACGGCCAGCAGATCCTGCAGGCGTTGCGCCCGCTTCGCGCCGCCGAAATCCGGCGAAACAACGGTGACCGGCTCCGGACCGAGCGCCCGCACGAGATGGCGGGCCAGCAACGGCGCGGCCTCGAGGTGGTCGACTGGACAGCGAAACGCGTTCTCGAATGCCGCCAGGTTGTGCGCATCCAGTGCGAGGACGTGGTCGGTGCCGACTGCCTCGAGCAATTGCGCCACGTAGCGCAACGTGACCGGGTCGCGCTCCTTCGTGCGCCGGTCCTTGCGCGCATAGCAGAGGAACGGCAGGCAGGCCGTGACTTTCGTTGCACCACTGTCCTTCACGCCTGCAATGAAGAACAGCAGCCGGCACAGCCGGTCGTTCGCGCTGCCCGATTCATCGCCGCTCAGGGACTGCACGACCAACACTTCGCGACCGCGGACGCTCACCAGCGGACGCGTCTTGTGCTCGCCGCCTTCGAACTCGCGCTCCTCCATCGGCGCCAGGGGCACACCGAGCGCCGCGACCAGACGCTCGGCGAAGGGCCGCGTGGCGGCCGGCGCGAAAACAAGTGGTGTCGTCATGACGTCATCCTTTTGCGCAGATCAACGGTTCGCGTCGCGTCGCTTTCCTGGCGAGCGCGGCACGCAGCGCGGCCTCGCTGTCAGGCCAGGCTGGACCGTGTCATTGTCGAGCTGCGCACCGCGGCGATCATCCGTACTGTTGGCAGGGTCGCTGCAGATCGACGTCACGGGTGCACCGACGGTGACACCGACAGGCGCCGCAACGCCTCCCGGTAGCAGGTCTCGCCCTTGAGCGCATCCATCGCCGGGTCGCTGCCGAGGAATCCAAGCAACTGCGAGTGGTCTGCCAGGGCCCGCTGCAAGGCGGCGCAGGCCGCTGCGATGTCCCCGAGGGCCGCATGGATGCCCGCAGGTCGGTGAATTGCGCCACTCGTAGAAGGCGTGATGCGCACGTGCCAGCCGCGGTCCGCCATCGTGCAGTCGACACGCACGGACTCCAGCAGGCTCACCCGTGACGGGTCGGTCAAGATCGCAGTCTTGACGGGCTCATTGTCGAACTACGCACCACAGCGACCATCCGTATTGTTGGCAGGGACGCAGTAATTTGACGTCATGGGTGCACCGACGCTGCATCTGAAGTCGCAGACGTCGCAGCTCCCTGAGAGTCCAGTCTTGACGGGCTCTGTCGAACCACAGCGACCATCCGGATCGTTGGCAGGGCCGCAGTAATTTGACGTCATGGGTGCAACGACAAAACGTCGTCGCAAGCCGCTGCGCGACGACGACATCGGATGCGTCGGTCAGTCAAGCAGCGAAGTCTATTCCCAGAGCGAGACCATGTGACCGACGTCGGCTGCGACCCGACCCGCATGAACTTCGCGCCACGCGGTCGTTGCGGCCGCGGCGCCGCGCGATTGCTGCACGTGCAGCCAATCGGAACTCCACGCGACGAAGCCGCTCAGCGCCGTGACGACTCGGTCCTGATAGCCACGCGGACCCCAGTCCTGCACGCGCTTCTTGACCTGGGTCGGCGCGAAGAAGAACACCGGCTTCGGTCCCAGGCATGCCCGACACGCGTGCGGGCGCTTCGTGATGGCTGCGGCCAATGGCCATCGAGTGTTGCAACTGGTTGCCAAAGTGCGCGTGGACCGACGCCAGCACGGGGCCGCTGCCGGCCATGTCGATCGACACGATCGGCGTGTTCGACGGAATGGCGGCCACGTCGTCATAGGTGACTACTTCGTCATAGCAACCGAGCGCATGCGTGAACGCATGGTTGCGCGACGAGGTCACGCCGATGACTTCGATCCCGGCACGGGCATCGGCGCAGTACGCAAAGCCGATCGCCGTCTTGCTCGACGCGGACAGCACCAGCACGCGTCGCGCACCGAACCAGTCGTTGTCGGCGAAGTAAGTCCTCGGCGAGCCAACCGGTGAGGAACAGTCCGCGCAGCAGCGCGTGGCGATCCTCGGCGTCGGTCCCGGCCTGGTAGAGCGTATCGCGGGTCGTGGCAGTGTAAGCCCGGTACACGGGAGCGTGGGCGGCTCGATGCGGCCCTTCGTCACGCAGGCCATCCGTGGTCGGCGTGACGGTCATGTCGACGTACCGTGCCATCGGATACCAGCCGTAGTAGCGACCGCCAGTCGCAACTTCGGGGTGCCGCGACTCGGCCACCTCCGCCCAGCCCATGGCCGGCACACAACCCCAGCCCGGCACGCCGGTCGGAAAGAAGTCCCAGTAGCCAAGGGTGTCGCCGGTCGTGGCGTAGGTCACCGTGTTCGCGGTGAGCGCAATACGCTCGATCCGAAAGCGCACCTGGCCGGCAGCGAGAGGCGGCAGTCTCTGCCTCAATCACCCGTGTTTCGCCGTGCGAGCCGCGGTTGACCTGCAGCGTGACGTTGCGTGATGTCATCATGTCTTCCCCCGTTTGCGAGGGGACTATAGCCGACGATGGCCGGCCAGGGCGGCCTCACGGGGTAGCTTACGATGAGCCACCCTTGGATAATTACGGGTTCGCCGTTCGAGCGAGACAAGGAGTCCCCAAGCCGGGGCCCGCGGGAGAAGCAGGATGAGACCGACGCTGAACGTCATCAGCCCCGAGTTGTGCGCCAAGGTGGTCACCGAGGCCAAGCGCATCCTCGCCGAAACAGGCATCGACATCCGCGGTCCCGGGATGCGCCAGCGCCTGCTCGACCACGGCCTGAAGACCACGGCAGACGGCGCCCGCGTCCTGTTCCCACCCGAGATCGTCGATCGCGCGATCGCGACGGCCCCGAAGTCGTTCACGCTCTACGACCGTGAAGGCCAGCCCCACGCGGAGCTGGGCGGCAACAACGTCCACTACGTGCCCGGCTCGAGCGGCCTGAAGATTCTCGACCATCGCACCGGTGAGACCCGCCTCTCGAACTCGACCGACTTCATCGAGTATGCGCGGCTCTGCGACGGGCTCGAGCACATCGCCTACCTGGCGACCGCGTTCTCGACCAACAAGGACATCGAATCGCAGGTGTCGGACGCGTGGCGCCTGTACATGCTGCTCACGACGTCGAAGAAGCCGATGGTCTCCGGAGCGTTC
Organism: uncultured Gammaproteobacteria bacterium; assembly: GCA_963793675.1. Classification (GTDB taxonomy): domain Bacteria; phylum Pseudomonadota; class Gammaproteobacteria; order Steroidobacterales; family Steroidobacteraceae; genus RPQJ01. The sequence continues at coordinate 891,438 of CAWCBA010000002.1, read as the reverse complement.
ACCGAACACGGCGTGCCGCGCATGCGCGACATGATGCAGCTGTTCCGCCGCGACCGGGCCGAGCTGATCGCGAAGCCGATGTCGATCTTCACGATCACCGCCACGGGCAACTTCCGCTACGGCGAGGACTCGTGCCAGAACATGCTCGACTGCGTCGAGGCCGGCATCCCCGTCGAGATCGTGCCCGTCACGCTGATGGGACTGATCGCGCCGGTGACGCTCGTGGGCGCGCTGGTGTTCCACGTCGCCGACGTGCTCACCGGCATCACGATGGCGCAGATCGTGCGTCCCGGCGCACCCGTGCTGTTCGGCGGTGCCCCGGCGACGTTCCACATGAAGTCCGCGAGTTCGCCGATGGCCGCGATCGAAGCGCAGCACCTCAACGTCGCCTACGTGGCGGTCGCGAAGTCGCTCGGCCTGCCGACGCAGGCCTACATGGCATTGAGCGACGGCAAGTCGCTCGACGCGCAGGCCGGCGGAGAAACATTCAGCAGCGCGCTGCTGGCCGCGATCGCCGGCGTCAACTCGGTCTCGGGTCCGGGCATGCTCGATTTCGTGCTCACCTTCAGCCTGCCGAAGCTCGTGTTCGACAACGAAGTGTGTGGCCAGTGCCTGCACTTCGTGCGCGACATGAACGTCGTCGAGGACCTGCCCGCGCAGCAGCTGGTGGCAGACCTGCTGGCAAACGATCACCTGATCACCTCGCCGCACACGCTGAGCCACTGGCCGCAGGAGCTTTACCTGACGGACCCGGTCATCGACCGCGAAAACCGCGAGACCTGGGAGAAGGCCGGCGCGCAGCGACCTGTACCAGCGCACCTGCGCCGAGGTCGAAAACCGCCTGCAGTCCTACACGCCGATCGAGACCGACGCAGCCGCTGACGCGGAAATGCGCCGCATGATCGTGGCCGGCATGACGGCCGAAGCGCCGTTGCCGGAGTTGCCGCCTCCGCCGCAAGGCGGCCCGCGGGAAACGGTGCGTGCGCGGCGGCCTAACCGGCGGCGTGCGTCCTGACGCCGGCGTGGCAAGGTCCGCTCGCGGCGGGTAGACTCGATCGCATTGCCCGCCGCGACGGCACCCTGGGCGACATCATTAATACTCTGCTCCGACCACGGTCACCGTAAATTGTGACCTGAATCAAGGTCCTGGGCCTCGCGTCTCACGGGTTCGGACGCCCGGGCCGCAGTATCCCTGCCATTGAGTCCATGGACAGAGCCGCACGGCAGTTCAAAGTGTCATTGATGAAGAAGCCAAGACTGCCGCTTGTAACGGACCGGCTGCTCAGCCTGCTCAGCCTGCCGATCGGCCTGTGGCTGGTACTCGGTTTCTCGCTCGTGATTGGCGCATTCGCCGCCGCCAGCGTCGTGTCGCTGCGCAGCACCCGCAATGCGACGGTCAACCTCGAGAAGATGCAGCACGAGTTCGAGCCGTTGTCGCGCAACGTGCGCGACCTGGGCGACGGCGTGGCCACCTTCGATCGGGCCGTGCTCGCCTACCTGCGCGCCGATACGCCGGACAACCGTGGAGCGACCGTAGCGGCAGCGGAACGCCTGTCGCACGCGGCAAGCCAGATGCAGGATGTCGACGCGATGGAAGAATCGGCTACAGGTGCACCCTCTGTTGCAGCGAATCGCAGATCACGAAGCCCAGGGCTTCCGACTGTTGAACCTGCAGGACGATCGCCGGCGTGCCATCGCCGGACTCGAGTCTGCTTTTGCCGCGCTGGATCGCCGCGCCAAGGGTGCTGGCGGATCCGGCATCGTCGTGGGCAACAGCCTCATGGCACGGCCCTCGCTCGCGGAACTGGCGCGCTCCCTGGAAGCCGCTCGCCACGACGTGTCGAGTGAACTGACGCGAGGCGGCAATTTCAGCTCCGGCCCCAACGGCGGCGAAACACAACTGCGCCAGACGCTGGAGATCCACCGCGCAGAATTTGCGGCTTCGCCCGGACAGAACTGGCTTGCCATGCAGATGGCGGATTTCGACCAGGCCGTCAAGCTGCGGCGACAGGCCCTCCGGCTCGGGTCCGAAATCGAAGCCATGCAGGCGCATTTGCGTCGGAAGGCGATGCGCTTGCCGATCCTTCATTCACGAAAACGTCGAGGCCCCGGCATGGCGCGCATTCACCGCCGCCGCGGCCGACGCGCAGGGGCCGTCGCGCAATCCGAGCAGACGATCAAGAACGCGACCTTCATGGCGGTGCTGCTGACGCTGCTGGCCCTGGCCACCACCGCCTGGGCGATCACCTGGCCGGTCCGCCGATTGACCGCCGGGACACGCCGCCTGGCGGCTGGCGACCTCGCCACGCGCGTTACGCGTGGAGGCGCCAGCGAACTCCACGAACTCGCCAACGCATTCAATCACATGGCCGGCAGAGCTGGCCGATGCAGAGCGAGCGGTCAAGACCTACCAGGCACACCTCGAGCATCGCGTCGAGGAACGCACGCTGCAGCTCAGGCACCTCGCGGATCACGACCCGCTCACGAACCTGCCGAACCGGCGTCAGCTGTTCCAGCGCCTGAACGACATGCTCGACGCCACCGGCGCCGAGGGGCCGGCGGTCTCGCACATCGCAGTGCTGTTCCTCGACGTCGACAATTTCAAGACCATCAACGACACGCTCGGCCACGAATTCGGGGACCGCGTGCTGACCGAAATCGGCGAGCGCCTGCGCCAGGTCGCCGGCGAAACCGGCTTCATCGCGCGACTGGGTGGCGACGAGTTCACGCTGGTGTTCGCCTACTCGGGCGACTCCACCGAGGTCCAGCGACGCGCCGAACACCTGGTTGCGGGCTTTCAGCGACCCTTGCTCATCGACCGTCGCGAGGTGTCGGTCGGCGTGAGCTGCGGCGTCGCCATGTTTCCGGAGCACGGTCCCGATGCGACGTCGCTGCTGCGCGCTGCAGACGTGGCGCTGTTCCGCGCCAAGGAGCTCGGGCGCAACCGTCTCTGCGTTCACGACCCGGCGATGCTCATCGAAGCATCGAACCGGTTCCGCGTGGAGCAGGCGCTGCGCAAGGCCATCGAGGGCGGGGAACTGCTGCTGCATTACCAGCCGCAGGTGTGCCTGAGCGGACGGCGCACCGTCGCAGTCGAGGCGCTGCTGCGCTGGAAGCGCAGCGATGACCAGATCGTCGCGGCGGGCGAGTTCATCGAGATCGCCGAGCAGTCCGGGCTGATGCTCGACCTGAACGACTGGATTCTCGAGACGGCCGCCGAGGCGGTAGCCAAGTGGCGGCGCGACGGCTGGGCCGATGCACGCGTGGCCATCAACGTGTCGGCACAGCAGTTCGTGACCGGCAATTTTCCGCTCGACATCGAGCGCCTGCTCGCCCGGCATGGATTGCCGCCCGAAGCGATCGAACTGGAACTGACGGAAACGATGCTGCAGACGGGCGCCGTGACGGTCGAGGCACTGCACGGCCTGCGCCTGCTCAACGTCGACACCGCGCTCGACGATTTCGGTACGGGCTTTTCGTCGCTGACTTCCATCGAGCGGCTGCCGCTCAACCGGGTCAAGCTCGACCGCAGCGTGATCGCCGGAATCGACAGCAACCCGCGCTCGGCCGCGATCGTGCATTCGATGATCGGCCTCTGCCGCAACCTCGGGCTGCAGGTGACGATCGAGGGCGTGGAGCGCCCCGCCCAGCTCGATTTCCTCGCCGCTTGTGGTGAAGTGTCGGTCCAGGGATTCCTGATCGCCAGGCCGGCCGAAGCCTCCGCCGTCATCGACATGGTCCGCTACACGCGCAGTCACATGGATTCGCTGCTGCAGGCAGCGACACAGGAACGCGTCGCAACCATCGACGACGACCTCTCGGGTTCGGTCCGCAAGCTGCGACGCCACAGGTGGTAGCCGGGCGATGAAACGAAGACCCGGGAAATTCGCGGCTCTGCTGATCGCCGCGTGCACGCTGCTGCTGGGTGCGTGCGCGTCGAAGATGAGCAAGGATGAATGCCGCACGGTCGATTGGCGCACCGTGGGTTACGAAGATGGCGTTGCCGGGCAACCAGGCGATCGCATCGGCGAGCACCGCCGCGCCTGCGCGGAATACGGCGTCGCCCCGGACCTCAATGCCTACCTCGCCGGACGCGAGGCGGGACTGCGCGAATACTGCCAGCCGCACAATGGCTATCGGGCCGGCGTGAACGGCTACACGTATTACGACACCTGCCCCGCCGAACTCGCGCCGGCCTTCGAGCAGGCCTACGACGAGGGCCGTGCGCTTTACGTTCGCGAACGCCGCGTCGCCGATGCCGACCAGCAGATCGAGGACAGGCGCCGGGAAATCCGGCGCCTCGAAGACCGCGTGGCGGAGAGCGCGTTCGACGTGATCGATGCCAATGCCACGCCCGAGCAACGCGCCCAGGGCGTGCTCGACACCAAGCAGGCCGCGGAACGCATCGGTCAGCTCAAGGCGCAGGTCGCTGAACTCGAGCAAGAGCGCGCACGCTACCAGGCCGAACTCGACGCCTACCGCAAGACCGCTGTCCTGCGGTAGCGCGGGCTAGGCGTCGCCGCCCGCCGCTTCCTGCAGCGCGAAGCGTGCTTTTGCGCTGTCGACGATCTGCTTGAAGCGCGGGTGGTCGCGCAGGGGATCGAGGTCGGTGTCGTTGTCGAGCCAGACCAGCCAGCCTTTCGAAGCCTTGTCGATCACGTTCGACAGCAATTCCAGCGCCGCATCGATCTCGCGCAGACGGGACAAGGCGCAGACGAAATTGAAGTGCAGGATGGTGTTTTCCGGATCGACGAGCGTGCCGCGTTCGATCCATTCCCTGGCCCGATCGGCCTCGCCAAGGCTCGCCAACAGCCCCGCGCCGTAGCCAAGAGCGCGTCCGTGGTCGGGCTCCGCCGCGACCACCTTCTCGATCCGGGCCAGCGCCCGCCTGGCCGCCACGCGCATGCCGGCCATGTCGCCTTTGGCTTCGTAGCACTGGGGCGCAAAGCTGGCCGCCGTGAATTCCGTCTCGACGACCGCCGCCGCTTTCTCGAAATAGCGGATCGCATCGTCGAAGCGCCGCAGCGCCATGCTGCACATCCCGGCCACGCGGTTACCTTCGTAAGACTCCGGGTCCAGCTGCAACGCCGTTCGGCAAGCTTCGAGTCCGACCTCGTAGCGTCCCTGCCCCTGGTGGGCAGCGCCGAGCGCGGCATGCGCGTCCGCCAGTCTGGGATCCAGGTTCATCGCACGACTGGCCGCGTCCTGGCCATCTTCGGGCGAGGCGCTGCGACGATGCATGTCCCATTGCGCGATCGCCATGGTTGCCCACGGCGCCGCGTACGACGGGTCGAGTTCGACGGCGCGACGACACAGCCGCACGATCATCTCCTGATGCCGCTCGTTGCCCATGACGCTGAACTGGCGCGCCATCAGGTAGAACTTGTAGGCCTTGACGTTGGTCGTGGCGCGCTGCTCCAGCGCCCGGTTCTCCTCGGGCAACAGCGTCAGCTTCAGGGCCGCGACGATGGCGCGGGAGATCTCATCCTGCAGCGCGAAGATGTCGTTCAGGTCGCGGTCGTAGCGCTCGCCCCAGACCTGGGCCTCGTTCGCGGCATTGACGAGCTGCGCGGTGATGCGCACGCGCGCACCCGCCTTGCGCACACTGCCGGCGAGGACGTAGGCCGCCTTGGTCTGCCGCCCGATCTCGCCGACGCCGCCCTTGGCGCCCTTGAACGAGAACGCCATGTTGCGCGCCACGATCGAGAGCGCGGACACTTTGCCGAGATCGGTGATGATGTCCTCGGTGATGCCGTCCGAGAAATATTCCTGCTCGGGGTCGCCGCTCATGTTGGCGAAAGGCAGGACGCAAATGCTGACCTCGGGCGTCTTCTCGGGCGCCGCCGCTGCAACGGCCTTCCGCGGCGCGCCAAGCTTGCTTTCCAGGGCCTTGCGCAGGCCCTGGAAGGCCGGGCTCTGCGGGTCGCCGCGCCAGCCGTCCAGGTCAGTCGTGTGCACCGCACGGAAATCGATCGGCAGTCTCGAGTTATCCAGGCGCACGGGCACCAGCACCCCGCGGTCGGCGGCATCACGTGCCTCGCCCCGCACCCAGCGCGAATCAACCGAGGCTGCGGTCCAGACGACGATCAGCGAACGCGCCGCGTCGAGTTCGCGTGAAATCAGTTCGTCGAATTCCTCGCCCGGCGCGATCTCCGGATCCCACCAGATCGACCAGCCTTCGGCCTCGAGTGCCGCCACCAGCGGCGCCACCTGAGCACGGTCCTGTCTGGAATAGGAAACGAAGATGTCAGCCAACGGATTACCTCGCTGTTTTCCGCGACTTTAGCACAGGGCCCCCGCCGCAAACCCGCGCTGCTGCGGCGCAATAGCGCGTTCTTTCGCAGCCGTGACGCGCCTGGTCTTTCCAAGTACCGCGCCGAGCGTGATAGCGTCGCTCGTTGCCCGAGGAGACATCAATGCCCATCGACCTGCCTGTCAGCCATGCTGAGGAAACCGCCTTTTCGACGCCGCGCCTGACGCGTCGGGATGCGCTGCTTGGCGCCGCGGCATTGTTCGCGCCTCTCGTGCCGACGATCGGCCACGCAAGAACGAGACCGCCGGCTCCGCTACCGGGCACGATCCTGTTGAGCGGCAACGAGAACCCCTACGGCCCGTCGCCGGCCGCCCGCCAGGCGATCATCGCCAGCGCGGGTGAGGCCCCACGGTATGCGTCTTCTTCGATCGACACGCTGGTGGCACTGATCGCGGCGCGCGAGGGCATTCCGATCGCGCAGCTCGTGGTCGGTTCGGGTTCGGGTGAACTGCTGCGAATGGCCGCCCTGCTTGCCTCGACGACCATGCCGGGCAGCGAACTCGTCGCCTGCAGGCCAACCTACGAGGAATTGCCCGAGTTCGCCGGCCGGCTCGGGCTGAAAGTGCAGTGGGTTGCACCGGATGCGGCCCATCGTCACGACCTGGCCGCAATGCGCGCGGCGGTCACGCAGCGGACGAGCCTGGTGTACGTCTGCAACCCGAACAACCCGACTGGCACCGCGGTGACGCGTGACGCACTCGAGGCATTCGTGCGTTCGGTGCCCGCGACGGCGACCGTGATCGTCGACGAAGCCTACATCGACTTCGTCGACGGCGCTGGAGTGGGCACGGTCGCGGCGCTCGTGCACAAGGTTCCCAACCTGATCGTGCTGCGCACGTTCTCGAAAATCCACGGGCTCGCCGGCCTGCGCATCGGCTACTCGATCTCGTCCGCCGCGGTGGCGAAGCGCTTTGCCGATCTTTCGCTGGTGTGGCCGAACACGACTGGCATCGATGCGGCGCTCGCCAGCTACAACGACCGCGCGTTCCTGGAGAGCACTCGCGACGCGATCCTGGCCGACCGCGCGCGGGTGCACGCAAAGCTCGACGGGCTCGGCCTGCAGCACACGGCAGCGCAGGGTAACTTCGTGTTTTTCGACACCGGGATGCCGGTACAGCAATTCAGGGATCGCCTGCTCGCCAGGGGCATCAAGGTCGGCCGGCCGTTCGACGGCTACGACACCTGGTCACGGACGACGATCGGCAGGCGCGAAGAAGTCGATCTGTTCCTGGCCGCGCTGCCCGCCGCACTCGGCGCCTGAGCCGATCCGCCGGCAACGCACGCTCAACCCTTCACCATGCACGGCAGGACCATGAATCCATGACAGCCCTGGATCTCGCCTTCGTCCGCTCGCAATTTCCCGCTTTCGCCGAACCCAGCCTCGCCGGGTTCGCACACTTCGAGAACGCGGGCGGTTCGTTCGCCTGCGGGCAGGTGATCGCCGCATTGAATCGCTTCTATCGCCAGACAAAGGTGCAGCCGTATTACGCGTTCGAGCCTTCGGCCAGCGCCGGTGCTGGAAATGGACCGCGCCAGGGAACGCATGGCCGCCTGGCTCAACGTCGGCACGGACGAACTGCATTTCGGTCCGTCGACGTCGCAGAACACGTACGTGCTCGCGCAGGCGTTCCGCCGTCACCTGCAGCGCGGCGACGAAGTGATCGTCACGAACCAGGACCACGAGGCGAATGTCGGCGCCTGGAGTCGGTTACAGGACGACGGCATCGTCCTGCGCACGTGGCAGGTCGACTCAGCCGGCGCCCTGAACATCCCGGACCTGGAGGCACTGCTTGGTGCACGTACGCGCCTGGTCGCGTTCACGCACAGCTCGAACGTGGTCGGTACGATCCACCCCGTGCGGGAAATCACGGACCTGGTGCATCGCGCCGGTGCGCTGGCCGTCGTGGACGGCGTCTGCTTCTGCCCCCATGGCCTGCCCGACGTCGCGGCACTCGGGGCGGACATCTACCTGTTTTCGCTCTACAAGGTCTTCGGTCCGCACGTGGGCGCGATGTATGTGCGCAAGGGACTGGCGGCCGCATTGCCCTCGCAGGCTCATGTCTTCAAGGGTGACGTGCTCGCGGGCCGCTTCACTCCTGCCGGACCGGATCATCCGCAGGTGGCGGCAGTCAATGGCGTGATCGACTACATGGAAGCCGTCGCGGCCGGTCACGGTCACGCGGATCTGCCGGTGCAGGAACGCGCCGCAGCGGTCCGGCGGCTGTTCCGCGACTATGAGTGCGAACGGCTGCAGCCGCTGCTCGATTTTCTATTGTCCTGCGGCAAGGTCCGGCTGATCGGTTCGACCACCGCCGCTGCACGTACACCGACGGTCGCCTTCACGGTTGCGGGCCAGTCGTCCGCCTTCGTTGCCACGGAGCTTGCGCGACTCGGAATTGGCGTGGGTGTCGGCAACTTCTATGCGTGGCGCGTGCTGAAGGCGCTCGGCATCGACACCACGGATGGCGTCGTGCGCGTGTCGCTGGTGCACTACACGTCGGCGGAAGACGTCGACCGCCTGATCGCAGCCCTGCGGCCGTTGCTGCAGTGAGCCAACGGCCATGCCATGATCGTCCGGGCATGAAAAGCGCTATCTGGCGACCCCTCCTCCTCGCGTCGCTCATCGCGGCCGCGCACCCTGGTGCCGCGCACGCCACGGTGCAGGTGATCGTCGGACGAACGCCGATCCCGGACGGCGAAGCCACCGCCGCACGCGACATCACGGTGGTGAACGAGAAGCTCGCGTTCGCGCTCGCGGTCGAAAGCCCCGTCCCGTATGGCGTGCCGCGCGGCGCGATCATCGACGTCGGACCCGTCGTGGGCGGCAAGCCGGCACGCGACCGTGTCGTCTTCGCCGACTTCATCCCGAACAACTGGTCGGCGTGGCCGAACACCTACCAGAAGGTGGACATCGTCGAGCGCGGCCCGCAGCAGGTCGTCGTCAAGGCGACACGCGACTGGGGCAAGGTCACGATCGCGACCACGTACACGCTCCGCTCCAATGCCGACCGGATCGAGATGCAGACCGTCATGACCAATGGCGGAGACGCGCCGCTGACCGATCTGCTGTCGGGCCAGACACTGTGGCCCAGCGCCGGCTATTTCTTCGGTGTCCCGGGCCTCGGCGACCTGCAGGAAGGCAAGTCGACCGGAGCGCTCGCCGAGCGCGCCGTCGCTTATGACGAGGACTGGAGCATCACGCTCCATGCGCCGTACATGAACTTCGTCGGCTCGCGCTCGAAGGACCTGTTCCTGAGCCACACGCTGCAGCCCGGCGGGTCACGCACGTTTGACGCCTGGCTGCAGGTCGGTCCGCGTGGCGACCTGAGTCCGGTCGTTGCCGCCGAGATCGAGCGGAGCCACTTGCCGGCGGGCACGCTACGCGGCTCCGTCAAGACTCGCGATGGCAAGCCAGTGCCCGAGCCAATCGTGGTCATCGCGAAACAAGGCACACCGTACGCATGGAGCTTCGGTCACGATGGTCGCTACGACCTGCCGCTGCCGGTCGGCGACTACGAGATCTACGCGACGGGCAAAGGGTATTCGCAGGGCAAACCGGTGCCAGTCAAGATCACCGCGGGTGCCGTGATGACGACGGACTTCAGCGACCTCGAGCCGCCGGGCCGAGTCGACTTCACCGTCGTCGATGCAGGCACCGCGCAGCCGCTCGACGCACGCATCGGCATCACCGCGGGCCAGCGGCAACTGGTCGAATTTCTCGGCCGCAACACGTTCTTCACCGAACTCGACCACAAGGGCCGCCTGCAGGCTTCGATGGCGCCCGGCCGTTACAGCTTCACGGTCTCCTCGGGAGGCGGCGTCCTCGGCCCGAACCGGTCCGTGACGCTCGACGTGCGGCCGGGCGAGACCGCGACGTCGAAGGTGGCCCTCACGCGCCTGTTCGACCCACCTGCGAGCGGATGGTACTCGGCCGACCTGCACCACCACGCCGACCAGGCGGAAGGCGTGACGCCACCCGAGTACCTCGCGCGTTCACAACTGGCCGCCGGGCTCGATCTGCTGTTCGTCAGCGATCACGATTCCACCGCGAACCACGCGCCACTGCAGAAGATTGCCGATGCGCGCGGCGTGCCGTTCATTCCCTCGCTCGAACTGTCGCCATCGTGGGGGCATTTCAATGCGTGGCCGCTGCAGCCGGGCCAGAAGCTCGCGATCGACACGGCCACCGCGACCATCGACGAGGTGCTCGGCGAGGCGCGCCGGCAGGGCGCGATCGTCGTGCAGTCGAATCATCCTTTAATTCCCTACGGTTACTTCTCGAGCCTGGGCGCCGGGCTGGTGCCGGGCGGCTTCAACCCCGCTTTCGATCTCGCCGAGATCAATTCGGACGTGCCGTACGACACCGAGGTGATGCAGGCGATGGGGCTCTTCTGGAACGCCGGCCATCGTTATTACCTGTCCGGCGGCACGGACGTGCATGACGTGTGGAACCACGAGTCGGGACGCATCCGGACCTTCGCCCACGTAGCCGGTCCGCTCACGCCGGCGTCGTATGCCGAAGCCGTGAAGAACGGCCACGCCTACGTGACCTACGGTCCGCTGATCGAACCGGCGGTGATGTTCGGCAACGAACTGAAGGTGAAGCCGGGCGTGGCTTTCCCGCTCGCTTTCGGGCTGCAATCGGCCACCGGACTGAAGCAGGTCAAGCTGATCGGTGGGGGCACCGTGGCATTCACGCAGGCTTTCAGCGACAGCCCGCGAGCGGCGCGCGTCGAGTTCAAGCCGACGGCGACAGGTCACACGTGGTATTCGCTCGAGGTCGAAGACGTCGCGGGTCTCAAGGCTTACTCGAACCCGATCTGGGTCGACGCCGTCGAACTGCCCGCGTTTGCGACGCGGCCCTGAAGCGAGGTCTTTGCGGAGGACCCCATGGCCAGAGGCGAGTGCAATTGCGGTGCGGTCAAGTTCGAGATCGACGCGATCCTCTCTGACGTCTACGTGTGCCACTGCTCGATTTGCCGCAGATCCACGGGGAGCAATGGCATCGCGGTGGTCGTCTTTCCGAAAGACAAACTCCGGTGGATGCAGGGCGAAGATCACATTGTGATGTGGAGCAAACCGAATGCAGATTGGCAGACCTGGTTCTGCAAGATCTGCGGCTCGCCGGTGCCCGGCCAGAACGATCCGGCACGAATGTTCGTGCCCGCAGGTTCCCTGACCCAGGGAGATGAAGCGCTCAGGGTGAGGCACCACGTCTGGGTGGGCTCGAAAGCTGTCTGGGACGAAATCGGCGATGCTGGCAAACAACACCCGGAGCAGTTCCGTGCTTAGCGTTTCCGGCATGCGAACGCTGGAGTCACGGATTGCGTGGCGACGAGAATTCGCACGGCGCGGTCAACCAGGGCGTTAGTTCCGGGTCTTCTCCGGGCGAGCGTGTCTGCCTTTCCGCTCGCCCGGAGAAGACCGGGAACGAAGGCCCTCACCGACCGTTGGTCCGGCCCAATGCCAGCGTCGTCCTACCTCAACTCACAGCCGTCGGTGCTTTCTGCTTCAGCGTGAGCGACACGAACCCCATCGCCATCACGCAGCAGAAGATCATGGTCGCGAACACGCCGCTCCAGCCCCAGTGGTCGGCGATCCAGCCGACGCCCGTGCCTGCGATGGCAGAGCCGAAGGCGTATCCGAAGAAGCCGGTAAAGCCCGCCGCCGTGCCGGCCGCCTTCTTCGGCACGAGTTCGAGCGCGTGCAGCCCGATCATCATGATCGGACCGTAGACGAAGAAGCCGATGACGATCAGCGAGGCCATGTCGATCCACAGCGGCCCGGTGCGATTCAAACCGTATACGACCAGGCCCAACAGCGTGAGCACCATGAACAGGATGGTCGCCGGGCCGCGGCGCCCGCGGAAGATCCGGTCCGACACCCAGCCGCACAGGATCGTGCCCGGAATCGCGGCGTACTCGAACATGAACCAGGCGGCGCTCGACTGCTGGAACGAAAAGCCCTTCGCGGTTTCAAGATACGTCGGGATCCAGTTCTGCACCCCATAACGAACGAAGTACACGAACGCGTTCGCTGCGGCGATTGCCCACAGCAGCCGGTTATTGAGCACGTGCGAAAAGAAGATCTCACGGAAGCTGAGCGTCCGCTCGGAATGCGCCGAGTAATTCGGCGGCAGGTCGTTGCGGTACACCTCGATCGGCGGCAGGCCGCAGGTCTGTGGTGAATCGCGCAACAGGACGTACACCAGCACGGCAATCGCGGCCGCCACCAGCGCGTTGAAGTAGAACTTGGCACCCCAGTCGCCGAACAAGCCGACCCCCGCGACGGCCAGCGCGGCGACGAGCCCGCCGCCCACGTTGTGCGCGGTGTTCCACAGCGACACCACGCGGCCGCGCTCGTTGGCACTGAACCAGTGCACCATGGTCTTGCCGCTGGGCGGCCAGCCCATGCCGCTGAACCACCCGTTCAGCGCCTGCAGCAGGATGATCAGCGTCAACGAGGTATAGATACCCTTGAAGAGGCCGAACGAAGCCGTCACGGCGGCCGAGAGCAGCAACCCGAGCGGCATGAACCAGCGGGGGTTGCTGCGGTCGGAGACCGAGCCCATCAGGAACTTCGACACGCCGTACGCGATCGACAGCCCGGTCATCGCGGTGCCCAGCTGCGCCTTGGTGTAGTCCGGGTATTCGCGCAGGATGTCGGGGATCGCCAGCGACAGGTTCATGCGCACCAGGTAGTACGCGGCGTAACCCACGAAGATCGCGACGAAGACCTGCCTGCGCAGGCGCTTGTATTCGGCGTCCGTCCGGTCGATCGGAAGAGCGTTCAAGCGGGGCCCCCTGCAGTCGAGTCGTTCGGGGCCGGCACGGCCGCCTTGGTGTTATGCCTTCGTCCGCTATAGTACCGGTCAGCGGGCTCTCCGGGCCCGTTCTCGCCGGGCCGGTCCCGTGTCCTTACCAGGAGGCCAGAATCCCCGATGAAAACAACGCAACGACTGCTGCGTGAGCGGCCTGCTGGCGCTGGGTTTTGCTGCGGCGACGCTCGCCGCGGCCGACGGGGCACCGAGCAGGCCAGGCATCGACGCGCCAGAACTTGCCGCGCTCGGCCAGTACGCCGTGGGCGTCCGGTCGATCACACTGGTCGACCGCGACCAGCTCGACCTCGGCGCGATCGATCCCAGGAGCGGAGTTCCGGCGAGGCACGATCGCAGCCTCAAGGTCGAAATCTGGTATCCCGCCAGGCCCGTAGCCGGTGCGATGCCCGTCACCTACGAAGACGCGATGGAATCCGAACCACCCGCGCCACCCGCCAGGTTCAGGATCCAGGGTCTTGCGCTGCGTGACGCGAAAGCCGAAGGCGGCCGCTTTCCGCTCGTGATCGTGGCGCACGGCTACGGCAACGTCCCGGTCGGCATGAGCTGGCTCACGGAGAACCTGGCATCCAAGGGCTACGTGGTAGCCGCGATTCGGCACGAAGACATGTACCTGAACCCGGCCGGCTTTCCGCAGGCTGCCCTGCGCCGCCCGCTCGATATCGCGTTCGTCGCGCGCGAATTGCAGGGATCGCTCGGCAAGTCCGGCGAAGTCGACCCCACGCGCACTGCGCTGATCGGCTACTCAATGGGCGGTTACGGCGTGTTGGCCGCCGCCGGCGCCACACTCGATCCCGCGGGCGGACTCGTCACGCGCGTTCCGGGTGGACTGCTGGCACCGTACGCACGCGGCGGCGCACTGAGCGCTTCGCTGGTGGCACCGGCCGTGAAGGCCGTTGTCGCCTTCGCACCGGCCGGCGGTGCGTTTGGTGCGTTCGGTGCCGAAGGCGTCGCCGGCATCAAGTCGCCGCTGCTGCTGATCGCCGGCGATCACGACCTTACCGTCGACTACACCAGCGGGGCGCGTGCCTACTTCGACCAGGCGATCAACTCGAATCGTTACCTGTTGACGTTCCTGGGCGGCGGTCATGCGCTCGGCCTCGGCCCCGCGCCACCCGAGATGCAGACGGACCTGTGGAACCAGGACTGGTTCGAGGACGCCGTGTGGCGCAAGGACCGCCTGATCGGCATCAGCCTGCACTTCGTCACGGCGTTTCTCGATCGCTACCTCAAGGACGACGCGAGTCGCAGCGCGTACATCGATGGCCTGGTCGTGGAGTCGAGCGCGGGCAAGTGGGATGCGCCCCAGGGGACGCCGTGGAGCGCGCGCAGCCCCGGCGGCGATATCACGCTGTGGAAAGGATTTCAGCGCAGGCACGCCACCGGACTCAGCTTGATGCATGCCGAGGCGAATTCGGCGCCGAAGTGACGGCCAGGGCCCCGCTCCAGGGCACGGGTGCGTGCGGAATCCCGCCGCATGCATAATGCGGGGCACAAGAATCAGGAAATCCCGGCCAACGCGCAGACGTGATCCGGGCATGACACGTCACGCAGGGGAACTCGGATGCGCATCTGGTTGATTGCGACGGTCGGTCTGGTGGTCATTTCAGGCGTGACGACGCGCGTCACTCCTGCTGCGGAACCCGCGAAAGCGACCGCCACGGCCCCGGAAGTTCCGGCGTGGCTCGAGGCGAAGATCGGCGGCCTCACCAGGGAGCAGCGCGAATTCCTGCTCTCCGAGGACGCGGACGGCTTCGCCGGTTCCCACAAGAAGCTGCTGCAGCGGCTTGAAACGAAATCGCCCGAGGAGATCGCGGCTTATGTCGACGGCATGATGTCCGTCGCCAGGGCGCAGAAGTTCGACCCGGCGCAGGACATGGCGGCCATCCCGCTGAATACCGAGGCGCCGGAGTTCAACCTCTGGAAGCTGCGCCGGCCCGAGAGCTTCGGTCCGAGGCGGGAACCCGGACCGATTTCGCTGAGCTACTACGCAAGCGGCCGCGCGGCCATTCGCACGTTCGCCAACGCACCGGTCGCGATCTATCCGGAGGACCTGGTGGCGGGCAAGGTCGACGTCGCGATCGTCGGCGCGCCGCTCGACATGGGTTCGTACTACCGCGGGCAGCGCTTCGGGCCGATGGCGATGCGCAACGAATACGGCGCGGGCGGCATAGACATGAACACGATGGTCAATCCGTCCAAGGAGTTGAACATCGTCGACTACGGCGACATCGCCATCGACAACATGAGCACCGAGCGCACGGTGCACCACGTGCGGGAACGCGTCGCGGAAATTGCCAGGACCGGCGCGCTGCCGTTCATCGTCGGCGGTGACCACAGCCTGGAATACCCGAACATCGCCGGACTCGCGGACGTGCACGGCAAGGGCAGTTTCGGCGTCGTGCACTTCGACTCGCACTTCGACGCCGGCAAGGACCAGCCGCATTTCATCACGCATGGCGCGCCGGTCTATCGGGCGGTGAAAGAGGGGCACGTGCAGGCGAAGAACTTCATCCAGGTCGGGCTGCGCGGCCCCTGGCCGGGGCCGGAAGGTTTCGAATGGATGCGCAACAACGGGATCCGGTATCACACGATGGCCGAGGTCGAGAAGCGCGGCTGGGACGCCGTCATGAAGCGCGCGCTGGCCGAGGCTCGCGAGGGCGGCCGGAAGATCTACATCTCCTTTGACGTCGACGTGCTCGACCCGGCGTTCATGCCGGGCACCGGCACGCCTGTGCCGGGCGGCCTGACGATGCGCGAGGCGATGCCGATGGTGCGCCGGCTCTGCGCGGAGAACGACCTGGTGGGATTCGAGATCGTCGAACTCGATCCGATGCTCGACAACTCCTATCGCTCCGCGCTCAATGCCAATTTCATCATGCATGCGTGCCTGACCGGCATCGCAGTGCGCCGCAAGGGCATCACGGATCCCGGCTTCCTGGCCGAGTTGACGACGGAGCACATGCAGCCGGAGGCCGGCATCAGGGGCGAGAAAGAAGGCAAGAACGAGAAGATCGATCCCGATTACGCCACCGGCCGCAGACCCGGGAACTGACGCGGCCCGCCGCGTGACAGGCGATCCGTCCGGCATGTTGCGATCCGTGGTCCGGCGTATCTTGCGCGAACCGCTGTTCGCCTTCGCCGTGATCGGCGCCGCCCTGTTCCTCGCCCATGCTGGAATCCAGTCGAGCGAATCGGAGCCGATCATATTGCGGGCCTCAGCACGCGCCGAGTTGATCAGCAGCTTCGAGGCCCTCAAAGGGCGCAAGGCGACAGCCGACGACATCACGCGGCTCGAGCGTGACTACGTCACCGACGCGTTACTCTTCAGGGAAGCGCTCGACAGCGGGTTGCACCTGTCGGACCCTGCAGTCCGCAGCAGGCTCGTCGAGGAGATGCGATTGCGGATCACCGGCCCGCTGCCAGAGCCGACCGACGAGCAACTGGTCAACCATTACTCGGAAAACCTCGACCGCTACCGGTCGGAGCCGACCATCACGTTTCGCCAGGTGTACTTCGCGCAACGACCCGCGGACCCCGCGGCGATACTCGCGCAGCTGCGGCAAGGCCAGGCGGTCACGGGCCAGCCCTTCAGGCACGGCCTCGAATTCCCGCAGTACGGCCACAGCATGGTCCGCGGTATGTTCGGCCAGTCAATCGTCGAGGCCTTGTCGGTCGCGCCGCTGGGACAATGGATCGGCCCAGTCGAATCCCCGTACGGCTGGCATTACCTGCAAGCCACGGAGCGCCTGCCTGCGGCTCTGCTGCCGTTCGACGCCGTGCGCCAGCAGGTCGAGAACGACTTCCTGGTCGCGCTGATCGATGCAGCAGTCGATCGGCGCGTTGACGAACTGCGCCAACGCCGCACGGTGAGCATCGAACGCTGAGCGTCGACCGAACAGGCCTTCAGCCTCGCAATCGCCGGCCCTCCGGATCATAGAGCGGTTGCAGCCGGACGGTGGCTGCACACAGGTTGCCGAGGATGTCGATCTCGAAACGCTCGCCGTCCCGCGCGAGCTCCGCCGGCACGTAACCCGCCGCGAGGCTGCGATCGACGCAGTGACCGTAGGCACCCGACGTGACATAGCCGACGGCCTGGCCGTCCTTCATGATCGATTCGTAACCGACGACGTCGGCATCCTGCGCCTCGACCTCCATGACGACGAAACGACGCCGTGGCCCGTTGTCGCGTTCGGCCAGCGCGGCATCGCGCCCGATGAATGCCGGCTTCCTGAAATCGACGAAACGATCGAGGCCGGTCTCGCCCGGCGTGTAGTCGGGCCGGAAATCCTTGTTGAACGAACCGTAATTCTTTTCGAGGCGCAGCGAGGACAGCGCGCGACCGCCAAACAGCGTCAGGCCCGAGCCCTGCCCCGCCTCGCGCAGGTCGTCATACAGCGACGCGAAGTAATCCGGCGTCGTCCAGATTTCATAGCCGAGTTCGCCAGTGAAGCCGGCGCGCGTAACGATCGACGGCGCGTAGCCGACCGCGGTCTCCATGACGTCGAAGAACCTGAAGGCGGCGGCCGCAAGATCCTTGCGCACGAGACGCTGCAGTATCGCGCGCGAGTTGGGGCCGGCGAGCGAGAACCCGCACAGCGTCGAAGCCGCCGAGCGCACGAACACGTCTGCGGGTGGTTCGCAGTTCCAGAACCAGCGCAGGTGGAATTCCTCGGCGAAGCCCGAGCCGACGATAAAGTACCGATCCTCGGCCAGGCAGGCGATCGACAGGTCGCCGACGATGCGACCTGACGGGTTCAGCATCGGCGCAAGACCGAGCCTTCCCGGCTTCGGGATGCGACAGGCAAAGACCCGGTCGAGCCAGCCGCGGGCACCGCTGCCGGTCACCTCGTACTTGCCATAGTTGCTCGTTTCGTACAGGCCGGCCGCACGACGGACGGTTCGGCATTCCTCGCGCACGACAGGAAATGCTTCGGAGCGACGATACGTCGGCGTCTCGGTCGGCGGAGTTCCTTCGGGCGCAAACCACAGCGCGTGCTCGAGGCCGAAGTTGGCGCCCATGACCGCGCCTGCCTCGCGCAGCTTGTCGTAGATCGGCGAGCGCCGTACCGGGCGCGCTGCGGGCAGTTCCTCGTTCGGATACGCCAGACGGAAGCGGCGACCGTAATTCTCCGGCACCTTGATCGACGTGTATCTGGGTGTCGCGAAGGGCCCGAAGCGCGCGACGTCCATCGACAGGATGTCCTGGCCCGGATCACCCTCGGCCATCCAGCGCGACAGCACGAGGCCGATGCCGCCGCCCTGGCTGAATCCCGCCATGACCGCACAGGCCACCCAGTAATTGCGCAGTCCACGCACCGGCCCGACCAGCGGGTTGCCGTCCGGTGCGAACGTGAAGGGACCGTTGATCGCCTTGCGGATGCCCGCACGGCCCAGCGCCGGGAAATGCTCGAAGCCGACTTCGAAGTATGGCGCCAGCCGCTCAAACTCATCGGGCAGCAACTGCATCGAGAAGTCGTCCGGCGTCCGCACCGGCGACCAGACTTTGCCGTGCGGCTCGTAGGTTCCGATCAGCGCGCCGCCGCGCTCCTGGCGCATGTAGATCTCACCGGCATAGTCGGTCGTGTTCACTATTTCCTGTGACCGGCCCTTGAGCTCCGGGATGTCATCGGTCAGCAGGTAGTGGTGTTCCATCGCCAGCACCGGCAGTTCAATGCCGACCATCTGCCCGACTTCGCGTGCCCAGAGCCCCGCGCAGTTGACCACGTGCTCGGTGTGCACCGTGCCCTTGTCGGTGACGACGTCCCAGCTGCCATCGGCGCGAGGGATCAGCTCGAGCACGCGCGTGAAACGCTCGACCGACGCGCCAAGCTTGCGTGCCGCCTTGACGTAGGCATGTGTGGTGCCCGACGGATCGCAGTGTCCGCCGTCCGCACGCCACAACGCGCCGATGAAGTACTTCCTGTCGATCAGCGGATTCAGCCCGAGCGCTTCATCGAGCGTGATCATCTCGGTTTCCATCCCGAGGTAGCGGGCACGGGAACAGATCAGCTTCAGGCTGTCGAGTTCACCCTGCGTCGCGGCGAGCATCAGGCCGCCGTTGGGGTGCAACCCGCAGGACTGCCCCGACAGTTCCTCGATCTCGCGGTAGAGGTCGATCGTGTACTTCTGCAGCCTGGATATGTTCGCTTCACCATTGAACGTATGCATGCCGCCGGCCGCGTGCCAGGTCGAGCCCGACGTCAGCTCGCTTTTCTCGACCAGGAGCACGTCGGTCCACCCGGCCCGGGCGAGGTGGTACAGGACGCTGGCGCCAACGACGCCGCCGCCGACGATGACAGCCTGGGCAGAAGCCTTCATGCAGTTCGTTCTCCGGGTGGACGGGCGATGTGATCATGCCGCCCGAGGATTGACAAGCACTGCTCGTAGGCCCTGGTCGCGCGCGCCAGCCGGTCTCCGCGGTGACAAGGCGACGCGGCGCCGAGCCTTTAGCTGCGTTGCGTCAGGGCCGGCGCGGCGATGACTTTATTATTACCGTCGTTATATTATGTTGGCGGCTCCCGGGTCCGCGACGGCGCGGCCGACCGGCGCTGTCATTCGACATCCCAAGGGGAACCGCCTTGAATCCTGAAGTCTTCATCACCTGTGCCGTGACCGGCGATGACACCAAGGTCGCCAGGAGCCCGCACTGTGCGATCACGCCGGAACAGATCGCGGCGACCGCGATCGAGGCGGCGCGGGCCGGTGCGGCCATCGTCCACATTCACGTGCGGGATCCTGCGACCGGCACGTTCAGCATGGAGACCCGCCACTACCGCGAAGTGGTCAAACGCATCCGCGAGAGCGGCACCGACGTCATCGTCAACCTGACGTGCGGCATGGGCGGCTACATCGTCATCGGCGACAACGGGCTCAAGGACACGCCGGCGCCGGGCAGCGACTTCGTGACGCAGGAAGAGCGCATGAAGCACGTGATCGAGCTGTGTCACGAAGGCCGGTACCGGCCCGACATCGCGACACTCGACTGCGGCAGCCTGAACTTCGGCGACGCCAGCCGCGCGTACGTCTCGACGCCGAACTACCTGCGCAAGGGAGCGCAGATCGCCCGCGACCTCGGCGTGAAGCCCGAACTCGAAGTCTTCGATACCGGCAACCTCTGGTTCGTGAAGCAGATGGTCAAGGAAGGGCTGCTCGACGCCCCGACGCTGATCCAGCTGTGCATGGGCATCCCTTACGGCACGCCGGCGGACACCGGACACCTGGTTGCAATGGTCAACTCGCTGCCGGCCGACAGCGTCTGGAGCTCGTTCGCCATCAGCCGCATGCAGATGCCGTGGGTGGCGCAGTCGGTGCTGCTCGGCGGCAATGTCCGCGTCGGTCTCGAGGACAACCTCTACCTGAGCAAAGGCGTCTACGCCAGCAATGCCCAGCTGGTCGAGCGGGCACGCACGATCATCGAGGCGATGGGCGCCCGGATCCTGACGCCCGCCGAGACGCGGGAGCGCCTGCACCTGCGCTGAACCGGCGACGACCGCCACGATCCCCATGAGTCCGCCCAAGCTGCAGCGCCTGCTCGTTCCGCGCACGGTCGCGCTGATCGGGTCTGGTGCGTGGACGGACGCCGTCGCAGCTGGGGCCAGGACACTCGGCTATCCCGGCGAAGTCTGGCGCGTGCATCCGACGCGAGACTCGCAGCCGAACGACCGCTATTTCCGCTCGGTCGACGATCTTCCGGCGGGGCCGGACTCGGCCTTCATCGCGGCCCCCAATCACGAGGTGCCGGCCATTGCGGCGGCGCTTGCGCGGCGCGATGCCGGTGGCTTCGTGTGTTTCAGTTCCGGCTTTGCGGAAACCGCAACGCCGACCGGGAAACGCCTGACGCGCGAGCTCGAGCAGGGCGCGGGTGCGTTGCCGTTCCTGGGACCGAACTGCTACGGCATGGTCAATTTCTTCGATCGCGTGGCGCTGTGGCCCGACCAGGTCGTCGGTGATTCGCCGGCACGCGGTGTGGCGCTGATATCCCAGAGCGGGACGATTGCGCTGACGCTGATGTTCAACGACCGGTCGCTGCCGATCGGTTACCTGATCACCGTCGGCAACCAGACCCGCCTCGCCGCCGAGGACCTGATCGACGTGCTGTGCGACGATTCGCGCGTCACCGCGTTCGGCCTGTACCTCGAAGGCATCAAGGACACCGCAAGATTCACGCGCGCGGTCGACAAGGCGCGCGCGCGCGGCAAGCCGATCGCGATGGTCAAGTCCGGGCGCACCGAGGCGGCCAGCCGCACCGCGCGCAGCCACACTGGTGCCCTGTCCGGCAGCGACGCGGTCTTTGACGCCTATTGCGCGCAGGCCGGTATCGCCCGCTGCGAGACGCTGTCGACGCTCTGCGAAACGCTGAAGATCTTCCACAACGGCGGACCGCTGGCGGGACGCCGCGTGGTCGTGATGGGCGCCTCGGGCGGAGACATGGCGATGAGCGCGGACGTGTCGCGTCACCTGGACCTGGAATTCCCCCCGTTTCCGCCCGAAGCGAGCGAGCGGATGAGCGCCATCGTCGGCGAGCGCGTGACGGTCGCGAATCCGTTCGACATGCACACTTACCTCTGGTTCCAGCACGCGGCGCTGCGCCAGCTGTTCGACGAGGTGTTCCAGAGCGACGTCGACGCGGTCGGTTTGACGCTCGACTGTCCGCCGGCTGCCAGTGCGGACGACTCGGCCTACACCGCGGTCATCGCGCAGTTCGCGGCTGCGTCCCGCGACGCCAGGCCGCGCGCAGTGTTCATCTCGTCGCTGCCGGAAACGAGCGGGCGTACGGTACGGCAATTGTGCCTGCAGGGCGGCGTCATCCCGCTGCAGGGCCAGCGCGAGGCGCTCGAAGCCCTGAACCTCGCAGGCGCCGTGGGCGCGACGTGGCGAGGCGGTGATTCACCCGCGTTGTCGATTCCGCAACCGCCGGGAGGCCCGGTCGTGACTCTCGGCGAGCGTGACGGCAAGGCCGCCCTCGCCGCCTTCGGCTTGCAGGTGCCGCGCTTGCAGGTCGTGCCGTGCGCGCAGGCCGGGGTCGCCGCCGCCGCGATCGGATTTCCGGTGGTGGTCAAGGCGTCCGGCGCCGGCCTCGAGCACAAGACCGAACTCGGCGGCGTCGTACTCGGTGTGCGGACGGTGGAGCAGGCCGTTGCGGCAGGAAGGCAGCTCGCGGCCTTGTCCGGGGAAGTGCTCGTCGAGCAGATGATCGACGACGGCATCGCCGAGATGCTGGTCGGCGTCACGGTCGACGAGCAGTTCGGGCAGCTGCTGCTGATCGGGTCGGGTGGTGTGCAGGCGGAGGTCTGGCAGGACACGGTGAGCCTGCTGCCGCCATGGTCGCGCGAATCCGTCGCCGTGGCACTGCGCCGGCTCAAGGTGGCGGCGTTGCTCGATGGCCATCGCGGCAAGCCCGCGGGTGACGTCGCGGCACTCATCGATGCGATCATGGCGATCGGACGCTACGCGACGACGAACCGTGACACGCTCGCGGAACTCGACGTCAATCCAATCATCGTCCGGCCACGCGGCGCAGGCGCCATTGCCGTCGACGTGCTGATCCGCAAGGTAGAGGAGTCCTGACATGCACGACGGAATCAAGACCGCTCGCAACGGGGCGGTCCTCGAAGTCACGATCGACCGGCCGAAGGCCAACGCGATCGACCTGGCCGCGAGCCGCCGCCTGAACACGGTGTTCGAGCAGTTCCGCGACGACGCGAGCCTGCGTGTTGCGATCGTGACCGGCGCGGGCGACCGCTTCTTCTCTCCCGGCTGGGACCTGAAGGCTGCGGCAGGCGGCGAGGAGTCGGATTCGGACTGGGGCGCCGGTGGCTTCGGCGGCCTCAACTATCCGCGGAACCTGAACAAGCCGATCATCGCCGCAGTCAACGGCATCGCCTGCGGCGGCGGCTTTGAGATCGTGCTCGGGACCGACATCATCGTGATGGAGGAACACGCGCGCTTCGCGTTGCCCGAGATCAACGTCGCGGTGCTGGCCGACGCGGGGACGATCAAGCTGCGCCGGCGAATCCCCTACCACGTCGCCGTCGAGTTCCTGATGACCGGACGCTGGATGGACGCAGCCGAGGCGAAGCACTGGGGCCTCGCCAATCACGTCGTGCCGAAGGGCCAGGCGCTGGCCAGGGCCCGCGAGATCGCGCAACAGCTGGCGGAGGGTCCGCCGCTGCTGTTCCCGGCCATCAAGCAGCTGCTGCGGCACACGGAAATGGTGCCCGAGCACGAAGCCTTCGAGCTGCACGACTCGCTGCACCTGGTGCAGCAGGTCGTTCGCTCCGAGGACCTGAAGGAAGGCACGCGCGCCTTCACGGAGAAGCGCAAGCCGCGCTGGACCGGCCGCTAGGTCACCGCAGCAGCCGGCGCAATCGCCGGCGGCCGCAGGTCAACCGCCGAGCGGCCGCAGCAGCGCGCGCGAGATGATGTGCCGCTGCACTTCGCTGGTGCCATCCCAGATGCGCTCGATGCGCGCGTCACGCCAGATGCGTTCGAGCGGCAACTCCGACATCAGTCCCATGCCGCCGTGAATCTGCAGCGCCTCGTCGGCGACCATCGCCAGCATCTCGGTCGCCTTCAGCTTGGCGATCGCCATGTCCATGTCGGTCGCGGTGCCCTGGTCGCGCTTCCAGGCGGCCTCGAGCACCAGCAGCTCGGCGGCCCGCAATTCGACGGCCATGTCGGCCAGCTTGAAGCTCACGCCCTGGAAGCGCCCGATCGGCTGGCCGAACTGCACGCGATCCACCGCCCACTGCTTCGCGAGATCGAGCGCCCGCTCGGCACGGCCAAGGCAGGTCGCCGCCACCTGCAGTCGCGTCGCACCAAGCCAGGTGTTGGCGACTTCAAATCCCTTGTGCACTTCGCCGAGCACGGCCGAGCGCGGCACGCGGCAGTCGTCGAACTCGAGGATGCAGTTGTTGTAACCGCGATGCGAGACGTTCTGGTAGCCGTCGCGTACGGTGAAGCCGGGATGCCCCATGTCGATGAGAAACGCGGTGAGCGTCGCGCGCGACCCGCGCGCCTCCAGCGTGGCACCCGTCGCGGCAAACAGGATCACGAAGTCGGCGTGATCCGCGTGGCTGATGAAGTGCTTGGTGCCGTTGATGACGAAGTCACCACCCTTCTCGACTGCCGTGGTCCTGATTGCGCGCAGGTCCGACCCCGCACCCGGCTCGGTCATCGCGAGGCAATCGACGCGCTCGCCACGAACGGAAGGCAGCAGGTAGCGCTCACGCTGCTCGCCCGCGCAGGCCAGCAGGATGTTCGAGGGCCGGCCGACGCAGTTGTAGTGCAGCGCATAACTGGTGCGACCGAGCTCCTTTTCGTAGAGCGCCCAGGTCACCGTGTCGAGTCCGCCGCCGCCGACGTCGACGGGCATGTTGGCCGCGTACAAACCCGCCGCGATGGCCTTGCCCTGCAGCTCGCGCTGCAGCTCGGGACGCAGGACCCCGCTGCGCTCGATCTCGTTTTCATGGGGGTACAGCTCTCTTGCGACAAACTCGCGGGTCGTCTTGATGATCAGCTGCTGTTCGTCGGTGAGTGTGAAATCCATGGACGTGGCCACCGTTCAACGTGATCTGGAATGGGACGGCTGCCCGCGCGGCGACCGGCGTGCGCCGGGATACCGTACTGGCACGGACTTCATTCTCCGCCCAGCGGTGCAGCATCTGCAGCTGCAGGTCGAGTTGCTCGACCTGGCGCCGGGCGGGCCAGTCGGCGGGACTCGTCACCGCACTGGTCGTGAGACCGTTCAGGAACGACATGATCGAGAGCAGCACCCGCGTGCGCAGTGCGGGCGGCCAATGCGCGGATTGCGGCCAGTGCGTGGCGAGGCACCTGCGGTACAGCTTGGCGTATTCACGGTGCACCCAGGCATTGAGCCGCCTGGCTTCGCCGTCGGTGGATACCTGGCCCCAGAAAGCCGTCCAGAACGCGCACTCGGTGAAACGTGCTTCGTCGACCGGCAAGGTCTCGGCCAGGACCGCCAGCAGGTCCTGCCCCTGGTTGCCCGCCTGCTGGAGACGCGCCTCGATGCGCCGCAGGCTGAGCCGCAACGCGGCCAGCAGGATCTCGCGCTTGGACGCGAAGTAGTGCGGCAGCATTCCGGTCGTGTAGCCGGCCGCCCGCGCGATCCGGACCACGGTCGCCTGCTGCAGGCCGTGCTTCGCGACGACCACGCAGGCAGCCTGGGCGATGTGCTCGCGGCGCAGATCGTGATCGACCGCCTTGGGCATGATCGGTCAGCGTCCCCGCAGACCGACGCGACGGCCGGCTTCCGGCGGCATTGGCAACGACGCGTGCGCGTTCGCAAGTTCCCGCAACCGGCTGCGTACTGCGGCGTCGATGGGCGTTGCCTTGTGGTTCACCGTGTCCACGTGCAGGTGCATCTGCTCCGCGGTGGCGAGCAGCGTCCCGTCGCTGGTCCGCTGCAGGCGATGCAGGACGTGCAGGCGCTTGTCGTCGACCGCCAGGACCTGTGTCGTGACCTCGATCGGCTCGTGGCAATGCGCCTCGGCCTTGTGAACGAGGTGCGACTCGACGCTGTAGAACATGCGCGACGTGGCACGGTATGCCTCGTCGACGCCCACTCTGCGATACAGCGCGTCCATGGCGTCGCCGAACACCTGCAGGTAGCGCGACTCGGTCATGTGGCCGTTGTAGTCGATCCACTCCGGGCGCACCCGGGTAGCCAGCACCTGCAGCGGATGCCCCGGCGCGGTCCGGTCCTGCTGCGAATGGTCGCCCGCATCCACATAGAGTCGCTGCTCGAGCGCGCGCAGCGTCGATCCGGCACCGACGTCGAACTGGCGCAGCACCTGCTGGATCGCCACCAGGTAGTCGTCACGCAATCGTTCGAGTTCGCGGATCGACCGTCCTGCCGCCTGTGCCTGCGTGCCTTCGACCATCCGGTCGATCAGTGATTCGGTGAGTTCGGGAGCTTCGAGCCTGGTCCACGGCCACTTCAGGCAGGGACCGAATTGCGCCAGCATGTGCCGCATGCCGGTCTCCCCGCCGGCGAGGTGGTAGACAAGGTTCGTGCCCATGCCCGCCCAGCGCAGGCCCGGACCGTAAACGATCGACTCGTCGAGCTCGCCCGTCGTTGCGACGCCGTCGTTGACCATGTGCAGGATCTCGCGCCACAGCGCCTCCTGCAGCCGGTCGGTCAGGTGCCCGGGCACTTCATGGCGTACGTGCAGCGGGTGCATGCCGATGTAGCGGAAGAACTCCTTCGCCGCGTCGATCGTCTGCGGTGACGTCTGCCGTCCGCCCACCAGTTCCACGAGCGGCAGCAGGTACACCGGATTGAACGGATGCGCGACGCAGAACCGCTCGGGCGCGCGCAGGTCGCGCTGCAGGTCGGTTGGCAGCAACCCCGAGGTGCTGGAGGCGATGATCACGTCCGGCGCCGCGTGTCGACTGATTCCGGCCAGCACCTTCTGCTTCAGCTCGAGTTGCTCCGGGATGTTTTCCTGGATGAAGTCCGCCCGGCCTGCCATCTCGGCCGGGCTCGTCGTGAACGACAGCACCCCCGTGGGCGGAAGCGGCGCCAGCGTCAGGCGGGCGAGCGCCGGCTCGGCGTTGGCGACCGCATCGCGCAACCAGCCTTCCATTTCGGGTTTCACGTCCACCGCGACGACGTCGATGCCGAAATGCAGTGCGCGCGCGGCCCAGCCCGCACCGATCACGCCCGTTCCGAGCAACCCGAGGGTCCTTACTGCGCGCATCCTGGGCTCCCATGGTCGTCATTCACGCCCGCGCGCAACGCCGTTTCCGTAGCGACACGTTTTGTCACAACCATAATATAACACGTGGCCGCAGCCAGCCTGCGCGCCGCGCGACCTGCGCTAGACTGCGCCGCGGCTCACCCACTGAACCCGCGGTGCCGGATGAAGAACGCTAGCCTGCTCGAGCAGCACACCATCGACTACATCCCGCTCGCCGAAAGGCGGGGCAAGGTCTGGCACCTGTGGCCGATCTGGTTTGCGGGCGATGCGCACCTCGCGACGCTTGCGGTCGGCGTGATCGGCCTCGTCCTGGGCGCCAACCTGCTCTGGACGACGCTCGCCGTCGTCGGCGGCTGCGCGCTCGGCACGATCTTCATGGCCTTCCACTCGACGCAGGGGCCGCAGCTCGGGCTGCCGCAGCTGATCCAGTCTCGGCCGCAGTTCGGCTACTATGGTGCGCTGCTGGTCTGGGTCGTCGCGCTCGTGGCCTACATCGGCTACAACGCGTTCAATCAGGTGCTCGTGTCCGGTGCGGTCCGTCAGCTGGCCGGACGCGAACTCGCGAGCGATCCGGTCGTGATGGTCGCCTTTGCGCTGCTGGCCGCGGCGATCGCCGCGGTCGGCTACCACTGGATTCACCGGGCGCAGCGCTGGGTGGCCTACGTCACGATCGCGATGCTGGTGGTCTTCACGGCCGGCGCGGGCAAGGCCCTGCACCTGCCAGCCGACGCATGGCGGCTTGGCGAGTTTCCGGCGATTCCGTTCCTGGTGCAGTTCTTTGCGGCCGCGGCCTATCAGTTGAGCTGGTCCATCTACGTCTCCGACTACTCGCGCTACCTGCCCCCGGACGTCAGCGTGCGCTCGTCGTTTTTCTGGACCAGCATTGGCGCCTTTGTCGGTGGTGTGTGGATGATGCTGGTCGGTACACTGACAGCCGCATACAGCCCACAGGCCGAGATTCCGGCTGCTTTGCAGGCCGCGGGCGACGCCATCTGGCCCGGTCTCGGCACGGCATTGCTCGCGGTCGCGGTACTGGGACTGCTGACGATCACCACGCTGAATTTCTATGGCGCCTCGCTCACCCTGCTGAGCATCGCCGACTGCTTTCGCCGCACGCGTGCCGGCGCGCAGGCACGCCTCGTCAGCCTGGCGGTCGCGGTGGCCGCCGCATGCACGATCGCGATCGCGGCGTCGGCGGATTTCGTACACCGCTTCGAAGACCTGCTGGCCGTACTGCTGTACCTTTTTACGCCATGGACGGCGATCAATCTCGTCGACTACTTCTGGGTGCGCAAGGGACATTACTCGGTGCGGGAGATCTTCAATCCCGACGGCCTCTATGGTCAGTGGAACTGGCGCGGGCTGCTGGCCTACGCGGTCGGCTTCGTGGCAATGATCCCGTTCTTCAGCACCGGGATGTACACCGGACCCATCGCGCACGCACTGGGCGGCGCCGACATCTCGATGCTGGTCGGCCTGCCGGTCTCGACGCTCGTCTATCTTTGGGCCTGCCGGGACTTCGATGCGGCCGGCGAACTGCTGGCCGTGCAGCGTGCCGACGCGGGTCTCGACTCGGGGCCGTCACGGCCGCCACACGGCTAGGGCGAGGGCACCACCCGCGCCTGCCGGGCTTGACGGCCGGAGCGACTTCCGTACAACGTGGGCACGGCCGTGGCCCCGATCCACGTTGCGGAGAGACTCGTTGGCTCGGCTCCTGCAGGCACTGGTAATCGTCGCACTGCTGCTCGCGGACACCCACGCGTCGGATGCTGCATCGCCGTCCAGGCCGGTAGTGGTCTCGTCGAAGCTGTCGAGCGAGTCGGCGATGCTCGGCCAGATGATCCGCCTGCTGCTCGAGGATCGCGGCATTCCGACGCTCGACCGGATGACGCTGGGCGCCACGCCCGTGGTGCGCAAGGCGCTGCTCGCCGGGGAAATCGACCTCTACGTCGAATACACCGGCAACGCCGGCTACTTTTTCAACCGGCCGAACGATGCCGCGTGGAAGGACCTGCAACTCGGGTACGAACTGGGCTCGAAGCTCGATCTCGAGGCAAACCGCATCGTCTGGTTGACCCCGGCGCACGCGAGCAATGCCTGGGCGCTCGCCATGCGTCGTGACCTCGCCACCCGGCATCGAATCGTGACCATGAGCGATTTCGCACGCTGGGTTCGCGAAGGCGGTACCGTCAAGCTCGCCTGCTCGGCCGAATTCGCCAACGGCGGCACGCTGCGCTCGCTGGAGAAGACGTATTCGTTTCACCTCGAGCCGCGCCAGAAGATCGTGCTCGCGGGCGGTGAAACGGCAGCGACCATCGGCGCGGCGGCGGCGCGCACCAACGGCATCAACACGGCCATGGTGTACGGCACGGACGGCGGCATCGTTGCGGCCGACCTCGTCCTGCTCGAGGACGACAGGAACGACCAGCCCGTCTATGCTCCGGTGCCGATCGTGCGCGAGGCGGTGTTGCGGGCGCACCCTGAAATTGCGGACATCGTGCGACCACTGATGGCAGAGCCTCACGCGCGAGTCACTGCAGGCCCTGAACGCCCGCGTGCAGATCGACGGCGAGTCCAGCGAAGACGTTGCCGGGGATTACCTGCGCAGCAAGGGCTTCATCGGCTCAAGCAGCCGGCATTGAGCAAAGAGCCACACCAAGTGCAACGCATCGATCGCCTGGGCGTGCTGCTGAGCTTCGTGGGAGCGCTCGCCCTTGCGCTGCTCCCGCTCGTCGTCTTCAAGGCGAACCGCATCGTGCCGGGCGAGCCGCGCGCATTGCTGGACCTGCTGCCCACTGCTGCGCTCGCACTGTACTGCACCCTGGCTGTCGCGGCGGCCGTCGCCGTGTTCATCCGGAATCCGCGGGCTCGGTTGCTGGCCGCTCTCGTCGGCATCGCGGTGCTTGCGGTTGCAGTCGCAGCGGCGGCGGACATCCTGACGCCCGCCGGCAATCGCGTGGTGCGCGTCGCACCCGGGGCAGGATTCTGGATCGTGCTGATCGCGCTCGGACTGCTCGCCACTGACGCACTGACACGCCTGCGGCCCGGCCCCGTGCTGCGTGTCGCGACGCTGGCCGTCTTCCTCGCCGCCGCGCTCGCCGCACTCGGTTCCGGCTATTTCGACGACCTGTCGATCATGCGCGAGTACGCCGTGAATGCGACACGGTTTGCACACGAGGCGCGGCGACACCTGCTGCTGGCGCTGGGCTCGCTCGCCGCCGCAGTGGTCGTCGCACTGCCGCTCGGCGTGCTGTGCCATCGCGAGCCGCGCCTGCGCGGCGCGGTGCTCGGCGTGCTGAACGTCGTGCAGACGATCCCGTCGATCGCGCTCTTCGGCATCCTGATGGCGCCGCTGGCCGCGATCGCGATGGCGTTTCCAGCGCTCGGCGCGCTGGGCGTGAGCGGGATCGGCGCCGCACCCGCCGCCATTGCCCTCTTTCTGTACTCGTTGCTGCCGATCGTGGGCAACACCGTGGTCGGCCTCGGGCGCGTGTCGCCCGCCGCCGTCGACGCCGCGCGCGGCATGGGACTGACCGACGGCGCAGGTCCTGCGCCAGATCGAACTGCCGCTGGCCTTGCCGACGATCCTTACCGGGCATCCGCATCGTGCTGGTGCAGAACATCGGCATGGTCACGATCGCGGCGCTGATCGGCGGCGGCGGTTTCGGCACCTTCGTTTTCCAGGGCATCGGCCAGACGGCGATCGACCTGGTGCTGCTTGGCGCGATCCCGACGGTCGTGCTCGCCTTCTCCGCTGCGGTCGTTCTCGACGCGGCTACCGATCTCACACGCCGGGTGCCGCGATGATCCAGATCGAGAAACTCTGCAAGCGCTACGGCGATTCCACGGTCGTGGACGACGTGTCGATGGTCATCGAGCCGCGCACGATGACGACGATCGTCGGCACCTCCGGATCGGGCAAGTCCACGCTGCTCAGGATGATCAACCGACTGGTCGAGCCGACCTCCGGTCGCGTACTCATCGACGGTAACGACACGACTGCCGAGCCCGCGCACCTGCTCCGACGTCGCATCGGCTACGCCATCCAGGGCCTCGGCCTGTTCCCGCATCGCACGGTTGCCGACAACATCGCGACCGTGCCGCGGCTGCTCGGCTGGACCGAAGACCGCGTTCGCGCACGCGTGACGGAGTTGCTCGAACTGTTTCAGCTCGACCCGGGCCTCTACGCCGCGAAGTTTCCGCACGAGCTGTCGGGCGGCCAGCAACAGCGCGTCGGTGTTGCCCGCGCGCTGGCCGCGAAGCCGAACGTGCTGCTGATGGACGAACCGTTCGGCGCGCTCGACCCGATCATCCGCACCAAGGCGCAGGACGACCTGCTCGGGATCCAGCGGCGCTTCGGCACGACGGTCATCCTGGTGACGCACGACATCGACGAGGCTTTCCGTCTCGGCGACCGCGTCGCCGTCATGAGCCATGGGCGCTTGCTGCAGCATGACCGGCCGGCCGTGCTGCTCACGCAACCTGCGGACCCCTTCGTTTCGCAATTGATCGGCTCGGGCGACAAGTCGCTGAAGCTGCTGTCGCTGACGACGGCGGGTGAAGTCGCGGAGTCGGGGAATGTGGACAGGCCCCGCGGTGTCGTCGTCGGTGACGCTGCGCGACGTGCTCGCCGAACTCGTCTGGAGCGGAGCGGCAGCCGCGACAGTCGTTGGACCCGACGGCGAGCCCATCGGCCACGTGACGCTGGCCGGCATCCTCGCGCGGGGACGGCAGGCAGCATGAGCCGCTTTGCACTGGGGGCGCGTCTCGCCATCCTCGGCGTGTTGCTGGCTTTCCTGGTGGCGCCGCAGGCCTTCGCGCCGGTCTTCGCGCCCCTGAACGAGTACGGCGCCCCGGCCATCTACGACCAGGGCAACCTGCTGGAACTGACGTTCTCGCATCTGTGGACGGTGCTGCTGGCCGCGGCGGCCAGCACCGTGGTCGCAGTCGCGCTCGGCATCTTTGTGACGCGTCCGGCCGGGCGCCCAGTTCCTGCCGCTGTCCCGCACCCTGGTGAACGTCGGGCAGACGTTCCCGCCGGTCGCCGTACTCGCGGTGGCCGTACCGCTGGTCGGGTTCGGGCAGGCACCGACGCTGATCGCATTGTTCGCGTACGGCCTGCTGCCGATCTTCGAGAACACGATCGCGGGTCTCGAGGCTTGCCCGCAACCGGTGCTGGAGGCGGCGGACGGCATGGGCATGAACGCATGGCAGCGCCTGCGCCAGGTGGAACTGCCCCTGGCCCTGCCGCTGATCCTGGAAGGTGTGCGACTTTCGCTGGTCATCAACGTCGGCACCGCGACCATCGGCTCGACCGTGGCGGCCAAGGGCCTCGGCGAAGTCATCATCGCCGGCCTGCTTTCGAACAACACGGCCTTCGTCCTGCAGGGCGGCCTCGTGACGGCGCTCATGGCCATCCTGCTTTACGACGGCATGCGGCTGCTGGAGCAGCGGTTGGTGCCGATCGCACGGAACTGAATACGCCGACCTTTCGCCGCCATCCGCTTTGCTAAGATCGCGCCGATAGCCGCCCTCGCCCGGGCGACACGAACCGATGAGCGCACCACAGACTGCCCTGGATCGGCCGCGCAGCGAAGTCGCCGGCATGCCCGCGATCGAGTGGCCGACGATCTGCCTTGATCGTCTTTGCCTACGGCGGCTGGTTCACGCTCACGCAGGCGTATGGCGAATGGCCAACGTGGATCCTGGTGCCTGACGGTGGCGTGCTGCTCACCTTCCACAGTTCACTGCAGCACGAAATCCTGCACGGGCACCCGACGCGCTCGGCGGCGGTGAACCGGCTGTTCGGCATCGTGCCGCTGTCGCTGTGGATTCCGTACGACCGCTTTCGCGCGTTGCACCTGGCCCACCACATCAACGACCGCCTGACCGATCCGGTCGACGACCCGGAATCGAATTACGTCACGCCGGACGCGTGGCAACGACGCTCGGGCTTTGCGCGCTGGATCTTTCAGCTCCAGCTGACCCTCGCGGGCCGCATGTTGATCGGCTCGTGGTGGCGCATGGGCTGGTTCCTGCGCAGTGAAGCCAGGGCATTCTGCGGACGACGACCCCGGCGTACGTGCGGCGTGGCTCACGCACCTGGTCCTGTGCGTGCCGGTCGTGTATTGGGTCACGGCCGTCTGCCACATCCCGCTCTGGCTCTACATCGTGGCGATGGTGATCCCGGGCAACGCCGTCCTGCTGATCCGATCGTTCGCCGAGCACCGGGCGCGTGCCGACGTGCACCAGCGCACGGCAATCGTCGAGAACTCATGGTTGCTCGGACCGCTGTTTCTCTTCAACAACCTGCACTCGCTGCATCACGAAGAGCCGTCGCTGCCCTGGTATCGTTACCGGACCCGCTACAGGTTGACGCGCGACAGGTTGCTCGCCGAGAACGGCGGCCTCGTGTATTCGACCTATTTCGACGTCGCGCGACGCTTCCTGTTCCGGATGCACGACCAGCCACGGCATCCATTGGGCCGTGCGCCGTCGCGACCGGCAGCCTGAAACCCGAAGTCAGCCCGCTAGGCCGGACATGGATACCCGGCAGCCTTCGCTTCCCGATCCCATTCCAGCGTGCGCGCGTAGTCCGGCGTATCGACCGCCGCGAAGCCTTCGATCAGCAGCGTGTCGGCGTATTCCCCGAACCACGGGTGCCGGGAGGCGCCCGCAAATGCCCGGCGCAGCGCACTGATTGTCGATGCCGGAGTAGAGACCGCGGTCACGAACGCGGGAATGGTCGCAAGGTCGGTGGAGTCGAGGACGCGCACGCCGGCCGTCAGCGCGGGGTTGTGCTGCGCGACCAGCAGATGCCAGTACGCATCCAGCGGTCCGACGTCGATACGGCCTTCACGCACCGCATCGAGGATCGCGCGTGCGGTCACCAGGTTCGGAACCATCTCGCCGTAGAGTGCCGGACGCGATGCAGTGCGGTACTGCAGCAAGTGATGGCGGAACGCATTGAAACCCGAATGCGAGTGCTCGACGGTCCAGCCGGCGCGACCACCGAAGGTGTCCTCGAGGGTACGGAAGGGCGCGTCCTCGCGCACGATGAGGTCTGACCGGTAGACCGGACGTCCTGCCGCCCACGCGGCCTGTGGTATCGGCGCCGCGAGCGGCACGACGTTGGCCAGCTGCAGAGCCACCGGATAGCCGCACATGAAGACGCAGCCGAGGTCCGGGCGCGCCCACAAGGTCTCGAGCGGCTGCGGCGCCGGATATGGCACGTACTCGAAGGAAACGCCGGCTTCCGTCGTGATCCGTTCCAGCAGCGAACGCCACGCGGACTCGACCGCGGGAGTCACGGCGTACATGCGGGCATTCATGATCGCCCTGGTCATGAAACGCCCGTCGGACAGTCCGGATTACGGCGCATCGCAGCCCAGTTCGGCCGAGCGCGTCCTGACGTATGCATCGATGGCCTCGCGCACCGCGGCATCGAGCGGCGGCGGCGAATACTCGGCGAGCAATCGCCTCCAGACATCGGTGGCGCGTCGCGTTGCGTCCTTCGCGCCCGCCTCGCTCCAGTTTTCGAAGTTCGACCAGTCGGAGAGCAGCGGTCGGTAGAACGCCGTCTCGAAGCGCGCGAGCGTGTGGGCCGTGCCGAAGAAATGGCCGCCGGGTTCCACGCCCTTGATCGCGTCGACGGCCAGATCGTCGTCGGTAAACGCGATCGGTTGCAGGATTTCCGCCCAGCTTCGCAGCAGCTCCGCGTCGACCACGATCTTTTCGAGCGACGCCACCAGTCCGCCTTCGAGCCAGCCCGCGGCGTGGTTGATCAGGTGACTGTGGCTCAGGATAGCGGCCTGCAGCGAGAACGCCGTCTCGTAGGTCGACTGCGCATCGACCGCCGGCGACGCATTCACGGCGCTGGTCCGCACGGGAATGCGCAGCCGCCGACCGATCTGGGCCGTGGCAAGCGCCGCGTGCACGTATTCCGGCGTGCCGAACGCCGGCGAACCCGTGCGCATGTCGACGTTCGAGGTGAAGCCGCCCATGACGCACGGCGCGCCAGGGCGAACGAGCTGGCACAACGCGATGATGCCGAGCGCCTCGGCCGTCTGCTGCACCAGCGCACCGGCCAGCGTGATCGGGGCCATCGCGCCCATCAGCGTGAACGGCGTGATGACGACGCACTGCCCGTGCCGCGCCATGATCATGATGTTGTCGAGGATCTCCTCGTCGACGCGCCGCGGCGAGTTGACATTGGTCACCGTCATCAGCGTCGGTCGTGCGGTGAGATCGTCGATGGTGCAGCCGTGCTCGATCGCCGACATCGCGACGGCGTCTTCGGCCTGGACCCCGCCGACTCCGCGTGCTGCCCAGACAATGTCGGCGCATTCGATGTGCGCGCGGTACGCAGCGAGGTGACGGACCGGCACCGGCACATCGACGGGTTCGACGACTATGCCGCCCTGCCAGTGCAGCACGCCGAGCGTGTGGGTCAGCTTGAGGATGTCGCGAAACGAGGCGATGTCGCCGAAGCGACGGCCGCGCTCGGCATCACTGACGTTGGGCGCGCCGTTGACCGGACCGAAGTTCACCACCCGGCCACCGACGTGCAGATGCCGCTCGGGGTTGCGCGCGTGCAGCACGAATGCCTCGGGGGCGTACGCAAGCTGTGCGTCGACGAGGTCGCGGCCCATCCGCACCAACTGGGTTTCGTCGTCGACCATAGCGCCCGCCCGGCGGAAGATTGCGCGAGCGGCAGGGCTGCGAATCTCGAGCCCGCTTTCCTCGAGGACGCGGAAGGCTGCGACTAGGATCCGCTCGACCTGCTCGACGGTCAGCACTTCGAGCGGCGCCCACGGCACCTCAAGCCGCGGCAGCGGCGCGAGCACGGGTCCTGTGCTGCGCGGAGTGCGCGCGTGGCCACGGCGGCGCGAGGATGGGACGATTTCACTCATGGCTCGGGGTCGGGCTCCGAATGGCCGTATCAGGGCCGGGTGCCTGCATCATGGACGGGAACGAGGCGTCCGGACAATGGCGACCGCACCGAGCGCTGCATTGCTTCCTTGAGCATCACGCCGAAGCGTCGGCCTGTTAGCCTGGATCGACGACGCCGCCCTGCAACCGGCGCGTCAACTCGGCAACCTGCTCCGTGAGTTCGAGGATCGTCCGGTCCTTGGCGGCGACCACTGCCTCCATCTCCGCCAGGTCGACGCGCTTCGGGATGTGCTGCGGACAGTTCGCATCCCACGCCGACAGGCTGAACATGAACACCTGCTCGGGCTGCGCCCGGTATCCCTCCGGCATCAGGGACTGCACCAGCTCGGCATCACCTTCGACGAACCAGGCCGTACCCCACAGCTTGAACCGCCGCCGGCGCGCGTAATCCATCAGGAAAATGAAAGCCTTCGGGTTCTCGGCCAGGTTGCCCTGCGAGATGTATTGCCGGTTACCTTTGAAGTCGACAAAGGCGAGGGTCGACTCGTCGACCACGCGCAGGAAACCCGGCGGGCCGCCGCGATGCTGGATGTAGGGCTGTCCCGCGGCGTTGGCCGTGCCCAGGTAGATGCTGTTCTGCTCGGCAATGAAGGCCGCGAGCGCCGGGGTGATCGTCGTCGACCAGCCGCCGCCCTGCTCCATCCGCGCGTAATTGTCGCGCGAGCCCTTGCGAGTCCTGGATCGCCTTGACCGCCGGTGTAAACGCGACGTCGCTCGGGTACGGCAGATCGTCCGACATCACAGAGTCACCCCTTGCAGCGCCTGGCCGGAGCAACGACCGCTGATGAACCGAAATCAAAGCGCGGCCCCTTCGACCGCAATCCTGCCGTCGCTGACGACGAGGCGTGGTTCGAAGAAAGCATTGCTGTCGGCGAGCGGATCACCGTCGTACGCCACGAGGTCCGCTTCCAGGCCCACGCGGATGCTGCCGGTGCGATTCTCGATTCCGATCACGCGCGCGCCGTTCAGCGTGGCCGCCGTGATCGATTCCAGTGGCGTGAATCCCTCGTGCTCGCGCAGCATCGCGATCTCGTGCGCGATCCGGATGCGTCCGGTGTCGTCCTTGTCGGCGTAGCTGCCATCGGTCGCTGCAGCGATCGTGATGCCCAGCGCATGCGCCTTGCGCACGGCCGCGCGCAACGGCCCCATCATCGACTGCGTACGCAACTGCAGCGCCACGTCCTCGACCGAGTTGCCCTGCGGATCGCCGAGCGGACTCATCACTGCCAGCGTCGGCACGAAATAGGTGCCACGTCGCCGCATTTCATCGAGCGTCGCATCGTCGACCCAGGTGCCGTGTTCGATGCTGCGGACGCCGGCGCGCACCGCGGCGGCAGCCCCTTCGCGGGCGTGGGCATGCGCCGCAACGTAAAGGCCCTTCTTCGCCGCTTCGGTGACGGCAGCGCGGATCTCGTCTTCGGTCAGCTCCTGCTTGCGCGGATCGGTGCTGGCGAGACCAGCCCGCTCGCTTGCACCCACCTTGATCACGTCGGCGCCCTGCGCGATCAGCGCACGCGTCGCCTCGGCGATGCGATCCGGGCCGCGCAGTTCGCCGTCGATGGCGTCGCCGAACTGCGGGTAGACCATCGTAGAACGCGATGCCGGGCTTCGGGCGTATGTGTCCCGGCGAGACGAGCAGCTCAGGCCCCGGCACGTAGCCTGCGCGTATGAGGTTGCGTGTTCCCGTCGCCTGCAGGTTCGTGTCGCCCAGCACCCGCGACGTCGTCACGCCCGACTGCAGCGCGCGCAGCGCCGCGGCAGGGGACTCGATGTGGGAATGCGCGTCGATCAATCCGGGCAACAGGTAACGCCCGCCGAGATCGATCCGACGCACGCCGGTCGTTGCGCGGGCGCGCGTTCGACGATCGAGGCGATCTTGCCGTCGCGTACGGTGACCGTGACGCCCTTGCGCGGCGCGGCACCCGTGCCGTCGACCAGCGTGACGTTCACCAGGTCGAGATCCTGCGCCAACGCCGTCCGCGGCGCTGCCAGAAGTCCCGCAACACAGGCAACCGACGACGACGGCTGCGACCAGGACCCTGCGACCCGCCATGAACATGCTGCGACTTCCCGCGTGAAACCGGCGCCTACCTTATACCGGAACCGGGACCGCGGTCGCGGGTGCGCCGCGGCAGGTCAGGGCGCGAGATACGCGTCGAGCGTCTGGTGGAAATGCCGGATCCGGCTTTCCTGGTAGGACCCGAGCTGCACGCGACCCGTGCCGGAAGCCACCAGGCCTTCCTGCACGTAGGGCATGTTGCTCATGTCCTGGTCGATGACCGGACCGAGGATCGGGATCTCCTTGGCGTCGGACCAGGCTTCGTCGTCGCGCAGCCAGTGCACGGGCACCGGCCTGGGTCGCGGCTGCCCGCGATCGGGCCGCTTCAGGATCATGACTTCCATGACGCACGAGCCGACGTCGCGCCCGTGCGGGCGCCACCGGTACACGATGTTCGGCGCGAACCCACCCCACGGCGAGAAATTCGGGAAGACGTTGTAGACGATCGCATCCAGCGTCTCGGCGTCGGTCACGTTGCTGAAGTCGCCCTCGAAGGCCCGGCCAAACGCGCGACGGTTCAAGTCGCCGAGCAATGCGCGCGGCCCGCGCGCCTCCTGCGCCGTGACGGTACCGAGCGCACCCGGCTTGCGTCCCATCAGCTGCAGCATGCCTTCCAGCGTCTGCTGCGGATCCACTTTCCCGCCGCCGAGGTGCGGGCTCGGCGCGCCGAACGCGGCGAGGTTGCGGTTCACGTGCCTGCCGAAGATATCGTACTGCGAATTCGCGTCCGCGATGATCGGCAGGATCTGCGGATGCGTCGCGATGACGTGATACGACTCCATGAAGGCTTCCTGCGCCACCTTCCAGTTGCAGCGGATGACCTTCGCGACGTGCACGGCCTTCCAGCAGTCCTCGAGGCGCCAGCGCGCAAAATGCTCCGGCACGACTTCGAGGTACTGCTCGAGGGGAATCGCGCCGGCATCGAAGTTGACGAAGACGAAGCCGCCCCAGGTACCGACGCGCGCTTCGGGCAGCCGGAAGTCGCCGGCGCCGACGTGTTCGAAGTCCCAGCGGCATGGAATCGAGCGCACGCTGCCATCGAGCTGCCAGCTGAAGCCATGAAACGGGCAGCGGAAATGCTCGACGCGCCCGTCCGCCAGCAGCAGTTTGCGCCCGCGATGCGTGCAGGAATTGTGGAACGCGCGGATCGAACCGTCGGCCTGGCGCGTGACCAGCAGTGACCGGCCGACGACGTCGTACACGATCG
Organism: uncultured Gammaproteobacteria bacterium; assembly: GCA_963793675.1. GTDB lineage: Bacteria > Pseudomonadota > Gammaproteobacteria > Steroidobacterales > Steroidobacteraceae > RPQJ01. The sequence continues at coordinate 852,348 of CAWCBA010000002.1, read as the reverse complement.
TGTCGCCCGCCTCGGGCAGTTCTTCTTCGCGGCAGGCCATCTGCCAGACGCGCGTCCACATCCGCTCGGCTTCGCGGTCGAAGAACGCCTGCGAGGTGTAGCGCGACGCAGCGAGCGGGGCGTTGCCGAGGTCGCGCCACGAGCGTTCGAGCAGCGATCGCGGCACCTCGCGGCTGTCCTGCGCGAGGTAGTCCTGGTAACTGGGCGCCGCGGCCGGCGCCCCTGCGTCACGTTCAGTCACGATCGCCGCCCGTCATCAGTCCGTGGCGAGCCACGGCGCGAGCATCGGCCGCACGCGCAGCTCGGGTGGCACGTTCTCGGGCCCGATGCGACGGTCGAGTTCCTCGTGCCAGTGGTAGATGCGCCGCTCCTGGTACGACAGGTAGATGCCCCTGAAGCCTCCCGTCTCGACCGACTCCTGGATGCGCGGCGCGAACTGCGTGTCTTCCTCGAGGATGCGCTCGAAGTTGGACATGCGCGTCGGCCAGAGTTCGTGACCCTCGGCGCCCTCGGGCGCAAACCAGTGCACGTCCACGACCATGCTGCGGGCGGTCTTCGGCCAGAACGTGATGAACGGCGTCCCGGTGGCCGCGGGCGGCGTGACGAGGTTGGGATAGAAGTTGTAGGAAGGGTTCTGGTTCAGGAAGATCTGCTCGGCCGTCGGCACTTCGGGCATGCCGACCGCGCCGGGATCGCGCCACTCCGCACGGCGGTGCGGCGTGCACATCATCGAATTGCCGTGCGGCCACAGCACGATGTGCGTGCCGCGCGAATCGAGGAAGCGGTCCACCGTCTGCGGGTGGATCGACTTCAGGTGATAGGTCTCGAGGAACGCGTCGAGCAGGATCTTGACGTTGCAGGCGATCTCGAAGCTCGAGCTTGCGATGTGCCGGATGCTGTCGAAACCCAGGTTCTCGAGGTGCTTCGGGATCGGGCCGAGCGACGCGAGCAGCGGCGCCGCCTGCGGGTCTTCGTTGACGAACACGAAGTTGCCGAACTGCTCGCAACGCACTTCGTTGAGGCCGAAGCACGAGGTGTCCATGCCCGGGAAGTCACGCTTCTCGCGCACCGCTGTGAGCCGGCCAGAAAGATCGTAGGTCCAGCCGTGGTAGCGGCAGAAGAAGCCCTTGGTCTCGCCCTGCTCCTTCTCGACCAGCGGCGCACCACGATGCCGGCAGGTGTTGTAGTAGGCCCGGATGCGGTTCTCTTTGTCGCGCACGATGATGATCGGCGCGCCGGTCTTGCGCCACAGACGATAGCTGCCGGGACGCGGCAGTTCGTCGACGTGCAGCGCATAGAGCCATGAGCGCTTCCACAGGTATCGCTGCTCCAGCTCCAGGAACGCGGGGTCGGTGTAGCGCCCGCCCGGGATCAACGGCAGTTCGGGGAAGCCGGGTGGCGGGGCCTCGCGGTCCTGCTCGTGCTTCATCCCGTCGTAGAGGCTGTGTTCGATTTCGGTGCGCATGGTGTCCGATTTTCAGGGCATGCGAATCGCCCGGACCATGCGTAAACACCGCAGGACGGCACCCCTGGGGCCGCCCTGTCTCACCCGGTCGCGGCCGCCTCGGTCGGCGGCCACGACCGCGTCGGCGACATCCACTGGCTCGGGCACCGTCCGTACGGGACCGCACAGATCGGGACATCTCATGGGGCTAGCCTTAATTCGGCACCCACCGTCCATCCACGACGGTTGGCATCGACCTTAAGACTTCGAGGTGAGCACCATGAGCATCGGCACGATCCTTCTCATCCTTCTCGTCCTGGCGCTGGTCGGTGTCATTCCGGTATGGCCGCATGCGCGCAGCTGGGGTTACGGGCCGAGCGGAATCGTCGGCGTGCTGCTCGTGATCGTGCTGGTGCTGTTCCTGCTCGGACGCCTGTAACTTCGGGCGACCGGATCGTCGTGATGAGGCGCCGTCAGTCCGCTGCGGCTGCGCCCATCGACACGTCGGGCAGCAGGCGGTCGTACTCTCGTTTCACGACGCGGTAGCACTCGCAACTGCGCGCCTCGAGGCCGGCACGGTCAACGACCGTGATGTGGCCTCGACTGTTGCGCACCAGGCCGAGCCGCTGCAGGTTGCCGGCGGCCTCGGTTACGCTCTCGCGCCGGACTCCCAGCATGTGCGCGATGTGCTCGTGCGTCGTCGTCAGGACGCTGGACCGCGAGCGGTCGAGGCTGAGCAGCAGCCAGCGACAGAGTTGCTGGTCGATGGTGTGATGCCGATTGCAGATGACTGTCTGTGCCGTCAGGGTGAGAAGCGCCTGCGTGTAGAGCAACAACACGTGCTGCAAGGCCCCACCCCGGGCGAACTCCTCGTGCAGGTGATGACGCTTCAGGCGATAGGCCCAACCCGACGTCTGCACGACGGCGCGATTCGACCGCGACTCGCCTCCCATGAACAGCGCAATGCCCACGATCCCTTCGCTGCCGACGATGGCGACCTCGGCAGACTTGCCATCGGCCATCAGGTATTCGTCCGCGACGATCGCGGTCGCAGGGAAGTAGGCGCAATCGAGAATGGAACCCGGTTCGTAAAGCGTCTCGCCCGCGGTCAGGAATACCGGCAGGAGGTTGCGCTGCACGCGCTCCAGGTCCGCTTCCGGCAGCGCCGCCAGAAGCCCGTTCTGTCGAACATCTGCGGGTGCCGACATGTGCGTCAAGGGACACTCCCATCCCACGCGCAGCCGATAGCCGCCTGCCGTCATCGACGCAGTCTTACGAGCACAGTGCCACCCTGCCCGACGATTGTCAGGCGCGGCGGCCCTGGATGACATTGATCAGTACGACCACGATCGCAATGACCAGCAGGATGTGGATCAGGCCGCCCATCGTGTAGGACGTCACCAGACCCAGGAGCCAGAGGATGATCAGGACAACTGCAATGGTCCATAGCATTAGCGCATCTCCCTGCAATCGACTCCGTGACATGCGCGCTGCACCCGACTTCATCAGGCCACAAGGGCGACGCCAGTCAGCGCATACGCGGAGCCGGATTCCCTCCCCACGCCTCACATTCTGACCGCCGGGCGTCCACAATTGATTACGTAGAAATTGGGTGGGTACGAACCGGCGTCAGGCGCCAGAGGTTGCCTCGGCGGAGCCGAACAGCACATAGCCGCAAGCGCCGTTCTTGGCGCGGTACATCGCGGTGTCGGCGTTGCGGACCAACTGGTCGACCGTCGTGCCATCACCCGGATACAGGGCAACCCCGATGCTCGCGCGGATGACGAGGCTGCGCCCCCCTACCTGGATCGCCTGGGCAATGTCACCCAGCACGGCGATGGCCTTGCGCTCCACGTCAGCCCGGCTCTTCGGGTTGACCAGCAGGTACAGGAACTCGTCACCGCCACCGCGGCAAACCGTGTCTTCGTCGCGCGCATGTTGCGAGAGACGGTGAGCCACCTCCCGGAGGACGAGGTCTCCCGCAGCGTGACCATGCTCGTCATTGATGCTCTTGAAGCCGTCGAGGTCAAGGAACATCACCGCCAGGCTCCAACCATGTCGCTCGGCCAGCGAGATTCCCTGCGTGACTCGATCATCGAACAGGACACGGTTGGGCAGTCCCGTTGCCGGGTCATGCAGCGCCCGCAACGTGGCGTGCCGTTCGTCCTCCTGTGCCGTCAACAGCGCTGTTTCGGCTTCCACCAGGGCCACGCGCGACCGAGTCAACGCGACCTTGACGTGCTTGATGTCCGCGATGCCCCGGGCCAGCGTATCGGTGACCTCATCCAGGTCGTCGGCGCACTCCTGCACCGTGGCTTCGACGACCTGACTGTCCTGCAACGCCTGGTCGGCGGACAGCGTCGTCGCACCATTGGTGATCTCCTGCTGTGCGGCTTCATTCTTCTGGGCCAGGTCCTCCGCACACGCCTCCACCTTGGCCTGCACGTCGTGGCTTTGCTCGAGCGCCTGCTCCAGCGCCGCCGGTGAATCAGCAGTCATGCCGCGGCCTCGATCGGGCGGCCAAACCAGTTGGCTGAGTCGTCATACGTGGATTCTCCCGTGGATACAGGCGATGGCAGTCGGCCGACGTGGTGTGGCCCTCATCCAAGGACGGCGCGGACCCGGTGCGTCACCCCATCGTCGACCAGCGGAACGACCCCTGGCTGTGGCGGCAGTTCAGCGTCGTCGAGTTGCAGCGTGACGAGCCCCTTGTTGACGCCGCCTGGATTCTCGAACTGCAATCTCGTAGCGGGTTCCACGGTAGCGCAGGCTGACGTGGAATTCCGTCCAGTGCCGCGGCACGCACGGATCGAGCAGTAGCGTCGCACCCTGCACGCGGCAACCAAGAATCCATTCCAGGCCGGTGCGATACAGCCAGGCGGCCGAGCCCGTGTACCAGGTCCAGCCGCCGCGTCCAACGTGCGGCACTTCGGAGTAGACGTCGGCCGCAACCACGTAGGGTTCCACCTTGTAACGCAATGCGTCGTCTTGAGTGAGCGCATGATTGATCGGGTTCAGCAGCGCAAACAATTCACCGGCCTTGTCACCGTCACCGAGCTGCGCGAACGCGATCGCCGCCCATGCGGCAGCGTGCGTGTACTGCCCACCGTTCTCGCGGATACCGGGCGGGTAGGCCTGGATGTAACCGGGATCCGGCGCAGAGTGATTGAACGGGGGCGTCAGCAGCAGGGCCAGTCCGTCTTCACGGCGTAACAGATGCCGCTCGAGGGAAGCCATCGCTCGCACCGCCCTGCCCCGTTCCGCGGCACCGGACAGCACACCCCACGACTGCGCGATCGAGTCGATACGGCACTCATCATTCGCGGCAGAACCCATCGGTGTGCCGTCGTCGAAGTAGGCGCGTCGATACCAGTCGCCGTCCCAGCCGTGTTCCTCGAGCGACGACCGCAAGGCGGCAGCGTGTGCACGCCAGATCATGGCCCGCCCATGCTCACCCCGTGCCTCTGCCAGCGGCAGGAATGCCGACACCACGAAGTGCAGGAACCATCCCAGCCAGACGCTCTCGCCCCGTCCCTCGGCGCCGACGTCGTTCATTCCGTCGTTCCAGTCACCGGTCCCGATCAGCGGCAGACCGTGCGACCCGACGGCAAGGCTGCCGTCGAGTCCACGCGCGCAATGTTCGAAGAGCGTCGCCGACTGCTCGTCGGCGGTGGGCAGGAAGAAGTTGTCGGTTTCGCCAGGCTGCAGGGCCGGCCCGTCCAGGAACGGGACGATCTCGTCGAGAACGCCCACGTCGGCCGTCGTCTCGACGTAGTGTGCGACGCAATAGCCGAGCCAGACACGATCGTCGGAGACACGGCTGCGCACGCCGCGTCCCGTTTGCGGCAACCACCAATGCTGCACGTCACCCTCGCGGAATTGCCGGCCTGCGGCTCGCAACAAGTGCTCGCGTGCAAGGGCAGGCTGCGCGAGGATCAGCGCCATCGTGTCCTGCAGCTGATCGCGGAAGCCGTAGGCGCCGCTCGCCTGGTAGAACGCGCTGCGGGCCCAGAGGCGGCACGCGAGTACCTGATACAGCAGCCAGCCGTTCATCATGACGTCGAACGCGCGGTCCGGCGTCCGCACGATGACTGTGTCGAGCACGGCGCTCCAGTCCGCGCGCACGGACTGCAGGGCGACGTCCACGTCCTCGCTGCGCCAGCGCGCGATCATTGCCTGGGCGGCTTCGGTGGTGCCTGCCTCACCCAGCAGCCACACGAGTTCTGCGGAAGAATGCGGGGCGAGCACAATGGAGGTCTGCAGTGCGCCGCAGGGGTCGAGGCCAGCGCCGGTGCGGCCGGAAAGCCGCACCCCTGTCGCGAGGGCCGCGGGCCGCTCGAGCGTGCCGTTGCGCCCGATGAACTCCATCCGGTTGCCGGTCCACGCAGTCTGCAGACTACCAAGATCGGTGAAGGCAACGCGAGAGTCGGCGCCGCCCCAGAGGTTGCGCGCCAGCATGCCACCGGTGACCGGATCGATCTCCGTCGCGACGAAGGGCGCGGTGCTGCTGCGCGACGTGCCGAGCACCCACTCCACATAGGCCGTCAGCGTCAGTCGACGCGCTCGACCGGAAAGGTTGCGGATCCGCAGGCGCGACACCTTGACCGACTCGTCACCGGGAACAAACTGCAGCAAGTCGAGCGCGATATCGGCACGTGTATGCTCGAACCGGCTGTATCCCCGTCCGTGCCGCGCCAGGTAGTCGCCATTTGCCTTGCGGACCGGCAGTGCCGTTGGCCCGAACAGCAGGCCCGAATCGTCGTCACGAACATAGATGGCTTCGCCCGAACGATCTCCGACCGGATCGTTCGACCAGGGCGTGAGTCGATTTTCGCGACTGTTGCCAGCCCAGGTACAGCCGCTGCCATCGGCCGAAACCTGGAATCCGAAGCCAGCATTGGCAATCACATTGACCCAGGGCGCGGGCGTGCTCTGCCCATCGCGCAGCACCGTCACGTATTCCTCGCCGTCGGGCGTGAAGCCGCCGAGGCCGTTGAAGAATTCGAGCGTCGGCACGTCGGGAGAGGCATCCGTCGAATCGTGGCGTGAGCGAACGACGGCAACCGGCGGCGATACGGGCGGCGGCTCCTGCTCCAGCCGGTCGAGCTGTTCCGCAAGGCTGCCGTGACGGCTTAGCAGCACGGCACCCGCCGCGGCGAGCAAGGCCAGGCGCGATTCACTCGGGATGATGTCCGAGCGCAGGATGAACATGCCGCCGCGCACCGACTCACCATGGATCTTCGCCCGTGACAGGCCGGCGCGGATCAGCGTCTCCAGCGCCGACTGCAGGTCCTGCGTATAGGACGACGAACGCTCGTTGAGGATCACGACATCGACGTTCAGCTGTTTCAGGCGCCAGTACTCGAACGCACGCAGCAGCTGCCGCACGATGCCAAGATCGTCCGTGTCGTCGATGCGAATGAGCACGATCGGCAGGTCGCCGGAGATGCCATGGCCCCAGAGTGCCGGCTGTCCGCCGTTGCGGCGCCGGAGCACGTCGGACGACGGTCGCAGCGCTGGATCCCTGTAAAGAAAGTGGCCGGCCAGGCGTTGGAAGAGCGTTGCCTCGTCGGGGGTGATACCCAGGTGATGCAGCTCCACCTGGCCCTGCGTCCAGGCGAGCGTCGCGGCGCGGTCGAAGGCCGGCATGTCCCGATGCTGGTCCACGAGATCCAGCACTTCTTCACGTGACGGCGCGACCAGCGTCCAGAACGCGACGCGCGCCGTGGCGCCCGGCGCCAGTCGCACGCAGCGCGTGAGACTGAAAATCGGATCGAGCACCGTCCCTGCCTTGCCTGTCGCGGGGGGGTCGCCGGCAAGGGCAACCGGTGCGCGCACTTGCCGACCGCGGCCCACGAAGCTTGCACGATCCGTTTCGAAGCGACCGGTCCCGACGACCTCGCCCTCGACGACCACGAGATGCGCGGCCCAGGCGACTTGCTCCTGCAGTGAGCGACGGCGTCGTGTCGCCAGCAGTGCGCCGATCGCAGGCAGGTGTTCGGTCTGCACGAAGAGCTTGGAGAACGCCGGATGCGCCTCGTCGGCAGCGCGTGGAGCCAGCACGATTTCCGCATAGGAAGTGACTTCGATCGTCCGGACGCGATCACTCATGTTCGAGAGACTGACGCGGCGCACCTCCGCGTCGCACTCGGCCGACACGACCACGTCGAGTGTCGTCGTCAGGTCGCCGTCGCGACGGACGAACTCGGCCCGGTGCTCGCTGAACGTGACCTCATAGTCGTCCGGTTCGACTCCAGTCGGTTGATACGCAGCAGACCAGACTTCGCCGTCGTCGACGTCACGCAGAAAAAGGTACGACCCCGAGGCGTCACAAGTGACGTCGGCCGCCCAGCGCGTGACCGCCAGATCGTGCCACTGACTGTAGCCGGACCCGGCGGCCGTCAGCATCACGGCGTAGTGACCGTTCGACAGCACCCGCGTCCGCGGCGTCGCGTGGTGCGGCGTGTCGATCGTACGCGGGAGCACCGGCATGACGTGGTCGGACCACTCCGAGGTACCGCTCTCCGGGAGGCTCGCGACGGGGGCCGACACGTCACGCGGCGTCCGTTCCTGCAGCAGGAGCTCGGTCGCCTTGATACGGGGCTCCGCGTGGAATCGCTTGCGCATCACGCCGTCGAGCAACGCGTTGGCGAGCGCGACAATCGTCATTCCCTGGTGGTGCGCCATGTAGGCACGGACGATGGCAAACGGCTCGCCGGCCTGCAGGCGTCGCGCGGTGTAGTCCAACGCCTCGTAGAAACCATACAGGCCCTGTGCATCGATGCGCTCCAGCCTCGCGAAGTTGAGGATGGCCGCGTGTGGCCTGACCATCGCTGCCAACGCGGTCGCGTACGGAGCGACGACGATGTTCTCGCTGAGCCCGCGCTTCAGGCCGAGTCCAGGCACGCCGAAACTCGAGTACTGGTAGGTGCGTTCGAGGTCACGGGCGTTGTAGGCGGACTCCGAGATCCCCCAGGGCACGCCGAGTCTCTTCGCATACGCCTGCTGGCGATCGACCACGAGATGACTGGTCTGCTCGAGCAGGCTGCCGGCGGGCGCGCGCATGACGAGAGACGGCATCAGGTACTCGAACATCGAGCCGGACCACGAGACGAGCGCGGCGCCATGACGAACGCGGACCACGGCACGCCCGAGGCGGAACCAGTGCCGCGCGGGGACGTCGCCGTTCGCGATCGCGACGAAGCTCGCCAGCCGCGCCTCGGACGCGAGCAAGTCGTAGCAGCTGGGATCGAGGCTGCCCTCGAGAACGCGGTAGCCAATCGAGAGCAGCTTGCGCTTCGTGATCGAAGAGAAAGCCGAAACGCATCGCCGCGGCCATGTGGCGTGACGTCGCTGCGATCGTGTCAAGACGCTGCGACAATGAATCGGAACCCGCCGCGCGCGCCGGTGCCAGGTCGCGCAGGTGACTCTCGATCGTGTGGAGCGTGGACTCGGCCCACACGGCCGCCTCAGCGCTGCCATCGTCCTCCCTCTCGCCGGCCAACTGCGCGATCAGTGTGACGACTGCGCCGACCCTGGCCGCCAACGCGGACAGGCGTGCGGATAGCAGTGCGGGCCCCGGCGCCCGGTCCGACAACTCGGTGTCGAATGCTTTGATCGCTGCGATGAGCCGCGCATCGGCGGTCTTCCCGAAGGATTCGCGGGCCAGCGCCAGCCCGTCGCCGATCCCGGCGAGGATCTGCGCAGCGTCAGCGGACCCGCCGCGCATTCCGTCGCAGGCATTGGCCAGCGTAAGCAGGTGCGCGGCCAGGTTGCCGCTGTCCACGGACGAGACGTACCGTGGCTCGAGTGGCCGCAAGTCCTGCGTGTCGTACCAGTTGAAGAAGTGGCCGTGGCATTGTTCGAGGCGGCTCATGGTCGCGAGCGTCGATTCGAGCCGCTCGACGGCGTCCAGCGGTACCGGTCCAGGCGAGATCGCGTGCCGAGACGATCGACAGCAGGTACAGGCCCGATGTTGGTGGGTGAAGTGCGGTGGGCCAGCACCGGCCACGGCTCTTCCTGGAAATTGTCCGGCGGCAGCATGTTGTCGGCGGGCGTCACGAACGTGTCGAAATAGTGCCAGGCACGGCGGGCGACGAGGCGCAGCGCATGAGCGTCGACGTCGGAGACGGGCTGCGATTCAGCGACACGTGACGGCTGGCTCACCCAGCACGCCATGAGGGGTGACGACAGCCACAACAGCGTGAACGGCACCGCGAACAGCACGCTGGCATGTCCCGTCACCATCAGCCCGAGGACCGCCACGCAGATGACCAGCGCGCCGACCATCAGCCGGTAGTGGCCGGCCACGTCCAGGCGCTTGCTGTTCCGCTCCTGCGCCGTGTACCCACTCGAGCAGGTTGCGCCGACTGACGAACAGCCGGTACAAGGTCCGCCCGATTGCATCGCACATCAACCATGCCTGGTGCGGCAGCAACGACAGCATCAGCGCCGTCCTGGTCGCAGCCAGCTGTGCATCGGCCGCGACCGCCCGGACGTGACTCCGTAATGCGATACCGCTGTGACGTGGTACGAGACCGGCCAGCAATGGAGGCAGGTTCGGAATCGCGAGCATCGCGACGGCGAATGCCGTCCAGAGCGCTGCGTACGGCAGCGGCAGTGTCCACGCGACCACGAGGGTGAGCATGCTCGCTGGTGCCATGAGGGACCGACGCAAGTTGTCGAACATCTTCCATCGACCGAGCAGGGGGATGGAACGCCGGCGCAGATCGATGCCGACTGGACCGCAACCGAAGACCCATGGCAGCAACTGCCAGTCCCCGCGCACCCAGCGGTGCGAGCGGGCGGTCGCAGCCGCGTAACGCGCCGGATACTCGTCCACGAGTTCGATGTCCGAAGCGAGTCCAGCCCGGGCGAAGATTCCCTCGAACAGGTCGTGGCTCAGCAACGCGTTCTCGGTAACACGGCCCGCGAGCGCCGCCTCGAACGCGTCTACGTCGTAGATGCCCTTGCCGACGTACGATCCCTCGCCGCACAGGTCCTGGTACACGTCGGACACGGCGGACGCATACGGGTCGATGCCGCCGGCGCCGGAAACCAGGCGCTGGTAGCGAGAACCTTCGTAGCCGAGCGGCAACGACGACGCGATACGTGGTTGCAGTATCGCGTAGCCTTCGACGACTCGCCCGCTGTGCTCGTCAAGGCGCGGTGCGTTCAAGGGGTGCACCATCTTGCCGACGAGCCGGCGCACGGTATCCCGCGGCAACCGGGTATCGGCATCGAGCGTGACCACGTAGCGCACGCCACCCGGAGCGGCGGGTGGCCGGCCTTCGACGGCCATGAAGCTCGTATCGACGGCGCCGCGCAGCAGGCGATTCAGTTCGTGCAGCTTGCCACGCTTGCGCTCCCAGCCCATCCAGACTCCCTGCGCCTCATTCCACAACCGTCGGCGATGAAGGAGCAGGAAGCGATCACCCGCGGGCCCCTGACCGTACTTGCGGTTCAGGCGCCGGATGCCGTCGAGCGCGCTCGCAAGCAGCATCTCGTCCCCTGCGACCCGTTCGCACGACGCGTCGGCCCAGTCCGAGAGCAGCGCGAAGCTCACGTCACCGTCCAGGCTCGCCAGATGGTGAATTTCCAGGTGCTCGATGTGCTCGGCGATCGCCTCGCGAGTCGTGAGGATGATGGGCACGACCACGAGCGCTCTCAGGTCAGCGGAGATTCCTGCCGCAAGTTCCATTTCGGGCAGGGGCCTGGCGCTGAAGCGGCTCGTGATGCTGCTGTTGGCTATAGCCATCGCAGCATCCACCGTGAGAATTACACCAGACACCCCCAGCACAGCGAGTGTCAACGCCCCGACGCCGCCGCTCAGCAGCACCGACAATGGCCATGCAAGGGCGACGACCGCGAGCAGCGCGACGCCCGCGATGTAGCCGCGGATTCCCATGCGGGCGATAAAGCGGGTGAGTTCCGCCCGCATCGATGGCCGATAACCGAGCACATCCTCGAATGCACGGCGTCCCCGCGCGATGAGGAGATAGCCAGCGTGACGTTCGCGCCGGGTGCCACCCGCGCCCGCGACCTGCATCGCGCGTTCTGCGATGACCAGTTCGGAGTGACGCGATCCCCGCGCCAGCTCCTCGATCGCATGGCGGCAGCGATTACGGGTCGAGAAGTCGGACTGCGCGTAATCCGCGTCGGCGCGCAGCACGGAGTCGACGAGGCTCATTGATTCAAACAGGTCCGCCCAGTCGACCGCGGAGATGGAGCGCAGGCTCGTGATCACGTTGCGGACAGTCACGCTCGATGCGCCCTGGCGCTGGTGCTCGTCGCGGACGACCTCATCCGCCGTGGTGCCAGCAATCGCGAGACGAGCTTCGAGCCACGTCAATGCCGGTGTCGCCTCCGGATCGTGGTCGCGCAGTCGCTGCAGCAGCTGGACGGCGAAGGTCGCAGACAGCTGGATGCTCTCGAGCAGGGGCAGCACCGTCGCCAGCGGCTGCGCTTCCCTTCCTCCGGCGCCGAGGAGCCGGTCCGCCACGCGGTCGGCCTGCTGTCGCATGGCGCGCCGGCTCGCAATCAGCTCGGCTGCACGCCGCAGGTTTTCGATCAGCACGATCCGCAAGGTGATCGCGATCGCCCACAGCTCGCCGATCGTCAGCGGCTGCACGCGTTGATAGGCAGCCACGAACTGGCGCAGCAGGCTGGAGTCGAACCGACTGTCAGTGTGAGCGACGAAGGCCCACGCCAGGCCAAGGACGCGCGGATAGCCGGCCAGCGGACCGTCGGCCAGCTTCGGCAGTTGCCGGTAGTAACCCGCTGGCAGGTCGTCGCGAACCTGGCGGATCTGGGCTTCGACGACGTGGTAGTTGTCGACGAGCCATTCCGCAGCTGGCGTGATGGCTCCACCCGAGGCGATGGATTTTGCGATCGCACGATGGGCATCGAGGAGCGCCTTGTGATTGACGCGCAGTCGCGCAATCAGCGGCCGGACCACGACCGGGCGGGTCGTGACGGTCTGGGCAGCCGCCAGGCTGGCGGCATGCTGCTCCAGTCGCTCGGCACTGAAGATTTCTGCCCGGATGACCTCGGCGAACTCGAAAGCAGATTCGCCGTCGGAACCTACGATGTGGCTCAGGATGGACCGCATCAACTCGCCGGGCGTGGCAATGACGTGCCGTTGGTGCGGAAAACGAAGTCCCAGAAGCCACTGGTCACACCGTAGCGGGCCGCAGCTGCCACTGGACTGTGGTGCAACGCATGGTGCCGCTTGATCTGCCGCAACCAGGCAGTATCGGCACGCCAATGGTGAGTCGCGTGATGCACGACTGCGTACACCAGGTAGCCGGTGAGCAGCCCGAACGTGAGCGCGGACGCTCGCCAGAGGTCGCTCAGCACCAACGCAGGAAAGAAGACCAGTGCGGCGATCAGTGTGACGCTCAGGATCGTCGGCGTCCCGATCAGTGCCCGCGGCCGGCGGTGATGCTCGGCGTGCCAGGCCTGGAACGGTTGCATGCCATGCAGCACGAAGCGATGCAGCACGTACTCGACGAGTGTCCAGGCCACGAGGCCCAACAGCGCAAACGCCAGGAGCTCTGACCGACGCTGGTACGGGGCCACGACTGCCAGCAGCACGGCCAACACTGTGGAAGCCACCGCATAGACGACGAAATCGGCGAAATACCCCGCCTTGCCGTGCTCAGTCGTCAACAGTCCCATGCCCTTCCTCGATGCGGCGGTCAGCCAGCCAACGCCGGACTATCCGGTCCGACCTGACAGCAGACAGTAGGGGTCACGAGCCGATCAGTCTGTGCGTCAGCGTACCGACGCCGGCCACGCCGGACGCCAGCGTTCACTGGCAGACAAATCAGTGAGCCAATGCAGGCGATCCCATGCAGCGTTTAATCAATCGACGAACCTCAATTGCGTGCGCGACCATGGCTCTCCTGGCCTGCGCGACCGCTTGCAGCACGGAGCCGTTGTCCGACAATGTTGGATTCGGTCCCCATCCCGTGCTGCCTGTTCCCACAAAGGCATTCATCCCGACCGTCAACGTGGCTCCAGCCGTCGGCTGGACGCAGGGCGCGCAACCGCGCGCCGCCGCGAGCATGACCGTCAATGTGTTCGCCAATGGCCTTGATCACCCTCGCTGGCTGTACGTCTTGCCGAACGGGGACGTGCTGGTCGCCGAAACCAATGCACCGCCGCGGCCTGCCGACGCAACGGGAATCAGGAACCGGGTCATGGGCTATTTCATGAAAAAAGCGGGTGCTGGGGTGCCGAGTGCCAACCGGATCACGCTGCTCCGCGACACGGACGGCGACGGCGCGGCCGACATGCGCGTCGTCTTCCTGGAAGGCCTCAATTCACCATTCGGCATGGCCCTGGTGGGAAGCGACTTTTACGTAGCGAATACGCAGGCCATCGTCCGCTTCCCCTATCGGCCGGGGCAGCCGCGCATCGCCGACGCCGGCGTGAAAGTCATCGACCTTCCCGCCGGGCCGCGCAATCATCACTGGACCAAAGGTCTCATCGCGAGCGTGGACGGCACGAAGCTCTATGCGACCGTGGGTTCCAACAGCAACGTCGCCGAGCACGGCATGGCCGCAGAGGAAGGCCGCGCGGCCATCTGGGAGATCGACTTGCGCAGCGGCGACAGCCGCATCTTTGCGACGGGTTTGCGCAACGCGAATGGCCTCGCGTGGGAGCCGGTGACGGGAGCGCTGTGGACGACGGTCAATGAGCGCGACGAACTCGGGCGTGACCTGGTGCCGGACTACATGACGGCAGTGCACGACGGCGCCTTCTATGGCTGGCCCTACAGCTATTACGGGCAGCACGTGGACACGCGCGTCAGTCCGCAGCGGCCGGGCCGGGTAGCCAGCGCCATCGCACCCGACTATGCGTTGGGCGCTCATACCGCGTCACTCGGCCTGGCGCAATCGACTCACAACGCCCTGCCCGCGCAGTTCCAGCTGGGCATGTTCATTGGACAGCACGGCTCGTGGAACCGCCAGCCCCGCAGCGGCTATGAAGTGATTTTCGTGCCGTTCGTCGATGGGCGGCCCTCCGGCATGCCGCTCGACGTACTCACGGGCTTCGTTGATGACGATGGCAACGCCCGTGGCCGACCCGTGGGCGTAGCCATCGACACGAAGGGAGCCTTGCTGGTCGCGGACGACGTGGGGAATACCGTCTGGCGCGTCGTATCTGCGCTCCCGGCCCGCTGAAACGGCGCGGCGCCTGCGCAACTACAGCCAGTACTGCCAGAGCCGGGCGAACCATTCCTTGATGCGCAGGTCGAACGGGCGCTCGCGCCACTGCTCGAGCGTGATCTGCTCGGACTGCGCGACGTCGCCTCGCAAAGGCCGCACGCATCTGGTCGCCGAACCCGGTGCCGAGCACGACCGCGTTGACCTCCTGGTTGTGCAGGAAGCTGCGCCAGTCGAGGTTGGTCGAGCCCACCGTGGACCAGACGCCGTCGATCAGCGCGGTCTTGGAGTGCAGGAGCGCGTCGCGGCGCTCGTAGATCTTCACCCCGGCCGCGCAGCAGCTCGGTCGTAGTACGACGCGCCCGGCGTGAAACACCAGCGCCGAGTCGGTGCTGGCCGGGCAGGATCAGCCTGCACGTCGACGCCGCGCGCGGCCGCCGCCTTCAGCGCAGCGAGCAGCTGCGGGTCGGGGACGAAATAGGCGTTGGTCAGGCAGACCTCGGTCTCGGCGCTGCCGATCGCCGAGAGCAGCGTCACGTAGATCAGGCTGAAGGGATCGTCGGGCGAGCTGCCGATCGCGCGCACGACCTCCTTGCCCTGCGCCTGCAGCGGCGGAAAGAAGTTCCGCGGCGCCAGGGGCTCGCCCTTCTGCGCTGAGCCAGGTCGCAAGGAAGAGCTTCTGGAACTCCGCCACCACCGGACCCTCGACCTGCAGATCGGTGTCGCGCCAGGGCTGCTCGCCGTCCGGGCGCTGGCTTGCGACGCGCGGCGGGACGAGCCGCCGGAGTACACGCTGCTGATGTTGATGCCGCCGAGAAACGCCGTGCGGCCGTCGACGATCAGCAGCTTGCGGTGGTCGCGCTGGTTCACCTCCCAGCCTGCCTTCGCCGTCGCCGGATTGACCGGGTTGAACTCGCAGCATGCGGATGCCGCTGTCGCGCAGACGCTGGAAGAATTCCTCCGGCGTGCCGAGCGTGCCCACGCCGTCGTAGATCAGGTTGACCTGCACGCCCTGCGCGCTGCTTTGCGATCAGTGCGTCCGCGAAGCGCCGGCCGACCTCGTCGTCCTCGAGGATGTAGGTCTCCATGTTGATGTGGTCGCGTCGCGGCTGCGATCGCCGCGAACATGGCGCGGTAGGTGTCTGGCCCGTCCTCGAGCAGACGCACGCGGTTGCCGCTGACGAGGGGCGTTCCCGTCACGGCTTGCTCGACCGCGAGGTGGCGATCGAAGATTCCCGTGTCGTCGGCGCCGCGCTCGAGTCCGGCGAGGATCTCGCGACTGCGCGACGCCGGAAGCGGCCCGCGGGCACCGTCGACTTGCGTCGGGGTCGTCGCGGGCGCTGTGTTCGGCGCGACCGGGGCAGTGAACTGCAGGCCGTGAGCGGCAGCAACAGCAATGACACGGCATGAAGCATGAAGCGCATGCCGGGGATCGTCACGCTGCAACGCAAACGTCGGTACGGTCGCGCACATACGGCCCACGATACGTGCCGCCAGAGAGGCGTCACGATCAGTGCGGTAGCGAACGGAACGCTACGCCAGTCGGAGTAGCCTGCAGTACGTCGACTTCACAATGCCGTTTCGGGAATTCTCCGTGCGACGGGTGCCGTCGCACGGAGTAACCAGATGAACAAGTCATTGCTTACCGGGCTCATCGTTGGTGGCGTGGCAGTTACGGCAGCCGGCGCCTACGCCGGCTACCAGACCATGGACCAGGGAAGGTCTGCCAAGGTGCTCAACGTCGAGCCAATGTCGCGCACGGTCAAGACACCACGGCAGGTCTGTGCCAGTGAAGTCGTCACGCACCAGGCGGCGGTCAAGGATCCCAAACGCGTCACGGGCTCCATCATCGGCGCGGTGGCGGGTGGAGTGCTTGGCAACCAGATCGGTCACGGCGACGGCCAGACGGTGGCGACCGTGGCCGGCGCTGCAGCCGGCGGTTACGCCGGCAGCAAGGTCCAGAAGCACATGCAGGAAGGCAATACGACCCAGACGGTCGAGCAGCGCTGTCGCACGGTCTACGACTCGGTCGAGAAGCCCGACGGCTACCAGGTGCGCTATCGCCTTGGAGACCACGAAGGTTCGGTGCGGATGGACCATGACCCGGGCAGCAGCATCCCTGTCGAGAACGGCGAACTCGTCCTGTAACGATGACGCAGGACGTCGCTGAGCAGCCTGAACGCCAAGTAACCTCATGAGGAGATAGAAATGTTGTGGACTATTGCAGTCGTATTGGCCGTGCTGTGGGTTCTGGGGCTGGTCAGCTCCTACACCCTGGGCGGCTTCATCCACATCCTGCTGGTGCTGGCCATCATCGTCGTGCTGATCAACGTGATCCAGGGTCGACGAGTCTAGCTGCCGCCGGGCACAACGAGCCTCGGTGCGGCACCGCACCGACCCGCACAGAGCGCCCGACTACGCTGACCGATCGGGACTCAACAGGAGGAATTGCCATGAAAATCCGAACGACACTGGTGGCCGCAGCCATCGCATTGACCATGGTGACCGCGGCCGGATGCGCGGTGAGCCGGGGCCAGCAGACGACTGGCGCTTACATCGACGACACCGCCATCACGGCAACCGTGAAATCGCGGATGCTTGAAGACAAGGACGTGGCGGGTACCTCGATCACGGTCGAGACGCTGAACGGAACGGTCATGCTGTCTGGCTTTGCGAAGAGCCAGGCTGAGAAGGACACGGCCGCAAGCATCGCCCGCAAGGTCGACGGCGTGAAGGCCGTGAAGAACGAGATCACCGTGCGCAAGTGACCAGATGCGCTGCGTGCGATGCCCCCCCACGCACGCAGCGCGGCCCGGGTTTGGCAACAAACCCGGGCTTTTTTTGGTGGGCCACCGAACAGACCGATGCCTGGCGCCCGATCAGTCTCGTAGTCACGGAAGCCCATAGACGTGATGAAGCAAGCTCCTATGAAAACTGCCGTACGGGCCGCGGCGACCAATCGGTTGCTGGCAGGCCTGCCTGATCTCGACCAGCACCGCCTCCTCAGCAGGTCCAGTTTCATCGAACTCGGGACGGCCGACGTGCTGTATGAACCGGGCAAGCGCATCCGTGCGGTCTACTTCCCCACTGGCGGCTCCGTCGCGCTGATCACGACACTCCGCGGACACGATCGGCTGGAGGTGGGGCTGGTGGGCGACGAAGGCATGCTTGGCACGTCCCTGGTGCTGGGCGTGACCATTGCGCCATCATTTGCGCTGGTGCAGGACTCAGGCGCGGCCTGGCGCATTGACGCCGTACCTTTTAGCGAGGAACTCGAACGCAGCGTCGCACTGCGAGTCCGCCTGCAGCGCTACGTTCACGTCGTCATGTGTCAGTCGGCGCAGACGGTCGCATGCACAAGGTTCCACGTCGTCGAGGCTCGGCTGGCCCGCTGGTTGCTGATGACGCGGGACCGCGCGCATTCAGACCAGTTTCCATTCGACGCACGAGTCGCTCGCATCCATCCTCGGGGTGCGTCGCGCGGGAGTGACGCATGCCGCGGGCTCGCTGCAGCAGCAGCAGCTGATCCGCTACAGCCGGGGCCAGATCACGATCATGGACCGTCGCGGACTCGAGAAGTCCGCCTGTGCCTGCTACGTCGCCAACCAGGATACCTACGCGCGCGTCATGAACTGAAGTGCGTGCAGGCGGCGTCCGGCGCGATAGGCTTAAGTGCCACTGCGTACAGATGCGAGGCCATTGCTGTATCCTGAATTACAGCCAAACCGCGGACGGCCACCATGACTGGCACCACCGCCTCGCCAGAACAACACTTCCCCGAGCAGAACTACCTGCTGGCTGCGCTCTCGCCCGACGAGCGTGAACGCGTATATCCCGCACCTGCGCCTGGTCTCGATGCCGCTCGGCAAGGTGCTGTACGAGTCCGGCGACGCGCTCGAATACGTCTACTTCCCGACCGACTCGATCGTGTCCCTGCTGTACGTGCTGGAAAGCGGCGCATCGGCCGAGATTTCCGTCGTCGGCAACGAGGGCCTGATCGGCATCGCGTTGTTCATGGGGGGCGGCACCACGCCCAGCCGCGCGATCGTGCAGAGCGCCGGTCACGCCTACCGGCTGCGCCGGTCAGCGCTTGAAGGACGAGTTCCATCGCAACGGCGGCCTGCAGCTCCTGCTGCTGCGCTACACGCAGGCGCTGATCACGCAGATGGCGCAGACAGCGGTGTGCAACCGGCACCACTCCGTGGATCAGCAGCTGTGCCGCTGGCTGCTGCTGTCGCTGGATCGGCTGAATTCGAACAAGCTGGTCATGACGCAGGAACTTATCGCGAACATGCTCGGCGTCCGCCGCGAAGGCGTCACCGATGCCGCCGGCAAGCTGCAGAAGCTCGGCGCCATCAGCTACAGCCGCGGACAGATCACCGTGCTCGACCGGCCGCAGCTGGAAGAGCTCTGCTGCGAATGCTATTCGGTCGTCAAGCGCGAAACGGATCGCATCGAAGGAATGACCTCGGACCGCGGCGCCTGACCCGAGTCGACTGCGATCGGGCACGCGACCACGATCCACTCGCGGCGGTTGGCGCCGCCCGAATGGCAGCTTCGCCTGCTTCGTGCGCAATCCTTGAAATGCGGCTGCCGACTTGATCTGATCGGGCCCAGGAACTCCAAACCCCCGGAACGGTGGCAGGCTGGAAGCGCTCGCCGTCAGCTCCAACGCAGGAAGGTGTGCAGATGCTTCATTCAACACTGGCTGGCGGACTGACCGGACTGGCTCTGGCGACGGCGCTGCTGCTGGCCGCACCCGCCAGCGCAGCCGGCGCCTACGATGACCTCGTCGGTACTCTTTCGCGAATGGCAGGCGCTGGAGAGGCCTGGCTTGCGCGACGGCGCACCCGACTACACCCAGCCCGCGCTCGAAGGCAGGGCAGCCGGGCTGAGGGGCCTGCAGTCACGACTGGCCGCGCTCGATCCGGCCGCATGGCCGAAGGAGCAACGCATCGACTACGAACTCTTGCGCGCGCAGATGAACGGGCTCGAGTTCGACTTGAGGGTATTGCAGCCGTGGACTCGGGACCCCGCATTCTACCAGTCGGTCTGGACCGAGCAGAGCGACACGCCCGAACACGAAGGTCCGGCGCACCACGGCATCGTCGAGTTGTGGACCTACTCGTTTCCCCTCTCTGAAGCCGACGAGAGCAAGCTCGCACGCGAACTCCTCATCGTGCCGCCGCTGTTGACGCAGGCGCGTGGCAACCTGACCGGCAATGCCCATGACTTGTGGCTCACCGGCATCGGCACGATGCAGATGCAGGTGAAGAGCCTGGACGATCTCGCCGGAAAGGTAAAAGGCGCGGGCCCCGAGTTGCGGCGCTCCATTGCGGCGGCGAGGAAGGCCACGATCGAGTTTGTCGCCTGGCTGCAGACGCAGGCACCGTCGAAGACCGGCCCGTCAGGCGTTGGCAAGGAAGCCTACACCTGGAATCTGCGGCACGTGCACCTCGTCCCGATGACATGGGATGACGAGGTGATGCTGCTGCAGCGCGAGCTGGCACGCGCGCACGCGGCGCTGAAGCTGGAAGAGCAGCGCAATCGCGGTCTGCCGCCGCTCACGGCGGCATCGAGCCCGGAAGAATGGGACCGGCGCGCCAACGCTGCCGTGACCAGATACCTGGCCTGGCTGAAGTCCAACGACATCCTGGCCGTCGACGACTACCTCGACCCCGCCATGCGTTCGCACATCGGACCGTACGTACCGCTCGAGACGCGCAACTTCTTCAGCATCGCGAGCCACTACGAACCGATCACGCTGTTCGCCCATTTCCAGCACTGGTTCGATCACGCCTGGCTAAAGCACGCGCCGAACCCGAGCGTAATCCGTCGCGAGGCCTGGCTGTACAACGTATGGGACACACGGGCCGAGGGCACGGCGACCGCGATGGAAGAATTCATCCTGCACGCGGGCTACTACGACGACAATCCGCGCGCGCGTGAAATCGTCTGGATCATGCTCGCGCAGCGTTGCGCCCGCGGCCTCGCTTCGCTCTACGCGCAGGCCAACCTGTTCGACCTGCAGCAGGCGAAGGCCTTCCAGGTGGAGTGGACGCCACGGGGATGGATGCGCCCGGACCTGGACCTGCTCGGTTTCGAGCAACAGCTCTACCTGCGGCAACCGGGCTACGGCACCAGCTACGTGACCGGCAAGTACCTCGTCGACGAGCTGATCAAGGACCGCGCGCACCAGCTCGGCGACGCCTTCACGCTGCGGCGCTTCTTCGACGAGTTCAACGCCGCCGGCATGATGCCGGTCTCTCTGATTCACTGGCAGCTGACCGGCGATGCAAGCCGGGTGCCGGCACCGCCCGCCACCGACTGATCCCGGACCAGGGCAGCCGTTTCGCGATCGCGTTGCCGCGTGCGCGCTGACGCGTGGCGCGCGCGACCGTGTCTTGCGGTTCGCGCAGCGTCAGGCAGTCTCGACGAAGACGCGCAGCGCGACGCCGCGGTCGCTCCACACCTTGGCCGCATCCGCCAGAATCGACCGGGCCGTATCGAACGCCTCGGGTGACGTGGTCTGCAGCTCGCCGGCATGGCGCAGCACGATCACGCAACCGCGTGCCCGGCGAGCGCTCGCGAGATCGATGAGGCAATCGAAGAACGCGTCCCAGTTGTGGCCAAACCAGCTTGGAAACCGCAGCGCGCCGGCGCACCGCTCGAGCAGCTGCGCCTTGTCGACGCACCCCTTGAGTTCGACCACGTAGCACGGCCAGTCGAGCGAGGAAGCGAGCATGTCGAGGCCGCTCACGGTGTCGTCGGTCAGGGCGACATCTCGCACGAGTTCGGTCATGGCTGCGGCACCTCTATCCGGCGAAAGCTGCGGTAGTGATCGTCGGTGTAATAGAACTCGGACGGGGGGTTACCCCCGCTCACGATGCGGCGCGCGCCACGGTCGGGCGATCCCGGCGTCCGCACCGTGTATTCACGATAGTAGCCGGGAGGCTGCGCGGGCAGTCGTCGCTCGCGGTTCTGGAAGAGCGCGCCATCACGGTCGTAGGGAAAGGGCCCGCCGGCTTCGATGAGCCGCAGGGTCTGCCGCGCTTCGGCAGGAAGGCCGGCGGCGTCGGGCTGCGAGGCAGCGGAGCCCCGGTCCGACGCCACCTGAGGTCCAGTGCTCGACCCGCGCGGGGCCTCGCGCGACAACCAGCCGCTGGCCGCTGCAACGGCGAGGCCGACCAACAAGGCAATGCGGATCCAGCGCATGGTATGAACTTGCCGCTAGCTGCGTTTCCAGGCGCGCAGATTACCTTGCCGTCCACTGCGTCGAAAGCGCTGGCTGGCTGCCGCGCGCCGGCAGGCCTCGCTCCCGCATCACTTGCGCATCAGGGTGCTCTTGCCGAACAGCGACCCGACGAGGTCCACGGCAACCTCGGCCGTGCGATTGCGGATGTCGAAAGCGGGATTGAGTTCGACGATGTCGAGCGACGCCAGCCGGCCCGTGTCGGCGACCATTTCCATGCACAGCTGCGCCTCGCGGTAGGTCGGGCCACCGGACACCGTCGTGCCAACCCCCGGCGCTATGTCGGGATCGAGAAAATCGACGTCGAGGCTCACGTGGAGGTGGGTATCGTCATCGACGCCGAGCAGGGCCTGCTCCAGCGTGTACCGCATCCCCATCTCGTCGATGTAGCGCATGTCGAAGACTTCGATGCCCACCTCGTGCACGAAGCGTTTCTCGCCGGCGTCGACGCTGCGAATGCCGATCTGCCGCAGCTGGGCAGGATCGATCGCCGGCACCTGGCCGCCGATCGACACGAGTTCCAGCGGGCCGTGACCGCAGAGGCAGGCGGCCGGCATGCCGTGCACGTTGCCGCTCGGGGTGAGAACGTTGGTGTTGAAGTCAGCGTGCGCGTCGAACCAGAGTACGCGCAGCTTGCGCCCCGTGTCGCGACAGTGCTTCGCGGCGGCGCTGATCGAACCGATCGCCAGGCTGTGATCGCCGCCGAGCAGCATCGGCAGCCGCCTCGCGGCGAGCTCTTCGAGCACGGCTTCGTGCACCAGCCGGTTCCACTCGGCCACTTCACGCAGATGACGGTAGCCGCCGTCCGGCGGTTGCCAGGGATTCGGCGGACCGCGCAGGTTGCCGCGGTCGATCACTTCGAGACCCTGCGCTTCGAGCACGGCCTGCAGTTGCGCAACGCGCAGCGCTTCCGGGCCCATCGAGGCGCCGCGGGCGCCCGCGCCGACATCGGTCGGCGCCCCGATCAGCGCGATGGTTCCGGTCATGGCCGCACCTCAGGCGGTCTTGCGCCTGCGGGACCGTGCGACGCCCCGCTGGCCCGCCAGCGTCCCGCCGAACAGGTCCTTCGGGTCTTCGAGCACCGGCACGAGGTCGAGATCGCGGCGGCCGAGCCGCTGCTGCGAGATGAGTGCGTGCAGGAACCGCAACGCCGAGTAGTCTTCCAGCGCGAAGCCGACGGAATCGAACAGCGTGATGTCACGCTCCGAGCGTCGCCCCACCACTTCGTCGCGCAGTACCTGCGCAAGCTCGATCACGGGATAGTCGGCGGGCATCTGCTGAATTTCGCCCTCGATCCGCGATTGCGGTTCGAACTCGACTACCGCGCGCATGTCAGGCAACCGCAGGACGTCTGCATGCAACTCCGTCTTGCCGGGGCAGTCGCCACCGACGCCGTTGATGTGCATGCCGGGCGTGATCATCGGCGGCGTCAGGATGACCGCGTTGCGCTTGTCCGCCGTGACGGTGGTGACGATGTCCGCGCCCTTGCAAGCCTCGGCCGCAGAATGCGTCCGCACCACGCGCAGGTCCGCCAGCTCCGGCATCGCGGCGAGGTTGCGCACGAGCTTGGCCGTGGCCAGCGGGTCCACGTCGTAGACCCGCAGTTCGCGGATACCGCACAGGCGATGGAACGCGATGGCCTGGAACTCGCTCTGCGCGCCGTTGCCGATCAACGCCATCACGCGGCTGTCGGGACGTGCCAGGTGTTGCGCGGCCATTGCCGACGTCGCGGCCGTCCGCAACGCAGTCGTCACCGTGAGTTCCGAGAGCAGCAACGGATACCCCGTGTCGACGCTGGCCAGTACGCCGAACGCCGTCACCGTCAACAGGCCCTCGGCGGTGTTCTTGGGATGACCGTTGACGTACTTGAAGGAGTACAGCTTGCCGTCGGTCGCAGGCATCAGTTCGATGACGCCGACCGGCGAGTGACTCGCGAGGCGCGGCGACTTCTCGAACTCCGGCCAGCGCCGGTAATCCGCCTCGATCTCGCCCGCCAGCCGGGCCATGAATTCCGCCGGTCCGAGCGCATTCACGATGCGCTCGATGTCACTGACGCCGATGTAGTCGACCATGGTCATCCCCCCGTCCGGGCCGCCAAAGAACCAGCAATCCCGGCCTGTACTTTCATCATCGGCTCGTCGCGAGCCAACAGGAAGCCAGCAAACCAATCGATCTGGTCTATAATTTGTGCAATTCGTCAGTCTTATTGAACGATTCGGCAGAACGGAGGACGCCGCATGGACGATCTCGACCGCCAGCTCGTCGGCCTCCTGCGGGGCAACGCCCGCCTGCCCGCCGCCACCATTGCCCGCACCCTCCGCGTCGCCCGCGGCACGGTGCAGAACCGCATCGCCAGGCTCGAGCGGGAAGGCGTGATCGCCGGCTACACCGTCCGCCTGGCGGCAGCGGACGATGACCGCCGCATCACGGCGCTGATGCTGATCGCGGTCGAGGGCAACAACGTCGAGAAGGTGCTGCGCTCGCTGCGGGGTGACGCGTCGGTGTCCACGCTGCACACGACCAACGGTCGCTGGGACATCATCGCCGAGCTGCGCGCCGACACGCTCGAGGAATTCGACCGCGTGCTGAGCCGCATCCGCCGCATCGAAGGCGTGGCCAACTCCGAGACCAACCTGCTGCTGTCGACGCACAAGTACTGACCGCGCGCGCCTGTATCATGCGGCCCCGTGTCGATCGCGCGAACGAGCGAGGAGAACCCATGTACGAGATCTTCATCGGCAACAGGAACTATTCGTCGTGGTCGCTGCGGCCCTGGGTCCTGCTGCGCGCGCGCGGCATTCCCTTCGTCGAACACGTCCGGCCGTTTGGGCGCGGCTCTAACTTCGATGCATTCCGTGCCTTCTCGCCCTCGGGCAAGGTGCCTTGCCTGCGCGATGGCGAAACCGTGGTGTGGGACTCCCTGGGCATCAGCGAGTTTCTCGCCGAGCGCCATCCGGGCCTCTGGCCGGCCGACTCCGCAGCACGCACCTGGGCGCGCTGCGCAGCGGCGGAAATGCACTCGGGCTTCGCCACGCTGCGCAACATCTGCACGATGAACGTAGGCCTGCGCGTGCAGCTGCACACGCTCCCGCCCGCGCTCGTCGCGGACATCCGTCGCATCGACGAACTGTGGAACGAAGGCCTGTCACGCTTCGGCGGACCGTTCCTCGCCGGCCCCGGGTTCACGGTGGTCGACGCCTTCTACTGCCCGGTGGCTTATCGCTTGCGCACCTACGGCATCGACACAACGGGCAGTGCCCCGCAGTACGTACAGCGGCTGCTGGAACTGCCCGCGATGCGCGAGTGGGAGCAGGCCTCGCTCGCCGAAACGTGGCGCGAGTACGACCACGAGGCGGAAGCGCTGCAAGTCGGTGTCGTTACCGCCGACTATCGCGCGCCGGCGGCAGCGCAATGACCGAGCGCATCGATGCGCTCGAATTCAAGGTAGCGCACCTCGAGCGTGCGCTGCAGGAGTTGAGCGACGTCCTGTATCGGCAGCAACGCGAGCTCGACAGCCTGCGCGACCGCAACCAGCAGTTGCTCGAGCAGCTGCGGCAGCTCGAGGAACGCGGCGGCGACCCGAACCGGGTCGAGATCCCGCCGCACTACTGACGTGGCGACGCATCCGCTCGCAGGGGCGAAGGCTGGCTGGGTCGTGTACGCGTCGTTGCTGACGTTCGGCGTGCTCGCGGGCGAGGCCGTCAATCTCTCGCGCGGCGGCGAGGTGAGCGCCCTCACGCTCGCCAACTGGACCCTGAGCGCCGCGCTCCTCACTGCGCTCTGGGGCTACGCGCTGCAGCGTCGCATCGGCAACGAACGCTACTGGCGTGCCGTGTTCTGGCTGGTGCTGTTCGCCAACACCGTCATGCTCATCCCGGTGATGCTGGGCGATCGCGCCATTGCGATGTTCACTGCGGCGCTCACGCTGCTGATCGTCCCGGCGTACCTGGCCGCCTACCTCTACGCGTATCGCAGCCCTGCACTCTGGATTCCCCGCCGCTAGTCGCTGGTCAGCGGCGCGCCCACCTCGAGCAGGCCGGCCCGCTCGACGATCGCGTTCTGGCCGAATGTCACGCCGTGCAGGGCGCCGTCCCAGCGATACGTCTTCAAAGTGCGCAGCGGCTCGTCGCCCTGCGGCACGGCCGTGGCCTGGTCCGTCGTCGTGATGATGCAGCGGGTGCAGGGCTTCACGATTCGCAGCCGCATCTGCTCGCTTTCGAGCCCGCGGATCGCGTCCTCGGCGTAAGGCGCACAGCCGTCCAGGTAGACGTTCGGGCGGAAGCGATCGACGGGCAGCGGTGACGGCAGGCGCGAATTCAGGTCGTCGAGCGAGGCGCGGGAAAGCACCAGCACCGGGTAGCCATCGGCAAATGCACTCGTGCCGTCGAGCCCCTGCGACCACGCTGGGATCCGTGGGTCGCGAGCGGGCATCGTCGAAACGCACGAGTCGCACTTCGCGTCGCAGGTGCTCGCCGAGCCAGTCCGCGGCGGCCTGGCCCTCGTCGACAGCCAGCACGTGATCGCGCCAGACGGTGACTTCGATGGAGGCCGCGCGACCAGCTCGCTGCAGCGGCACGGCCAGCCTCGGCAGGCCCGGCGCAGAGAGTTCAAGGTGATCGTCGTGCAATGCCGTGCCGACCAGCGCCAGCCGCGGTGCTTCGCGTTGCGTGAGGAAGCGGCCGTCGGGCGACACCACCATCCACTCGCGATCGTACTGCAACCCGCGCGGCGTCAGGCGTGCCTGCAGCACGGCAATACCGCGACAGGATTTGACGGGGTAAACGAAGAGCGAGGCGATCGTGATCACGGGCGCTAGGATAACGCAATGACGAGGGTCTTTCTGCCGTGGATCGCGGCGCCCGGGCGCGAGCGCAGCAACGGAGAGCCCTGTGGTCAGCTGGCGAGTTGCAACGGCGCCGGGCGTCCCACCTGGTAACCCTGGACGAAGTCGACGCCCATGCGGCGTGCCGAATCGAGCGCACTCAGGTCTTCGACCTGCTCGGCGATCACCTTGAAATTGAGCGATCGGGCGAGCTTGACCATCGCAGTCACCATCGCCTGGTTCACGCTGTCGGAGGCCAGGTTGCGGATGAACGAGCCGTCGATCTTGAGATAGTCGAGCGACAGGTGCTTCAGGTTCGCGAACGAACTCAGGCCGCGACCGAAGTCGTCGAGGGCGAACTGGCATCCCATGCCGTGCAGCACGCCGATGAAGCGACGCGCATGCTCGATGTTGGTGATGACCGAATTTTCGGTGACTTCGAAGCAGACGCGGTTCGGCGCGACGCCGGTGCGATCGAGGCAATCGACCACGAACTCGAGGAAGGCGCCGTCGCCGAGCGTCTGCCCGGAGAGATTGATGCAGAGACTGCGGTCGGGCGCGAGACGGATGGCCCCACGCGCCAGCAACGTGAGCGAGGTCTGCACGACCCATCGGTCCACGTGCGGCATCAGCCGATAGCGCTCGGCCGCGCGCATGAATTCGGCCGGGGCGATCGACACGCCGCTGTCGTCCCTGAGCCGCAACAGGATCTCGAGGCCGGGGCCGCCTGCCTGCGCGTCGGCCGAGGCATGCACGATCGGCTGCGCGTGCAGCTCGAAGCGGTCGTCCTTGAGTGCCGACTGCAGCAGCTGCAGCCACAGGATCTCGCCGCGGTGGCGGGCGTCGGCTTCGTCGCGCGCCGAGTACACATGGACGTGGCTGCCCTGGTTCTTCGCGACGTAGCAGGACGAATCCGCGGCGTGCAACAGGTCTTCGATGGAGGTGCTCTCGACCGTCATCTCGACCAGGCCCACGCTGACGCCGATGCCGAAGATCTTGTCCTTCCAGACGAAGCGGTGATCGTTGACCGCGCGCACGACGTCGTCCGCAATCTGCCGGGCCTTCTCGAGGGGGCAGCCCGCAAGCAGTATGGCGAATTCGTCGCCACCGAGGCGACCGACGGTATCCGAATCACGGACCGCGTCCTTGATGAGTGCGGCGACCTCCCGCAGCATGCTGTCGCCCGCGACATGGCCGCATTCGTCGTTGACGGCCTTGAAGCGGTCGAGGTCGAGGTAGCACAGCACGTGCCGAGCGCCACCCCGCGTCGCTTCCAGTGCTTCCTCGAGCCGGCGCTCGAACTCGCGGCGGTTCACCAGTCCGGTGAGGGCGTCGTGACTCGCCTGGTAGGTCATTGTCCGCGTCAGGCCACGCAGGTCGCTCACGTCACGCAGGGCGATGACGGCCCCGTCGATGCGGCCATTTGCGTCGCGCATGGGCGACACCGTCAGTTCGATCGAGCGCTCGCCCTCGCCCTCGCCTGCAGCCGAGACGAGCATGCCGCGGCGGCCGAGGCTCACGCGCGTTCCCGTCGTCAGGCTCTGCCGCACCGGGTCGCTGGCGGCCTTGCGGTCGCCTTCCTCCACCAGCTCGATGACGTCGCCGAGCGTGCGGCCGAGGATTTCGCTGGCAGGCTTGCCGATCAGTTGTTCGCCGGACGAGTTGATGTAGACGATGCGGCCGTCGACGTCGGTCGTCAGCACGCTCTCGGCGAGCGAATCCAGGGCTTCCCACGCGCTGCCGTGGCTGCGCAGGCTGCCGGTTTCGGCGGGTGCACGCGGCGCCATTTCGACGCCGGTCACGATCACGGCGGGGCGCTGATCCAGCATCGTGCGCGAGAAACTGAGTTCGAGACGATGCGGCCTGCCCACCGCATCCGGCTGCAGTTCCACTTCGAGCCGCGCAGGCGCGGGCTCGCCCGCCAGGTGGCGGCGCAGGTATTCGGTGACGAGTTCGGCGTAGTCGGCATGCACGAGGTCGGCCAGGCGACGCCCGAAGAGCTTGCCGGGATTCGCCACGCCCGTGAGTTCGGCGAAGCGCGCATTCGCCAGCTGGATGCCGTCGCGTTCGACCAGCATCGCTTCGTTCATCGTCTCGAGCAGCCGCCGGTAGACCGCCTCGCGCTCTTCGCGTGACGAGCTCTCGATCTGCAGCCGTTCGATCAGGCGGTCGACGCCGCCGGCGATTTCACCCGCGCTGCCCTCGCCAGCGTCTGGCGCGAGGCGCTCCGCCAGGTCGCCGCTGTCGGCCACGGCCTGCACCCGCTCGCCGAGTTCGCTCAGGCGGCGGATTTCGCGCGCGCGCTGCAGCAGCGCCACGGCCAGCACGACCGCTATGGCACCCAGGAGGATCAGCGCGAACATCAACGTGTCATTCTCCGGGCTGGCCATATCCCTGTCGGCCGCGGACACCCACGTTCCAGCAAGGTGTTGTAGTTGTTTTCGTGCATGCCCCAGGCTTGCGTCCGCAGCATATAGGAACGTGTCGCGCGCACCCTCCGGATTCACCATAATCCACAGGCAGTTCGGCTTGTCGCGCCGGTGCCGAGACCTTAACCTTCGCGCCGGCTGCGCTGCCGGACCCTCATCCACTCCGTCCTGGAACCACCCGCATGTTCGATGTCCAATTCGCCCGCCGCCAGATGATCGAACAGCAGGTCCGGGCCTGGGAGGTGCTGGACCTCAAGGTGCTCGATGCCCTGGGCCGGGTGCCGCGCGAAGAGTATGTCCCGGCCGCCTACCGCGAACTCGCCTTCGCCGACACCAGCGTGCCGCTGGCGCATGGGCAGTGCATGTTGCCCCCGAAGGTGGAAGGCCGCATCCTGCAGTCGCTCGAGATCCGGCCGCACGAGAACGCGCTCGAAGTCGGCACCGGCACCGGCTTCTTCGCGGCCTGCATCGGTCAGCTCGCCCGCAACGTGCGCACCATCGACCTGTTCCCTGACTTCGTCGCCGGCGCGACGGCGGCGTTTGCGCGCACTGGCATTCACAACGTCGTGGCGGAGACTGCCGACGCGATGCAGCTCGCCGAGCGCGACGCGTACGACGTCATCGCCCTGACCGGCTCGCTGCCGGTCTACGATGCCCGGTTCGAGCGTGCCCTCAGGGTCGGCGGCAGGCTGTTCGTCTGCATCGGCAACGGTGCGATGCTCGAGGCGGTCCGGGTGACTCGCACCGGGCCGTCGGACTGGTCGCGCGAGAACCTGTTCGAGACGGGGATGCCTGCCCTGCTGCACGCACCGGAGCCGCCCAAGTTCGTTTTTTGAACCTGCGGGGCCGGGGGGCTAGCCAATCGGCTCGCAGGTGATATAGTCTAGTACAACACTAGTTGACCAATTGCGCGGCCCTGGCCGCCACGGTGTACCCATGACGACGAAATCCTTGCTTCTCGCCTGCAGCGTCGCTGTTGCCCTGTCAGGCGCAGCCCCGGTCCGTGCCGAGAACCTGATTGAGGTTTATCAGGACGCGGTCCGCAGCGACCCGCTGGTGCGCGAGGCCGAAGCCAGGCGCTCCGCCGCACTCGAACTCAAGCCGCAGGCACGCGCCCTGCTGCTGCCGCAGGTCAACCTCGGGGGCCAGGTCTACACCGCCAACGCCGACGGCGAATCGACCTTTCCGCAAGTGAATCCGACCACCGGCAACATCGTCACGGTCGGTAACAAGAGCTCGACCGACGTCACGCAGTACTGGGACTACCGCGCCGAACTGACCCAGACCGTGTTCCGGTGGGACCAGTGGCAGGAGCTGAAGCGCGCCGATTCGCAGGTGGCGGTGGCGGAGGCGACGTATCGCGCTGCGCAACAGGATCTGCTCGTGCGCGTCTCACAGGCATATTTCGACGTGCTCGCGGCCGAGGACACGCTGGGCGCGGCGCAGGCGACGCTCGATGCGTTCAGCCGGCAGCTCGAGCAGGCCGAGAAACGTTTCGAAGTCGGCCTGATCGCCGTCACCGACGTGCAGGAATCGCGCGCCGCCCACGACAGCGCAACGGCGGGCGTCATTGCTGCCAAGCGCACGCTCGCGACCGCGCAGGAGGCGCTGCGCGAACTCACCGACAAGGACTACAAGGCGTTGGTGAAGCCGGCGGAGCAGATGCCGCTTAACAAGCCGGATCCGGAGGACGAGCAGGCGTGGGTCGACCTCGCGCTCGCCAACAACCTCGACGTGGTCGCGGCGCGCCTGAATTCGGAAGTGGCGAGTGCCAACGTCAGGATTGCAGAGAGCGGCCACATGCCGACGGTCGATCTCTTTGCGCAATATAACGAGAGCAATCGCGACGCAACGCAGACGAACCAGTCGTACGACCCGTCAGGCAACCTCGACCCGGGCGACCGTGTGGGCGGCTCGGCCGACTCAAACACCACCAGCGACGTGATCGGCTTGCGCTTGAATATCCCGATCTTCAGTGGCGGCGGGACGCAATCACGCGTGCGCGAGCAGGTGCACCTGCACCGCGCAGCTCGCGAGAAACTGGAAGGCACCATGCGCTCCGCCGAACGCCAGACGCGCGACGCGTACCTCGGCGTGCTCGCCGAAAAGGCGCGTGTGCAGGCGCTGCAGCAGGCCGTGAAGTCGAGTCAGACCGCGCTCGAAGCGACAGAAGCCGGCTTTGAAGTCGGCACGCGCACGACGGTCGACGTGCTCGACGCGCGTCGCCGCCTGTTCGAAGCCCAGCGCGACTATGCACGCAGCCGCTACGACTACCTGATCAACATCGTGCGTCTCGAGTCGGCCACCGGTGGCCTGAAGCAGGACGACCTCGACGCGATCAACGGCTTCCTGACGCAGCCGACGACGCTGCCGGTGGTCAGGCCTAAGAGCTGAGCAGCGGCTCGACCATCGCGACCAGGCGGTCGACCGCCCCACGGTTGGCCGCCACCGCCTCGCGACCGCGGGCGCCCGCGGCGTCCGCCCGCCCCGGGTCGCCGAACCACTCGAGCAGCCGGAAACCCAGCTCTTCCTGGCTGCGCACGATGCGCAGCGCGCCGGCGTGCTCGAACATGTCGGCAATGTCCTGCGAATTGTGCGTGTGCGGACCCGACAGCATCGGCAGCCCGAGCACGGCAGGCTCGAGCAGGCTGTGTCCCCCGACCGGAACCAGGCTGCCCGCGACGAACGCAATATCGGCGGCGGCGTAGAACATCTGCAGCTCGCCGAGCGTATCGATCAGGAACACCTGGTCGCCCGGCGCGGGCAGCGTGCCGGAACTGCGCTGTGCGTAGGGCGCCCCACGCTTGCGCAGCAATGCGCGCACCGAATCGAAGCGCTGCGGGTGTCGCGGCACCAGCAACAGCAGCGCGTCCGGGTGGCGGGCACGCACGGCTGCGTGCGCAGCCAGCGCGGCCTCTTCTTCACCCTCGTGCGTGCTGCCGGCGATCCACACGGGACGACCTGCACCCCACTGCTGTCGCAGCGCACTGCCCGCCTCGACCGTTTCGGCCGGGATCGCCAGGTCGTACTTGATGTTGCCGGTCACCTGCACCCGGCCCGGCGCGGCACCGATTGCGCGAAATCGGTCGGCGTCGGCCGGAGTCTGCGCACCGATCAGGATGCCGTGCGACAGCGTGTCGCGGAACAGCGAGGCCATGCGGCGGTAGCGATCGACGGACCGGGTCGACACGCGCGCACTGCCGAGCAGCAGCGGAATCCGTCGCCGTCCGAGTTCGTGGTACAGGGTCGGCCAGATCTCGGTCTCGAGGATGATCACCACCTGCGGCGCGATCCGGTCCAGGAAGCGGCCGACGGATCCTGGCAGGTCGTACGGCAGGTAGCTGATCTGCACGCCGTCCTTGAACAGCGATTGCGCCCGCTGCGCGCCGGTCGGCGTGACCGTGGTGATGACGATCGGCAGCGCCGGATGACGCCGGCGCAGCTCGGTGACGAGCCCGGCCGCGGCCTGCACTTCGCCCACCGACACGGCATGAATCCACACCGACCCCGGCCGACCCGGTCGCTGCACGAAACCGAGTCGCTGGCCGAGACGACCGCGGTATTCCGGATTGAACAGCGCTTTCCACGCTTCGTGCACGATCACGAGTGGCGCGACGAGATAGATCAGCAGGACGTAGAGCTGTCGCATGGCGTGGGTTCAGCCTGCCCCGGCACCCGCCAGCAGCGCGTGCCAGTGCGCGTCGGTGAAGCGATCCTCCGGCAGGCCGGCAGTCACCTTCAGCAATGAGCGCTGCAAGCGCGTGAACACCGCTCGCTCCCACGCGCCACGCGCACGGATCCGGCCACGATCGAAGTCGAGCACGTAGACGTCGTTGCCCGCGCCAACGAGCAGGTTATGCGCGTTCAGATCCGCGTGCTGCACGCCGCGCGCATGCAGCGAACCGACGCATTGGCCGATTGCATGCCACGCCTCGGTCGGCAACGGCACCTGCTGCAACGCCTGGGTCAGCGTACGGCGCACTGGCAGTTCTGCGGTGAGCAGGTCCGCGCGGTAAAAGAGCCCTGCACGCTGGTACCTCGCCGCCACGGGCGCGGGCACCGGCAGTCCCCACGCGCGCAGTTGGCGCAGCAGGCGCCACTCCCTGAACGAACGCGTGCGGTCGGCACCGGTCCAAACGTAGAGATCGTCCGCGAGCCGGGCGATGAGTCCGCCACGACGATAGTGGCGCAGCACCCAGCGCCGGTCCCCGCTTGCGCGCACGAACGCGACCGTGCCGCGACCGCCGCGCCTCGTCTCGAGCGCGCCCTGCGCCTGCCAGTAAGCAGGCTCGAACACCGAAGTGTCCGGATGGTGGAGACTGGAGGCATCGTATAGCATCGCGCCGCCCGCCCCGCGCGCGAGCGCCTCCTCCCCGGCGGCGGCTGCTTCGTTCATCGGTGCGGATTGTTCACGATCCCGACGCCGCTGCCTACCGTTTTGAACCGCAGATGAAGCCGCCCCTGTTCACCACGCCGCCGTCGTCGATATGCGTCCTGCGCCTGTCGGCGCTGGGTGACGTGTGTCATGTGCTGCCGGTCGTGCGCACGCTGCAGGACGCGTGGCCATCGACACAGATCACGTGGATCCTGGGCAAGCTCGAGCACAAGTTGCTTGGCCACATCCCCGGGATCGAATTCATCGTGTTCGACAAGCAGGCCGGCGCCCTGGGATACCACGCCCTGCGCGCGCAGCTGCGCGGCCGGCATTTCGACGCATTGCTGCACATGCAGCTCGCCCTGCGCGCGAGCGTCGCGTCGATGATGGTGCCAGCCCGTTACCGCGTCGGGTTCGACCGCGCCCGGGCCCGCGAAGGCCAGTGGATCTTCACCAACGCCAAGATCGAGGCGCGCACGCGCGAACACGTGGTCGACAGCCTGTTCGGCTTCGCCGAGCGGCTCGGCGTCACCGCGCGCTCGATGCGCTGGGACATCCCGCTACCCGATTCCGCGCTGGCCTACGCGAACCAGGTGATCCCCGACCCGGCCCGACCCACGCTCGTGCTCAGCCCGTGCTCGAGCCATGAACGGCGCAACTGGAGTACCGCACGCTATGCGGCGCTTGCCGATCACGCCGTGCAGCGTCACGGCATGAAAGTACTGCTGTGCGGCGGTCGCAGCCCGCTCGAACTCGAGTACGGCGCGCGAATCGAGCAGGAAATGCGACAGCCGTGCAGCAACCTGATCGGGCGCGACACCCTGCTCGAATTCCTCGCGACGCTGCAGCGGACGACGGTACTGGTGTCGCCCGATTCGGGTCCCGCCCACATGGCCACGACGGTCGGTACGCCGGTGATCGGCCTGTATGCCGCCACCAATCCGGAGCGCAGCGGCCCGTATTACAGCCGCCACTGGTGCGTGGATCGCTACGACCGCGCCGCGACCCGCTTCCTCAACCGGGCGGCTGGGAACCTGCCCTGGACCGAGAAAATCGAGCTGCCGGGCGTAATGGACCTGATCGAGGTCGACGACGCGATCGAAAAGCTCGACGAACTGATGCAGGCGGGCGCGCCCCGCACGCCCACCGCATAGCGCGAGCGGTGACGGCTGCGCGATAATGCGCTCCCGAACCGGGCCGGCCCGTTTCTCACTTCGACGCATAGGCAGCCTCACCGTGACGGCCGTACGCAGCGACAAGCTCATCCAGCCGAATTCCCAGCACCATTACGAGGTGACCACGGCCGACTTGCCGCTCGCCTGCCCGATGCCGGGCATGCACCTGTGGAACTCGCATCCCCGCGTGTACCTGGCGATCGAGAAGACCGGCTCGGCCAAGTGCCCGTATTGCTCGGCGGAGTTCACGCTGAAGAAGTAGCGGAAGTGGAGCAACGGGTCAGGGGCTCGTCGGAATGTCCTCACCTCACCCGCTCGCGGCATTACGGAGACCACCAGACAGGGGCCGCCGATACCCGACATAACGTGAGCCGGAAGTCCTGGTCGACCGCCTTGTCCGCGCCGCCAATGGCTGGCTGATGCCGTTCCGCCTCCCGATCTGTGACGTGGCACAAGGTCGGGGAACGCACCTTATTTAAACTCCTGTGTGCAACAGCCATGGCGCGAAGCGCGTTGGCTCGGCGTCCTGACAGGAGTGTTCCCTTGGCCGCAATTGATGAGCCCGTCCAGGCGCAAGCGACCCCCGCACCCGCCGGCGAGCCGCACCTCTCGAGCCTACCGCGCGTCGAAATCATCGCCCTGACCGGCGATGACGCGCTGCTCGAGCAGATCGGCCAGGCGCTGGATGGCGAATCCACGTTTCGACACGTCGAGTCGACCGCTGCAGCCCGTGAATTCATCCGGCCATTGCGACCTTGCGTGCTGCTGCTGGATGCGCGAGGCCAGCAGGACCTGGCAGCGACAGTCGAAAGCCTGCAGTCGCCCGACGGCACTTGCGTCGTCGTCGTGCTCACTGTCGGCCGACGAGAGCGCAAACGTCGCCCGTTCCCTCAAGGGATCGGCAACCTTTGCGATCTTGTCGATTCCTTTCGAACAGAGCCCGACGAGCGCCGTCCTCGACGGCGCACGCGAGGAAGCCCTGGCACGACTCACTTTGGCTGGGCAGGACATCGACGAGCCAGCTGCCGCCGCCGTTCCCTCGGTAACCGCATCGACATTGCCACCGCAGAACGGCCAGGCACCCTCCGAGTCCGCGCCGATCACTGTCGGGCATGTGTCCGCAGGTGCGGTGGACGAGCACGTGCTGGATGCCCGTCGTTCGCCTCGAGCGGCGATCAGCACCGCCGATTCGACGGGCGGCAGCAGGCTGCGAACATGGATTGCCGTCCTGGCCGGCGTGGTACTCATCGCGATCGTCGCCGCGTGGTTCACGCTGAGCACACCGGACACGGATGACAGCGCTCCCACGACCGCTGCCCCTGCAAGCCGGATTGCCGAGCCGGCCGTTGCGCGCCCGGCGACCGATGCCGCAGAAGCCCAGGCGGGCTCGAGCGAGGAGTTGCTGGACCGGGCGCGCGTCGCTCTGAACGCCCGTCACTACACCGATCCCGAAGGCGACAACGCCCTTGCCTACTTCCGTGCTGTACTTGCGCAGGATCCCGACAACGACGAAGCCCTGGAAGGTCTGCAGCGAATCGGCGGCCTGCTCGACGAGCGACTGCAGTCGGAACTGGCGCAGCGCAAGCTCAACGACGCCGCGGGCACGCTCACCCAGCTCAAGCTGATACGACCGGGCGATCCAGGATTGGCGCAGATGGATGCGAAGCTTGCCGAAGCGCAGATCGCAGCGGCAGACGAAAGCAGTCGGCGGCAGGGCGACGCCCGTGCGCACCAACTGGCGCAACTCGTCTCGACTCGGATCCGGGAAGACAAGCTGGTCGAGCCGGCCACCGACAGCGCGAAGACCTATTTGACACTGCTGCGCAGGATGCCATCGGACCCTAAAGGGTTGGCCGACGCGGCGGCGGCCGAACTGACGCAGGCGCTACTGCTCAAGATCCGCGACGCCGCGGCACAGCCGCAACGCGACGACCTGGAACGTTGGCTGGCAGAAGCCCGCGCGCTCGGCGTAAGCCCCACCCGAGTCGCCGCCGCAATACGCGCCGCGCCGCCCGCGGCCGCTGCGCAACCGACCGTGACCCGGCCCGAACCACCCGCGCAATCGGTGGCGGACCGCACCAACGATGGACACCCGCTCAAGCCGTCACCGGACAGCGCCGTCGCCCAGCTGAATGCGCCGCGTCAGCTGCCACCGGGCGAACTGAAGCGCACCAGGTATGTGCCGCCGGATTACCCGAAGGACGCCCTGAAACGAGGCATCGGTGGCGAAGTGCGAGTGCGCATCACCGTGGATGCGGACGGCAAGGTCAAGTCGACGGAGGTCATGAACTCGAGCCCGGCCGGCGTGTTCGACCGGGCCGCGCTCGATGCCGTCCGACGGTGGCGCTTCAAGCCGCTCGCGCTCGACAACACGGACATCGAGGCTACCGTCGTAACCAACATCGTCTTCCGACCTGACGACGCAAGCACGCCATGAGCAGTACCGACCGCTCGCCACCAGGAGAGCAGGGCAACATGACCACATTCCTGTCGGGACGCTTGCGCGACCGGGCCGCGACGGCCGGCTTCCTGGTCCTGCTCGTAGCATTCATCGGGCTGGTGCTGGTCCCCGGGTACCGTCTTGCCAATCAGCTGTCGGCCGACACCGCAGCACTCAAGCTCGCAAGCGAACAGCGCGGCCAGCCGGTCGCGATCGCCAAGTCGCTGGTAGTGATCCGCGACCGCCTCGGGTCGCGGGCTTTCGTCGGCCAGGCAGTCCAGGACCTTGGCGGCGCGGTGCAGAACTTCGAGCAGTCGCTGGCGCAGCTCAAGCTCTCGGCGGCCGGCAACTCCGCCGAATTGCGCGGCATCGAGAGTCTCTGGTCCGAATATCGCAAGGCCCTGGATCCCGTCGCGGGATTCGAAGGCCTTCCCTACCGCGATTCGGACTCTGCCGGCTCGCAGCTCAATTCCCGCGGCCGCCAGCTGCTGCAGGACACTCGCCTGGCCATCACGTCCAGTCGCGGCGCAACGGGTCGCCTGAACTCGGCGCTGTCTGCGGTCGGCACCAGCCTCGAGCAACAGGTGGTCACGGCATCCGCGACCCTGCGCAAGCTGATGATCACCGGCGTCGTCTTCGCCTGCCTGCTGGTGGCACTGCTGGCGTACTTCCAGTGGCTGAAGGTCCGCCATGAGCGACTGGCGGTCGAGGCCCAGAACCAGACGCGCGACATCCTGGGCACGGTCAAGGACGGGCTGTTCCTGATCGACGCCGACTTCCGCATCGGCAAGGCGCACTCAGCCGCATTGTCCGCCCTGTTCCGCCGCGACGACTTCAGCGGGATGACGCTCGAGGAACTGCTCCGCGACACGGTAAGCGAGAAGACGCTGGCCACGGCGACGAAGTACGTGAAGCTGCTGTGGGGCGAGCGCGCCAACGAAAACCTGATCCGGAGCATCAACCCGCTCGCGGAAGTCGAGGTCCAGTTCGATCGTGGCGACGGCAGCCGCGACCTGCGCTACCTGGAATTCGATTTCCATCGCGTCAAGGGCGACCGCGGCGTGCGCCACGTACTGGTCTCCGTGAACGACGTGACCTCCAGGGTGCTGCTGGCGCGCGAACTGAAGGCGTCCCAGGCCAATTCCCAGCTCCAGATGGACATGCTGCTCGGCCTGCTGCAGGTCGATCCCGACCAGCTGGTGTCGTTCCTCGACGATACGAGCGCGGCGCTTGCCCAGATCAACAGCGTCCTCAAGGTGCCGGCACGCGGCGACGGCGATTTCCGCACCAAGATCGACCAGTTGTTCCGCGAAATGCATCGCATCAAGGGCGACGCAGCGACACTCGGCCTGGCTTCCATCGAAAGCCGCACTCACGCGTTCGAGGATCTGCTGCAGGACTTGCGGGACCGCTCGCAGCTGTCCGGCAACGATTTCCTGCCGCTCGTCGTGAGCCTCGACGAAATCTTCGGCCATCTGCAATCGATCCGTGAACTGGCCAGCCGCGCGAATGCACTGCGAACGACCGCGTTATTGTCCGCCGCTCCGCCCGCGCACACGGCGACCACGACGCCGATCGATGCAGGCAAGCAAGACATGACATCCGCCCTGGACGCGCTGGCCCAGCGCATCGCCACGGATGCCGGCAAGAGCGTCCGGCTCGTCACGACTGGCCTCGACGAGGTGCCCGGAGACATTCGCAGGACGGTGCGTGACATCGCGATCCAGCTCGTACGCAACGCCGTGGTACACGGCATCGAGGCTCCCGGTGCCCGGCACGAACTCGACAAGGACGAGATCGGACTGCTGCAGATTCAGTTCAGGTCGTCCGAGCAGGGACTCGAACTGGTGTTCCACGACGACGGTTGCGGCATCGTCCCCGAGCGCTTGCGCGACGCGGCCGTGCGGCGCGGCGACCTGAGCGCCGACGAAGCCCGGCAACTCGACACGAAGGCGAGCCTCGCCCTCATCTTCAGGCCTGGCTTTTCGACCCACGACGGCAATGGCCGGGACGCCGGACGCGGGGTCGGCCTGGACTTCGTGCTGAAAGCCGTCCATGCGCTCGGCGGCAAGATCAGCATCGCGACCGCGCCCGGCAAGTACACCCGATTCGCCATCATGCTGCCGGCGCAAAGTGGCCGGCAGGACGCCGTCGCATGACGGTCGTCCCCTGAGGAATCCTCGCGATGGCCGCCTACGCACCAGCCCTGCCCATGCAGCTCAAACTGCTCATCGTCGATGACTCCAACGTCATTCGCCGGCGCATCGAGCGCTGCCAGCAGATCGAGCACCTGCAGGTCGTGGGACTCGCATCGAACGGTGTCGAGGCCATCGAGGTCTTTCGCCGAACCGACCCGGACGTCGTCACGATGGACATCACGATGCCCGAGATGGACGGCATCGAGTGCGTCGAACAACTGGTGGCCCTCAAGCCGGATGTCCTGATCCTGATCATCTCCGCCCTGGCCGACAAGGCCACGGCCGTCGAGGCAATGGAGAAAGGCGCCAACGGCTTCCTGAACAAGCCGTTCTCGGACCGCCAGCTCAACGAAGCGCTGGAAGAACTGATCGGCGGCGCCTGATACATCCATGCTCGAAGAACAGGACATCCGCGCGTTCGTCCATGGCACGACCCGCTATTTCGAGGTCGCTGCGCAGCAGGCGGCCTCCGTTGGCTCACCGTATCTCGTCACCGAGGGCGCACCCGACAGCCACGACTACAGCGGCGTCATCTCGGTGTCGGGCCGTCGCAACGGCGTCGTCTATTTTTCGGCGCCCCGAGGCATGCTTACCGTGCTGCTGATGAAGATGAACGAGAGCAACGTCTCGCACGAGTACCTGTGCGACCTGGTCGGCGAGGTCGCGAACACCATCGCCGGCAACGTCCGACGCGACATGGGCAAGGACTTCGCGATCTCCGTGCCTACCGTCGTGACCGGCGCCGGCAACACCGTCGAACTGCCGCCCGGCGGCCGGCCGGTCGTGATCCCGATCCACTGGCGCAGCCACGTGGCCAAACTGGTCGTGTGCCTGCAGTAGCCCCGACCCGTTCTGCTACTTCCGGTATTCCTGGTAGCTCTTCTCTTCCACGAGGCTCGATCCCAGCTTCGTGTTGATGCGACGCTTGATGGCCGCGCGCTCATCGTTCGTCACGTACACCGCACGCGCGAGTTCGATGAATCCGGCGTCGAAACGGCCGTCGCGCTCCTTGTCGCGGATACGGTCCTCGATGTCCCACAGCTGCCCGTTGACCTCACGCAGTCCGGACCATTCTGCGGAGATATCCACCGCTGAATAGGCTGACGCGCGCCAGGTCTC
Organism: uncultured Gammaproteobacteria bacterium; assembly: GCA_963793675.1. GTDB lineage: Bacteria > Pseudomonadota > Gammaproteobacteria > Steroidobacterales > Steroidobacteraceae > RPQJ01. Next base: position 811,922 of record CAWCBA010000002.1, on the reverse strand, counting down.
ATTGAGCAGCGTCAGCTCCGTGCGCACGTTGTGCAGCTTCGCCGCGTCGGTCATGCGCGCCGACTTGATCTCGAGGATCGTGATCTTGTCGATGAGTTCGCCGGGCGAGATCGGGACGAGGAGTTCTGCCATTGGCTTACGGGGTAGAGGTTGCTGGATAGGGGTCAGTCGGAGGTGCGCCAGTCGCCCGGCAGCCGATTATAGGCCTCACTCCATCGTCTCCCGCCAGATCGCGGTGACCGCGGCGCGCGTCGACGCGAATTCGGCCGCGGGCGCGACATTTTCACCGCCCTCGAGCGACAGATGGTGCAGCCGTTGCCGGTAGGCACGGTAGGCGGCGGTCAGCACGTCGACGGTTTCCTGTGGCACCAGGCAGATCGAGGCCAGGCTTTCGAGCTGGCGGATGTTGTCGGAGAAAGTCACCAGCTCCGCGTACCGGGCGGACCAGAGCAGAGTCCAGTACTGCGCCAGGAATTCGACGTCGGTGATGCCGCCGGCGTCCTGCTTGAGATCGAACTCGCCGGCCTTCGATTTCGACAGCTCCGACCGCATCCGTTCGCGCATCGAGCGCACGTCCTCGCGCAGCGCCGGGCGTCGCACCGCCGTGCGCAACAGCTCCACTCGCAGCGACTCGTAGCGCTGGCGCAATTCCGCAGCACCCGCGACGGCGCGGGAGCGCAGCAGGGCCTGGTGCTCCCAGGTCCACGCGTCCGTGCGCTGGTAGTCCGCGAAGCCTTCGATGCTCTGCGCCAGCAGCCCGCCCTTGCCGCTCGGCCGCAGGCGGGTGTCGACTTCGTACAGACGACCGGCCGCCGAATGCACCGAGAGCAGGTGCACCAGCCGCTGCACCAGCCGCATGAAGAACACGCCGTTGTCGACGACGTGCGGGCCGGCGGTGCGCTGCACCTCGCCGCCGGAATCATGCAGGAACACCAGGTCGAGGTCGGATCCGTAACCGAGCTCGATGCCGCCGAACTTGCCGTACGCGACGACGACGAGCCCCGCCTGCCGCACCGCATCGTCCGTCGGTCCGCACAAGGGCACGCCGTGCCTCGCCACGATCTGCTGCCAGGCGAGGTCGAGCGTTTCCTGTACCAGCAGTTCCGCCAGGTCGGTCAGCCGGTCGCTCACTTTCATGAGCGGCAGGCGGCCCGTGAGGTCCGGAACAGCAATGCGGAACATCGCGGCGCGCTGAAACTGCCGCAAGGCCTCGACCTGCTCCTCGGTATCCTCCACCGCGCAGTTCGCCATGCGATTGCGCAGCTCGACGGCGAGCTCGGCCCGCGTCGGCGGCGTATCGAACAACCGCTCGTCGAGCAACTCGTCGAGCAGCAACGGGAACGCTGCGATCTGGTCGGACAGGAACTGCGAGTGCGCGCAGAGTTCGAACAACCTTGCGCGCGCCACGGCGTTCTCGTTGAGCAGGGCGAGGTATACGGTGCGCCCGCCGATGCGCTCGATCACGTTCAGCACGCGCGACAACGCGGCCTCGGCATTCGGCACGCGCGCGACGGCCCGCAGCAGGCGCGGCAACAGCACCTGCAATCGGCGCCGACCGGTCTCGTCGAGTCGCCGGTAATAGGCCCCCTCGCGCAACTGGTCGAGCTGTCGCAGGAACGCGTCGACCAGGTCCGGCGCCTGCAGTACCACCAGCCGTTCACGCCTGCGGGCATCGTCGAGCTCGGGATCGAGGATGTGCTCGAGTCCTGCGCTCGCCTCGTCGTCGGCGGTCATGGCGCCAGGCGCAAACACCGCGCGGTAGAAATGCGCGCTGACACGGCCCCGATGGTGCTCGAGTTCACGTTCGAGTTCGGGCCAGCCGGGCAGGCCCATCGCGAGTGCGAGCCGCGCACGCGCGTGATCATCGACGGGCAGTTCGTGCGTCTGCTCGTCGTTCCACTCCTGCAGGCGGTTCTCGACGCGCCGCAGGAAGCGATAGGCCGCAAGCAGCTCGGCGACGGTGTCGGCGGGCAGCAGCTTCTGCCCGGCCAGTCGCGGCAGCGCCTCGAGCAGGCTGCGCGTCTGCAGGCGCTGCGTGCTGCCGCCGCGCAGCAACTGGAACGCCTGGACGATGAACTCGATCTCGCGGATGCCGCCGGGCCCGAGCTTGACGTTCTGCTGCAGTTCGCGTCGTTCGACCTCGCGCGCGATCAGCTCCTTCATCGCGCGCAGTGATTCGAAGACGCCGAAATCGAGGTAGCGGCGGTAGACGAAGGGGCGCAGCGCATCGCGGTAGAGGTCGCTGAAGCCCGGCTCCGCCCCGTAGACGGGACGCGCTTTCACGTACGCGTAACGCTCCCAGTCACGGCCGTGCTGCTGCAGGTATTCCTCCATCGCGTCGAAACTGACGGCCACGGGACCCGAGTCGCCGAACGGTCGCAGCCGCAGGTCGACGCGATAGACGAAGCCGTCGTCCGTGGGTGTGCCGAGCAATTGCGCCACGCGCTTGCCCGCGCGCACGAAATACTCTTCGTATTCGAGCGGGCGTGGACCCGCCGTCTCCCCGTGTTCGGCGAACAGGAACACCAGATCGATGTCCGACGAAAAATTCAGCTCGCCGCCGCCGAGCTTGCCCATGCCGAGCACGAGCAGCGGCAACTCGACCCCGTTCCTGTCCTTCGGCACACCGTGACGCGCTCCCAGCAGCGCAGCCGCCTGGCGGCATGCCACGTTGATGCAGGCATCGGCGAGCCACGACAACTCGGCCAGGACCTGTTCGATCGGCGCGTACCCGGCGAGATCGCGCCAGGCGATGCGCACCAGCTGCCGGCGGCGAAAGACGCGCAACGCCGACATGAACGTCGCGTCGTCGTTGCTGCCCGGCCTGGTGACGTCATCCGCCGCCTGCGCGTACCACGCCGCGTCGACATGCTCGAGCAGCCGCCCTTGCGTCGCGAGCCACTCGAGCAATCGCTCGTCACGCAGGCAGGCATCCGCGGCGAACGCGCTGCAGGCCCAGACGTACTCGAGACTGTGCGCGATCGAAGCGGCGGCCGGCGTGTCCGGCAGGATGGGACGTGCTGCAAGCCGCTCGAGCTTGTCGACGATGCCGACCCGGATCGAGTCCGGAACCGCAAGCTGCGCGCTCATGCCGCCACCCGCGGACGCGTAGCCCGCTCGGCAATGAGCGCGGCGACGATGAGCAGCAGGCCCGCGAGCGCATACGCCGAACCCGGGAAATGCCACGACGCACCGTCGCGGATTGACCACGCGAAGACGGTCGCGAAGAGCGTCGGGCCGATCACGGTAGCGATGCCAGCGAGACTGCCCATCGCTCCCTGCAACTCACCCTGGGCAGAGCTGCCGACCGCGCGCGTCATGATTCCCTGCGACGCTGGCCCCACGAGACCCCACAGGCCAACGATCGGTATGGCCGCGACGAACCACGTGCCGGTCGGGGCGAAGGCGTACAGCATGAAGCCCGCCGTCCCGGCGAGCAGGCCACCGAGCAGGACCCTGCGTTCCCCGAAGCGACGCACCAGCGGGCCCACCAGGGCCCCCTGCACCAGGGCCGAAGAAATCCCGACCGCCGCCAGCGCGAGTCCAACCGCTTTTTCGTCCCAGCCGTAGCGGTAAGCGGAATAGAGCACGAAGACGGCGGGCAGCACCGCGTGCGTGAGGTTGCTCAGGAACGCCGCGCCCGCGAGCGCGAACACTTCGCGGTGCGCGCGCAGGAATCGCAACGAGCCCAGCGGGTTGGCGCGACGCCACTCGAACGCGCGGCGTCGTTCGCGCGCGAGCGATTCCGGCAGGATGAAGAATCCGTACGCCGCGTTGAGCAGGCTCGCGCAGGCGGCCGCCCAGAACGGCAGGCGCGGATCGACCGACCCGAGCAAGCCGCCGATCGCCGGGCCAAGCACGAACCCGAGGCCGAAGGCGACGCCGACGAAGCCGAAACTCTGCGCCCGGCGCTCGGGCGGCGTGACGTCGGCCACGTAGGCCATCGACGTGCTGATGCTGGCTGCAGTCACGCCGGAGATCAGTCTCCCCACGAAGAGCCACGACAGCGTCGGCGCGAGCGCCATCAGCACGTAATCGAACCCCAGCCCGAAGTTTGACAGCAGGATGACGGGCCGGCGGCCAAAGCGATCGGACAACGCGCCCATCACCGGCATGGCGAAGAACTGCATCACTGCCCAGACCGTGCTGAAGTACCCGACCATCAGCGCCGCACGCGAGGTGTTGCCACCGAGGAAATCCTCGATCAGGTGCGGCAGCACCGGCACCACCATGCCGAGCGCCAGCATGTCGAGCACGACGGTGACGAAAATGAAGGTGAGCGCAGCGCGGCGGGGTGCCTGCAGCGTGCCGGGCTCGCTCACGTGGCAGCCTCAGCCGTACTGCAGGACGATGCGGGGCACGTGGTCCTCGCAACGGAAACCGGGCGCGATGCCGATGTCGATCAGCACGCCGATGCCGTGCACGACGTACCCCGCCTGCCGGCTGAGCGCCGTGGATGCGCTGAGCGTGCCGCCCGTGGCGAGCACGTCGTCAATCAGCAGCAAACGGCCCTGCCCGGCCTGCATCTCGAGCACGCCCGTGCCGTACTCGAGGTCGTAGGCGATGTCGACGACGGGGGGCGGCAGCTTGCCTTTCTTGCGGATGGGCACGAAACCCTTGCCGCGGCGCTCGGCCAGCGCCGACGCGAGGATGAACCCGCGCGACTCGATGCCCGCGACGGCGTCGACGGCGTCCCACTCCGGCTCGGTGAACAGGCGCTCGATCGACTCGATCGTGGCCCCGAAATGCCGGCGCAGCAACGGACTGATGTCGCGGAACAGGATGCCCGGCTTGGGGAAATCGGGGATGTCGACGACGAACTGCTTCAGGTCCTGCATGCACACCTCGGCCAACGCGCGCGCAGCGTAGCGAAAAACGGCCGCCGCTGCGACACGGTCAGACCACGGCCTGCCGCTTCTGGCAAAATTGCCCGCCGTCAGGAGGAACGCCAGTGAACGTGAGCGAAGCCGTAGCGAGCCGCATGAGCTGCCGCGCGTTTCTCGACACCCCGGTCCCCGGTGACACGCTGCGCTCAATCCTGGACGCGGCCCGGCGCACGCCGTCCGGTGGCAACCTGCAGCCGTGGTGGGTGTATGCGCTCACCGGCGAGCCGCTCGCCGAGTTGAAGGCGCTGGTGCGCGAAAAGGTCATGGCGAATCCGCGCGGCGACGGCACGCAGGAATACGACATCTACCCGCCTGGCCTCGGCGAGCCCTATCGCACGCGCCGCTTCAAGGCCGGTGAGGACCTCTACGCAACGGTCGGCATCCCGCGCGAAGACAAGATGGCGCGGCTGCTGCAGCTCGCGCGCAATTACGATTTCTTCGGTGCCCCGGTCGGACTGTTCTTCTACCTCGACCGCAGCCTCGGCCCGCCGCAGTGGTCGGACGTCGGCATGTACATGCAGACGGTGATGCTGCTCGCGCGCGAGCACGGCTTGCACACCTGCGCCCAGGAGATCTGGTCGCTGGTGTCGGTCACCGTACGGAAACACCTCGACGTGCCGGCGAACCTCATGCTGTTCTCAGGCATGGCACTCGGCTACGCGGACTTGTCGCACCCCGTCAACACGCTGCGCACCGAACGCGCCGCGCTTGAAGAATTTGTCTGGATGAAGGGGTTCGACGCGCAGTAGGCGCCCGCTGAACGGATTCCTCGGGGACGACCGGCTCTGATTCCTGATGGCCGCCTGCCGCGACACCTGAGGGCTGTTTTCAGTCCCGATCGCGCCGGCTGCGACGCGCCGCCATCGGGTGCTCGACCCGACGCGCCTTGTCCATGAAGTGCGTCAACGTCAGCCACGGATGCCGCAGCAGCATGCGCGGCCCCGCGTAGCGCATGACCTCGCGTGCAAAATCCCGTGGCTGCGGCTTGTAGCAGTGGATCGGACACTTCGCGCAGGTCGGCTTTTCCGGCCCGTACGGACACTTCTCCAGCCGGCGCTCTGCGTAATCGAGGAAACCCTCGCAGTCCGCGCACAGTCCGTCCGTGACCGCGTGCTCGTGCCCGCGGCAATAGATACCCACCATGACCTGCATCGTGCGCCACTCGCGCTGCAGACGACCGCTTTCGAGACGGGGATCCATGGCGGCAGCAGCGCGATTCAGCGCTGCGTCACCACCGCCATGGTCGCGTTCAGCTTGGCGACGAGTTCCGACGGCCCCGGCCTCCGACCAGACCTGCGCTTCAACCACTGTGAGGCGCCGCCCGGCTTCAGCACTTCGGCGCGGCAGCGCAGCTTCTCGCCGCGAGCGCCTCGCAATAGGTTGATCTTGTACTCGGCGGTGACGACGAACTCGCCCGCCTGCAGGTCCGTGGACGCTGCGGCGCCGCGCATGATCCGCCAGCGTTGCGATCACCCCGGCGTGGACCACTTCGTCTGCTGCAGGTGCCATGGCTGAATGGCGAGACCGCCTCGCAGAATCCGGGCCGAGGTTCTCGAGTTCGATGCCGAGGTGCGCGATGAACGGCGCTGCCTGAACCGCTGCGCAGTGTTTGTCGAAGTCCATGGCCGCAGACCTCGCTGTCGGTTCAGCCCAATGACCCTGCCTATCGTATACCTCCGCGCTGCGGGAGACCTCGATCGGCCACAGCGATTCTCGGGCCGCCGACGCCGGGATTTGCCACAATGCGCGCCCCATGACCGGCCAGAACCCAGCGCCTGCCGCACCCGTCTCGCCGCACGCGGGCGCCGGTCTTGCGGCCGCCATCGGCGCCTTCACGATCTGGGGCGTCCTGCCGCTCTACATGAAGCCGCTGCACGCTCTGCCCGCGCTCGAGATCATGGCGCACCGGATCGTCTGGAGTTGCCTGCTGGTGTTCGCCTGGCTCGCCTGGCGCGGCAATGTCGGCACCGTGCGCACCGCGCTCGCGAATCCCGGCACACGCTATCGGCTGATGGTCACGGCGGTGCTGATCAGCATCAACTGGCTGCTCTACGTCTGGTCGATCGCCCACGGCCACGTGATCGACGCCAGCCTCGGCTACTTCATCAACCCGTTGCTCAACGTGGTGCTGGGTGTGCTCGTGCTCGGCGAGCGGCTCAACATGGCGCAGAAGATTGCAGTCGGCCTGGCCGCGGTGGGCGTGCTTTACCTCGCCGTCGTCGCAGGCCGTCCGCCGTGGATTGCGCTGGTGCTCGCGGCCAGTTTTGGCGGGTATGGCCTGATCCGGAAGGTGGTGAAGGTCGACGCCGTGCCCGGACTGGCCACGGAAACGCTGTTGCTCGCACCGTTCGCCTTGACCTTCCTGCTGTGGATGGAGATGCAGGGCACGGGTGCGTTCGGTCACGCGGCCCCGCACATCAATGCGCTGCTGCTCGGCAGCGGATTGGTCACCGCGCTGCCGTTGGCGCTGTTCGCCTACGGTGCACGACTGATACCGTTGTCCACGGTGGGACTGGTGCAGTACATCGGCCCGACGCTGCAGTTCCTGCTCGGCGTGTGGGTCTTCCACGAGGCCTTCACCCTGCAGCGCGGCGTGGGTTTCCTGTTCATCTGGACTGCGCTGGTCGTCTATGCGGGCGACGGCCTCTGGCGCAGCCGCAAGCAGATGCCCTACTGGGGGCGCTGACCGGTTCAGGCCACCGCGAGAAAGAGCGCGACCACGCTGCCGATGCCCACGAACCATGCGAGCGAACGCAACGTCGCCATGTCGGCGACGTAGAACGCGATGTAGAAGAGTCGTGCCAGGATGAACACGACCGCGAACAGGTCGATGCGGCCCTGCGGCGCGCCGGCAACGTGGGCAATGATGACCGCGGCCGCGAAGAACGGAAACGCCTCGAAGCTGTTGTGCTGCGCCGCGTTCGCCCGCTTGCGGAAGCCCGACTGCGCGTTGAGCCAGTCACGCGGGTTGCTGTTGTCGAAACTGTCGCCGCCGATCTTGGCGGTCAGCGTGCCGAAGTACGGCAGGAAGCCCGCCACCAGCACGCACCAGAAGGCTATCGTCATACTTGTTCCGCTCCCTTGGGGTTGCCCCGACCAGAGCATACCGGACGCCCGCGGAGGGGGAATCGTTCCGACTGTGAAGTTGGCCGCCGAGCCGCTAGTCTTGCGCAACAGGAAAAGTCCCATGCCTTCATACAGATCCACCAGTCGCCGGACGCCGGCTGCTCGTGCACCACCGGCTTCGCGGTCGCGCCTATCCCACGCTCCCCTACTGGGAGCGGCTGCACCTGATGCTGCTGGAAGAGGCCGAGAAGCGCGGCAAGACCCCGCCGCCGGCGCCGCTGGTGCATGGGCTGGAGTCCGAGCCCACGGAGGCGGACCGCATGGAGCGGCTCGACGAACAGGTCGCCTGGGCCGACCGCAACCAGCTGCTGCACCGGATCCAGATGTTCTTCGATGCCATGCCCGCGTCGGGCTGGGTAAAGACGGACAAGTAGCGGCCAGCGCTTGCGCATCGCCCGCCCGATCCTGCTGGTCTCGACGCCGATTGGCGTGGTCTTCGGTCTGCGCGAGGCCTGGCGGCTGGCGGGTCCGAAGATGGCGCTGCTGATGGTGGCGATGCTCACGGTGGTCGGCGCGCTGGTCTGGTGGACGGTGCGGCGCATCCGGCAGGAGCACGCCGTGGAGCGGGCGACGCTCGAGCGCCGAGCGAGCGAACGCTGATCGATCAGTCGGTGGCGCGAGCGAGTACCCGACTCAGCGTCGATTGACCAGCCACAGTCCCGCGAGACACAGCACGATGCCGACGCCGTGCGCGAGGTCCAGCTTCTCGCGGAACACCAGCACGCCGATCGCCACCAGCAGCATCGCGGCAGCGGTCTGCGTGACGAGAGCGCCGAGGCTGACTTCGAAACCAGTCCGGTAGAGCAGGATGAAGCCAAGGTCGAGCCCGATGATCGCCAGCGCCAGTGCGATCGCCGTCCAGTTCAGGTGACGGGCTTCCTCGCGCCAGGCGAACTCGCCGGGAGCGAATGCGAGCACCGCAGCGAACAGCAAGGTGACGGCACCGTACGTCACCATCAGCGACAACAACGGGTTCGCGCCAGCCGGCGTCAGCTTGAGGATGACGTGGTAGGCGACCGTGGCGACGATGGCGAGCGAGAGCCAGGCCAGTTGCATGCCGCGAGTATGCCTCACCTCGTCGAAAGCGGTTCGACGCTCGAACTGGAGCTGTTTCCGACCTCGGCGAACATCACCGGCAACGTTGCCGTTCAAGGAAGGCGGCCGCTGGCTGCTCCTGACCTGGGCGCGCGCTCAGCCTGCCAGGTGACTTTCCGGCACGGTTCCGCGTTGCGCGTGCAGCCGTTCCAGGCGCTCCAGTGGCGGGCGCGCGAATGCTTCGATCGCCTGCCGCAGGCTGGCCGATGCGGCTGCCTGCTTGGTCGCAGCGTCGCTCGAAAACTCCGCCGCCTTGCCGACCGGCGCTTTCGCATTGATGCGCGCGGCCTGCGCCATGCGCTCGCGTTGCCGGCCATCGACGGACAGCGAAAAATGCGGCGCCACGATTTCCCAGGCGGCTGCGGGAAGCGTCTCGTAGCGCACGAGCCGGCCGCGTCCGGCATCGAGACGACCCACGGCCGCGCAAAACGCTCCATAGAGTCGCGCGACAAATTCTTCCGGCGACCGTGCTGCGCCTTCCGGATCGACGTACCTGCCGAGCTCGCCGGATGACGCCTCGGTGGCTCGCATCCAGCCAGCAGGCTGTCGCAGCAGCGACACGCCGACTTCGACCGGATCGCGCAGGCTGAAGACCCAGGGCGAAGCTGGAAAGGCCTCTGCCAGGACGTCGCAGAACAGCGTATTCCAGCTGCTGAATTTCAGGACATAGGGCCTGCATGCGTGGCGGGCGAAAGCGTCGCCGAGGGACCGCAGGGCGGCGACCAGTTCGTGACGCGGCCACTGGTGGGGTGGCAACAGGATTTCATTGAACGGCAAGGGCTCCGCATAAACCACCAGTTTGTCGTGTGTCCGGAGCAGCTGTGAAATCAAGGTCGAGCCGCAACGCGCGACGTGAAATATGAGTCCGGCTGGCGCGGTACCGGGGGCTGCCTTGCCGACGTCTTCCCGTGCGATGTGGACGAACGATTCCGCTGCCGGAACCCGCGCGATGGTCTCCTGCATGAAAGCGTCGCGGAGTTCCGCGGGCGCGATTGCGCGCAGCGCAAGGTACAGGCCGTCGGGGCGCAGGAGCGCGCGCGCTGGCAGCTGATTTGCTTGATTTTCCAGCATCTGGCGGCACCCGCGGTTCATGGACAGCGACGGATGGCCAATGCTAACGTCTATCGGTCATGGAATTTTCAGAATTCATCGCGCCATTCGATGCGGCCCGCTTTTGCGCCGAGTATTTCGGCAAGCTTCCGCTGCACATCCCCGGCAACGGCCACGGTCGTCCGGGACTGTTGCCATGGTCGCGATTCAATTCAGTGCTGGCCATCACGCCGTACTGGAACGAGGACACGCTGAAGCTCTACTTCAAGAGTCGTGCAGCGCTGCGGGAGAACTACTGCGACACCACCGACCTGCGCGCCGGCGCGAGCGCGCCCGTCAACCCCGCCAAGGTCAAGGCGCTGATGGGGCTTGGGGCCAGTCTCGTCGCCAATCACGTGCACCGTGTCTGCCCGGAAGTGGGGGCAGTCGCGAACATGCTCGAGCACGAGTTCGCCGCGCGCGTGGCGGCCAACGTCTACTGCTCCTTCAAGGGCGTACAGGCCTTCCAGACCCACTTTGACCTGCACGATGTCTTCGCCGTGCAGGCGGAAGGCGAAAAGCTGTGGCGCGTGTACGAGTCGCGGGCGGATACGCCGGTACTGCCGCTGCCACCGGGTGATGAAATCGAGAAATGGCTGACCGAGTCCCGCGGTCGCCTGCTGTTTGAAGTGACCATGAAGCCGGGCGATATCCTGTATCTGCCGCGCGGCCAGTACCACGACGCGCTGACCGGCTCGCAGGCTTCGCTGCACGTGACCTTTGGGGTTTCGCCGGCGACCGGCCTTGCCCTGTTCAAGCTGCTGGAGAACGCGGTGACGCAGGAGTCCGCGTTCCGCGCCTACCTGCCGGATGCGCGCAGCGAGCTGGACCTGCGTGAACGGCTGCACGCACTTGGAGACCGCATCCGTGAGGTGATCACCTCGCCTGCCTTTGCGATCGACGTGCTCAACCACCAGCGCGGCCTGGCCCGCGCGCCAGCCGATTTCGAGCTGCCGTCGCAGGTGCTGCCGCACTGGTATTCCGTCGCTCGCAGGGCCAGCGTCGCGCGTCGTGATCGCGGCTTCGCCGTCGTCTTCGAGGGTGGCGAGATTCCCGTGGGCGCCACCTATCCGACCATCGAGTGGATCCTGAAGCAGCGGCTGTTCTCGCTGGATGACGCCGCCGCGCGGCAACCGAGCATCGACCGGCTCGAGCTGCGCCGCGACCTGGAGTTGCTCGCCCGGGCCGGCATCATCGTCGAAACCGAGATGCGGCAGTGACGCGCCGCAAGGCGACGCAACCCCTGGTATAACGATCGCCGTCGCTACAGTGCTGTGCGTTCTGCCTCTAACAGTTGCTGCCCGGTCAAAGGCATCTCGTGCGACTCGGTGAGAAGGAGGCTCTCTCTTTCCTGTACGTTGTCGCTGCGCTCGATCCTGCACCGAGAGGACACTTGATGAACCCGGGACGGCAATCGGACGATGCCATCGCGCGATCGGCCATGGTAAAGGCGATGTGGCGCATCCTGCCGTTGATCCTGCTGGCCTATGTGATGGCCTACATGGATCGCGTCAACGTCAGTTTCGCTGCCCTGCAGATGAACGACGATCTGGAGTTCAGCCAGACGGTCTACGGCCTTGGTGCCGGACTGTTCTTCCTTGGCTACGCGCTGTTCGAAGTCCCATCCAGCCTGATGCTCGCTCGTTACAGCGCGCCGCAGTGGATCGCGCGGATCATGATTACCTGGGGCCTGCTCGCTGCGGGAATGATGTTCGTGCAGACCCCGCTGCAGTTCTATGCCATGCGCTTCCTGCTGGGAGTGGCCGAAGCCGGGTTCTTTCCAAGCGTCATCTATTATTTCTCAAGCTGGTTCCCGACGTCCTGGCGGGGCCGGGCCGTGAGTCGCATCTACATTGCGCCCCCCTTGGCGTCGATTGCCATGGGAGGCATATCAGGCTCCCTGCTGGGCCTCGATGGAATCGCTGGCTTGCAGGGATGGCAGTGGCTGTTTCTCATGCAGGGTTTGCCCGCCGTCCTGCTCGGCCTGATCGTGCTGCGCTTCCTGCCCGCCGCGCCCGCATCGGTCGATTGGCTGGCAGAGCCCGAGAAGGCATGGATCGCCCGGGAACTCGCTCGCGATCAGGCGCTGATCGGCACGCCTGAACGGCACGGTCTGCGCGCCGCCTTCGCCAACCCGAAAGTCGTGCTGTTTGGCGCGCTCGGTTTTCTCGGCAACAGCGCAAGCCTCGGCGTGCTGCTGTCGGCACCGGCGGTGCTGGTTGCAGGCACCGCACTGGAGGTGTCGCAGGTCGGTTATCTGATCAGCCTTGGTGGCATGGTCGGTGTCGTCTGCCTGCTCTTCGCCGGCTGGAAATCGGACCGCGGCGGCGATCGCCTCCGCGATGCCAGTGTGTACGTGGCCCTGACCACGGCCGGGCTCCTGCTGGTCGGTGTTGCCGCGACTCCGGCGCTGGTCATGGTCGGCTACTTGCTGTTCGTCGGCAGCGGATTCACGGCCGGGATGCTGCTGGTGTCGGCGTGGGCCGACGCGCTGTCCGTGCGCCAGCTCGCGGTCGGGGGCGCCGCGATCAATACGCTGTGGCAGATAGGTGCCTTCCTCTCGCCCTTTGCCTTCGGCGTTGTCACGGACGCGACCGGCAGCTTCCGGGTGGCCATCATTGGGCCCATGCCGCTCATGTCCGGCATGCCGCCATGCTTGTGGTCGTCATCCTTCGGGGCCTCGGCGACCATCACTTCCGTCGTGAGCAGCAGGCCCGCCACCGAGGCGGCGTTCTGCAGCGCGAGACGGGTGACCTTCGTCGGGTCCAGGATGCCCATGTCGAGCATGTCGCCGTAGACGCCGGTCGCGGCGTTGTAGCCGTACGTGCCCTTGCCTTCCTTGACCTTGGCCAGGACGACGGCAGCGTCTTCACCGGCGTTGGCCACGATCTGGCGCAGCGGCTCCTCGATCGAGCGCGAGAGGATCTTGATGCCCATGGCCTGGTCCTCGTTCGAACCGGTCAGGTTGGCAAGCGCCTTCTGCGCGCGGATCAGCGCAACGCCGCCGCCCGGGACCACGCCTTCTTCAACGGCCGCACGGGTGGCGTGCAGCGCGTCTTCGACGCGGGCCTTCTTTTCCTTCATCTCGATCTCGGTGGCAGCGCCGACCTTGATCACGGCAACGCCGCCGGAGAGCTTCGCCATGCGCTCCTGCAGCTTTTCCTTGTCGTAGTCGGAGGTCGCTTCTTCGATCTGCTGCTTGATCTGGGCGATGCGGCCCTTGATGTCGGCCGCCTTGCCGTGACCGTCGATGATCGTGGTGTTTTCCTTCTCCACGACGATCTTCTTGGCCTGGCCCAGGTTGGCCAGCGTGGCCTTCTCGAGCGTCAGGCCGACTTCCTCGGCGATCACTTCGCCGCCGGTCAGGACCGCGATGTCCTGCAGCATGGCCTTGCGACGATCGCCGAAGCCCGGGGCCTTGACGGCCGCGACCTTGACGATGCCGCGAATCGTGTTGACGACCAGCGTCGCCAGCGCTTCGCCTTCGACGTCTTCGGCGACGACGAGCAGCGGACGGCCGGACTTGGCGATGCCTTCGAGCAGCGGCAGCATCTCGCGAACGTTCGACACCTTCTTGTCATAGAGAAGGATGTACGGGTTCTCGAGCTCGGCCGACTGGCTGGTCTGGTTGTTGATGAAGTACGGCGAGAGGTAGCCGCGGTCGAACTGCATGCCCTCGACGACGTCGAGTTCGTTCTGCAGGCCCGAGCCTTCTTCAACGGTGATCACGCCTTCCTTGCCGACCTTCTCCATCGCGTCGGCGATCGTCTTGCCGATCGACTCGTCGCTGTTGGCGGAGATGGTGCCGACCTGGGCGATCGCCTTCTGGTCCTTGCACGGCTTCGAGAGCTTCTTCAGCTCTTCGGTGGCCGTGATCACGGCCTTGTCGATGCCGCGCTTGACGTCCATCGGGTTGGCGCCGGCGGCGACGGCCTTGAGGCCTTCGCGCACGATCGCCTGGGCGAGAACCGTGGCGGTCGTCGTGCCGTCACCGGCTTCGTCGGAGGTGTTGGAAGCGACTTCCTTCACCATCTGCGCGCCCATGTTCTCGAACTTGTCCTTGAGCTCGATTTCCTTCGCGACCGACACGCCGTCCTTGGTGACGGTGGGGGCGCCGAAGCTCTTCTCGAGCACTGCATTGCGGCCCTTGGGGCCGAGCGTCACCTTGACCGCATTGGCCAGGATGTTGACGCCGCGGAGCATGCGGGCGCGGGCGTCATCGCTGAAACGTACTTCTTTTGCTGCCATGTCTGTGTTCTCCGATTACTTCTCGATGACTGCCATCACGTCTTCTTCACGCATGACGAGGTATTCCTCGCCATCGACCTTCACTTCGGTACCGCTGTACTTGCCGAAGAGGATGTGGTCGCCGACCTTGATGTCGAGCGCGCGAACGTTGCCGTTCTCGAGGATCTTGCCCTTGCCCACTGCGACGACCTTGCCGCGGATCGGCTTCTCGGCGGCGCTGTCGGGAATCACGATGCCGCCCGGCGAACGGGTTTCGGCGTCGAGCCGCTGGATGATCACGCGGTCGTGGAGCGGGCGAATCTTCAACTTGTCTGCCATTGCTGCAAACTCCGTGCTGCTTTGTTCAGCCGTTTAGGGGGGAAGTCGGGATCGCGCATTGTTAGCACTCTCCCGATACGGCTGCTAATAATAGGCGGACCGAGCCGCTTTTCAAGGGGAACGTGGGGTCGGCGCAACGTTTCGGACCCGGTCGGGGGCACTCGCACACTCGGCTCTGATGATGTAACCTATTGTTTTAATTGATTAATAGTGTCGTCTTGACCGCGGCGGCAGCGCCTCGCCGACTCAGTTAAACAATTGCGATTGATTCTTGAACAGAATCACGCCACGCCCGTGAACGTCGTCCCGGCGAGCCGGTCCATGTATCGTTCGCCCTCGCACCGACGCCACCCGACGGACTCACCCGCTCATGCCATTGATCGCCCCCCTTCCGGTCCACCGGGGCCTGCGCCTGCTGGGGCTGCTGCTGCCGCTCTTTGCCGCCGCACGTCCGGGCCTGGCCGCCGACGAAGACTTCCTCCCCGTGCGCTCGGCCTACAAGGTGGCGACGTCGGCGGAGCCGGATCAACTGGTCGTCCGCTTCGACATCGCTCCCGGCTATTACCTCTACCGCGACCGGCTCGGCTTCGAATCGGCAACGCCGGGCGTCACGCTCGGCCAGGCCAGCCTGCCCGTCGGGCTCGACCACGAAGACGAATTCTTCGGCAAGCAGATCATCTATCGCGACGACGCGAAGGTCGGCGTGCCGGTCACCTTCAGCGGCGCAGCGCGGGATTTCGAGGTCAAGGTGAAGCTGCAGGGCTGCGCCGATGCGGGGCTCTGCTACCCGCCGCAGACCTGGACCGTGCCCGTGACCTGGCCCAAGGGTGTCGCCGGGACTCCGCCGGTTCCTGTCGCCGGTGCCACGCCTGCGACCAGCAGCGGTTTCAACCTGCGCTCGCTGCTCGGCAGCGGCGCGAAGTCCGATGCGGATTTCCTGCCCGCCGACCAGGCCTTCGTGTTCTCGACGGCGAGCACCTCGCGCGACCGCGTGCAGCTGCGCTGGGACATCGCCGACGACTATTACCTCTATCGCGACAAGGTCACGGTCAGGACGACCGCGACCGACGTGCAGCTTGGCAGCGTGTCGATCCCCGGCGGCGAGAAAAAACACGACGAGTATTTCGGCGAACAGGTCGTCTTCCACGACCAGATGCTGGCCGACGTGCCGGTTGTGGCCGCGGCGGGCGTCGCCGAGGTGCCACTCGAGGTCACCTACCAGGGCTGTGCCGATGCGGGCCTGTGCTACCCGCCCATCAGGAAAACCGTGGTCGTGATGCTTGCGTCGACGGCGGTCGCCGCCGCTGCGGACGGCACCCCGCAACCGATGCGCTCGGAGCAGGACCTGCTCGCCGACAAGATTCGCGACGGCAACCTGCTCGCGGTGCTGGCGACCTTCTTCGGCTTCGGCCTGCTGCTCGCCTTCACGCCCTGCGTGCTGCCCATGGTGCCGATCCTGTCCGGCATCATCGTCGGCGCCGGCGGCGGCAAGCCGGTCCCGCGCAGCCGCGCGTTCACGTTGTCGCTTGCCTACGTGCTCGGCATGGCACTCACCTATACGATCGCGGGCGCCGCTTTCGCAGCCGCCGGCCAGCAGGCGCAGGCGTTCTTCCAGAAGCCCTGGATGATCGCGCTCTTTGCCGCGCTGTTCGTGTGGCTCGCGCTCGGCATGTTCGGGCTCTTCAACCTGCAGGTGCCCGGCTGGCTGCAGGAGCGCGTCTCGCGCCTCAGCGACAAGCAGCAGCAGGGTACGTTGATCGGCACCGCGATCATGGGCGCGCTGTCGTCGCTGATCGTGACCGCCTGCGTCGCGCCGCCGCTGGTCGCCTCGCTCGCCGTGATCGGCCAGAGCGGTGACGTGTTCCGCGGCGGTGCGGCGCTGTTTGCGATGAGTCTCGGCATGGGTGCACCGCTGCTGCTCGTCGGCGCCTCGGCCGGCGAACTGCTGCCGCGCGCGGGCGCCTGGATGGACACCGTCAAGCAGGTGTTCGGCATCCTGATGCTGGGCGTGGCGATCTGGATGCTGAGCCGCATCCTGCCTGGGCCGATCACGCTGGCACTCTGGGCGGCGCTCGCCTTCGTCACCGGGTACTGGCTGCTGATGATGGGCGGGCGCGACAAGAACCGCGGCGCGACCGTGGTCCGTCGCGGGTTCGGCGCGCTCGCGGCGATTTACGGCGTGCTGATGCTGGTGGGCGCGCTGTCCGGGCGCAGTGATCCGCTGCAGCCGCTGGCCGGCGTGTTCGGCACCCCGGCGGGTTCGCCCGGTACCGCGGCCTCCGGCGCCGCCTATGCCGGGGCGCACTTCAAGCGCATCAAGAGCGTCGCCGACCTCGATGCCGCGATCGCAGCCGCAAATGCTGCGGGCAAGACCTTGATGCTCGATTTCTACGCGGACTGGTGCGTGTCCTGCAAGGAGATGGAGAAGTACACGTTCTCCGAACCGTCCGTGCAGGCAGCGCTCGCGAACACCGTGCTGCTGCAGGCCGACGTCACGGCCAACGACAGCGCCGACCAGGCGCTGATGCAGCGCTTCGGCATCCTTGGCCCACCGTCGATCCTGTTTTTCGGCCGGGACGGCGCGGAAAAGCCGGACTATCGCGTCGTGGGCTTCAAGCCGGCGGACGAATTCGCACCGCACGTCCAGCAGGCCTTCGGGAGCAAGCCGCAATGAACAGCCGCACACTGATCGTCGTCGCGGCGCTGGCTGGACTCGCCGGCGCGGCCGGCTATTACTTCGTCGTAAAACCACGCATGGTCACACCGGCCGCCGTCGAGCCACTACCGCCGGCTCCAGCCACCACCGAGCCAGCGGCCGCACCGAAGTCCGGGCTCGTTGCCGTCATTCCGGAGTTCAAGCTGGCCGACCGCGAGGGCATCCCGCGCTCGTTGAAGGACGACTGGAAGGGCAAGGCGCTGATCGTCAATTTCTGGGCGACCTGGTGCGCGCCCTGCCGCCGTGAGATCCCCCTGCTCAACAAGCTGGCCGCTGCTCGAGCCGGGGAGAACTTCCAGGTCGTCGGCATCGCCATCGACTTCCGCGACAAGGTCCTCGCCTACGCCAGGGAGATGCAGATCGACTACCCGATGCTGATCGGGGAGCAGGACGCGCTGGATGCGGCCGCGGCCTTCGGCGTCGACGCGGTTGGCCTGCCGTTCACGATCTTCACGGATACGAGAGGCCGGGTGATCGCCCTGCACATGGGTGAGTTGACCGCTGACGAGGCGGACCTCATCCTGAGCGCGGTATCCGACGTGAACGCGGGCCGTACCGAACCCGCCCAGGCCCGCCAGGCCATCGCTGCCGCCGGCGCGGCGCTGCCGCCCGAGCCGGAACAGAAAAGCGGCGGATAAGCGCAGATAAGACGCCATCTCCGGCGAACCGGAGCAAAAACCTGTCGCCAATTGGCGACAGATGGGGGTAGACTGCGCGCCCGACCACGCCCTCACCTGCCCAAGGCCATGGCGCACATCCTGCTGCTGAACGGACCCAACCTGAACCTGCTCGGCAGTCGCGAGCCCGGCGTCTATGGCCAGGTCACGCTCGAGCAGATTCATGCGCGCGCGACGCAGCTGGCAGCGGAGTTTGGACATAAGCTGACAGCGATGCAAAGCAACGCGGAAGCCGAGCTGATCGAATGCATCCACCAGGCGCCGGACAGCCACGTCGCATACATCGTCTTCAACCCGGCCGGCTTCACGCACACGAGCGTTGCGCTCCGTGACGCGCTGCTGGCGGTCAAGATTCCTTTCATCGAAGTCCACCTCAGCAACGTGCACGCCCGCGAAGCGTTCAGGCACCACTCGTATTTCTCCGACATCGCGGTCGGGACCATCGCCGGTCTCGGCGCCGTCGGCTACGAGCTGGCACTGCGCGCCGCCAGCCAGCACCTCGCTGCCGGCAAGCCCGGCAACTCGCCGCTGCCAAACTGATTCGCGATCCGGGGGATCACACCAAGATGGATATCCGCAAGGTCAAGAAGCTGATCGAGCTGCTCGATGAAACCGGCGTCGCCGAGATCGAGATCAAGGAAGGCGAGGAATCGGTCCGTATCAGCCGCCACCCGAGCGGCGGTGCGTACGCGATGATGCCGCAGCACATGGCGTACGGGCCGCCCCCTGCGCCGGCAGCTGCGCCGGCTGCGGCCACCGTTACGCCCGCGGCCGCCGCGGCAGCAGTAGCCGCTGCCGCGGCGGTCGCGGACCAGACGGTGACCGCGCCCATGGTCGGCACGTTCTATTCGGCTCCGGCGCCGGGCGCCAAGCCATTCGTCGACATCGGCTCCGAGGTGAAGCCGGGCGACGTGCTCTGCATCATCGAGGCCATGAAGATGATGAACCAGATCGAGTCGGACAAGGCCGGGCGCGTCGTCTCCGTACTGGCGAAGAACGGCGATCCGGTCGAGTTCGGCCAGCCACTCTTCGTCATCGAATAACCGAGCACCGCCCCGATGCTCGAGAAAGTCGTCATCGCCAACCGCGGCGAGATCGCACTTCGAATCCTCCGCGCCTGCCGTGAACTTGGCATCAAGACCGTGGCCGTGCATTCCACGGCTGACCGCAACCTCAAGCACGTGCTGCTCGCGGACGAGACGGTCTGCATCGGTCCGCCGAATTCACGCGACAGTTACCTCAGCATGCCCGCGATCATCAGCGCGGCCGAGGTCACCGATTCGGTTGCGGTCCATCCGGGCTACGGCTTCCTGTCCGAGAACGCGGACTTCGCCGAGCGTGTCGAGAAGAGCGGGTTCAAGTTCATCGGCCCGCGCCCGGAAACCATCCGCCTCATGGGCGACAA
This sequence comes from uncultured Gammaproteobacteria bacterium, assembly GCA_963793675.1. GTDB lineage: Bacteria > Pseudomonadota > Gammaproteobacteria > Steroidobacterales > Steroidobacteraceae > RPQJ01. Next base: position 792,362 of record CAWCBA010000002.1, on the reverse strand, counting down.
GGTCTCGGCCATCAAGACGATGAAGGCCGCGGGCGTGCCCTGCGTGCCGGGCTCCGACGGCCCGCTGAGCCAGGATCAGGACGAACTCTTCCGGATCGCGAACGACATCGGCTATCCGGTGATCATCAAGGCGTCGGGCGGTGGCGGTGGCCGCGGCATGCGCGTCGTACACAGCGATGCGACGCTGCTCCATTCCGTGAGCGTGACCAAGGCCGAGGCGCTCGCGGCCTTCGGCAATGACCAGGTCTACATGGAAAAATTCCTGGAGAAGCCGCGCCACATCGAGTTCCAGGTGCTCGCCGACCATTACGGCAACGTGATCTGCCTGGGCGAGCGCGACTGCTCGATGCAGCGGCGCCACCAGAAGATCATCGAGGAGGCGCCCGCCCCGGGTCTTTCGGCCAAGCAGCGCCGCTCGATGAGCGAGCGCGTCGCCTCAGCCTGCGCCGAGATCGGTTACCGCAGCGCCGGCACGCTCGAGTTCCTGTACCAGGACGACGAGTTCTACTTCATCGAGATGAACACGCGCATCCAGGTCGAGCACCCGGTGACCGAGCTGATCACCGGCATCGACCTGGTGAAGGCGCAGCTGCGGCTGGCGGACGGCGAACGCCTGCCGTGGACGCAGGACGACGTGCAGATACGCGGCCACGCGATCGAGTGCCGTATCAATGCGGAAGACCCGAAGACCTTCATGCCATCGCCGGGCCCGGTGAAACTCTGGCATGCGCCGGGCGGTCCGGGCATCCGCGTCGACAGCCACCTCTACACCGGCTACAACGTGCCGCCGTATTACGACTCGCTGGTCGCCAAGGTCATCGCCCACGGCGAGGATCGCGACACCGCGATTGCGCGCATGCGCAACGCACTGAACGAGATCGTGGTGGAAGGCATCAAGACCAACACGCCTCTGCACCAGGAAATCTTCCAGCACGCAGCGTTCCGGGCGGGCGGCACGGATATCCACTACCTCGAGCGGCGGCTCGGGCTGAAGTAGCCTCGCGACGGAGCAGCACAGGCGGTCGATCGAGTACCTTTCCCCGAGCTTGGAAAGGCAGACACGCGCTCGGCGAAAGGTACCGGACCGACCGCTTGCAACACGGCGCACGTGGCAGCAGGTGGCGCGACGTCAGCGCCGGCAGCTGCAAATGAGTGCGGCCTCAGTCCTGCGTCGATCGCTGAGCTCGCTGTTCCCGCCACCCTGGGTCCATTCCTGATGAGCGGCACGATAGGCCCTGGCCATCGCATTCATGAGCCCCTGCAATTCTTCCTGAATCGACATGCAGCCCCCCTGGATCGAGACGGCGGTAGCCTAAGCTTCCCGTACCATCGGCGTGAACCGGGTAAAGTGCGCCAGCTACACGCGCGGGAGACAAAAGATGGCCAAGTCGTTCTTTGATCGGGTGGTTGTGTGCTGCACGGCGGTATTGCTCGCCTCGCAGGCGGTCGCGGCGGAGTCGGGGTCACTCGATCGCACGATCCTGCCGATCCAGGAGCCGGCACGCCCCCTCTACAAGGAAATCGACGCGCGCAACGTCAAGGTGCCGCCGCGGTTCGAGGTCAAGGCGCCCGACGGCGCGCCCAACGTCGTAATCGTGTTGATCGACGACATGGGTTTCGGCGTACCCACGACGTTCGGTGGTCCGGTCACGATGCCAACCTTGGATTCGTTGGCACAGCAGGGATTGCGCTACAACAACTTCCACACCACGGCGCTGTGCTCGCCGACCCGCGCGGCGCTCAAGTCCGGCCGCAATCACCACACGGTGAACATGGCCTTCATCACCGAGATGGCCACCGGCCTGCCGGGAGCCACCGGGCAGATTCCCAACGCCACCGCGCCGCTCGCTGAAACGCTGCGACTCAATGGCTACGCCACAGCCGCATTCGGCAAGTGGCACGAGACGGCGGCCTGGGAGGCCAGCGTTGCCGGTCCTTTTGATCGCTGGCCGTCGCGCCAGGGATTCGACAAGTTCTACGGCTTCCTCGGCGGCGAGACGAACCAGTGGGCGCCGTTCCTGTACGACGGTACCGCGGTAGTCGAACTGCCACACGATCCCAACTACCACTTCATGACCGACATGACGGACAAGGCCGTCGCCTGGATCAAGTATCAGAAGGCACTGACGCCGCGGAAACCGTCGTTCGTCTACTTTGCACCGGGAGCCACCCATGCCCCGCACCACGTGCCGAAGGAATGGATCGCACGCTGGAAGGGCAAGTTCGACCAGGGCTGGGACAAGATGCGCGAGGAAACGCTGGCCCGGCAGATCAAGATGGGTGTCGTGCCGGCGGGCACAAAGCTCGCGCCGAAGCCGCCGACGATCCGGGACTGGGACACGCTCTCAGCCGACGAGAAGCGTCTGTTTACGCATCAGGCCGAAGTCTTCGCCGCCTACGCGGAATACACCGATCACGAGATCGGCCGCATGCTGAAGGCATTCGCGACGTTGGCCAGGCCGACAACACGCTCGTCGTCTACATCGCCGGCGACAACGGCACCAGCGGCGAAGGCGGCGCGAACGGCATGTTCAACGAGTACACGTACTTCAACGGCGTGCAGGAGACGGTGCCGGACATGCTGAAGTTGATGGACAAGTGGGGCGGCCCGGAGACCTATCCGCACATGGCGTCGGGCTGGGCCGTCGGATTTGATTCGCCCTTCGGCTGGATGAAGCAGGTGCCGTCGGATTTCGGCGGCACGCGCAACGGCATGGTCATGTCCTGGCCCAGGGGCATCAAGGCGAAGAACGGGATCCGCTCCCAGTTCAGCCACGTGATCGACGTGGCGCCGACCATCCTCGAGGCGATCGGCCTGCCGGAGCCAAAGGTGGTCAACAGCACGCCGCAGATCCCGATGGAGGGTACGAGCCTGGTGTATTCGTTCGAGGATGCCAAGGCCAAGGAACGCCACACCACGCAGTACTTCGAGATCGCCGGCAACCGCGCCATCTACCAGGACGGCTGGTTCGCCCGCACGATCCACAGGGCGCCGTGGGAAGCCAAGCCGCGCCGAACGCTCGAGGACAACTCCGCGTGGGAACTGTACGACACCCGCTCGGACTTCAGCCTGGCGAACGACCTTGCCACGAAGAATCCGCAGAAGCTGGCGGAACTGCAGGCCGTGTTCCTGCAGGAAGCCGAGAAACATCACGTCCTGCCGATGGACGACCGGGTCTTCGAGCGGCTTGATGCCGCCTCGGTGGGTCGGCCCGACCTGATGGGCGCCCGCACTTCGATGACCCTGGCCGAAGGCATGACCGGCATGATGGAAGGCGTGTTCGTCAACGTGAAGAACCGCTCCAGCACCATCACAGCGGAGCTGGAGGTGCCCCAGGGCGTGGCCAACGGCACGATCCTCGCGCAGGGCGGCCGCTTCGGCGGTTGGTCGCTGTACGTCAAGGACGGCGTGCCGGCCTATGACTACAACTTCCTTGGCCTCAGGCGCACCAGCATCGTGGCGAGCAAGCCGCTGGTGCCTGGCAAGGCGATGCTGAAGTTCGAATTTTCCTACGACGGCGGTGGTCCGGGTAAGGGCGGCCTGGGTACGCTCTATGTCAATGGTGAAAAGGTGGGCGAGGGGCGGATCGAGAATACGCAGGCAGGCATGTTCTCCGCGGACGAGACCGCCGACGTCGGTATCGACCTCGGCACGCCGGTGGTCGAGTCGATTGGCTCCGAAACGAAGTCGAAGTTCAACGGTCACATCCCGAGGGTAACGGTCGAGGTGGCCGACATGAAGCCGGCTCAGAAGGCCGAGGCGGAAAAGGCCGGAGCGACTGCGGCTCGAAAGAAAGCCACGGCGGATTGAAGGCACGCAGTTCCTGGCGACTTCTCTTTTCCAACTCATTCGTCTTGCTCGGAGATGCACAATGATCAGCATCAAGAAAATCGGCATCGCGACAATGCTCCTCGCGCTCGCCTCACCGGCCAAGGCACAGACGCCTCCGGCATCCAAGCCCATTTCCACCTCGCTCGGCATGGTCGTATTTCCGGCGAAGGGCCAGACCGTTCAACAGCAAAGTCAGGACGAGGGAGAGTGTTACGCCTGGTCGAAGGGCCAGACCGGCGTCGACCCGATGGCTCCCGCACCCGCGCCGGCACAACCCGCGACGCAGTCAGCGCAAACGGCCCCCGCGGCCGACGGATCGAGGCTCAAAGGCGCTGCGCGTGGCGCTGCGGCAGGCGCGATCATCGGTGAAGTAGCTAACGGCGACGCGAGCGACGGCGCGGCGATCGGCGCCACGGCTGGTGTCGTGGCTGGCGGCCGGCAGAGCCGCAAAAACCAGCAGCAGGCGTCGCAGCAGGCCACGCAGCAACAGCAGCAGGCCGCGACGCAGCAGATGGACCTTTTCAAGAAGGGCTTCGCGGCTTGCCTCGAGCCGAAGGGCTACACGGTCAAGTAATTACGTAAGCACACGGTCGTTACCGGAAGCGTTCCATGCGCCATCGACCGCACGCTCCTGCTGCTTGCCGCGCTCCGATTTTCAGTCCGGCCACCCGGCATCAGCCAGCGTCAGATCTTGCCGGTCACCCGGTCCCAGAATTCGGCGCGGTGATTGGTGCGGGGGAATGGCACGGTCGGCACCGGCACGCCAAGGAACTCGCACAGCGGACCCCATCCGTCCTTCACCTGGTACACCAGAAGTCGACTGGCCGGGATCGCTGCCTTGACCGATTCATTGTGGGCAACGTAGGCCCTGGCCAGTTCTTCCTGGTTCAGGCCTGCGGGAAAGCCCGTCCTGGCGATGACCCGGTCAGCCATTTCAAGCCAGGCCTGCTTGTCGGGTGGAGCCTGGTCTTTGCCGGCGATCAACTTGTAGATGGTCGCCGCAAAACTGTCGGCCCATTTTTCCGGGTCACGGATGGTCAATACGAACCTGGCCGACGGATAGGCCGCACTCAATTCGCGGAAGAAGCAGGCCGTCGGCCAGTCGACGGCGCTTTCGAATCCACCGTAGACGGCTTGCCAGTCCGGCCGTCCAGCCAGGACGTCGTTCCAGAGTGGCACCTGGACAGCGATGCCGTGCAGCACGGCTTCCATGTGGTGACACGGACCGAGACCGAGCTGATTGACGGCAAGCTTGAGTGAATAGGTGCCGGTGCGCCCGACGCCTGCGCCGATGACGTGCATAGCCAGAATCTCCCCCTGAGGTGCGGCAAGACTACCGGTGCCAGGTACCCGGAGCAATTTCTCCATCTGCGCCTCGTGACGTCACTTGCGCCGTGCGAGCTCGTGAAACGCAGACGGCGCGAGCGCGACGCTCTGCGTTTCCGAGGTCGCTCAGGCGCCGTCTCGCAAGCGGTCGATCCGGTGCCTTTCCCCGAGCGCGTGTCTGCCTTTCCAAGCTCGGGGAAAGGCACCGGATCGACCGCCCGCGGACCGCCGCCAGTAGCCCGCGAAACGCACTAGACTGATCGCATGCCATTCATGCAGCTCAGCATCGACATCGGCCCGCGCAATCCCCAGCCGTACGAAGACGCGTTGTTCGAACTCGGCGCGCTGTCCGTCACCCTGCTCGACGCGGCCGACGATCCGGTCCTGGAACCTGCCCCCGGCGCCATGCCGCTCTGGCCGACGATCGTCGTGCGTGCCGTCTTTGCGGCGGACGTCGATGTCGGTCAAGTCCGCGCCGCGCTCAGTTCAACGCACGGTCTCGACCCCCTGCTCATCGCCGAGCAGGCCCAGTTCGAGTCCGTCGCCGATCGCGCCTGGGAGCGTGAGTGGCTCAAGGACTTCAAGCCGATGCGTTTCGGGCGACGGCTGTGGGTGTGTCCCGGCGGCCAGCGTCCCGCCGCAGAGGCCATCGGGCCCGACGCGGACGTGGTCCTGCTGGAACTCGATCCGGGGCTCGCCTTCGGCACCGGCACCCACGCGACCACCGCGCTCTGCCTCGAATGGCTCGATTCGGGAGCCGCGACCGGCAACGACGGTGCTGCACGGTGGCTGGCGGGCGCGGACGTCATCGACTACGGCTGCGGCTCCGGCATCCTGGCGATCGCGGCGCTGCGCCTGGGAGCGCGCCGGGCCGTAGCGATGGACATCGACCCGCAGGCCCTGCTGGCAACGCGTGAAAACGCTGAACGAAACGGCGTGCTCGACCAGGTCCGGGTCACGGCCGACCGGCAAGCGGAACAGGCCGAGGCCGACGTGCTGCTGGCCAATATCCTGGCCGGCCCCCTGGTCGACCTGGCACCGGTGCTGGCCGCAAGGGTGCGCGTCGGCGGACGAATCGCCCTGAGCGGCCTGCTGGTCGAGCAGGCAGATGCCGTGACAGCCGCTTACCGACCGTGGTTTGATGTCGGCCTGACCAGGGAACGCGACGGATGGGGGCTGCTGACGGGCTGCCGTCGCGCACAGGACGCCGTCCGGAAATAGAATAGCGACCGATGTATTCCCAGTGTCCTGAATGCCTTACGCGCTTTCGCGTGTCGGCGGCCGCATTGCGTGCCGCACACGGCACCGTCCGTTGCGGTCGTTGCGGCAGCGCGTTCGATGCCTTGCCGCGACTCAGCGACACGCTGCAGGTCGACGGCCCGGCCTCAGCCCTGGATGAGCCTGTCCCATCGGGCGCGACAGGTGCGGGAGGCATGGCTGGCGCAACCGCTGGGGGCTCGCTGTCCGCGGGCGAAGGCGACGGCGTGCCTGAGTTCCATTTCTCGGCCGACGATATCGAACAGGTCTTCATCGACGTACGCGACTGGCAGAGCAGGTTCGGCACAGCCTCATCCCCGGGTGATCGCGCCGGACTCATGGGCGACACCAGCTCGGCTGAACTCGTGGGATTCCTGAAGGAAGGCGAGACAGGCGAAGAGGACCAGCCCGAGCACGACGCGAACGACCCGCCGGTCTGGGTCCATGAACCCGAATCGGTCGAAGACATCACGCTCGAAGGCGAGCGCATCCAGATCGAGCGTGGCCAGGGCTTCAACGGGTTCGAGGAGGATTTCCTCGAGCGCGAAATCGAAAGAGAAATCGAAGAACAGCACCTTGCAGAGATCACCGGCTCGCACCGCCGCGTGCCCGCGAGCGAGGTCGCGTTCGTGCCCGCGGTCGAGGTCGAGGCCGTCGATTCGGTCGAGCCGGCGGACGACGACCGAGCGGACTCCACGCCGGCGGTCGCTGCGGAATCGGTCAGCTCCGAACCAGCCGTTGCGGAGTCGGTCGAACCGATCGCTCCGCTCGAGATGAGGCCCGCGGCCGTGGCAGCGGCGGCCATCGAGTCGGAAGCAACCGCCGCGCCACCGACCGTGCAATGTCGCAGCCAGCCGCAATGCCGGATGTGGCGCGCTGGCGCCGTCCGTCCGAGCCTGAACCGGACGATTCATTCGAGATCGGCGACTACGACCACCGGCTCGCCGACGATCTTGCCGTCGCCGCCGACCAGAGCGCTCCGCGCTGGGCCTGGGGCGTCGGCGCGCTGGTGCTGGCGTTGCTGCTGACCGCGCAGCTCACGCATCACTACCGCCTGCAGCTCGCGCGCGACGCGACGCTCGGCCCCGCGTTGCGCGAGGCCTACTCGCGTCTCGGCATGCCGCTGCCGCCTAACTGGAACCTCGCTGCATTCGAGCTGCGTCAGTGGGGCGCCAACGGATCTGCACCCTCCTCCGCCGGCGCGATGACAGTGCGCGCCAGCCTGAAGAACGGCGCGGCCTTCGCACAGCCGATGCCGCTGCTGCGGCTCGAACTCGAAGATCGCTTCGGCGGCACCGTTGCGCGGCGTGACTTCCAGCCCGCCGAATACCTGAATGACCCCGCCCAGGCGACGCGACTGTTGCCCGCAGGCGCGTCGACCGAGGCGGAGCTCGCGCTCGTCGGCACCACCTCGGAGGCCGTCGGCTACCGGCTCGACGTCTGCATGCGTGATGCGAACCGCGTGGTCCGGTGCGCCGGGCCTGCCGGCAACTCACCGCCCTCGAGCCAGGCGCCGCAGTGAGCGCGCCGGCTGCTACCGGTCGCGGGCCGTGGCTCGCGCCGCCCCCCATCGTCATCGGGCCCTTCCGGCTCGAGGGCCGCGCGTTGCTTGCGCCCATGGCGGGCGTGACGGACCTGCCCTTCCGGCGACTGTGTCGCCGACTGGGCGCCGCGCTCGCCGCCGGTGAAATGATCGCGGCGGATCCGCGGCTGTGGGACACCGAAGAATCCCGACGCCGCCGGGATCACACCGACGAGCCGGAACCACGCGTCGTGCAGATTGCGGGTGGCGACCCCGACTTCATGGCCGACGCCGCGCGGCGCAATGTCGCTGCCGGCGCGCAGGTCATCGACATCAACATGGGCTGCCCAGCGAAGAAAGTCTGCAGCAAGGATGCCGGGTCGGCGCTGTTGCGCGACGAAAGCACCGTCGCGGCGATCCTGGAGGCCACGGTGCGCGCGGTCGACGTCCCGGTCACGCTCAAGATCCGCACCGGATGGGCGCCGGACCAGCGCAACGCCGTGAACATTGCGCGCATTGCCGAAGCTGCCGGTGTCCGGGCGCTGGCCGTGCACGGGCGGACTCGAGCATGCCGCTTCAATGGCGAGGCCGAGTACGAAACGATTGCTGCAGTGAAGCGGGCCGTACGCATTCCGGTGTTCGCCAATGGCGACATCGATTCGCCGGCCAAGGCCGTCGAGGTGCTGCGGGCAACCGGCGCCGACGGGATCATGATCGGGCGCGCAGCGCAAGGTCGACCGTGGATTTTCAGCGAGATCGACGCCTTGTTGCACGGACGGGTCCAGCCGCCGCCTGCCATCGCGGAAGTGCGTGATATCATGCTTGCGCACCTGTGCGATCTGTACGAATTTTACGGCCCCGAGCCCGGCGTCAGGATCGCGCGCAAGCACATCGGATGGTATTGCTCAGGGCGCCCGCACGCGCAGGCGTTCCGCCAGTCCATCATGCAGGCGATGTCGGTCGAGACACAGTTGGCGCAGGTGCGCGACTACTTCGACGCGCTGGAAGACTCCGCGGCCGCCGTGGCAGCCTGACGATCGTTCCCCCGCGCCGCGACATGACGAACAGAAAGAGAGGAAGCCCCGCAATGGCGGCGCGCAGCAAACAAACGAACACCCGGTCCGAAGCGAGACCGACAAGCCACCCGACCAACGGACACGGCGTGCCACTGCGTTCGCTCACCGAGCAGGCGCTCGACAGTTACTTCGCGAGCCTCAATGGCCACGCTCCCGGTCACCTGTACGACCTGGTCATGCGCGAAGTCGAAGAGCCGCTCTTCCGTGCGGTCCTGGATTTCTCGGCCGGCAACCAGAGCCGGGCGGCAGATATTCTCGGCATCAACCGTGGCACGCTGCGCAAGAAGCTGCGGGTCTACGGCATCGCAGGCTGACGCCCATGAACCCGCCGGTCCAGCGTGCACTGATCAGCGTTTCCAACAAGGAAGGCCTGCTCGAATTCGCGCGGGAACTGGCACGCCGCGGCGTGCAGATCATTTCGACCGGCGGCACGGCCAGGCTGTTGCGCGGCGAAGGCATCGAGGCGAGTCGACGTGTCCGCGGTGACTGGCTTCCCGGAAATCATGGACGGCCGGGTCAAGACACTGCACCCGAAGATCCACGGTGGCCTGCTCGGCCGGCGCGGCACCGACGAAGACGTCATGCGCGAGCACGGCATCGAGGCGATCGACCTCGTCGTCGTCAACCTGTACCCGTTCGCCGCGACGATCGCGCAGCCCGGCTGCACGTTCGAGGACGCGGTCGAGAACATCGACATCGGCGGTCCGGCGATGGTGCGCGCCTGCGGCGAAGAACCATGCCCGCGTCGCCATCGTGGTCGACCCGCTCGACTACGGCACGGTGCTCGCCGAGATGGAGCGCGAAGACGGCGCCGTCAGTGACGCCACCCGTCTCCGCCTCGCAGCCAAGGCGTACGCGCACACGGCACAGTACGACGCAATGGTGGCTTCCTACCTGTCGCAGGCGGTGCGCTCCGGCGGCGCCGCAGCGACCGACTTCCCGGACCTGCTGCCGCTGCAGTTCCGCAAGCGGCTCGACCTGCGTTACGGCGAGAACCCGCACCAGCAGGCCGCGTTCTACGTCGCAAGCGACGCGCAGGGCGCGAGCGTTGGTTCGGCCTCGCAACTGCAGGGCAAGGAACTCTCGTTCAACAACCTGGCGGACGCCGACACCGCACTCGAATGCGTGCGGCAGTTCGAAGCGCCCGCGTGCGTCATCGTCAAGCACGCCAACCCCTGCGGCGTCGCGGTCGCAGCCACGATCCGTGCAGCGTACGACAACGCCTACCGCACGGACCCCACGTCGGCCTTCGGCGGCATCATTGCGTTCAACCGAGCGCTGGATGCAGAGACGGCGTCGGCGATCGTCGAGCGCCAGTTCGTCGAAGTGATCATCGTGCCGTCGGTCGAGCCCGAGGCGCGTGAAGTCTGCTCGAAGAAGGAGAACGTGCGCCTGCTCGTCACCGGACCGTTCACCCCGAGCAACAGCCGGGTCGAGATGCGCAGCGTCAACGGCGGCCTGCTGGTGCAGACGCGCGACCTCGACATGGTTGCGCCGGCGGACTTCAAGGTCGTCACCAGGCGCGCACCCACGGCGCAGGAACTGCTCGACCTCGCCTTCGCCTGGCAGGTCTGCAAGTACGTGAAGTCGAACGCGATCATTTTCGCGCGCGACGGCATGACCATCGGCATCGGCGCCGGCCAGATGAGCCGCGTCTACAGCACGCGCATCGCCGCCATGAAGGCGCGCGACGGCGGCCTCGAACCCTCGGGTTCGGCCATGGCGTCCGACGCTTTCTTCCCGTTCCGCGACGGCCTGGATGCGGCGGCCGAGCACGGCATCAAGGCCGTGATCCAGCCGGGCGGATCGTTGCGGGATTCCGAAGTCGTCGCCGCCGCGGATGAGCATGGCATCGCCATGGTGTTCACGGGGATGCGGCATTTCCGCCACTGATGAAAGTCCTCATCATCGGTTCCGGGGGCCGCGAGCACGCACTGGCATGGAAGGTGGCGCAGTCACCGCGCGTATCGCAGATCTTCGTCGCGCCGGGCAACGCGGGCACGCGACTCGAACCGAACACGACCAACGTCGACATCGCAGCGGACGAGGTCCCCGCCCTGCTCGCCTTCGCGCAGCGGGAAAAGATCGACCTCACCATCGTCGGGCCTGAAGCGCCGCTGGTCATGGGCCTGTGCGACACGTTTGCGGCAGCGGGCCTGCGCTGCTTCGGTCCGGGCAAGCTCGCGGCTCGACTCGAAGGCTCGAAGGCCTTCAGCAAGGATTTCCTCAGGCGCCACGCGATTCCCACCGCGGCGTACGCCAAGTTCACGCGCGACAACTTCGACGCCGCCTGGATCCGCTCGCAGCAGGCGCCGCTGGTCGTCAAGGCCGACGGCCTCGCCGCCGGCAAGGGTGTCGTGATTTGCGCGACGACCGACGAAGCGGTGCGGACGGCCGAAGACATGTTTGCGGGCCGCTTCGGCAAGGCCGGCGACCTGGTCGTGGTCGAGGAATTCCTCGAGGGCGAGGAAGCCAGCTTCATCGCGATGGTGGACGGCAAGACCGTGCTGCCGCTCGCCACCTCGCAGGACCACAAGCGACTGCGCGACGCCGATGAAGGCCCCAACACCGGCGGCATGGGCGCGTATTCGCCCGCACCGGTCGTCACGCCCGAGATGCACGAACGCATCATGCGCGAAGTGATGCGACCCACCGTGGCCGCGCTGGCCCGCGAAGGCACGCCGTATCTCGGCTTCCTCTATGCGGGGATCATGATCCATCCCGACGGCACGCCGAACGTGCTCGAATTCAATTGCCGTTTCGGCGATCCGGAGACACAGCCGATCCTGGCACGCATGCGCTCGGACCTCGTTTCATTGTGCGAGGCCGCGCTCGACGGCAAGCTCGAGGGCGTCGCTGTCGACTGGGATCCGCGCGCAGCCGTCGGTGTCGTCATGGCCGCCGGTGGTTATCCGGACGAGGTGCGCAAGGGCGATGAAATCCACGGCCTCGACGCGGCGGCGAAGATGCCCGGCAAGGTGTTCCACGCCGGCACGACGCTTGATGCCGCCGGCAAGGTAGTGACGAACGGCGGTCGCGTGCTGTGCGCCGTCGGTCTCGGTCCCACCGTGCGCGCGGCGCAGAAGCAGGCCTACGAGCTGGCCGGCACGATCTGCTGGGAAGGCCTGCAGTACCGCAAGGACATCGGGTACCGCGCGATCGCGCGGGAGTCGTAGCGCCGTCGGCGGGTTGCGCGGAGATTGCCTGGAAAAGGCGCGGGGGTCATAGCCAGCGATCGATCCAGTCGTTCTTCCCGAGCGCGTGTCTGCCTTTCCAAGCTCGAGAAGAACGACTGGATCGACCGCCGGGGAACTCCAACGTCCTCAGCGAGCTCGCGACGCGCAGCGGATTAACGCTGCGCAGTGGCCTCCGCAGCAACCGCCGCCTGCCGCCGCTCGCGCTGGATCAGGTACAGTCCCGCGCCGATCACGACCGAAGCGCCGATCAACGTGAGCGCACTCGGGTACACGCTCCAGATGGCGATATCGAGCAGCACGCCCCACAACATCGCCGTGTATTCGAACGGCGCGACGACCGCCGCAGGAGCGCTGCGAAACGCGACCGTGATCAGGTTCTGGCCAATGGCACCCATGACGCCTACGCCCACGATCAGCGGGAGATCCCTGCCCCATTGGATCGGATGCCAGTCCGGAATCGCCAGCAGGCCTGCGCCGATCATCAGCAGGAGCGTGAACCCGAGCACCATGCTCTCGGTGGAATCGGTGCGCGACAGCAGTCGCAGCGAGACCACGGCGAAAGCGTACGTCCACAGCGCCACGATGGCCCACAGCGAGCCCGTCGACAGCCACTTGCCATCGACCGGGCCCAGCATCAGCAGCACGCCCGACAGGCCGACCGTGATCGCGAACCACTGCCCGCTGACGACCTTTTCCTTCAGCATCGGCACGGACAGCGCCGCGACCAGCAGCGGCGCGCACATGAAGATGGAATAGGTGGTGGCGAGCGAGGACTCGCGCACCGCGGTGATGAAGCTGTACAGCATCAGCACCGAAAGCGCGCCGCGCAGCAGGTGCAGCCGGATGTTGACCGGCCGGATTCGCCCCAGCCGCCCGCGGAGCGCGATCACTGCAACGACGAACGGCAGCGAGGAGGCGGCGCGGAGGTAGGCCACCTGCAGCGACGGATAGTGTTCCGACAACAGCTTGAGCATCGAGTCCATGACCGAAAAGCAGGCCACGGACACGAGCATCGCAACGATGCCCCGAACGCGCTCCGGGTGCGTGTTCAGCGCTTCATCGCGTCGAAGAACTCGGCGTTGGTCTTGGTGTCCTTCATCTTGTCGATGAGGAATTCCGCGGCCGCCAGTTCGTCCATCGGGTGCAGGAGCTTGCGCAGGATCCAGATCTTCTGCAGCTCTTCCGACGAAGTGATCAACTCTTCACGGCGCGTGCCGGAGCGGTTGATGTTGAACGCCGGATAGACACGCTTTTCGGCAATGCGGCGATCCAGGTGGATTTCGCTGTTGCCGGTGCCCTTGAACTCTTCGTAGATCACGTCGTCCATGCGCGAACCGGTGTCGATCAGCGCGGTGGCGAGGATCGTCAGGCTGCCGCCTTCCTCGATGTTGCGCGCGGCGCCGAAGAAGCGCTTCGGCCGCTGCAGCGCGTTGGCGTCCACGCCGCCCGTCAGCACCTTGCCGGAGCTCGGCACGACGGTGTTGTAGGCGCGCGCGAGGCGCGTGATCGAGTCGAGCAGGATCACGACGTCCTTCTTGTGCTCGACCAGGCGCTTGGCTTTCTCGATCACCATCTCGGCGACCTGCACGTGACGGCTGGCCGGTTCGTCGAACGTCGACGACACGACCTCGCCGCGCACGGTGCGCGTCATTTCGGTGACTTCCTCGGGCCGCTCGTCGATGAGCAGCACGATCAGGTACACCTCGGGGTGGTTGCCGGTGATCGAGTTGGCGATGTTCTGCAGCAGCATCGTCTTGCCGGCTTTCGGCGGCGAAACGATGAGGCCGCGCTGGCCCTTACCGAGCGGCGCGATCAGGTCGATCATGCGCGCGGTGAGGTCCTCGGTGCTGCCCGTGCCGCGCTCGAGCTTGAAGCGACGCGTCGGGTGCAGCGGCGTGAGGTTCTCGAACAGGACCTTGCTGCGTGCGTTGTCCGGCGAATCGAAGTTGATCTCGCCGACCTTGAGCAGCGCGAAGTAGCGCTCGCCGTCTTTCGGCGGGCGGATCAGGCCCGAGATGGTGTCGCCGGTGCGCAGGTTGAAGCGGCGGATCTGCGAGGGGCTGATGTAGATGTCGTCGGGACCCGCCAGGTACGAGCCTTCCGGCGAACGCAGGAAGCCGAAGCCGTCCTGCAGGATCTCGAGCACGCCGTCCCCGTAGATGCTTTCGCCGTTGCGGGCGTGCGCCTTGAGGATCGAGAAGATGATGTCCTGCTTGCGCGAGCGGGCCAGGTTCTCGAGGCCCATCTGCTGGGCGAGTTCGAGCAGTTGCGGGATCGGCTTGTGCTTGAGCGCGCTCAGGTTCATCGACTTGCGGCTGGCTTCGAGCTCGGCCGGGCTGATGATGTCGAGATCGTCGCCTTCCATCATGAAATCGTCCGGCGGCAGTTCGTCCTGCCGCGGGCCACGATTTCCGTCTGGGCCACCACCACGACCGCGCTTGTTTCCTCCCTGGCGGTTGCGGTTCTGGTTGCCCAGGTAACCTCTCACAGGTTGCTGTCCAGAAAAGCCGCGACGTCGGCCTTGCGGACCGCGCCGATCTTCTGGCCTTGCAGCTGACCGTTCTTGAACAGGATCAGAGTTGGGATGCCTCTGACGCTGAATTTCATTGGGGTTTTGGGGTTCTCGTCCACGTTCATCTTCGCGACGACTACCTTCCCCGCGTACTCCGCCGCTATCTGATCCAGAATCGGTGCGATCATCTTGCATGGTCCGCACCACTCAGCCCAGAAGTCCAGAAGGACGGGAACATTCGACTTCAACACGTCCTGCTCGAAGCTCGAGTCCGAAACGTGAACGATCTGCTGGCTCACCAGAGATTACCTCCGCTGGCTGAAAAGGGTATTTGGGCACTTGATACTTTCTTGAGGGGTTTATGTGCGTCCCCGGAATCGGGTGACGGCAGGGGTCCGCGTAGGGCAAACTATCGAGATTGCTGGCCGTTGACTGGAGTTCTAAGGGGATTCCGTTGCGCCGGGTCCGCCGGTCGGGTTCACCGCTAAGGTGGGACCGGGACTCAGGCCCGATCGGCCGGCGACATGCTCAGGCGGGAGCGGATTGTTCCGCGTTGTGGTTATTTGAACCCGCTTTTCCGTAATTTGCAAGGGCACATGTGCCGATCCGGGACCGATGTCAGACACACACCTCAGCGATATTTCGTTTACTCACCTCCACTTGCCGGAGTCGCTCGCCCGCGGCATAGCCGACGCCGGCTTCGAGCGCTGCACCCCGATCCAGGCTCAAACCCTGCCGCGCGCGCTCGCCGGCTTCGACATCGCAGGACAGGCCCAGACGGGCACCGGCAAGACCGCCGCGTTCCTGGTTGCGATGTATTCGAACCTGCTGCGCAAAGAGGCTCCTGCCGATCGTCCGGTCAACGCCCCGCGCGCGCTGATCATCGCGCCGACGCGCGAGCTCGCCGTGCAGATTCATCACGACGCCGAGATCCTCGGCCAGTACACGGGCCTTACGCTCGGCCTGGCCTTCGGCGGCGTCGACTACGAAAAGCAGCGTCGCATCCTCGAGGACGGCGTCGACGTGCTGATCGGCACGCCCGGCCGCCTGATCGACTTCTACAAGCAGCGCGTGTTCGACCTGCGCGCGGTGCAGGTCCTGATCCTCGACGAAGCCGACCGCATGTTCGACCTCGGCTTCATCACCGACATCCGCTACATCATGCGGCGCCTGCCGGCCCCCGACCAGCGGCTGAACCTGCTGTTTTCGGCGACGCTCGCGCAGCGCGTGCTCGAACTCGCGTTCGAGCACATGAACGATCCGGAGCTCGTGCGCATCGAGCCCGACAAGATGACCGTCGATCGGGTGCGCCAGGTCGTCTACTACCCGTCGATGGACGAGAAGCCACGCCTGCTGGTCGGCCTGCTCAAGCAGATGGACCCGCACCGCACGATGATCTTCGTCAACACGCGCCGTGGCGCCGAAGAGCTCGAGACGATGCTCAAGGCCAACGGCTTCAATGCCGAAGCGATCTCCGGCGACGTGCCGCAGAACAAGCGCCTGCGCATGATCCGCGACTTCCACAGCGGCGAACTCGCGATCCTGATCGGCACCGACGTGGCCTCGCGCGGCCTGCACGTCCCGGACGTGAGCCACGTCTTCAACTACGACCTGCCGCAGGACCCGGAAGACTACGTGCACCGCATCGGCCGCACCGCGCGCGCCGGCGCCGAAGGCGATGCGATCAGCCTCGGTTGCGAGGATTACGTGCAGTCGTTGCCGGACATCGAGGACTACATCGGCCGCAAGATTCCGGTCGCGAGCGTCGCGCAGGAGCTGCTGGCCGAGATCACCGTGCCGCGCTATGAGCGCCGTCGCTTCGGCGGTCCAGGCGGTGGTTCGCGCGGCGGCAGCGGTGGTGGTGGCCGCGGCGGCCGCAGTGGCCCTCCGCGCAGCGGTGGCGGCGGTGGTGGCCGCGGTCGCAGCGGCAGCAGCGGTGGCCCGCCCCGGCATGGCCAGGCACCGCGCCAGGCAGATAGACCCGCCAGTCCCGCTGCAGCGGGCAACGGTGGCGGCGAATCGGCGGCGGCGCGCCCGGCCCCGGCTGGCGACGGCGCTCCCGGGGCCCCGGGCGCTGACGGCGCTGGGCGCAAGCGTCGCCGGCGCGGCGGACGCGGACGCTCGGGCAGCCCGCAGGGTGAAAGCTCCGGTGCGCCTCAGGGCGGCGGTGATTCCGGCCCCGCGCCTTCCGAGAGCTGAGCCACGACCGACTCGCGCAGGTCCGCCAGACAGCGCACCCCGGCTATGCCATCGACGGGGGGATGCGGCGGACGCGTCGAGTCCGGCTGCAGCACCTGGTAGATCCAACCCACCTGCGCGCGGTGTGCTGCCTGCAGCACGGCCGCGCTGTCATCCACGAACAGGGTGCGGGCGAGCGGCACGTCGTGCCGGCGTTCGAGCTCCACCCAGAATTCCGGGCGTTCCTTGGGCACGCCGAATTCGTGCGACGACACGAGTTCGTCAAAATGCCGCGACAGCTTTGTCTGCGAGTCCTTCACCTGCAGGCTGAGCGGATGCGCGTTGGTCGTGAGCAGCACGCGCTTGCCGAGGCCCCGCAGCAGGTCAAGGAAGTCGGCGGCGCCCTCGAGGTAGCGGATCTCGTCGCGCAGTTCGTGCTTGAGTGCGGGAATGTCGAGCCCGAGCTCGTCACTCCAGTGGTCCACGCAATACCAGTCGAGCGTGCCCCGCTTCGCGTCGAACCGCGGCTTCAGTTGCGCCATGGCCGCCTGGTAATCCAGGCCGCGCGCCGCGCCCCAGCGCCGCGGCAGCACCTCGAGCCAGAACAGGTTGTCGAAACGCAGGTCGAGCACCGTGCCGTCCATGTCGAGGCACACGACGTCGATGCGGGACCAGTCGGGGATTGGAAAGTCGGGCATCGGCACGGTCGTCCGGGCGACACAAGCGGGTGGACGGGGCCGGTATGATACGGCCGTCCATTACCGGGAGATGAGCTTGAACGCTGCCGTAACCCGCGACCCTGCGTCGCTGCTGCCCGAAGTCCTGCGGCTCGCCGCCGCCGCCGGGACCGCGATCCTCGAGGTCTACGCGTCCGGCCACGACGTCGAATACAAGACTGACGATTCGCCGATCACGCGTGCGGACCGCGCGGCGCACGACATCCTGAGCGCCGGGCTGCGCCAGCTCACGCCGGAAATCCCCGTGCTTTCGGAGGAATCGGCGGGTGAGCACGCGCCGGCGGTCAGGCACCAATGGAACGATTTCTGGCTGATCGACCCGCTCGACGGCACCAAGGAATTCATCAACCGCAACGGCGAGTTCACGGTCAACGTCGCGCTGATCCGCGACCACAAACCCGTGCTGGGCGTCGTTTCGGCGCCAGTGCTCAACCTCGCGTATTACGGCGTCGAGGGGGTCGGCGCGTTCGTGGTGCACGAGGGGGGCACTGCGCAACCGATCCATGTGCGCCAGCCCGCCGCCAACCCGCTCGTGATCGTCGGCAGCCGCTCGCACCGCGGCGATTCGCTCGACAGCGTGCTGCTGCGGATCGGCGCGCACGAGATGCGGCCGATGGGCAGCTCGCTCAAGTTCTGCCTGGTCGCCGAGGGCACCGCCGACTTCTACCCGCGCCTGGGGCCGACCTGCGAATGGGACACAGCGGCCGCGCAGGCAGTCGTCGAGGCGGCCGGCGGCTCGGTGACGACGCTGGATGGCCTGCCCCTGCGCTACAACGAGCGCGACACCCTGTTGAACCCGCATTTTCTGGCGTTCGGCGACGCTTCCCGCGACTGGCACAGGCTGTTCTGAGCCGCGCCCGCAGTGGAACTCTCGTGGAGCCTGTTGCTCCTGTGCATCGCCTTCAGCGGTTTCGTGCTGTTCTGGCAGGATGCGCTCGGGGCGCGCGAACGGGCCAACGACGCAGCCCGTGAAACATGCGTTGCCACCGGCGCAATCCTGCTCGACGGAACCGTGGCATTCCGGTCGATCAAGGTCGTGCGGGCCGCCGGCGGGCGGCTGGCCTTCGAGCGCACCTACGTCTTCGACTACACGCTCGACGGCAATACCCGGCAGCAGGGGTTCGTCGTGATGTTCGGACAGCGCGTGGCGACCATCGGGCTGGACTAGCTCCCCTTTTGCACGGCCGGGGGCTAAAGTATCTGCCCCGTACCGGACCACGAACAGCACCTGCGATGTCTGAACAGCCGGACAACGTCGACACCGAGACGTTCCAGAACCTGCACCGCCTGCGGGGCCTGCGCATCGAGCACCGCGACCTCGACGACGTGATCCATCGCCTGCAGCTCGACCTTTACGTCGACCAGGTCCAGCTGCGTCGGCTGAAGAAGCGCAAGCTCCTGCTGAAGGACCAGATCGCGCGCCTCGAGAGCCAGCTGATCCCGGACCTGAACGCGTGACGGAATGAGAAGCCAACTGCAGGCGGTCGGCGACGCCCTGGCAACCCTGCAACAACCCGAAATCTTCCTGCAGGTGGCGCTGATCACGACCGCCCTGCTGGTCGGCTGGTGGACCGCGCATTTCGCCCGGGCGCGAATGCCCGCCGTGTCCGATCCGGAGAACGTTCCCGACCGGCTGCGCGAACTGCTCTACATCAGCGCGCCTCCGGCGATCATCGTCGGCATCCTCGCCGCGATGGACGGCTTCCTGCACGCATTCGGCCTGCGTGCGGACATCGTCAACGTCGCGGTGCAACTCATCGGCCTGCTGCTGCTGATCCGCTGCCTCATCTACGTGCTGCGCGTATCGCTCGGCACCCGCGCCCGGCTCAGGGGCTGGGGCGCCGTGATCACCGGCGTGATCTGGGTCTTCCTCTCGCTGCACCTGCTGGGCTGGGGCGACGAGGTCATCCGCGCCCTCGACGGCATCGGCATGCAGGCAGGCAAGACCCGCATCTCCGTCTGGTCGGTGATGAAGCTGCTGGTCACCGTCAGCGTCTTCGTGCTGCTCGCGCTGTGGGCCTCGCGCTGGCTCGAGCAGCGCGTGCTGAAACTCGATGCACTCGCCCCGACGATGCGTATCGGCATCGCGAAATTCATGCAGGCCTTCCTGGTCGGCATCTCCGTGCTGGTCGGACTGAATGCGGCAGGCCTCGACCTGACCACGCTGAACGTACTGACGGGCGCCATCGGCATCGGCCTCGGCTTCGGCCTGCAGAGCATCGCGGCCAATTTCGTCAGTGGCTTCGTGCTGCTGATGGACCGCTCGATCAAGCCGGGCGACGTCATCAGCTTCACGGGCACCACGGGCACCACGACCGAGGGCTTCGGCTGGGTCGAGGAACTGCGCGGCCGCTACGTCGTCGTGCGCGACCGCGACGGCGTCGAGACGCTGGTTCCGAACCAGCACCTGATCACCAACCCGGTGATCAACTGGAGCTACACCGACCCGCGCGTGCGGCTGAAACTGCCGATCCGCGTGAGCTACAAGGACGATCCCGAAGTCGCGATGAAACTGCTGCTGCAGGCGACCTACGGACATCCCCGCATCCTGCACGAGCCCGCTCCGGTCGCGCGCCTGATGGGATTCGGCGACAGCGGCATCGAACTCGAATTGCGATTCTGGATTCCCGACCCGCAGGAAGGCGTGAACAACGTACGATCCGACGTGAACCGCCGCATCTGGCGGTTGTTCAAGGACAACGGCGTGACGATCCCGGTCACCCAGCACGAGATCCGCGTCCAGATGGCGCGCGCCTCGTCCGTCCTCCCGGACGACTGATCTGCGGCCGTGCCCTTCGAAATCGCCGCATCACTGTCGATTCCCGACGACCTGATCGAGTTCCGCGCCGTGCGCGCGTCGGGACCGGGCGGTCAGAACGTCAACAAGGTTTCCAACGCCGTCGAGCTGCGTTTCGATTCAGCGCGCTGGAACGAACTGTGGCCGAACGCCCGCGCGCGACTGAAGCGTCTGGCCGGGCGCCGCATGACCGACGCGGGAATGATCGTCATCGACGCGCAGCGCCTGCGCTCGCAGGAACAGAATCGCGCGGATGCGCTGGAGCGGTTGCGCACGATGATCCTGGCAGCGCTGATCGAGCCCAAGCCTCGTCGCAAGACGAAGCCGACGCGGGCATCGAAGGTGAAGCGCCTCGAGGGCAAGACGCAACGCGGCAAGGTGAAGGTGCTGCGCCAGAAGAAGTTTGATGACTGAGGGCTGTTGCCCGCAGCAATCCCGCGGGGCCGTGCCCTTGCCCCGCCTCAGCGGTGTACGACCTGCAGGATGGAATTGCGAATCTGCTCGTGCAGCACGAACTGCGCGTCCGCGGCGACCGCCTCGAGTACCCGTGCATCGAAGACGAGCCTGCCCTCGGCGGCCTCGCTGATGACACCGCGAGCGCGCAGGCGCTCGATGAAATTCCCGAACAGCGCGCGGTCGAAGAACTCGGGTGAATTGAGTTCGTACAGGATCGCCATGCGCTGTGCGGTCAGCTCGGACTGCCGTTCGAGCGCCTCCTGGGTCAGGCGCCCGCTGCCGGCCCGCAGCAGCAGGGAAATCGCGAGGTAGTAACGTTCGAGGATCGGCACGCTGATTCGCGCCAGCATCGAAAGCTGCACGGCTTCGCTCGACTCGGCGGCCGGCCGGCGCCATTCGTTGCGGTCCTCGGAAGCCGTGAGCAGGCCGTGGTTCAGCAGGTCTTCGAGCAGTTCGTCGACCACCGCCGGCAATTCCTGCTCGCGCCAGTGCAGGAAATATTCGCCTGCGACGTACGGATAGACGCGCCCCGCCAGCCGCAGCAGGTCGACGCGCCGCACCGAGGTGTTGTTGAGGAACGCGCTCGCCAATAGCGAGGGCATCAGCAGCAGGTGCAGTACGTTGTTGCGGTAGTAGCTCGACAGCACGGCGGTCGATTCGGTCATGCCGACGATGTCGCCGAGCGGATGCGACTGCCGGTGCAGCATGCGCAGCGAATCGCAGTGCCGGATCATCGACTGGCCATCGAGCGGGGTGACCCAGACGCGCGGCGAATACGGCGCCTGCCGCATCAGCGACGCGTACAGCTCGAGCTGGCGTGCCAGGTCGGCCTCTCCCATGCGCTGCCGCGGCGTCGCGAGCAGCACCGTGCCCATCAGGTTGACCGGCGTCACGCACGCGGCGGCATTGATGCGCGTCATGATCTGGTGGGCCAGGTCTATGCAGAGCGGCGACAGCCATGCAGGCTTGTCCTCCGTGACGGGCTGTTGCCGATCCCAGCCCGGGACGTGACGCTGGAGCAGGTCGTCGAGTGGCAGCGGCTCGCCGAAGCTCACGTAGACCTTGCCGAAGCGGCTGCGCAGTTCCGGCAACGTGCGCAGCATGCCGACGACCGATTCCTTCTGCTTTGGACGGCCGGACAGCTCCCCGATGTAGGTGCGGCCTTCGACCAGGCGCTCGTAGCCGAAGTAAATGGGCACGAAGACGACGGGGCGCACCGGTTTCTTCACGTAGGCGCGCACGGTCATTGCGAGCATCCCGGTCTTGGGCTGCAGCAGGCGGCCCGTGCGGCTGCGGCCACCTTCGATGAAATACTCGATCGAGTGACCGCGCGCCATCATCGCGCCGAGGTAGCGGGAAAACACCGCCGAATAGGTCGCGTTGCCGCTGAAACTGCGGCGCAGGAAGAATGCCCCGCCACGCCGCAGCAACGAGCCGATGACCGGCATGTTGAGGTTGATGCCGGCCGCGATGTGCGGAACCGCATAGCCCTTGTGGTACACGACGTACGACAGCAGCAGGTAGTCCATGTGGCTGCGGTGGCACGGCACGTAGACGATTTCGCTGCCTTCGTCGACCGACTGCAGGCTCGAGAAATTGGCGAGTTCGACGCCGTCGTAGAGCCGGTTCCAGAGCCGGCCCAGCAGACCAGAGAGGAAGACGACGAACGCGTGCGAGTAGTTGGCTGCAACTTCGTAGGCGTAGCCGCGTGCGACTTTCAGCGCCTCGCGGCGCGACGTCTCGTTGTCGCGGGCGTCCTGGCGCACGGCGTCGCGCACCGCCCGCGTACGCAGCACTTCGGTCACGATCGTGCGCCGATGCGAGAGATCGGGACCGATCGTCGCCGCGCGCTGGTTGCGGAACTGCATGCGCAGCTGGCGCCATATCCGGCGCGGGCCGCGCGGCATGCCGCGCGTCTCCGACATCGCAGACTGCACCGGCATGGCCTCGCCGAACAGCACCAGCAGGTTGCGGCCGTTGATCAGCAGCGAGAGGAACTTGCGGAAGCGCCCGCCGATGTCCCAGTCTTCGGCGATCAGCAGCCGGAACCACGTGCGCTCGCGATCCGGGGCACGGCCCCAGAACAGGCTCACCGGGATGAACTCGGGGTCGAACGTGATGTCAGCGCCCGCCGCAGCCGTCAGCGCGCGCAGTGCCTCGGGCATGCGGCGGTCGATGCGCTGCCCGAAGAAACCGGTGCGACGCTCGAGGAAGATCAACGAATCCGGCAGCACGGCCCTGGCGCCGACCGGCAGGTGTGGATCGGGCAAGCCCCGCTCACGGCAAACGTACTCGAGCACCGCCAGGTCGATCACGCTGCGTTTTTCGAGCGCGTACACGGGAATGCGGCCGGCCCCGAGCCGCGACTTCGCGTCGTCCGGCAGCACCGATGGCCGCACCCACAGGGCAACCAGCCCGCGGACGATCGGCAGGGCAAGCCGCTCGAAGGCGGAAAAGTCGCTCATCGCGGCGGCAGTCGGCCCGTCACGAGCAGATGCCGGTCGGAGACGGTCCTGACGCTCAAGCCGTCGAGGCCGTGCGCACGCAGTTGCGCGCGAATTTCGTCGGGCTCGAAGGCGGCACAGAGCGATGCGAGGAAATCCTGGCGCAACACGTCGGGTTCGCTCGCGGCGTACTGGTCGACGATGGCCTGCGCGGCGGCCTGTGACTGCGGCCGGAACAGGTCCATCACCAGCACGGCTGCGCCAGGGACGCCCGCCTCGCGCACCGCACGCCAGAACACACCCGGCTCGTGCAAGTGGTGCAGCAGGCTGTTGCTGACGACCGCGTCGTAGCCCGGCAACGGCAGCATGGCGCCCGGCAACCGTCCCTCGATGAACTGCACGCGGCCGCCGAGTTGCGGCGCTTCGTGCAGGCTTTCGCTGGCAAATCGCAGCATCGCCGCCGAGCCATCGATGCCGTGGACGGTGAGGCCGGGACAGCGGGAAGCCAGGCGCAGCACGATGTCGCCCGGGCCGCAGCCAAGGTCGAGCACGGAGCCTGTCCGCAGGTCGGGAAATTCCGTCTCGAAATAGCCGACGAAGCGCTCATTGGGCTCGGCGAAGTCAGCCATCGCATAGGCGCGTGCCTGCTCGGCCTCGTCCATGAGCTCGGGTTCGGGGATGCGCTGCATGGTCTCGCTCCGCCGCCGTCGCGGCGCGGGGCTAATTGCCGCCCGACTCGTCGCTCGCGCCGCCGGTCTGGGCGTCGATCGCGTCGTCGAGGTTGCGCTTGGCATCCATGGTCACGCCCTCCACGGCACGTGCCCTGTCCTCGGTCTGGATCATGTCGTCCAGCACCGTCTTGTCGGTATCCCGGCCCAGTTCCCGAGCTTCCGCCTCGCCTGCGGCGTCATCCTTCGGCTGCGGCGCGGGCGACCCGCACGCGGCGAGCGTCGACAGCGCCAAGGCGGCGAGCGGCAATCTGGTGACAACAGACATGATGATTCCCCGGGGCAAGGGCCCGGGCGGGGATTCTAGCGCAAGGGGGAGGAAGGGGAGGAAGGACAGGAAGGGATTGTCGGAAACGCGCTGCGCTCTAAGAAGGTCATCCTTGCGCCCATGGCGCTTCCTGTCCTTCCTGTCCTTCCTGTCCTTCCTGTCCTTCCTGTCCTTCCTTCTTCCCTCAGAGAAACTCGTCGATCTGGAACAGGAAATACGCGAAGAAATGATTGATCGCGCGGATCTGGTCGAGCAGCTGGTGGTCCGAATCGACGACATGCAGCGTTGCCTTCTGTTCCTTGGCGAAACGGAAGCTGTTGTCGACCGGGATCACCTCGTCGCGCCAGCCATGAACGATGGTCGTCGGGCAGTGCGCGGGGCGCGGGCTGAATTTTTCGTAGCCCGGCAGATACAGCGCCGGTGCCAGCAGGAACATGCCGCGCGCCTGCAGCAGCGAAGAACCAGCCACCGAGACGTAACCGCCCATGCTCGAACCGACGAGCACCAGCGACCCACGCAGGTCCTTGCAGAACGCCAGCAGTCGCGTCACGCGCGCCTGCGGATCGTCGATGCCGCGATAATCGACGGATTCGACGTGGAACCCCTCCTCGCGCGCGATCTCCGCCATCGCTGCGATCTTGCTGCCCCATGGCTCGCTGTCCTTGCCATGGGAAAAGACAACGTATCGTTCGGTCATCCGGGAAATGCTCCAGTCCGCCTGTCGCGCATGATAATGCTTTAGCGTACGGCGTAACGCGGCCTGGGTCTCATTCGCCCGACCACAGCAACTGGTCGAGATCGCCCACCGCCGCGCCCCAGCCGTGCCGGGCCAGGTCCACGCGGCCGCGCGCAGCATCGATGCCTTCCGCGCGCAGCCGGGAAATCTGCCGCCCGCGTGCTGGCGAGCCTGCTGGAAAGGCGATGCGCCCGCCAGCCGCAACGACGCGCTGCCACGGCACCCCGCTGTCCTGTGGCAGACCGGCAAGCACCTTGCCGACGAGTCGGGCCTGGCGCGGAAGTCCGGCGCGAGCCGCGACGGAGCCGTACGTCGTCACCCTGCCACGAGGAATCTTGCGCACGACTGCGACGATCGCAGCGATTCGACGCTCGCGCTCGGCGACATCGGCGGGTGCGCGCGCGGGCAGAGCAGGCCGGGCAGGACGTGCAGTCTTCGGCATGATGGATCGCATCATGCCACGCGCCGGTTGCAGCCCGTCGGGCGACGCGGCCGTGGGTTCCGCACGGGATTCCGGCCGCCCAGGTCCGCGCGCGGGCAGCCGCTGATCTGACAGAATGCTTGCTGGCCCGGACAAAGTGTCGGGGGTCGTGGCCCATCGATCGTTGACGCCGGGCTGGAGCCGGTTTCGATTGCCGAACACTGCACAACGCGAAACGGTCGGCTGGGCGTTCGCCGTGGATCGCGGCGGCACGTTTACCGACGTGGTCGGCACCGCACCGGATGGTTCGCTGCACACCTGCAAGGTCCTGTCGCGGGACCCGCATCGGCCGGCCGACCCGGCGCTGCGCGGCATCGGCCTGCTGCTCGACCGGCACGGCGCTGCCTGCGGCCGTCGCGTCACTTCGGTGCGGCTCGGCACGACCGTCGCCACCAACGCATTGCTCGAGCGCGCGGGCGCGCCGACGCTGCTGGTGACCTCGCAGGGGATGCGCGACGCGCTGCTGATCGGGTACCAGGAACGGCCCGACATCTTCGCGCGCGCGATCCGTCGTCCACCACCGTTGTACCGGGAGGTCGTTGAAATCCCGGAACGCGTGGATGCCCAGGGGCACGTGCTGCTGCCCCTGGACGAAGACGCGCTGCGACGCGCACTCGTGGCGGCGCGAGCGGCGGGCATCGAAGCCGTGGCCATTGCGTTTCTGCACGGATTCCAGCATCCCGCCCACGAGATCCGTGCCACGGAAATTGCGCGCGCAGCGGGTTTCGAAGAAGTGATCGCGTCACACGCTGCCGCGCCGCTCCTCGGCTTCGTGGCGCGTGGCGACACGACCGTGGCCGATGCCTACCTCTCGCCCATCCTGCTGCGCTACACGCGGAATTTCCGTGCGAGCCTGCGCGCAGCGCACGGCGACGTGACCGTTGCATTCATGCAGAGCAACGGTGGGCTCGTCGACGCGGAGGGCTTTCGCGGCGTGAACGGCGTCCTGTCGGGCCCCGCCGGAGGCGTGGTCGGCATGATTGCCGCCGGCACCGCCGAAGGCCCGCGACGGCTGATCGGCTTCGACATGGGCGGCACGTCGACGGACGTAAGCTTGTCCACCGGCGACATCCCGCGGCGGTTTGCCGCTGAAATCGACGGGGTGCGGTTGCAGACCCCGCTGGTCGACATCACCACGATCGCCGCCGGCGGTGGCTCGGTGCTGCGATTCGCGGACGGTCGTCTGCAAGTGGGTCCCGCCTCCGCCGGCGCCGATCCCGGGCCCGCGTGTTACCGCCGCAACGGCCCCGCGACGATCACGGATTGCAACGTCGTGCTGGGACGCATTCCAGCCGATCGCTTTCCGCAGGTCTTCGGTCCGGCGGGCGACCAGCCGATCGATCCGTCTGCCTCACGCACGCGTCTCGCCGAACTGGCCACCGCCGCCCACGACGAATCGGGACTCGAGTACAGCGTGGAGGCGCTGGCCGAGGCCTTCCTGCAGGTCGCCTGCGCACGCATGGCCAACGCGATCCGCGAACTCGCCTTGCACCACGGTGAAGACCCGGCACGCTTCGGCCTCCTCGCTTTTGGCGGCGCGGCGGGACAGCATGCGTGCGCCGTGGCCGGGCTGCTCGGCGCCGACGAGGTGCTGCTGCATCCACTCGCGGGCGTGCTGTCCGCCTATGGCATCGGACTGACCGGTCGTCGCGCGATTCGTCGGCGCACGGTCGAGGCCGCACTCGATGCATCCGGGCACGCGGCCGGCGGGCAGACGCTGAACGCACTCGCAACCGATGCGCGCGATGACCTGCTGCGCCAGGGCGTCGCCGGGTCGCTCGTCGAGATGCGCACCAGCGCGCACGTGCGCCTCGCGGGCTCCGACACCACGCTCGAACTTCCCTGGCAGCCCGCCGACGCACTCCGCACCGCCTTCTTCCGGGCTCACGCCCAACTCTACGGTTTTGCCGACGAGACCGCGGCGCTGGTCATCGGCTCGGTCATGGCCGAGGCCATCGAGCGGACGGCAGCAACGGCGCCGACATCCGGCCGCCGGCAGGGAACCGTTGAGCGCCGACGCTGCAACGCCGGCTGCAAGCGCCTCGGTCTGGACCGAGGGGGCCTCGCGCCCGGTGCCGGTCGTCGCGCGGCGCGATCTCTCGCCGGGCGTCCGGTTGCACGGTCCCTTGCTGCTCTGCGAAGACGGTGCGACGAGCTGGATCGCGCCCGGCTGGGCGGGCCGAGTCGCACCGAGCGGCCTGGTTGTCCTGCACCGGTCGCAGTCCGCACGGCACAGCGCGCACCCGGCCGAGTCCGCCACCGAGCCCGACCCGATGCGCCTCGAGGTGTTCAACGCGTTGTTCATGCACGTCGCGGAGCAGATGGGCGCGGTACTGCAACACACGGCCAGCTCGGTCAACATCAAGGAGCGGCTCGATTTTTCGTGCGCGATCTTCGACGCCGCGGCGAACCTCGTGGCCAATGCGCCGCACATGCCGGTGCACCTGGGCTCGATGGGCGCAAGCGTTGCCGCGGTGCTCGACAGCGTTCGACGGTGACATGCGCCCCGGCGACGCCTACCTGGTGAACTCGCCGTATGCCGGCGGCACCCACCTGCCCGACATGACGGTTGTCTCACCGGTCTTCGACGAGCACGGCGCCCGCATCGAGTTCTTCACGGCCTCGCGTGCGCATCACGCCGACGTGGGCGGGATCTCGCCCGGCTCCATGCCGCCGGACAGCCGCAGCATCGACGACGAAGGCGTGCTGGTGGCGCCGACGCGCATCATGCGCGACGGGGTGCTCGATGCCGCACGGCTGCGCCAGCTGTTCTGCGACACCCCCTGGCCTGCGCGGAATTTCCCGCAGAACCTTGCGGACCTGCGGGCGCAGCTGGCGGCCAATTCACGTGGTGAACGGGAACTGCGGCGCGCCGCGGCGGACCATGGACGCGCCATGCTGCTCGCGTACATGGGTCACGTGCAGGACAACGCCGAGCGCTGCGTGCGCCGTGCGATCCGCCGGCTGCGCGACGGCAGCTTCCGCTACGAGATGGACAATGGCCAGGTGATCGCCGTGCGCATCGCCGTCGATACCGGATGCAGGCACCGCCTCCGTCGACTTCACGGGCACCTCATTGCAACAGGCCAACAACTTCAATGCACCGCTCGCCGTCACCACGGCGGCGGTGCTCTACGTCTTCCGCACGCTGATCGACGAGCCGATCCCGCTCAACGCGGGTTGCCTGCGACCCCTGACGATCGCCGTACCGCACGGATCGATGCTCGATCCGGTCGCACCCGCGGCCGTAGTGGCGGGCAACGTCGAAACCTCGCAGTGCATCGTCGATGCGCTGTATGGAGCGCTGGGGCTGCAGGCCGCAGCGCAAGGCACGATGAACAATTTCACGTTCGGCAACGAGCGTTACCAGTACTACGAGACGATCGCGGGTGGCGCGGGTGCCGGACCGGATTTCGACGGTGCAAGCGGTGTGCAGACCCACATGACCAACTCGCGGCTCACCGATCCAGAAGTACTCGAAACGCGATTCCCGGTGCTGCTGCGCGAGTTCTCGATTCGTCGCGGTTCCGGTGGCGCGGGTCGGCACCGCGGTGGCGACGGTCTCGTACGGCGCGTGGAATTCCGGGAGGCGATGACGGCGAACGTGCTCGCCAATCATCGGCGTATCGCGCCGTTCGGCCTGGAGGGAGGCGCGCCTGGGTCGCCCGGACGTAACACGGTCCGGCGGCGCGGCCGCGCCGCCTCAGAAACGGTCGCCGCGACGTTCGGACTCGCCGTAGAGCCGGGCGATGAGATTCAGATCGAGACGCCGGGCGGCGGCGGCTTCGGGGCGCAGGGCGCCTGAAGACACGGCGGGCCGCTGATCCGGCGTCGGCGCGAACAACTCCTGTGCCAGCGTCCGGCGTGGTGCGGTGTCTTCGAGCGAGCTGCCGGGCGCGGGACCCGGCGGCTCGCGCACGGTGAAGCGCGTACCCGGCGGCAACTGCCTCTGGTTCACGGCCCGCACGGCGCTGCCCTCGAGCCGATGGGTGAACATGAACGAGCGGTGCTCGCCGTGGCGCGGCGTGGGCAGCGAGACCAGGAAATGCACCACGCCATTCTTGAGGTCGTCCACCGTGTTGATGCGCTCGTCGCAGATGACCGCACAGTGCTGCGCGTCCGCGCCTTTGCCAAAGGCGCCGCTCGCGGCCAGTCCGAGCAGGAAGGCATGCACCTGCCGTGCGAGGCGCGGCC
The DNA here is from genome assembly GCA_963793675.1 of uncultured Gammaproteobacteria bacterium. Classification (GTDB taxonomy): domain Bacteria; phylum Pseudomonadota; class Gammaproteobacteria; order Steroidobacterales; family Steroidobacteraceae; genus RPQJ01. The sequence goes on along the minus strand of CAWCBA010000002.1, from coordinate 762,621 downwards.
AGGTGTTGCGGTCGCGCCCCTCGAAGCGCGCCCAGCGCGTGCCGCTCTCGATGCTGTTGATGATGAGCAGCTGCCGCCGCCGGAACGTGAGCAGCGAACTCTCGGGGCCAGCACCCGTTCCACGCGCCAGCGTCTTCAGCTGCGCGGTGCCGGCAACGCTTGCACGGACTGCGTGCAGCGGGTTGACGCCCTGCGCCGAGAGCTTCTGGCAGTCGGCCTCGGTCAGCAATTGCAGCGGGCGCGTGCCGGGACGCAGCAGGATCTGCTCGTCGGGCAGGCCGTCCCAGGGCGATCCGTGCGCATCCATGCGCGCGAGCGCACCGGCAACCGCGCCGCTGTTGGCGAACGGCTCGTAGCGACCGCGCAGCCGGTCGAAAGCCTGCACGCGCGGGAAACAGATGAACGCGGAATCGCTCTGGAACGCGAGTTCGCGCAGGCCCTGCAATGCGTCATCGGCCGTTTGCCACGCAGCAGGCGGATCGACGACCAGCAACGCGCGGTGGTCGCGGCAGAATTGCGCCGCGACGAGCAGCACGCCAGGCCCGATGTCACGATCGCGCGCCGGCGGCGGCACGCAGACGAAATGCAGGTCTTCGACGTCGCGCAACGCGAACAGGCCGGTGCCGCGCTCAGCCGAGCCGATCAGGTCGTAATCGGTGAGCGGCGAGCCATCGTCACCGTCGGGATTCGAATCGACGTAGCCGATCGGGTGACGCGCACCCGCACGGAACGTGCGGTCCGGACGCGCGTTCGGCACGGCGCCACGCACCCGCACCAGCAGGGATTCCTGCAGCGCCGAGGCGATGAATCGCGTCGTGCCCGGTGCGGTCGACAGCCGCCGGAAGATTTCCTGGTCTTCGATCTGCTCGGAGCCGAGCGCGCGCACGCGCTGCAACACGAGATTGAAGCGATCTTCCTCGCTGGGCGCGATGTTGTCGTAGTCGACGGAGGCTCGCAGGATTTCGCGCGTGCCGGGACTGAGTGCCTCGAGCACCAGCTGTTCGTCGCCACAGGGCAGGCTGATGGTGGCCGGCGCGCCGCCGTTCACGACGCGCACGATGACCGCTTCGCGGCCGCCGTTATCGAAGTACTGCTCGACGGCGTACGACAGCATGCTCGGCTGCCAGAGCCCGCCGAATACCTGCTGGTACTCGGCGTAACTGCGCACGCGCACTGGCGCGATTGACCGGACCGCGCAACGCGCGGCCAACGAAACCGGTCGTCGCCGCCGGCAGACGGACGATCGGCAGGTCTGCGCCAACCGCCTCCGTCACCGTGATGCCAGTGTGGGCACTATCGCGCAAAGCCGCGCCCCGCCTCGAGAAATTAACTTAAAGTACCACAACTAATTGGCCTTCGAAGCGATCCCATCCCAACCGGTGGTAGCGCAAGCGGCCTCATGGTCCTACGGACGGGGTGGTCCTGCGGCGACTGCGGCCGCGAATGGTCGGCGTGCGGGGCTGCGGGTGCCGACAGGCGCGCGCGACAGCGCTCGGCGAACCAGCGCAGCCCGACCTCGCCAGTTGCGATCGGGCCGGTCTCATCCGCGCCCAACGCCGCCATCCCCTGCTGCACGCGCGCGAGCATGCGCACGTCCGCTGCGAGAGCCTGGCGTCGCACACGCTGATGCGTGTAACGCAGCAGGCGCATGTCGCGACTCGAATCGGGTGCCGCGTAGCGCAACTCACGGAACGTGCTCTGGCCGGTCGCGCCCGGCAGGACCTGCAGGATGGAAAGGCCGTCGGGCGCGAGCTGCAGCAGCAGGTTCGGCCAGAGGTAAACGTATTCGGCGCGTGCCGGCGCCAACTGCCTGTCGCGCAGCAACTGGCGGTACACGCGCGACGGCCACGTGTCGCCAAGCGCGCCGGTAGCGACTGCGGCTGTCGCACGCAGACCGTCACCCTCGCCATGCTCGAACACCAGGGGTGCAAACAACCGCGGCTTCAGGGCAGGTCGCGCAATGTCGAGGTGCGCGGTGTCGAGCAGGTGCTCGCACGCGAGTTTCCAGTCGGCCGCGCAGGGCGTTGCGCGCGGCTCGATCACACGCCGCATCGACGTGAGGTCCGGCCAGGCTCCGGCTACGGCGTCGAGCACCTGCTCGACCGCTTGCCGCGGCGTCTGGAAGGCCACGAAGACGAGGCCGCGCCACTGCGCAACGTGGAGCGGGTGCAGCGAGTGAGCGTCCGCGTCGAACTCGTCGAAGTGCTGGCCGGCTGGAACGCTGGCGAGCGCGCCCGACTCATCGTACGTCCAGCCGTGGTACGGGCAGCGCAAGTACCCGTCGATGCAGAACGCGAGGCCGGTGTGCGCGTCGCCTTCGACGAGGCGTGCGCCCCGATGACGGCAGGCGTTGCGAAAACCCTGCAGGCCGCCTGCCTTCGTCCGCAGCACCACCGCCGAACGTCCACCGCAGTCGAATCGCACTGCGGTGCCGGACGCCGGCAGGTCCGAGGCGTGGCAAACGAACTGCCAGCTCGACGCGAAGACAGCGGAGTATTCGAGCGATGCGCGGGCGGTGTCGAGGTAGCAGCTGGCGGGCAGTCCTCGCACGGCCGCCTAGCGTCCGCCGCTGGCGACGACCGGAGCAGCGGCGGACGCCTCATCGCGGATCGGCACCGGCCGGTCGCTGCCGTCCCAGGTCGCACCGTCCGGGATGCGATTCGCGACGAGCCGCGCCGACGCCAGGAACTGGTCGAGACCGACGGCCGGCTGCGAGACGGGCACGGCCACGCCTTTCGACGCGTTCACTACCTGTTCCGCCAGTGCCCAGTCGACCGTAACGTCCGCCGGCTTTGCACGCTGCGCCATCTTTTCCTGCACTTTCTTGTTGAAGCGCTGACCCTTGGCCGCCGCCTTCGCCTCCGGATGTTCCTCGTGCGGAGGGAACGACTGCACGTAGAACTGGCCGTCCTGCGCCTTGTAGAGCAGCGGCTGGTTGACGACCGTCACCTTGGTGCCGATCGGCAACTGCGGAAACAGCGTCGCGATGTCTTCCGGATACAACCGGATGCACCCGTGGCTGGCGCGCATGCCGACGCCGGCGGGCTTGTTGGTGCCATGCATCAGATAGCTGGGCCAGCCCAGGTTCATCGCGAACGCGCCAAGCGGATTGTCGGGACCGGCCGGCACTCGCGCGGGCAGGATGTCGCCATCGGCCGCGTGTTCCTTGCGCACGGAAGCGGGCGGTGTCCAGACCGGATCCTTGCGCTTCGAGACGATCTTGGTGCTGCCTTCGGGCGTCGCCCAGCCGACCATGCCGATGCCGATCGGTACCGTGACAACGACGCGCTGCTCGCCCTTTGCCGGCTTCGGGAAATAGTACATCCGCAACGCCGCGAGGTTGACGACCAGGCCTTCGTGCGGCGCGTCCGGCAGGATGAACTGCGTGGGCAGCACGATTCGGGTGCCCTCCCTCGGGAGCCACGGGTCGACGCCCGGGTTGGCGTTGATGACTTCGTCGTAGCCGAGATTGAAGCGGCGCGCGATGTCAGGAAGCGTGTCTTCCTCGGTCGCGATCGTCGCCTGCAAGGTGCCGACGACCGCCGTGGTCTGCGGATCGTACGGGAACGTGTGCGTCGCGAGTGGTTCCGCATACTGCGGCTTGGGCGGTTCCGGCGGCGGCGGCGGTTTTTGCGGCTGCGGCGCGAAGATGCTGCAGCCTGCCAGCGTTGCGAGCACGGCAACGAGCGCCACGTGGCGCGTCGACCTGATGCCTGGACTATTCACGGTTCCGATCACTATCCACCTCTCGTCAAGTGTCGAACGGCCCGCGGCCGGTCAGAGCACGGCGGGGCGGTTCGGCAGTTCATCCTCGTCGCGCCCGCCGGGCAATGGCGGGTGGTGACGGGCCAGCAACCGGCCAGCCTCGTGCACTCCTTCCACCGCGCCCCGCTCATATTGCCCGGCGCGGAACTTCTCTTCCATCGTGTTGCAGACCGCGGACCATTCCGCCGTGCTGACACGACCGTTGAAACCCCTGTCAGCCACGATTTCGACGTCGCGATCGGCCAGCAGCACGTAGATCAGGATGCCGTTGTTCGCTGCGGTATCCCAGACCCCCAGGGCGGCAAAGACCTGCAGGGCCCGGGCCCGCGGTGTCTTTCCCGCCCAGACCTCCTGCGGCTCGAGCGCGGCTTCGATCGCAAAGCGGATTTCGCCGCTGTGGGTGAGCTCGGATTCGGCGACCGCGCGCTCAATCGCCTCGAGGGCTTGGACCGGGAAAGCGCGCGCAAGTTTACGGCGCGTCGAAAACAGATGACGGAAAAGACGTGTCCAGTCCATCGCCATCACCAGCCGCCCGAGGCGCCGCCGCCCCCGAAACCGCCGCCCCCGCCGCCGAAGCCGCCCCCGCCAAAGCCACCGCCGCCGCCGAAGCCGCCGCCGCCGAAACCACCCGGGTAGCCCCAGCCGCTGCGGTGGCGACTGCTGGCCCAGCCATCGCCGCCACTGCGCGGCCCGCCGCCACCCATACCGCCCATGAGCGCGAAGATGAAGGCGACGATGCCCGCAAACACGGAGATGCCGAGGATGCTGATCAGCAGCCAGGTCAGGAAACCGACCAGGCCGCCGGTGGCGAGCGCGCCACCGACACGACCGAAGAGACGCCGGAAGATCGAGCCACCGACCATCGCCAGGATGAACAGGAACGGCAGCAGGTGCACCAGCCCGGGGATGCCGGCCGCGGGTGGGCTGAACTCCGGCTCCGGCAACGGCTCGCCCTCGATCACGCGCATGATGCGATCGACGCCGGTATTGATGCCGTTGTAGTAATCGCCGCGCTTGAACGCGGGCGTAATGTCCTGCTGGATGATGCGATTCGCCGTCGCATCGGGCAGCGCTCCTTCCAGTCCGTAGCCCACCTCGATGCGCAGCTTGCGATCATTGAGCGCTACCAGCAGCAGCACGCCGTCGTCGACCTTGCCGCGGCCGAGCTTCCACTGGTCGACGACGCGGATCGCGTACTGCTCGATTTCCTCGGGCTGCGTCGTCGGCACGATCAGGACCGCGACCTGGCTGCCCTTCGACTGTTCGAACGCCGCCAACTTCGCTTCGAGTGCGGAGGACTGGTCGGCCGTCAACGTGCCGGTGAGGTCGGTGACCCGCGCCGTGAGTTGAGGCACGGCAACGAGGCCCTGTTGCGCGAAGGCCGGCGCAACGACAGCGGCCAGGAGCCACAGCCGCGCCGCGAGGATCAGGCCGCGCAGCAGCGGGCGGGACTTGAGCGGGAATGACGCAGCGACCATGGGATCACCCCGCGTCGCGCCCCGTTGGGGACGCGACGCGAGGAGTGCCTCAGTTGGTCGCAGGTGCGGGCGTGGCTGCCGGGGCCGGCGGCGCGCTGAAATCCACTGTCGGCGGCTTCGCGATCGTGGCTTCGTTCTCGACCGTGAAGTTCGGCTTGACCTTGTAGCCGAAGATCATGGCAGTCAGGTTGGTCGGGAACTTGCGGATCGTGACGTTGTAGTCCTGCACCGCCTGGATGTAGCGATTGCGCGCCACGGTGATCCGGTTCTCGGTGCCTTCGAGCTGCGCCTGCAGGTCGCGGAAGTTCTGGTCCGACTTGAGCTCGGGGTACTTCTCGACCACCACCATCAGGCGCGAGAGCGCGCTCGACAGTTCGCCCTGTGCCGCCTGGAACTGCTGCAGCGACGCGGGGTCGTCGGCCTTCACCTGCACCTGAGTCGCCTTGGCGCGGGCCTCGGTTACGCCGATCAGCACGGCCTGTTCCTGCGCGGCGAAACCCTTCACCGTGTTGACGAGGTTCGGGATCAGGTCAGCGCGGCGCTGGTACTGGTTGACGACTTCGGACCACGCCGACTTGGTCGCCTCGTCCTGCACCTGGATCGTGTTGTAACCGCAGCCGGACAGCAGCAGGGCCGTCGCCACCAGCAGAAACGCGTGCAAGGCTCGCATCGGAACGTTCTCCTTGGATTACCGACCGCCCCACCCCTGGATCGAATGCGACATTACCAGAATCGACTTACCAGATTCGGACGACCTGTTCGGGCGGCAGGTACATCTTGTCGCCTTCCTTCACGCCGAATGCGCTAGCGAACGCCGGCATGTTGCGCAGGACGCCATTGACGCGGTACTCGCCCGGGCTGTGCGGGTCCGTCTTCAGGCGCTTGCGCAGTTCGTCGTCACGGATACTTCCAGGCCCAGACCTGGCCCCAGCCGAGGAAGAAGCGCTGCTCGCCGGTGAAGCCGTCGAGTACCGGCGCGTCCTTGCCGTTCAGTGCGATCTGGTAGGCCTTGTGGGCCACGGCCAGACCCGAGAGGTCGCCGATGTTCTCGCCGAGCGTCAGCTCGCCGTTGACGTTCATTCCGGGAATCGGGCTGAAAGCGTTGTACTGCTTCACCAGCGCATTCGCTGCGCGCCACGAACCGTTCATTGTCCTCGCTCCGTCCACCAGTCGCGCAGCACGCCCTTGCCGTCGAACTTGCGGCCCTGGTCGTCGAAGCCGTGGCTGATCTCGTGGCCGATCACGGCGCCGATGCCGCCGTAGTTCACGGCGTCGTCCGCGTTCATGTCGAAGAACGGCGGCTGCAGGATCGCCGCCGGGAACACGATCTCGTTCGCGAGCGGGTTGTAGTAGGCGTTGACCGTCTGCGGCGTCATGCCCCACTCGGTCTTGTCGACCGGCTGGCCAACCTTCTTCAGTTCGCGCTGCACGTTCACTTCGCGTGCGCGCAGCACGTTGCCGAGCAGGTCGTCCCGGCGGACGACCAGGCCGGTGTAGTCCCGCCACTTGGTCGGGTAGCCGATCTTCACCGTGAAGTTGGCCACCTTGTCGTGCGCGGCCTTCTTCGTCTCCGGGCCCATCCAGGCGAGTTCGTCGATCGAGACGTCGAATGCCTTGAGCAGGTTGCGACCAGCACGTCCATGCGCTGCTTCGCTTCCGGCGGGAAGTGACGCTGCACGTATTCCTTGCCGAGCAGGTCGCCGGTCGAGCCCTCGAGCTCGGCGAGCGCGCGCTTCCAGCGCGGCTTGAGCTGCGGCGTGCCGGACAGCGTGCGGCCGGTAGAAGTCGAAGTTCTCGTCGACGAACGCCTTGCCAGGTACGGCGCGAATACGCATCGATCGTGCGCAGCGTCAGGTAGTCCTTCCACGTGGCGAGCGGCACGTCGTCGAGCGCCTTGCCGACTTCCTGGAAGTAGTTCGGCTGGCCGACGATCAGTGGCCGGAGCCGCGGCATCGTCATGTCGCGTCGAGCCAGGTCGACCAGTCGATGCCCGGCGTGGCCTTTTCGCGCCTGCGACGTGGACGGGTTGTAGACCTTGCCTCGATGTCGCGCAGCTTCACCGCCGCCCACGAGGCCTTGGCGAGGCGTGTCTCGAACGCCATCACGTGCTTGGCGACCGCGGCCGAGTCCTTGTCGGCCGGCGAGCCTGAACACGTTCTCGATGTGCTTCTCGTAGGTCGCGCGGATCTCGGTGAAGCGCTGGTCGCTGGACAAGTAGTAGTCACGCTCCGGCAGGCCGAGGCCCGACTGCGTCACCCACAGCGTATTCATGTCGGGGTTCTTCGCGTCGGCGAAGATCTCGCCGATCGGGTTGTCATCGTCAGCAGCTGCGCCCGCGACAGGTAGCGAGCAGTTGCTTGCGGTCCTTGATCGCGGCGATCCGGCCGAGCTCGGGCTGAGCGGCGTGAGACCGAGTTGCTCAGCCTTCGCCTCGTCCATGTAGCTCGTGTAGAAATCGCCGATCAGCTGCTGGTCGGAGCCCGCAGCGGCGTTGGCCGCAGCAGCCTCCTCGGCGATCACGCGCAGGTTCTGCTCGACCTTGTCGGCCAGGACGTTGAATGTGCCGTAGTTCGACTTGTCGGCCGGAATCTCGGTGTTCTTGAGCCAGGTGCCGTTGACGAACCGATAGAGGTCGTCCTGCGGCCGCACGGTGCGGTCGAAGTTCTCCAGAGAGAGGCCGGATGTCAGCGCGGGCAGCGCCGGTGCGGCTGCGACCGCAGGGGCGGCCGGCGCCGTGGGCGGCTCGGGCGCCTGAGGCGTCGCGCAGGCAGCGAGGGTGAGCGTCAGGGCGATCGGGCAGGGACCAACGGCAACTGCATTTCTCAGGACTCCGTGACCGATACGGTGTGCGGCCGCAACGGGCCGACGAGGCCGGCGATTATAGAGGAATCAGCTTCGACCCAGCCGCAGGTGGACCGGCCAGTTGAGACGAAGCGTGCCGGTCCGCAGGCCAGAGCGTTGCGAGCTCCGGCTGCGACGGCCGGCAACGGGTCCTGGCCGGGGTGCGCGTCCCGATAGCGCTGCACCGACGACCACGACGCCAGGAAACCGATCGCCTGCTCCAGCGACCACTCCGTCTGCAGCTGGAAAGACGGCACGATCTCCTCGGCCCAGGGGAACGGCAGCGTCTGGTACGCCTCCTCGACGTAGCGTCGTTCCGGCGGCCAGTAGTCGCCGACGACGTCCTGGTAGAACCGGTCCACGATCGTGTCGATCGCTGCACCCGCCTGGAATTTTTCATACGTCCAGACTGCAATCACCCCGCCCGGCTTCAGGACGCGGCGGCATTCCGCGTGGAACCGTTCAAAGTCGAACCAGTGCACGGCCTGCGCGGCGGCCACCAGCGACACCGACTGGTCCTGGACCGGCAGGTGCTCGGCCAGCGCCAGCTCGTAACGGACGCGCGGGTGCGGTTGTGCCCGCTCGAGTTGCGCACGGCTGCCGTCGACTGCGACGACCGCATCGAAGTGCTCGGCCAGCGCGATCGCCGCCTGGCCATTGCCGGTGGCGCAATCGACGGCCAGCGCGTGATCCGGCGCACGGGACGCGACCCACGCGATCAGGTCGGCGGGATACCCCGGCCGGTAGCGGCTGTAATCCGCGGACTGCCGCGAGAAATGGTCCTTGAACGTCGTGGTCGTCGTCATGCGCCGCGATGGTGCGCGCGAACCCCGACACGTGGCAATCGGCGAGCCATTACAATCACGCACTGGATCGTGCAAGGAACTGCGCCGTGGATGGGATCAAGGTCGTCGACATTGCCCACGCGATCCAGCTCGCGCTCGCGCCGGTGTTCCTGCTGTCCGGCATCTGGGTGTTCCTGGGCGTGCTGGCGAGCCGTCTCGCGCGCATCGTCGACCGTGCGCGCAGCCTGGAAAAGGAATTGCGATTGCCCGGGGCGAGCGACGTCGAGCGCATTCGCGGCCAGCTGCAGGCGCTGTCGAAGCGCGCTCGCTACATCAACATTGCGATCACGCTCGGCACCGTCGCCGCGCTGCTGGTGGCCATCGTCATCGCGCTGCTGTTCTCGAGCACGTTCATTCCGCTCAATCTCGCGCCGCCGCTCGCGCTCCTGTTCGTGCTGGCGATGTGCGCGCTGGTCGCCGCGTTCGTGAGTTTCCTCGTCGAAGTGCGGGTCGCGATCGCGGTGCTCAGCATCGGCGACGTCTAGATGTCGGTATCCCCGGCGCGGAACGCTGCCGGTTGTGGCTGCGGCCTGCCGACAAACGTGCGATAAGGATCTCCGACTGCACGGACCGGGGAGATCGATCGAATGAACGGCCCAGCCGCTCGCGCCGCCGCACTGCTGTTCGCACTTTGTTGCACCACGCCCGCCCTCGCCCACCAGAAGACGCCGCCGTCGGAAGCCGTCACGATTGCCGGCAGCCTTGGCGAAACAAATTTTCCGAACTCCGGCTCCGTCGCGGCCCAGCCGGATTTCATGCGCGGGCTGTTGCTCCTGCACAGCTTCGAGTTCGATGCAGCCCGCGAGTCCTTTCGTGCCGCGCAAGCAAAGGATCCGGGCTTCGTCATGGCGTACTGGGGCGAGGCGCTCAGCCACAACATGCCGATCTGGGGCGAGCAGGACCTCGAGGCCGCGCGCGCCGTCCTGCAGCGCCTCGGCCCGACGCGCGAGGTGCGGATGTCGAAAGCGGCGACGGAACGCGAGCGCGGCTACCTGGCGTCGGTCGAGGCACTGTACGACGATGGCACGAAAGTCGAGCGCGATGCCAGCTTCAACCGGGCACTCGGCGAACTGGCCAGGAAGTTTCCCGAAGACCTGGACGCCCGCTCGTTCTATGCCTTGTCGTGGCTGGGGCTCTCCGGTTCCACGCGCGACACGGCCAACTACATGCGCGCGGCCGCCGAGGCCGAAGCCGTCTACGAGCTCAACCCCCGCCATCCAGGTGCGCTGCACTATCTCGTGCACGCCTACGACGATCCCGTGCATGCACCACTCGGCCTGCGAGCCGCGCGACGCTACGGCAAAGTCGCGCCGGCAGCGGCACATGCACAGCACATGCCTTCGCACATCTTGCGCCGCGTCATGACGGATATCTTCGAGCGCAACTACCGGTGCTACGGCTACCGCAGGATGCACGCCTCGCTCACCAAGCAGTCCGTGAACATCTCCGAGAAGGTGGTTCGGCGCCTGATGAAGCAGCAGAGCCTGCTCCCCATTGCGCGCAGACGCCGTCGATACGGCTCGTAAATGGGGGAGATCAGCCCGGCTCCGGACAACCTCCTGAACCGCGACTTCAGCGCGAGCGCACCAAACGAGAAGTGGCTCACCGACATCACCGAGTTCCAGATCCCGGCCGGCAAGGTGTACCTCTCCCCTATGATCGACTGCTTCGACGGCATGGTCGTGAGCTGGTCGATCGGCACGCGCCCGGACGCCGAACTCGTCAACTCGATGCTGGATGCGGCCATCCAGACCGTGACCGTCAGCAGCGATCGGCCCGTGGTGCATTCAGATCGTGGCGGGCACTACCGCTGGCCTGGCTGGTTATCCCGGATCGCAGAGGCCCAACTCGTTCCGCGAGCGGCCGACGCCATCACCCTCCCTACCCTGCAGTCTCATGGCTTTCACGATCCCTCGACCAGGAAAAGTCGCCGCCGTCCACTGAGCCAGGGACGGGATCAGAAGACGATGTGTAGCTTTTCTGCACCCCTGACGCCCAGTCGATCCCGAACTTCCTGCAAGAGAACGCGCACCTGTTCGGGTTCCGACAGCCGCCCCTTGGCCAGCGCTCTTTCGAGGGTCATTCGCGCCCGTCCCCATTCGTGACTGGCCAGATGGCGCATGGCAAGATTCACATCGAGGTCGTCACTGCTCGACTTACGACATAACAAATCCAGCATTTTTTCAATCCATTTACGACGATTTCATTATTTTCACGATCCCCAGGGTACAGATAGGAATGATGTAGACCAGTGCAAAGCCCACCGATAACGCGGAGTATCCTTTCGCCACCAGAGCGACAATGCCCAGTGAGCCCAACAGTCCACCCAGGCCGAGGGTCACTATCGCGATAGCGGCCATAAAAAAACCCCGGCCTTTTGCGGGCCGGGGCTGGAGTGGGCGAACTTTGGTCGAAGGGGAAGGGGAAAGTCCGCCAGGGGAACCGTTGCGCCGTGGCGCTCAGTGCAGCCTTGCCCACTGCAGGACCTTGACGTCCTGCTGCGCGCGGCCGAAGTTGCGTGCGATGATCCGGGTCGCTTCCTTCATGCCCTTGTTCGGGCGCGGCTGGCCGTCGAGCTCGACCACGCCGCGGAATTCCTCGAGGCCCCGCGGCTGCGGCTGCTCGACCAGGAAATGCGCGTAGAACTTGATGCCCATGGACGGCAAACTACGGTTCGCCACCGGCCTTTTCCGTGACCGCGTGCACACTATTCCGGCGCCCGGGAACCGCCTGCAGAAAACATGACCCGCTACCGAAAACCCGCCGCGCCAGGCTCCAGGTACTCGACGCCCGCGGGCGAGCGCCGGCTGCGCGCAGAGCTCGACGAGTTGTGGCGCGTGCTGCGTCCGCAGGTGACCAAGGCCGTGCAGGAAGCCGCGGCGCAGGGCGACCGCTCGGAGAATGCGGAATACATCTACGGCAAGCGCCAGCTGCGCGAGATCGACCGTCGGGTGCGGTTCCTGCGCAAGCGGCTCGAAGGAATGATCGTCGTCGCGGGCCCGCCGGATGACCGCAGCCGGATCTTCTTCGGCGCGTGGGTGCAGGTGGAGGACGAGGCCGGCGTCGCAACCGAGTTCCGCATCGTCGGACCCGACGAACTCGATCCCGCGCGGCGTTATGTCAGCATGGATTCACCGCTCGCCCGCGCGCTGCTGGGCAAGCGTGTCGATGACGAGGTGACGATCGAGGTTCCCGGTGGACGACGCGCCTGCGTCGTCGTCGGCATTCGTTACGAGGAACCGGTCGCCTCGTGACGCGGCAGGCCGTCGTGGATCTCGCCGATCCACGGCACGCGGTCCGCCCAGTGCACGTGCGCCAGCGGCTGCAGTTGCGCCGCGAGCGCAGCGTCCACGCTGCCCAGGGTGATGTGCAGCTCGCCGGGCCAGCGCGTCGACTCGAAAAAGAGTGGCGTGCCGCAGCGGTCGCAGAAACTGCGCGTCGCCTCGGGCGATGAACGGTAGGTGCGAAGTCGCCCCGCTTCGCCGGCCAGTTCGAAGCGCTCGCCGTCGGTGCCGACCCACGTAACGAAGCCGGCGCCCTGGGCGCGACGGCACATCGTGCAGTGACAATGCGCAACCCACAGCGGTGGCAGCGCGAAGCGATAACGGATAGCGCCGCAAAGGCAGCCGCCGTGACCCCGACTGCCCTCGACCCCGCCCTCTGCCGCAGCCGCGGGAGAAGAAGGAGATGGCTTACCGGGCGTACTCACACCACGCGGACGTTCTTGAACTGCCAGGGATCCGTTTCGTCGAGATCTTCGGGGAACATCCGGCCGCGGTCGACCAGCGGGTGCCACTCGGAATACTCGCCTACGACCAGGCCGAGGTACGGCCGGCAGATCTCCAGGATGCGCTTGTAGTCGATGTCGTCGGGTTCGACGATGCCGCTGTTCGGGTTCTCGACCGCCCAGATCAGCCCCGCCAGCGCCGAGACCGTGACCTGCAGCGACGTCGCGCTGTTGTGCGGCGCGAGCTGGCGGGCTTCCTGCACCGACAGCTGCGAGCCATACCAGTACGCGTTCTTCTTGTGACCCGCGAGCAGCACGCCGAGCTCGTCAACGCCCTTCACGATGTCGTCCACCATGAGCCGCTTGCTGTCCTGCATCCGCCAGTTGCGGCCAGCGAGCTCATGCACGGACAGCACCGCGGCGTCGCACGGGTGATAGGCGTAGTGCACCGTCGGGCGGTACACGACCTGCTCGCCCTTTTTCACGGTCAGGTAGTCGGAGATCGAGATCGATTCACCGTGGGTAATCAGGAAGCCGTGGAACGGGCCGGCCATCGGCGTCCAGGTGCGCACGCGCGTCGCCGCACCTGGCTGCATCAGGTAGATGGCGCTGCCGCGGCCGAAGTCGTGCTTCTTGCCGTCGCGCGGCCAGTTCTTTTCGTGCGAACCCCAGCCGAGTTCCGCCGGCTGGCAACCTTCGCCGACGAAACCGTCCACGGACCACGTGTTGACGAATTCGTTCAGCTCCTTTGGCCGGTTACCCACCTGCGTGTCGCGCTCTGCAATGTGGATGACTTTCACGCCCAGCTTGTGCGCGAGCGCCGCCCAGTCGGCGCGCGTGCCCGGCTCGGTCGTTTCGACGCCCGTGTCCGAGGCGATGTTGAGCAGCGCCTGTTTGGTCAGGTGCGAGACGAGCCCCGGGTTGGCGCCGTGCGTGATCACCGCCGTCGGCGCGCGTTGCTTCGAATCCTTGAGTGTCAGCGCTTCCTCACGCAGCGCATAGTTGGTGCGGCGCGCCGGCGAGACCGTCGGATCGGTGTAGCCGCCCGGCCACGGCTCGATGCAGGTGTCGAGATAGAGCGAACCCTTTTCCCAGCAGAACTTGATCAGCGCGATCGACGAAACGTCGACCGACAGGTTCAGCAGGAAATCCCCGCGCCCCACGATCGGGTCCAGCACGTTCTTGAAGTTCTGGCGCGTCAGCGCGTGCTTCACGAAACGCACGCCGTATTCCTGCGCGACCTTCTCACCGGCCTCGTCGGCGGTGACGATCGTAATCTGGTCGGGCTGTATGCCCACATGACGCAGGATCAGCGGCAATACGCCCTGGCCGATGCTGCCAAAGCCCACGAAGATCAGGCGGCCGGGGAAGACGACGTGAACGGGATAGCTGGTCATGATTTCTCTAGCGTGATTCCTGTTTGGCCGACCCGATTCGGGCGGCTCGCTGCCTAGTTTACCGCGAAACCTTGCGGGGCCGGATGCAGGCCCTGCGGACGCGGTCAGATCCGGTTGGCCGGGTCGCGCCAGTGCGGCGGATAGGACCGCTCGTACCCCGGCACCTGTTCCATGCGCTGGATCCAGCGGGCAATCGCCGGGTAGGTCGATTCCATCGGCAGGAAGCGCGAGCGGAGTTCGCCGGCCTCGCGTTTTTCCATGGCGCGGCGCAGCAGCATGATGCCCGGGAAGACCGTCAGGTCGGCCGCCGACAGCTGCTCACCGATGAGCCAGTCCGACGTGCTGAGCCGTGCCTCGATGGTGCGGGCCTCGCCCCCGACGATGTGCATCGCCTTGGTGATTTCCTCGGTCTGCTGGTCGAGCTGGTCGAGGAACACCGCGGACACGATCTGCGTGACGTAGTGCTCGGCGTACGCCTGATACTCGCAGATGACACGCATGATCGTCCCGGCCTCCTCGGCCGACGTGCCGAAGAGCGGGTACTCGGGATACTTGCGGTCGAGGTAGAGCAGGCAGGCCAGCGACTCGAACACGACATAGTCGCCATCCTTGAGCACGGGCACCCGGCCGCGCGGATTCATCCGCAACATCCGCGGCGACTTGTGCTCCTGCTTCGAGAACTGCAGCAGGTGCGACTCGTAGGCGAGGCGCTTGTACTCCAGCGCGAGCAGCACGCGCCAGGAGTACGGGCTGCCGCTGCCCCAGTAGATTTCGATGGCCATGAACCCTCCGCCGCGCCCCTTGCGGCGCACCTGTATCCGGATTGTACTGGCAGCTGCGGAGGAAGCGACGATGCCCTGGCAAACACTGGTGAGCGCGGAACAGGTCGCCGATCAACTCGGTGACCCGCGGCTGTTGATTTTCGACTGCCGCTACGAGCTGGCACGAACCGAAGCTGGCCGTGAGGCGTACCTGCGAGGTCATCTGCCTGGCGCCATCCACGCCGACCTGCATCACGACCTCGCGGGGCCGACGTCGCTGACCAGCGGCCGGCATCCCCTGCCGGATCCGCAGGACTTCGCGGCGCGGCTGCGACGCTGGGGAGTCGACGACGATTCGCTGCTGCTGGCATATGACGACGCCACCGGCATGTGGGCCTCGCGCTTCTGGTGGATGACGGCGAAATGGCTCGGCCATCGGCACGTCGCCGTCATGGATGGCGGCATGCGACGCTGGTCGCAACTCGGGCTGCCGACGACGACAGAGCCGGCCCCGACGCACCCGGCAGGTGATTTCACTGCCCGCCTCGATGCCGGCGCCTGTGTCGACGCCGACACGACGCAGCTCGCTGCGCTCGATCCGCAGCGCCGTGTGCTCGATGCCCGCGCCGCGGAGCGCTATCGCGGCGAGGTCGAGCCGATCGACCCGGTCGCCGGCCACGTGCCCGGCGCGCTCAATCTGCCCTCGTCGGGCGTCGTCGCCGCCGACGGCCGATTCCTGCCGCCCGCCGAGCTGGCCCGCGCGTTCGCACAAACACTCGGGCCCGTGGCCCCGTCCGACACGATCACGATGTGCGGCTCCGGGGTCACGGCCTGTCACCTGCTGCTGGCGATGGAGCACGCCGGGCTGCCCGGAGCACGCCTCTACCCCGGCAGCTGGAGCGAGTGGTCGAGAGATCCTTCGCGCCCGGTGGCGCGCGGAAGAGGGTTAGGAAGGACAGGAAGGCCACGAAGGGGAGAGTGGGAAGTGCAGAGACCTGGCCCGCTTAACGGCACGCTGCGACTTCCTCGTCCTTCCTATCCTTCCTGTCCTTCCTGGCCTTCCTGTCCTCCTCCCCCCTAGATTTCTGTTTACGCGGCCTCTGCTTCTGACTATCGTGCGCGCCTCTTTTTTCCGGCCTGAACACCGGACACAGGTGGAACGACCAAGACAGTGGAAAACCCCGAACGCAAGACCGGCTACACCGGCCCCTGGAACGTCGACGACTCGCTCGAGCTCTACGGCGTCAATGCCTGGGGCAACGGCTACTTCGGCATCAATGCCGCTGGCCACGCCATCGTGCGTCCCGACTGGACGGAGGGCCGGGAAATCGACCTGCACGAGGTCGTCACGGGTCTTGCCGCGCGTGACCTGTCCACGCCGGTGGTCGTCCGCTTCTCGGACATCCTGCGCCACCGCCTGACGCGGTTGCGCGACGCGTTCGCCACTGCGATTGCGGAGAACGAGTACACGGGCCGCTACTGCGCAGTGTTCCCGATCAAGGTCAACCAGCAGCGACTGGTGGTCGAGGAGATCTACGGCTACGGCCGCGAGTTCGGCTTCGGCCTCGAGGTGGGCTCCAAGCCCGAGCTGCTCGCCGTGATGGCGCTGACCGAAGGCGAGTCCGAGCGACTGATCATCTGCAACGGCTTCAAGGACGACAGTTACATCGAGGCCGTGATCCTCGCCGCGAAACTCGGCCGCACGATCATCCCGGTCGTGGAGAATTTCAGCGAACTGGCCCTGATCCTGAAGCACGCGAAGAGGTATGACGTGCGTCCGCGCCTCGGCGTGCGCGTGAAGCTCGCGAGCGAAGGCGCCGGCCGCTGGCGCGAATCGTCGGGCGAAAAGAGCAAATTCGGTTTGTTCGTCACCGAGATCCTCGATCTCGTCGGCGTGCTCAAGGAGCACGGCATGGAGGACTGCCTGCAGCTCGTGCACTGCCACCCGGGCAGCCAGCTGCAGGACATCCGCCGCGTCAAGGACGCCGTTACGGAGCTCGCGCACGTCTACGCCGAGCTGAAGCAGATGGGCGCCGGCCTGCAGTACATCGACATCGGCGGCGGCCTGGGCGTCGACTACGACGGCAGCCGCACCAATTACGAATCGTCGATGAACTACACGCTCGCCGAATACGCGAGCGACGTGGTCTATCGCATCGCGAACGTGTGCAATGCCCGCGGCATCGACCATCCGGTCATCGTCAGCGAATCTGGCCGCGCGATCGCCGCGCACCACAGCCTGCTGATCTGCGACGTGCTCGGCAGCTCGCAACTCGACCGTTTCCGCGTCACCGAGACCGACGAACAGATGGTGCGCGGGAAGAAGGAAATCCCGCAGCCGGTAAAGGACCTGCTCGACGCCTACCGTTCAGTCTCGGAGCGACGGCTGGTCGAGTGTTATCACGACGCGCTGCAGGCCCGCGAACAGGCGCTGCAGATGTTCAGCGTCGGTTACCTCGGTCTCGAGGCGCGCGGCCTGGTCGAGCGGCTGTACTGGGCGACCTGCGCGAAGATCCGGGACCTCTGCCGCAAGCTGGACTCGGTGCCGGAGGAACTCGAAGGCCTCGAGACCATCCTGAGCGACATCTATTTCTGCAACCTGTCGATCTTCCAGTCGCTGCCGGACAGCTGGGCCATCGACCAGTTGTTCCCGATCATGCCGGTGCATCGCCTCGACGAGCGCCCCGCCCGCACGGGCGTGCTGGCGGACATCACCTGCGATTCCGACGGCAAGATCGATCATTTCGTCAGCCTGCGCGAGACCAAGCGCTCGCTCGAGCTGCACGACCTCAAGCCGGACGAGCCGTACTACATCGCGTTCTTCCTCGTGGGCGCCTACCAGGAGACGCTGGGCGACCTGCACAACCTCTTCGGCGACACGCACGTCGTGCACATCAAGCTGCACGACGAGGGTGGCTGGTGGATCGAGGAAACGGTGAAGGGCGATTCGGCGGCCGAGGTGCTGCGCTACATGCAGTACGACGTCGAGCGGCTGGTGCCGCAGTTCGCGCGTGACTGTGAGCGCGCCGTGCGGGAAGGCCGCATCACGCTGCCCGAGAGCCAGGCGATGCGGCGGTTCTACGAAGCAGAACTCGTCGGCTACACCTACCTCGAACCCTAGCCGAGCGAGCCGAAGCCGAGCAGGACGGACACGCCGAGCGCGAGGAAGATCGCGGCTGCGATCCGGTGCACGACCTGCAGCGGCAGTTTCTTCGCGGCGACGTCACCGAGCAGCACCGCGGGCACGTTCGCCAGCATCATGCCGAGGGTCGTGCCCGCGACCACGGCCACCAGCGAGGCGTACTTCGCGGCCAGCGCGACGGTCGCGATCTGCGTCTTGTCACCCATCTCGAGCAGGAAGAACGCAATGACGGTGGTGCCGAACACGCCGAACCGGGGAGCGGCGTTCGTGCCGTCGTCGTCATCGTACTGATCGGGCACGAGAGTCCACGCCGCCATCGCGATGAACGAAAGGCCGAGTATCCAGCGCATCACCGTGGGTCCGGCCAGCGCCGAAATCCAGGCGCCGGCGGCGCCGGCCGCCGCATGGTTGACGAGCGTCGCGACGAGGATGCCGAGGATGATGGGGATCGGTTTGCGGAACTTCGCCGCGAGCACGAGCGCCAGCAGCTGCGTCTTGTCGCCGATCTCCGCGAGAGCGACGACACCCGTCGAGACGAGAAATGCTTCCATGGACGGGACTCGGGCGTTGGCAGCCGCGGACCTTAGCACTGCGCCAGACGGTGCCGCCACGGGCATCATCACCTCATGTCCGTGCCACTCGCCGTCTGACCCGCACCGCAAGTCACCTAATGTTCACAGCAGGTTCACGCGGCGGTCATGGATCGGCGCTGCAATGTCGCCATGTCGCACAACACCGGCTCGCCCGATATGCTCGAAGAAGCCCTCGATCCCAGGCCTGCCCTGCCGCTCGATTTCGCCCGTCTGCTGCCGGGATCGGCGGCGACCCAAGGCGTTTCGGTCGACGCGCTCGCCCAGGTCTGGAACGACAACGCGTCGTTCTGGAGCAACCTGCGGACCCTGGAGTACTGGATCGACCGAGTCCGGCGCTGAAGCACCGCGCCTCTGCCATGCGCCCCGGGACGGGGCAGCCAGTGGCATTTTTTTGCGCTGCATCAACGATTTAGGTTGCAGCACCCCAGATCTGCAAGTACATTCCCGCTTGGTCAGTTTTTGACCAACGAGCGCCCAGCGCGAAAACGGCACCGAGACGCAATCGAATAACGAGCCGAGTTCCGAGGATTCAATCCTTAGCTTCGCCTGGTGCCGACCATTTCATGACGACCCCGCCCATGGGCTCAATGCCCCTCGCCACCCCGGTCCTACCGGCAGCCGCCAGATCTCGTCTGGACATGCGCGCGGATCGCCTCGGCAAGCTGGCGCCGGGCCGCCCAGGCTTGATTTCTAGGGGGTTGTGGTAGCATGCGGCGCGATCGTTGCCCGTACGTGTCTTGCAGAGCGCCTGTCGGCGCCTCTTGTTTCGAGCCGAAACGTCTTCGATCAGTGACAGGAAACGTCGCTGGAGCGCCGGCTGGTTCAGCCTGGCGACACGAATGACTCACGGCTGCGAACCCCTGTTTGAATGAGTGTTGAGTAGTGCCGGCCAGGCAATGACGCCTGTGTTCCGGTTTGATGTGTCACTTCTGAGGATGTTCGAATGACCAAGATTTACGTGGGCAACCTGCCTTTCACAGCGACGGAACCTGACGTGCGCGAGCTTTTCGCCCAGCACGGCACCGTCGAATCCGTTGCCCTCCCGACTGACCGCGAGACCGGCCGGCCGCGCGGCTTCGGCTTCGTCGAAATGCCGCAGGCTGATGCCCAGCGTGCCATGCAGGCGCTCAACGGCTTCAACATGGGCGGTCGTCCCCTGCGCGTCAACGAAGCGCAGGATCGTCCCCGCACGGGCGGCGGTGGTGGCCGTCCGGGTGGCGGCGGTGGCCGTCCGGGTGGCGGCGGCGGTGGCTACGGTGGCGGTGGTGGTGGCGGTGGCGGCTACGGCGGCGGCGGTGGCGGCGGCGGTCAGCGCCGCTGGTAACCCCGTTCGGGACTGAGGCCCGAGCCCGGTCCCGGCCGAACCAGCAAGCCTGGTGAAGGCCGCAGCCTGCGGGTTGCGGCCTTCTATCCCTGGCGCTCGAAGCACCCTGCGGGGTGCGGCGGGATCGCGCGCCTGCGGTGAATCCTCGATTTGCCTGCTCACCACATGTCCCGCAACCGGTTCGCGACGTCAATGCGCGGGCCTTCGGCTGCCTTGGGTGCGCCGAAACCTTCCTTCGTTTCCCCAGCGGTCACCCGCTGGAATCCCTTCATCACCGACTCGGTCAGGAATCGACTGCGCGCGCCATGCACGTAGCGATCACCCATGCCCTGCTGCTGCGTGACGTAGAAGCGCACGGGAGCGATCAATCGCAGTTCGGTGCGGGCCCGCGTCATCGCCACGTAGAGCAGGCGGCGCTCCTCCTCCAGTAGCTCGGCCCGGCCGGCCGAAAACTCCGAAGGGAACGTCCCGTCGGTGACGTTCAGCACGTGCACCGACTCCCACTCCTGCCCTTTCGCGGAATGCACCGTCGACAGCACCAGGTAGTCCTCGTCGAGCAGCGGATCGCCCGCGAGATCGCCCGTGGCCTGCGGCGGATCGAGCGTGAGCTCGGTGACGAACGCTTCGCGGGTGGGGTGCTGCAGGCTCAGGCGCTCGAGCTGGTCGAGATCGCCGCGCCGCGCGTGCGCTGCCTCGTACAGGCGCTCGAGCTGCGGTTCGTACCACTGCCGCACCCGCGCGACCTGCCCCTCCCACGGCGCATTCTCTGCGCCGATGCTGCCGAGCAGTTGAGTCAGCGGACCCCAGGTCTCACGGCTCGCCAGGGGCACCGGATGCGCCGCCAGCGCTTGCCACGAGAATCCCGCGGCCTCGAACGCCTCGCATGCGCGCTGCGCGTTGGCCGGTCCCATGCCGGGCAGAAGCTGCAGCACGCGAAACGCCGCAATGCGGTTGCGCGGGTTGTCGGCCCAGCGCAGCACTGCGAGCAGGTCCTTCACGTGCGCGGCCTCGAGGAACTTGAGGCCGCCGTATTTCACGTAAGGGATGTTGCGGCGCATGAGCTCGAGTTCGAGCACGTCGCTGTGGTCGGCGTTGCGGAACAGCACGGCCTGCCGCCGCAGGTCGACCCCGCGCTCGCGGGCTGCGAGCACGCAATCGGCGACGAAGGTGGCCTGCGCCTGCTCGTCGAGCACGGTCACGTACTGCGGCAAAGCGCCCGAACCGCGCACACTGTGCAGGTGCTTGCGGTATTGCCTGCCGCCTTCGGCCATCAGCGCATTGGCGACGTCGAGCACCGGTTGTGTCGAGCGATAGTTTTCCTCGAGCGTGACGATCCGGGCCGGCGGCGTGAAACGGTCGGGGAATTGCAGGATGTTCTCGATCGACGCGGCGCGGAACGAGTAGATCGACTGCGCGTCGTCGCCCACTACGGTGAGGCCCGCGCCGTCGGGCTTCATCCGCAGCAGGATCTCGGCCTGCACCACGTTGGTGTCCTGGTACTCGTCGACCAGCACGTGATCGAAGCGCGCGCCGAGTTCTGCGGCCAGGGTCGTGTCGGCCGTCATGACGTGCCAGTAGAGCAGCAGGTCGTCGTAGTCGAGCACCTGCTGCTCGAGCTTGGCCTCGACGTAGGCGCGGCAAAGCGTCGTCAGCTGCTCTTCCCACTCGAGACACCACGGGTACGCCGTCTCGAGCGTGTGCCGCAACGGCCGCTGAGTGTTCACGCGATGCGAGTAGAGGCCGACGCAGGTGTCCTTGCGCGGAAACCGCTTCACGGTCCTGGAAAAGCCCAGCCGATGGCGCACGACGTCCATGAGATCCGCGGAATCGCCACGGTCGAGCACGCTGAAGGCGGGATCGAGGCCGAGCCGCG
The DNA here is from genome assembly GCA_963793675.1 of uncultured Gammaproteobacteria bacterium. Lineage (GTDB taxonomy): Bacteria > Pseudomonadota > Gammaproteobacteria > Steroidobacterales > Steroidobacteraceae > RPQJ01. Next base: position 740,875 of record CAWCBA010000002.1, on the reverse strand, counting down.
GCGCGTATTCGCGGATCAGGCGATTGCCGATCGAGTGGAACGTGCCGGACCACGGCAGGCGCAGGTTCTCGGGCACGCGCGTGGTCGAGCCGGCCTCGGCCGCGAGCGCCTCGGCCATGACTTTCTGCGCGCGGCGGGTCATCTCGAGCGCGGCCCGGCGCGTGAACGTGAGCAGCAGCATCCGCTCGGGGGGTACGCCAGCGAGCAGCAACCGCGCGACCCGGTGCGCGAGCGTGCTGGTCTTGCCGGTGCCTGCGCCGGCGATGACCAGCAGCGGTGAGGCCAGCAGGCCACCACCCGCGCGTGGCTCACCGTGCGCAACGGCGTCCCGCTGCGCGGTGTTGAGCTTGGCGAAGGCAGTGCTCGAGAGGGGCATGGCAGGCGGTCACTATAGGCAGCGGCTGTATGGATATCCAGTACCAGGGACCAGTGGCTGCCGGAGCGAGGGGTTGGTGTGCGCGGGCCAGGGGTAAGTAAGATGCTGGCCCCAAGGGGTTGGGCTTCAATCACAAGAGGCTGGGCACAAGATGGCGAAAGGAAACAGCGACGAATTCGACCTCGGCAGCGTGATCATGCGCGTGGCGTTTTCACTGGCGATCGTCTTCCTGACCTTCAACCCGACCGGGCATTCGTACTACCACTGGCTGCAGCAGAACCTGACGCCGATCCAGCCGGTGGTGGTGATCGCCGGCATCCTGTTGCTCGGCGCCTGGCTGTTCTTCATCCGCTCGACGTTTTCGTCGATGGGCACGGTGGGCGTCGTGCTGCTGCTCGCGCTGTTCGCCGCGATCGTGTGGTGGATGGTCTCGCAGGGCTGGCTTTCCACGGCCGACAAGTCGGCGATGGCCTGGGTGGTGCTGAGCTGCCTCGGCCTGCTGCTCGGCATCGGCATGTCATGGGCGCACATCCGGGCGCGCATTTCCGGCCAGGCTTCGGTCGACCGCGTCGACCAGTAACCGCTTTCGATCCGCACGGAAGGAATCCCGATGAGCAGCGACGCACCGCCGGTGGACCGATACCCGTCACAGCCGTCGCACGTGACGGCGCTCGACCTGCCGGTGCCGCCGCGCGAGTCGCTGCCGCCTGACCTGCAGAAGTACTTCCGCATCTGCGACGAGAAGATCGGTTTCCTGCCAAACGTGCTCGCCGCCTACAGCTTCGACGAGAAGAAGCTGCGTGCGTTCATCGGCTTCTACAACGAACTGATGCTCGAGGACTCGCCGCTCAGCAAGCTCGAGCGCGAGATGATCGCCGTTGTCGTGTCATCGGCCAACCGCTGTTACTACTGCCAGGTGGCGCACGGCCAGGCGGTGCGGGAACTCTCGGGCGATCCCGCGCTCGGCGAGTTGCTGATCATGAACTACCGCGCGGCGGCGCTCACACCGCGGCAGCGCGCGATGCTCGACTTCGCGCACAAGATGACGGTGACGCCTGACGCCATCGTCGAAGCGGATCGAGCCGCGCTGCGCGCCGCGGGCTTCGACGAACGCTCGATCTGGGACATCGCGTCAGTGGCTGCGTTCTTCAACCTGTCGAATCGCATGGCGACCGCGATCGACATGATGCCGAACGCGGAGTACCACGCGAAGAAGTCGCTGACCGGGCGAACGGCTGCCAGCGGCACGCAGCAGCCGCGCGTCCAGCGGGATTGCCCGCTACTTCTTCAACGGCTTGTACGAGAACTTCTGCCCGGAGACGGAGGCTTCGTACATGAGGCCACCCTTCGAGATGACGAAGATCGCCGTGCCCTTGTCGTACTTACCGGCCGTCGCCGCGTCCTTCTTGCCGCCGCTGGCGCTCGCCGTCGAGCCGCCCGTGGTGGCAGTCCCCGAGGCCGCGGCAGTGATCACGACTGCGCTCACGTTCGCGCCGAACTCGAAATTGCCGGACGTGAATTCGTCGAACGCGCGCTTGTCCTGGAAGAAGATGATCTCGCTGAAGCCTTCCGCTCCCGCCTGGAAGCCGATGCTCAGCTGGGTCATCTTCGTGTCGCCGACGTACTTGCCCTGCTCGTAGACGCGGCCTTCGCCGTGGGCGCCGCCGATCCCGAGCCCGGCCTTGCCGATGGTCGGAAATACCGCGTAGCCGTAGCTCTTGCCAAAGAACGTTGAACTCTGCCCGGCGTTCTTGAACAGGCTCACCGTGTCGCTGTACTTGTCGGCCAGGGCCGGTCCGGCTGCCAGCAGCAGCGCCGCGAAGAACGGGAATGCCTTCTTGATCATCCGCATGAGTCATCTCCTGATGCGAGCCACCAGCCGTCGATTCTACCAACCCCTCGGATGCAGGCTCATGAGGGAAGATTCACTGGCCGGGTGCCTGCCGCCGCGCAGCCCCGACGCCTGACCGGCGCCTGGATCGACCTCAGCATCGCCGTGGTTTTCCACGATTGCGGCCGCCCCTGGCGCGACGTGGGCGATGGCGAGGGCTCAAGACCTCAGCGAACGAGTTCCATGATCCTGCGCTTGAAGTCGCTGTACGGCGGGTACCGCATGGGCGCGTCGAAGCGGAAGCTGCGCTTCATCACCGGCCTCATGTGACTGAACGTCTCGAAGCCGTACCAGCCCGTGTAGCGACCCATGCCGCTGTTGCCAATGCCCCCGAACGGCAGTTCCGGCGACACCATGAAGATCACCGCATCGTTGATGCAGACGCTGCCGGCACTCAGCTTGTCGAGCACGGCGTCCTCGAGTGCCTTGCTCCTGGTGAACAGGTACAGCGCGAGCGGCTTCGGGCGGTCGGCCACGAACCTGATCGCGTGGTGCATCTCGTCGACGGTGATGACCGGCAGCACCGGGCCGAAGATTTCTTCCTGCATCAGCTCGGACGCGGGATCCGGATCGAGCACGATCGTCGGCGCGACGTAGCGCTTCGCCACGTCCACCTGCCCGCCCGTGTGGATCTTCTGCCCTTCCAGCAGCCTGGCGAACCGCGCCGTGTGACGTTCGCTGGCGATGCGGCAGTAGTCGGGGCTCTGGCTCGGGTCGTCGCCGTAGAACTGCCTGATCTTCGACGCCAGCAGGTCCGTGAACTCCGCGGCCACCGACCTGTGCACCAGCACGTGGTCCGGCGCGACGCAGGTCTGCCCCGCGTTGATGAACTTGCCCCACGCGATGCGCGACGCCGCGACGTCGAGGTCGGCGCTCTTGTCGATCAGGCACGGGCTCTTGCCGCCGAGTTCCAGCGTCACCGGCGTGAGATGCTGCGCGGCCGCGGTCATGACGATGCGCGCCACGCGCTCGTTGCCGGTGTAGAGAATGTGGTCGTACTGGTGTTCGAGCAGCTCGGTCGTCTCGGGCACGCCGCCTTCGATCACTGCGAACGCATCGGGGTCGAGGTAGCGGGGAATGATCCGGGCGAGCGCGGCCGACGTGTGGCTGGTGACCTCGGAAGGCTTCATCACCGCGCAATTGCCGGCAGCGATCGCGCCCACCAGCGGCGCGCAGACCATCGACAGCGGGTAATTCCAGGGGGCGATGATCAGCACGACGCCCTTGGGCTCCGGCTGGATGTAGCTGCTGCCCGGAAGTGCCATCATCGGCGTCGACACGCGCTTAGGTCTTGCCCAGCGGCGCAGGTGCTTGCGCGCGTACTTCGCCTCGCTCGCGACGAAACCGAGCTCGCTGAGCGCCGTCTCGAAACTGCACTTGTGCAGGTCCGCCTGCAGCGCCTCGGCGAAGTCGGGCTCGTGCTCGCGGACCATCCGTTCGAGTTCGCTGAGCTGCTTGAGCCGCCACTCGAGCGGGCGGGTCTTGCCTGTCGCAAACGTGGCGCGCAACCGCTGCAGCGCGTCCGGGATCGTCGTCGTGGTCATTCCCAGCTCCCCGCGACAGGCATCCGCTGCCGCTGTCCCGCAACGCTACCACACGGTGGGCTGGCATGGTGCACCGCACCAAATGCAGAATGCCAGCTAGGCGACCTGGGGATTCGAATGACCGGCAGGATTCGCAACGTTTACCGGGGCAAGGTCCTCAAGCTCAACATCGAGCGCGTCAAGCTGCCGAATGGCACGGTCGCGGAACTCGAGATAGCCCACCATCCCGGCGGCGCCGTCGTGGTCGCCGTGGACGCGGACGACCGCGTCTGCCTGTTGCGCCAGTTCCGGCATGCCGCAGGCGGCTGGATCACGGAGCTGCCGGCCGGCAAGATCGACAATCGCGAACCACCGCTCGAGTGCGCCAAGCGCGAACTCGCCGAGGAGGCGGGAGTGACAGCCCGGCTCTGGGATCCATTGGGGACGGTTTTCACTTCGCCGGGTGTGCTGACGGAGGTCATCCACGTGTTCCTGGCCCGCGTGCTGTCACCGTGTGCCGCGGCCCCCGAGCAGCACGAGGTCTTCGAGACGCGTTGGGTGCCGCTGGCCCAGGCCGCGACGCTGGCGGCGGACGGCCGGCTGCAGGACGCCAAGACGATCACGGGCCTGATCTGGGCCCAGGCCCGCCTGCAGGCCGAGCAGCGCGCCGAGGCTGCCGTTCGATCCAGAACGTGAGCCACGTCTCGCTATCCGGATGTGTGGTTTTGTAGCATCGGGTGCGCTCCGCCTTGTCGGAAGACGATACACAGCTCATGGCCGACGATAAGACCAGCAAGCCGCCGGACGGAACGGCAGGACAGCGCCCTCCCGCGGAGCCGCGCGAGCCCGGTCGTCTGGCCGAAGACGACCGCGGCAACATTACCTGGCAATGGGCGAACGAGGACGTTCTCCAGGCCGACGACACCATGGGCGCCATCGAGTGCCTGCGCGCCCTGGCCGATCCGGGACTCGACCTCGTCGACGACGACGGCCGGCCGGATCCGGTCCGGGACAACCCGACGGGCCTGCACGTCGGCTACAACCCTTACGACAGCGGGTCGCTCGGCAAGACGGCGCGCATGAAGAAGATGGACCTGCGCGAGCTCTCGAAATGGATCGATGCGAAGCGCAAAGCCGAAGAATCCGGCGACCCCGAGGAGTGAACCCGCCCTGGCCGGCTCACGCAAACTGCAGCGCATGCCTGAGCTTGGCGTGGCTTCCCAGCCGATAGAACGACCTTAACTCCGCCAGCATTGCGGCGGGGCGGGCCTGTCGCCTGCGCAGGAATCTCGTCTCCAGCCGCTCGCAGAATCGCGCGGCGCAACGATGAGCCTCGGTGTAACGGTCTCGCTCCGCGTCCGTCAGGTGCGGCAGCAGCCGGCAGCTCGCGAACAGCCGCTGGAACAGTTCGCCCGGAAAGCGTCCCTCGCGCTGCGCCAGCATCAGGCTGAGCGCGCTCGCGTACTTGTCCACCTCGGCCTGCAGTTCGAGCTCGAGCAGCGACACGCTGCGGTCGCAACCCGTGCTCCACGTCACGTAGTGGAAATGGCTCACACCCTCGAGCGCCGTGCAGTAGTCGCCGAGGTTCGACTCATCGAGCGCGACCAGCGGACAGCGCCGGCCAAGCCGCTCCAGCACGGCCGCATCGAGGTACAACCCGAGCTCCATGCCGTCCTCCGTCGCGGCGATCAGCAACTGCTCGTCGGTCCCGGGCGGTGACGGCAACTCCTGCAAAGCCGCGGCGTGCGCCGGATCGGTGATCAGGTAATCGTGCACATCGTGCTCGACCGGCGCGTCGTAAAGCGCCGCCAGCAGTGACTGCATTTGCCCGAGCAGCGCCATGAGCCGGACGTCAGTTGGGACTGCGCCCGGTCGGCACCACGGACGGCTCGACACCGAGGCTGCGCAGGATGCCGTGCGCGCGCGGGCTGCCGGTCTTGAGCCAGATCTCGTACTGGCGCAGCACGTCGCGGTGATCGTGGCGATGTGCCATCTCGCTCACGTCGTTCAGCGCGTCGACGAGCCGCTGGAACTTCTGCGCAAGTTCCGTGAAGACCGTGCCCAGCGCTCGTCCGCGGGCACCCGTGCGGCACGAATCCGCGAGCGTGCCATAGGCGCGGCCACCCATTGCGATGTGATAGTCGATGTCGACCAGTCGTCGCGCGAAGCTCTGCGCGAAGAAGCCGGCCATGAACAGCGAGACGTCGCCGAGACGCTGCAGCGTGCGCAGGCGGTCTTCGCGCGTGGGCGCTTCGGCCGCTTCTGCCAGCATCAGCGCCAGGGGTTTGAGTTGCGGCCGGCCGGAGGCGCCGTCGAACAGGGCTTCCGAACGCGCGAACATCGTCAGCAGGTTCACGACGTAATGCTCGGTGTGGTCCTCCACCTCGACCCTTTGCCGCTCGAGCGCGGCATGGACCGAATCGCGGAAGAACTCCCGCAAGTTGCGCACGTCGATCGTCGGGTCGTCCGTCATGCCGCGCTCCTCTGCGTTGCCCTTGGCAGCCAGCGATCGCGCCTGCTAACAGATCGCGTCGCCGCGAGCCTTGTTCTACGCGGCTGAAACTAACGGCAGTCGCAAGAACATTTCAAGGGGCTAGGCGTGTGTTCTGCGACCCAGCGCACGGATGCGTTACCATGCGCGAATCGTTCAACGGCGGCGCAGCATGAAAGTCTGCGGTGATGCACGAACATCGCGGCACGCCGGAACCGTCGCTGGCTTTCGAGGACGAGGACATCCTGACGGTGGTGACCGACTATGCGGCGACCTGCCGTGCCTGCCGCTCGATGACGAGGCAACCGTGCTGGACTACGTGCTCGCGCGGGCCTGAGCTGCCAGCGCGATCGCGGCGGCGAGCTCATTGAGTCCGCGGATGGTGAGCTCGGGCGGCTCCGATTCACGCGGCCAGGGCGTTGCTGCACGATTCAGCCAGATCGGCAGCACGCCCGCAGCGCGCGCGCCTTCGACGTCGGCCTCCGCATCGTCGCCGACGTGCACGACCTCGTGGGCCCCGAGCCCGACACGCTCGAGCAGGATTTCGAAGATGCGCGGATCGGGCTTGAGCATGCCCGCCTCGCGCGCTGCCAGGCCCGTCTCGAAGTACTGGCCAATGCCGCACAGGGAGAGGTCGGCGTTGCCGTTGCTGAGTGCGAACAGACGATATTCCTGCGCCAGCGCTGCGAGCGCGGGACGCACGTCGTCGTAGAGCGACACCTCATTGCGTGCGCGGTAGAACGCCGCGAACGCCTGGTCGGCCATCGTCTCGGGATACCCGGCCTCGCGCGCCTGGAGGCGCAGGGCCTCGAGACGCAACCAGGTGAAGTCGTGCCGCATCGCCGGGTGGTCGATCGCCATGCGGGCACGCACGTCGCGCATCGAGCGCAGGTCATGCCGCTCGGTCACCCGGGGATAGTGGCGCGCCAGGAAGTCGTGCATCGCGTGTTCGGCGCGCACGATGACCGGCCAGACGTCCCAAAGGGTGTTGTCGAGATCGAAGATGATCGCCCGGATGCCGCCCATGAGGATTGCCGTATGATGCGCCGCGAACTCACGAAGGCGGCGAGTCTACATGAGGACATTCGGCACGCGGTTTGGCGAGCGCATGGCGCGGCCGACGGGCGCGCTCGAGCTCATGGCGGACCTCGGCTCCGCCATGGCGCGCGGGGACGAAGCCGACATCCGCATGCTCGGTGGCGGCAATCCAGCGCGCATCGCTCCGGTCGAAGCCGTTTACCGGCGGCGGCTCGCGGAAATCGCAGCGGACCCCGCCCAGTTCGGCCGGTTCATCGCGGGCTATTCCGCCCCCGCGGGCGACCTCGGGTTTCGCGAGGCCGTCGCGCTTTCACTGCGCAACGAATTCGGCTGGCCGGTGACTGCCGGCAATGTCGGGCTCACGGGCGGCAGCCAGTCGGCGTTCTTCTTCCTGTTCAACCTGTTCGCCGGCGAGCGCACCGACGGCGGACACGGCCGCATCCTGCTGCCGCTGGCCCCGGAGTACATCGGTTACGCCGACGTCGGCCTCACGCCGGGCATGCTGCTCGCACAACCCGCCGAAATCCGCGAGCTCGACGACGGTTACTTCAAGTACCACGTGGACTTCGATCGGCTCGACGTGCCTGCCGACATCGCTGCCCTGTGCGTGTCGCGCCCGACCAATCCGTCGGGCAACGTGCTGACGCTGGACGAGTTGCAACGCCTCGATGCAATCGCCCGCGCGCGCGAAGTGCCGTTCATCATCGATGCGGCCTACGGCCTGCCCTTTCCCGGCATTCAGCACGAACACCTCGATTCGCTGTGGAATTCCAACGTCGTGCTGTGCCTCAGCCTGTCGAAACTGGGACTGCCGGCCGCGCGCACCGGCATCGTCGTGGCCGACGAGTCGATCATCGCAGCGCTGACCGCGTTCAATGCGACCGCTGCACTCGCGCCGCCGTCGACCGGGCCGGTCATCGTCGAGCCGCTGCTGCGCAGCGGTGAACTTGCCAGGCTCTGCCGCGATCACCTGCGCCCGCATTACGCGACGCACAGTGCGCGCGGCCGTGCAGCGCATTGCGCGCAGCCTGCGCCGGCCTGCCGCTGCGAATTCACCGGCCCGAAGGCGCGTTCTTCCTGTGGCTGTGGTTTCCGGGCCTGCCGATCTCGAGCGACGAGCTCTATCGGCGGCTCAAGCAGCGTGACGTGCTGGTGCTGTCGGGACATCACTTCTTCCCGGGCGTCGGGCAGGACGACCGGCACCAGCATGAATGCCTGCGCCTGAGCTACGCGCAGCCGCCGGAGAGCGTGCGGGCCGGCATCGCGATCCTCGCCGAGGAAGTGCGCCGCGCGTACGAGCGCGGCTGACGCCAACGGTCGGTCATCTCAAGCGCTTCATTGCAGGGTCGTTGCGTGTCGGTGCAGCCCTGAAATCCAGCGGACCCGAGTGCATCGAACCATCACATCTGGTCAGCGCGGCCCGCGCTCGGCGAGAAACTCCGCCAGCACCAGCGACGTATGCGATGCGCGCGGCGCCGCGGCCAGCTGCTCGGGCGGGCCCTCCGCGACGACGCGTCCGCCACCCGCGCCACCCTCAGGACCGAGGTCGACGACCCAGTCGGCCTCCGCGATCACGTCGAGGTTGTGCTCGATGACCACGACCGTGTTGCCGGCATCCACCAGCCGATGCAGCACGCGGATCAGCTTTTCGACGTCGGCCATGTGCAGGCCAACGGTCGGTTCGTCGAGCACGTAGAGCGTCTGCACCGCGCCTTCGCGGCCGGGGCGCAGCCGCGCGAGTTCCGTGACGAGCTTGATGCGCTGGGCCTCGCCGCCCGAGAGCGTCGGGCTGGGCTGACCGAGCGTCAGGTAGCCGAGGCCGACGTCCTGCAGCAGCGTGAGCGCGTGGTGCACCTTCGGGTGCGCCGCGAAGAAGCCGACCGCGTCATCCACGCTCATGGCGAGCACGTCACCGACGCTGCGGTCGCGCCAGCGTCACGGCGAGCGTCTCGGCGTTGAAGCGCCGGCCGCCGCAGACGTCGCAGAGCACCTTCACGTCCGGCAGGAAGCTCATCTCGATCGTCTGCACGCCCTGGCCCTCGCAGGCCTCGCAGCGTCCGCCCGCGGTGTTGAACGAGAACCGCCCGGGGCCGTAGCCGCGAACCTTCGCATCGGTCGTGCCGGCGAACAGCTTGCGCACGTCGTCCCAGAAGCCGACGTACGTCGCCGGGCACGAGCGCGGCGTCTTGCCGATCGGCGTCTGGTCGACCTCGAGCACGCGCGCGATGGCCTCGCTGCCGTCGATGCGGTCGCAGCCGACCCACTGCGGCGCCTTGCGCCGGCTCTGCTTCGACGTGCGAACGCTCATGTTCGCGTGCAGCACGTCGCGTGCCAGAGTGGACTTGCCCGACCCGGACACACCCGTGACGACCGAAAGCCGGCCGAGCGGAAAGCGCGCTTTCGCCCTGCGCAGGTTGTGCAGCTGCGCACCGCGCACGACGAGGCTCGCGTGTCGTGCGCGTCACCGGGCGGCGCGGCACGAGCGGATGACGCAGCGGATGCGCAAGGAAGCGGCCGGTCAGTGACCGCGGCGAACGAATCAGGTCTGCCACCGTGCCCTCGCCCACGACGTGACCACCGCGCGTGCCCGCGCCCGGGCCGAGGTCGAGCAGATGATCGGCGCGGCGGATCGTCTCCTCGTCGTGCTCGACCACGAGCAGCGTGTTGCCCTTGGCTCGCGAGCTTCTGCAACGAGTCGAGCAGGATGCGGTTGTCGCGCGGATGGAGGCCGATCGTCGGCTCGTCCAGCACGTAACACACGCCCTGCAGGTTCGACCCGAGCTGCGCCGCCAGGCGGATGCGCTGCGCCTCGCCGCCCGACAGCGTCGGGGCCGAGCGGTCGAGCGAGAGATACCCCAGTCCGACGTCGCTGAGGAACGCGAGCCGCGACCTCGCTTCCGCCTGCAGGTCGCGTGCGATCTCAGCCTCGCGTCCCTGCAAGCCGCAGGGTGTCGAAGAACGACAACGCCTGCTCGACCGGCAACGCGGACAACTCGGCGATCGATTTGCCCTTGAACGTGACGTTGAGTGCAACGGGATTCAAGCGGTGGCCTGCACAGGCCGGGCATGCCGTGGCTTCGCCCTCGAACCAGTCGTTCCACCACACCTCCTCGCCGGACTGCTCCTCGTCGAAGCCGCTGATCTGCAGGCCGGTGCCGAAACATTCCTCGCACCAGCCGTGCTTGGAGTTGTACGAGAACAGGCGTGGATCGGGCTCGGCGAAACTGCGCGCGCACGACGGACAGGCCCGACGGGTCGAGAAGACGCGCGTGCGGCCCTTGTCGACGATGTGCGCCACGCCCTTGCCGAATTCGAGTGCGCGGTCGAGCGCGGCCCGCAACGGCGCCTCCGTCGCGGCGCCGACCTTCACGCTGCCGACCGGCAACTCGATGGTGTGCTCGCGGAAGCGGTCGAGACGGGGCCACTGGGCGGTCGGCTGCACTGCGCCGTCGACGCGCAGTTCGCGCGTAACCCTTCGCGAGCGCCCACTTCGCCAGGTCCGTGTAGTAACCCTTGCGCGACACGACCAGCGGCGCGAACAGCTCGATCTTGCGGCCCTTCGCCTCGCGCAGCAGCAGCGCAGCGATCGAATCCGCGCTTTGCGGCTCGATCGGCACCTGACAGTCCGGGCAATGCTGCACGCCGAGCTTCACGTACAGCAGACGCAGGAAATGGTGCACTTCGGTCAGCGTGCCGACCGTGCTCTTGCGACCGCCACGGCTGGTGCGCTGCTCGATCGCGACCGTCGGCGGAATGCCGAAGATGGCGTCGACGTCGGGACGTGATGCCGGCTGCACGAACTGCCGTGCGTACGCGTTGAGCGACTCGAGGTAGCGACGCTGACCCTCGGCAAAGACGATGTCGAAGGCGAGCGTGGACTTGCCGGAGCCGGACACGCCCGTCAGCACGGTCATGCCGGCGCGCGGGATCGTGACTTCGATGTCGCGCAGGTTGTGTTCACGTGCACGGTGCACGACGATCGAATCGCGCGCGCGGTCGGCGACGGCATCCCGCACGACCGCAGGCAGTGACATCGCAGGAATCAAGGCGTGACCGGCCTTGAGGACCGCCGCACGCTCCGCGTCGTAGTCGAGCAGCGCGCGACCCGTGTGCGATGCGGGCTCTGCCATCACCTGTGCGGGTGTCCCGGCCACGAGCAGCCGTCCGCCGGCATCGCCGCCTTCCGGGCCCAGGTCGAGGATCCAGTCCGACGCGCGGATCACGTCGAGATTGTGCTCGATGACGAGCAGCGAGTGCCCCGCATCGAGCAGCCGCTTGAACGCGCCGAGCAGCTTCGCGACGTCGTCGAAGTGCAGGCCCGTGGTCGGCTCGTCGAAGAGAAACAGCGTGCGGGGATGAGTCCGTCAGCGTCCCTGATTTCCCTCTGCCCTTGGCGGGCTTTACGTCGGCCAGGTGGCCCGCGAGCTTCAACCGCTGGGCTTCACCGCCGGACAGCGTCGGCACGGGCTGGCCGAGCCGCAGGTAGTCGAGACCGACCGCGGCGAGCGGCTCGAGCCGGTCGAGCACCTCCCGGTCATCGGCGAAGAACGCCACCGCCTCGGAGACCGTCAGCTCCAGCACGTCGGCGATGCTGAGCGCCGGGCCTTCGTTGCGACGAATCCGCACTTCGAGGATTTCCGGCCGGAAGCGCTTGCCGTCGCAATCGGGGCAGCGCAGGTACACGTCGGAGAGAAACTGCATCTCGACGTGTTCGAAGCCGTTGCCGCCACACGTGGGGCAACGCCCGTTGCCGGAATTGAAGCTGAACGTGCCGAGCGTGTAGCCGCGCTCGACCGCGACGGAATCACGCGCAAAGCGCTTGCGGATCGCGTCGAACGCGCCGACGTAGCTCGCCGGGTTCGAGCGGGTCGTCCGGCCGATCTGCGTCTGGTCGACCATCACGACTTCGCCGACGAGGGCCGCACCTTCGAGCGCCTCGTGCGCACCCGGCGTTTCGGTCGGCTTGCCGTGGGCGCGTCGCAGGCCGGCGTAAAGCACGTCCTGCACCAGCGTGGACTTGCCCGAACCGGACACACCCGTCACGCAGACCAGGCGTCGCAGGGGAATCTCGACGTCGAGGTTCTTGAGGTTGTGTTCCGTCGCGCCGCGCACTTTGATGGCTGGCGCACCGGGCTCCGGCGCACCACGTCTGCCGGCTGCCGTCACTGCGTCGAGACGACCCGACAGGTATCCGGCTGTGAGCGTGTCGGAGCGCGCCGCCAGTTCGGCGGGCGCGCCTTCGAACACGATCCGGCCGCCGTGCTCGCCGGGACCGGGCCCCATGTCGATGACGCGGTCGGCCGTCAGCATGATCTGCGGGTCGTGCTCGACGACCAGCAGCGAGTTGCCGTTGTCGCGCAGGCGGTGCATCACCTCGATCACGCGGCGCATGTCGCGCGGGTGCAGGCCGATCGAGGGTTCGTCGAGGACGAACAGCGTGTTCACCAGCGACGTGCCGAGCGCCGTGGTCAGGTTGATGCGCTGCACCTCGCCTCCCGAGAGCGTCCGCGACTGGCGGTCGAGCGTGAGGTACCCGAGGCCCACGCGGACCAGGAAGCCGAGCCGCGAGCGCACCTCGCCGAGCAGCTGGTCGGCGGCTTCGTCGAGCGGCGCGGGCAGCGCGATGCGCTCGAAGAACGCGAGGCACTGGTCGAGCGGCAGCAGCATCAGTTCATGGATGTTGAGGCCGGGCCCGGGCCGTTCACGCGCGGTCAGTCGCCACAGCAGCGCTTCTTCCTTGAGGCGCGCGCCATTGCAGGCGTGACACGGCGTGTAGCTGCGGTACTTCGAGAGCAGCACGCGCACGTGCATCTTGTAGCTCTTGGTCTCGAGCCACTGGAAGAACCGCCGCACGCCGTACCAGACCTTCTTTTCCCACGGGCCTTCGCCTTCGAGGACCCATTGCTGCTGCGCCTCGGTGAGGTCGCGCCACGGCGTGTCGACGGGAATCCCGCGTTTCTTCGCGAAGCGCAACAGGTCGTCCTGGCACTCGCGGTTCGACTCGGTCTGCCACGGCTTGATCACGCCGCCACGCAGCGTCTTGCTCGTGTCCGGCGTTACCAGCCCGAAATCAATGCCGATCACGCGGCCGAACCCGCGGCAGGTCTCGCACGCGCCGAGCGGAGAGTTGAACGAGAACAGGCTCGGCGCTGGATCGCGGTAGTGGATGTCGCAGTCGGCGCAGTGCAGGTCGGTCGAAAACCGCCAGACGGTCTCGTCTCCGCCACCGACTCCCGCTTCAGCCGGAGAGAGGGTACGCACGTTCACCCGCCCGTGCCCGACCCGCAGCGCAGCCTCCAGCGCATCGACGACGCGGCCACGATCGACGTTGCCGAGCCGGAAGCGGTCCTGGACGATCTCGAGGTTCCGATCTCCGCTCGAATGCACGCGGGTATAGCCCTGCTGCTCGAGCAGCTTGAGCACCTCGGCGGCGCTGAAGTTGACCGGCACCGTCACCGGAAACGTGACGACCAGTCGCGGATCGCCCGCGGCCTGTGCGCGCTGAACCAGCGTGCCGTAGATCGAATCGGGCGTGTCGCGGCGAACGGGGCCGCCACAGCCCCGGCAATGCAGCTGGGCGACGCGCGCATAGAGCAGCTTCAGGTGGTCGTTCAGCTCCGTCATCGTGCCCACCGTCGAGCGCGAGGTCCGCACGGGATTGGTCTGGTCGATCGCGATCGCAGGTGGAATGCCTTCGATCCGCTCGACCTGCGGCTTGTCCATGCGGTCGAGGAACTGGCGCGCGTACGGCGAGAACGTCTCGACGTAGCGGCGCTGGCCCTCGGCATAGACCGTGTCGAAGACCAGCGAAGACTTGCCCGAACCGGACACGCCCGTCACGACGACGAGCTGGCGGAGCGGGATGTCCAGGTCGAGGCCCCGCAGATTGTTCTGCCGGGCCCCGCGAATGCGGATGCTGTCGTGAGGCGACTTTGACATGGGAATCGTGGGGGCCCGGGGGAAACTACGGGCCTCGTAACGCTACCACGATCCGTCCGGATCGCAGATACTTCGCACAGAACGAATCCGATACGCCTGGGGGTCCGAAATGCGGTGGTTGTCTGCCCTGATGCCGCGGGAGACGCGGTTCTTCGCGCTGTTCGACCGCCACGGCGCGCTGATCGTCGAGGGCGCCAATGCCGTCGTCGAACTGGTGCAGCACTACGAGGACACGGCCCGCCGCGCCCAGCTGATCCAGCGCATCGGCGACATCGAGCGCAGCGCCGACAAGATCACCCACGAGACCGTCTCGGTCCTGCATTCGACGTTCATCACGCCGTTCGACCGCAATGACATCCACCGGCTCATCTCCGGCATGGACGACATCCTCGACCTGATGCAGGACGCAGCGGAGTCGATGCACCTGTTCGACATCCAGACCCTGCCGCCTGCCTCGCTGCAGCTGGCCGAGCTGCTGCAGCAGTGCTCGGCCAGGGTGCAGGCGGGCGTTGCCCTGCTCAAGTCGATGGACGACGCGGACAAGGCGCTCGCGCTGACCCAGGAGATCGACCAGCTCGAAAGCGATGCCGACAAGGTGTCGCGGGATGGCATCTCGCGCCTGTTCCGTGAAGAGCAGGACGTCCGCCAGCTGATCAAGCACAAGAACGTCTACGAGTACCTCGAGGAGGCCATCGACAAGTGCCAGGACGTGGCCAACATCATCGAATCGGTGATCGTGGAAAACGTCTGATGGGCGCCGAGCTCACGATTCCGCTGGCGACGCTGGTGCTGCTGGTCGTGATCGCACTGCTCTTCGATTTCATGAACGGCTTCCACGACGCCGCGAATTCCATCGCGACCGTGGTTTCGACCGGCGTGCTGCGCCCGCACTACGCGGTGGCCTGGGCCGCGTTCTTCAATTTCGTCGCCATTTTCATCTTCCACCTGAAGGTGGCGGCCACCGTAGGCAAGGGCATCGTCGATCCCGGCGCCATCGACCAGTACGTGATCTTCGGCGCGCTGATAGGCGCGATCATCTGGAACCTGATCACCTGGTACTACGGCATTCCGTCGAGTTCGTCGCACGCGCTGATCGGCGGCATGATCGGTGCCACGATCGCCAAGGCAGGCGCGGACCCGCTGGTGGCGCAGGGCATCATCCGCACGGTCACCTTCATTTTCGTCTCGCCCGTGCTCGGCATGATGCTCGGCGGGCTGATCATGATCGCGGTCTCCTGGATCTGTCTGCGATCCGCGCCACGCAAGGTCGACAGGTGGTTCCGGCGCTTGCAGCTGATCTCCTCCGCGGCCTACAGCGTCGGCCACGGCAGCAACGACGCGCAGAAGACCATGGGCATCATCTGGTTGCTGCTGATTTCGGCCGGCGTCACTTCGGCCGATTCGACGATGCCGCCCAGCTGGGTGATCGTGAGCTGCTACATCGCCATCGCAATGGGCACGATGTTCGGCGGCTGGCGCATCGTGAAGACGATGGGCCAGAAGATCACGAAGCTGCGTCCCGTCGGTGGCTTCGCGGCGGAGACCGGCGGCGCCATCACGCTGTTCATGGCGTCGAGCCTCGGCATCCCGGTATCGACCACGCACACGATCACGGGTGCCATCGTCGGCGTGGGTTCGGCGCAGCGCGTGCGGGCCGTGCGCTGGGGGCTGGCGGGCAATATCGTGATCGCCTGGATCGTCACGATGCCGGCCGCGGCGATCATGGCCGCGCTGGCCTACTACCTGGGACGGCTCATCCTCTGACGCGACGGAGGTTCAGCCTCCGCGCAGCCGGGCCAGCAGTCCACGCACCGAGTCGGCGAGCGTGTCGAAGCGCAGGTCCGTCATTTCACCCGCGTCGAAGAACGTCATGCGGCAGGGCACGCAGCGGTCGAGGCGGATGTGCTGCTGTCCCGGCGCCTGGATCGTGTGCATCTGCGCACCGCAACCCGGGCACGGTACGTCGGACTTGTCGTTCCAGCGCCGGCCTTCGCGTGCCGCACCGGGGTCGATTTCGCGGGGATCGTGTTTTGGCCAGAGGAACCACTGACGCTGCAGGTCCGCGAGCGCGTCGTCATTGCACGCAATGCCGTGGCAGCTCTCACAGCGGTGGATGACGGCCGCAAATCCCGTGGCAACGTCGTTCATCGCGGACCCGCACTTCGGACACTGCATCAAGGAGCCTCCCCGGGGCGACCTTGCGACAGTACCACGGAGGACCGCCGCAACTTAAGCTGCGCAGCATGAACTCTCCCTACCCGCACCTGCTGGCACCGCTCGACCTGGGCTTCGTGAAGCTGCGCAATCGCGTCCTGATGGGCTCGATGCACACCGGACTCGAAGACGACCCGAGGAAATTCGGGCGCCTCGCGGCCTATTTTGCCGAGCGTGCGCGCGGCGGGGTCGGCCTGATCGTGACCGGCGGTTTTGCACCGAACATCGCAGGCTGGGCTGCGCCCTTTTCCGGCCGTCTCACGACGCGCGCCGGGGCTGCACGACACCGGCCGATCACGGCTGCCGTGCACGCCGAAGGCGGCCATGTCGCGCTGCAGATCCTGCACACGGGTCGCTACGGCTATCACCCGCTGGCCGTCGCGCCCTCGCGCCTGAAGTCGCCGATTTCACCGTTCACTCCGCGTGCGTTGAGCGAGCGCGGGATCGAGCGGCAGATCCGCGCCTTCGTGCGCTGTGCATCGCTGGCGCGCGAGGCCGGGTACGACGGGGTCGAGATCATGGGATCCGAGGGCTACTTCATCAACCAGTTCATCGTGGCGCACACCAACCGGCGCACGGATGGCTGGGGCGGCAGCTTCGAAAACCGGATCCGGTTGCCGCTCGAAATCGTCGCGCGCACGCGCGCGGCCGTGGGCAAGGACTTCATTCTCGTCTACCGCTTGTCGATGCTGGACCTCGTACCCGAGGGCAGCGACTGGAACGAAGTGGTGCAACTGGCGCAGGCCATCGAACGCGCGGGCGCCACCATCATCAATACCGGCATTGGCTGGCACGAGGCGCGCGTGCCCACGATCGCGACGTCCGTGCCGCGTGCCGCGTTTGCGTGGGTGACGCGCAAGCTCAAGGGGCGGGTCGGCATTCCCTTGTGCGCGACCAATCGCATCAACACGCCCGATGTCGCCGAGCAGATTCTCGCAAGCGGCGATGCCGACATGGTGTCGATGGCACGCCCGTTGCTGGCGGACCCGGAATTCGTAAACAAGGCGGCCGCGGGACGTGCCGACGAGATCAACACGTGCATCGCGTGCAACCAGGCCTGCCTCGACCACGTCTTCCAGCGCAAGATCGCCTCGTGCCTGGTCAACCCGCGCGCCGGCCACGAGACGGAACTGCGCTACGAACCGGCACGGCGGCGGCGGCGGTTCGCTGTCGTCGGGGCCGGCCCTGCGGGACTGGCCTGCGCGACCGTGCTGGCCGAGAGGGGCCACCAGGTCGACCTGCTCGACTCCGAGGCAGCAATCGGCGGGCAGTTCAACCTGGCCATGCGCGTACCGGGCAAGGAAGAATTCAAGGAGACGCTGCGCTATTTCGGCCGACGATTGCAGGTCACCGGCGTCAACCTGCGTCTCGGCGTGCGCGCCGACGTCCCGCTGCTGCGCGACGGCGGCTATGACGAAGTCGTGCTCGCGACTGGCGTGACACCCCGCAATCCGTCGATTCCCGGGGCCGACGAGCACCGCGCCTCGGGCCGCGTGCTCGGGTATGCGGACGTCCTGCTGGGTCGGCACGAATGCGGGCCGCGCGTCGCCGTGATCGGCGCCGGCGGCATCGGCTTCGACGTGGCAGAGTTCCTCGTCTCGGACCAGCATTCGAGCGCGCTCGACCTTGCCAGCTGGCAGCGCGAATGGGGCGTCGCCGATCCGGAAGTGGCGCGCAGCGGTCTGGCCACGCCCGCCGTCGAACCGCCGGCGCGCAAGGTCTACCTGCTGCAGCGCAAGGCCACGCCGCCCGGCAAGGGCCTGGGCAAGACCACCGGCTGGATTCATCGGGCTGCGCTGCGCATGAAGCGCGTCGAGATGATGGGCGGCGTGAACTACGAGAGTATCGATGAGCACGGCTTGCGGGTGAGCTTCGGCGCGGCCCGCACCCATCCCATGCTGCTGGCAGTCGACAACGTCGTGCTGTGCGCCGGCCAGGAGCCACTGTGCGACCTGTACGAGCCGCTGCAGAGCGCCGGGATCACCGTCCACAAGATCGGCGGCGCGGACGTTGCCGCCGAACTCGACGCCAAGCGGGCGATCGACCAGGGATCGCGGCTCGCAGCGCGACTCTGACCGGGAAATAGGGGACGCTCACCTATTTCCCACCATTCCCTGAGGAAATAGGTGAGCGTCCCCTATTTCCCGGTCAGGCGCGGTGGGCGTGCGGCGCCACACCGGACCGATCGAGCAGCAGTTCCACCTTGTCGCGGAAGCTGCGGCTCAACTTCACTTCCTGGCCCGACTGCAGCTTGAGGAAGCACTCGCCGTTGAGATGCGGCCGCAGTGAGCGCACGCGGGCGAGGTTGACGATCGTGGAACGGTGCACGCGCTGGAATACCATCGGATCGAGCATGTCCTCGAGTTCCTTCATCGTGGCGCGCAGCACGTGCGTCTGGCCGTCCGCGTGCAGGCACATGTAGTCACCCGCCGCGTCGATCCAGTCGATGGTGCCCACGTCGAGGCGGATCGTCTCGCGGCCCGACCGGATCGGCAGCATCTTCGCGTAGCGACGCGCGTCAGCCGTGCTGGTCGCGCCGGCTGCAGCAGCGGTCTCGGGCGAAAGCTCGCCATTGCCCTGCACGTCTGCGAGCAGCGCCATCAGTTGTTCGCGCTGCGCGATCGCCTGCTTCTGCTGCCACTGCGCGCGAACCCGCTCGAGGGCGGCGGCAAGTCGCGTGTCGTCCACGGGCTTGAGCAGGTAGTCGAGTGCGTGGGCTTCGAAAGCGTTGATTGCATAGCGGTCGAACGCCGTCACGAACACGACCATCGGCATGCTCTCCTGCGGCACCTGCGCGACCACCTCCAGCCCCGACAGTCCCGGCATCTGGATGTCGAGAAACATGAGGTCCGGTGCTTCCTCGGCGATGGCGTTGATCGCCTCGCGGCCGTTGGCACACTGGCGCACGATGGCGATATCGGCAACGTCCCGCAGACGCAGCTCGAGGCCGCGCCGCGCAAGGGGTTCGTCGTCCACGATCAGGGTGCGGATGGTCATGTCGGTTGCGTCGCCCGTTCGAATGGCAGCGTAATCTCGAGCCGGAGGCCCGGCCTGGAAAAGCGCACGGCGAGTTTCTGCCGGTCCCCATAGAGGACGGCGAGCCGCTCGCGCGTATTGCGGAAACCTACGCCACGGCCGGCACCGAGTTCAACACCCACCGGCAGACCGGGACCGTCGTCCTGCACGACGAGCCGCAGCCTGCCCTGTTCTTCGCGCGCCTCGATGCGCAGCCGGCCGCCTTCCTCGCGCGGCGCCACGGCATACTTCAGCGAATTCTCCACCAGGGGTTGCAGCACCAGCGACGGCACCAGGGCCTGCGTCACGCTCTCGTCGATGTCGTACTCGAGCTTCAGGCGGTCACCGAACCGCAGCTGCTCGATGCCCAGATAGAGGTTCAGTGCGTCCAGTTCCTGCCGCAGCGTGACCTTCTTCATCGGGTCCTGGTCCAGCGTATACCGCAGGAAGTCCGACAGCCGTCCGACGGCCTGGTTGGCGATCTTGCCCTGGTTGTCGAGGATCAGCGTCGAGATCGCGTTCAGCGTATTGAACATGAAATGCGGGTTCAGCTGGTACCGCAGCATCTTCACCTGGGCTTCCTGCGCGAGCGCTGACGCACGCAGCATCGACTCGCGCTGCTCCTGCAGCGCCTCGTAGTACTTGATGCCGAAATACAGGCCCGACCAGCACAGCAGCAGGTAGGTCGAGCTGAGGGTGCCGACGAAGATCCCGTACCACGGCTCACCTGCCATCGACTCGGTTTCGACCCAGTGCAGGTACGACGAGTTGATGACGACGCGCCAGCCGAGCGCGACGAACCAGGACGCGAACAGCACGGCCGGGACGACCACGACGAACCGCTGTCCCCACAGGCGCCGATAGAGGTAGCGCAACGGCGCCGAGAGCAGGAAGCCCCCGGCGGCCGCGACCAGCACGACCTTGATGTAGGACGTCGGCTTCTCATACAGCAGCGCACCCAGGTACTGGGTAATCAGGTACGCACTCCAGCCAAGCGTGTGCAGCGCCCAGAAGAGCAGGTTGCGGTTGCGGTGAAGGTCGTCGAGAGTCACCGCGCGAGCTTAGCGGCACGGCCCCTGCCCCGGTAACGATTCGTCGCATGCCGGGCACCACTCGTCCCACCTTCACTGGGCAAACCCGGTGACGTAGGCGGCGCAACCCGCCTCGAAGCCCGGCCCCGCTCCGGCGCAGTGGCAGGTGTCGTCGAGTTCGTTTTCGCGCGCCCATTCGAAGCCGGCCTGTTCCGGTGTCACTGCTTCCTCCGCGAAGGCGCGACATCCCTCCACGAACCCCGGATCGTTGCGCGCGGTGCAGGTACGGGCATCGGCGATCCCATTGCGCTCGGCCCAGTCGAACCCGGCCTTGTGCGAGTTGCAGTGATCGTCGCGGCAGGCGTACCCGAGGAATCCGCGTGGCGCGTAAACCCGGCGTGCAGCGGCGGAGCTGCAGGCATCGGCGGCGTCACCGCGCGCGGGCGCGCCTATTGGCACGCTGAGCAAGCCCAGGCAGAGCAGCGCGAGGCCGCGCGAACGGATGATGCCGGGCCAGCGCGACATGCGGGTCGGAGTGAGGAACGGGGAAACGTCCATGCAAGCCTCCATGCGGGTCGTCCTGACCCGACCTGCACCACGCTAGCGACTGCACCGCAGCCTGCCGCGGTGATTTTGGCCGCAGTTGGCGCAGATTCACCCGTCATGCAGGCAGAATGCGGCGATGCGCACATTGCGGACCGTCGTCGCCCTGATCACGCTGGTGCTGGTGGCAGGACCAACGGTCGTTGCCTCGGACCGTGCCGTCCTGCGTGGCACCGTCGTGGGCGTGGTCGACGGCGACACGGCCGACATCCGCCTCGAATCTGGAATGATCCGCATCCGCTTCCACGCAATCGACGCGCCGGAGTCAGGACAGCCGAACGGCCAGGCGGCCAAGGCCGCGCTGTCGCAACTCATTTTCGGCAAGGCGGTCGAAGTGGAACCGTTCGAGCAGGATCGCTACGACCGGATGGTCGCGCGCGTGTGGCTCGACGGGCAGGACATCAACGCCGCGATGATCAAGACCGGCAACGCCTGGACGTACCGCCGTTATGCCGACGAGCCCGCGTATTGCGCGTACGAGCAGGCGGCGCGGGACCAGGGACGGGGGCTCTGGCACCTGCCACCCGCCGATCGGGTGGCGCCGTGGGAATGGCGGCAGCGCAAGTCGCGCGAGGGCCGCTTTACGGACTATTCGCAGGAAACCGTCGCGAGCTGTGTCGCTGCGCTCGGACGGCAGTGAGCCTGCGCTCGCCGGCGGCTGCGCGACGGCAGGCGACGAACTCAGACGTGCCTGAGTCGGCTCAGGTCCACGCGGGGAGTGGCAACCGACTTTCGGGCACCAGGCCGACGGTCACGCGCCTTCGCCCAGGCCGCATGCACCACATGCTCGACGACGTCCAGGCCGACGAGTACGACCAGCATCACGGCCAGGAGATCGAGGCCAAGGAGTTGGAAGGTTTCCATCCAGGACATTTCCATGATCGTCTCCTCCGTCGGTGCCTGGCGCGCCGTCTGGCGGTCATCGGGCCGCTCAGTTCGCAGGCTCTGTCTCCTGCAGCGGCGCGCCGGAACATCGACTCGGGGCGATCCTAAACCCATTTTGCTGCTTTGCAGCAGAACCAGCTCTCACTTTGACGCAACCAACGGATTCAACTAGGTAAATTGAGCAATTGACTAGTGGGTAATCGATCCGGAACAGCGCCTGTCGCCCGGTCACTTTCCGCTAGGGGAACTGGATCTTGCCACGGGGCGGTGCACCCTGGCCCAACGCGGCGGCGGCACCGGCGTCCGGAATCACGATCGACGACGCCTGCTGCCGGCGCATCTCCTGCAGTTCCTGCATGGTTTCGTCGAAGGCGATCTTGGCGCCTTCGGCGAAGCCCGCGCAGGCCTCGGCGAGGTTTGCGGCCGGAATTTCGAACGACAGCGGCAGCACCCCGGCCGGCGTCATGATCTGCGCCTGGCCGACGTAGATGGACACGCGCGCAGGATCGGTCGAGCCATCGGACTTCACCGGCGTCATCACGCGGATCGTGCCGACCTTGCGATCGGAATAGGTGTCCTCGCGATACAGGTCGTTCACGTCCATGCGGGGATCGGGTGCGTTCGGGCCGGTCATGTCTGCGTCCTCAGCGTGAGTTCGTGCCGCGCGACGCGCGGCGAATGACGGGCAACGTTATCAGAATTTCGCGTCGCCTTGGCCGTCGTCCGGCCCGTTCCAGCGCCCTTCGCGCGGCCAGGGCGACAGCGCGATGTAATACAGCAGGACCAGGTTCACCAGCGGGATCGACGCCATGATCGCGAGCCAGGGCGGAAAACCCATGCGCCCCAGGATCTTCCAGAACGCGACGAGTTGCAGCAGCGAGAGGATGAAAAAAGCTCGG
This sequence comes from uncultured Gammaproteobacteria bacterium, assembly GCA_963793675.1. Classification (GTDB taxonomy): domain Bacteria; phylum Pseudomonadota; class Gammaproteobacteria; order Steroidobacterales; family Steroidobacteraceae; genus RPQJ01. Next base: position 717,970 of record CAWCBA010000002.1, on the reverse strand, counting down.
ATCATGCGGCTCTCCGGGAGCGGGTGGCTCCAATGACGGCCGGCATGATATCCCGTACGGATTCCACGCGAGCTGGCAGGTCGACGACCTTCACAGGGCCCCCGGCATTGGTGCCGGAACGATTCGGGCAGACCCGCTTTTGGCGGCGAAAAGAGTTAACTTGTCAGTACCCTATGACGTCACGAGCGTTGCGGAGCCGGACATGAGCAAGCTGGTGGAATGCGTGCCCAATTTTTCCGAAGGGCGCGACACCGCGGTGATCCGCGGCATCGCGGCGGAGATCGAGGCTGTCCGCGGCGTGACGCTGCTCGACGTCGATCCGGGCGAAGACACCAACCGCACGGTAATCACCTTCGTCGGTCCGCCGGAGGCGGTGGTCGAGGCGGCCTTCCGCGCCGGCAAGCGCGCCGCCGAAACCATCGACATGACCAGACATCACGGCAGCCACGCGCGCATGGGCGCGATGGACGTCTGCCCGTTCGTGCCTGTCGCCGGTGTCACCATGGCCGATTGCGTGGCGCTGGCAAGGGAATGCGGCGGCCGCATCGGCGATCTCGGCATCCCGGTGTACCTCTACGAGCACGCCGCAACGAGCCCGTCCCGCAGCAACCTTGCCGCCGTGCGGGCCGGCGAGTACGAGGGGCTGGCAAGCAGGCTGGCGCAGCCGGACTGGAGGCCCGATTTCGGCCCCGCCAGGCACAATCCGCGCACCGGCGCCTACATCATCGGCGCGCGCGAGTTCCTGATCGCCTTCAACGTCAACCTTGCAACCACGGACAAGCGGTACGCGGACGACATTGCCTACAACCTGCGCGAGCGCGGCCGCCACAAGCGCAGCGGCAACGTCGCACCTTTCTACTACAAGGGCGAGGCGGTGGTGTTCGGCAAGGGTCGCTTTCCCTGCGGCGCCTGCGATCATGTCGCGAAATCCTGGGACACACTTGCAGCGCATTACCACGACGTCCACGACAGGGACCTGGCCGCCCGCTACGCCGCACTCGGCTACCCGGCAGAGGCGGTCGAGGGAAGGCCCGTGTACGCAGACGGCCGCTTCTCGCACGTCAAGGCGGTCGGCTGGGTGGTCGACAAGTACCGTCGCGCGCAGATCTCCATCAACCTGACCGATTTCAAGGTGACGCCGGCCCATGCGGTCCTGGAGGCCGCGCGGGCGGAGGCCGCGCTGCGCGGCATTGCGGTCACCGGTTCCGAGATCGTCGGCGTGGTGCCGTTCGACGCCATGCTGGAGTCCGGTCGCTACTACCTGCGTCGCATGCACAAGTCCACCGGGCTCCCCGTCGGCGACGTGATCGAAACCGCGGTGCAGGCCATGGGCCTGCGCGACGTCGCACCATTCGAAACGGAGCAGAAGGTACTGGGCCTGCCGCGCCCCGCCGGTGAACTGGTCCGCAAGTCGGTCGGCGAGTTCGTCGACGAGGTCTCGCGCGACACGCCGGCTCCGGGCGGCGGCTCGATTGCCGCACTGTCAGGCTCGATCGGCGCGGCACTGGCCGCGATGGTCGCGAACCTCACGGCCGGCAAGGCGGAGTTTGCCGGCCGCTACGAGGAACTGGACGCGCTGGCCGCCAGGGCGCAGGAAATCAAGGACCTGCTGCTGGCCGCGGTCGACGCGGACACGCAGGCCTTCAACGGCGTCATGGACGCCCTGCGGATGCCGAAGGACACGCCGGACCAGAAGACCGCGCGCAGCCAGGCGCTGCAGTCCGGCTACAGGCACGCCACCGAGGTCCCGTTGCAGACCACCCGGCAGTGCCACGCGGCGCTCGAACTGTGCCTGCTGGCCGCGCGCTGCGGCAACGACGTCATGATTACCGACGCCGGAGTCGGCGCCCTGGTCGCCCTCGCGGGGGTGAAGGGTGCGGCCTACAACGCGCGCATCAACCTGAAATCGATCAAGGATCCCGAATTCGTCGCGCGTGTCGGCACCGAGATCGCGCGCCTCCTCGACCAGAGCCGGAGCATTGCCGACCTCGTCGAACGCGAAGTCGAGCGCGTGGTGGGCTGATCTACAGGACGTCTGCCGCCCGTGCTGACTGGACTCGCCGCGCCTGAATCCAACCGTGCCAGGGATGCTATAAGGCGCGCATGAACGACTCAAACCGCTACCGGTCCCAGCGTGGTCCGATCCGCGCTGCCCATGGCACGGAACTCACCGCGCGCAGCTGGCTCACCGAAGCACCGTTGCGCATGCTGATGAACAACCTCGATCCGGACGTCGCCGAACGTCCGGACGAGCTGGTCGTGTACGGCGGCATCGGCCGCGCCGCGCGCGACTGGGAGAGCTACGATCGCATCGTGCGCTGCCTGCGCGAACTCGGTGACGACGAAACCCTGCTGGTGCAGTCGGGCAAGCCCGTTGGCGTGTTTCGCACGCATGCGGATGCCCCACGCGTCCTGATCGCAAACTCGAACCTCGTCGGCCGCTGGGCCACGTGGGAGCATTTCCACGAGCTCGACCGCAAGGGACTCATGATGTACGGCCAGATGACGGCCGGCTCGTGGATCTACATCGGCAGCCAGGGCATCGTGCAGGGAACATTCGAAACCTTTGTTGAGTTAGGTCGTCAACATTACAACGGCGACCTGAACGGCAAATGGATCCTGACCGCGGGCCTCGGCGGCATGGGTGGCGCGCAGCCGCTCGCGGCGACCATGGCAGGTGCCTCGATGCTCGCGATCGAGTGCCGGCGCGACCGCATCGGGAAGCGGCTCGAGACGCGTTATCTCGACGTCGGCGTCGAATCGCTCGATGAAGCACTCGAACTGATCGCGCGCGCGGGCCGCGAAGGCAAGGCGATCTCCGTCGGCTTGCTTGGCAACGCCGCGGAGGTGCTGCCGGAGATGTTGCGGCGCGGGGTGCGCCCCGACGCGGTGACGGACCAGACGTCCGCGCACGATCCGATCAATGGTTACCTGCCCGCAGGCTGGACGGTCGAGCAGTGGGATCGAGCTGCGCGCCAGCGACCCCGCGGCGGTTGCAAGCGCGGCGCGCAAGTCGATGGCGAAACACGTGCAGGCGATGCTCGATTTTCAGCAGCTCGGCATCCCGACCTTCGATTACGGCAACAACATCCGCCAGGTCGCGTTCGACGAGGGCGTCAGCAACGCGTTCGACTTCCCGGGCTTCGTGCCAGCGTACGTGCGGCCGCTGTTCTGCCGCGGCATCGGCCCGTTCCGCTGGGCTGCGCTGTCCGGCGATCCCGAGGACATCCACCGCACCGACGCAGAAGGTGAAGGAGCTGATCCCCGACGATCCGCACCTGCACCGCTGGCTCGACATGGCGCGCAGCCGCATCCAGTTCCAGGGCCTGCCTGCGCGCATCTGCTGGGTGGGACTCGGCCAGCGTCATCGGCTCGGCCTCGCGTTCAACGAGATGGTGCGGCGCGGCGAACTCAAGGCACCGATCGTGATCGGGCGTGATCACCTCGACTCCGGCTCGGTCGCGAGTCCGAACCGCGAGACCGAGGCGATGAAGGACGGTTCGGACGCCGTGGCCGACTGGCCGCTGCTCAATGCGTTGCTCAATACGGCGAGCGGCGCCACGTGGGTCTCGATCCATCACGGCGGTGGCGTCGGCATCGGTTACTCGCAGCATTCCGGTGTCGTCATCTGCTGCGATGGCACGGATGCCGCGGCACGCCGCATCGAGCGCGTGCTGTGGAACGATCCGGCGACCGGCGTCATGCGTCACGCCGATGCCGGTTACGAGATCGCGGTCGACTGCGCGCGCGCGAACAACTTGAACCTCCCCTTCCTGGATTGAAGGCACCGTCCTTTCGTCGATTCAAGACACCGTCGTCACCGGTTTCGACGTACCTTCCGACTAACCCCTATCCCCTAACCCCTAACCCCTCCATTGCGCAGCCTCTGGCACCACCTTTCCATCCTCACCTGCGACGACAATCGCCGCGTCATCGCGGACGGCGCAGTCGTCACCGAAGGCGACACGATCACCTGGATCGGTGCAGCGAAGGATTTGCCCGTCGGCCTCGCACCCGACCGCACTATCGAACTCGCGGGTCGCTGGCTGACACCCGGCCTGATCGACTGCCACACGCACATCGTGTTCGGCGGCCAGCGCGCCGCGGAATTCGCGCGCCGCACCGCGGGCACGAGCTACGCCGACATCGCGCGCGAAGGCGGCGGCATCCTCAACACCGTGCGCGCGACTCGTGCCGCCGGTGTCGATGAACTCGCTCGACGCAGCGAGCCGCGCCTGCGTGCGCTGCTGCAGGAAGGCGTGACGACGGTGGAGATCAAGTCGGGGTACGGTCTCGATTTCGAGTCGGAACGGCGCATGCTGCTCGCGGCCCGCGCGCTGGAGCGGCGGTTGCCCGTCACCGTCGTGACTTCCCTGCTCGCGGCCCACGCGACACCGCCCGAATTCAAGGGACGCGAGGATGACTACATCGACCTGATCTGTCGCGAGTGGTTGCCGCGCTTCGCGCAGCAGCACGGACTGGTCGACACGGTGGATGCCTACTGCGAAAGCATAGCGTTCAGTGCGACGCAGTGCGACCGGCTCTTTGTCGCCGCGAAGTCGCACGGCTGGCCGGTGCGGCTGCACGCCGAACAGATCAGCAACATCGGCGGCAGCCGCATGGCCGCCCGTCACGCTGCGCTCGCCTGCGATCATCTCGAATACGCGACCGCAGACGACGCGATCGCACTGGCGCGCGCCGGCACCGTCGCGGTGATGCTGCCGGTCGCGTATTACGTCCTCGCCGATCCGCGCCTGCCGCCGCTCGACCTGTTCCGCGCGCACCGAGTGCCCATGGCGGTCGCGAGCGATGCGAATCCCGGCTCGGCGCCCGGCGCATCGCTGCAGACCGCGATGAACATGGCGCGCCGGCTGTTCGGCATGACCAGCGACGAAGTGCTCGATGGCGTCACGCGCCATGCCGCCCGCGCGCTCGGAATGGGCGATCGGCTGGGCCAGATCGCGCCGGGTTTCCGGGCAGACTTCGCGGCGTGGTCGATCGATACGCCTGACGAACTCGGCTACTGGATCGGCTTCAATCCGTGCAGCATGGTCGTGCGCAGTGGCGAGATCGTGCTGGAACGGGACGCATGAACGCGGCACAGGATGACATGAGCGCCTGGCATGGCAGCGATCAGTCGGTAACGTCGGGCTCGACGAAGCACCAGCCGACCTCGGGGTGCAAGCGCTTGATCTCGACCTCGAGCTCGTTCAGGTGGGCGACGGCTTGTTCGATCGACAATCCGGACTGCATCTTCACCTTCGCCGCGAGCAGGACTTTGGGCCCCATCTGCAGCGTGATCGTATGCAGCAACTGGTCGATCACCGGATCACGGCTGATGATGCCGCGAATGTTCTGCTCGAGCTGCGGCTCCGCCGACTTGCCGATCAGCAGTGTCTGGATCCGGGCCGCGATGAAGATCGCGACGATGATCAGCACCGCGCCGATCGCGATCGAGCCTGCGGCATCCCAGCGCGTGTCGCCAGTGAGCGAGGCGAGCGAAAGGAACGAAAACGCGATCACGAGACCTGCGAGCGCAGCGATGTCCTCGCCCAGGATGACGACGAGTTCGGCATTGCGCGTGTGCCTGAGCCAGTCGCGGAACGGGCGGCCACGACGAATCCTGGCGATCTCGCGCAGCGCGCCGAACAGGCTGCCCGACTCGAGCACGATGGCAACGGCGAGCACCGAGAGCGCAACCCACACCTCGTTGAGCGGCTCGGGATGGTGGAGCTTGTGCCAGCCTTCATAGATCGAGAACAGGCCGCCCATGCTGAACAGCAGCAGTGCGACGACGAAGCTCCAGAAATAGGTGATCTTGCCGAAGCCGAGTGGGTGAGTCGCGCGTCGCCGGCTTGTCGGCCTGCTTGAGCCCGAGGAACAGCAGCAGCTGGTTCGCGCAATCCGCGTACGAGTGGATCGCTTCCGCGAGCATGCTGCCCGAATTGGTGTAGGCGGCCGCGCCGGACTTGGTGATGGCGATGCCGAAGTTGGCGAGCAGTGCGTAAAGGATCGCCCTGCTGGACGAGCCCTGGTCAGCGGCCATGCGACAGTCTCCCTGGGACGTCCAAGACGATAGAGGCAGCCACCGACCGGCGCAACGACAGCTTTTGCGGCATCCCGGGGGCACGGCGTATCCTGCGCGTCCCGAACCTCGCTGCACCTGCGCAAAATCCCGGCAATGAAGCTGCAATCAGTCGTCTTCGGAACCGTTGTCGCCGCACTCCTGCTGGCCGGCTGCGACCGGCGCAAGGACGAACCGCCTCCCCCGCCCGAGCCGCAATCGGTCCCTGCAACGGCTGCCGGTGAAGACAGCTGCCGGCGAGAGCCACCTGCCACCGGGCATCGACTGGTTCGGCGGCGACGTCGACGCGGCGTTTGCGGCAGCCAGGGCGGCCAACAAACCGGTGTTCCTGTACTGGGGGGCTGAGTGGTGCCCACCCTGCGCGCAGATCAAGACGATGATCTTCAGCAAGCGCGAGTTCCAGCAGCGCTCACGCCTGTTCGTGCCGGTCTACCTCGACGGCGACACGCCCAGTGCGCAGAAGCACGGCGAGCGCTTCGGGGTGATCGGCTACCCGACGATGATCCTGTTCAAGCCGGACGGAACCGAAATCACGCGCCTGCCGGGCGGCGTCGACGTCGCGCGCTACGCGACGATTCTCGACGTCGCGCTCGCCGACGCGCGTCCGGTCAGCGACATCCTTGCAGCGGCGGGCAGTGGCGGCGCAGTCACGTCGAACGACTGGAAGCTGCTCGCGTACTACTCGTGGAGCACCGACGCCGGCCACGTGCTGCCGGCCGACCGGCAACTGGCCACCTTCCGCGCTCTCGCGCAGCGCTGCCCCGCCGAACTGCCGGCGGAATGCGCGCGATTCTTCTTCGATTACCTCGGTGCCGCTGCCGCTGCGTCGCAGCCCGGCAAGCCAGCCCTCAATGGGCTCGAGCGTGCCGATGCGCGCCGCAGATTGCTGGCGATGCTGCCGTCGCCGGCGGTCCAGGCCGCGAACGTCGACAACCTGCTGTATGGCCCCAAGGACGTGATCGGTGTCCTGTCGAATGACGGCACGCCCGAACGCACCCAGCTCACCCGCGCGTGGAGCGACGCGCTCGGTCAACTCGGTGGTGAAGCCAGGCCGTTGTCGGCGTCGGAGGAATTGCTGCGCGTTCGCGCGCGCGTGATGCTCGCCATGCTCGACGCCCCGGGGGCACCGGTGCCACCGGCACTGCTCGACGCAGCACGCGAGGCCGTCGCGCGCGTGGACGCCACCACGCCGGCGGGTTACCCGCGACAGGCGGCGATCAACGCAGCCGCCAACCTGTACTGGGAAGCGGGCCTCGACGACGATGCCAACACGCTGCTGACCGCCGAACTCGAGAAGTCCGGGGCCCCCTACTACTTCATGCTCGACCTGGCCGACCTCGCCGAAAAGGCGGGCCGCAAGCAGGAAGCGGTGGACTGGCTGGCACGTGCCTACGCTGGCGCAAAGGGGCCGGCCACGCGCTTCCAGTGGGGTTACAACTATCTCGTGGGCATGCTGGAGATGACGCCCGAGGACGTGCAGGGCATCGAGCGTGCCGGGCTCTCGGTGCTCGGCGAACTGGACGGCTCGCCCGACGCGTTCTACCAGCGCACGCGCATGCGACTCGAGCAGCTCGATGCCAAGCTGCTGGAATGGGGCCAGACCGGTGCAGCCGCCAAGGTGCTCGACACCCTGCGCGCACGCACGGGTGAGATCTGCCGCAAGCTGCCGGAAAAGGACGCGGGCCGCGCGAACTGCGAGAAATTCCTTACCGCGAAAGGGCGTCCCACTCAGGCCGCGTGATCGCGTATTTCACGGCCGCACGCTCTTGCTCGCTGCGGCCATCGATGACGTCCTGGGCGTAAACGAATTCGCCGACTCGCCGCAGCCCGCACTTTTCCATCACGTGCTGCGAGGCGCGGTTGCCGAGCAGCGTGCGGGCCGAAATCCTTGCGAGGCCCAGCCCGTTGAATCCGTGCGTGCAGCAACGCGCGGGCGCCCTCGGTTGCATACCCCCAGCCCCAGGCCGAGCGCCGGAACCGGTAGCCCAGTTCGACGTACTCCGGCTCGATACGGTCGTCGCGCAGGTGGAACCAGCCGAGGAACTCGCCCGTGTCACTGCGTTCGGCAGCGAAATACCCCAGTCCTGGCTGTGCCTCGTAAATGGCCAACCACCGCGGCAGGTAGGTTTCGACATACGCCGAACGCGGCGTCGGCTTGCCGTAGGTGATGTAGCGCATCACCTCCGGATCTGCATCCAGTGCCACCAGCAGGTCGGCGTCATCGGGACCAAATCGCCGCAGCCGCAGCCGCCCGGTCTCAAGTAGGATGTGCACGGTCACAGGTCCATTCACGCGTCCAATGAGCGTCGAAGTTTACGATTTCCGCAGCGACAACGTCGGTGGCGTCGCGCCCGAGCTGCTCGAAGCCCTGGTGGCCGCAAATCGCGGAACGGCCGCCCCGTACGGCGACGACGACTTCACGCACGCGATGACCGCCCGCTTCCGCCACGCGTTCGAACACGACGGGCTGGTGGCTTTCCCGCTCGCGACCGGTACCGGCGCCAATGCCGTCGCGCTTGCTGGATTGGCGAATCCGTACGGCGCGATCTACTGCCACGAGACGGCGCACATCAACGTGTATGAGTGCGGCGCTCCGGAACTGTTCACCGGCGCGAAACTCGTCGGGCTCGCCGGCGACGGTTACAAGCTGCATGCGGCCGCCCTCGATACAGCGCTTGCGCTGGCGGGCCGTGGCAACGCGACGCGCGTGCAGCCTTTCGCACTCAACCTGACGCAACCGACGGATTTCGGCACGCTGTATTCGCTCGCGGAGCTGCGGGACCTGAGCGAGGTTGCGCATCGCCACGGACTGCTCGTGCATCTCGACGGCGCGCGCTTCGCCAACGCCATCGCCGCACTCGGGTGCAGTCCAGCCGAGATGACGTGGCGTGCCGGCATCGACGTCGTGTCGTTCGGGGCGACCAAGAATGGCGCGATGAACGCCGAGGCCGTGCTCGTGTTCGAGCCCGCAGTGGCCGCGCGGGTGCCGTTCCTGATGAAGCGCGGCGGCCAGGTCGTATCGAAGGCACGCTTCCTGTCTGCCCAGCTGGAGCGTTACCTGGCCGACGACCGCTGGCTCGAGCGGGCGCGCCAGTCCAATGCCAACGCGGCCTGGCTCGCTCAGCGATTGCAGGTCATTCGGGGCGTCGAACTGAGCGGCAAGGTCGAGATCAACATGCTGTTTGCACGGTTGCCCGAGGCAGCAGTCGCTGCGCTCGATCGCGGCCCGTTCCGGTACTACAAGCTCGGCCGTGAGCAGCGCTTCGTCTGCCGGCACGACCAGGAACCTGCCGGCATGGAACTGCTGGTCACGACCGTCGAGCGGGCGCTCGCATGAGACGCGCGGCGCGGTCTGCGTTCGTCTCGCTCGCGCTGTGTGCAGGCTTCCTGCCCGCGGTGCTGGTCGTCGCACCGGACGTGCAGGCGGAGTCGCTCGAATCGATCCCGCTGCATTACCGCACGGCGGAAGAGCTGCTGCCGATCCTGCAGCCGCTCGTGCCGCAGGGTTCGGCCATCACCGGCACCGGCGACGTGCTCTTCGTGCGCGCAGATGCGGCGACGCTCGGGCAACTGCGTGCAGCCATCGCGAGTCTCGACCGTGCACCGCGTCAACTGCTGATCACGGTCGGCCAGGCCACGAGTGCGCAGGGCAGCGGCACGTCGGTGCGCGGCTCCGGCACGATCGGGTCGGGCGACGTGCAGGTCGGCGTCAATCGCCCACCCGCGACCAGCGCTGGCGGACAGGTCGTGGTCCGCAGCGGCACGGCGAGCGACGACCTGCGCAACGTCTCGAGCGTGCAGGCGCTCGAAGGCTACGAGACCTACGTGTCACTCGGTCAATCGCGCCCGTTTACGTCCACGACGGTCACGGGCGGAGCGCCATACCCGCCGGTCGTTTCGCAGTCGACCGGGTTCCGCGACGTGCAGACCGGCTTTTACGCTACGCCGCGCGTCAGCGGCGACCGCGTGACGCTCGAAATTTCGTCGCGTCAGCAGAGACTGACCAGTGAAGGCCGCAACGCGCCCGTAGACAACCGGCAGCGTCAATACGACGGTGACCGGAAAACTCGGCGAGTGGCTGCAGATCGGCGGTTCCGTCGACGATGCCGGCGGTTCCAGCAGCGGGCTTGTCACCTGGGGCACGCGCACTGATTCGACGCAGTACTCGGCATGGGTCAAGGTGGACGAGGTTCCTTGATTGACCGCAGGGTTTGCGCGGCTGCAGGTCAGGGCTGTGCGGGCTGTGGTGCGGCAGGCTGAGCCGGTGCAGATGCGGCCGCCGGTTCGACGCTCAGCCCCGAGGATGGCTTGATCGGCTCGGGTGCCTCGATGATCTCGAAGCGATCGGCAAAATAATCGGTCTCGCCGAAGCAGGAGGTCGGCAGACCGCGGTGCTCTTCGTAGTGGACGCGCATCTGCTGGCCCACGGCCTTGTGCAACTGCTCAGCCACGGCCGGGTCACGCACGCTGAAATACCAGATCTGCGGCGCGACGCCACCCACGACGTATTGCGCGATCTCGCCTTCGTACGTCTTGCAGATCCAGCCGCGCTTCGAGAATTTCTGCAGCACCCCGGCGCGTTCGCCTTCCGAGTAGCTCCACCACAGCATGAACATCGTGTAGAGCCCGATCAGGATCAGCGCGCCGATCAGGCTGCTCCAGAAGAACGACTTGAAACTGCGACGCGGCGGCTTGAGCGGCGGCGGCACGGTTGCGGACGTCGTCGATGGACTGGCAGCGGCAGGCGTTTCGGCCATGGTCGGATCCCCTGTGACTCTGCGGTCTGATCGGCGCGTCCCACCCTGCGCAGCTGGGCGAATCTTACCAGACGCCAGGGCCCGCTCCTAAGGTGCGGCTGCCAGGAAGGACTCGATGCGCTCGACCAGGTAGGAATGAAACGGATTGCTGCGCTGGCGCGTCAGCATCCAGTTCGGGATGTTCAGCACGCCGTTCTCGCCGCGGATCTCGATCCTGCCCAACTGCACGTGACGGCTCGACGCCGGCGCCGCGTACCCGTACAGCGGATCATCGGGCGGAAAAGGCAGTGCCACGTGCGACAGCGAGAACACGTTGCGCGGCCACGCAAGATCGAGCGGTCGTTCGGTCGTCCCCGCTCCGAGCGCGGGCGACCGCCGCTCCGAGACCTGCAGCGTACTGGCGGATGCGTTCGTGATCAGCGTCAGCGCAAAGGGGCGCTGCGTCTGCGCCAGCAACCGCCGCGTGAGCGGCGCCGGATCCGCGACCAGCAAAGGCTGCACGATCGACAATCGATTGACGTCGAACAGCACGAGTTCGTGGCCATCAGGCGCGAGGCGACCGAGCAGTGAGTCGATGACCGCCGGTGCCTGCACGGTCGAGTCCACGGTCGAGACGAAGGCGAGGATCGGCGGCATGCCACGCACCGGGCCCTTGCCTGCGATCGCAGCGATGCGCTTGCTGAGGTGGCTCGTGAGTTTCTGGGTCACGCCGGCTGCGTGAAAGCTGAAAGACTGGTACTTGTACGGGTCGACCTCGGCTTCGATGAGCTGCCACGCGGCGCGTCCGAAACCCTGCAGATCCGACAGCCCGGTGCGAATGCGGCCGACGACCGCGAGCTTGCTGATGCCTATCGCCGGGGAGATCAGCACCAGCCGCGCGGGTCGCGGCAGCGTGGCGTCCGTCCGCGCGTCGAGCGCGTAATTGACGGCCAGCGCGGCGCCGTTGGAATACCCGATCATGTGAATCGGTTTCGTCTCGCCCAGCGAGGCTCGCAGGTCGCGCATCGCGAGCCTGGTCGCCGCCTCGAGATCTTCCAGCTCGAACGTCAGCAGTCCCGAAGGCGCCGTGCCGTGCCCCGGCAAGCGCAGGCCGACGACGCGATAGCCGCGCGCTGCCAGCGCCAGGCCAATGCTGCGCAGGCTGTACGGCGAGTCCGTCAGACCGTGCAGCAACAGCACGCCGCCGATGACATCACCTTCCGGCTGCAGGACGAAGGTACGATTCCAGTTGAACGCCCAGACGTTCGGGTCGCTGAGACCGCCTGGATTGAACCTGTTGTAGGGCAGGCGGTCGGCAGCGACGAGTTGCTGCGTGATGTCAGTCCGGACTTGGTCCAGAAGCAGCTGCTCGCGCTCACGGTATTGCGCGAGCGTCGCGACCCGGCCTGTGAGGTAGTCGGCAGCGGTAAATTCGGCGCTGAAGCGCACGCGGTGCCAGGGCTTCAACTCTGGCCCGGCCCACAGGAAATGCAGGTAAAGCCCCAGACCGACGAGCAGCAATGCCGTCAGCAAGGAGCCCATCGTTCGGCCCAGCCAGCGCAGCGCTCGGCGCACGACCCGCTCTCCCCGCGTTCCCGGAATCGGTCCAGCGAATCATAGTCGGTTTGGCGCGCCTCTCGTAAAACCCGAATGGTCGCGGGTGGCATTAGGCGCGAGCATTCAATTCGTTTACCAGGTCGCCCCCGTGGGCGCGACGAACGGGAGATGGAACCAGTCACAGCAGCAGATGCGGATGCCGTGGTCGCGACCGCTGCGTCGCCGGTATCCGATTCACACGCGCTCGATTTTGCCGACCGCCTGCGCGAGGCCGCGGATCTGTTGAACGCGCAGGGAGCCAACCCCTATCGAGTTGCCGCGTATCGCAAAGCCGCCGACACGATCGGCCGCCTGCCTGTCGAAGAGATCGTGGGGCTGGTCGATAGCGAAGGAGTGGCAGGCCTCGACCGCCTGCCGCACGTCGGGCGAGGCATCGCGACAGCGATCATCGAAATGGTCCGCACGGGTCACTGGTCGCAGCTGGAACGGCTGCGCGGCACCGCAGATCCCGTCGCGTTGTTCACGGTCGTGCCGGGACTCGGCCATCGCCTCGCCGAACGCATCCACGAGGAACTGCACATCGATACGCTCGAAGCGCTGGAACTCGCTGCGCATGACGGCAGGCTCGAGAACGTGCCGGGTGTCGGGCCACGCCGCGCCGCGGCGATCCGAGCCAACCTGCATGCAATGCTGGTGCGTGGTCGTGACGCAAGCACGGCACGGCCGGCCGCACAGGGTCCCGTGCCTGCGGTCGGGGCGCTGCTGGCGATCGATCGCCAGTACCGCGAGCAGGCGATCGCCGGCACGCTGCCGACCATCGCACCGATTCGATTCAATCCGTCGCAGGAAGCGTGGTTGCCCGTGCTGCACGCGGAGCGCGACGGATGGCAGTTCACCGCGCTCTTTTCCAACACTGCCCAGGCGCATCAACTGAAGCGCACCCGGGACTGGGTGCGCATCTTCCATTACGACTCGGAGAACTCCGAGGGCCAGCACACCGTCGTCACCGAGACGCACGGACCGCTCGCCGGCAGGCGCGTCGTGCGCGGTCGCGAGGCCGAGTGCCGCGCGCACTACGCCTGAGGCGGCGACGCCCTCAGCGCGGCGAGGACTTGAGGCGCGGGCCTGCGCCGGGCCCGTCCGGAAACAACCGTCCAGCGCCTGCGAAGCGCTCGCGATAGTACGGATCGTCCAGGCTCGCCTCGCCCACCTTCCTGCCTGTCTGTGGTGCGTGCACGAAGCGTCGTTGCCCGGTGTAAATGCCGACGTGCGTCACTTCGCGGCTGCCCGGGACCAGCCGGAAAAAAACCAGATCGCCCGCCAGCAGCGAATCGGCATCGACCTTGCGCGCAGCAGCGAATTGCGCCGCGGCCGTGCGCGGCACGCTGATGCCCTCGCGTGAGTGCGCGTAACTGACCAGGCCGCTGCAATCGAAGCCACGAGCAGGGTCGGCGCCGCCGTAACGATACGGCGCGCCCACCTGGGCCAGCGCCTGCTGCGCGATCACCGCACCCACACCCTGCTGCGATGCCGGCGATTGCTCATTGGCAGCAGGTTCCGACGGCAGGCCTGGCCGGAAAGGGGCACACCCGCTCGCCAGCGACACCAGCGCCAGCACTGCCAGTAACTGCGGCAGCGGGTGACGACGTCGGCAACCCTGGCTCATTGAACGTCCTCACTCACCGGGAGGCCGGACCTTGCGCGTGGGTGTCGCCGCGTACGGATCGTCCGGCCAGTAATGCTTAGGATAGCGACCTTTCAATTCCTTCTTCACGTCGAGATAGCCCCGGGCCCAGAAACTCGCGAGGTCGCGCGTGACTTGCACCGGACGTCGCGCCGGCGAAAGCAGTTCGAGCGTGACCGGCACGCGACCGCCCGCGAGCCGCGGTGATTCCATCCAGCCGAAAACCTCCTGCAGGCGGACGGCCAATGCGGGCACCGCGCCGGAGTAGTCCACGGCGATCCGTGAACCGCTGGGTACCGTCAGGTGCGTGGGCGCCAGTTCGTCGAGCCGGCGCTGCGCATTCCAGTCGAGCAGGCCGTGCAGCGCGCCGCGCAGATCGACACGGGCAAGGTGATCGCGGCGAGTGACGCCATCGAGCCACGGTCCGAGCCAGTCTGCGAGCGTCGCAAGCAACGCCGCATCCGACACGTCGGGCCATTCGGCGGCCTGTTCCGGTGTCGTAGCGCTGTTGCGCAGTACGGTGACCCGTGCTCGCCATTGCTGCAGATCCTTCGTCCACGGCAGACAGTCGAGCCCAAGTTCGCGAATGCCCGCGAGCATCGCTGCGCGCGTGTCGGCTTCGATCCCACCACGCAGCGCACGTTCTTCGAGCACCAGGGCGCCCAGGCGCTTTACCCGACGCGCGATGACGGCGCCCGTCCGGCCATCCCAGGCAACATCGTCCTGCTCCGTGACGAATGAACCGAAATGCTGCTCCAGGAGCACGCGCTCGAGCGGCGCCGCCAGGTACAGCTTCGCCTCGCGCTCGCCGGCGTCGATCTCGGCGGCGACGATGAACTCGCTGCGTGCCAGCGCCGAAGGCCCCGGCAGCGCCGCCCCGCGACCCTGGCTCAGCAGGTACCGTCCGCCCTCGCCGCCGCGCGCCATGCCGATGCGGTCAGGGTAGGCGAACGCCAGCAGCAGACCGACCGCCTCGTCACGCGCCAGTTGCGGCTGGCCCTGGGTGCGCGTCGACTCGTCACGGCCGATGCGCCGGGCAAACAGTTCACTGGAACGTCGCACCTGCTGCAACGCCCGGCCATCGACTGCAAAACCCTCGGGTGCCGCGCCGCCGCGCAAGACATCCACTCGATGACGCAGGTCCGGGTCGCGCTGCCTGCCCTGCGCACGCAGCGGATCCCGCTCGCTGACCAGCCCCGCGATGTCGCAGGCCAGGTCGGCAAGACCGAGCGCCGCGCCGCGTTCGATCATGTGCGCGAGCCGCGGATGCGTGCCGAGGCTCGCCATGCGGCGGCCGATCGCCGTTGCCTGTCCGCGTTCGTCGATCGCTTCGAGCCGATGCAGCAGTTCCCTGGCCTGCGTCAGCGTCGCGAGCGGTGGCGGATCGAGCCAGGCCAGGCTGTGCGGATCGCTCGCACCCCAGCATGCGAGTTCGAGCGCGAGGGGCGCGAGATCGGCTTCGAGGATTTCCGGAGCCGCGTGCGCCGACAACGAGGCCTGCGCGGACTCGGACCACAGCCGATAGCACACGCCCGGAGCGGTGCGCCCTGCACGACCGCGACGCTGGTCGGCCGAGGCGCGCGAAATCGCACCGGTCTCGAGGCGGCTCATGCCGCTGCCGGGATCGAAGCGTTGCCGGCGCTCGAGCCCTGAATCGACCACGACGCGCACGCCTTCGATGGTGAGGCTCGTCTCGGCGAGGTTGGTGGCGACGACGACTTTGCGGCGCCCCGCTGGCGCGGGACGCAGCGCCACATCCTGTGCCGCGGCGTCGAGATCGCCATAGAGCGGCAGGACCTGCAGCGAAGGATCGCCGGCGCCAGCCGCGATGGCGTCGCAGCAGCGCCGGATTTCCGCGGCTCCCGGCAGGAAGACGAGCACGTCGCCGGGATCGGACTCCAGCGCGCGCAGGACGACGCGCGCGGCGCGCTGCTCGATGGGTTCGGGCCAACGATTGACGCCGACCGGCGCCGCAGCCGCAGTAGTGCGTGGCGACGTCGAACTCGCGTCCCTCCGATCGCACGCAGCCTGCATCGCCGAGCACCGCCGCCACCGCAGCACCGTCCAGCGTCGCCGACATGACCAGCAGACGCAGGTCGTCGCGCAGATGGCGCTGCGCATCGAGTGCCAGCGCGAGGCCGAGGTCCGACTGCAGGTTGCGCTCGTGGAACTCGTCGAAGATCACGCAACCGACGTCCTCGAGTGCCGGATCGTTCTGCAGTCGGCGCGCCAGGATGCCCTCCGTCACCACCTCGATGCGTGTCGCAGCGCTGACGCGCGTTTCGAGCCGGGTGCGGTAGCCCACGAGTTGTCCGGGCTCCGAGCCCGCCAGCTGCGAGAGTCTCCGCGCCACGGCACGCGCTGCTATCCGGCGCGGCTGCAGCATGACGATGCGTCGGTCGGCGCCGAGCCAGGGCTCATCCAGCAGCGCGAGCGGGACCACCGTGCTCTTGCCCGCGCCCGGCGGTGCCTCGAGCACTGCGTTTCGATGCGCCCGCAGAGGCCGATCGCAATGCGGGCAGCGCGTCGAGGATCGGGGTGGCGGGCAGCGAAAAGCTCAAGCGCAGGGTGTCCCTATGACTAACGCGTCGGCAATGTGCATGATTGGCTCATGGAAGGGAACAACGTGTGGATGTGGGGTCTCGCCTTGCTCATGGTGCTCGGCGGGCTGGCGGGTGCCGTGTTGCCGGCGCTGCCGGGTGTACCGCTCGTCTTCGGCGGGCTGGTGATCGCGGCCTGGGTCGACGACTTTCAGCGCGTCGGCTGGATCACGCTCGCGTTTCTCGGCGTGCTGACGGTCGCATCGTTCGTCATCGATTTCGCCGCCACGGCGATGGGCGCAAAGCGCGTGGGAGCCTCCAGGCTCGCCATCGTGGGTGCTGCGCTCGGCGCGCTGGCAGGCCTGTTCCTTGGCATTCCGGGCCTGGTTCTCGGGCCGTTCGTCGGCGCGGTCGCCGGCGAGATGCTCTCGCACGGCGAGTGGCGCAAGGCCACGCAGGCGGGTCTCGCGACGTGGATGGGCCTGCTGTTCGGCACGCTGGCGAAGCTCGCGCTCGTGTTCACGATGCTCGGGATCTTCCTGTTCGCCTACTTGATCGGCTGAGTCCGGCGAGGCGAGGCGAAAGTTGGGGCGCAGTTCCTGTCTTCTTCCGGCGAGCGGAAAGGCAGACACACGATAGTTGCGGGCGGTCGATCCGGTGCCTTTCCTCGAGCTTGGAAAGGCAGACACGCGCTCGGGGAAAGGCACCGGATCGACCACTTGCGAGACGGCACCTGAGCGGCTCGTCGGGCGGCAACACTAGCGGCAATAGCGACATTACTCGCGCCCGACGATCCGCACGGCGCATGCAGCCAGACAGATGCGCCCACGTTACGTGCTGCGTGCGGCCCGCCGGAAGCTGGGTCGCGATACGGTGAAGCCGCTTGCGCCGTGCGCCTTTTCCGGCTCGGTGGAAAAGGCTCAGGCGCGTTGTGTCAGGCGTTCGATCCGGCATGTCCTGTCGCGCGCGTGTCTGCCTTTCCAAGCGCGACAGGACATGCCGGGTCGAACGCCTGCTCCGAAACGTGTGTCTGCCTTTCCAAGCACCGGTAAAGGCACCGGATCGGTTGCCTGCAACGAGGGCGAGCCGACAGTGCTACGAACGCGCCATCCGATTGTCGACCAGCTGCGCGACCACGCCGGGATCCGCCAGCGTCGAAATGTCGCCGAGCGCATCGTGCTCGTTGGCCGCGATCTTGCGCAGGATGCGCCGCATGATCTTGCCCGAGCGCGTCTTCGGCAGCCCCGGCGCCCACTGGATGTAGTCGGGCGTCGCAATCGGGCCGATCTCGCGCCGCACCCACTCGCGCAACTCCTTGCGCAGTTCCTCCGTCGGCTCGGCGTCATGCACGAGCGTGACGTAGGCGTAGATGCCCTGCCCCTTGATTTCGTGCGGGCAACCGACGACAGCCGCTTCCGCCACCCTGGCATGCGCCACCAGCGCGCTCTCGATCTCGGCCGTGCCGAGCCGATGACCGGCCACGTTCAGCACGTCGTCGACGCGACCCGTGATCCAGTAGTAGCCGTCGGCATCGCGCTTGGCACCGTCCCCGGTGAAATAGCGGCCCGGGAACGTACGGAAATACGTGTCGATGAAGCGCTGGTGATCGCCGAACACCGTACGCATCTGGCCCGGCCAGCTGTCGTTCAGCACGAGGTTGCCTTCGTTCGCACCGTCGAGCGGTGTCCCGTCGTTGTCGACGAGACCGGGCTGCACGCCAAAGAACGGTTTCGTCGCCGAGCCCGGTTTCTGGTCGATCGCGCCCGGCAACGGGCTGATCAGGATGCCGCCGGTCTCGGTCTGCCACCAGGTGTCGACGATCGGGCAGCGGCCGTCGCCGACCACGCGGTGATACCACTCCCAGGCTTCGGGATTGATCGGCTCGCCGACAGTCCCGAGCAGTCGCAGCGTGGAACGTGAATGCTTTCTTCACCGGCGCGTCGCCTTCGCGCATCAATGCGCGCAACGCGGTAGGCGCGGTGTAGAAGATCGTGACCTTGTGCTTGTCGCAGACCTGCCAGAAGCGATCCGGACCCGGATGACTCGGTATGCCCTCGAATATCACCGACGTCGCACCGTTGGCGAGCGGCCCGTACACGACGTAGCTGTGCCCCGTGACCCAGCCGACGTCGGCCGTGCACCAGTACACGTCGTCCTCGCGCAGGTCGAACACGGCCTCGTGCGTGAGCGCGGCGTAGACGAGATAGCCGCCGCTCGTGTGCAGCACGCCCTTCGGCTTGCCGGTGGAGCCCGACGTATAAAGGATGAACAACGGGTCTTCCGCGTCGACCGCGACCGGCTCGCATTCATCGGCCTGCGCGTCGACGACTTCGTCGTACCACTTGTCGCGGTGATACATCGCGACCGTCGACCCGGTGCGCTTCACGACCAGCACGTGCTGGACCGTCTCGGTGCCCGCCGCCGACAGCGCCTGGTCCACGTTGGCCTTGAGCGGCACCTTCTTGCCGCCGCGCACCCCTTCGTCCGCCGTGATCACGACGGTCGAAGCGCAGTCTGCGATGCGCCCGGCGAGCGAATCGGGTGAAAAGCCGCCGAAGACGACCGAATGGATCGCGCCGATCCGCGCGCACGCGAGCATGGCGACGGCGGCTTCGGGAATCATCGGCAGGTAGATCGTCACTCGATCGCCCTTCTGCACGCCGAGGCTCTTCAGCGCATTCGCCAGCTTGCAGACGCGATGATATAGCTCGCGGTAAGTGACGTGCTGCGAGACCTCGGGGTCGTCACCTTCGTAGATGAAGGCCGTCTTGTCGCCGCGCGCGGCCAGATGGCGGTCGAGGCAATTGTACGAAACGTTGAGCTTGCCGTCGTAATACCAGCGGATGCGGAAGTCGCGCACGTCGAAGCTGACGTCCTTCACCTTCGCGTACTGCTGCACCCAGTCGATGCGCTGGCCCATGCGGCCCCAGAAGCCTTCCGGGTCGCGGATCGATTCGGCGTAGGCCTGCTCGTAGTCGTCCTTGCGGAAGCGGGCCCTGGCCGCAAATGTCGCCGGCACTTCATACAGCTGCTTGTGCATCGTCATACTCCCCTGCGCCCGGACTCGTGCCGGGACGCATGCACCGTCAATCGAGGGCGGCCCGCACGCGTGCGGCGTGCTCCGCCAGCAGTTTGTGATCTGCCATGTCGCGCGCGTGGAAGCGCAAGTCGAGCCCCGCATGGCGCGGCACCACGTGGAAATGAATGTGGAACACCGACTGGCCGGCAGCGCTGCCATTGAGCTGTGCGACCAGGATGCCGGGCGCCGCAAAAGCCTTCTTGACGGCTTTGGCGACGCGTTGGGTCGTCAGGATGGTCGCGGCGAGCGCCTCCGGCGGCACGTCGAGGATGTTCTCGGCCGCAGCCTTGGGGATGACGAGCGTGTGGCCGTCCGCCTGCGGCATCACGTCCATGAACGCGAGCGTGTGCTCGTCCTCGTGGACCTTATGCGATGGGATCTCGCCGCGCAGGATCCGCGCGAAGACGTTGCTGGTGTCGTAAGCCATGTCGGTGGAACCCCGCTCCCCGTCCGCCCTGGGTCGATTATAGCGGCGTTCCCGCGACGACCCGGGAGCGATGCGACAAAGGCCGAGACCGGCCGGTTACTGCCCGAAGACCCACTGCACGAGGGCCGCCTGGATCGCCTCGCCGGGGCCCTGCGCAGCCGTGGGGTGATTGACGATGACGACCGTGACGAAGGTCCGCCCGCTCGCCGCATTGACGAAACCGGCGAGCGCCGCAACGTCCTCGAGCGACCCGGTCTTCATGCGCAAGCGGCCCTGCATTTCCGGCGCCTTGAACCGGCGCTTGAGGGTGCCGTCGGTGGCCGACAGCGGCAGCGACGCGGCGAACTCGGGCATGTACTGACTGCGGTAGGCCGCCAGCAGCACCTCGGCCATCGTCGCGACGCTGATGCGTTCATTGCGGGAGAGTCCCGAGCCGTTCTCCAGTACGAGCTCCGGCGCGGCGATGCCGTGCTGCGCCAGGAATGCCATGACGGCCTCACGACCGGCGGTGGTCGTGGCTGGGCGGCCCGGGTAGCGCTCGGCGCCCATCGTCAGGAACAGCGCGCGCGCCATCGAGTTGCTCGAGTACTTGTTGACGAGCCGGATCACCTCGGCGAGCGTCAGCGATTCGTGCGAGTAGAGCAGCTTCGCGTCGGGCGGCAGCGCGCCGAGGCGCATGCCGCCGCCAAGCGTCCCACCCGACTGCTGCCAGAACGTGCGGAACAGGCCGTATGCGTAATCGGGCGCCTTCATGACGGCGCGCGGCACCGAGAACTGGCCACATCCTGCCGCGTACCGGCCCGCCAGTTCGACGCGGTTGCCGTTGGCACCGTCGGGCATCGCGACCACGATGCCTCCGGCGCCGCGCTTGCACCCGCCCGGATCGAGGCGGACCTTGTTGTCGATCGCCAGGTTCGCGGGCCAGGGGTTGGCGCTGACCCGCACGGAACCCGTGGCTGCATCCGGTACCGCGTTGATGGTGACCGTCTGGAAATTCACCAGCAATGCGTCGGGGAGCACGTTGTACGAGCGGTACGGGCGATTGTCGAACGCGCCGCGATCGTCGCCCTGGGACGCGAAGTAGGTGTTGTCGATGATGACGTCGCCTGCGATGCGGGCGAAGCCGGCCTGGCGCAAGCCACTGACGAACGCCCACCAGCGCTCGTGCGTCATGAACGGATCGCCGCCACCCACCAGCACGAGGTCGCCGTCGAGCACCTGGTTGCGGATCGGGCCGGTGGCGTATGCGCGAGTCCGCCACGTGTAGGCGGGCCCGAGGGATTCGAGCGCCGAGTACGTCGTGACGACCTTCATCGTCGAAGCCGGGTTGCGCGGCACGGTCGAGTTGTAACTGATCAGGGGCTCTTCGCGCCCGACCTCGCGCACGAACACGCTGAGGCTGGTGCCCGGCACTTTCTGCCGCTTCATGACCTGCTCGACTTCGGGCGGCAGGTAATCGCGGTCGCGCGCGCCCGCGACGCCTGGCGCGTTGAGCAGCGCGGCGGAAAACAGCCAGGACAGCAGCAGTCGGGGCAGGATGGGTCGCATCGAACTCGATTTCGCAGGCCCGCGAATCATAAGCGATGCGGTGGCGACGCGCGGCAGTGCTGACGCATACTCGCTGCCCGTCAGCAGCAGGAACACCATGCGCAAGATCTGGAATACGGTGTTGAAAGGGCTCGTGGCGATCCTGCCGATCGGGCTGACCGTCTACGTCGTGTACTGGCTCGCGGTCACCGCCGAACGGCTGTTCTCCAAGGTCATCAAGCTGCTGGTCCCGGAACAGTACTACTGGCCAGGCCTCGGGCTGCTGATCGGGCTGGTGGTGCTGTACTTCGTCGGCCTCGCGGTCAACGCCTACTTCGTGAACAGCGCGCTGCGGATGTCGGACGCGTTCTTCGCGCGCATCCCGGTGGTCAGGACCATCTACCTCGCGATCCGCGACTTCATGCGGTTCTTTCCGTCGTCGGGCCGCGGCAACGACCTGCGTCGCGTCGTGCTGGTGCAGTTCGGCCCCGGCAAGGTCATCGGCTTCGTCACGGCGGAATCGGACGAGATGCTGCGGCGCTCGACGCCGGCGGGCAGCGACATGGTCGCCGTCTACCTGCCGATGAGCTACATGGTCGGCGGCTACACGATCTTCGTGCCGCGGGACATGGTCGAGACTACGGCGCTGTCGGTCGAGGAAGGCATGCGCATCGCGCTGATGGGCGGAGTGCGCAGCAGTTCGACAGCGGAATTGCCGGAAGCCTCCACCGGGAGCCGCTGAGGTGCAGGCTGTAGTCATTCCCGTCACGCCGTTTGCCCAGAACTGCTCGCTGGTCTGGTGCCCGCGCACGATGGAAGGTGCGGTAATCGACCCGGGTGGTGATCTCGAGAAGGTGCTCGCCGCGGCCAGCAAGCACGGCGTGCAACTGACCAAGATCCTGCTGACGCACGCTCACATCGACCATGCGGGCGGCACGGCAAAGCTCGCGCGCGACCTGAACCTGCCGATCATCGGCCCGCACCCGGGTGATCAGTTCTGGATCGACGGTATCGCCGAGCAGGGCCGCATGTTCGGCTTCGGGCAGTGCGAAAGCTTCGTGCCCGATCAATGGCTCGACCAGGGCGACAAGGTGCAGGTCGGCGACGTCGAATTCGACGTGCAGCATTGCCCGGGTCACACGCCGGGCCACGTGACGTTCCACTGCGCCGCCGACAAGATCGCATTCGTCGGTGACGTGCTGTTCGCGGGCTCGATCGGCCGCACCGACTTCCCGGGCGGCGACTACGACACGCTGATCCGCTCGATTCGTGAAAGGCTGTTTACGCTCGGCGACGACGTACGCTTCGTGCCAGGGCACGGGCCGATGTCGACGTTCGGGGACGAACGGCGGACGAATCCGTTCGTAGGCGATGCGGTCGTCGCCTCCAGGCGCGGCTGAGCCGCAGTCGGGTCAGCTGGATTTGTCGGTCTTGCGGCGGCCGCGGCCCTGCGTCGACACGCTTGTCGACTTCAGTCCAGCCGTCCATGGCCACGCCCATGTCGCGCGCACGCCGAGGCCCGGCGCGGCGGT
Source organism: uncultured Gammaproteobacteria bacterium (assembly GCA_963793675.1). Lineage (GTDB taxonomy): Bacteria > Pseudomonadota > Gammaproteobacteria > Steroidobacterales > Steroidobacteraceae > RPQJ01. Next base: position 694,803 of record CAWCBA010000002.1, on the reverse strand, counting down.
CATCGTGGTGCTGGTAGAGGCACGTGCAGTTGCCGCAATTGCAGTTCCTGAGCGGCAACGGCGGTGCCTCACGCGAAAGAAAGCGCTGGCCCTGCAGGGCCCGCGCCTCGTGGCAGCAACGGTTGCCGGGCTGGATGCTCACCGCATGAAACGCCTGCGTCACCTTCTTCGCCACGGGCTGTCGGCGCCTTGGCGGCGGCGACCGGACCGTCACGCGAAAACATGCCTTTGGCACGGTCAAGAAAGGAGGTGGCCACGACGGTTCCTTGCAGACTGGTGGGAACAGTAGTCACGTCGACGGTCTGTCCGCTGTGGCCCAGGTCGCAGAATCGCACTTGCCCACCCCGACACGGAAGCCGACACTTTCGGCCTGACCGGACGAGATCCCTGCATGCCCCCGACCCTCGAAACCCGCCGACCCCGCGTGCCGCAAGCTCTCGGAACTGCCCTTCCATTCGATTTACCGCCACGGCCTGGTCCGGGTGGCCGTAGCCACCCCAGGCGTGGAAGTAGCTTCCCCTGCTGCGAACATCGTCGAAATGGTGCGGATCGCACGCGAAGCAGCGTCAAGTCAAGCGATCCTGGTGGTATTTCCAGAACTGGGAATCTCCGCGTACTCGAACGAGGACCTGTTCCAGCAGGATGCCCTGCTCGACGGGTCGGTCCAGGCCCTGAGCGCGCTGGTCGAAGCCAGCAAGGAAATCGCCATCACCCTCGCGGTGGGCATGCCGCTGCGGGTGGACGATCGGCTGTTCAACTGTGCCGTGCTACTGCGCCGCGGGGAACTGTTGGGTGCCGTCCCCAAGAGCTATCTGCCCAACTACCGCGAGTTCTACGAGAAGCGACAGTTCGCGCCGGCGGCACAGGCCCTTTCCACGTCGATCCGGCTGCTCGGGCAGACGGTGCCCTTCGGTACCCGCTTGCTGTTCGAGGCAAAGAACGTACCCGGCTTCGTGCTGGGCCTCGAAGTCTGCGAGGACGTCTGGGCTCCTTTGCCGCCGAGCACCTATGCCGCACTGGCCGGGGCGACGGTGATCGCGAACCTGTCGGCGAGCGACGTCACGGTGGGCAAAGCCGATTACCGTCGGCTGCTATGCGCCTCGCAATCGGCAAAGTGCGTCGCGGGCTATCTCTACTCGGCGGCCGGGCCTGGCGAATCGACGACCGACCTGGCCTGGGACGGTCACGCCCTCATCTACGAGAACGGCGTACGGCTGGCCGAATCGATGCGCTTTCCGTTGCAGGGCGGCTTCATCACGGCGGACCTCGACCTGGACCACCTGCGCCAGGAACGCATGCGGTGGACAACCTTTGGCGACTGCGTGCAGGCGCATCGCGGGCAACTCGAGGACTATCGACGCATCGAAATCGAACTCGACCTGCCGGCAGGCCACGTGCGGCTCGATCGCCGCATCGAACGGTTTCCGTACGTGCCTTCCGACCCGGCGCGTCGCGACGAGCGCTGTGCCGAGGTCTACGACATCCAGGTCGAGGCGCTGCGCAAAAGGCTCGCGGCCACGGGCTTGAAGCGCGTCGTCATCGGCATCTCGGGCGGACTCGATTCGACGCAGGCCGCGCTGGTCGCCGTGCGTGCCTTCGATCGGCTCGGCCTGCCGCGCACCAATATTCTCGGCTACACGCTGCCTGGCTTCGGCACCAGCCGCCAGACGTTCGAGAATGCGCACGCGCTGATGCGGGCGCTTGGCATCACGGCCGGCGAGATCGACATCCGCCCGTCCGCCGAACTGATGCTGCAGCACATCGGTCATCCGGCCGCGCAGGGCGAACCCCTCCACGACATCACCTACGAGAACGTGCAGGCCGGCGAACGTACCTCGCACCTGTTCCGGCTCGCCAATCGGCACAACGCACTCGTGCTGGGCACGGGAGACCTGTCGGAGCTGGCGCTCGGCTTCACCACCTACGGCGTGGGCGACCACATGTCGCACTACAACGTGAATGCGTCGGTACCGAAGACGCTGATCCGGCACCTGATTCGCTGGCTGGTCGGCGCGCGACAGTTCGATGCCGCGACGATCGACGTGCTGACCCGCATCGTCGAGACGCCGATCTCGCCGGAGCTGGTGCCGGGCGCGGGCGACAAGCCGGAGCAATCGTCCGAGGCCGTCGTCGGCCCGTATGAACTGCAGGACTTCCACCTCTATTACATCAGCCGCTTCGGCTACCGGCCGAGCAAGGTCGCGTACCTCGCGCATTGCGCGTGGGGCGATGCCGGCGCCGGCGAGTGGCCGGACACGGTGCCGCTCGACGAGCGGCGTTCGTACGATCTCAGCGTAATCACCGGGTGGCTCGAGGTATTCCTCAAGCGGTTCTTCCAGGGCAGCCAGTTCAAGCGCTCGGCCATGCCGAACGGTCCGAAGGTGGGTTCGGGCGGGTCGCTCTCCCCGCGCGGCGACTGGCGCGCTCCCAGCGATTCGCCGGCAACGGTGTGGCTCGATGAATTGCGCGCAAACGTGCCGGCCTCGTTGCGAGCGAAGTCGCGCGAATCTCGACGGCGCTAGGCATCACCCGGCGCGCGAGCGCACTTGTACAGCCGCGCAGTAGGAATTGCCCCGGACTGGATGCGTATTCCTACGATTGGCGACGAGTGGACGAGGCGCGAGATAGTCATCCGCGACACGCGACACGCGATGCGCGAGGGGGTGCAATGCTGGCTCCGGACAAAGAACCAGGCGGTGTGCGGCCCTCTTCCGCGGCGGGCCTTTATTATCCCAAGGACGCAGACGGCCTCCGTCGCGCCCTGCAGACACTGCTCGGCAGCGGCGGCACGGCCGACGCGCGCCTGCCGAAGGCGCTGGTCGTGCCGCACGCGGGTTATGCGTATTCCGGTGCAGTCGCAGCCTCGGCGTTCCGGACGCTCGAGAACGACGGCAGCGGACTCGATCCGCCACGTAGTGCTGCTGGGCCCGAGCCATCGGGTCAAGATGCGTGGTCTCGCCCTGCCCTCGTGCGACTACTTCTCGACGCCGTTCGGCCAGGTCCGCGTCAACGATGAGGGCCGCCGGCGCCTGCGCGAACTCGGGCTCGCGGGCATCGCGGACGCGCCGCATGCGCTCGAGCACTCGCTCGAGGTGCAGGTACCCTTCCTGCAGTGCGTGCTCACGGACTTCGACCTGCTGCCGATCGCGGTGGGACTCGCCCCACCCGAGCAGGTCGGACGCGCGCTCGAGGCCGTCTGGGGCGGCCCGGAGACGCTGATAGTGGTCAGTTCGGACCTGAGCCATCATCACACCCACATCGAGGCGCAGGCCCTCGACCAGCAGACTGCACAGCGCATCGTCGAGCGCCGCAGCGACCTGTCGGAATCGCAGGCCTGCGGGGCCGACAGCATCAACGGACTGATGGAAGTCGCGCGGCATCGCGACCTCGAGGTGCACCTGCTGGACCGCCGGACCTCGGGCGACACCGCCGGGGACAGCCAGCGCGTCGTCGGTTACGGCAGCTTCGCGCTCTACGCCCGCGACTGACGCCGAATCCGCGCCACCACGCCCGTCGAACCGGCCTGCATGAACGGCCGAATCGCGCCAAGCTGCTGCTGCGCCCACTGAGAGACCGCCCATGCCTTCGCTCTCGCTGCGCCTGCTCGAGCGGGACCTGTTGCCCGATGCCGTGATCCGGTTCGGCATTCGCCGGCTGCTGACCGAGCGCCTGCGTGACGAACGCAAGAGCACGCATCGACGTGCAGCAGGCCGACCTGATGCGCCTGGTCGAACGGTTGCGCGAGAGCCCGGTCGCGATCGCCACGCGCGAGGCCAACGAGCAGCACTACGAAGTGCCGACCGCGTTCTTCGAGCGGTGCTCGGCCGGCACCTCAAGTATTCGTCATGCTACTTCCGCGACGGCGTCACGAGCCTCGACGAGGCCGAGGCCGCGATGCTCGACCTCACCTGCGAGCGCGCCCGGCTGCGCGATGGCGAGGACATCCTCGAACTCGGTTGCGGCTGGGGCTCGCTCACGCTGTGGATGGCGGCGCACTTTCCCGGTGCGCGCATCACCGCGGTTTCGAATTCGCGCACGCAGAAGGAATTCATCGACGCGCGCGCCGCCGAGCGCGGGCTGCGCAACGTCGAAGTGATCACCTGCGACGCGAACGTGCTCGACTTTCCGGCCGAGCGGCGCTTCGACCGCGTGGTCTCGGTCGAGATGTTCGAGCACATGCGCAATTACGAGACGCTGCTGCGGCGCATCGCCGGCTGGATGCGGCCGCAAGCCACGCTGTTCGTGCACATCTTCGCGCACAAGGAGTTCGCCTACCCGTTCGAGGTCACGGGCTCCGGGGACGGGCCGGGTGACTGGATGTCGAAACACTTCTTCACCGGCGGCATCATGCCGAGCGACGACCTGCTGCTGTACTTCCAGTCCGACCTCCAGCTGCGCGAACACTGGCACGTTCCCGGCGTGCACTACCAGCGGACGGCCGAGGCCTGGCTCGCCAACATGGACCGGGCCCGGGCCGCGATCCTGCCCCTGTTCGAGACTACTTACGGCAAGGCCGAGGCCCGCAAGTGGTGGGTGTACTGGCGCGTCTTCTTCATGTCCTGCGCGGAACTCTGGGGCTACCGCGGCGGCGAAGAATGGCTCGTCTCGCATTACCTGTTCCGGCGCCGCTGACAGATTGAAGCCGCGCCGCGTGCGTGTCAGTCTGGCGCGGTGAGCGACCATTTTCACAGCGCGGTGCCCGGACCCGTCCTGCGGCGTCAATGGCTCGTCGTGGCCGCGTGGGCCGGACTCGCCGTGGCGGGCACGGCGTTCGCGCAATCCGCCACCGCAGCGGCGGAAGACGCAGTTGCGACGCCTGCGGCCGACGTTGCGGGTAACGCGGCGACCGCCAGCGCGACCGACGCCTACACGAACTTCCGCACCGAGTTCGACGCTGGACGGTACGCGGAAGCCGTGCCGCATGCCGAGCGCGTGCTCGAACTCACGGCGGCGCAGGCCACTACGCCAGCGGCCGAAGAGGTGCAGGTTGCGCTGATGAACCTCGGCATGGTCCAGAACCTGTCCGGTGACTACGTCGGCGCCGAGTCCACCTACCTGCAGGTGATCAAGCTCATCGAGAGCTCGGGTCGCCCACTGCACGACCGGCTCGCGCGGGCGTATGCCGGCCTCGCTTCGGCCTATCACGACGGCAACCGGCACGACCTCGCAGTGAAGAGCTTCGACCAGGCGATCGCCCTCAAGCGCAGGCACGAAGGGCTGCTCACTGCACAGCAGGTCCCGCTGATCGAGAAGTACATCGATTCCCTGACCGAGCTCGGTCGGTACCCGGAGGCCCTGAAGGCGCAGAAATACCTGCTGCGGATCGCGACGCGCCAGTATGGCGCGAGCAGCCCGAAGCTCGCCCCGACCCTGGAAGAGATCGGGCGCTGGTACGCGAGCATCGGAGCGTACGACCAGTCGCGGCGGACGCTGCGGCAGGCGATCGACGATCGTGGAAGCCGCCGAAGGGCCGAACTCGCCCCTCCTCGTGGGACCATTGCTGGCGATCGCCGCCTGCAATCGCAGGCAACTGCTCGATCCGGCGGCGCAGCCGCTGGCGTCCCCCGATGAACAACGCCAGGCCCTGTTTCACGACCCGGGTGCGATGCTGGTGCCCGTCCAGGTTTCGCCCACGTCGCTGGCGAACGAAGGTGAACGGTCACTGCTGCGAGCGGCGCAGATCGTCGACCAGGCCACGGATCCGGAACCGGTGACGGTGCTGAACGTACGGACCCAGATCGGCGACTGGTACCAGGTGCGCAATCAGCCCGACCGCGCGCGCAGTCATTACCAGCAGGCGTGGCAGGCGGCCGCGCGCATCACCGACAGGCTGAATGGCAAGAGCTACACCGAGGCGATCTTCGGCCAGCCCGTCCTGCTGCACCTGTTCCGACCGGACGACTGGAACCGTTACCCGAAACGCCCGCCGACGGAGGTCGAGGTGCGCAACGTGATCGTCGAGTACACCGTCAGCGCGCTGGGCCGCGTGGAGGCGCCGAAAGTGATCGACGACTCGGGCGACGAGCGACGCGGCGAAAAGACGGCCTGGTCGCTGCAGAACACGGCGCGCTATCGGCCACGTCTTGAGAACGGCGAACCGGTCGCGACACCGGGTGTGCAGTTCAGCCAGCCGTGGATCCTGCTGCTGCCGCCTCCGGCCGCGCCGGCGCAGGGCGAAAAGAACCAGCCTGCCCGGGCGGGCAGCTGCCCTGCAGCTGCCGCACCGGCCGCTAGTAACGCGGCGGAGGCAGCGGCAGTTCCACCTCTCGCGGTGTGTCCGGCTGCACCGAGGGCAGCAACCCGCGTGCGATCGCCTGCTCGCGGAATTCGGCGGCGAGCTTCGCGCCCGCGTCGCGCATCGCGAGCCGAGTGGCCACGGCCAGCGCCTCGCCACCCTTGCCCGGGAACTGGCTCGCCGGTTGCGACCCGTACCCCGTGAATGTCCAGCTCTCCGCCAGCTCACCCTGCGGTGAGTAGAGTCGAATCGTGTAGCGCAGGCTCGCCGCATACGAGGGCGTGCCGGAATCGGCCGGTGTCACGAACGCGTAGTCCTCGAGGACGGGTTCCAGCACGCCGCGGATTTCCGGATCGGTCGCCGCCGCGTCCTGTGGTGCAGCGACGGTGCACGACGCGATTGAACATCGCGTTGAGGACGCGCATGAACCCTGCCGACTGCGCCTTGCCCAGGCCGATGCTGTATTCGCCTCCGCCACCCTCGCGCTTTTCCTGGTACACCTTGTCGGTGAACTCGAGCGGCATGTGCACGCCAATCACGATCGGGATCTTCTCGATCAGGGGCTGTGGCATGTCGGACTGGGTTTCGAACGTCGTGGGCGCGCAGGCCGCGAACAGCGTCATGACCAACGCTGCGACCGGCGCTCTCAGCTTGCGCAAGGCGTGCGCTCCGCGGTGCGATGTGAACAGGTCAGGCATGGCACGCCAAGATACACCTCAGCGTCGGTAACTGGCAGGCTCGTTCAGCCCGACGAACGTGCCGCCGTTGCGCGCGCAGAGCACCCGCATCAGTGTTGCGAAACGCACGCTGGTGAACTGCGGCGCGTCCGGACGCACCGGGAACGCGAGCGCGTGGATGCGCACCCTGCGCTGCCCGGTCCGGTCTTCACGATTGATCAGTTCGACCGTCCGCACGACCGAGTCCACCGAGGAGCCGGTGAACTCGTCGCCGAGCACGTACAGGCTGATGCGCCGGCCCGAGCTGTAATACGTCTGGATCGCTTCGACGATGCCCTCGACCGGGCTCGAGTTGCTGAACGGGAACCAGTCGCGCAGCCGGTCCACCACGAGTTTGCGCTGCGCCGGCGTGTCGGGCAGCCAGCGGCCGCGATACGACGGGAACATGTAGGTGCCCTCGTCGCTCATGACCTGCCAGCCTTTCACCTGCGGGTAGGCGTCGAGCACTTCCTGCATCTTGCGCAGCATCAGTGGCCACGCATAGTTGGCCATCGAGCCCGACGTGTCGATGATGAAGATGATGTATTCACTGTCGACGGGCAGGCCGGCGACGGCATCCTGCGGCGCGCGCCGGTACTGCGCGCCGAGCACCTTCTTCATCTCCTCGGTGAGCTGCTGCTGCGCCGAGACCAGCTGGCCCTGCAGCTTGTTGGCGACCTCGGCGTCCTGGTCGCTCGCCTTGAACTGGCCCTTCACGTCGCTCAGGTCGCCGCGCAGTCGCGCGAGCTTCCGCTTCACTTCCGACAGCTGCCGCTCCCGCTCCGTGAGATCGCGATTGAGGACCTCGGTCTGGCCACGGATGTCGTAGCGCTCTTCCTGCAGCTGCAGCAGGCGCCCCTCGAGATCCAGCCGCGACTTCTCGAGCGCTTTCGGCTCACCGAACTTGCTCAGCATGAACAGCAGGATGATGGCGCCGAAGGCGCAGCAGATCGTGTCGAGGAACGACATGCTGAAAACTTCGAAATCGCGTGCGCGGCGCCGTTTCACGGCCAGTCCCTGGCGGGCATCAGGAACGAGCCGTTGGTGCGACGGGCCAGCGTCCAGAACGCGCCCGGCGCCGCCGGATCCCCTTCCATCGGCATCAGGATCACGTTCGCAGGCACGCGGTTGGGATACTTGCCCAGCGCGCGCTCGAACAGCTTGAGGCGGCCGTCACCATCGATCGTCTTGCGGATGGTCGGCGGCGTGGCCCCCTGCGTCGGCAGGCCATCGGTGATGATGAAGACGTTGTCCGGCGCGGGACTGAACGAGTTCATCAGCGTGAATGCATTCTCGAGACTCGTGCCGTCCGCGGGCACCGTGCGGCGCAGGTTCACGACGACGTCTGTCAGCGCCTGCGCATCGCTGCCGTCGAGCCAGCGTCCGGTACTGTTGGGCACCACCGGCCACGCCTTCACGTTGAACGCGATCACCTGGAATTTGGACTTTGGCGGTATCTGCGTCGTGAGCCAGTCGACCGTGGCCACGGTGCGCCGCCATTTCTCCGACATCAGCCGGCGCGTTTCCGGCATGTTGCGCAGCCGGATCACGTTGACGACCGTTTCGTCCAGCATGCTCGCCGAGACGTCGACGAGGATGACGATACGCTCGCCGCCGAGCTTGAGTCCGCTCAGGTACTGGCGATCGCCGGTGCCGACGAACCCCTTGACCCGGTTGCCCGGCTTGCCGGGCTCCGGCGTGCCGGCCGCGAGCCGCCTCTTTTCTTCGTCGATCTGCTTCAGGTCGGCCTTCAGCTTCTCGATCGCCTCGCGCCGGGAGATCGTCGTCTTGTCCGCGTCGGCAAGCTGCTCCCGGGTCTTTTCGGTCTCCTGCAGCACGCGATCGGACAGCCCTTCGGCACGTTCGGTCTCGGTCGTCGTCGTCTTCAGGCTGTTGCGCAGCACGACGAGGTCGGCAAAGCCCTGCAGCACTTCCTCCTCGAGCTTGTCCACCTCGGCGCGCAGCTCGGACGTCTCGCTCTTGAACGCCTTGTTGCCTGCTGCGTTCAGGATCATGTACAGCAGCACGATCGCGCCGAAGGCGCAGCAGATCGTGTCCAGGAAGGACATGCTGAAGATGTCGAACTTTTTTCTACGCTGCGCCATGGTCTGGCAGCACGCGGATCAGTTCCAGCGCAATGCCCGGGTGCGCCGAGTCGCAGCACGTCACCCACCTTCAGCGCAAGCCGGCCGCCGACGCGCTCGTCGTTGACGAACGTGCCATAGGTGCTGTGGTCCACGACGCAGGCCTGGCCGTCGCGCAACTCGAGCGTGCAGTGGGAACGCGACACACCGGCGATGCCGGCGGGCAGCGTCAACGCGCGCGGCGCAGTGCCAACCGACCAGCCCAGCGACAGGGGCACCGCGGTAATCGGCCAGGCGCGCCCGCGGAACAGCACGTGCGTCGGCATGGCATCGGCGGGCACCGCAGATGACGCAGACTCGTCCGTTGCGTTCGAGTCCTGCGCATCGGCGAGCGGCAGTCGGTGCACCAGCGCGATCGCGTCCGTGGGACGGACGATGGCTGCAGCTGTGCGCAACGCTCCGATCGCCGGCGCGCCCTGCGCCAGTTCGACGACGACACAGTCGCGCAACGCGGCGAGCCGGCCGACCAGGCCGGGTATCGCTGCCACCCGGGGCGAGAAGCAGAGATGCAGGGCGGTACCCGGCGGACGCGCAGCCTGCACCAACCGCAGGATATCGTCACTCAGCGGCTCCACGGCCGCTTCGAGCTGGGCGCGCGTGACTGGAATGCCGTGCGTCGTCGAGCCCACCGCGATCTCCGCCACGATCTCGTCGGTCGTTGCGAGCGCCTGCAGCCAGGACGGCAGCAGGTCGTGCAGGCGTTGTTCGGATGCCGCCTGGTGCAACGGATCGAATCGCGTCTCGCGCACGAACGCCGTCGCGATGCTCGCGGCCATCACCTGTCGCAAGGCGAGCACGCCGGCACCTGGCAGCAACTCGTAACGTGTCCGGCGTAAGCGTGCCTTCGGCGCGCGACGCCTCGACCAGCGTCGCCGTCGCCTGATGCAGTTGCAGGTCAAGGTGCAGCAGGCAGGGTGCCGGCGCAACCGTGGTGACCGCGGCCAGCCCTGCGTCAACGAGGCCACGGACCGACACGCCGCACTCATTGGCGACGCCGACGAGCAGGCCGAGTTGCTCACGCGTATAGCCGGGAGGCACCGCGAGCAACAACTCGCCCGCGCCGTCTCGCGCTTCCGCCATGAGCACGGCAGACAGGTGCGCGTGCGCAAGATCGGCCGCCGTCGCGATGCCCCGTGCCGACCACGGCAATGCATCCAGGCTGAGCGCCTGCCAGAACCGGCTCTGCGCGTGCAGTGGCGCGATGCGGTAGCGTCGCACGGCATCGCCGCCCACGTGGACGCGGCCTTCGTGCAGCACCGCGAGCCCAGGACTTTCCTCGCCGGCAAGCACGGGGGCGCCGTCATCGCCAGTTCGCGCGAGCAGCAGTCCGGCGTCATTCAGTTCAAGCGCGAGCAGGCTCATGGCGTCGCCGCTTATCTCACCATCATCTGGCGCACGACGTGTTCGTCGAGGAACGCCTCGGTGTCGAGCACCGCGCGCTCCTGGCGCAGCTGGATCTGGTGCAGCATGAACATCACCAGGATGCTCAGGCCCAACGCGACCAGCGTCGAGTTGAAGGCGATGCCGAGGCCGGCGACCACGCCCGAGACGTCACCTTCGACCGCCTTGTGCGCCTGTTGCAACGCTTCACCGATGCCGCGCACCGTGCCGATGAAGCCGATGGCGGGGATCGCCCACGCGACATAGCGCACCATCGCGAGTTCCGCATCGAGCCGGCCGAACTCGAGTTCGCAGGTGTCGTGAATCGCCGAGGAAACGTCCTGGATGTTGCGCGTCGCGCCGAACCGGTGCAGGCCGCTCATCAGTGCGCGCGGCAGCAGTTCGCCGCGCATCTCGTCGGGCAGGGCCTCGACCTGCCGCGCGTAGTCGCGTGAATCCTCGGGCAGGATCTTCATGCCTTGCGGCAGCCGCAGCAGGTCCGCGCCGAGCAGCTGCTGGCCGCGCCGCAGCGAGAAGCCCTTGTACCCCATGATCGCCACGGACCAGAAGGCGAGCATGAAGCAGACCTCCTGCTCGTAGTCCTTGATGATGATGTAGAGGTTGCGCGGCGGTGCGTAGTTCGGATCCTTGGCCATGTTCGCCGCGTCCGCGGCGGCGACCGCGGCGGCCTGCGGACGCACGACGGTGGCGTAGAAGCCCTGCACGATGATCACGATGACGATCAGCGAGAAGACCTCGAACATGAACTCACTGGTCTTGAACTTCTTCATGGTGCGCTGGGGCCTGTGGTTCAGATGTCGACGGGAAAGGCGACGTCGAAGTCGGGACGGACTTTCTCGGTAGGTTCGAAATGTTGCGGCGAACCTTTCGCGGCGACGGGCTTGGCGGCCGGCGCTTCGTCGCCCGCCTTGCCGGCCGCAGTCTCGTCGTCACCACCGGCCTCGGCGCCGGCAGCGGGTTGCGCTGCCGCCGGCTCCGTCGGCGCCGGCTTCGGCACGGGCAGGTTCTGCTGCGCGAACGCCAGGCCGGCCGCGAGGATCGTCAGACCGATCAGCGGCGCCAGCGACACGGGAGTGGAGCGTCGTTCTCTTCTATTCGGCATAGCGTGCGATCCTGAAGCCGACGTCGTCGCGCCGGCCGTTACCTGAATCCCGGTAGGCAGCCCGCAGCTCCGTCACCGTGGCGTGACGCCAGCTCGAGCCGCGGATGACGTGCATGTTGCCCGGCGCAGCCGACAGCGGATCGACGGCCAGCGCACTGCTTGCAGGTTGCACCGTGTAGAGGTCCGTCGTCCATTCTGCGACGTTGCCGCCCAGGTCGTAGAGCCCCAGCGGGTTCGCTGCAAACGAGCCCGCAGGTGCGGTGGCCGGGTAGCCATCGTCGAGGTCTTCGAGGACCGTCTGCAGCAACGGCTGCGCCCGGCGGTCGCCGAAATTGCCCGCGCCCGCGGGCACTGGCAGCGCGTCGCCCCATGGATATTTCCGCAGCGACCCGTCGCGATTCGCGCGTGCCGCCCATTCCCACTCGGCCTCGGTCGGCAGCCGATATCCCGTCGTGGCCGGTTGCGCTGGCACCAGCTTGCCGCCCTGCGACTGGTAGGCCGGCGGCAGGCCGTCCTGCTGGCTCAACCAGTTGCAGTACTCGACCGCGTCCTGCCACGTCACGTTGACGACAGGCTGGCGTTCGAGCTCGAGCGTGTTCTGCCCGACGAAACCCGAACGGTGCTGGCTGCGGAACTGCTTGAATTCGCCGTTGGTGACCTCGCGCGTCGCCAGGTAGAAGCGCCGCTTCAGCTCCACGGTGCGCTGCGATTCATTGGCGCGGCGACCGGATTCGCGGCGCGGGCTGCCCATCGTGTAGGTCGCGGGCCCGAGCAGCCGCAGCTCGGCACCGGACTTCGTACGGATCGTCGGCGTGACGGCTGGCGACGCCGCGGCGGTCGCGCCTTCGCCACTCGCTGCGCCTGCGGCTGCTGCGCCGCCTGTCGCCGCGGCAACCGCAGCCGACGGTGCTTCGCTCGCACCCCGCCCAGCTTCGAGCCGCACGTTGAGCACCTGCGGCAGGCCGGGTCGCGGCGTGACGACCGTGCGTACGGTGCGGAATCCTGCGAGTCGCACTTCGATGTCGGTGCGTGCGGCTGGCAACTTGATGGCCTGCCCGGACTTGCCGACCGCACGGCCGTTGGCGAACACCTCGGCGGACGCCGGCTCCGCCATCACGGTGACCTCGCCGAAGATCGGCGTCAGCGACAACCGCACTTCGCGTCGCTCGCCCGCTCCCACCGTCAGCTGCGTGGTCTCGGGTTCGTAGCCCTCGCGCGACGCCACCAGCGCCAGCGTGACGTCGGGTCGCACATCGAGCGTGACCGGCGCACGACCCCGGAAAGCGCCGCCGACACTGACGCTGGCACCCGCCGGCTCGGTGCGCACGAGCAGCGTGCCGTCGGGCAGACCGAGCCGCACCGGGCCCAGCGTCTGCGGCTGGTTCGCGACCACCTGCAGGTCGGTCACCCAGTGCTTGAATCCGGCCTGGCGCAGTTCGATGCGATGCGTGCCCGCGTCGAGTTCGAGCTTTGCCGGAGTGGCGCCGTGCGCAGTGCCGTCCACGAACACCGTCGGCGCCCGCCGGCTCGGTGAGCACCGTGACGGGGGCCCACGCGGCGACGAGCTTCGCCGTCAGCGACTGCCGCTGTTCCATGCCATTGATGTCCACGGTCGCCTTGAACGGCAGGTACCGCGGCGCCGTGACCAGCAGCTCGTGACGACCGGCCGGCAACCGCACGTCGCCGGGGGCCGCGCCGACATCCTTGCCCGCGACGCTGATTCGAGCGGCGACCGGCGTCTGCACCTGCAGGATGCCCGGGAGCTTCGCCAGCCGGTACTCGAACGACTGGTCTGGTGCGTCGGTCACTTTGATCGGCGCGCGCAGGGACACATAGCCCTTGCGCTGGATCTCGACGGTGTACTCGCCGGGACGCGCGAAGTGGTTGCCGCCCGGCTGGCAGGACGAGCCCGCCGTGCAACCGGACTGCGCTGTCGGCGGGGGCGACATCGATCTTCACGGCGTGACCGGTGGCGAAGAACCACGTCGACGCACCCAAGCACGGCAACGAGCAGGCCGCCGACCAGCCACGGCCCGATGCGGCGATCGGGCACGGCCTGCGCTGCCGGTCGACGGAACGCTACGGCGTCGATCGCGTTCGTCGCCGTCCTCACCGCCGCCACTGACGACGTCGACGAGCGGCGCCTCTGGAGGAACAGTCAGGTTGCCGCTGCTGCCATCCTCGACGTCGAGGACGCGCAGGCCGTCGCGCGCACCGACACGCAGTCGTCCTCGCGCCACATCGATGACGTCGCCTTCATGCAGCCACGTCGGACGCGACACCGGCGCGCCATTGCAGAGTGGAGGTTCGCATCCTTGCGCCGGCTGCAGGAACAACTGGCCGTCGTGCAGCGCAATCCAGGCGAGCGTGCTCGCGCTCGCCCCCGGCAGCACGATCGTGTGCCCTGGACCGCCGACACTTACCGGAAAATCCGCAGCCGACAGCGCGCGCTCGCCGAGGGGATCGCGCAGGATCAGTTCGGCGGGACTCAAATGCGCTCCTCGCAGCGGACGACGAGCGTGGACGGCTGGGCACCCGGCAGCAGGTTCAGTTCCTTGCGCACGTCGCGATAGCCCTGGCGTGTGCCCACGACGGTATAGCGGCCCGGCATCAGCTCGAGTTCCCGGTGTTCAAAGAGCCCAAGCTTACCAATCCGGTAGATCTGCACGTCCGTCGCGTTGTCGGAGGCCAGCGCCACCTTGACCGGCGTTTCGGCCTGCCGCAACTGCTCGGTCAGGCGCGCCTGCTGGGCCTGCAGACGCGTGCCCGGCGTCTGCACACGGGCCGCGCGCTCGAGCACGTTGCGCGCGATGTCGCGGCCGGAAGGACTGTAGAGCCGCTCGGGCTTGTCGATGAACGACTGCAGTTCGGCATCGATCATGGCGCGCGGCTCGGCACGCTCCACCCCTTCCTGCGCGGGCCGCAGCGCCGGTTCGGCCTTGAGCGCCTCGCCATACAGCCCGAGCGCCTGCGACCATTGCTCCGCTCGTTCGGCCGCGGCGGCGCGCTCGAGGATGGAGGTCAGTGACTTCGTTTCGGTGGCGCGGTGGACCTGCTGCAGGCCATCGGCGACTTCCGGCGTGCCGGGCCGGATGCGTCCCGCCTGCTCGAACGAGCTCTGCGCCGTGGCGTAGTCGCGACGCGCCAATGCGGCCATGGCCTGCGCCATCGCCGTGGCGTAAGCGTCGCTGGTCTCGCGTGCGCCGAGTCGCGCGATGCCTGCGCGCGCCACGGAGGTCGCCGGGTCGAGTTTCAGCGCGCGCTGGTACGCCGCGATCGCAGCCCTGGCATCGCCTGCCTGTTCGGCAAGCGCGCCGACCGCCATTTCGCGCAGCACTTCGTCGAGTACGCGCGAGCGGGCCAGTCCGCTGCGTGCGGCCGCATCGTCGGGTGCGACCTGCAGCACCGCCGCGTATTTTTCCTGCGCCTCGGCGGCGCGACCCGCATCGAACGCGGTTCTTGCAGCGGCCAACCGTTCGCGAACCACTGCGGGCAGGCGCTGCTCGAGCGCATCGAGCCCGCCAGCCATCGCGTCGAAATGCGCGAGCGCCGACTCGAATTCGCGCCCGGTCATCGCCGCGTCGCCGGCGGCCAGGTCGCTGCGAACCTGCGCGAGCAGCGCGCCACCCCAGGTGGCGACGTCACGTTGGTCGAGTTTCTCCAGTCGCGCAGGCAACGGTTCGCGACGCTCCTCCGCCTTGCGCTTCAATGCCGCGAGGCGTTCGAAATCCGCGATCGGCTTCGCAGCCGGCACCGCGGCTACCGGAGCCGCGGGCACTCCCGGCGCCGGCGTCTTCGAGCCGACGAGACCCGGCAAGACGAAGAAGGTGAAGCCGGCCGCCGCGAGCGCCAGCCCCATCGCGCCGACCAGCAGGCCGCGGCGGAACCCCTCGCTGCGCAGCGACTTTGCCGATGGCGCGTCGCCCGCGGTGCGGTGCCATTGCGGCTGCACCGGCAGGGCATCGGCGGGCGGACGCGGCTGCCACGCCGTGACTCCTGGTGCAGCGGGTGACAGCGCTTCAATCGGTGCTGTCGCGAGGATCTGTTGCAGCTCTTCGTGGATGACGCGCATCGAGGCCGGCCGGTCGTCGGGCCGTTTGGCGAGGCACCGGGCGACGAGCGCGCTGAAAGCCGGAGGCGGATCCGGCCTGCCAGCAACCGGGGGCGGCACTTCGCTCACGCACGCGGGCCGGCGTCAGGTCGGGGTAGAACGGTGGGTGGCCGCTCACGAGTTCGTAGAACAGCACGCCGAGGGCGTAGATGTCGTCCGCCTCGGCCGCAGCGGCGCCGTCGAGCCGCTCGGGGCTCGTCGAATACGGCGACGCACCGGCGGGTTGCGTCGAACCGATCCTGCGGGCGCTGCCGAGGTCCACGAGTCGCGGCAGGCCGTCGCCGTCGAGCAGCACGTTGGCCGACTTGAGATCGCCGTGGACCCAGCCCGCTCGCATGGAGTTGCGACAGTGCATCGATCACCGGCAGCAGCCGGCGCGCGATCAGCGTCCAGGAACGTCCGCGCAGGCGCCCGATCTCCCCGCCGGGGAGATACTCGAAGACGTCGAACGATTCGTCGCCCGCGTCATGCGTGGCGAGAGGCGCGAGCAGCGTCGCGTGATCGACGACGGCGCGGACGCCCTCACCGGCCGCGGCACCGCCCGCGCGGAATCGCAGCACGACGTCGCCATTGGCATGCGTATCCCGTGCGAGCCAGGTGGCGCCGTCGTGCCCGGCCGCGAGCGACCGCACGAGCTCGTATCGCGCAGCCACGACCTGCCCGCCTGCGAGCGCCGTCCTGTTCGTCATCGGTCTGGACTCAGGGCTTGCCGGCCGCCGGCTGGGTCGTATCCGCCGTCGTTGCCGGCAAGCCTGTCTCGTTCTCGTACAGCTCGCGCAGGAGACGCCGCCATTCCGTGTACTGCTGCTCCGCCGAGCCCTTCAGCTCGAGCGTGCGGCCCTCGATGTCGACGACGCTCGGCTGCACTTCGTTCTGGAACGAGCTGCCGAGCTGCTTCAGCGATTCGCCGTGCATCTTGATCTCGGCGCGCATGTCGAGCCCGCTCTTGAACGCATAGATGCCGCCGATGACGGCCGCGGTCGCAGCCGCCGAGCCTGCGCTGCTGTTCGAGTTCTGTCCCGCCACCACGCCGCCGATGATCGCCGCGGCGCCGAGCAATCCGCGTGCCATCGCCTTGCGTTTCGCCTCGGCTTCGGCCTCGAGTTCTTCGTGCGAGTACTTGCGCCAGTTGACGTAAGCGTCGTCGATGGTCTCGCCGAAGTTCGTGTAGTGCTCGTTGAGCGTGTCGATCAGCGCGTAATCCCGCTCGTGCACGCGGTCCATGCGCTGCACCACCGGATCGTCCTCTGCCGGCAGTCGCGCGATGGCGTAGGTGCCGCGCTTCGGGTCGTGCGCCAGGTAGGGACTGAATGCATACGGTGCGAGTTCGGACGCGAACCGCAGGTTGGCGACCTGATGCACCTGCACACGCTGCTCACGGGTCAGCCCGTTGCGCGCGGCGAGCAGGTCGTTCGCGATCGTCGCGTAGACGTTGTCGAACGGGTCGCGCGGCTTGACCGGCACGTCCTTGTAGGCGCGCGTGTCCGCCAGGCCCTGGTAGTCCTTTCTCAGCCACGTGCGGCCGGTGGCATCCGTAACGGTGACCGCGAGCTTCAACACGCTGCCGTCGGATTCGATGATGCGCGCGCCGATGTTGACGTCGCTGCCCGAGCTGTCGGCAGGCAGCACGCGCACCTGTCCCCACTGGCCGGTGCTTTCGAGCGTGTCGCGCAGCAGCACGGGCATGTAGCGCGACTCGGCCTTGCGCACGTCCGGGTAGATGCCGCGCTTTTCCTGCTCGACCGGGTCCGGCGGGATGTTCGGATCGAACATGCGTACGCCGACGTCGAGCAGTTCGGCCTGCGGAATTTCCGCCGTCGCTTTCTGCGCGACGACCGGCGCCATCGGGCGCTCGTCCTGCACGACGCAGCCGGCTGCACCGAACATGACGGCCAGCACGACGCAGCACGCGCGCCACGCGCGGCCGGATCCAACGGGAATGATCGAAGACGTCACTGCGTGCTCTGCTTGTACTTGCGGTATTCCTCCCAGAGCCGCTCGCGCAGCTCGGGGTCCGTTTCCTTCATCGCGGCCTCGCGCAACTGTCGCGCGACGATGTCGTCGTCGCGACCGTCGGGGATATCGGCCGGCACGTCACGGGGACCGCCGCCGCCCTTCGCACCGCCGCCTACGCCACCACCACCGCCCTGGGTGCCGGAGCCTGCAGCAACGTCGCCGCCCTGGCCACCCTCACTGCCCGTGCCGGATGCACCAGCGCCGGTGCCGGCGCCTTCGCCGGCCCCCTCCTTGCCCTGCCCGCCCGATCCGTCACCGATCGCGCCATTACCATTCGCAGCACCGCCGCCTGCGGTGCCATCACCGTCCTCGCCTTCCGCCCCACTGCCACCGGTCGAGCCGTCGCGGCCAGCGCGCTCCTGCGAGATGGTCTCCTGTTCCTTGCGCATGCGCGCGTCGAACACCGCGAACGTTTCGTCGAAGCGGCGATCGATCTCCGCGCGCTTGTCTTCGGTGGTCACGGGACCACTGCCGCCACCGCCGGTGGCCGGCGCCGGGTTTGCCGAACCGGGCTGGCCGGGCGTGCCAGCGGTGCCCGCCGAACCTGCCTGTCCCGCGTCTCTGGCCCCGTTGGCCGGTCGCTCCAGGCCGACCTGTGCTGCCCGTCGAACCGGTCGCGCTGGTCGAGCCGGTAGAGCCGGTCGGACCGCCACTGTTGGTCGAATTGCCCTGGGAGCCGGGCGCGCCCGCCGCGGCACCACCACCGGCCGGTGATCCGGACGACGACGCCGTGCCGCCCTGCGAGCCGCCTTCGGACGGGGGTGTGGGCCAGCCTTGCGGCTGCGGCGGTGGCGGCGGCCCGGATCCGCCGGAGCTGCCCCGCAGCGATCCGCCGGACTGGGATCCACCGGGCGAAGACGACCCCGTGCTGCCGGAAGACGATGGCTGACCGGAGTTCCCCGACGACGGGGCGAGGGTGACCCCTGGCTCCCCGATGACGAGGGCGACTGCTGGCCCGTGCTGCCGCCCGAACCGGGACTCGAAGGCGACGAACTGCCCGAGGAGGACGGCGACGAGGGCGACGAGCTCGGCATGCCGCTCGGCATCGAACTGGAACTGGTCGTGAGGCACCCGCTCGTGGCGAGCGCAGCCGCTGCCACGAACACTGCCGCCGTCAGTCCTGAAATGCGGTGCATGCGTTGGAACCCCAGGACGGTGGCCGGCGTGGACGATCCCGCAGCTCTGGTCCTACGTGCTTGGATGCGTCCGGAGGCCGTCGGTTCAACCGTCAACGCGAGCCTGCGGCGCCGGCCGCCCCGGCAGCGGCCGCTCCGGGGACCGCCAGGTCGTCCCCGACGAGGAACGCGCGCAGCTGTTCGCTCAGGCGATTGCAGGCCGTATTGCGCACCGGAGTGATGATCGGGATCGGTGCAATGGCGCCGATCAGCACCGAAGTGCCGGTGACGTCGGTGCTGACCGAGCCGACCTCGGTCGCGTTCTGCATGTCCCAGACGGACGCGACATAGCCCGACTCCTTCTCCCACCAGCCGACGCCGAAACAGCCGCCGCCACCCGGCCCGATCGCGCACGCAACACTGCCGCCGCCATCGGTCTTGCGGGTGTTGCCGTCGACCCAGACGACGTAGCGGACGCCGATTTCCTGCAGCCGCTCGGTGATGCCAGGCCGCTGCAACAGCACGCGCAGGCCGTCCGCGTTGGCCGGAGCCGTACTCGGCTCGAACCATGGAAACAGCGCGTCGGTGAATTCCTGCTCGCCGTAGATCTTGAACGCCGTTCGTGCAGCTTTGCCCGAATGCGCGCTCTGCCCCTTCTTGGGATGGACCAGCTCGCCGCCGAGGCGCTCCTGCACGCAGTCGAGGAATTCCCCCTCGGTGCCCACGCCCTCGAGCTGTGGCTTCTTGAGCAGGACGATCGATTCGTTGGCCTGGATCGGCGATGCGACCTGGCGCGTCTCGTCGACTTTGGACGTCATGCAACCGGACGCCACGACTCCGAGCACCGCCACCCCCGCTGCGGCGCGCCACGGCGCGCGGACGCTCGCCGGGAGACGGCGATCGAACCTTGCGTGTGTCATGGCAGTCCTCCTGCCGCTGCGCGACCCGCGCAGCGGCGACGAAGTTGGGGACGTCCCAGTATACGTCAACGATTCGGGCCGAAATATCAGCGCGGTCCGAGTCAACTTCAGTCGAACAATCCACCTTGCCGCGGGGCGCCGGGTTCGCGCTCGAACTGCTGCGTATCGAGCTTCGGCGCAGCCTCCTGGTTGAGCCCGAGGCGCCGGCAGGCCCTGGCAAACCGCGCCGCGACCATCGCCGCATAGGCGCCTTCGCCACGCAAGCGATGACCGAAACGAGGATCGTTGATACGGCCGCCACGCATCTCGCGCACGTGGTTCAGCACGCGGTCCGCGCGCTCGGGGTAGTGCTCGCGCAGCCAGTGCTCGAACAGCGACGCCACCTCGAACGGCAGCCGCAGCATGAGAAACGCCGCGCGTCGGGCCCCTGCTGCGGCCGCGGCCTCGAGCAGCTGTTCGATCTCGTGGTCCGTCAAGGCCGGAATCACCGGGGCCATCATCACGCCGACGGGCACGCCGGCCGCGGTGAGTTCCCGGACCACGCGCAATCGCGCCTGGGGCGACGCGGCTCGCGGCTCCAGCGTCCGCTTCAGCTTTTCGTCGAGGCTCGTGATGCTGATGAAGACGGAAACCAGCTGACGCTCGGCCAGCGCGCGCAGCAGGTCGAGGTCGCGCAGGATCAGGGCGCCCTTGGTGATGATCGACAGCGGGTGCCGCCGTTCGAGCAGCAACTCGAGCACCGCGCGTGTCGAGCGCAGCTTGCGCTCGGCCGGCTGGT
Source organism: uncultured Gammaproteobacteria bacterium (assembly GCA_963793675.1). Taxonomy (GTDB): domain Bacteria; phylum Pseudomonadota; class Gammaproteobacteria; order Steroidobacterales; family Steroidobacteraceae; genus RPQJ01. Next base: position 674,265 of record CAWCBA010000002.1, on the reverse strand, counting down.
AGGGATCGGTGTTGCCGCCGATGTGCAGCACCTTGCAGACATAACGCGGCGACGAGATTTCTTTCTGCAGCAGCGTCGCGAGACCGGGCTTGTGGAAGATGCGCGTCTCGAAATCGAGGCCGGGACTGAGATTGAGGTAGGCGTGCGCGGGTCGTGCGAAGCAGTAGATGCAGCCATGCTCGCAGCCCTGGTACGGGTTGAGCGACTGGTCGAACGGGACGTCCGGCGAGCGATTGGTGGTGATCGCGTGCTTCGGAAACTCGGCAATCAGGGTCGTCGCGGCGATTTGGCGGCGGCTCGTCCAGGCTCCCCCAGCCGTCATCTTCCGGCCTGAGCGTGGTCGATTCGAAGCGACCGGCCGGGTTCGTGACCGCACCACGGCCCTTCTCTACCTGATGTCGGTCTGCCCGCCGCATGCAGCGAGAGTACTGTATGCATATACAGTTGTCACTCTCGATCGGGAAACCGGTCCATGCGCCACAACTCGGGGAAAAGCCGGGTCCACGCCAACGCAACGAACAATGTCGCGCAACCGCCGATGACCACGGCCGGTATCGCGCCGAGCCAGGCAGCCACCATCCCGGACTCGAACTCGCCGAGCTCGTTCGAGGCGCCGATGAAGACTGAGTTCACCGCACTGACGCGGCCCCGGATGACGTCGGGCGTCTCGAGCTGCACCAGCAAATGGCGGATGTAGACGCTCACCATGTCGCCCGCGCCCAGCACCGTGAGAGCGGCAAGCGAAATCCAGAAACTCGTCGACACGCCGAAGACGAGGGTTGCGAAGCCGAAGACGATGACGCCGCCGAACATCCAGCGGCCGACGCGCTGGGTCACGGGCAGCACGCCGAGCACGACGCCGGTCAACGCTGCCCCCACGCCCGGTGCTGCACGCAGCCAGCCAAGCCCGCTCGGACCGACGTGCAGCACGTCGGCGGCATACACCGGCAACAGCGCCGTCGCGCCGCCGAACAGCACCGCAAACAGGTCGAGGGAAATCGCTCCCAGCACGGGACGCCGGCCGCGCACGAACCGCAGCCCTTCGAGCAGCGCATGACGATCGAGCGGCGCCATGCTGGCAGCTGCGTTCGCGTCGCCGCCCCGGCGCAGCGTTGCGAGCATCACCAGCGACACGGCGAGCAACGTGGCCACGGTCGCGTAAACGGTGGATGCACCCGCGAGATACAGCAGGCCGCCGAAGGCGGGGCCGACGATCGTGGAGACCTGCCACAGCGAGGAATTGAAAGCGACGGCGGCGCCGAAATGCTCGCGCCTGACGAGGTTCGGCAACAGCGCCTGGCTCGCGGGCATCGCGAAGGCGCGGGCGATGCCGAACAAGGTCATGATCCCGAACACCGGCCACGCGCTGTGCAGGCCATGCCATGAGAACGCGAGCAGCAGCAGCGCGCAGAGCAGCAGCAGCACGTAACACCCGGTGATGATGCGGCGGCGGTCGCGCGTGTCCGCGAAGTGCCCCGCCGGCAGGATCAGCAGCACGAATGGCAGGAACTGCGACAGCCCGATCAGGCCGAGATCGAGCGGGCTGCGCGTGACTTCGTACACCTGCCAGCCGACGGCCACGGTCTGCATCTGCACGGCCAGCGAGCCCAGGAAACGCGCGAGGACGTAGCGCGTGAAATCCGCATTGCGCAGCAGCGCACGGCGCTCGTTCTTCATGCGCGGCCGTGCCCGCGCTGGCGTGAAAGCTGGATGCCCATCGGTGCGCGGCAGGATAGCCGATGCATGCCAGCGGCGTGGACGACCGGTGGCGCCGGGGCATGACTGCAAGCGCCAATCGGTCGCATGCCGCCCTCGCGCGCTGGTGTTCGAGGCGGCAATTCGCCGGGCCCGTACTACCCGCGCGGCGATCGCCTCAGGCTTTCTCGTTCAGGTGGAAGCGATGCAGCAGCCGGTGCAGGATCGGCGAGAGGACGAGTGCGGCCGTGACGATGAAGACCAGTCCGGCATAGAGGGCATAGATTCCGGCGAACAGCTTTCCCGCTGCCGTCAGCGGTGGATTCACCGGACCCATGCCGCCGAGCAGCATTGCGGAGTTCAGGAACCCGTCGATCCAGGCAAGCCCTTCGAAATGCCGGTAGCCGAGCATGCCGGCCCCCAGCGACAGCGACAGCAACGCCATGGCCATCGCGACGTGACTTGCGACGCGACGCAGGAAGATCGGCCGCGGCAGAAGCGGCTGGTGTCTGGCTTCGTAGAGGATGCGCCGGACTAGACCATCATCTGGCGCAAGCGTCAATCGACGCGATGAATGCCCGACCACCGACATCAGCAGCGTTCAACGGCCCGGCGCAGACTGCCATTTCGGCCGCAGCGACGGATCGAGCTGCCACAGTTGCCGATCGTGGACCCGGGCCAGCAGTACCTGCGCGAGAATGGCGCCGCAGCCCGCGAGGAACATGTCCCACTGCGTGTCCCACACGTCGCCCTGCGTGCCGAGGAACGCGCCGGCCGCATCGCCACCCGCGATCGCCGCCCACCATTCCGTGAATTCGTAGCAGGCGCTGACGCCCAGGATGCTGAGCGCGATCAGCGCAAACAGCCACTTGCCCGGGCGCAGCGGCGACGTGCGCAGCAGCAACTCGCGCGCCACGATTGCCGGGCCGAATCCCTGCATGAGGTGGCCAATGCGGTCGTAGTGATTGCGCGTGAAGCCGAACACGTCCTGCATCCAGTCACCGAGCGGCGTCAGCGCATACGTGTAGTGCCCGCCGTACATCAGGATCAGGCAGTGAACGGCAATCAGCACGTAGACGAGCGGCGTGAGCGGAAAGCGACGCGCAGTCCAGGCCAGCAGCGGCATGGCGATGAGCACCGGGACCACTTCCAGCACCCACGTCAGGCGATCGTACGGCCTGACACCGGACCAGACGAGCCCGAGAGCGACGATGGCCAGCAGCGTGAGCGGCAAGCGAAGATCAGGACTGGTCTCGTTCACCGGGCAGGCTCCGTCATTGCCGCTGTCGTTAGGTTATATGACCCGGCGTCGAGGAACTCCTCGATCAGGCGCGCCACCGCCGCAGGCTGGTCGTGATGCACCATGTGGCCCGCGGCAGCGACGATCCGCGGCTCCAGTTGCGGTACCAGACGACGCACATTCTCAGGAGCGCCGGCGCCCTGCAGCCGCTCCAGGAAGTCAGATTCCCCGCCCGCAACATACAGCAGTGGTGCGCGCACCTCGGCCCAGCACGCTTCGACTTCTGCGCGCCGGTACAGGATCGGATTGACACGCTTGTGCGCCGGGTCGAAGCGTGGACGGACGCGGCCGTCCGGCAGCGTTTCGCTCCATGCGCGCGCAACGAAATCGGCGCGCTCGGCCGACAGTCGCGGATTTCGTTTGCGCAGCACGCCGGCGAACACGTCGAGGCTCGGGAACACCGTGGCCGGTTCCGGATCACGCCATTGGTCGAGCCAGTCGCGGTAGCGGCCAGGCGCGAGTTGCGGCGGCGCACCGGGCAGGCCGAAGCCTTCGAGGGTCACGAGACGATGCACACGCCCGGGCCTGAGTCCCGCGTAGATCATCGCAACGTTGCCACCCATGCTGTGGCCGACGAGATCGACCGGCGTGCCGGGCGCGAGCCAATCGAGCATGGCGTCGAGGTCGGCAAAATACTCGGGAAACCAGTAGCCGTGGGGATTCCAGCCGGAGCGGCCAAAGCCGCGCCAGTCGGGCGCGACCAGGCTCCGGGCCGGGGCGATTTCGTCGGCGACGAACTGGAAGGTCGCGCCGCAATCCATGAAGCCGTGCAGCAGCACGATCGGCGGTGCATCGGACTGGGTACCCGCCCAACGGGTGAAGTGATGCGGCAGCCCGCGGATGTCACGGCGCAGGGATTCAGGCAGGCGACGGGGCAGGTAGTGAGCGCTCATGGGCGCTCATACTGCATCAACCCTGCGACGAAAATCCGGCCTGCGGAACGGTGCTGGAATCGCGAGGCCGCGACCGCAGGCGCGCCGGCGGGATTGAGTGCAGACCGGTGTTCGCAACAGAATGGCGGTTTCGGCCCGGTTCATCCGGGCATCCCCCGCCGACGCCCGGACCATGCCCAAACTGCTCGTCTTTCAACACGTTGCCTCGGAACCGCTCGGCCACCTCGATCCGCTGCTGCGCGCATCCGGCTGCCGCATCCGCTACGTGAATTTCGGCCGTGAACCGGGCGCGCAGCCGGACATGCGACGATACGACGGGCTGGTGGTGCTCGGCGGCCCGATGAACGTCGACCAGCTCGACACGTTTCCGCACCTGCAGACCGAGGTCGCGTTGATCCGCGAGGCGGTGAATGCGCAGAAACCTGTGCTCGGCATCTGCCTCGGTGGCCAGTTGCTGGCCGCGGCCATGGGTGGTCGAGTGCGGCCGAGCGCCGTCCCCGAGATCGGCTGGTACCGCCTGCATACGCGTCCGCGCGCCCACGGCGACCGGCTGTTCCGCCATTTTGAGCGGACGCCGCGGTATGTCTTCCAATGGCACGCATACAAATTCGAGCCACCGCCGGAGGCGGTGCCGCTGGCGTGGACGCGCAGCTGCCGGCAACAGGCCTATCGACTGGGCGATCACGCGTGGGGGCTGCAGTTTCACCTCGAAGCCGATGCCGCCCTGATCAATCGCTGGCTGCAGCTGCCGAGCGGGCGCAGCGAGATCGAGCGCCACTGGAGCCCTGCGCGCATCGCGCGGATACAGGCCGCAACGCATCGACATCTCCCGGTCGCCCGGCCGCTCAGCGAGCGGGTATTCGGGGAATTCATCCAGCTGTTCTCGCCGCGCCGTTACGCGCACCTGCCCTCGCGCTGACGTGCGGCTCGGGCCGCCGTTGCCAGCGACCGCGACGCCCCAGCTTCGCCGAACCGGCCGTCGGAGGTCAGTCGCCGAGGAACATGCGGTAAGCAGGGTTGCGGGTTTCTTCGGTGTAGGCGTAACCGAGTTCGCCGAGATACCCGGCGAATCGCTGCGCATCCTCCGGCGCAACCTGCACACCCGCGAGCACGCGCCCGTAATCGGAGCCGTGGTTGCGGTAGTGGAACAGGCTGATGTTCCAGTGCGCGCCCACCGCCTCGAGAAAGCGCAGCAGTGCGCCCGGGCGTTCCGGGAATTCGAAACGGAACAGGCGCTCGTGCTGCAGTCCGTGCGCATGGCCGCCCACCATGTAGCGCACGTGCAGCTTGGCCATCTCGTCGTCGCTCATGTCGATGACGCGGTAGCCCGCATCGGCCACCAGCGCCAATAACGCCTCCTTCTCGCGCCGGCCTTCGGCAAGTGAAACGCCGGCAAAAATACGGGCCGAGCGCGCGTCGTCGTAACGGTAGTTGAACTCGGTGACGCTGCGGCGGCCGAGCAGGCGGCAGAACCGCAGGAAGCTGCCGGGTTCCTCGGGAATCTCCACCGCCAGCAGGGCTTCGCGCTGCGCGCCGATATCAGCCCGCTCGGCGATGTGTCGCAGGCGGTCGAAGTTGACGTTGGCGCCGCAATTGAGCGAGACCAGCGTCTGGCCCGTGCATTGCTCGCGCGCGACGTAGCGCTTGATGCCGGCGACCGCGAGCGCGCCCGCGGGCTCGGCGATCGTGCGATTGTCCTCGAAGATGTCCTGGATCGCGGCGCAGATCTCGTCGGTGGTGACCAGCAGCACCTCGTCGACGTACTTGCGGGCGAGACGGAACGTCTCCTCGCCGACGCGACGCACGGCCACGCCGTCGGCAAAGATGCCGACACGGTCGAGCGTGACGCGCTCACCGGCGCGCAGTGAATCGTGCATGCTCGCCGCGTCCTCGGGCTCGACGCCGACGATGCGCACCTGCGGATAGAGCGACTTCACGTACGTCGCAATGCCGGCGATCAGCCCGCCGCCGCCGATCGGCACGAAGATCGCGTGTGGCGGCGCAGAACATTGCCGCAGGATTTCCATGCCGATCGTGCCCTGGCCGGCGATCACGTCGGGGTCATCGAATGGATGGATGAAGGTGAGCCCGCGTTCGCGCGCCACACCCATGGCGTGCTCGAAAGCGTGATCGAAATCGTCGCCCTCGAGCACCACTTCGCCGCCGAGGTCGAGCACCGCCTGCACCTTGATGTGCGGCGTCGTCCGCGGCATCACGATGACGGCGACGACGCCACGCCGCTGCGCCGCGAGCGCGACGCCCTGCGCGTGATTGCCGGCCGAAGCGCAGATCACGCCGCGCGCCGCCGTGGCGTCGTCGAGCGTGGAGATCTTGTTGTAGGCGCCACGGAGCTTGAACGAAAAGACCGGCTGCAGGTCTTCCCGCTTGAACAGCACGTCGTTGCCGAGGCGCCGGCTCAGCCGCCGGGCCGGTTCGAGCGGGGATTCGATGGCGACGTCGTAGACGCGCGCCTTCAGGATGCGTTCGATGTAACTTTCTTGCATGGCCATGGCTCGCGGGATCACCTCGTACGTTACCATCCTTCGACCCCGGAACCCGCCCTTCGCCACCAGCGACCAACCCCACGTGCGCATCGAACTGATCATGACCGTGCTCGCCGGATTCGCGGGTGGCCTTGCGGGCGCGCTCTGGGCCGGCATCGTCTCGTCGGCGCTGCTGGCCCGGCGGCCCGAATTGAGTGCCGCAGGCTGGCGCCCGGACACCGCGTGGCGCGTGCTGCACACGGCAGCGCTCTATGGTCTGTGCGGCGCAGCGGCGGGGCTCCTGTTCTGGCTGGGCTGGGGCCTGGTCGCGTTCACGAGCACGCCCTGGCTTGCCGTCGGCGCGACGTACGGCGTACTGCTGTGGGTCGCCACCGCGCTGCCGGCGCTGACCCTGCTTGCGCTGCGGGTGCCCGCGTTGCGGGCCGCCGGCGTCGTGATGGCGATCGAGGCGCTGGTCGCAGCGGTCTCGGTCGGCCTCCTTTGCGCATTTGTCTGGCACCGCGTGGCGTAGAATCACGGCTCTCTTGTTCGACCCATTGCCAGGGGAATTCGCATGCAGATGATCCACCGGGCGGCGCTCGGCCTCGCCCTGCTGCTCGCCGGGACCGCGGCGCACGCACTGACGGCCACGGAACTCGTCGCGAAGAACATCGAGGCCAAGGGCGGTGCCGCAGCGCTGCAGGCCGTGAAATCACTGCGTCGCGAAGGCCGGCTCATCGCCAACGGCGGGCAGTTCGTGCTCGAGCTTGCGCGAGACCAAGCAGCGGCCCGACTCGATCCGCACCGAAATCAGCATGCAGGGCCTCTCGCAGGTCCAGTCGTACGACGGCAAGGACGGCTGGCGCATCGACCCGTTCGGCGGCCGCAAGGACCCCGAGCGCATGCCGGCCGACGACGTCAAGGAATTCGTCGAGGACGCCACCATCGACGGCGTGCTGCCGGATGCGGCCGCGGCCGGCAGCGTCATCGAGTACCTCGGCACCGAGGACATCGACGGCACGCCGGCGCACAAGCTCAAGGTGACGCGCAAGGACGGCGGCCTGCAGTACGTCTACCTCGACCCCGACTACTTCCTCGAGATCCGCGTCGAAAGCCAGCGCGTCGTGCGCGGCGTGAAGCGCACGTCGGTCACCGACTACGGCAATTACGAGAAAGTCGGCGGCGTGTTCTGGCCGCTCTCGATCGAGTCAGGCACCAAGGGCGGAGGCGATCCCGCCAAGTTCGAATACCAGTCGGCGGTGGTCAACCCGGAGATCGCGCCGGACTATTTCGCGTTCCCCGCAGCCGCGAAGAAGTAGGGGAATACCGACCATGAACATCCTGCGTACCTCCCTGCTCGCCGCGGCCCTGGTGCCGTCTGCACTCTTCGCCGCCGCACCCGCGAAGCCCGCGGCGCCTGCCTTCGACTCGTCGATCATCTCCGGTCTCGGCGCCCGCAACATCGGCTCGGCGACGATGAGCGGCCGCATCGCGTCGCTCGACGCGGTGACGATGCCGGACGGCAAGCTGCACGGTGTGGGTCGGCGCCGCGAGCGGCGGCGTCTGGAAGTCGCTCGACGGCGGCACCACCTTCACGCCCGTGTTCGACGACCAGCCCGTGCAGTCGATCGGCGCGGTCGAGATCGACAAGCGCAACCCCGAGACCGTCTGGGTCGGCACCGGCGAAGCCTGGACGCGCAACAGCGTCTCCATCGGCAATGGCATCTACAAGACGACCGACGGCGGCGACACCTGGCAGCACATGGGGCTCGACGGCTCGGAGCGCATCGTCGACATCCGCATCGATCCGCGCGCCAGCGACACCGTGTACGCCTGCGTCACCGGGCGCCTGTGGAGCGATTCGCTCGAACGCGGCGTCTACAAGACCAGCGACGGCGGCAAGACCTGGCAGCAGGTGCTGAAAGCGCCGAACGCAGCGACCGGCTGCGCCAGCCTGAGCATGGACGAGAAGAACCCGGACGTGCTGTACGCCGCGCTGTGGGACTTCCGTCGCAAGGGCTGGACGTTCCGCTCCGGCGGCGAATCGCCGACGGCGACGTCGGCGCAGCGCGCTGATGGTGACGCGCGACGGCGGCCGCACCTGGAACGAAGTCACGCCCGGGAGCAACAAGGGTTTCGCGCAGAAGCCCTACGGCCGCATCGCCGTCAACGTCGCGCCGAGCGATTCGAAGCGTGTCTACGCATTCGTCGAGTCGCCGCAGAGCGCGCTGTACGTCAGCGACGACGGCGGCGTCACCTGGGAGGCGCGCGACCGCAGCCAGTGGATGGTGTGGCGGCCGTTCTACTTCGCGCGCATGACGGTCGACCCGAACAATGCCGACCGCGTCTTCAAGGACGACGGCGACCTGATCCTGTCCGAGGACGCAGGCCGCAGCTTCAGCGTCGTCGGCGGCTTCCAGGGCATGCACGGCGACTTCCACGACGTGTGGGTCAACCCGCAGAACTCGAAGCACGTGATCGTCCGGCGACGACGGCGGCCTGTGGCAGAGCCACGACGGCGGCAGCAAGTGGTGGAAGGGCGAGAACCTGCCGATCTCGCAGTTCTACCACGTGAGCGTCGACGACGAGGATCCGTACCACGTCTATGGCGGCCTGCAGGACAACAGCAGCTGGATGGGCGACTCGGCCTATCCCGGCGGCATCACCAACAGCCGCTGGGAGAACATGTACGGCGGCGACGGCTTCTGGATGTTCTCCGACCCGGCCGATCCCGACTACCTCTACACCGAATACCAGGGCGGCGCGATCGCGCGCGTGAACAAGCACACGCACGAGGCGCGCGACATCCAGCCGAAGGCGCGCGCGGGCGAGAAGCTGCGCTTCAACTGGAACACGCCGCTGCACCTCTCGCCCAACGAGAAGGGCACGCTCTACATGGGCTCGCAGTTCCTGTTCCGCACGCGCGACCAGGGCCAGACCTGGGACCGCATTTCGCCGGACCTCACCACCAACGACCCGCAGAAGCAGCGCCAGGAAGAAACCGGCGGCGTCACGGTCGACAACTCCGCCGCCGAAATGCACACGACGATCTACTCGATCAGCGAATCGCCGAAGTCCGCGGGCACGATCTGGGTCGGCACCGACGACGGCAACGTGCAGCTCACGCGCGACGGCGGCAAGACGCTGGACCAACGTCACCGGCAACCTCAAGGGAGTGCCGAAGGCCTCGTGGGTCAGCTGGGTCGAGGCCAGCCGGCACGACGCGGCCACGGCCTACGTCGACGTTCGACCGCCATACCTTCGGCGATCACGACCCGTGGGTCTACGTCACGCGCGACTACGGCACGAGCTGGCAGCCGCTGGTCACCCCGAAGGACGCGCGGGGCATCCGCGGCTACGCGCACGTCATCAGGGAAGACTTGCAGCAACCGAACCTGCTGTTCCTCGGCACGGAATTCGGCCTCTGGATCTCGATCGACGGCGGCCAGTCGTGGGCGCAGTTCAAGGGCGACAAGTTCCCCGCGGTCGCGGTGCGCGACCTCGTCATCCAGCCGCGCGACAACGACCTCGTCATCGCCACGCACGGCCGCGGCATCTGGATCATCGACGACATCACGCCGCTGCGCGCACTGAGCACGGAACTGATGGCGAAGGAGGCGGCGTTCGTCACTGCGCGGCCGGTGCAGCAGCGCATCTCCGGGCCGGGCGGCTGGGCCAATGGCGCGGCGGTTTTCGTCGGCGAGAACCCGCCAGGCGGTGCCGTCATCACGTACTACCAGCGCACGCGCCACCTGTTCGGCAGCCTCAAGCTCGAGATCCTCGATTCGAGCGGGCGCGTCATCGACGAGCTGCCGGCCAGCAAGCGGCGCGGCCTGAACCGCGTCGAATGGTCGATGCGTGAGAAGCCGCCGCGCGTCCCGCCCGCCGTGCAGCTGGCATTCGCCGGCACGCAGGGCCCGCGCGTGCTGCCCGGCACCTACACCGCACGCATGACCAAGGGCGGCGAGGTGTACGAGCACAAGTTCGACGTCGGTCTCGACCGGCGCGCGACCTTCACCGTGGAGGACCGCAAGCAGCAGTACGACGCGGCCATGCGCGTCCGCAAGCTGTTCGGCGAGGAGACGGCCGTGCTCGAACGCATCCAGGCGTTGCGGGCGAGTGTCGCGGCAGCGAGCGGCAATGCGGCCGTCGATGCGGCGACCAAGGCGAAGCTGGCGGCGTTCGACGTGAAGGCCGACGACGTGCGCAAGCGCATCGTCGCGACCAAGGAAGGCGGTGCCGTCACGGGCGAAGAGCGGCTGCGCGAGCACACCGACCAGCTCTACGGCGCGCTCATCGGTTACGAGGGCGCGCCGGGCACGTACCAGATGGAGCGCATCGACGTGCTTGAGGCCGAACTCGCCGACATCGAGAAGCAGTTCGAAGGCCTGATGTCGGCGGAACTGCCGGGCGTGAACCAGGCGCTGCAGGCGGTCGGCCAGCCACCGATCGCCGTGCCGCCGAAGGTGCCCGCGATGGCGGATGCAGGCGTCAGCTCGGCAAACGCGCACTGGCTCGCGACGCGCACGCGCAAGGACAGGAAGGCGCTGTTCCACAGCCTGCCGCAGGAAGCGATCAGCTTCTGAGCGACGACACCGTACGGGCCGTCGGACGGCCCGTACGGTCCGCTCGTCCGCTGCGGGCCATCGTGCGGCATTCGAGCAGGGCTTCTTGTACTGTAGTCACTGCACCTCACTCGGCCCAAGATGCTTCCCCCGGATCGGACCTTGAACGCGCGCCTGCTCCCGCTGCTCTTGCTCCTGGCCAACACCGGCTGCACGGTCGGACCGGAGCCGCGAGTTCCCGCCCCCGAGTCGATCGGGGTACCCGCCGAATTTCAGGGTTCCGCGGCGCCACCAGACCCGACCCACATGCTGGTCGCAGACTGGTGGAGTACCTTCGACGATCCGGTGCTCTCAAGTCTCGTCGAGCAGGCGCTCGCCGCCAACACGAACATCGATGCGGCGGGCGCCCGGGTCCGGCAGGCCCGGGCGGCGCTCAAGAGCACTCGCGCGGGGTGGTGGCCGACGCTCGATTTCGGCACGTCCGCAGCGCGACTCATGGGCGTCGGTCCGGACGCGCAGGTGCCGGATCGAACGACCTACGACGCCGGCTTCGACGCCCGCTACGAACTCGACCTGTTCGGCGGACAACGCCGGGCGGTGCAGGCGTCTGCGGCCGACCTCGCGGCAGTCGAGGCGAACCTGCACTCGACGCAACTCACGGTCGCGGCCGAGGTCGCGCTCAACTACGTGGCTGCCCGGCTCGCGCAACGCCAGCTGGCAATCGCAGGCGCGAACCTGAGTTCCCAGGACGAGACCTTGCAGATCGTCCAATGGCGCGTGCAGGCGGGGCTCGTCGGCGCGCTCGATCTCGAGCAGGCGCGCCAGCTTCGTGCGCAGACCGCCGCGACCGTCCCATTGCGCGAGCAGGCGTTGTCGTCGGCATTGAACAGGCTCTCGGTGCTGACCGGTTCCGCCCCGGGAACCGTCGATGAGATGTTCAAACCAGTGACTCCAATCCCGCTGGCCGTCGCCGCAGATATCTCGGTCCCGGCAGAAATGCTGCGGCGACGCCCGGACGTGACCGCCGCCGAACGCACACTGCTCGCCGAGACCGCCCGCATCGGGGTTCGGGAGGCCGACCTGTATCCGTCCCTGGGACTGTCGGGCTCGCTCAGCGGCAACACGTCGAACTGGGGCGATCTTACGAACGCGTCGTTCGGCCGCCTCGCCGCCGGACTGACCGCACCGATCTTCCAGGGAGGCCGACTGCGCGCGGCCGTGGAGCAACAGCGAGCCGCGGCGATCCGGTCGCTCGCCGTGTACCGCGACACCGTGCTGGTGGCGCTCGAAGAATCCGAGAACGCGCTGGTCGCGATTTCCGTGACCGAGCAGCGTGAGCGTGAACTCGCCGTCGCCGAAGAAGCAGCGCGTAACGCGGCCGTCCTGGCTCGCGGTCAGTACCAGGCCGGCATAATCGATTTCTACAGCCTGCTCGATTCGGAGCGCAGCCTGCTCACGACCGAGACCAGCCGCGCGGCCGCCCGCGCCGACCGGGCAGCGGCGGCCGTGCAGCTCTACAAGGCGCTCGGCGGCGGTTGGGAGAACGCGCCCGCCCCACGCTCGCTGACGACTACATTTCCGTGAAGGACCCAATGGAACCACAGGCAGGCACCAGCCCGAAGCGTTCGACGCTCGACGAATTTCTCGGCCGACAGCCGCCTTCGGAGCGCATGCAGCAGCTGCGCAAAGCCGCGCCCGTGATCGGGTTGCTGCTCGTGGCAGGTCTCGCCGCACTGTATTTCACGACACGCAAGAGCGACCAGCCGAGCTACGCAACCACGCCCGTGCAACGCGGCGACCTGCGCGTCACGGTGTCGGCCACCGGCAACCTGCAGCCGACCAACGAAGTCGAGGTGGGCTCGGAACTGTCGGGCCTCGTGACGGAAGTGAACGTCGACAACAACGACCGGGTGAAGAAGGGCCAGGTCCTGGCACGAATCGACACCGCACGACTGCAGGACGCTATCGCGCAGAGCCGGGCGTCGCTGCAGTCGGCGATCGCCAACGTCGCGCAGGCCGAAGCCACGGCGCAGCAGACCAGGGCATCGCTCGCGCGACTTCGAGGAAGTGCACACGCTTTCAGGCGGCAAGGTGCCCTCGGCCGCGGAACTCGACACCGCCAGGGCAGAGTACGCACGAGCGGTCGCGGGCGTGCGTACCGCAGAAGCCGGCGTGGCGCGGGCCCGGGCGCAGCTGTCGTCGGACCAGACGCAGTTTTCCAAGGCCCTCATCCTCTCGCCGGTCACGGGCGTCGTGCTGTCGCGCCAGATCGATCCCGGCCAGACCGTGGCGGCCTCGTTCAATGCGCCCCTGCTGTTCCTGATCGCCGAGGACCTGAGCGCCATGCGGCTCGAGGTCAAGGTGGATGAAGCGGACGTAGGCCAGGTCGCCGCCGGGCAGTCGGCCACGTTCCAGGTGGATGCCTTTCCTGGCCGCACGTTTCCCGCGCGGGTCGAACGTGTCGATGTCGGCGCGAATGCCGGCACCGGTTCGACGACATCGAGCAACTCGTCCAGCACGGTGGTTGCCTACACGGCCGTGCTCACGGTGGACAACAAGGATGCGACGCTGCGCCCCGGCATGACGGCCACCGCCGAGATCGTCGTGAGCGAAAAGCAAGGCGTGCTGCTCGTACCCAATGCCGCATTGCGTTTCTCGCCCGACGCCAGCGCGGCAAGCGGCGAGCGCGGTGGCGTCACCAAGGTATTGTTGCCGGTCGCGGCCGCGCGGGACCGCGGGCGACAAGACTCGCGAGGTCAAGATCGGGCGCGGCAGCGCCCAGACAGTCTACGTGCTCGGCGCCAACGGCGAGCCGCAAGCCGTGGCGGTCACCACGGGCGATACCAATGGCACGCTCACGGAGGTCACGGGAGACTCGCTGCATGAAGGAGACCTGGTGATCACCGGACAGCTCGCAGGGTCCGGCGCCAGTGGGCGATGAACCCGGCCGCCACGCGCACCGACCGGGGCGCTCCGCTGATCCAGCTGCGCGGCGTAACCAAGACCTTTGGCTCGGGCGCGGCGAGCTTCCAGGCCTTGCGCGGCGTGGATTTCGATGTCGCGGCCGGCGACTTCGTCGCGATCATGGGGCCGTCGGGATCCGGCAAGTCGACGATGATGAACATCCTCGGCTGCCTCGACGTGCCGACGGCGGGCGAGTTCCTGTTCCAGGGGCTTTCACGTCGAAAAGCTCAGCCGCGACGACCGCGCGCTGCTGCGTCGCCGCTACCTCGGTTTCGTGTTCCAGGGCTTCAACCTGCTCGCGCGCACCAACGCGCTCGAAAATGTCGAACTGCCGCTGCTCTACCGTGGCGAGAAGCCGCGCGCGCGGCGGGAAGCGGCAATGAATGCGCTGGCACAGGTGGGACTGGCCGACTGGTGGGACCACACACCCGCCGAACTTTCCGGAGGCCAGCAACAGCGCGTGGCCATCGCCCGGGCGATCGTCACTTCACCGCAGGTGCTGCTTGCCGACGAGCCGACCGGCAACCTCGACACGGCGCGCTCGCTCGAGATCATGGACCTGCTGACCCGCTTCAATCGAAGCGGAATCACCATCCTCATGGTGACCCACGAGGCCGAGATGGCCGCGTACGCGCACACGGTTGCGCACGTTCGCGACGGACTCGTGGACCAGGTCGAGGTGCGCGCAACATGAGCATGCTCGGGCCTACGCTGGTGCTCGCCCTGCGGGAAATCCGGCGTCACGTGTTGCGCTCGTTCCTGACCGTGCTCGGCATCGTGATCGGCGTCGCGGCCGTCGTCACGATGGTCACGCTCGGCAAAGGGGCGACCGCGGCGGTGCGCGAGCAGATCTCCGGACTGGGCGTGAACATTCTGCAGATCCGCCCGGGACAGGGTTTCGGTCGCGGCGGCGGTGGCCCGGCGCCCGCGGAATTCGACATGGACGACGTCGCGGCCATCCGCGACCAGGTCGCCGGTGTCGTCGTGGTCGCCCCGCTCTCGCAGTCGTCGGGCACGGCCGTGCGCAATGCCGCCAACTGGTCGACGACCGTCAACGGCACGACGTCCGACTACTTCACGGCACAGCAATGGGACACTGCCTCCGGACGCACGTTCACGGCTGCCGAAGAACAGGCAGGCAAGGCGGTGTGCGTGATCGGGTCGACGGTGCAGCGCAACCTGTTCGGCGGAGAAGATCCGCTGGGGCAACGCTTCCGCCTGCGCGGCCTGTCGTGCGAGGTGATCGGCACGCTCGCGACGCGCGGCCAGGGCGGCTTCGGCAACGACCAGGACGACGTCGTGCTGATGCCGATCAAGACCGTGCAGCGGCGCATGACCGGCAACCGCAACATCCGACTGATGATGGTGAAGGTCGACCCGGCCTACGACGTGGCGGCCGTGACGGCCTCGATCCAGTCGTTGCTGCGCGAACGTCGCAACATCCGTGGCGCGAAGCAGGACGATTTCAACATCTTCGACACGGCGCAGATCTCGGAGACGCTGCAGGGAACCACGCGCATCCTCACGTCACTGCTGGGCGCCGTCGCAGCGGTCAGCCTGCTTGTCGGCGGCATCGGCATCATGAACATCATGCTGGTGTCCGTTACCGAGCGGACGCGCGAGATCGGCATCCGGCTCGCCATCGGTGCCGTCGGCCGCGAGGTGCTGCTGCAGTTCCTGGTGGAAGCCGTCGTGCTGGCCTGCCTCGGTGGAGTCATCGGCCTGCTGCTGGCCCTGCTCGCGAGCTGGGCGCTGGCGCCGATGTTGCAGGTGCCGTTCCTGTTCGACGTTCGTATCAACGTCGTCGCCTTCGCATTTTCGGCGCTGATCGGCGTGATCTTCGGCTACTTCCCGGCGCGCCAGGCTGCGCAACTCAACCCGATCGACGCGCTGCGGCACGAATGACCGGGTACCGGGCAGCTGCCGGTGCCGTGTGCGACCCGGGACCCGGATCGCTCACGCGCTCACCATCGACTTACCGTGCTAGCGATCGAGGAAGTCGCGCGCCAGCCGCACGATCTCCTCGGCGTCCGCGTCGAGCACGTTGCCCGTGGGATGGGAAAGCTCGACGCGGCGCGCCTCGCGCAGCAGCGATTCGGTGCGACCCGTCGACTCCCAGAACTCGTCACGCGCGCGCAGGATCATCACCGGCAGCTTGAGCAGCGGCAGGCGTTCGCCGACCTGGTAGCTGCCATCCGACGACGGCACGCCGATCAGGATCAGTCGGCGCACCTGCTCGGGCCTGGCAAGCGCGAGTTCGATGGCTGCCAGCGCACCAGCCTGGTAACCGATCACGTCCACCTGCTTGAGCCGCAGCGAGTCGATCAGGTCGACGAACGCGGCGGCGTGATCAGCCACGGCCGGCGCATGCTCAGGTGCGTCGGACTCGCCTGAACCCGGCAGGTCCGGGGCGTAGACACTGCGGTCACGGCCCAGGTCGCGCAGCACCGGGCGGAACGCCCGGCCCGTCTGGTTGGGCGGGGCGACGCACAGCAGCGGTGTCAGTTCGTCGAAACCGCCGCTGGAGGGAAACGACGTGTGCAAGTGCAATTGCCCGAAACGGCAGTCGACGTACATCTTGCGCAGGTGGATGGTCACGGGCGGGGAACTCCTGCTCGAAAGTGCGGCGCTGCGGGCGATCGTGCGGGCGGAAATGCGGGTCACTGGCTGATCCTCGGTGGGCAATCGGCGTTCGTGCGATGCATTCTCCGCGCGCCCAGCCTGCCTCACGTTGATTCAGCTCTCACTCCAGCCGCGATCGGCATGACTTAATGCTGCACCGGGCATGCAGCGCGCGTCCACCGCAATGGAAGCGAAATTATGTCGCGTCGCGTTCACGCCGTGTCGAGGTACCACTCGTAGTCGCGGTCGCTCACCAGCGCGCCGAATTTTTCGGCCTCCTGGCGCTTGATCGCGAGGAAGACATCGAGGAATCCCGAGCCCAGCGTGTCGCGCAGGAACGCCGAGGACGCGGCCGTCTCGAGCGCGACGTGCCATTGCGTAGGCAGCGTGCCCTGCGGCTCCCGGGCGTAGCCGTTGCCCTCCACCGGCGGCCCGGGATCGAGCCGCTGCTCGATGCCGTGCAACATGCCGCCGAGCACCAGCGCGGCGACGAGATACGGGTTCGCGTCTGCACCCGCCACGCGGTGCTCGACATGGCGGCTCGCCGGTGGTCCGGCCGGCACACGCAAGCTGACGGAACGGTTGTTGATACCCCAGCTGACGGCGACCGGCGCATAGCTCATTGACCGGAAACGGCGATACGAATTGGCGTTGGGCGCATAGATCGCCATGCCGTCCGCGAGCGTCGACCGCAGGCCGCCGATCGCGTGGCGCAACAGCGGACTGCCGGCGGGATCATCGGCGCCGCAGGCATTGTTGCCGCTGCGGTCGGCGAGACTTGCGTGCAGGTGCATTCCCGAGCCGGCCCGTTCCGCGAACGGCTTGGCCATGAAACACGCAAGGCGTCCATGTCGCGCGGCGACGCCGCGGACGGCGCGCTTGAACAGGATGGCCTCGTCGACCGCGCGCATTGCATCGGCCCGGTGTTCCAGCGTGATCTCGAACTGCCCGGGCGCGTACTCGGACATCAGCGTGCGCACGGGCAGTCCCAGCGCTTTCGCGGACGCATAGAGATCGTCGAACAGTGGCGACATGTCGTCGAGACGGCCGAGGCCATAGGCGTCGATGCGACCGCGGCGCTCGCCGCTCAGCATGCCGGCTGAAGGCACCAGCCGACCAGTCGTGTCACGTTCGAGCAGGTAGAACTCGAGTTCGACGGCGACGACCGGCGTCAGGCCTGCGTCTTCGCAGCGCGCCACGACCCCGGCCAGCGCGTGGCGCGGATCGGCTTTCGACGGCGCGCCGTCGAGTTCGTACATCGTGCCGAGAACCTGCGCCGAGGGCCGACTGAGCCAGGGCGCACGAGCCAGTGATCCGGCAACCGGCCGACAGCACTGGTCGGCGTCGCCGACGTCCCAGACCAGCCCGGTGCCCGCGACGTCCTCGCCGGTGATGTCGAGGCCGAGAATGGAGCCGGCGACGTTGCGGCCACTGCCGTACAGCGCCGCGAGCTCTTCCCGCGCCACGTTCTTGCCGCGGCCCACGCCGCACGCATCGGTGATGACCAGCTGCACGGCCTCGATGTCGGGGTTTGCGTCGAGGAACGCCTGGGCTTGCGCAAGTGTGCCGACGCCGCGTGGCGTTGTGTTATTTGCATGCATGGTGGAGCGGGCCCTTCGGCATGCGGCCTTGCCTGCATAGTGACGGATGCACTCGCGCAGTGGCAAGCTCACCGCCCTTCGCCGCATGCCCCTGGAGGGCTGGATGGCCGCCGCGTATTCGCTTGCCTGGGACGTGCCATTGCGCGACAGGAACACGTTTCACCTGGACGCCCGCGCCCGTTGCCTGGCGACCGTGCACGATGCGGCCGCGCTGCCTGCCCTGCTGGACGAGCCCGCGCTGCAGGCCTGCCGCTGATGGTGCTCGGTGCAGGCAGCAACGTGCTGTTCGCCACCGAGCGGTTCGACGGTTGCCTGGTTCACCTGCAGTGCCATTCGGCCCGCATCGTGGGCGACGACGGCGATCACGCGCTGGTGCACGTCGATGCCGGGTTCGAATGGGACGCGCTGGTCGACTGGACGCTCGACCAGGGCCTGCAGGGCCTCGAGAACCTTGCGTTGATTCCCGGCCAGGCGGGCGCCGCACCCATCCAGAACATCGGCGCCTACGGCGTCGAGGTCGGCAGGTTCATCGCGGCCGTGCACGTCTATGACCGCCAGGCGGCTGCCTTCGACCGGCTGACGGCCGAGCGCTGCGGATTCGGTTATCGCGACAGCGTGTTCAAGCGCGAGCCCGATCGCCGGATCGTCACGGCTATCGAGCTGCGGCTGCCACGGTCCGGCGCGACGAATCTCTCGTACGCCGGGCTCAGCGAGGAACTTGCCGCGATGGGAGGACTGGACCCGACGCCGCGCCACGTGGCCGCGGCGGTGCGACGCATTCGCCGGCGCAAGCTGCCGGACCCTGCCGTCGCGGGTAACGCCGGCAGCTTCTTCAAGAACCCGGTCGTCACGCGTGCAATCGCTGTCGAACTGCAGTCGCGCTTCGAGGGTGTGCCCGTCTTCCCGGCGTCGACCGATGCCGAGCGCAAGCTCTCCGCGGCCTGGCTGATCGAACAGGCAGGATGGCGCGGTTGCAGGGACGGCGATGCCGCCGTGTCGGCGCAGCACGCCCTGGTGCTGGTCAACCTCGGCCAGGCCACCGGTCCGCAGTTGCTGGCGCTCGCGCAGCGCGTGGCAGCTTCGGTGCAGGAAAAATTCGGCGTCGCACTGGAGCCCGAACCGCGCATCGTCGGTGCGAAGTTCCGGCTATAGCGAGAGTTCGACGCGCAGGATCAGCACCAGCGCATCGGCGATGTCCGGGTTGGTGTCGGGATCGACGACGTACTGCACATCCGGCTGCAGCACGAGGTGCTCGCCGAAGGGAATGCGCCAGGTGAGTTCACAGGCCAGCTCACCTGAAGTCACGGCGAAGCCTTCTGCCCGCATTGCATCCTGATATTCGCGGCCGTTGCGCGCATAGCCGAACGCGAAACCGATGGCGTCCTCGCGGCCCGGCAGCAGGCCCCCGGTGTGCGCGACACCGCCGCCGGCGTAGAGCCCGATGCGCGAGACCCTGGGGTTCGCCATGCCGAACCGGCCATGAACGACGAGGTTCGCCCCAAGCTTGCGCTCGACTGAGGCATAGCCCCCATACTCACTGCCCCGATCCTGCGGATCGGACACGGCAGCCTTGCTCTGGGTGAACCGCCACGCGCCCGTCCTGACCCGCGCGGACTGCAGCGGAAATTCGTATTCGAGTATGAGCATCGCGCCGCCTGCGAACGGGACACCGCCGGAATCCGCATCCGATGACGCTTCGACGTCGAGCGCCGCACCCCTGAGAGTGCCGCGGCCTTGGTGTTGCTGCTGCAGGCGGATACCGAACGCGGTGCGTGGAAAGATGGATGGGCCCGCCGCGCCAGTCTGTGAAATGTCGGGCCCGATGCCCTGCGAACTGGAAAGGAACAACCCCCCGGCTTCGATGACATCGAACTCGCTGTTGAGGTCATAGCGCCCGATCAGCACGGAACTGTTGGCGGTCAGCGGGACGTCGACCCAGGCTTCGAGCAGGCGCGTACCGTCATCGGCTTCGATATTGCTGACGGTCTGCAGGTCACCGACCTGGAATTCGGAGAATCCGCCGCCGTACACATGCTGCACGGAGAGATGCAGGGCGTTTTCGCGACCAAGGAACTTGAAGTCGCGGTCGAAGGTGAGTTCGACGAGCCCCATGTGCCGGTCGCCGCGCTCGAGCCCGCCGCTCGCGACCGTGGCGAAGTCGCCGGTCCACGAGGCGCCGAACTCGCCGCCGTCGGCCGGCGCCGACCAGGCAATGAGCATGGCGAGCATCGTCGGTGGCCATGCGGCACAGAGCTGACGTGCGGTCGAGGACGGCGCTCTGCCCATGGCCTGATCAATCGGCGACTACCGCGACCAGCGTACCGAACGTGCCGGCAGTCTTCGCATGCGCGACGCCGTCACCAGACGCCGATATTCGGCATGCTCAGCCAGGGTTCGGCCGGCGCCTGTGCCACGCCCTTCTGCAGCAACTCGATTGAAATGTTGTCCGGCGACCTGACGAAGGCCATGCGGCCATCGCGCGGCGGACGGTTGATCGTGACACCATGTTCCATGAGACGACGGCACGTCGCGTAGACGTCGTCGACCTCGTACGCGAGATGGCCAAAGGCGCGACCGCTGCCGTACTCCTCGCGATCCCAGTTGTAGGTGAGCTCGACCTGCGCGTCGTCGTCCCCGGGCGCGGCCAGGAACACCAGCGTGAACCGGCCCTTGGGATACTCGGTGCGGCGCAGTTCGCGCAGTCCGAGCGCGTCACAATAGAACTTGAGCGAGGCGTCGATGTCGGTGACGCGGACCATCGTGTGCAGGTACTTCATGCGCGGATGTTACCGCGGACGTCACGGTCCGGGCAGCGGCACTTGCGGTCATCCTCGTTCCGACGCAGGCTCTCTCCCCATGCAAAAGAACGTCGCGTCGACCCTGCGGGCACTGCTCGTGCCAGCCCTGGTCGCACTGGCCGGCGCAGCCGGGTGCGCGTCTACCGCCCGGACGGCCGACGCCCCCGTCGCCTCACCGGTCGCAGGCCAGGATTCCCCGGCCGACGAACGCATCCTCGGCTCCGCCGAGGCACAGGTCATGATCATCGAATTCACGGACCTGCAGTGCCCGTACTGCGCGCGCTTCGCCCACGACACCTGGCCGCTGCTGCGCGAACGCTACGTCGATACGGGCAAGGTCCGGTTCGCCACGCGCGACCTGCCGCTGCCGATGCACGAATTCGCCCTCCCCGCGGCCGTGGCTGCGCGCTGCGCGGGGCAGCAGGGCAAGTTCTGGGAGTACCGCGAGGCGCTGTTCCGCGACCAGTCGCTCCTGAGCCAGGGACGCTACGTGGAGCTGGCGGGCACATTCGGGCTGGACACCACCCGCTTCGAGAGCTGCCGCGCCGACCCCGCCGTGCTGGCAGCCGTGCGTGCCGATGCGGCGCTGGCAGCCTCGAGCGGCATCGCGTCGACGCCGTCGTTCGTGATCGGCCGGGTCGTCAACGGCGAGTTCGAAGGCGAGTTGATGTCCGGAGCCAAGCCGTTCGAGGTGTTCCAGCAGCGGCTCGACTCACTGCTGCAACAGTCGCAGCAATAACCCGCTCGCCGCGGCCGCCAGCAGCACGGGCCCGAGCGGCCAGCGCGCGCGCTCGAGCAGGAACCACGCCGCGAGCGCGATCAGCACGGCGTTCCAGTCCGGCGTGGCGCGCCATCCGTCCGGAAACAGCACGACCTGTGCGAGCAGCAACACCAATGTCGCGATCACGCCGACGACCGCCGCGGTGATCGCGCCGAGCGCCCCTTCGATGCGCGCGTTGCGCGTGAGTCGCTCGACGTAAGGCGCGCCGAGCAGGATGAACAGGAACGACGGCAGGAACGTCGCCCAGGTCGCGAGCGCGCCTGCAAGCAGCGCCGAGCCGAATGGCGACAACGGTCCGGGCTGGTTCCAGCCGGCCATGAACCCCATGAACTGCAGCACGATGATCAACGGGCCCGGCGTCGTTTCCGCGAGCGCCAACCCGGCGACGGACTGGTCCGCCGTGACCCATGCGAGCTTGTCGACGAGCTGGCTCGTGACGTAGCCGAGCACGGCGTACGCGCCGCCGAAGGTGACCAGCGCGGCCTTGGTGAAGAACAGGTAAATGGCCGTCCACAGCGAGCTGCCGCCGAGCGTGGCCACTCACGACGAGCAGTGGCGTCAGCCACAGCGCGAGACCGACGACGGCGATCCTGGCGGTCTGGGCGCCGCGCGGGGGGGCCGCGTCGGCAGCGGCTCCGTCACTCGGCGCTGCGTGACGTGCGAGGTACGCGCCCACCGCCGCTGCCAGCAGCAACACGACGGGAAACGGCACGCGCGCGAATTCGAGCGCCACGAACGACGCGAGACGCAAGGACCACGTGCAGCGATGATTTCAGCGCACGGCGCGCGATGCGCACCATCGCCTGCAGCACCAGCGCGACGACGGCGGCTTTCAGGCCGTACAGCAGCGCCGACACCCAGGACAGCGACCCATGCGCCACGTAGACATACGAAAGCGCGAACAGCAGCAGCACAGCCGGAAGAACGAAGCCCAGCCCCGCAACGAGCCCGCCGCGGATGCCGTGCAACTTCCAGCCGAGGAAGATCGCGAGCTGCAGGGCTTCGGGACCCGGCAGCAACATGCAGAAGTTCAGCGCGCGCGTGAACTCGCGGTCGTCGAGCCAGCGGCGATGCTCGACGACCTCACGGTGGAGAATGGCGATCTGGCCGGCGGGGCCGCCGAAGGAAACGAACCCGAGTTTCGCCCAGAAGCGGGCGGCTTCGGCGAATGGCGGTGGACTGACGGGTTGAGGCGCCATGGGCGCGAGTATCAACGAAACCGGCGGGCAACAGGTGACGCTCGCCTGTCGCCTGCAGCGATCAACGCCAGCGACCAACGCCTCAGAACATCTCGGAAGCGCCCGGCTCTGCCGTCGTCCGTTTTGCCGCCCGCGATTCGATGAAATCGCCCGTGATCATTTCATCGTAGGCCTGGCCCGGGCCCACCATCGGGTACACACCCGCTTCCGTATCGATGATCACCTCGAGGAAGGCCGGACCCTTGAATTCGATGAATTCCTTCACCACCCGCGGCACGTCCGCCTTGCGGTCGAGCCGCACGGCGAACTGGTAGCCGTCGGCCTGCGCGGCCTTGACGAAGTCCTTCTTGTGCAGCGACTTGTCGCTGGCCGACAGGCGGCCCTTGAAGAACAGCTTCTGCCATTGCTTGACCATGCCGTCGCCGAAGTTGTTCAGCACGACGACCTTGATCGGCAGGTCGTAGGTCGTGACGGTCTCGAGTTCGCCGAGGTTCATGCGGATGCTGGCATCGCCGTCGATGTCGATCACGAGCTTGTCGCGACGGGCGAACTGCGCGCCGATCGCCGCGGGCAGGCCGAACCCCATCGTGCCCATGCTGCCCGAGGTGAGCCACAGGCGCGGCTCACGGAAATCGAAGTACTGGGCCGCCCACATCTGGTGCTGGCCGACGCCGGTCGCAATCACGGCTTCACCGCGCGTAATGCGGTTGATCTCCTCGATCACGTAGTACGGCTGGATCAGTTCGCTGTCGCGGTCGTAATTCATCGCGTGACGGCGCTTCAGCCCGGCGACGTGCGCGTGCCACGGCGACCAGTCGCGCTTGAAGCCCGCGCCCTTGCCCTGCAGGCGCAGCTTCTGCAACGCCGGGCGCAGCAGGCCGACATGGCTCCACTGCACGCGCTTGACCTTGTTGATCTCCGAAGCGTCGACGTCCATGTGCGCGATGCGCTTCGCGTTGCGCGCGAACTTCGACGGTACGCCCGCGACACGGTCGTCGAAGCGGGCGCCGACGCAAAGCAGGAAATCGCAGTCGTCGACGGCGTAGTTCGCGAACGCCGTGCCGTGCATGCCCAGCATGTGCAGCGAGAGCGGATCGGTCGTGTCGTACGTGCCGATGCCCATCAGCGTGGTGACGACGGGTATGCCGAATTCGTGGGCGAAGGCCCGCAACTCGTCCGCCGACTCGCTGTGAATGACGCCGCCGCCGGCGTAGATCAGCGGGCGCTCGGCTTCGCCGAGCATCTGGAAGAATTTCGTCGCGTGCTCGTCTGCGAGCGTGCGGCGGCGCAGCGCCTGCATGCGCGCGTGATAGCCGCGTATCGGCAGCAGGCCGCTGCCCTGGTAGTTGCCCTGCCAGTTCTGGACATCCTTGGGGATGTCGATCACGACCGGGCCCGGACGGCCTGAGCGCGCGATCTCGAACGCTGTGCGCACGGTCGCTTCGAGCTTGGCCGGATCCGTGACGAGGAAGCAGTGCTTCGAGACGGCGCCCATGATGTTGGAGACGGGCGCTTCCTGGAACGCATCGGTGCCGATGGCGGAGGTGCCTACCTGGCCGCAGATCACGACGATCGGGATCGAATCCGCGGTGCAGTCGCGCACCGGCGTGACCGTGTTGGTCGCGCCCGGTCCCGACGTCACGACACAGACGCCCACCTTGCCGCTCGCCCGCGCGTAACCGGCAGCCATGAAACCCGCGCCCTGCTCGTTGGCCGGCACGATCAGCGGCATCGGGCGTGCGCCCTCGGCGAGCTTCGATTGCTGGTCGTTGTGACGGAAGATCGCGTCGTAGGTCGGCAGGATCGCGCCGCCGCTGTAGCCGAAGATGGTGTCGACGCCTTCGTCCGCCAGCACCTGCACGATGATCTCCGCTCCGCTCATGGACTGGCCGGCCCGCGGGTGCGCGGACGGAGTGGTCGGCAGGGGACTGGCGGCGATGCTGGTCACGGGCATGCTCGTTGCGACGGGTGTGGAACGATTATGTTGCGATGCAAACGAGACTAACAGCCGCCGCCGCCGCGCGTCCATCTAGGCGGCTCCCATCCGATCCCCTATTCTGGGGTCCGGGACCCGGCCACCCGGTTGCCTGTTTCCGCAATAAAATCATAGAGATACTGTTTCCCGGAGCCCGCCGTGCCTAGCCAGCGCCACATCATCGCCATCACCCTGCAAAACGAATCCGGCGCGCTGACCCGCGTGGCAGGCCTGTTCTCGACCCGCGGCTACAACATCGAATCGCTGAACGTCGCGGCGACGGACGATCCCACGGTCTCGCGCCTGACGCTGGTGACGACCGGCAATGACGCCGTCATCCACCAGATCACGCAGCAATCCCTGAAGCTGGTGGACGTGGTCGACGTCGAGGACGTCACGCGCGAGGAGCACTTCGAGCGTGAGCTGCTGCTGATCAAGGTCAAGGCCAAGGCAACCCAGGTCGGCTCGCTCTGGTCCGCCACCCAGCGTGCGGGCGGCCGCGTGCTGTGGGACGCTGCCGACAGCTTCACCATCGAACTCACCAGCAGCGAAGCCGACATCAACCGCTTCATGGCGGAAGTCGCGAACTTCGGCGAAGTGCTCGAGGTGGTGCGCAGCGGCGCGCTGGCGATCCAGAAGGGACGGCACATCCTGGAGTCGTAGCGGATAAGCTACGCGCGGCGCGAATGCGAACGCGGCGATCATCCGGTTGAGGTTCCACAGGCATGGCTGATGTTTTCGTTTCCTACGCTCGCGGCGACAAGGCGCGCGTGGCGCCGCTGGTGGCCGCGATCCAGGCACAGGGCTGGTCGGTATGGTGGGATCCGGAGATCGACGCCGGGCAGCAGTTCGACGACCAGATCGAAGTCGAACTGAAGTCGGCCAAGGCCGTACTGGTGGTCTGGACGCCGACCTCGGCGTCATCACGCTGGGTGCGGGGCGAGGCGCGCGAGGCGGCCGACCGCGGCACGCTGGTCCCGGTGCGGTTTGAGGGCGCCAGCCTGCCGATGGATGTGCGGGCGATTCACACGACTGAACTGGACGGTTGGGGTGAAGACCCTGCGAGTGCTCCATTC
This sequence comes from uncultured Gammaproteobacteria bacterium, assembly GCA_963793675.1. Classification (GTDB taxonomy): domain Bacteria; phylum Pseudomonadota; class Gammaproteobacteria; order Steroidobacterales; family Steroidobacteraceae; genus RPQJ01. Next base: position 648,313 of record CAWCBA010000002.1, on the reverse strand, counting down.
CAGTCGCTGCTGCGGTCGCTCAGCGCAATGATCGCCCGCCGGGATGCGCCTGCAGCGGCAGCCACGGGCGCGCAGCCGGCGCCGTCTACCGCCCCGCCGCGCCTGGCGATCTGTGTCCTGCCGTTCGCCAACATGAGCGGCGATCCGGAACAGGAGTACTTCAGCGACGGCATCAGCGAGGACGTCATTACCGACCTGAGCAAGGTTTCGGCACTCGCAGTCGCGTCCCGCAACAGCGCCTTCATGTACAAGGGCAAGCAGGTCGATGTGCCGAAAGTGGCCCGCGAACTGAAGGTCAGCCACGTGCTCGAGGGCAGCGTGCGCAAGGCGGGGGGCCGGGTCCGCATTACCGCCCAGCTGGTTGACGGATTGACCAACGACAGCGTCTGGGCGGAGCGCTATGACCGCGACCTGAACGACATCTTCACGCTGCAGGACGAAATCTCGCAGGCCATCGTCAAGGCGCTGAAGCTGAAGCTGCTGCCGGAAGAGAAGAAGGCCATCGAGCAGCGCGGCACCGACAATGTCGAGGCGTACAACCTTTATCTGATGGCGCGCCAGACCTATATCACGAGCAATACCGCCGACGATCGGGCGGCGGCTGCGATCATTCGCCTTTGCTCGCGTGCCACGGAGATCGACCCCAACTACGCACGCGCCTGGGCGCTAATGGCCGAGGGACAGACGCAGTTGCGCCATCTGCGCGGTGGAACGGCCGATGACGGATTGGCGGCCGCAGAACGCGCCCTGGCGCTGGACGCCAACCTGGCCGAGGCCCACGCGATCAAGGGCGCCATCCTTGCTGAACGCGGCCTTTACGATGAAGGGGCCCCCGAGATCGCGATCGCCCTGCGCCTCGATCCTGAGTCCTACGAGGTCAACCGGTCAGCTGGGTACTTCAGCTTCAGGCGGCAGCGGCTGGAGGACGCCATCCGGTATTTCGAGAAGGCCATGGCGCTCGTGGAGACGGACGTCAACTCGGCCTGCATGTTGCTGACCTGTTACACGGCCGTTGCCGATTCCCGGAATACGTTGCGCGCCGCGCGAATCGCACTCGTGCGCACCGAGAGTGCTCTTGCGCACGATGCGAACAATGGAGCAATTACCGGTTACAGCGCCTACGCGCTCGCGGCGCTGGGCGAGTCCGAGCGAGCCAAGCAACGCATGAATCGCGCGCTGCTGATCGATCCCGACAATCTGAACATGCGCTACAACTTCGCCTGCGCACTTAGCGTCCACTTAAAAGAATCGGATGCTGCGCTCGACATGTTGGAACCCGTTCTTGCGAAGTTCGCCGGCGGCTTCATGCACCATGCGAAGGTTGATCCGGATCTCGATCCGCTGCGTGATGATCCGCGGTTCAAAGCGATGATCGCGGCCGCGGAGGAGCGACTCGCGACGGCGGGTGACGGCAGCGCCCTTCCAACGCCGCACTAGAGCACGCACGCTTGGACAAGCATCGACTGGAGGCGTTCAGCGACGGGGTGCTCGCCATCCTGATCACGATCTTGGTGCTGGAACTCAAGGTGCCGCACGGCACGGAGATCACGTCCCTCGCGCCGCTGCTCCCGGTGTTCCTGACCTACGTGCTGAGCTTCGTCTATCTCGGCATCTACTGGAACAACCACCACCACCTGCTGCAGCTCTGCAGCCGGGTGACCGGATCGATGCTGTGGGCCAACCTGGTGCTGCTCTTCTGGCTGTCGCTGATACCCTTCGCGACCGGCTGGATGGGCGAGAATCACTTCGCGACGTGGCCGACCGCGCTGTATGGCGTCGTGCTGCTGATGGCGGCACTCTCCTACACCTGGTTGCAGACGCTGATCATCCGTGCCGAGGGACCGGACTCGCTGCTCGCGCAGGCGGTGCAGGCGGACTGGAAGGGCAAGCTGTCACTGGCGCTGTATACGCTGGCCATTGCGGTGTCGTTTCGATTGGGCTGGCTGTCGCTTGCGATCTACGTCGTGGTCGCGTTGATCTGGCTCGTGCCGGACCGGCGAATCGAGAAGATCGCGTCACACGCGCCGCATTGAGTCCTGACCGCAGGAGAGTACAAGCAGACCAAACGGGGGGCACGACATGGTCAATGAGCAGAACCCGGCAAGCCGTGCATCGCAACGCGATCGGCAAGTAAGGCTTGGCCTGATACTCACGGCGCTCTGGCTTGGCGCAGGCGTGCTGTACGTCACCGTGTCCATGGGCTGGACCGCTTTCCTGCGGCTGCCGCTCGGCGACCTCGGCGATTTCCTCGACGGTGCGTTCGCACCGCTCGCCTTTCTCTGGCTGGTGCTCGGGCTGTTTCTGCAGCAGCGCGAACTCGCCGCAAATAACGTCGCGATCCAGCGCCAGTTCGAGGTCATGCAGCGCACGGCAGAGCACGCCGAGATCCAGACTCGCGCCATTGCCGCCAACGAGCTGCACGCGCGACAGGACACGTTCATCGACGTGGCCCAGATGGTGATGAACCAGCTCGAGGTGATCGCAGGGATGCTGTTCATTTCGAGCCAGGGCACGATCGGGGACGGCGTGGTGTCGGACGATGAGGTCGACCTGATGTTTGCGCGACTGAGTTCCGGCGAGTCGTCGGTCTTCAGCCGACGCATGATCCTGCTGCACGTGCGGCTGGCCGATTCGCGCGACGGCTGGGCGCTGTTCTACGGGACGCCGATCCGCAAGCAACATTGCGAGAACTACATCCGCAGCTTCGACCGGCTGCTGCGCAGCGCTGCGGGCTGTGATCCCGAAGGCATGATCGTGGATGCGCTGCACGGCAACGCGCAGGGCCGGCTGTATCGCGTGATGTGCACACTGCGGGATTCGCCTTACGGCAGCGCTCCAGGCCCCACGTAACCCACTTCGAGCGCCTGCAGCGCCGCGCGCACCTGCGGCGGAATCGGCACCGGCCGGCGCGTGGCGCTGTCGACGTACACATGCACGAAACGGCCGATGGCGGCGGGTTCGACCGACTGGTTGCGGAACAGCCGATGCGGTAGACGACGCTCGAGTTGCCGAGCCGCTCCAGCGCAAGCCCCGCGTACACCGTATCCGGGAAACTCAGCTCGCTCATGAACCTGCAGCTGGTCTCGGCCACGATGCCGATGGACGGCAGCTCGCGCACGTCGCAGGCGCTGGCTTCGATCAGGTACCCGTTCACGGCGGTGTCGAAATACGAGTAGTAGACGACGTTGTTGACGTGGCCGTACTGGTCGTTGTCCATCCAGCGCGTGGTGATCGCGCGCAGGACGGGAAACTCGTCTCGTCGCGTGGGAGGCTGCTTCGCGCCTGCTGCGTCTGTGGTCATGCTGTCCTGCGTCAACCGTGCGCCGGTCTGCCGGCGCGGGCATTATTGCAGTAGAGGACGGCAGCGTGCTTGGGCTACGCTCGCTGCATGATCAAGACCAAGGCCGCCGTGTTGCGCGAACTGGGCCGTCCTGGCCCGTATGCCCAGTCGCAGCCGCTCGTGATCGAAGAGTTCGATCTCGCGCCACCCGGACCCGGCGAAGTGCTGGTCCGCGTGCGGGCCGCCGGCCTGTGCCACTCCGACCTCTCGGTGATCGACGGCAACCGGCCGCGACCGCTGCCGATGGTGCTCGGCCACGAGATGGCGGGCGTGGTCGAGGAAGTCGGCCACGGCGTCACCGACCTGCAACGGGGCGATCACGTCGTGGCTTCGTTCGTGCCGAGCTGCGGCGTCTGCGGCCCCTGCCTCGCGGGCCGGCCTGCGTTGTGCGAACCAGGACTCGCGTCGAACACCGCGGGCACGCTGCTGTCGGGCGAGCGCCGGCTCTGCCAGCATGGCACGCCGGTCAATCATCATCTCGGCGTCTCGGGTTTCGCCGAGTGGACGACGGTTTCGCGTCGGTCGCTGGTGCGCGTGGATCCGACATTACCGTTCGCGGAAGCGGCACTCTTCGGCTGCGCAGTCATCACGGGTGTCGGCGCGGTGGTCAATACGGCAGCCATGCCAAAGCACTCGTCGCTCGCCGTGATCGGGCTCGGTGGCGTCGGTCTCGCTGCGCTGCTGGCAGGACACATGCTCGAAGCCAGGTCGATCGTCGCGATCGATCTCAATGAATCGAAACTGGCCAAGGCGCGCGAACTCGGTGCCACGCATACGTTCAACGCGGCCGCGCCAGACTGTGTCGACCGCGTGCGCGAAGCCACGGGCGGCGGCGTCGCCTGCGCATTTGAAATGGCGGGCTCGGCACGCGCGCTCGAACTCGCCTATCGGGTCACGCGCCGCGGCGGCACCACGGTGTCCGCGGGCCTGCCGCACCCGCAACAGCAGGTCTCCTTCTCGCACGTCAGTCTGGTCGCTGAGGAGCGCACGTTGAAAGGCAGCTACCTCGGCAGCTGCGTGCCCGACCGCGACATCCCGCAATACATCGAGTGGTATCGCGCAGGACGCTTGCCCGTCGACAAGCTGCTGAGCGAGCGCATCCGGCTCGACGACATCAATGGCGCGTTCGACCGGCTCGCCGCCGGCGAGTCCATCCGGCAGGTGATCGAGATTGGCTGAGCGCCTGGTCGATTTCGGGCGCGACGACGCGACGACGCACTGGCACCCGATCGACGACGCAGTGATGGGCGGCGTCTCACGTAGCGCGCTGCAGCCGTATTCGCCCGGCATTGCGAGTTTCAGCGGTGTCGTGTCGCTGCAGCACGGCGGCGGCTTCGCCTCCGTGCGCACGGAGCCGCGCCAGTGGAACACGACAGGCGCGCGCGCCCTGGTCGTGCGCTGCCGCGGTGATGGCCGACAATACAAGTTCACGGCGCGCACGGACGACGGGTTCGACGGCGTGCAGTACCAGGCGCGCTTCCAGCCGCCGCGCGGCGAGTGGGCCGAAGTGGAGTTGCCGGTCGCGAGCTTCGTTGCCAGTTTTCGCGGGCGCCCGGTCGCGGGCGCCGCTCCTCTCGATCCCGCAGGCATCCGTCAACTCGGGCTGATGGTGAGCGACAGGCAGGCAGGCCCGTTCGAACTGCTGCTGGAGTGGATCGACGCTGTCGCCTAGAACCGGACCTTGGTCTCGACGACGAGTTGCACGGTGTCGATGTCGTCACCGCCGTCGAGCGGGAACGCAAGGTCGATGTGAATGACGTTGCCGAACGCCGAGCGGCTCGAGCCGAGGCGCAGGCCGATGCCGACGTCCTTCAGCAACCCGTCGCTCGTGGCGCCAGTGACGTCGGTTCCCCAGGTGCGCCCCATGTCGAAAAATGCCGCACCGGCCACGTGGAACAACCGGAACGGGTACCAGCCCGTGTAATAGCGCTCCTCCAGAGTGAGCAGCGCCTTCGAGGTACCCGCCTGGTAACGCAGCGGATAGCCGCGCAGCCCTTCCTCGCCGCCAAGCACCAGCTGCTGGTCGGCGTCCAGCTGCTCGCTGACGGCGCCGTTGACCGTCGCGAAGAACTTGGTGTTCTCCGACGTGCGTGCGTAGTACCGTGACTCCGCTGCGAGCACCGCATTGCGCAGCCCGGCACTTTCCACGCGGCCCGACGCCGTCGTGGTCACGAACAGCGAGCGCTCGTTGCCGAAGTCCCAGCCGTTCTGCGCGAAGGCGCGCAGCATCAGCGCGTTGCGATCGGACCCGAGCCCCTCCGCGGCGTAGCCAATGCGTCCGCCCGCCCGCAGCCCCAGCAGCACGTCCTCCGTGCGTTCGATCTGGTCCTGGTTAGTGCGCTCCTGGAAGACGTCCTCGATCAGGTCGAAGCCGATCCACGGGTAAGCAAGTTCGATGTCCTCGGGCAGCGGCCCGCCGAGCGGCGACCCCACGACTTCGGCGAACTGCTTCTGCTGATACGTCGCGCCTGCCGTCCAGCGCCGGACCCAGCCGTTGTCCCAGCCTTGCGACCAGCCGCCGTAGGCTTCCGCGAACTGTTCGTCCTGCTCGTATTCGCCGACATTCTTGCCGTACGCATAGCGCGGCTCGTTGCGGATCGAATCGAGGAGGTACACGCCGCCGGCGTGTTGCGTGTCGAGCGCGTAGAACGGCCGGTCGAGGCGGAGCGCCTTGGTGCTGCCGTCATCCGCATCGCTGTAGACCACGCCGAACCGGGTCCACGTCGACAGGAAGTGCGGATCGAAGAACTCGAAGTCCAGCGACGTACGGTCCACGCCGTTCGACCAGCCGAAGGCCAGCTTCTGCCCATTGCCGAGCAGGTTCTTTTCTTCGAGTTCGATGGACGAGGAGTTGGCGCCGCCCTGCCGGCTGAAGTTGATGCCCGGATTCAGGGTCCAGGTGTCGCGCGTGCGGACCTCGAGGTCGACCGTCTTGCCGTCGTAGGAGACCGGGCGGATCCAGGCGTCGTACATGTAATCGTGGTCGCGCAGGATGCGCTCGCTCTCCTGCACCACGCGCTGCAGGTACTTGTCTCCGCTCTTGAACAGCAACTGGTCGCGCACGACCGACGGGCGGGTGTTGATGTGCAGCCTGTTGGCCGTGCGGTAGAGCCACTTGTCTTCCGACGGGATCGACGGATCGAAGATGTCGCCGATCGTAACCCGGACTTCGCCGATCACGGCACCGGCGGCTTCGAGTTCCGGACCGGACGGGATCCCGGCCGGCCAGCCGTGCATGACTTCGTTCGCCGCATGCGCGGGCGACGCCGCGAGGGCAACCAGAAGCAGGAACGGGAATCCGCAGTGGCGAAGAAATCCCATCAAGGCAGCAATACCGTCGAGCCGACAGTGCGCCGTTCGCTCGAGGTCGCGGTGCGCCTGCTGCACGTCACGCATCGGGTAGGTCTGGCCGATTTCGATGCGCACGACCCCGCGACCGATCACGTCGAACAGTTCTGCCGCCGACCTGAGCAGTTCGGCGCGCTTCGCCGTGTAAGAGAACAGTATCGGACGCGTCAGGAACAGCGAGCCACGCTTCGCCAGTTCGAGCGGCGCAATGGGCGGCACGGGGCCGGACGCATTGCCGTAGGTCACCATGAGCCCGAGCGGGCGCAACGAATCGAGCGAGGCGAAGAACGTGTCCTTGCCGACGGAGTCGTAGACGACGTGCGCACCCTCCCCGCCTGAGAGTTCCCTTACGCGCACGGCGAGGTCGTCGCGGCCCTGGATCAGGACGTCCCTGCAGCCCATGGCCCGCACCGTCGCTGCCTTCGCGTCGCTGCCGACGACGGCAATCAAGTGCGCGCCGAGATGCAGCGCCCACTGCACGAGAATGCTGCCGACGCCGCCCGCAGCAGCGTGCACGACCACGACCGTGCCCTTGCGCACCTTGTACGTCCGGCGCAGCAGCACCTGCGCTGTCATGCCCTTGAGCAACGCGGCAGCGGCGAGCCGATCGCTGACGCCTTCCGGCACTGGCACCAGGTTGGCCGCGGGCAGTACGCGCTCGTCGGCGTATGCACCCGGCGCAGGCGACGCATACGCGACGCGATCTCCGACCTTGATGTTGCGCACGCCGGGACCGACGGCCTCCACCACGCCCGCGGCCTCGCGGCCGAGCCCGGTCGGCAGCGGCCGCCATACAGCCCGGTCCGCTCGTAGATGTCGATGAAGTTGAGCCCGACAGCCGTTTGCCGCACCAGTGCCTCGCCTCGCCCCGGGGCGACAGCGGCGATTTCTTCCCAGCGCATCACTTCAGGACCGCCGTGGGCATGGATTCGGATGGCGTGTGGCATGGACACAATGCGGATGCTTGGGGGAGACGCAGATGATGACGACACGCAACCCGGCCCGATAGTGGACCTTGCCGCATTCGGGTCATTATTTTTGTTAGACGTCGCCGCGACCGGATATCAATCGCGCGGGCCCCGCAATTCTTTCAGGGCGGCAGCGGAGCCGCGGTGATGACGAGGTCGGCCACCGGCCGACCGCCGATCAGGTGTTGCTGGAGGATCCGCTCGAGGTTTTCCGGCGTGCATTTCCGATACCACACGCCCTCCGGGTAGACCACGGCGATGGGTCCGGCGACGCAGACCCGCAGGCAATGCGCCTTGGTCCGCATCACGCCACCGTCGACGTCGACCAGGCCCAATTCCCGGAAGCGACGCTTGAGGTAGTCCCAGCTTTCCTGGGAGCGAACGACGGGCGCGCATTTCTCCCCCGCCACGCACAGGAATATGTGACGCCGCTGCTGGCCGAGGTGCAGCTTGGCGACGGCACGCTCGAGCGCATCGGTGGGAGAGGGATCGATCATGAAGACCTCGGTTCCGGCGGTCCGGAACCGATGCTAGCGCGTGGCCGGGCGCCGCGTCGCACGGCCATCAATGGAACGTCACAGGGCCTGGTCGTCGGCCTCGCCGGTGCGGATGCGGATGGCGCGCTCGAGATCGGAGATGAAGATCTTGCCGTCGCCGACCTTGCCAGTGCGCGCGGCCGCGACGATCGCCTCGACCACCTGGTCGACGAGCGATTCCTTGACTGCGACCTCGATGCGCGTCTTCGGCACGAAATCGACTACGTATTCGGCGCCACGGTACAACTCGGTATGGCCGCGCTGGCGCCCGAAGCCCTTCACTTCAGTGACCGTCATGCCGGACACACCGAGTTCGGACAGGGCGGCGCGGACGTCGTCCAGCTTGAAGGGTTTGATGATTGCGCTGATCAGCTTCATGGACTTCGGGCTCCTCAGGTTCTCGTGTTCATTGTCAGGCGGCCGGCCGTGGTCCCACGTCGTTGGAAACCGAAACGACCCTCGCCGCGCCGCCTCCCCGCGGGGGGACCTCGGACTGCTTATGCAGAATCCGTGCCTACCTGTGGTCAGGCCGGATTCTCGATCATCCCATAGGCGCCGCGCACCACCTTGGAGCGTTGGCGCCATCCTCTGCTCGGGGCTGGTGCGCAAGCATAGCCACGCATCCGACCAGACGCACCCCCGGCCATGTTGCTTTGCGGCATCATAGGTCATCGGCAGGGTCCGTAGAGGTTGGCATGACGGAACAGACGGTGGTGATCGTCGGCGCGAGCCACGCGGCGGTACAGGCGGTCGACACGCTGCGTCGCGAAGGCCACACCGGCCGCATCGTCCTGGTCGGCGACGAGCCTTACCTGCCCTACAACCGGCCGCCACTGTCCAAGAAATACCTGGCGGGCGAACTGGAGCGAGAGAGGCTGCTGCTGCGCAGCGCCCAGTTCTACGAGCAGCACCTGGTGGACGTGAAGCTCGGGCTGCGGGTCACCGCAATCGACCGGGCGGACCAGCGGCTGCGCCTGAGCGACGGCGCGGAACTGCGCTACGACAAGCTGATCCTGTGCCTCGGCAGCCGCAACCGCCTGCTGGAAGTGCCGGGTTACGATCTCAAGGGCATCCACTACCTGCGCACGATCGCCGACGTGGACGGCATTCGTGCGGACCTCCCCGGGGCAAAGAAAATCGTCATCGTGGGCGCGGGTTACATCGGGTTGGAGGCGGCCGCGTCCACCCGGCACCTCGGCCTCGACGTCACCGTGCTCGAGATGGCAGACCGTCCGCTCAATCGCGTGACGACACCCGAAATGTCGGCCTTCTACATGCACCGGCACGAACGCGAAGGCGTGCGCGTGCTGTGCGGCATGTCGGTGTCCTCGTTCAAGGGGGACGCGGCAGGCCACCACGTGACGGGCGTCGCCTGCGGCGAGCGTGAATTCGACGCGGATTTCGTCATCGTCGGCGTGGGCATCCTGCCCGAGACGACGCTCGCGGCGGCGGCCGGCCTGCGCTGCGAAAACGGCATCTGGGTCGATGAGCAGTGCCAGACCTCGGACCCGAACATCTACGCGGCGGGCGACTGCACGTTCCATCAGAGCGTGCGCTATGGACGCAGGCTGCGGCTCGAGTCGGTGGACAACGCCGTCGAGCAAGCCAGGATCGCGGCATCGAACATCTGTGGCAAGGCGGTCCGCCACGAGCACGTGCCCTGGTTCTGGTCGGATCAGTACGACCTGAAGCTGCAGATCGCAGGCCTGTCGCAGGGGTACGACCAGACGGTCCTCCGTGGCGATCCGGACTCGGGGCGGTTCGCGCTGTATTACTTCGCGCAGGGTGAACTGCTGGCGGTCGATGCGATCAACAGTCCGAAGGACTTCATGCAGGGCAAGAAGTGGATTGCGGAGCGCAAGCACCCGGATCCCAGGCAGCTCGCGGACCTGTCCGTCGATCTCAAATCGCTGTAGCGCAGCGTCCCGCCCCCGGAATCGGGCGCGTGTGCGGGACCCGTCGGCAGCGAGCGCCTGACCAGATCGACCGGAGTTCTTCCGCCTTGCGTGATGGCGGTTCGCAGGGTACTTTCGTACGTCTTTTTGCAGTGCGGTAGAGCCGCCTTTCCGGGGAGATTGCCATGAGCGCTGACAAGGACGAGGCGGGAAAGTCGCTGATTTCGGACGAGGCGTCGCGCGAGTTGCTCGCGGCGCTCGGCCAGCTGACCGGCGGCATGTCACCGCAGGCGTTCGGCGGCGCCTGGTGGAACGTGCTCTCGCGGCTGGCGCTCGCCCCCGGACGGCAGGCGCAGATCGCACAGACCGCGATCCAGCAGGCGATCGCCCTGGCCCAGTTCACGGGCAGCGCCTTGAAGGGCTCCGCTGAGCCGGTCGCGCCGCATGCCGCAGGCACGCCTTATTCGAACCGGTTCACCGACGCGACCTGGGCGAAATTCCCGTTCAACGTGCTCGCGCAGGCTTTCATCACCGCGTCGGAAGTGGCGCGCTCTGCCGTGAACAATGTGCCAGGCACCGACGCCGCGGCCGAGAACGTCGTCGGCTTCACCGTGCGCGAAGGCCTCGAACTGCTGGCCCCCGACAATTACCTGCCGACCAACCCGCAGTTGCTCGCGCAGACGCGCGCGGAAAGCGGCAAGAACCTCGTGCGCGGCGTGAAATACCTCGCCGAGGACGTGCAACGCATGCTGAAGGGCCTCGGCCCCATCGGCGTCGAGAACTACCAGGTCGGCAAGCAGATCGCGGTGAGCAAGGGCAAGGTCATCCTGCGCAACTCGCTGATGGAGCTGATCCAGTACTCGCCCACGACGGCCAAGGTCTACGCCGAGCCAATCCTGATCGTGCCGGCGTGGATCATGAAGTACTACATCCTCGACCTGTCGCCGAAGAACTCGCTGGTGAAGTACCTCACCGACCTGGGTCACACGGTCTTCATGATCTCGTGGAAGAACCCGACGGCCGCCGACCGCGACGTCAAGATGGACGACTACCTGTCGCTCGGCGTGCTGGCCGCGCTGGACGCGATCAACAAGGTGGTGCCGAAGCGCAAGGTGCACGGTGTCGGCTATTGCATCGGCGGCACGCTGCTTGCGATCGCCGCAGCGGTGCTCGCGCAGCGTGAGGACGACCGGCTCGCGACGGTGACGCTGTTCGCCGCGCAGACGGATTTCAGCGAGCCGGGCGAATTGTCCGTATTCATCACCCCGTCGCAGCTCGCGATGCTCGACGCGCTGATGTGGAAGAAGGGCGTGCTCGAAGCCGGGCAGATGGGCGGCGCGTTCCAGCTGCTGCGCACGTACGACCTGCTGTGGAGTCCGTCGGTCGCGACCTACCTGAAGGGCGAGCGCACCGGCGTCAACGACCTGATGTCGTGGAACGCCGACGGCACGCGCATGGCCTATCGCATGCACAGCGATTACCTGCACCAGCTGTACCTGAACAACGATCTCGCCGCGGGTCGTTACGTCGCGCACGGCGAGACGCTGGACCTGGCCGCCGTCGATGCGCCGATGTTCGTCGTGGGTACCGAGACGGACCACGTCGCGCCCTGGCAGTCGGTCTACAAGGTCGGCAAGCTCGTGCGCTCGAAGGATTACACTTTCTGCCTGACGAGCGGCGGCCACAACGCGGGCATCATCAGCGGCCCGGTGCATCCGAGGCGCCGGCATCGGGTGCTCACGATGAAGGCTGGTGCACGCCTGCCCTCGCCAGCGCAGTACATGAAGAAAGTCGAGCCCGTGCAGGGTTCGTGGTGGCCGACGTTCGCGGCGTGGCTCGCCGGGCATTCGACCAAGACGAAAGTGGCGCCGCCGAAGATGGGCGCGACCGGCTACAAGCCGGTTTGCGATGCCCCGGGCGAGTACGTGCTGGCTCGCTGAGATTCGTTGGCTGGCGCGTTCGTGGATGATGGACCGGTATCCGGTCCGACCAGCGGCGCCCGAGCTGCCGTGCCCGGCGACCGGGCTCGTTCGCACGGCGCATCCGCAGACGAGTCTTCTCCTGGCCGGATTCGGACTCCAAGTCATCGGCAAGGTCCTGCGTTGTGTCGTTTGAATGGCCGGTCCGCCGATAGAGTTTTGACGCGCAGCAAGAACAAGAACAGTCTTGGCCAAAGGGGGAAAGCCAATGAACGAGTGGCCCATTCGCATGGCTGTGCCTTTGCTTCTGGTTGCGCTTGGAGGCTGCGGTGGCACGAAGGTGCTGAAGGAGCCGAGACCGATAAAGACCACGCAAGCGCTCGCCACGGTATCCGATCACCGCATCACCGCGATGCTCGACTGGGTCATTGTCCGCGACGGCCCTGGGACCTGGGCAAAGAATTCGGACTGGGACGAGTACTTGTTGAGAGTAAGCAATCGGTCGGATCAGCCGATCCGCGTAACGAGGCTGACCGTCGTTGATTCACTCAATACACGGATTGAGCCCCGATCGACGCGGACGCCGTACCGGCGACGCCTGATCAAGCACAACTGGGGCGCCATCATGTACTTCGAACAGGCGCTGCTGATGGACCCGCGGCTCTCGTCGGAGTCCGACCGGCTCAACGTCTACAACGTCGTGGCCCACGAGATGGCCCACCAGTGGTTCGGCAACCTGGTCACGATGGAATGGTGGGACGACCTCTGGCTGAACGAGGGCTACGCCACCTGGATGGCCGAGAAGGCCGCAACGACGTTGCGACCGCAATGGAACGTGCCGCTGCTCACGGTGAAATGGCCGCGCGAATACGCGCTGCAGTCCGACGCGAGCGACGCGACGCACCCGGTCGTCCAGCCCGTGGTGTCCGTGGACGCGGCCTCCCAGGCCTTCGACTCGATCGCCTACAACAAGGGCAGCGCCGTCATCCGCATGCTCGAAGCGAGCCTGGGCGAGACGGGTTTTCGCGACGGGATCCGCCGCTACATGCGCAGGTACGCCTACGGCAACGCAGTCACCGACCAGCTCTGGTCGGAACTGGCCACGGCCACGAACCGGCCGGTGATCGACATCGCCCGCGACTTCACCCTGCAGCCGGGCGTCCCGCTGGTGCAGGCCGAGGCGGGACGCTGCGAGTCCGGTCGCACCCGCGTGACGCTGACGCAGGGCCGGTTCGAAACAGGCACGCCCTCGCCCGCCCGTCTGACGTGGCGAATCCCGGTGACGCTGCAGGCCGTCGATTCGAAGGCGACCGCGTCGGCACTGCTCGGCAAGGACGGCGCGCCGGTCTCCGTCGAGGTCGGCGGCTGCGGACCGGTCGTCGTGAATGCCGGGCAGACAGGATACTTTCGCACTCAGTACACGGGCGCCGATCTCGCGCGGATCCGCGAGCGTCTTCGGCCAGATCGCCGAAGTGGATCGGCTCGGCCTGCTGAACGACATCGCCGCACTTTCCAAGGCCGGCCGGATCCAGCCGACGAGCTACCTCGACCTGGCCGCGGCGGTCCCCACCGACAGCCATCCCGTGATCCTGTTGCAGCTCACGGACGAATTCGCCGTCGACGGCGGACGCCCAACCGGCGAGAACGACCCGATCCAGGCACATGCTCAGGGATCGCGTTTATTATCTGCACACACCGAACGGATTTGAATCCGACCCGGCGCGGCCTGCCCGGCTCTGGATTACAATTCGCTGACCCGATTTGTCCATTCCATGGCCCGCGAGGAACGATGTGAGTCAAGCACAGCAAGACCTTCAACTGAAAGTTTGGAAAGAGCTCGCCATCAGCAAGCAGATCCTGATGCGAGCGGCCACGGACGCGCTCAAGCTCGACCCGGATTGCACGCAGGAAGAGCTGAAGGAGGCTCTCGAAGCCGCGCTGAAGAAGGTCGCCAAGGCGGATACCGAACTTCTCAACGCGAAGAAAGAGGCGACGGCTGCCATCACTGCGCTCGAGAAGAAGTTGGCCGAGGGCGAGCAGGGCCTGGCAATTGCGCAGAAAGCGGCTGCCGAGGCGAAAGCCGCGTACGACAGCGCGGTTCAGCAGATGGCCAACCAGCGCGCTGCCGCCGCGATGGACCTGCAGAAGGTCAAGGACCGTCTGACCGAGCGCGAAATGTCGCTCAAGGCGATCAACACGGCGCTGGCCGACACGCCCGCAAACGTCCTGAAGAAGATGAACACGCTCAAGAAGCAGAAGCAGGAAGAGGCGGATGCGCGTCGCCAGGTCGAGTCCGCGCTGAATACGCTCCGCACCGAGAAGCGCCAGCAGGACCAGAGGTTGGCGGACGTGCTGCGTAATGGCGCGACCCTGGTGAGCCGTTATCGCGAGCTGCACGCGCTGTCGCTGAAGCTGCATGAGCAGCTCCAGCCGCTGGTCGAGGATGCGAAGAACCTGCCGGAGATTCCCGAGCTGGATACGAATCTGCTGGAAGCCATCGAGCAGCCGGCGGAGAAAATGTGAAGCGCCCTGCCTGCTCGCGCTTTGGCTCGCCTTGAAGCAGCGGGCCTCGAGTGGCGACCCGAAGCAGACCGTCAGGCAGTTTCGCCAGCCACCTGCCGGGCGTAGTCCTCGGTGTCATACCAGCCGCGGGACGCCTTGATCTTCATGTCGTCGCTCAGGTCCCACTCCTCCCAGCCACGCACGTCAGGGCCTTCATCGTCCTGGCGGCGTGCCCGCGGAAGGTCCACAGGTAAGCGACATGAGACCCCGCGCAGCGGATGCCGTCGCAGGTTAGCTTCAAGTCTGGAACATCCACGAAGAACCCTGCCGCCATTTCGGCGATACCTGAGCGGCCACGCCACGGCGTGCCACGATTGATGACGATCTCTCCGTCCTCGGCGAAATATCCAGCAACGCCCTGTGGCGAGCCGGCGTTCCACGCCGCCGTGTACGCGTCCGCCAGCTTTTCCATGTCCTTGGGATCGAACGACATCACCGGGTCCTCCTCTTCTGTGGCGTCTGCAAGTCGCGGCAGGCCCGCAGCACCGATGAGTGCCATGCCTGCGAGTTTGAGCGCACCCCGACGATCCATACGGATTCCCCCTGCCGAAGACGCGACCTTCACGCACCGGCACAGTAACCTTTCCGCGCCGGCTGGAGTCGCTCCGGCGCGGCGTATCACGCGCAGGTTGCGGTGTTTCCCCCGGCTCGCTGCGTTGGCTAGTGCGGCAGCAGGATCCTCGGTATGCCCTTCGCATTCAGCGCGCCTTCGAGCTGCGCGATCTGATTCGTGCGCAGTGCCTGCACTTCACCGTTGAGAGCCGCGACTTCCGCATCGAGCGCGGCCAGTCGTTCGCGCGATCCCTGCGGCGGCGGATAGTCGGAGCTTTCGGCGCCGGTGGCCGAGTACAGGAACGAGAGCTGTGAATACAACTGCGCGCCGCCTTCCTGCGCGAGGATGTCGTAGACCACTTCGGCCCTGGGATTGTGCAGGCGCGCCTCGATGTCCTCGCAGCGCTTGCTCAAGGCCGCGGCCTGCGCAATCAGGTCCGCCTGCGTGCCATCCTGCGCGAGCCGCGCGCCCAGCTCGTCGGCCTGCTCGCGCGCCGCGCGGACGTTTTCGATCGCATCGAGGGTGCGGTCCATCGCGTCCCGCACCGCCAGGGTGAAGTCGACGCTGGCGCGGATATCCGCCTCGCTCACGTCGGCACGCGGATCCGCCAGCACGTCGATGTCGCGCGAGGCGGTCAACTGCTGCGAACCCGGCGCGCCGACCATGAGCTTGAGCGTGTAGCGGCCCGGGACCACCATCGGGCCGACCTCGGGCTCGCCGGAATCGAGCTTCGCTTTTTCGAGTCGCCGTGCGCCATCGTGACGCAGGTCCCAGACGACGCGATTGAAACCCGCATCCCCGGTGAGTTCGGGCTCGGGCGCCTCGGTCGGCTGGTCCGGATCGTCCGCTTCGTACTGGGCTTTCTTCGCGACGCTGCTGAGGGTGCGCACCTTGCGGCCCTGCGCATCGAGGATTTCCAGCGACAGGTCGCCTGCGGGCTTGGACTTGAGCCAGTAGCTGATCTGCACGCCGATCGGCGGGTCCTTCAAGCCGCCTTCCCTGGACCAGCGAGATTCATTGCGGAAGCGGTATGCCGGCTGGCTCGAGAACAGCTGCAGGGGACTGTTGCGGGCGGCTGGCGTGGCTTCACGCAGTGCCGCCAGGTCTTCGAGCACCCAGATGCCGCGGCCGCGCGTGCCGAGCACCAGGTCGCCATGACGCGTTTCGATGTCGGTGACCGCGACCGCCGGCAGGTTGAGCTTCAAGGGTTCGAAGCTGGCACCGGAATCGCGCGAAATATACACGCCGTGCTCGGTGCCGATGTAGACGAAACTCGCGTCCGCGGGGTCTTCACGCACGGTGAGCACCGGCGAATCGTCCGGCAAGCCTTTCCCCATGCGCGCCCACGACCGGCCGAAATCGCTGGTGTGGAACAGGTACGGATGCAGGTCGTCCGACCAGTGCGCGTCGGCCGCGACCCAGGCACCACCCGCAGCGTGCGCAGAAGGCGCGATGCACTCGACCTTGGCCCAGGCCGGCAGGCCCGGCGGCGTGACGGCGCTCCAGTTGGCGCCATCGTCGCGCGTGATCGACACCAGCCCATCGTCGCTGCCGGCCCAGATCGTGCCGGCGGCGAGCGGTGATTCCGCGATCGCGAAGATCGTGTCGTACACCTCGACACCGGTGTTGTCACCGGTGATCGGGCCGCCCGACCACTGCTGCTTCGTCTTGTCGTCGCGGGTCAGGTCGGGGCTGATCTTCTCCCAGGTGACGCCGCGGTCGCGCGTGCGAAACAACACGTTCGCGCCGTGATAGAGCACCTTGGGATCGTGCGGCGAGGTCGCGAGCGGCGCCGTCCACTGGAACCGATACTCGAGGTCGACCGCGCCGTGTCCGGACGGGTTGAACGGGTACACCGAAATGTTGCGCTTCTGCGCGCTGCCTTCGATGTAGTGCGACAGGTAGCCACCGTATTCGCCCGCGTAGACGTGACCCGTCTCGGCCGGGTCGTACACGAAATCGCCGGCCTCGCCGCCGCCCACGTTCAGCCACAGGCCGGGGACGTTGCCGCTTCTCGCTCAGTGCGCGCGACGGACCGGACGCCGTGCCCCAGTCCTGCATCGTGCCGCCCACGTGATAGGGCACACGGTTGTCGACGTCGATGTTGTAGAACTGCGCGAGCGGCAGAGGGGGCGAGAACCAGGTCTTGCCGCCGTCGGTGGTGACGTCCACGCCGCCGTCGTTGCCGTCGATCATGCGCTGTGGATCGCGCGGATCGATCCACAGGTCGTGGTTGTCGCCGTGGTGCAGCTTGTCCTGGATCGACTGCACGGTCTTGCCGCCGTCGATGCTGCGCAGCAGGTTGACCTGCGGGAAGTAGACGGTGTCGGCATCGCGCGGATCGACGGTGAGCGTCGAGTAGTACCAGGCGCGCTGGCTCAGCGTGTTCGATTCATTGACCAGCGACCACGTCTCGCCGTTGTCGTCGGAGCGGAACAGCCCGCCCTTCTCGGCCTCGATCAGCGCATAGGCACGGTGGCTGTCGGACGGTGCAAAGGCGACCCCGACCTTGCCGACCGTGTCTTGCGGGAAATCGTCACCTGCGATCTGCGTCCAGTGGTCACCACCGTCGACCGACCGATACAGCCCGCTGCCGGGGCCACCGCTCGTCATGCTCCAGGGTGTGCGTCGTGCCTGCCAGAGGCCCGCGAGCAGGATGCGTGGATTGGACGGGTCCATCGCAATGTCGGACGCGCCGGTGTCGCTGTTCTTGAACAGCACGCGCTGCCAGCTGCGCCCGCCATCGACGGTGCGGTACACGCCCCGCTCTGCATTCGGACCGAACGGCGAACCCAGCACGGCCGCGTAGGCAATGTCCGGATTATCGGGATGGATGACGAGCGTGCCGATCTGGCCGCGCGTCTTCCACACCTGCGTCCAGGTCCTGCCGGCATCGGTGGACTTGAAAATGCCGGTGCCGATCGCGACGTTGCCGCGGATGTTGGCTTCGCCCGAGCCGACGTAAATGACGTTGGGGTCGGACGCGGCCACCGCGAGCGATCCGACGGACTGCGTCGGCTGTTCGTCGAACAGCGGCGTCCAGTCGTAGCCGCCGTTGCTGCTCTTCCACACGCCGCCCTGCGCCGCCGCGAGGTAGTACGTCTTTGGGTCGCCGGCGACGCCGTAGACCCGCGTGATGCGGCCGCCCACGGCGGGACCGATCAGGCGATAGGACAGCGCGCCGTAGACGCTGTCCCGCTTGCGCTCCTTCTCGGGAACCTGCAGTTCCACGCGCGTCGGCTCGAGCTCGACCGGATCCTTGCGCGCGGCCTGCGCGCCGTGGGGAACCAGTACGAACGCCAGGCAAAATACGACCGCCACCGGACTGAGACTCGAACGCATCGCAAGACCCCCGCGCCCGTGCACGCGAAGGCAAAAACCGTCGCTCGATGCAGGCAAGGACGGCAGAGTACGCCAGGACGAGCACTGCGCGTAAGTCGTTACCCGGCAATTTCGCAGCGCAACGCATGCCGGAAGTGCGCCGTCAGCCGCGTCGCACCAGACGCGGGTTCCGGTTCCTCCGGCTCGCGGCAGACACGCGAGCCGGAGGAAACACCGGAACCCGCGCCTGCAAATGCAATCATCACGCGAGAGTCAATCGAGCCGCTTGTGGAACCTGCAGCGTCGCGATCGCGAGCGTGATCACCAGGAACACCCCGAGCTTCATCGCCGGCACCTGCATCGCCGAGAGCGGCGCGCCGCGCAGCAGGATGCCGCGGATCATTTCCACGAAATGCGTGAGCGGCAGCGCCTGCGCGATCATCCGCGCCAGCGGCGGCATGCCGTCGAACGGAAACACGAAGCCGGACAGCAGGATGGACGGCAGCAGCGTCAGGAACGACATCTGGAATGCCTGGAACTGCGTGCGCGCAAAGGTGGAGATCACGAGGCCGAGCGTGAGCGTGGCCGCAATGAACAGGGCTGCCGCGAGATAGAGATCGAGCAGGCTGCCGTTGATCGGGACGTCGAAGATCCGCGCACCCACCGTCAGGATCAGCGTCGTCTGGATGAGCCCGATCAGCACGTAGGGAATCAGCTTGCCCGCCATGAGCTCCCAGGATCGAATCGGCGTCGCGATCAACAGCTCGAGGTTGCCGCGCTCGCGTTCGCGCACGATCGCGGCGGCCGTGAAGATCACCATGGTCATGTTGAGGATCACGCCGATCAGGGCAGGCACGATCTGCACCGCGGTGCGCCGCTCGGGGTTGTACTCCGTGCGCACCTCGAACACTGGCGTGCGCGACTTGTAATCCCCGGCCCGCGCGGGCAACGGCACCGACGAGAGTCCACGTGCCACCGAGTCGATCATCGGCTCCGAGCCGTCGATCACGATCTGCGCGACGGCCCGGTCACTGCCCGACCGCCGGCGTTCGAAGTCGTAAGGGATCACGACGCCGACGCTGATTTCGCCGCTCTCCATTCGATGACGCAGGTCCGCCAGGCTCGGGCTCGGTGGCTGCAGCACGATGACGCCGGTCGCCTGCAGGTCCGCGACGAGCGCGCGTGAGTGGCTGGTCCTGGCTTCGTCGACGACGGCGGCGTTCAGGTCGCGCACGTCGAAATTGATCGCGTAGCCGAACAGCAGGATCTGCATCAGCGGGATACCGATGATCATGCCGAACGTGAGCCGGTCGCGAGCCAGCTGCCGGACTTCCTTGGTCGTGATTGCGAGGAGCCGCAGCAGCATGGCGTGGCTCAGCGGTCCCGCTGCTCGCCGGCGGCGCGGCCGAACCCGGTGGCGGCGACGAAGACGTCCTCGAGACTGGCTCGCACCAGCGTGGACTGCGCCTCGACCGACGCAGCGCCCAGCCGCTGCAGCACGCGTTCCGCGGGATCCGGGGTCGCCGGATCGATCAGCACGTGCAGTCGCGTTCCGAGCTGCGCAACGCTCAGCACGGTCTCATCCGCGACGAGCGCACGCCGGGCAGCGGCCGTGTCCGCCGCTTCGACCTCCACCACGGCCGCCGGAATCGCGGCCATCAGTTCCTGCGGCGCGCCCTGCGCGACGATCCGGCCGCTCGCGAGAATCGCGAGTTCGTGACAGCGCTCGGCCTCGTCCATGTAGTGCGTCGAGACGAGGATCGTCACGCCACGCGCGACCAGTTCGAAGAGGCTCTCCCAGAATTCCCGGCGACTCTGGGGATCCACCGCGCTGGTGGGCTCGTCGAGCAGCAGCAGCTCAGGCTCGTGCAGCGTCGCTGCCGCGAGCGCGAGTCGCTGACGCTGGCCGCCGCTCAGCGTGCCGGCTCGCTGCCTGAACAGGGACGTCAGGTCGAATTCTTCGGCGACGGCCGACACTCGCGCGCGCCGGCGAGGCGCCGCAAGCCCGAAGACCTGCGCCATGAACTCCAGGTTCTCGCTCACGGTGAGGTCGTCCCACAACGAGAACTTCTGCGTCATGTAGCCGAGCCGGGTCCGCAGCTTCTCGGCGTCGCGGGGCATTTCGTGACCGAGCACGCTCACGGTGCCCGCGCTCGGCCGCAACAGCCCACACAGCATGCGGATCGTGGTCGACTTGCCCGAGCCGTTGGGACCGAGGAAGCCGTAGATGCGCGCCCGTGGGATATCGAGATCGATTCCGTCGACCGCGGTGACGTGCCCGAAGCGCCGCGTCAGGCCTCGCGCACGGATCGCTGGTTCCGTGCCGCCGACGTCTAACTTCGCCTGGGGCATGGCGCTCACGGCTGCGCGGCCGGCACGAACACCTGGATGGGTACACCGGCGGGCAGCGCCTGTGCGGCTGGATCATCGAGGGTGATCTCGGCGAGGTAGGCGAGGCGCGAACGATCCTGCTGCGTCAGGGCGTAATACGGCGTGAACGCCGCCTCCGCCGAAACGTAGCGCACCGTGCCTTTGACTGTTTCCGCGTGGCCATCGACCACCGCTTGGACGTGCGTGCCGGCCGTGAACTGCGTACGCAACGGTTCGGGGACGTAAACGCGGGCGTAGGGAACGCCGTCAGCGAGCAGGATGGCGACCGGCCGGCCGGCGGCGGGACGCTCACCGAGCTTGTACGGCAAGGCCTCGACCAGGCCATCGCGCGGTGCGGTCACGGTGTAACGCGAGGCAACCGTTTCGACCTCCGCCAACGAGGCAGTCGCACGCTGGACGGCAGCGCGCGCTTCCGCCACTTGCTCGGTCCGCGTTCCCTGTTGGAGCAGTTCGTAGCGCGCGCGGGCCGTGTCCCGTGCGGCGCGCGCGGAATCGCGCGCGGCGCGCGCCTGGTCCAGGTTCGACTGGCTCATCAGCCCGCGCTGCACCAGCGTCTGCACGCGGGCATATTCGCTCTGCGCGGTCTGCAACTCGCTCTCGGAGCCGCCGAGTGCACGCGCGCGCCTCGTCGAGTTCGCGTTGGCGCGGCCCCTGCTCCAGGTCTGCGAGGCGGCGCTGCGCCTCGACCAGCGAGGAGCGCGCCTGGTCGATGCGGGGCTGCGCGGTGCCGGCCTCCTGCCGCACGAGCAACGCCCCGGACTGCACGCGGTCGCCCTCGTGCACGAAAATTTCCACGATGCGCTCGTTCGACTCCGCAATCAGTTCGAGCCGGTCGCGCTCGACGGTGCCGTGCACTTCGACCGGTCGCTCCTTGGCGCAGCCGGCGACGAGCAGCAGCGTGGACAGTGCGAGCGGAGCGAATCTGGTCATTTCCCGTCTCCGTGTGCCGCGACACCCGCGCGGAACAACTGCGCGGTGTGGCTGATGAAGCGGTCGAGTTCATCGCCTTCCGGGCGGAAGCCGAGCACCGGGCCCGTGATCGGCAGTGAAACGAACGGGAAGACGCAGAGACTCAGCAGCGAGACTGCGGCAAACCGTGGATCGAGGTCGACGCGCAGTTTCCCCTGTTCGCGTTCGCGCCGCAGCACCGCGACCAGCGCCGGCGCCGTTCTCCCCGCGAACCGCTCGATGAACTCGCCCCGCATGCGCCCGTTCTGGGCCAGCACTTCCTGGATGATCAGCGCCGGAAACCAGGGATTGGCGGCGACCATCCGCATGTAGGCGCGCATGACGGCCTCGAGGCCGGGCGCCTCGTCGCCAACGGCTCGCTCCAGTCGCTGCACGCTGTCGATCAGCGGCTGCACGGCGCTCTCGATCATTGCCCGGTACAGGCCGAGCTTGTCGCCGAAGTAGTAGTGAATCATCGCGGGGGTCGTGCCCGCCGCTGCCGCGATCCTGCGGGTGCTGACGTTGCCGAAGCCGTGCCGCAGGAACAGTTCGCGGCCCCGTTCGAGCAGGGTCGCGCGGACGGCCGCATCCCCACCGGTGGGCCTGCCTGGGCGACGGGAGGACGTCCTGACATCTGTATGGTCAGAAGTAGTCACACGATCAATATTAATCAATCATTTGATTAATACAACAAGCAAATAAATGGCCGCATTGCGGCCCTCTCTTTCCGACCAACCCCGCAACCCCGTCCCGACCTTCCCGGCCTTCCTGACCTTCCTCCCCTTCCTGACCTTCCTGACCTTCCTGGCCTTCCTTGGCCTTCCTGGCCTTCCTGGCCTTCCTCCCCCTCCTCCCTACGCGAGCAAGTCGGCCACGCTCACGGAACCGATCTCCTCCAGCGCCTTGGGCGCTCCGATGATGAATCCCTGGGCGTAGTCGACGCCGATTTCGCGCAGGTTCTGCAGCGCCGGCTTCGCTTTCGACCGACTCGGCCACCACGATCTTGCCCATCACGTGCCCGATCTCCTTGATCGAGCGGACCATGGCGTAGTCGACGCGGTCCTGCGACATGTTGCCGATGAACATCCCGTCGATCTTGAGATAGTCGACGCCCAGCGCCTTGAGGTAGGCGAACGAAGACACGCCGCTGCCGAAATCGTCGAGCGCGAACGAACACCCGATGCGCCGCAGCGCCATGATCAGCGCATTGGCCTTGCCGAGATTGCCAATCGCGATGTTCTCGGCGGTCTCGAAGCCGACGCAGCGCGGATCCACGCCGCTCGACGCCAGGCTCTGGCGGATGAACTCGCCGGTCTCGGGATCGGCGACGCTGTCGCGCGAGAGGTTGATGAAGATGCGCGAGATGCGCTTGAAGACCTCCGAGTGCGTCCGCGCCCAATCGATCGCCGTCGCGATCACCCAGCGGTCGTAGCGGACCGACAGGTTGTAGCGCTCCACGGCCGGCAGGAACGCACCGGGCGGCACGACACGGCCCGACTCGTCGCGCATGCGCAGCAACAACTCGTAATGGGGCAGGCGCGGCGCGGTGCCGGGCGGCTGGCTCAGCGGACGGATTTCCTGCGCCTCGAGAAACAGCCGGTTCTCGACCAGCGCGCGCTTGGCGCGCGCCACCCATTCCATTTCACCGCTGGCGGCGCTCGAGCAGCAGCGTGTCTTCCTGGTACACGGCCACCCGGTGTCGACCCGCGTCCTTCGCCGCGTAGCAGGCGGAATCGGCCGCATTCATCACCTGCGTGAGGCGCTTGAAATGCGAGTCGATCGAGACGAGGCCGATGCTGACGCCGAGCGAGAACTTGTTCGTGCCCCAGATGAACTCGAATTCGTCGACGGTCTTCAGCAGGTTGTCGGCGATCTGCTGCGCGTCCGCGGGCTGGCAGTTGTGCAGCAGCACGCCGAATTCGTCGCCGCCGAGGCGCGCCACGACGTCGTTGGCGCGCACCCGCTGCTGCAGCACTTCACCGAGCTGGCGCAGCAACTCGTCGCCGGCGACGTGGCCGCTGGTGTCGTTCACCGTCTTGAAGCGGTCGAGATCGAGGTAGAGCATCGCGTGCTCCGCGCCCGTCGCCTGCGACATCTCGAGCGCGCGCTGCAGCCGCAACTCGAATTCACGACGGTTCGAAAGGCCCGTCAGGGCGTCGTGACTCGCCTCGTACGACAGCTGCTGCGAGATTTCGTGGGAGACCGTGATGTCGGTCAGGGTGCCTTCGTAGAACAGCGATGCGGCCGTCCGCATCGTGCACTGCACGGGAATTCTCCAGGACGACGATCTTCGAGCCGTCCTTGCGCTTCAACACGAGTTCGGCGTTGCGGACCTCGCCGGTCTCCTGCATCGCCTTGGTCCAGTTTTCGCGATGCTCCGGGTCCATGTAGATGTCGCGGGCGACGTCGAGTTCGAGCAGCTCGTCCTCGGAGTCGTAGCCGAGCATGCGCACCAGCGCCGGATTCGCCGCCATGAACTTGCCGTCCGCGGTCGTCTGGAACACGCCGGCCGTCACGTTCTGGAAGAGTTCGCGATAGCGCTGCTCCGATGCCTTCAGGGCCAGCATCGTGTGCGTGCGCTCGGTCGCGTACCGCAGCACGCGCTCGACCAGCGTCGCACTGAGATGGTCGCGCTGCAGGGAATCGAGCGCACCGCGCGCAACGGCCTCGGCGCCGACCTCTTCCTCGCCCGTGCCGAGCAGGACCACGATCGGCACGTGCGTCGCTTTCGGCTGGAGGCGGAGGAAGGTCGTGAGACCGTCGCTGTCGGGCAGCTGCAGTTCCAGCAGGATCGCGTCGATACGGCCGTGCTTGATGCGGTTGAGCGCTTCCGCGAGCGACGACACCACCTCGAGCCGGTACGGCTGACCGCGGATCGCGGCCAGCGCGTCGGCAAGGTGCGCCTTGTCGGCAGGCTCGGCGCTGATGAGCAGGACGGTGGCAGTGGACATGACGCGCCGAGTATACGACCGGCGCGGGAGCCGGAACTGTGATGTCCGGCCGCCTTGCAGCGGCCGCGGCCGACCTGAAATGCGAACCGGCGCTAGAAAGGAAGCTTCTCGCGGTAGTCCGCCGAGCGGATGACCAGCACGTCGCACGGCAGCCGGTCCAGCACGCGCTCGGCCGTGCTGCCGATGAACACCTCGCGCAGCCGGCTGCGCGACACCGCGCCCATCACGACGAGGTCGACATGTTCCTCGGTCGCGACACGCGGCAGCACCTCCGAGGCCGACCCCTGCAGGACGCGCACGGACTTTTGATCCAGCCCATGTGCCCTGGTGATCTCACGCGTCGCTGCGGCGACGCGCGTGCGTTCGGACTCGAGCAGGTCTGCGACGCTCAGCTCCTGGGCGAGCGGCACGCCCGCGAACCCGGTGGTTGCGGCGAGCAGCGCGGCAGGGAAGAACGCATGGACAGCCTCGACGGTCCCGTCGAGCTGTCGGGCCAGGAATTGCGCGGCGTCGAGGATGTCGTGATCGAGCGCGGCCGGCTTGTCGCCGTGATGGCCCGGATCGAGCGCCGCGAGAATGCGCGGCCGCGCGGACCAGTCAGCGGTCCGGCTCAACAGCAGCGGCACCGGGCAGCGCCGGATCAGGTTCCAGTCCGTGTTGGTGAAGAGCGCGCGACGGAGCAAGGAATGGTAATGCGTGTCCTTGACCATCAGGTCGGGCTCGAATTCCGCGACGCGACGCAGGATTCCCTCGTACAGCGGGTTGTCCCAGTGCACGTGGGTAGTGACGTCGAGCCCGCCGGCGCGCAGTTCGTCGGCCAGGTCTTCCAGGTACGCCGCCCGCTCGGTGAGGAATTCCTCGCGCAGCCGGCGCAGCTCGTCGGTGTCGAAGAACGGCTGCCCGGTCAGCGCGGGGTCGAAGTCGCAGACGAACAGCTCCAGCGCGGCACCGCTCAACCGGGCCAGTCGCGCCGCCTTGGCAGCACCGACCTGCACCTCCACTGTGGGATCTATCACGGCCAGGATTCGATCGAGGCGTTGCATGATGTGCCTCCAGGTGGCGCGCGCGTTGCCGCGCATTTACTTTGCGACGACGCCACCCGACCCGCAATGCGGAGAAGTCACTTCGGAAAGTACGTACGGACTTTGATCCCTGTCCCTACTGCCGCTTCACACGCGCGGTCTTTAGCATTCGCGTGACGTTTTGCGGCCCCGGGGCCGGAACGACATCTATTCTCATCCTCTCCGAGGCGACCGAAGAAAATGACGGCCACTCACTACAACGACAAGGTGGTCCGGCAGTTCGCAATCATGACCGTGGTCTGGGGAATCGTCGGCATGCTCGTCGGCGTCCTGATCGCGGCGCAACTGCTGTGGCCCGACCTGCTGCCCCCGTACTCGTTCCTGTCCTACTCGCGGCTGCGCCCGCTGCACACCAACGCGGTGATCTTCGCGTTCGGCGGGTCGGCGCTCTTTGCCACCTCGTACTACATCGTGCAGCGCACCTGCCACGTGCGGCTGTTCCTCGACAAGCTCGCGGCGTTCACGTTCTGGGGCTGGCAGCTGGTCATCCTCTCGGCGGCGATCACGCTGCCGCTCGGCATCACCACCTCCAAGGAGTACGCCGAGCTCGAGTGGCCGATCGACATCCTGATCGCCATCGTGTGGGTCGCCTACGCCATCGTGTTCTTCGGCACGGTCGCGCTGCGCAAGGTGAAGCACATCTACGTCGCGAACTGGTTCTTCGCGGCCTACATCATCACGATCGCGGTGCTGCACATCACCAACAGCCTGGCCATCCCGGTGACGCTGACCAAGTCGTACAGCATCTACCCCGGCGTGGTGGATGCGATGGTGCAGTGGTGGTACGGCCACAATGCGGTCGGTTTCTTCCTGACCGCCGCGTTCCTCGGCATGATGTATTACTTCGTGCCGAAGCAGGCGGGCCGCCCGGTCTATTCCTACAGGCTCTCCGTGGTGCACTTCTGGGCGCTGATCTCCACCTACATGTGGGCCGGCCCGCACCACCTGCACTACACGACGCTGCCCGACTGGGCGCAGTCGCTCGGCATGGTGTTCTCGCTGATCCTGCTCGCGCCGTCGTGGGGCGGCATGATCAACGGCATCATGACGCTCTCGGGCGCCTGGCATAAGCTGCGCACCGACCCGATCCTCAAGTTCATGATCGTGTCGCTCTCGTTCTACGGCATGTCGACCTTCGAAGGCCCGATGATGTCGATCAAGACCGTCAACTCGCTGTCGCACTACACCGACTGGACCATCGGCCACGTGCATTCCGGCGCCCTCGGCTGGGTGGCGATGATCTCGATCGGCACGATGTACGCGCTGATCCCGAAGCTGTTCGGGCGCGAGCAGATGTACAGCGTCAAGCTCATCGACGTGCACTTCTGGACGACGACCATCGGCGTGGTGCTCTACATCACTTCGATGTGGATCGCCGGCGTGATGCAGGGCCTGATGTGGCGCGCGACGAACGCGGACGGCACGCTCACCTACGCGTTCATCGAGTCGATCAAGTCGACCTACCCGTACTACGCGGTCCGCCTCGCCGGCGGCACCCTGGTCTTCGCGGGCATGTTGCTCATGGCCTGGAACGTCTGGAAGACGGTTGCGGCCCGGACGACGACCGAAGATTCGCCCGTCGTGCAGCCCGCCTGAAGGTAATCACGCATGAACCACGATGCAGTAGAAAAGAAAGTCGGCCTGCTCGGCGTGCTGATCGCGCTGGTGATCAGCGTGGGCGGCCTGGTCGAAATCGTCCCGCTCTATTTCCAGGCGTCGGTCACCCAGCCGGCCCCGGGAATCAAGCCCTACGAGGCGCTGCGGCTCGAGGGCCGCGACGTCTATATCCGCGAGGGCTGCTATCTCTGCCATTCGCAGATGATCCGGCCGTTCCGCTCGGAGACCGAGCGCTACGGGCCGTACTCGCTGCCGGGCGAGTCGGTGTACGACCACCCGTTCCAGTTCGGCTCGAAGCGCACCGGGCCCGACCTCGCGCGCGTCGGCGGCCGGTACTCGGACGACTGGCATCGCGTCCACCTGCTCAACCCGCGCGACGTCGTGCCGGAATCGAACATGCCGCGTTTCCCGTGGCTCGCCGACGGCAAGCTCGACGGCGCGCTCACGGCGAGGAAGATGACGGCGCTGCGCAAGGTCGGCGTGCCGTACACGGACGCGGACATCGCGGGCGCGGCGGCGGCGGTCGAGGGCAAGTCCGAACTCGACGCGCTCGTCGCCTACCTGCAGGGCCTCGGTACGAACCTCAAGGCGGGAACCTGAGGCATGGACATCGGCACGGTACGCGGATTGATCACGGCTGCGCTGTTCGTCGCGTTTCTCGCGCTGGTGTTCTGGGCCTACAGCAAGCGTCGTAAGGCGGACTTCGACGAGCTGGCGCGCATGCCGCTCGAGGACGACCCGCCCGTAAAAGACTCAGGGAGCAAGACCCCATGACTAGTGGTTGGAGCCTGTTCGTCATCATCCTGACGATCGCAAACATCCTGGCCTGTCTCTGGCTGCTGCGCTGGACGTCGAAGCCGCGCACGGCGAACGAAAAGATCGGCGGCGGCGCCGACACGGGGCACGTCTGGGACAAGGACCTGCGTGAGTACAACAATCCGCTGCCGAAGTGGTGGCTCTGGCTGTTCTACATCACCGTGGCATTCGGCCTGCTCTACCTGGCGTTCTATCCGGGACTGGGCAACTTCGCCGGCCTCGGCGGCTGGACCCAGGCGGGCCAGTACGAGAAGGAGAAGGCGGCTGTGGAACAGCGCGCTGCCGAACTGCTCGCCCCGCTCGCCGCGTTACCGGTCGCCGACCTCGTGAACAACGCCCAGGCGATGTCGACGGCGCACAACCTGTTCCAGCAGAACTGCGCCCAGTGCCACGGCTCGGACGGCGGTGGTGCCGTCGGTTTCCCGAACCTCAGCGAATGCCGACTGGCAGTGGGGCAGCGACGCGGACACCGTGGTCGCGACCATTGCGGGCGGCCGCGTTGCGGCGATGCCGCCCTGGGCGGCCGTGATCGGCGAGCCGGGAGTGGACGAGGTCGTCGCGTACGTGCAGACGCTGAGCGGCCAGCAGGCCGATGCCACGAAGGCGGCGGCGGGCCAGGTGCACTTCCAGACGCTCTGCTCCGCGTGCCATGGCATGGACGGCAAGGGCAATCCGCTGCTCGGCGCGCCCAACCTGACGGACGACGTCTGGCTGTACGGCGGCGACGCCGCGACGATCAAGCAGACCGTCATGAACGGCCGCAATGGCCAGATGCCGGCCTGGGGCGACAAACTCGGCGAACAGCGCGTGAAGCTGCTGGCCGCCTACGTCACGAAACTGGCGGCGGGCAAGTAAGACGTGTCGAAGGCCCCTGACGAGTACACCGGCAAGCTGCGGTGGCCACGTCTCGGACAGGACGTCGCCATCGTGGCCTGGCCGTCGTTTCTGGTCGCGAGCGTGGCGACGATGATCTGCTTCGGGTTCATCGACCCGGTGCTGATCGGCAACGACGATTACCCGCCACCGGCTTTCCAGACACGCATGACGGGCTACGCGGTCGGGTTCTTCTTTTTCTGGCTGATCGCGGCCCTGTCCAGCCTGATGACGCTGTACCTGGTGCGAACGGCGCATCCCGAACCGGCAGACGAGGGGACTGACGACGGGACGCGGAGTCCCGAATGAGCGAAGTCCAAGCCCCCGTCGACGGCGAGCTGTACGCGGCCCGCCAGAAGATCTATCCGCGTGAAATCAAGGGCCGCTTCCAGCGGCTACGCGTCTACGCCGTGTTCGCGCTGCTCGGCCTCTACTACGTGCTGCCGTGGCTGCGCTGGGGCGAACGCCAGGCCGTGCTGTTCGACCTGCCCGCGCGCAAGTTCCACATTTTCGCGCTCACGCTCTGGCCGCAGGACTTCTACTTCCTGACCTGGCTGCTGATCATCGCGGCCCTCGCGCTGTTCTTCTTCACCGCGCTCGCCGGACGGCTGTTCTGCGGCTATGCATGCCCGCAGACGGTCTGGACCGAGACCTTCGTCTGGATCGAACGCTGGGTGGAAGGCAGCCGCACGCAGCAGATCAAACTGGCCAAGGCGCCCTTGAGCGGCGCAAAGGTCCTGCGCAAGGGCACCAAATACTTCCTCTGGTTCGCGTTCGCGCTGTGGACCGGCTTCACGTTCGTCGGCTACTTCACGCCGATCACCGAGCTCGCCGGCAAGATCGCAAGCTTTTCGACCGGCCCGTGGGAAACGTTCTGGGTGCTGTTCTACGGCGGCGCCACGTACGTCAACGCCGGCTTCATGCGCGAGCAGGTCTGCAAGTACATGTGCCCGTACGCGCGCTTCCAGAGCGCCATGTTCGACAAGGACACGCTGATCATCACGTATGACGAGAAGCGTGGAGAACCGCGCGGCGCGCGCAAGAAGGGCACGGACCCGAAGGCCAAGCGGCCTCGGTGACTGTGTCGACTGCACGGTATGCGTGCAGGTCTGCCCGACCGGCATCGACATCCGCAAGGGCCTGCAGTACGAGTGCATCGCGTGCGCGGCCTGCATCGACGCGTGCGACGAGGTCATGGAGAAGGTCGGCTACCCGAAGGGCCTGATCCGTTACGACACGCAGCACGGCCTCGAGGGCCAGCCGAAGCAGGTCGTGCGCCCGCGCACGATCGTCTACGCGTCGCTGATCGTCGTGCTGATCGCCGGCTTCGCTTACACGATCACGCATCGCAACGTCGTCGCCATCGACGTCATTCGCGACCGCAACGCGCTGTTCCGCGAGCTGCCGGGCGGACTGATCGAGAACGTGTACAACGTGAAGATCCTGAACAAGGACGACGAAGAGCACGAATTCGCGATCACCGCGGACGGCCTGCCGGGCCTGCAGGTCGACTACGGCGAGGACGAAGTCGAGGTCGGACCCGGCGAGGTGCAGAGCGTCGCGGTCCGGCTGCGCGTGCCGCGCGGCCAGCTGCAGGGCGGCTCGGACATCCATTTCACGATCCGCACGCGCGACGAGCGCGCGCTCGAGGCGACGGGCAAGGCCCGTTTCCTTGCGCCCACGAACTGATAGGCTTGAACCCATGAGCACCCAGACCGAGCGGCCCTGGTACCGTCAGTTCTATCCGTGGATGCTGATCGCGCTGCCCGCTTCGCGCAGTGATCGGCGGGTTCATCACGCTGTACCTGGCGATCTCCCACCCCGATGCGCTCGTCCGCAAGGACTGCGTGCGTGACGGCGTCACGATCGTCTGCGGCGAGGACGCCCCGCGGAGCCCATGACGGCGGGGCCGGGCTCTGCCTGCTTTCATTGCGGCGAGCCCATCCCGGCAGGCGTGCGCATTGCCGCACGCATCGATGCGAAGGAAGAACCGGTCTGCTGCCACGGCTGCAAGGCCGTGGCGGAGTTCATTACCGGCGCCGGACTCGACGACTACTACAGGTACCGCGACCGCTCCGGCGCACGCGCGGATGAACCGCCGCGTCCCGACCGCTGGTCCGCCTACGACCGACCCGAACTCGTCGAGCGACTCACCCGCGCCGAAGCGAACGGCTCGCGCTCGATCACCGTGCTGCTGGAGGGCCTGCGCTGCTCGGCCTGCAGCTGGCTCGCCGACAAGGCGCTGCACCTGCAGAGCGGCGTACTCGACGTCAGCGTGAATCCGGCCACGGCACGCGCGCGGCTGGTATGGGATCCGTCCAAGGTGCAACTGGGCGACCTGCTGCGCGTGCTCGAGCACGTCGGGCTGCGGCCACACCCGCTCGCGGGCGAACCTGCCGAGCAGATCGCGTTGCTCGAGCGACGCAACGCGCTGAAGCGGCTCGCGGTGGCGGGCTTCGGCATGATGCAGGTGATGATGTTCGCGCTGCCGCTCTACGTGGCGCACACCTCGGGCATGGAGCCCGGCATGCGCGAGTTCTTCCGCCTCGTCAGCATGCTGGTGTCGATCCCGGTCGCCCTCTATTCGGGCTGGCCGTTCTACCAGGGCGCGTGGCACGCACTGAAGGCCCGCAGCGTGAGCATGGACGTACCCGTCACGCTCGGCATCGTCATCGCCTTTGTGGCGAGCGTGTGGAACGCGCTGACGGGCCAGGGCGAAGTCTATTTCGATTCCGTCACGATGTTCGTGTTCTTCCTCTCGCTCGGCCGCTATGTCGAAATGGTGGCGCGTCATCGCGCCGGCAGTGTCGCCGACGCACTCGCTCGACTCGCCCCGGTCACCGCGCGGCGCGTGCGGGACGGGCAGACCGAGGACGTGCAGGCGATCGAGCTGCAGCCGGGCGATGAGATGCTGGTGCGCACGGGTGAGGTGTTCGCTGCCGATGGTGTCGTCGCCGCAGGGATCGAGGGGCGCGTCGACGAATCGATGCTCACGGGCGAATCGACTGCGATCGCCAAGACCCAGGGCTCGTCGGTGCATGCGGGCACGCAGAACCTCGGCGCCCCCATGCGCGTGCGCGTCTCTGCCGTCGCCGGCAATACCGTCCTGGCCGGAATCGTCGCGTTGCTCGAGCGGGCACAGGCCGAGCGACCCCGGCTCGCCAAAGCCGCCGATCGCGCAGCGGCCTGGTTCCTGAGCCGCATCCTGATCGGCTCGGCGCTCGTCTTCATCGTGTGGTGGTTCGTCGATCCATCGAAGGCCTTTCCTGCGACGCTCGCCGTACTGGTGGTGACCTGTCCCTGCGCGCTGTCGCTCGCCACGCCTGCGGTACTCGCGGCAGCCACGGCGGACCTCGCCAGGCGCGGCGTGCTGGTGGCTCACGCCGATGCCTTCGAATCGTTGACGAAGGCGACTCACGTGCTGTGGGACAAGACCGGCACGCTCACGCACGGCCTCGTCCGCGTCGAGGAAGTGCGACCGCTGCGCGACGAGAGCGAGGAGAGCTGCCTGGCGCTCGCGGCAGCGCTCGAGCGGATGTCCGAGCACCCGATCGCCAAGGCATTCCTGGCCTCTGCAGCCACGACGTCGACCGCAACGGACGTGGTGGTAACCGCGGGTTCAGGCCTGCAAGGCCACGTCGACGGCCGGCGCTTGCGTATCGGCTCGCTGGAATTCGCACGTGGCTTGTCGACGCCTGCCGGGAACGGCCAGACGCGGGAGATCGCCGCCGAAAGCTGGGTCTACCTGGGTGACGAACACGGGCTGGTCGCGGGCTTTCGCCTCACGGACCCGCTGCGCGCGGAAACGGCGGGCTGCGTGCAGCAACTCGCGCAACTCGGCCTCGCTTCGGAGATCGTGAGCGGCGACGCTGCGGCGGCCGTCGCGCGCATTGCAGCGCGCAGCGGCATCGAGCGTTTCGGGGCGCGGCTGACGCCACACGCGAAAGTCGCAAGGCTCAGATCGCTGCAGGACACGGGCGCGGTCGTCGTCGCCGTCGGCGACGGCATCAACGATGCGCCGTTGTTGCGGGCGGCAAACGTCGCTGTCGCCATGGGCCGGGGTTCGGCCCTCGCGCAGACGAGCGCCGACCTGATCCTGGTGCGCGATTCGCTCGACCAGTTGCCCGAAATCGTGCGGATAGCGCGGCAGGCGCAGCGTATCGTCAGGCAGAACCTCGCCTGGTCGATAGCCTATAACCTGGCCGCACTGCCGCTCGCCGCACTCGGGCTCGTGCCAGCATGGCTCGCGGCGATCGGCATGTCGCTGAGTTCGGTGTTCGTGGTACTGAATGCGACACGAGTCGCGCGTCGCACCACGACGGCGCCAACCCCGCGCTGGACGGATGCACGCCCGGCAGGAGCGGCCTAGATGGAGATTCTGTACCTGATGGTGCCGCTCGGCCTGGTGCTGGTCGGCATCGGCCTGTGGGCCTTCTTCTGGGCAGTGGGCAGCGGACAGTTCGACGATCTCGACAGTCCCGGCTGGTCGGTGCTCGACGATGAACGCAAGCGCAGCGCTGCAGGTGACGGCACGGGCGATGTCTCGACGAAGCCCACAACGGAAGAGCCAACCAACCCATGAATGCACTTGACGCTGGTTCGCTGAGCCTCGGTGCCGCGTTGCTCGCCGGGTTGGCCGGCAGCGGTCACTGCCTGACCATGTGCGGTGGCATCGCGGGTGCCCTGGCGATGCGCAACAGCACGGCGGAGCGTGGCGCCTCGCGCCTGACGCTGGCCATTGCCTACAACGTCGCACGCGTCGCCAGCTACGCGGTCGCGGGCGCGCTGGCGG
Source organism: uncultured Gammaproteobacteria bacterium (assembly GCA_963793675.1). Classification (GTDB taxonomy): domain Bacteria; phylum Pseudomonadota; class Gammaproteobacteria; order Steroidobacterales; family Steroidobacteraceae; genus RPQJ01. The sequence continues at coordinate 614,401 of CAWCBA010000002.1, read as the reverse complement.
GTCTCCTTGGCCAGACCCTGCTGCGCTCGGTCAACGTCGCGCCGCTCTCGATCGCGTTTCGCGTACTGGCCGGCGGCATCATGGTGGCCGCCGCAGGCCGTTTGCTGTTCGGATGGCGCTTGCTCGACCCGCTCGAGGCCGCGGGTGCCGGACTCTGGCGCCGGGTCATGCCCGCAGGAGGCCGTGCCGCCCAGCGCAAGGGGCTGCCCGGCGCGATCGGCCTGGGCCTGGCATGGGGTTGGTTGCCATGTGGACTCACGTATTCGATGCTGCTGCTGGCGGCCACCACGGCCAGCACCGTCGACGGTGCGCTCGTAATGGCTGCCTTCGGCGTCGGCACGTTGCCGGCGATGGTATCGGCGACGGTCGCCTTCGAGCGCGCGGCGCGGCTGCTGGCCAAGCGCGCCACGCTGCGCAATGTGGCCGGCGCTCTGTTGCTCGCATTCGGCGCATGGACGGCAGGCTCAGCCCTGTATCACCTTGTTGCCCACGGCTCCCACGCCGGGCACGACACGGGCTCGATGGGCAGCCCCACCGATCCGCATGCAGGCCACGACATGCACGAGACGGCGGAAACTCGAGATCCGCCGCAATAGCGACAGCTGCGGGCGACAGCCCCAGCAGCAGGAATCGTCAGCCTGTTAGAGCAGGACGAGTGGCCGGGACGCTCCGGGGCCTTCCTGGCCGGGGACGCTCGACCACCCGTTCTGGGCTGGTCCAACCATCATCCGGGCCGCTGACCGGCCCGTCTGCCAGACCGCCTCGCCGTCGATCACTGGATCGTGATCGCCAGCGGTTTCGGCTTCTGTACCGCGACACGCGGCAGGCTGACCGTCAGCACGCCATCCTTGCATTCGGCGTGGATTCCCTTCGCATCGACGTCGTCGGGCAGCGCGAAGCCGCGCTCGAAGGCTCCATAGAAGCGCTCGGTGCGATGCATGGTCTCGCCCTTGACTTCCTTTTCCTCCTTGCGCTCACCCTTGATCGTCAGCACGCCGTCGTCGAACAGGACCTTGACGTCCTCCTTGCGAACGTCGGGCAGGTCGATCTTGACCAGGTATTCCTTTTCCCGCTCGATGACGTCCGCCAGCGGCATGAATTCATAGCCGCCTTCCTCGAACCGGGCGAGCGTCGGCAGCCTGCCGAACGTCGGGCCGAACCCCTTCAGCAGGTCGTCCATTTCACGGAACGGTTCCCATCTCTTCAGTCTCATGGCGCCCTCCTTGGGTGTCCCCTTGCCAGCAAAACCCAACAACCGGCTTGCATCCGGCCTCGTGTACATTGTCGCCGTCAGGCTGCGAGACCGCGATTCGCAGCGTTGCCTAGCCGGGATTCCAGCAATACCTAGTGCCGCGCCCCGCGTTCTTTTAGGATTCGCACTTTCGCCACCGCGCCGGCAGATCTTGCACGAAGAACACCCGCCCACTGCTGCCGAACACGCCACGCCCGGTACCGTCCCTGCGCGCCCGGACCAAGCTGCGTTCGAGTTCAGGTCGCTGCTGGACGCGGCGGTCGATGCGATCATCGTCATCGATCATCGGGGGCGGATCGAACAGTTCAGCCTTTCGGCTGAGCGGACCTTCGGCTATGCCGCGGCCGAGGTGATCGGCCGGAACGTCGACGTACTCATGCCCGCGCCGTACCGTGCCGAGCACGACGCCTACATGGAACGTTACCAGCAGACCGGCGAAGCCAGGATCATCGGCATCGGGCCGCGAAGTGCAGGCACGACGCAAGGACGGTTCAGTCTTCCCGTGCGAGCTCGCGGTCGGCAAGGTGCAGGGCGTCGTGCCGCCGCGGTTCATCGGCTTCATCCGCGACATCACGCTGCGCAAGCTCGCCGACGAGCGCCTGCGTCGCAGCGAATCCGCGCTGCAGCTGGCGCAGGAACTCGCGAATCTCGGCAATTACGTCGTCCACCTCGACCGGTCCGAGCCCGATTACTGCTCGCCGCAGCTCTGCCGCATTCTCGGCATCGGCGCCGCCGAAGCAGCTCTGCCGCTCACCGAATTGCTCGAGCGCTGGGTGCACCCCGGGGACCGCAGAGAATTCGACGAGGCGTGCCGCGAGCTCGACTCGCCCGGGCATGTGTTCGACTGCGAGTACCGCATCGTGCTCGAAGACGGCACGACGCGGCACCTGCACCACATCGCACAGGTCACGCGCGACGCGCAGGGCACTCCGCTCAAGCACAGCGGCACCATCCACGACGTGACCGATCGTCGCGCGACCGAAGACGAAGCCCAGCAGCTGCAGGAACGTCTCACGCACTTCAGCCGCCTGTCGACGATGGGCGAAATGGCGGCGGGCCTCGCGCACGAAATCAACCAGCCGCTGGCTGCGATCGCGACCTATGCGCAGGCCTGCCAGCGCTTCCTGCGTTCGCCGAACCGCGACGACGCGGACGTGCTGGAGGCGCTCGAACAGATCAATGCGCAGGCGCTGCGGGCGGGCGAGGTCATCCGGCGCCTGCGGAACTTCGTCAAGAACCGCGAAGTGAAGCGCGAGCCCGTCGACTGCAATCGCCTGCTCGAAGACCTGCGCACGCTCGCCGAAACTGACGCCCGGCTGCACAACATCCGGTTGCGGATCGACGCCGAGCCGTCGCTGCCGATGGTCTACGCCGATCCGATCCAGCTGCAGCAGGTCGTGCTGAACCTGGTCCGCAACGCGATCGATGCGATGTCGGAGGCGCCCGAGACGCGCCGCGAGGTCCTGCTCAGCACGCACTGGTTACCGGAAGGCCAAATCGAAATCATCGTGGCGGACCATGGCAGCGGCCTCGCGCCGGGAGCCGCCGAGCACCTTTTCAACCCGTTCTTTCACCACCAAGTCGAGCGGCACGGGCCTTGGCCTCGCCATCAGCCACTCGATCGTGCGCGCCCACGGGGGACGCCTGTGGCACACTCCCAACGAGGGAACCGGCGCACGATTTCATTTCACGCTACCGGCATCGCCGGCATCCAAGCAAGGGAGTAGTTCCGAGTGATCAAGGAAATCAAGCCCACGGTGTTCGTGGTCGACGACGATGCGGCCGTTCGCGACTCGCTGCGGATGCTGCTCAAGTCGGTCGGCTTGCCGGTCGAAGTGTTCGAATCCGGGCAGGAATTCCTCGACGCCGACCGTGACGACCGCCCGGGCTGCCTGGTGCTGGACATCCGCATGCCCGGCATGAGCGGGCTCGAACTGCAGGTGAAGCTCAACGAGCGCCACTCGATCCTGCCGGTCATTTTCATCACCGGCCACGGCGACGTGCCGATGGCGGTCGAAGCGATGCAGGCCGGCGCGGTCGACTTCATCCAGAAGCCGTTTCGCGACCAGGACCTGCTCGACCGCATCAACCAGGCGCTGGAAAAGGATGCCGGCAGCCGCCGCATGCTGGCCGAGCGCAACATGATCCGGAAACGGCTGGAATCGCTGACCCCGCGCGAGAAGGAAGTGCTCGATCTCGTGGTCGCCGGCAAGGCGAACAAGGTGATTGCGGGCGATCTCAACCTGAGCCAGCGCACCGTGGAAATTCACCGTGCGCGCGTAATGGAAAAGATGGAAGCGCACTCGCTGGCCCACCTCGTCAGGATGGTGCTCGAGGTCGAACGGGTCGAGGAGTAACTCACCTGTTGCAGTGCAGCAGGTGTTGAGAACCGCTCGCATTTAGGTATAAACCCGCAATTGCCGCGGACCCGGCGGACATGAAAACTGCGCTGCATGCGACCCGACTACGCAGCGCGTTTCGCCCAGCCAGCTCGTCCCCGCAGCTCCTCGTGAGCTGCGCGGGCCCACTGGTCGCGCGCTTCCCAATGTCACCCGCCATCTCTGCCACGCAGGAGGCACCCCCGATCGTCGGCGTCATCGACCCCGACCCGATCGCGCGCGCGGCATTGAAGACTTTGCTGCAGCCCGTCGGCGTCGACGTGGCGACCTTCGACACGGCGGAGTCCTTCCTGCTCTCGGGCTCGTCGCGGAACCTCTCGTGCCTCATCGTCGACCTGCTGCTGCCCGGGATGTCGGGCCTGGAATTGCTGCGCCGTCTGCGCAGCAACGGCAACGACGTGCCGGTGATCCTGCTCGCCGACGAATCCGACGTTCCCACCGCGGTCGCGGCAATGCGCGAAGGCGCGACGGACTTCATCGAGAAGCCATACGGCAACGTCGCCATCCTGAAGCAGGTGCAGAAGCTGCTCCGCGGACAGGGCGGCGGCATGACGCTCGCTTGAGCACGCGGGCGCCTCGCCCATGAGTTTCCTCGACAGCTGGCACGAAGAAAAGCAGTCCGCGTGGCTGTATCGTGAGCTTGCGTCCTGCGAAAGCGACGCGAGGATCGCGGAACTGTTCCGCGCGCTGGCGGCAGCCGCGGATTTCCAGGCCGACAAGTGGCTCGCCAGCGCAGCGCAGCCTGCGCCACCCGCATTTGCGCCTTCCGTGCGCGCACGCATCACCGCAGGGCTCGCACGCGCACTCGGTCCGCGGCGAGTGCGGCACATGCTCGCGGCCATGAAAGTGCGTGGACTGTCGGCGTACGATTCGCAGCGTTCGCTCGCGGGCCACCTGATGCCCACCTCGGTGTCCGACATCGGTGCACGGCACAAGGGCTACGGCGGCGGCAACCTGCGCGCAGCGGTGTTCGGCATCAACGACGGGCTCGTCTCGAACACCAGCCTGATCATGGGTGTCGCCGGCGCGGCCGCGAGCGCCGACTTCGTGCTGACGAGCGGTGTCGCCGGGCTGCTGGCGGGCGCGCTCTCGATGGCTGCCGGTGAATACGTGTCGATGCGCTCGCAGCGCGAGATGTTCGAGTACCAGATCGGGCTCGAGCGCGACGAACTGCATGAATATCCGGAAGAAGAAGCCGAGGAACTCGCGCTGATCTACCAGGCGCGCGGCATGCAGCTCGATGAGGCCCGCCGCGTGAGCCGCGAGCTGGTCAAGAACGAGGCGAACGCGCTCGACGCACTCGCGCGCGAGGAACTGGGCCTCAATCCCGACGATCTCGGGTCGCCGTGGGGCGCCGCGATCTATTCGTTCCTGGCGTTCTCGCTCGGTGCGATCGTCCCGCTGGTGCCGTTCCTGTTCGGATTGCCGCTGCAGCGATCGGTCCTGATCGCCGCGATCACCGCGGGCATTGCGCTGTTCGGCGTTGGCGCCGCGCTGAGCCTGTTCACCGGTCGCAGCGCGATGACGGGCGGACTGCGCATGGTGCTGATCGGCGGCGGCGCGGGCGGCGCGACGTGGCTGATCGGGACGCTGCTGGGAGCGGCGATCGCCTCAGCCCCTTCCCGCCAGCTGCGACAGCAGCCTGCGCCGTTCCTCGACGAGTTCCACGATGATCGCGGCGCCGGTGAGATTCACGCCAAGATCGGTCACCAGCCGCGTCATCGCGAGCACGCGCGGCAGTTCGCGGCGCGGAAACACCCAGGCCGCCGGATCCAGGCCGCCGCGGGGATCGAGCGCACCGAGTTCCACCATCTCGACGATCCACTGCTGCTCGACGCGCAGCCGCGCGCAGATTTCATCGATGCGCAGCCAGTCGTCTTCGTCCAGGAACTGCGCGAGCAGGACATCGCCCGCTTCATTGCTGGCTGTTCATGCGGGCGTCCTCCCGCTTGCAGCGAGGTCTGCACGTGGATCGAAGGCCAGCTCGCGCTTCATGCGCGCGAAGAACTCGCGCGCCTGCGGACTGTCGGGCGGCAACACGATCGACAGCGTGACGTACTGGTCGCCCGGCGTCGGACCGGGCAGGCCACGACCGCGCAGGCGCAACCGCTGGCCGGCACGTGCGCCGGTCGGCAGTTTCATGTCTACCGGGCCGCCGAGCGTGGGCACCGCAACCGTCTCGCCGAGCGCGGCTTCCCACGGCGCGACCGGCAACTGCACGTTCACGTCACGACCGTCGACCTTGAACAAGGGATGCGGCCTGAAATTGACCTCGAGGTAGAGGTCGCCGGACGGACCACCGCCGATGCCGGCGCTGCCCTGCCCTGCCAGCCGGATCTGCTGGCCTTCAACGACACCCGCGGGAATCGACACGCGCAGCGTGCGCGGCTTCGACGTGACATGCCCGTCCGGGGTGATCTCGGGAGTGCGCAGTTCGAGCGTGCGCATGCCGCCGCGATAGGCGTCTTCGAGGTCGATCTCGACGCGCGCGACGTGGTCCTGGCCCGCGGATGCGAAGCCCCGCCCTGCGCCGCCGCGGCCGGCGGACTCGAAACCGTGTGCGCCACCGAACGGGCTCCGCGCTCCGAACAGCTCGGAGAAGAAGTCGCTGAAATCCGCTCCAGCGCCGGGACCGGCTGCCCGACGGCCCTGTGCGCCGCGCCCCGGCGTGAATTCGAAGCCCTTGCCCCAATCGGGCGGTGGGCGGAATTCCTGTCCCTGCCGCCAGTCGGCCCCGAGCTGGTCGTAAGCCGCGCGTTTTTCGGCGTCCTTCAGGACCTCGTACGCCTCCTGCAGTTCCTTGAACCGCTCCTCGGCATCCTTTTCCTTGCTGACGTCCGGATGGAACTTGCGCGCGAGCTTGCGATACGCGCGCTTGATCTCATCCTGGGTGGCGCCCCGCGGCACACCCATGACTTCGTAGTAATCCTTGAATCGCATGGACGGCGTTGCCTCCGGCGGTCGTGGCCCCGCTGATGTGGAGGCGGGGGCATCCCGATGCAAGGCCCGCGGACCGCGAGTTGCGCTTGCTTCCAGCCCAGCCGGCCCCATAGAGCCGGTCAAAGCCACCTGAGAAGGGATCGACATGACTACTGCCAGCGCCGCCCCTGCGGCCACCCAGGTTGTCTGCCAGCGCTGCGATGGGCTCGTCCGTATCCCGAAGGAACGGATGCGGGATCAGCCGAAGTGCCCACGTTGTCACGAAGCACTGTTCGCGGGGCACCCCGTGACGCTGACAGCCGGCAATTTCGACCGTCATGTCGGGCAATCGGGCATCCCGGTGGTGGTCGACTTCTGGGCGCCGTGGTGCGGCCCCTGCCGGTCGATGGCGCCGGCCTTCGAGCGGGTCGCTGCCGAGACCGAGCCCGCGGCCCGGTTCGCCAAGCTCAACACGGACGAGGCACAGGACATCGGTGCGCGCTACGGCATTCGCAGCATTCCGACCCTGATGGTGTTCAAGGACGGCAAGGAAGTGGCGCGGCAGGCCGGCGCAATGGATGCGGCGACGTTGCGGCGCTGGCTGGAGGCCAGCGCAGGGGTCAGGGCTTAGGGGCCGGCAACCTCAGGAACGGCGCGCATTCGCCCCGGAAGCGTCCTTCCCCTCGCCCGAGCCCTCTCCCGTTCTGGCGGGAGAGGGAGGCGACAGGGTCAGCCTTTCTTCGTCGAGCAGGTGCTGATGCCAAAGGGCAGGTAGGCCGGGCAGAAACGGAACGTGCCCGTCAGGATCGGCACGATGCCGATCAGGCCCCAGTAGCGCGCGTTGCCTTCCAGCAGGAAGAACAGCGACAGCAGTGCAAGCCCGGCGACGATGCGCAGTATCCGGTCCATTCCCCCAACGTTCGGTGTCATGTGCGTTCTCCTCTTCGCGACCATTGACCACGGTCCAGTATCGGCCCGTTGCAGCGTCCCGTCACGCAATCGACGCGACGATCATGGGGCAGCGGGCTCCAGCACCAGCAACAGGTCCTTGGCGTCCACCTGCTGGCCCGGGCGCGCGATGATCCTGGCGATTACGCCGTCGCGCTCGGCGCGCACGCTCGTCTCCATCTTCATCGCTTCGATCGTCACGAGCACGTCGCCGCGCGCCACGGCGTGGCCCGTCAGGACGTTGACCGTGGCGATCGTTCCGGGCATCGGCGCGCCGACTTCGTCCGGGTGATCGATTTCTGCCTTGCGGCGTGGCGGACGCTTCGCGACCTGGCTGCGGTCCTGCACCTTGACCGATCGCGGCTGGCCGTTCAGTTCGAAGAACACGGTGCGCGTGCCGTCGTCGTGGACGTCGCTGGTCGCCAGGTAACGAACGATCAGGTGCTTGCCCTTCTCCAGGTCGATCGTGATTTCCTCGCCCGTCTCGAGACCGTAGAAGAACGCACGCGTCGGCAGCACGCTCACATCGCCGAAATGCGTGCGGTCCGCCATGTAGTCGGCGAACACTTTCGGGTACATCAGCCACGACGCGACCTCGTGATCCGTGACGGCACGCGGCATCTTCTCCTGCGCCTGCAAGCGCGCCTGCTCGAGATCGGCCGCCGGCAAGCGCTCGCCCGGTCGCGAGCTCGTCGGCTGCACGCTGCCGAGGATCTTCTGCTGCAACGCCGGCGGAAAGCCGCCGTACGGCTGGCCGATGTCGCCGCGGAACAGCGCGACGACGGACTCCGGGAAGGCGACCTCGGTTTCCGGATCGGCGACGTCCTCGGCCGTGAGGCCGCTGGTTACCATCATGATCGCCATGTCGCCCACGACCTTGGACGAGGGCGTGACCTTGACGATGTCGCCGAACATCTCGTTGACCTGCGCGTAGGCGCGCGCCACTTCGTGCCAGCGGGTGTCGTCGATTCCAAGCGATCGTGCCTGTTCACGCAGGTTCGTGTACTGCCCGCCCGGCATGCCGTGCACGTAGACCTCGGAAGTGCCGGAGCGCATGTCGCTCTCGAAGGCGGCGTAGCCATGACGGACCTGCTCCCAGTAGTTCGAGAGCACGCGCAGCTTGTCGGGGTCGAGCCCTGAGGCACGCGGGCCGTGGCGCAACGCCTCGACGATCGAGCCGAGGTTCGGCTGCGACGTGAGGCCGCTCATGGCATCGAGCGCGCCATCCACGGCGTCGCAACCCGCGTCGATGGCCGCCAGCACGCTGGCGGCCGCGATGCCGCTCGTGTCGTGCGTATGGAAATGCACCGGGATCCCGATTTCCTCCTTCAGCGCCTTGACCAGGACGTGCGCGGCCCGCGGCTGGCACAGGCCCGCCATGTCCTTGATGCCGAGGATGTGGGCGCCAGCCTGCTCCAGTTGTTTCGCCATCGCGACGTAGTACCTGAGGTCGTACTTGGTCTGGCGCGGATCGCTCAGGTTGCCGGTGTAGCAGATGGCGGCTTCACAGAGCTTGCCGGTCTCGCCGACCGCATCCATCGCGACGCGCATGTTGTCGACCCAGTTCAGCGAATCGAAAACGCGGAACAGGTCGACGCCATTCTTCGCAGCCTGCTGCACGAAGTAGCGGACGACGTTGTCAGGATAGTTGGTGTACCCGACGGCGTTGGCGGATCGCAGCAGCATCTGCAGCAGCAGGTTCGGCATCGCCTCGCGGAAGGCGATGAGGCGGTCCCACGGGCACTCCTTCAGGAAGCGCATTGCGACGTCGAACGTCGCCCCACCCCAGCATTCCACCGCGAGAAGTTCGGGGGCCAGCCGCGCATAGGCCGGCGCGATGGCAACCAGGTCGCGCGTGCGCAAGCGCGTCGCAAGCAGCGACTGATGCGCGTCACGAAACGTCGTGTCCGTGAACAGCACCTGCGGCTGATCGAGCATCCACCGTGCAAAACCGCGCGCACCGAGCTCGTCGAGTCTCTGTTTCGAGCCCGGAGGCGGCAGGCCCAGCGGCAACTTCGGTGGACGTGCTTCGACGATACGCCCGGGGCGGGCGCGGTTGACCACTTCCGGGTTGCCGTTGACGATCACGTCGGCGACGAAGCGCAGCAACCTGGTCGCGCGGTCACGCTTGCGCGGATACCGGAACAGCTCCGGCGTCTGGTCGATGAACTTGGTGGTGTACGAGCCGTCGCGAAAATGCTCGTGCGTGACCAGCTGCTCCAGGAAGCGCAGGTTGGTGCTGACGCCACGCACCCGGAACTCCTTCAGCGCGCGGTCCATGCGCGCGATCGTCTCGTCGGGCGTCGGCGCCCAGGCCGTCACCTTGACCAGCAGCGAGTCGTACGAACGGGTGATGAACGCGCCCGAGTACGCCGTCCCTGCATCGAGCCGGATGCCGAAACCCGCCGGACTGCGGTAGGCGGTGATGCGGCCGTAGTCCGGGATGAAACTGTTCTCCGGGTCTTCCGTGGTGACGCGGCACTGCATCGCGTGGCCGGTGATGCGAATGTCCGCCTGCGACCGGCACGCCGCTCGCGGGGGTGCCGATTTCAGCGCCTTCCGCGATGCGGATCTGTGCCTTGACGATGTCGATGCCGGTGACCACTTCGGTCACCGTATGCTCGACCTGGATGCGCGGGTTGACCTCGATGAAGTGGAACTGGCCGGTGTCCGCGTCCTGCAGGAACTCGACCGTGCCCGCATTGAGGTACCCGACGGCACGCCCGATGCGCAGACCGAGCTCGCACAGCTCGCGGCGCTGCGCATCGTCGAGGAAGACGGCCGGTGCACGCTCGACGACCTTCTGGTTGCGGCGCTGCACCGTGCAGTCGCGCTCGTAGAGGTGCACGAGGTTGCCGTGCGTGTCGCCGAGGATCTGCACCTCGACGTGACGCGCGCGCCGCACCAGCTTTTCGAGGTAGACCTCGTCGTTGCCGAACGCGGCTTTCGCCTCGCGCCGCGCCGTGGCGACCATCTCGATCAGCTGCGACGCATCGTCGACGACGCGCATGCCGCGGCCGCCACCACCCCAGCTCGCCTTGAGCATCACGGGATAACCGACCTGCGCGGCCAGCCCGAGCGCCTTGGCAGCGTCGAGCGGCAACGGCGGCGTTGCCGGCATCACGGGTACGCCCGCCGACGTCGCCAGGTCGCGCGCGGTCACCTTGTTGCCGAGGCGACGCATGATCTCGGGCGTCGGACCGACGAACAGGAGGCCAGCGCCCGCACAGGCTTCGGCGAACGTGGGATTCTCCGAGAGGAACCCGTAGCCGGGGTGGATGGCGTCGGCGCCGCATTCGAGTGCCACCCGCACGATGTCTTCGATGTCGAGGTAGGCCTCGACCGGCCCCTTGCCCTCGCCGACCAGGTAGCTCTCGTCCGCCTTCATGCGGTGCAGCGAGAAACGGTCTTCCTGCGAGTAGATCGAGACCGTCCTGATCCCGAGCTCGTGCGCGGCGCGCATCACGCGGATGGAGATCTCGCCGCGGTTGGCGACGAGCAGCGTCTTGATCTTGCGGTGGTGACGCATCGGGGCGGGAAACTCGGTTCGGAATGAGCCAGTGGATGGACGCGTTGCCCGGCTCGGCCGGGCAGCGCGCTGCGCCCGAAATAATACGTGGCGCGGCGGTCTGGTATGTTCGTTTCCTTCGACCGACCTGCCGCGAAGGAATGACATGCCAGCGATCGCCGTCCATGGGGGCGCGGGCGACATCCCGCCCGCCGAACTCACGCCCGAAAGGGAAGCCGCCTACCGTGCCGGATTGGAGCAGGCGCTGCTCGCCGGGCAACGCATACTTGACGGGGGCGGACCGAGCCTCGACGCCGTCGTCGCCGCGGTGCAGGTGCTCGAGGACAACCCGCTCTTCAACGCCGGCCGCGGCGCGGTGATCGCCGCCAACGGCATCTGCGAACTCGACGCGTCGCTGATGGACGGCCGGGGCCTGCGCGCAGGCGCGGTGACGGGCCTGCGCCACGTAAAAAGCCCGATCGGTCTCGCCCGGCTGGTGATGGACCGTTCACCGCACGTGATGCTGTCCGGCCAGGGGGCCGAGGAATTCGCGCTCGAACAGGGGCTCGAGCCCGTGGCGAACCGCTATTTCGTCACGGAGCGACGGCAGCGTGAGCTGGCGGCCGCGCTCGATGCCAGCGCGGGCAGTTTCCGCGAGTCGTTGATGGGAACTGTCGGCGCCGTGGCGCTCGACGCGGCGGGCGACCTGGCCGCAGCGACGTCCACCGGCGGCATGACCGCCAAGCGCTGGGGAAGGGTCGGCGACTCGCCGGTGATCGGCGCCGGCACCTATGCCGCCAACGACTGCTGTGCCGTTTCCGCGACCGGTCACGGCGAATACTTCATCCGTGCCACGGTCGCGCACGAGATCGCAGCGCTGATCCGTTACGCGGGCAAGGGCGTGCAGGAAGCCGCCGACATCGTCGTGCACGAACAGTTGCGGCGGATGGGAGGCGAAGGCGGCGTGATCGTCGTCGGACGCGACGGCACGATTGCGCTGCCGTTCAACTCACGCGGGATGCTGCGGGGCTCGATCGATGCGCAGGGCCGGATGACGACCGGGATTCTCTGACCATCCGCGACTGCCGCAGCCGACACCCCAGCCAATCGCTGCCGCCGTCCAGCGCACGCCCGGTCACGGGCCGTGACCCGCCTTACGCCGCAAAGTAACGTGCCAGGTATTCGTCGAAGCTAATCGTGTCGGACGCTTCGATGCGCGCCTGTTGCTCGATCGACTCGGCCGCTTCGGCGGCAAATTCGTCCTGCCTGGACGAGTTCGGAGAAAGCAGTTCCTTGAAGTAGGACTGGTGCACCTTCGACATGCGCAGCGCGAAATTGAAGAACGATTCCTGGTTCGTGCGGATTTCGTGCAAGGAGCGCGCCGAGGGAGTCAACGAAACGTCGCGGATTTTTTCCTCCTGCAACTCGAGTGCAGTGAGGTACGGTCGCTGCGCGTCGCCCTCGTCCAGCAGCTCGCACAGGCCGCGCATCGAATCGATGATCTCGGCTGCCCAGTCACTCATCTTGACGTCGCGACCGCCGCGCCGCAGCAACAAGCCGGGCCGGCGGCCCTCGCGCGCAACGATGGCGTGGTTGCCGTCGAGCTCGTCCTGTTCCGAGTTTTCGATCGAGCGGCCGTCGCGCAGCACGCAGAAGGCCGCGAACGCCTCGAGGAAACGCAGCTTGTTCTGGTTGACGCCCACCGGATCGAAGACGCCGACGTCGAGCGAGCGCATCTCGACGTACTGCACGCCCGCGCGCTGCAGCGCCTTGGTCGGACGCTCGCCACTGCGGGTGACGCGCTTCGGACGGATGAAGCTGTAGTACTCGTTCTCGATCTGCAGGATGTTGGCGTTGAGCTGGAGGTACTCGCCGTCGACCTTCACGCCGATCTTCTCGTAATCTGGATTCGGCGTGCTGATCGCGGCCGTCAGGTCGCGCACGTAATGGTCAAGGCTGTTGACCGAGACGTTGAGTCCCGCCTGGCTCTTGTTGCGGTAGCCGAGGTCGCTCATGCGCAGCGAGGTGGCATGAGGCGCATAGACGCTGCCCGGTTCCAGCGGCTCGAGACCGTCGACCTTGCGCCCCTGCAGGAACGACGGACAAAGGGCTGGGGAATTGCCGAACAGGTACAGCACGATCCAGCCATGCCGCCGGTAATTGCGCAGCAGCGAGAAGTAGGACTCGGAGCGAAAGGCCTGCCCGGAGTCCCTGGGCTGCAGCACGTCTGCCAGCACCGGCCAGAAGTGCTCCGGGAACGAGTAGTTGAAGTGCACGCCGGCGATGGCCTGCATCACGCGGCCGTAGCGGTGGCCGAGACCCTGGCGGTACACGGTCTTCATGCGACCGACGTTCGACGAGCCGAACTGCGCGATCGGGATGCTTGCTTCGCCCTTGATGGCGCACGGCATGCTCGTGGCCCAGAGCAGTTCATCATCGGGCAGGTTGCTGTAGACGAAGCGGTGCAGGTCGGCGAGGTACTGCACCAGCTCCCAGGTGTGGGCGAACGGCGGCGTGACCAGCTCGATCAGCGCTTCTGAATAATCGGTCGTGACGTGCTCGTTGGTGAGCGCCGACCCCAGGGTCCGCGGATGCGGCGCCCTCGAGATCTGCCCCTTCGGCGTCACCCGCAGCGATTCCCGCTCCACGCCCTTGAGTCCGCCCTGCAGCACGCCGCGCGCGCGGGCGTTGATGACGCCGGCGAGGCGTTTTTCGAAGGCTCGGTCGAGGGACATCGTGGGCTCAGCCGCCATTACCGGGCTCGGTAGGGTAGCAGAACCGCCTGACCGCCCCGGCGGCGGCACCGGCATGACGATAGACGTCGATCACAGGTCGACGCGAGCCTGCCCTGCCGGTCACGGGACCATGCCGCAGCGCCGTCGAATGCAGCTCGAATCGCCATAAACTCAATTTAATTCAATCGCTTATGAGAATGACGGCCAGCTGACGCCGGCGGCCTCGACGCTTTCCAGGCCGGCGCCAGCACGGGCGGTCGGCGGGAGTGGCGGACAGCGGCTATGCTTGCGCCGTGCGCTACGTAAGATTCCTCGTCTGTGCGACCGCGGTCGTTGGCCTGCTGGGAACGGCACCCGCGCACGCCGAGGACTCCATGCGCTGCGGCAGCAAGCTCATCACCGTCCATGACGGCAAGGACAAGGTTCGCGCCCTGTGTGGCGAGCCGACCAGCGTCAGCTTCCAGGGCGTGATCCGGCGCGCACCCCGCTACGAGTACGGCTACGGTTTCGGCCGTTACGATTACTACGGCCCGGGCGTCATCGACATGCCCGTGGAGGTGTGGACGTACAACTTCGGCACCAGCAAGCTGTTGCGCAAGCTGCGCTTCGTCGGCGACGAACTCGACGAAATCCGCACCGACGGCTACGGCTACTGATCTCCGCACCGCCCGCAGCTCAACGAAGCGCTTCGATCCAGCGATTGATCCTGGTTTCGAGCACGGACAAGGGCAGGGCGCCGCTGCCGATGACTTGTTCGTGGAACTTGCGCAGGTCGAAGCGTTCGCCGAGCCGCTGCTCGGCGCGACGGCGCAATTCGAGAATCTTGAGCTGCCCGAGCTTGTCGGCGAGCGCCTGGCCAGGACAGGCAATGTATCGATCGACCTCGGCAGCGATGTCCGCTTCGCCGAGCGCCGTGTTCGCGCGCAGGTACTCGCTCGCACGCTGGCGGCTCCAGCCCTTCGCATGCAGCCCCGTGTCGACGACGAGGGCCGCCGCCCGCCACAGCTCCATGTTCAGGGCGCCGAACCGGCTGTACGGATCCGCATAGAGCCCCAGTTCGGCTCCGAGCGACTCCGCGTACAGTGCCCACCCCGCGACGAACGCAGCGTCGTCGCCGAAGCGGCGAAATCGCGGCAGGCCAGGCGTCTCCTGCGCGAGCGCGGCCTGGTAGAGGTGACCGGGTACGGCCTCGCCCAGGTACAGTGCCTCCATCGCATAGGACGGGCGCGCTGCGAGCTCGCTCGTGTTCACGTACAGGACACCCGCACGTCCACCAGCGGCATCCGGCGGTGCGTAAGAGGCAGCGGCAGCAGAGGCCGCACCAATTCCTCCGATCGGCCGGATTTCGAAGGTCGACTTCGGCCGGCGCAGGAACAACGAAGGCAAGCGCGCGTCGACGCGAGCGCGCAGCGCCGCATAACCCGCGAGCATCGACTGGGTGCTGCCGAACTGGAACCGCGGGTCCGCACGCAGCGCGTCGAACACGATGCGCGGCTCACCCGCGATGCCCAGCTCTCCCTGCATGCCCGCGACACTTGCACGCAACCGCGCCACTTCGCGCTGGCCGAACTCGTGCACTTCATCCGGCGTCATGTCGGTCGAGGTGTAGTACCGCACCAGGTACGCGTACCAGAGATCCCCGCTCGGCAGGTTCGACCACGACACGGTGTCGCGCGCCCTGGGCAGGTAATCCTGGGCCAGGTAATCGTGCAGGCGCCGATAGGCGGGCAATACTTTGGTCCGCAGCTTTTCGTCGTAGGCCTGCAGCAGGCGCCGGCGATCGGACACGCTCGGGCCTGCCGGGAAGTTCAGCAGTGGCTGCCAGAACACGGTCTGCTGCGGGTCCTCGAGCCGGCCGACCGCCTCGAGCTGCGGCAGCGCGCGCTCGACCACGACCTGCGGCAGCACCACGCCCTTGGCAACCCCCGCACGCAGGTTGTTGATGGCCTGGTCCACCCAGACGACGAAGCCATCCATGCGCGCGAGGAACGCATCGTAATCGCGCGTCGTCCTGAACGGCTGCGCGCCCTGGCCGGAACCGAGCTGCGCGAAGACCACCGGCCAGCTGGCGAACGGGTTGATCGCCAGCAGTTCGCTCGGATACCGGTACCCGCCGATGCTCAGCTCACGCTGGCGCTTGAAAGCCTCGTAGCTGACGAGGTCTTCGCCGGTCAGCTGCTTCCGGTCGACCGCCCGCAGCTTCTCGAGCGACTCCTGTTCGATGCCGAGCGAATCCGCCATCCAGCTCATGCTGAGGTAGTCGCCGAAACGATCGTCGAACCGGTGGTCGCCGAGCTCGGTCGCACGGATCGGATTCAGCGCGAGGTACTGGTCGAAATACGTTTCGACGACGCGGTACAACTCGGCCGCTTCAGCGTTGGACGCACGCAAGGGCGTGGACAACGCCGAGGGCTTTTCCTCGGCGCGCGCCGACGGCTCCGGCGCGAAATCGCATGCTGCCAGGGCCAGGGTCACGGGCAAGCCCAAGCGCGCAGGCGTTGGTGCGAAGCGACATCAATGCGGTTCCCTGCCAGCGACGAGCCGGAAATTATAAGCTCTTCAGCGCTCGACGATCGCGGTGACTCCCATGCCACCGGCGGTGCAGATCGAAATGAGCCCGCGCCCGCCGCCGCGTTGATCGATCAGCTTCGCCAGCGTCGCGACGATGCGCGCGCCCGTCGCCGCGAACGGATGACCCACGGCGAGACTGCTGCCGTTCACGTTGAGTTTCGCGCGGTCGATCGAGCCGAGCGGCCGCTCGCGACCGAGCCGGTCACGGCAGAACCCGGCGGACTCCCACGCCGCCAGCGTGCACAGCACCTGCGCGGCGAACGCTTCGTGAATCTCGTAGAAATCGAAGTCCTGCAGCGTGATTCCAGCGTCGTCCAGCATCCGCGGCACGGCATAGGCCGGCGCCATCAGCAGCCCTTCGTCCTGCAGGAAATCGACCGCCGCGACCTTGCCGAACGTCAGGTAGGCCTGCACCGGCAGTCCGCGGGCGCGGGCCCAGTCTTCGCTTGCCAACAGCACCGCCGCCGCGCCATCCGTCATGGGCGTCGAATTGCCGGCGGTCAGCGTGGCACTGCCATCGACGGGGAATGCGGGCTTGAGCCTGGCCAGCTTTTCCAGCGAGGTGTCGCGACGCAGGTTGTCGTCGCGCTGCACGCCATTGAAACCGAACACGAGGTCGTCGAAGAAGCCGGCATCGTACGCCGCGGCCGCACGTTGCATGGCTTGCGAACGCGAGCTCATCCTGCGCCTCGCGCCGGATGCCCCAGCGTCGCGCCATCAGCTCGCAGCTCTGCCCCATGTTGAGCCCCGTGCGTGGCTCGGCAACCGCGGGGAAGCTCGGCTTCCAGTGCCCCGGGCGCAACGAGGCCCAGGGCGCGAGCCGTTGACCCAGCGACCGTCCCCGCGCGCTGCGCAGCAGGATCCGGCGCAGGTTCTCGTTGATGCCGATCGGCGCGTCGCTCGCCGTGTCGACGCCTGCCGCAATCGCGCTGTCGATCTGACCCGCGGCGATCTTCAGACCGAGCAGGATCGCCGTCTCGAGGCTCGTGCCGCAGGCGCGCTGCAGGTCGAAGGCCGGCGTGTGCGCATCGAGCGTCGTGCCGAGCACCGCCTCGCGGGTGAGGTTGAAGTCGCGTGCGCTCTTCAGGACCGCCCCGGCACCGACGTCGCCCAGGCGTTCACCGGCCAGAACGTATTTGTCCGTCAAGCGCCTGCAGCGCCGCCGTCAGCATCTGCTGGTTGCTGCATTCCGCATAGGCGCCCATCGAGCGCACGAACGGGATCCGGGCGCCGCCGACGATGGCGACACGGCGCATGGCATTTCCGACGAGCATGGAGCGTCCCCGACAGTCCCTTGAGGACGTCAAGGGTACCCCCGGACGGGCCGATCCTCACCCTGGGTCGCGCCTCCCTGATATCCTTGATCCCCTTCCCCTCAAGCGAAAAACCTGCCCCACGAGGCGCGGAACGCACCATGAGCCACCTGCAACTGAGAGCGGCCGACGGCCACACGTTCACCTCCTACCTGGCCCGGCCGGACGGCCTTGCGCGCGGCGGTATCGTCGTGGTCCAGGAGATCTTCGGCGTGACGGGACACATCGAGCGCGTCGCCGACCAGTTCGCCGCCGAGGGCTACCTCGCGATTGCGCCGGCCTTGTTCGATCGCCAGGAACGTGGCGTCAACCTGGCCTACGACACCGCAGGCTCCGCCCACGGCCTGGCCCTGGCCCATGCCGCCGACGAGAACGGGCTGATGGCCGATCTCGATGCGGCCGATCGCTGCCGTCGCGCATGCGGGCGCGGTCGGCATGGTCGGATACTGCTGGGGTGGTCGCGTCGTGTACCAGGCCGGCAGCCGCACCAACATCGCGGCAGGCGTCGTGTATTACGGCGGCGGCATCACGCAGGTTCTCGAACCTGCGCCGCGCTGTCCGATGCAGTTCCATTTCGGCGCGCAGGACACGCACATCCCCTTGAGCGACGTGGAAAAAATCCGCGCGGCGTTCCCGCAGGGCGAATACCACACCTACGCCGCGGGTCATGGCTTCAACTGCACGGACCGCGCCAGCCACGACGCTGCCGCGGCGCACCTCGCCTTCGCGCGCACAAAGGAATTCTTCGGCAAGCACCTGGGCTGACAAAGAGAAAACTCATGACGCTCAACCTCAAGGATCCCACGCTGCTGCGGCAGCAGTGCTACATCGACGGCCAGTGGCTGGACGCGCTGAGCGGCGGCACCAGGCCGGTCACGAACCCGGCGAACGGTGCAGTGCTCGGCACGGTGCCGGACATGGGTGCCGGCGAAACGCGCGCCGCGATCGAGGCGGCCGCGGCCGCCTTCCCGGCGTGGGCCGCGCGCACGGCCAAGGACCGCGCCTCGCTGCTGCGCCGCTGGTATGACCTGATGCTCGCCAACGCCGACGACCTCGCCATCCTGATGACCGCCGAGCAGGGCAAGCCGCTTGCCGAGGCCAGGGGCGAGATCACCTACGCGGCCTCGTTCATCGAGTGGTTCGCGGAAGAAGCCAAGCGCGTCTATGGCGACGTGATCCCGGGCCACCAGCCCGACAAGCGCATCTTCGTGCTGCGTCAGCCCGTCGGTGTCGTCGCGGCGATCACGCCCTGGAACTTCCCGGCGGCGATGATCACGCGCAAGGCCGGTCCTGCGCTCGCAGCGGGTTGCACCTTCGTGTGCAAGCCGGCCATGCAGACGCCCTACTCGGCGCTCGCCATGGCCGAGCTCGCGCACCGCGCGGGCATTCCAAAGGGCGTGTTCAGCGTGGTCACCGGCTCGGCCGTGGCCATCGGTGGCGAGATGACCTCGAACCCGATCGTGCGCAAGCTCACCTTCACCGGTTCGACCGAGATCGGCAAGAAACTCATGGTGCAGTGCGCGGGCACGCTCAAGAAGCTCTCGCTCGAGCTGGGCGGCAATGCGCCGTTCATCGTGTTCGACGACGCCGACCTCGATCTCGCCGTGCAGGGCGCGATTGCGAGCAAGTACCGCAACACCGGGCAGACCTGCGTCTGCGCCAACCGTCTGCTGGTGCAGGAAGGCGTGTACGACGCGTTCGTGGCGAAGCTGGTCGACGCGGTGCGCGCGCTGCGCGTCGGTGACGGCCTGCAGGGCGCCACGGAACAGGGCCCGCTGATCGACGACAAGGCCGTCGCGAAAGTCGAGGAGCACGTCGCAGACGCGCTGGCCAAGGGCGGCAGGATCGCGCTCGGCGGCCGGCGTCACGCGCTCGGCGGCACGTTCTTCGAGCCGACGATCATCACCGGCGTGAAGCCGACGATGATGGTCGCGCGCGAAGAGACTTTCGGCCCGGTGGCACCCATCTTCTCGTTCAAGGACGAGAAGGAAGCGATCCGCATGGCGAACGACACCGAGTTCGGGCTGGCCTCGTATTTCTACACGCGTGACCTTGCGCGCTCGCTGCGCGTGGCCGAAGCCCTGGAATACGGCATCGTCGGCCTCAACACCGGCATCATCTCGACCGAGGTCGCGCCGTTCGGCGGCGTCAAGGAATCGGGCTTCGGCCGCGAAGGCTCGAAATACGGCATCCTCGACTACACCGAACTCAAGTACCTCTGCATCGGCGGCATCGAGGGTTGAACCAGCGGTCGCTCATCTACCTGCTGGCGTTCATCGTCACGATCGGGTCAGTCGCGACCAACATCTACATTCCGGCGCTGCCGGTCGTCCGCGAGTACTTCGGCTCGACCGTCGCGCATGCCCAGGCCACGTTCTCGATCGCGCTGCTGACGTTCGCGATCGGCATGCTGTTCTGGGGTCCGTTCGCGGATCGCTACGGGCGGCGCAGGGCGATCCTGGCGGGCGTCGGCCTGATGGCGGCGGGCTCCATCGTCTGCCTGTTCGCACCGAGCCTGGCCTGGCTGATCGCCGGTCGCGGCGTGCTCGCATTCGGCACGGCCACGGGCATCGCCGTCTCGCGCACGATCGTGAGCGACCTCTACCCGGACAGCATGGCGCGCATGCTCGCGCAGCTCGCGATCTTCGCAGTGGTGTCGAGCGCATCGGCGCCCGTGATCGGCGGCTTCCTGACGTCGTGGTTTGGCTGGCGCGCCGTCTTCGCGGCCCAGATCCTCATGGCTGCGGCGGTGGCCTGGCTCACCTGGAAACACCTGCCGGAGACCCGCCCGGCGACGAAGCAACCTCCGGCCGTGCGCGAGATGGCGCGCGTGGCGCGCTCGCTGGTGGTCAAACCCGGTTACCTGAGCTGCGTACTGCAGTCGTCCGCCGCCTATTCGATGTTCGTGGTGTTCATATCGCTCGCGCCGTACGTGATGGTGACGGCGCTGGGCCGCTCGGCCACCGAATACGGCTTGTACTACCCGCTCATCTCGTTCGGCTACGTTGCCGGCAACTGGGCCGTCGGCCGGTTCTCGGCTCGCGGACAGCACTGGATGATCGCCTTCGGCGTCAGCCTGCAGATGGCAGCCGCGCTCAGCGCCCTGGTGTTCGCCGCGCTCGGTTTCCAGCATCCGCTGTGGATCTTCGTGCCCATGGCAGTGCTCTATTTCGGCCAGGGCCTGTTCATGCCCCACCTGACCGCGATTGCCGTGAGCCATGGCCCCGCCGCATGCAACCGGCGTGGGTTCGAGCACGCTCGGCTTCCTGAACCAGTTCATTTCGGCGGTCTGCGTGCAGGTCATGGGCCTGGTGGGAGCGGAGACTGCGTTGCCGATGCTGCTGTTCTGCGCCGGGGCGGCCCTCTTCCAACTGGTCGTGCTGCGGCTGTCGCCCCGCATGGAAGCCCAGGTCCGGGTCGCCTGAGCGTATCGGGCCTGACGGACGCGGCCGGCTCGACGCGGCCGCAATCCGTCCTCGTGATATCGTTCGCCGCCCGGCCCGCCCTGCGATTTCCAGCATGACCTACCTCGGCAACCCAGACTTCGTCCACGGTTCGCGCCCCCGCGTCGGCGTCATGCTCGTGAACCTGGGTACTCCCGCCGATCCTTCGCCCCGGTCGGTGCGGCGGTACCTGGCCGAATTCCTCTCGGACCCGCGCGTCATCGAGGCGCCGCGCCTGCTCTGGTGGCTGGTCCTGCATGGCGTCATCCTGCGGACGCGCCCCAGGCGCAGTGCCCACGCCTACCAGAAGATCTGGACGCCGGAAGGCTCACCGCTCCTGGTCGAATCGCGCAAGCTGACCACAGGCCTTGCGGCCCGGTTGCAGCAACGCTTCGGCGACGACGTCGTGGTCGATCTCGCGATGACCTACGGCCAGCCGTCGATTCCCTCGGTGCTCGAACGGTTCCGCGAACAGAACGTGCGGCGCCTGCTGGTGCTGCCGCTTTACCCGCAGTATTCGTCGACCACGACCGGCAGCATCTTCGAGTTCGTCACGCGCGAGCTGTCGCGGTGGCGCTGGATGCCGGAACTGCGTTTCGTCAACCAGTACTGGGAACGCGAGTCGTACCTGCGTGGCGTGGCGGACAGCGTCGCAAAGCACTGGGAGACGCACGGTCGCAAGCACCTGCTGTTCTCCTTCCACTCGATCCCGAAGCGCTATTTCCTTGCCGGCGATCCCTACCACTGCTTCTGTCTCGGCACGGCCCGCGGCGTCGCACGGCGGCTCGGCCTTGGCGAGGACGAATGGTCGCTGGGATTCCAGTCGCGGTTCGGCCGCGAGGAATGGCTGAAGCCGTACGTGGACGTGCTGCTGCAGGACTACGCCAGGTCGGGGCCAAAGCGTGTCACGGTCGTGTGCCCTGGATTCGCGACCGACTGCCTCGAGACGCTCGAGGAAATCAGCATGCAGAACCGCGAGCTGTTCCTTGCCCAGGGTGGCGAGGCGTTCGACTACGCGCCGTGCCTGAACTCGAGCCCGGCGCAACGTCGACGTGATGGAGGACGTCGTGCTCCAGCACGTGGGCGGCTGGCCCGAACTCGGCGCCGAACGCCTCGACGACGCGGCCCTGGCCTCGCAGCGCGAACGCGCGCTCGCCCGCGGCGCGCAGCGCTGACGGCGCGCTCCGGCCGGCCGCTCATGCCGCTCGGACGATTTCTCGAAATCAGTCTCGCCGCGGCCGACGTCGCGGCGTCACTCGCGTTTTACGAATCGCTCGGTTTCGTGCAGGCGTCGGTCGGCGAGGCGTGGCCGCATCCGTACGCCGTGGTGACGGACGGTCGCCTCAGCCTCGGCCTGCATGGGGCGGAATTCGAAGGCCCGCTGCCGACCTGGGTCGCACCCTCGTTGCGCGAACGTCTCGCCATGCTCGCCAGCCTCGACGTGACCCTCGAAGACGCACGTCTCGACGATGTTTCGATGCACCAGGCGCTGTTGCGCGACCCCTCGGGCCAACCGTTGCGGCTGCTCGAGGCGCGCACGTTCTCGTCGCCCGCGCTGTCGCCGGCGCATTCGAGCGCCCTGGGTTATTTCGAGGAATTTGCCATCGCGACCACCGACCTCAGCACCGCGAGCGCGTTCTGGGAGCGCCTGGGTTTCGTCGCCTTCGAACCGGTCCTGGAGCCACTGCCGAAGGTCGTCGCCGCCAGTCGCGATCTCAACGTCGGGCTCTACGGGATCGAGCTGCCGGCGCCGGTCCTGGTGTTCTCCGATGCCTCGATGCCGGACCGGATCGAGGGGCTGCGTGATCGGGGCTATCGCTTCACGAAGCGCCTGCCGCGCGAACTGACGGCAATCGGTGCGGCGATGCTCGAAGCGCCGGAAGGGACCTTGCTGCTGTTGCTCAGGGAACCCCAGGCGGACTGATCGCGCCGGACGCCGCGGCCGCGATTTCAAAGCGGATCTCGAGCGTGTCCGCGACCTGGATGGCGCCGCCAGCGACCGAGAACGGCACCATGCCGAAATCGGTCTGGTTCAATCGCAACTCGCCGCGCGCGATCACGCCGTTCGCATCGCGCTCGACGACGACCGGAATCTCCTGCTCACGTTCGACCCCCTTCAGCGTCACCGCGACGCGCACGATGGGTTGCGGCCAGACGCCGGACGCCGCTCGCGAGCGCAGCGTGATGGTGGGGAAATGCTCGCCGTCGAGCACCTCGGCCCGCAGCATGTTGTGGCGCGTGCCTGCACGCGCATCTTCCGGCACTGGCGCCGCGAACTCCGGGCCGGCCGCAGCGCGCGCTGCAGGCAAGTCCACGTCGAAGCGTTCGACCGGCAAGCTCAGCTCGAAGGAAGAATCCGCCGGCGTGCTCCCGAGCCAGACCGAGCCGGTTTCGTCCGCCGAGGTGATCACGTGGTCATGACCCAGCCGTGCGAGCGGTCCGGCTCGACGGACGACGATGGTGACGACAGATCGCCCAGGGTCGACCTGGAATGCTCGCGTACCTGCACGTGTCGTCGTCGCTGCGGCGCCTGCGCGAGTGCGACTGCGAGGCATTTCGCAGCAGGCGGCGGGGCCGTGGTCGAACGACAACCGGCCAGGATGACCAGCGCCGCAAGCAGCGCGTAACCACCGGCGCGCACCGCGCTTTCCCGCACGTTTGCTAACATGCGCCGATCATCCCACAGGAAATCGCTCCATGCCCCTGCGCAATACCGCGGAAGCCTACGGCAGTCTCGCCAAGTTCCTGCACTGGGCCATCGTGCTGCTGATCGTGCCGCAGTACTTCCTCGCGGAAGCCGCAGATGAATTGCCCAACGGGCTCGAGAAGCTGCAGCTCGTCAACTGGCACAAGTCGCTCGGCATGCTGGTCCTGCTGCTGGCCCTGGCTCGCATCGGCTGGAAAGTCATGAATCGCGGCATGCCGGGCCCCATCGGCGAACCGTGGCAGCGCAAGGCCGCGGCGGCCGGTCACGGCCTGCTCTACCTGCTGATCCTGGCCCAGCCGGTTTCCGGTTGGGCCATGTCCTCGGCCGCCAACTACCCGGTGACCCTCTTCGGCTGGTTCCAGTTCCCGGCGCTGGTCGCCGAAAATCACGACCTGCACGAAACGCTGGAAGAAGTGCACGAAGTGTTCTTCTACTCGCTCGTCACGGTGGCGGCCGTGCACATCGCCGCCGCGCTCTATCACCACTTCGTGCTGAAGGACGGCGTGCTGCGACGCATGCTGCCGTTCTCGCGGTCCTAGCGCGTGCCTACGCGCCGCCGCGCAGGCGTCCTGGCGCTGCTGGCGGTCCTCGCGCTGGGGCCCGCAGCGCGAGACGCGACGGCGGCGACGGCCTGGACAGTCGATCCGGGGCACAGCCAGCTGACGTTTCATCCCCGGCTTGCAGGCGGCGAGTTCGCAGGTCGCTTCGAACGCTTCGAGGCGACGATCCGGTTCGACCCCGCCGATCTCGCGCATTCCAGCCTGCTGGTCTCGGTCGACCTGCTCGGTGCCCGCACCGGCGACACCGATCGCGATACCGCGTTGCAAGGAAGCGACTTTTTCCAGACCGCGCGCTGGCCCAAGGGCACGTTCACCAGCACCGGGATCAAGTCGTTGGGCAACGGCCGCTTCGAGGCCACGGGCAAACTCACGCTGCGCGACGTCACGCGCGACGTCCTGGTCCAGTTCCGCTTCGACCCGGCTGCACCATCCGGGGGCGCAGCGCGCATGACCGGTTCGTCGAGCGTCCGTCGCCTGGAATTCGGCGTGGGTCAGGGCGACTGGCGCGGCACCGAGTGGCTGGACGATGCGGTGCGGGTGGAATTCGATCTCGCACTGCGCGCCGCGCGCTGACGCGGCACTCGCCGTCATGTAGGCGGCGCGGAGGAAACGGGCATAGAATTCCTGCACGCTGCGGGAGCTGGCAGCGTCTTCATCACCAAACGAGACGGGGTGTCCCATATGTCATCGCATTCCACTTCCGTTGCTGCGCGCCTGGCGCTGGCACTCGTCATCGGGCTTGCGCTCGCCGGTTGCCAGAAGAAGGAACAGCAGGCTGCCACGGACGCCGCTGCTCCTGCTGCAACGACGGCAGCGGAGGCCCTCGAAGGCCAGGTCGACATCGTCGCATGGCCGGGCTACATCGAGCGCGGCGAAACCGACAAGAACTACGACTGGGTGACCCCGTTCGAGCAGGACACGGGTTGCAAGGTCAACATCAAGACGGCCGGCACGTCCGACGAAATGGTCTCGCTGATGACGCAGGGCGGTTACGACCTCGTCACGGCTTCGGGCGACGCGTCGCTGCGCCTGATCCGCGGCGGCACCGTGCAGCCGATCGACGTCGCGCGCGTCCCGAGCTTTGCCAATGTGGACGAGCGCCTCAAGCAGGGCGCCTGGCACTACGTCGACGGCAAGAATTACGGCACGCCCTACCAGTGGGGACCGAACGTGCTGATGTACAACACGAAGGCGTTCCCCACCGCGCCGAAGTCGTGGTCGGTCGTGTTCGAAGAACAGAAGCTGGGCGACGGCAAGAGCAACAAGGGCCGCGTGCAGGCCTATGACGGCCCCATCTACATTGCGGACGCCGCGCTGTACCTGATGGCGAAGAAGCCGGAACTCGGCATCAAGGACCCGTACGAGCTCAACGAAGAACAATACGCCGCCGTGCTCGATCTCCTGCGCAAGCAGCACCCGCTGGTGCACCGCTACTGGCACGACGCGAACGTCGCCGTGCAGGACTTCACGAATGAGGGCGTGGTGGTCTCGGGCTCGTGGCCGTTCCAGGTCAACACGCTCGTCGCCAATAAGCCAGCCGATCGCCAGCGTCGTTCCCGACGAGGGCGCGACCGGTTGGGCCGACACCACCATGCTCGCCGCGAACGCGAAGCACCCGAACTGCGCGTACAAGTGGATGGAGTGGTCGCTGAACGCCAAGGTGCAGGGCGACGTCGCCGCGTGGTTCGGCTCGGTGCCGGCCGTGCCGGCCGCGTGCAAGGGCAATGCCCTGCTGACCGACACGGGCTGCGCCACCAATGGCTTCGACAACTTCGACAAGATCCACTTCTGGCGCACGCCGGAAGCCTCGTGCAGCACGGGTAAGTGCGTGCCCTACAGCCGCTGGGCGACGGATTACGTCGCGGTGATGGGCGGCCGCTGACCGGAGGAACAGGTCTCGAGCGCGCGGTGTTCCACGGTGGATGCCGCGCGCCGAACCCACATTCGACATGACTCCCGCGATCGAACTGCGCGCAACGCGCCGCGCCTTTGGATCCGTAATTGCGCTCGACTCCGTTTCGCTGACGATCGCACCCGGTGAGTTCTTCGCCCTGCTCGGCCCGTCGGGCTCCGGCAAGACCACGTGCCTGCGCCTGATTGCGGGCTTCGACCAGCCCGACAGCGGCACCATCCTGCTCGACGGCGAGGACGTCACGAACACGCCGCCGTTCGCACGCAACGTCAACACCGTGTTCCAGGACTACGCCCTGTTTCCGCACATGACCGTGGCGGAGAACGTAGCGTACGGATTGCGGGTGCGTGGCATCGCCGCCGCCGGCCGTGCACAGCAGGCCGCTGCAATGCTCGATCTCGTGCAACTCGGCGAATTCGGCGCACGTCGGCCGCACCAGCTCTCCGGTGGCCAGCGTCAGCGCGTGGCGCTGGCGCGCGCGCTGATCAACCGCCCGAAGGTGTTGCTGCTCGATGAGCCACTCGGAGCGCTCGACCTCAAGCTGCGCGAAGAAATGCAGTCGGAACTCAAGGGCCTGCAGCAACGTCTCGGCATCACGTTCGTGTTCGTCACGCACGACCAGGGCGAGGCGCTGAGCATGGCCGATCGCGTTGCCGTGTTCAGCCAGGGCCGCGTCGAGCAACTCGACACGCCGCGCGAACTCTACAACCGGCCGCAGACCGCGTTCGTTGCCAGTTTCGTCGGCAGTGCCAACGTGGTCGGGCGCGACGCCGCGCAGGTCCTGACCGGCAGTGGCCATGCCTTTGCGATCCGGCCCGAACTGATCGAGCTTCTCGCAGCCAGGCGAGCCGGCGCCGGACGGGTCCGTCCAGTGCAGCGGCGAAGTCGTCAACGTCCTCTATCACGGCGCGAGCAGCCGGCTGCGCGTGAAGGTGGACGAGCGCACGACCCTGGCCGTGGCGTGGTCCGAGTCCACCGGCGGCGGTGTCCCGGGGCTGACGACGGGCGCGCGTGTGCGGCTTGCCTGGCGGCCCGAATACGCCGTCCCGCTGCGGGACTGACCATGACCGGTCGCGCGGAGTTTTCACTGCAGGGACGCCGGGCGTTCTACTTCGCGTTGCTGCTCGCCCCGCCGCTGCTCTGGCTCGGCATCGTCTATCTCGGCTCGCTCTTCACCCTGCTGCTGCAGAGCTTCTATGCGATCGACGAGTTCACGGCGCGGATCGTGCCGGAGTTCACGCTCGCGACGTACCGGCAGCTGCTCACGCGGCCCGCGCACGTCGACATCATCCTGCGCACGCTGCTGATGGCGGTCGCCGTCACCATGGCTGCGGCGGTCATCGCGTTTCCGGTGGCGCTGTACATGGCGCGCTACGCGGGGCCACGCACCAAGGCACTGTTCTATGTGGGCGTGATGCTGCCGATGTGGACCAGCTACCTCGTCAAGGTCTATGCGTGGCGATTGATCCTCGCCAAGCAGGGCATCGCGAGCTGGGGCTTCGAGCACCTCGGCCTCATGGGTGCACTGGACAAGGCGCTGGCCGTGCCCGTCGTCGGCGGGCCGTCGCTGGCGTCGTCGTACATCGGCATGTTCGTCGTGTTCGTATACATGTGGTTGCCGTTCATGATCCTGCCGCTCGCCGCGGCGCTCGAACGCGTGCCGGCCTCACTGCTGCAGGCCTCGGCCGATCTGGGCGCCAGGCCCGGCCAGACGTTCCGCAACGTCGTCCTGCCGCTCGCATTGCCTGGTCTCGCGGCGGGTTCGATCTTCACGTTTTCGCTCACGCTCGGCGACTACATCATCCCGAGCGTGGTCGGCGCGCCGGGTTACTTCATCGGCATGATGGTTTACCAGCAGCAGGGCACCGCCGGGAACCTGCCGCTCGCGGCTGCATTCTCGGTGGTGCCGATCGTGCTGATCGGCCTGTACCTGATGCTCGCCAGGCGACTGGGGGCGTTCGATGCGCTCTGAGCGACCTCGCCGCCCGTCGTGGGAACGCGCCTCGCCGTTCACCAGAGTGATGGCGGCAGTCGGCCTGGTGTTCCTGCACGCGCCCGTCTGGGTGATCACGCTGTATGCGTTCACTACGGAAGATCGCACGTACCAGTTCCCTCCGCCCGGGTTGACGCTGCACTGGTTCGACGTGGCCTTCGCCCGCAACGACATCTGGGAGTCGATGCGCCTGTCGCTGCTGGTGGCCGCGGTCGCGCACGCTGCTCGCCATCATCCTCGGCACGCTGGCCGCATTCGCGCTCGCCCGCCGCAGCTTCCGCGGCAAGGAGTCGATCACGCTGCTGTTCGTGCTGCCGATCGCACTGCCGGGCATCCTCACCGGTCTCGCCCTGCTCGCCGGCATGCGCACGGCCGGAATCGACCCGGGCTTCTGGACCATCGTCGCCGGTCACGCGACGTTCTGCCTCGTCATCGTCTACAACAACGTCGTCGCACGCCTGCGCCGCATTCCGCCGAGCTGGGTCGAAGCCTCGATGGACCTCGGCGCGCGCGGTCACCAGACCTTCCGTTACGTGCTGCTGCCGCAGATCGCCACGGCGCTGCTGGCCGGAGGCATGCTGGCCTTCGCACTGTCGTTCGACGAGATCATCGTCACGCTGTTCACGGCCGGACACGAGCGTACGCTGCCGATCTGGTTCTACAGCGAATTGTTCCGGCCGCGCGAGCGGCCCGTCACCAACGTCGTCGCGGTCGTCGTGATCCTCGTCACGCTCGTTCCGATCCTGCTCGCGTATTACCTGACGCGGCCGGACGAGCAGTCGCAGGGTAACTGACGCGCCGCGCTGTCCTGCAACATTCCCGAGAGGCGGACCCATGCAAACCAAGCTCCTGATCAATGGCAAGCTCGTCGCAGGCGAAGGCAAGGTCGAGCACGTGCTGAACCCCGCCACCGGCAAGGTGCTGGCCCGGGTTGCCGAAGCCTCGCGCGGACAGGTCGACGCAGCCGTGAAGGCGGCCGACGCCGCCTTCGAGGGCTGGGCGCGCACTGCGCCGAAGGACCGCGCGTACCTCCTGCTGAAGCTTGCCGACCGCATCGAAGCCGACGGTGCCGCGTTCGCCAAGGTGGAATCGCAGAACTGCGGCAAGCCGCTGGCGGCTGCGCTCAACGACGAGATTCCTGCGATCGCCGACGTGTTCCGTTTCTTCGCCGGCGCCTGCCGCACGATGACGGGCGCCGTTGCCGGAGAATACCTCGCCGGGTTCACCAGCATGATTCGCCGCGACCCGATCGGCGTCGTTGCATCGATCGCGCCGTGGAATTACCCGCTGATGATGGCGGCCTGGAAGCTCGGACCCGCGCTCGCGGCGGGCAACACCGTCGTGCTGAAGCCCTCCGAACAGACGCCGCTCACCGCGCTGAAGCTCGGCGAACTGCTCGCGGAAATCTTTCCGGCTGGTGTCGTGAACATCGTCTGCGGTCGCGGCCGCAGCGTCGGCGCGCCGCTCACGAGGCATCCGAAGGTGCGCATGATCTCGCTGACCGGCGACGTCGCGACGGGCGGCAGGATCCTCATGCAGGCCGCCGACGGCATCAAGCGCACGCACCTCGAACTCGGCGGCAAGGCGCCCGTGATCGTGTTCGACGATGCGGACCTGCAAAGCGTCGTCGAGGGCGTGCGCACCTTCGGCTACTACAACGCGGGCCAGGACTGCACGGCCGCTTGCCGCATCTATGCGGGCGCGAAGGTGTACGACCGGCTCGTCGCCGATCTCTCGAGCGCGGTAAGCACGATCAAGACCGGGCCGCAGACGGCGAAGGGCGTCGAGATGGGTCCGCTGATCAGCGCCGAGCAGCGCGATCGCGTCGCGGGTTTCGTCAAGCGCGCGCGGCGGCAGAAACACATCGAAGTCACCGCGGGCGGCAACGCCGGCGCAGGCGGCGGCTTTTTCTTCGAACCGACGGTCATCGCGAACGCGCGGCAGAGCGACGAGATCGTGCAGCGCGAAGTGTTCGGCCCCGTCGTATCGGTCACGCGCTTCAAGGACGCGGACGACGCCGTCAGGTGGGCCAACGATTCGGAGTACGGACTCGCGTCTTCGGTGTGGACGCAGGATGTCGGCAAGGCGATGTCGGTCGCCGCGCGCCTGCAGTACGGTTGCACGTGGATCAACACGCACTTCATGCTGGTCAGCGAGATGCCGCACGGCGGACTGAAGCGCTCCGGCTACGGCAAGGATCTCTCCGCCTACGCGCTCGAGGATTATTCGGCGGTGCGGCACGTCATGGCGAAGCTTTAGGCTCTGGCAAACAGGCAGTTACGCGGGCAACCGCAACGGACCGGCACGACCTGCAACGTCAACGCAACGAACCTGTCACGACACTGACCTGTTGCGAGGCGCACGATGCCTGCGTCAAGCGAGCCCTGCCCCCAGGGCGAGCCTGGCTCAGGCCGAGAGGCAGCATCAGCCGATATCAGGCAGCAGGGACGGATGCATTAAGCCCTCGACGCCGACCGTACACCGGAGCAGGACGTCCCCCTCCTGCTCCGGTTTTTTCATGCCCCGAATTCGGCGAGCAGCTTGGTCGATCATCCCTTCCGCCTGCCGGCCGTAGCCGCCGCCGAAGAGATTGAAGTGATTCAGCACGTGGTACAGGTTGTAGAGCGTGCGGCGCGTACCGGCCGCCTGGTCCATTGGCCAGGCAGACTGGTACGCAGCGTAGAACTGCGGACCAAAGCCGCCGAATAGCCGGGTCATCGCCAGGTCCGCCTCGCGATCGCCGTAGTACACCGCAGGATCGAAGACCGCGGGCTGTCCCGTGCCCGCGACCACGCCCCAGTTGCCACCCCACAGGTCCCCGTGCAGCAGCGACGGGACCGGGCGGTAGCTGGAGAAGAACGCCCCGCAGCGATCAGCCAGTTCGCGGCCGCGATCCACGCAACGGGTCCCAAGCCCATTGCGGGCCGCCAGGTCCATTTGCATGCCCAGCCGTCGCTCGCGGAAGAACCGCACCCAATCGTCGTCCCATGCGTTCTGTTGCGGGGTTGCGCCGATGGTGTTGTCGCGGTGCCAGCCGAAGCGCGGCGCCATCATCCGATGCTGCATCGCAAGCTGTTCCCCGAGCTGCGCCTGCAGCGCACCGTCTCCTTCGCCCGCAGGCTCGAGATCCAGCCATTCGAGCGCCAGCAGCGCGTGACCGCCCGCCTCTCCCACTGCAAGCACCGCGGGCACGCGCAAGGCGCCGGCCTCGGCCAGCACCTGCAGGCCTTCTGCTTCGGCTTCGAATGCGAGTCGCCTGTCGGCAGCGGCGATCTTGACGAACGCGTCGCCACCCTCGCCGCGCCAGTGAACGCAACGATGAATGCTGCTGCCGACTTCCGCTGCGGCAGCCGCCGCAAACTGCCGGCCACTGCTGCGGGACAGCCAGGTGCAGATCGCGACGTCGGCGCTCATGACATCCTCGCGCCGGCGGGCGTCGACTCAGGCCGCATGCCGCGAATGCAGTCGTCGCGCCTGGTCGCGCAGCAACCGGCCGAAGCCCTGTGTCTCACAGAACGTATCGAGCGTCGCGAGGTCCGGCGGCAGGAGCCGCAACTCGCTCATGCGGCTGATCGGCAGCGGCATGTCACATGCGATCGCGGTCAGTTGCCGCGACAGCAGCGCTGTCTCGCGATGTTCACGCAGGCTTGCGGCAACGAACGAGGCATTGCGGAATTTCAGTTTGCCGATCTGGTCGATGCCATCGAGCACGCCGTCGAGCGTGTGGAAATGCTTGAGCAGGGTCTGCGCCGTCTTGCGGCCCACGCCCGGCACGCCCGGGATGTTGTCGACGGCATCGCCCATGAGCGCGAGGAAGTCCGCCATGCGTTCCGGGACCACGCCGAATCGCTCGGCAATGTCGTCGTACCCGTAGCGGACGTCGGCCACCGCGTCCCAGTACACATCGACCGACGACAGGAGCTGCGTCAGGTCCTTGTCGCGGCTCACGATCGTGACGGGCAGGCCCGCCGCACGCGCGCGCGTAGCCAGTGTCCCGATGATGTCGTCGGCCTCGTAGCGCGAACTGCTGTAGCGCGCGACGCCGAGCGCAGCGCAGATTTCCTGGCACAGCGCGAACTGCCGCTTCAGCTCGACCGGTGCCGGCTCCCGGTTTGCCTTGTAGGCCGGATAGATTTCATTGCGATAGCCCTGCTCGAGGCTCTCGTCGAACGCGACGGCGATATGCCGCGGGGATTCCTTTTCGAGCAATTCGGCGAGGAAGCGCGCGAAGCCGAGCACGGCATTGACGGGATTGCCGTCGCGATCGGCGACCTCCACGGGCACCGAGAACCATGCGCGGAAGATGAAAACGCTGGCATCGACGAGATAGAGCATCGCGTGCGGGGCCTAGATGTCCCACTCGGTCTTCTGGCCGGCAAACGCGTCGATGCCTTCCAGCAGCGTCGCAACCCAGCGATCCTCGTCCGCGGTCAGGTCGGGCCGGGCGATGTCGAACAGCAGGATCACCAGCGTGCGGTCGCTGTCGTTCCACCCCTCGTTGTCGATCGAATCGTCGAACACCAGCGCGCGGCCTTCCTGCCACTCGCGCACTTCGTTGCCGACGCGGAAACGGCATTTGCCCGGCACGATCAACGGCAGGTGGACGATCAGGCGGGTATTGAGCATCCCGTTGTGCGGCGGTATGTGCGTGCCCGGCTGCAACTGCGAGAACAACACGGAAGGCGCTCGCCCGGGAACCTTCGCCAATGGTGCAGCGGCCAACGCAGCCAGCGTCCGCGGGCAGCGCGCGGCATTGGCCTGGTGCAGTTCGCCGTTCCGCCAGAGGTGGAATGCGGTACACGCGGGCTGGCCGGTCATCCCCGTCGGGCCCGGGTCAGGACGGCTCGCGTCGCCCGTCAGGTACGGCTTGAAGGCCGCGCCGTCCTGCAGCACGGCCTGCAGTTCCGCCCGGATGTCGTCCGTCGCCGCCTCGACCGCGTCGAGCCACGGCAAGTCCGCTCGATCGTAGAACTGCCTCTGCGGCAGCTGCGGAAAATAGAAATGGCGCGGCTCCTGCAGGTAGGCGCGCCTGCGGCCGAGCAGGATATCGAACGCCTGGCCGAAGCGCGTGTCCGACTGCGATTCCGTCGTAGCCCCGCGACTTGAGCCAGGCGCGCAGGTACTTCTCGTAGCGCTGCACGAACTGATCGCTCGCCTGCTGCGCGCGGCGCAGCTCCTGCAGCAGATCCGGCGGTAGCCTGTCTGCCGGCGGCGCCATGCGCAGGGCCGCACGGTAACAGGCCGTCGCGGCTCGCGAATCGCCCGCGTGCTCGAGCGCGTCGCCTTTCATCAGGAACGCGCGCACGTTGCGCGGGTCGAGCGCAAGCACGCGGTCGACGGAGGCGCCCATCCCGTCCCAGTCCTGCAAGGAGCGGCACGAGTAGGCAAGTCCCAGCATGACGGCGACGTCGGCCGGCCCGGCCTGCGCCGCCTGCATGAAAAGATCGCGGGCGGCGCGAGCATCGCCACGGCGGAGGGCGTCGGCCGCAGCGCGTGCGAGCGCGGGGCCATCGTTGAGGGGTGCATTCATGGTGCGCGAAGGATAAGAGATCGGGTGGCACCTTGGCAGCTTCCTGACCGACGACGCGCGACGGGCGACCCGTGCGAGGATGCGCCCATGAGCAGCGTCTCCGGGCCCACGGCGGCCACCTCGACGGCGGCAAGCATCGCAATCGTGCCGATCGGCCGGCAGCACATCGCGGGCTTCCACGCAGCCCTCGACGACGTCGCGAAGGAACGCCGCTACCTCGCGATGCTCGAGGCGCCGTCGTTCTGGCGCACGCGCCGACTGGTGCTCGACAGCTCTGCAGGCCGGCGCGGTGCACGTGGTGGCGGTGGCCAACGACGGAGTGGTTGGCTGGTGCGACCTGCGACCGAAGGCCGCACCGACACTGCGGCACACTGCCGTGCTCGGCATGGGGATCGTCGCGGCTTACCGGGGCCAGGGCATCGGCAGCCGCCTGCTCGCGACCGCGCTCGAACTGGCACCGGAGCGCGGGATCAGGCGGTCCGAGTTGATCGTGCGCTCGGACAACGCTCCTGCCATCGGGCTCTATCGACGGTTCGGCTTCGTCGCAGAAGGCACCTGCCGCAACTACATGCGTGTCGACGGCGTCGATTACGACGCGCTGCTGATGGCGCGGCTTGCACCCTGACCGCGAGCTTGCACAGTTCGGTGCAGATCACCGGTCCACGAGCGCTATAATCGTGCGCGCTGGGCCTGACACGCGGCGGGACAAAACCCGCCGGCCCGCCGCATACCTCTGTTTTATATCGACTTTCAGCCAGTTCGTTCCGGCTGGCACGCAACTTGCCGGTCTCTTGCGAAACGAACGGAATGGACATGGTTGCCCAACTCAGGACGCCGCCTCTACGACTGTTGCGGGCTTTTTGTCTCGCGGCTCGTCACTCGAGTTTCAAGGATGCGGCAGACCGCCTGTCGCTGACGCCCTCGGCCGTCAGTCACCAGGTCAAGGAACTCGAAGAACAACTCGGCGTCACGCTGTTCCAGCGCCGGACGCGGTCCGTGGTGCTGACCCCCGTTGGCCGGCAACTGCTGGATGACCTCGAGCCGGCCCTGGGCGCCTTGAGCACGGCCATCGAGCGAACGCGTAACACGTCCGGCGCAAGGCGCCAACTGACGATCGTGATGCCGCCGTTCTTCGCCAGTGAACTGTTTGCGCCACGCTTGCCCGACTTCCACGCCCGCCATCCCGGCATCGACATCCAGGTCGACACGCACGACCCGCGCCCCGGCCAGCATTCGGGTTTCACGGACGTCTCGATCGTCCTGTCGGGCAGCCCGCCCGCCGACGGCGATGTGGAGGCCGTGCGTCTCATGCCCTTGCAGCTGGTGGCGGCGGCATCGCCGAAAGTGGCCAGTTCCATGGCTGGCAAGCTGAACGCGCGCGCGTTCGACGGCCAGACCCTGATCATGCATCACAGTTTCCGCAACGACGTCTGGGATCTCTGGCTCAACCAGGTCGGGCTCGACCTGCGCCTGGTCAGCAACGTGGTCGACTTCGACAACATGGTCGCCGTCACCCGCGCCGCGGAGCGCGGTGGCGGGATCGCGCTGGTGCCTGCGATCGTCTGCCAGCCCTGGTTCGAACGTGGCGCGCTGGTGCACATCGAGGGGTTCGACCTGCGTGGGGAAGAGGCCTATTACCTGGTGGCCCGGCGTGGTGATTTCGAGCGCTCGGAAGTCCGCGCACTGGTCGCGTGGTCGATCGAACAGTTCCAGGTTCCGGCATGACTCCGAACGCCGGAGAGTGACGAAATGTCATTCATCGATTGATGAAACTTCGTTTGTCGCACTGCAGCATCAGACGTAGTCTCAAAACCGTCCAGCGGCTTCGCTTGATGTGGCTCTGGGGTGCACTCCCCCTGCAACCCCCGCCACATGAACCCGCCGGAACTTGCCGGGTGGCCTGGGACGCACTCCCCCTGCTCCCCCAGGCCATCGCGGCAAGTTATTTCTTCGACAGTAAAAGGCGCCATCGGCGCCTTTTTCGTGTCCGGGCGAGAGGCACGGCAGACGCGCGCGGGTTGCACGCGGTCGATCCGGTACCTTTCCCCGAGCTTGGAAAGGCAGACACGCGCTCGGGAAAGCGTCCCGGATCGACCGCTGCTGCGACGGCGCTGCAAGCTGCCAGGTGCCGCGTCCCCAAGCGACTGATCCGGGCCTTCCACCGAGCGCGTGTCTGCCTTTCCAAGCCGGTGGAAGCCGGATCAGTCGCTTGCCCAGCTCGCGTCTGCCTTTGCGACCGCAGACTCGCGTGATTGCGCCGGACTAGCTCCGCGCAGCCGCCCTGCCGCAGCCGCTCATGCAGCGGGCTCGACCGTGGGAAATGCGCCAGCAGGTACTCCATCTGGTCGGCCAGCACGCGCCGGCCCTTCAGGTAGATGTACTCCGCGTAGCTGGGCGTGAACGGCACGGCAATCAGCTGCAGCTTGGCCTGCTCGGGCGTGCGCCACGCCTTGAGGTTGTTGCAGCGCCGGCAGGCCGTGACGACGTTGTTCCAGGTGTCCTGTCCGCCGCGCGAAATGGGCGTGACGTGGTCGCGCGAGAGCTGGCCCGTGGGGAAGCGCTGCGCGCAGTACAGGCACAGGTACGCGTCGCGGCGGAACAGGGTTTCGTTGTTCAGCGGCGGCACGTAGCCGTGATGCCGGTTGCCGGGATTGTGGCGGTGACCGATCGTCGCAACGATCGAACTCACCTTGACGACGGTGCGCTCACCGGTGCGCGCGCTCACGCCGCCCCGCAGCGAAAAAAGGGTTTGCCCGAACGCGTAGGCGACCTGCCCCATGAAGTGCAACCGTACCGCGTCCCGGTAGTCGATCCACTCCAGGGGCATTCCCGAGACGTCCGTCCGCAGGACCTCCTGCGAAAGTGCGTACTGCGAAAGCGCGCGCATGCCGTGAAGATACGGCACCGCTGTGCAATAATCCACGGCTGTTTTGAAGTCCTAACTGTCAAGAATATCCCTTTCACGGCAGCGGCTTAGCCGCCGCCGGGTTGCGGGAAGGATGCCAGAAACCATGTCGCTGACGATCGCAGTGCCGCGCGAAACCTACGCCGGCGAAAAACGTGTTGCCGCCGTACCGGAAGTGGTCGAGAAGCTGATCAAGCTCGGCTTCGCTGTTCGCGTCGAAAGCGACGCCGGGGCAGCCGCCAACTTCAGCGATGAGTCCTACCAGGCGGCAGGCGCCCAGATCGCAGGCAGCGCCGCAGAGCTCATGGGCGGTGCGGACATCATCTTCAAGGTGCGCGCGCCGACGCCGGAAGAGATCGCGCTGATGCAGCCGGGCAGCACCCTGGTCAGCTTCGTCTGGCCCGCGCAGAACCCGCAGCTCATGCAGCAGCTGGCTGACCGCAAGCTCACCGTGCTGGCCATCGACTCCTTGCCGCGGCAGCTCTCGCGCGCCCAGAAGATGGACGCGCTCACCTCCATGGCCAGCATCAGCGGTTACCGCGCCGTGATCGAGGCCGCCAACGCCTTCGGCCGCTTCTTCAACGGCCAGATCACCGCTGCCGGCAAGATTCCGCCGGCCACGGTCTTCGTCGCCGGTGCCGGTGTCGCCGGGCCTGGCGGCGATCGGCACGGCCGCGAACCTTGGCGCCGTCGTGCGTGCCAACGACACGCGCGCCGAGGTCGCCGACCAGGTCGTGTCGCTGGGCGGTGAATTCGTCAAGGTCGACTATGAAGAAGAAGGCTCCGGCGGCGGCGGCTACGCCAAGGTGATGAGCGAGGGCTTTCAGCAGGCCCAGCGCGAGATGTACGCCAAGCAGGCCAGGGACGCGGACATCATCATCACCACCGCCCTGATTCCGGGCAAGCCCGCACCAAGACTCATCACCGCCGAGATGGTGAAGAGCATGAAGCCAGGCAGTGTCATCGTCGACATGGCGGGCGAGCAGGGCGGCAACTGCGAACTCACCGTTCCCGGCGAGGCCGTGGTCCGGCACGGCGTCACCATCATCGGCTACACCGATCTGGTCAGCCGCCTGGCCAAGCAGGCTTCGACCCTGTACTCGACCAACCTGCTGCGCGTGACCGAGGAGCTGTGCAAGACCAAGGACGGTGTCCTCAACGTCAACATGGACGACGACGCCATTCGCGGCCTGACCGTCATCAAGGACGGCAGCATCACCTGGCCGCCGCCGCCGCCCAAACTCCCGGCCGCGCCGCCGCAGGCCAAGCCGGCCGCCGCCGCTGCGACGCCCGCAAAGAAGTCCGGCCATGGCCACGGCGCAAGCGAACCCGCGTCGGCGAAGAGCCTCGCGCTGCTCTTCGGCGTCGGCGCTCTGCTGTTCTGGCTGGTCGGCGCGTTCGCACCGGCTTCGTTCCTCGCCCACTTCACCGTGTTCATCCTGGCGTGCTTCATCGGCTACATGGTGGTGTGGAACGTCACGCCTGCGTTGCACACGCCGCTCATGAGCGTGACCAATGCGATCTCCAGCATCATCGCGATCGGCGCGCTGGTGCAGGTGGCGCCACCCCTGGGTGAGTTGCCCGAAGGACGTCCCGACGCAGTGATTCTCGGCCTCGCAGTCGCGGCGCTCACGCTCACCGCGGTAAACATGTTCGGCGGCTTCGCCGTCACGCGTCGCATGCTCGCGATGTTCCGGAAGTAAGGGGCCGCAAGCATGACCGCAAATATCGCAACGATGGCCTACATCGCCGCCATCATCCTGTTCATCCTGAGCCTGGGCGGCCTCTCCAATCCGGAGTCCTCGCGGCGCGGCAACCTCTACGGCATCGTCGGCATGGCAATCGCCGTGCTCGCGACGGTGCTCGGCCCGCGCGTCACGCTCGACGGCATCCCGTACATCGTCGGCGCGCTGCTGGTCGGCGGCAGCGTCGGCCTGTATGCCGCCAGGAAAGTGCAGATGACGCAGATGCCCGAGCTCGTTGCAATCATGCACAGCCTCGTCGGCCTCGCTGCCTGCCTCGTGGGTTACGCGAGCTACGTCGACACGTCGATCGTCTTCGAGGGCGCCGAAAAGGCGATCCACGAGGTCGAGATCTACATCGGCATCCTGATCGGTGCGGTCACCTTCTCGGGCTCGGTCATCGCGTTCGGCAAGCTGTCGGGCAAGATCGGCGGCAAGCCGATGCTGCTGCCGGGACGCCACTGGCTGAATCTCGCCGGCCTGGTCGGCGTAGTCTGGTTCGGCATGCAGTTCCTGGATGCGCACGACATCCAGTCCGGGATGCTGCCACTGGCCGTGATGACGCTGATCGCGCTGCTCTTCGGCATCCACATGGTGATGGCGATCGGCGGCGCGGACATGCCGGTCGTGGTCTCGATGCTCAACAGCTACTCGGGCTGGGCGGCGGCGGCGACGGGTTTCATGCTCGCGAACGACCTGCTGATCGTGACCGGCGCACTCGTCGGATCGTCGGGCGCGATCCTGTCGTACATCATGTGCCGCGCGATGAACCGCAACTTCATCAGCGTCATTGCCGGCGGCTTCGGCACGGGCGGCGGTTCGACGCCGGCGGCGGCGGGTGCGGAGCCGGCAGGTGAAGTCACACCGATCAGTTCGGTCGAGACGGCCGAGCTGTTACGCAACGCAAAGAACGTGATCATCGTGCCGGGCTACGGCATGGCGGTCGCCCAGGCGCAGCACACGGTCTATGAGATCACGAAATTCCTGCGCGAAAAGGGCGTCAACGTGCGCTTCGGCATTCACCCGGTCGCGGGCCGCATGCCGGGTCACATGAACGTACTGCTTGCCGAGGCCAAGGTGCCCTACGACATCGTGTTCGAGATGGACGAACTGAACGACGACTTCCCGGACACCGACGTCTCGATGGTGATCGGCGCCAACGACATCGTGAACCCGGCGGCCGAAGACGATCCGACGAGCCCGATCGCGGGCATGCCGGTGCTGCAGGTCTGGAAGTCGAAGACGTCCATCGTGATGAAGCGCTCGATGGCGTCGGGCTACGCGGGCGTCGACAACCCGCTGTTCTACAAGGAGAACAACCGGATGCTGTTCGGCGACGCGAAGAAGATGCTCGACGAGGTGCTGGTCGCGCTGAAGAGCTGAGGTCGTCTCCCGGCGCGGCCGGGAGATACAGGCCGCTCACTCGGAGCGGAGCGAGTCGCACGTGCCCGCAGGTTCGCCGTCGCGAGCGGTGACTGGCCCCGGTCCGCGCTCGCGACGGCGAAACCAGCGCCATCGTAGCCGCGCTCAAGTCGCGCCGCGCTCCTGCCGCTGCTGCATGCGCTTGTGCATCTTCTCGCGCTGTTCCGGCGTCGCGTCTTTCCAGCGCTGCTTCATCTTCTGCCGTTGCTCGGGCGTCATGTCCTGCCAGCGCTCGCGCAGTTGCTCGCGCTGCTCGGGTGGCAACGACTGGTACTTGTGGAATCCCTCGCGCAGCCGTTGCTGCTCTTCCGGTGGCAGACTCGCGGAACTGCTGGTAACGCTGACGCGCCTTCTGCCGCTCATCCGGCGGCAGGCCTTGCCACTGCTGGAACCGCTGCTGCGCCTGCCGCTGCTGTTCCGGCGTCAGCTGCTGCCAGCGTTCGGCGCCGCGCGCGATGGCCTGCTGCCGCTCCGCCGGCAACTGGTTCCAGCGCTCGCGATACGGCTCGAGCGCACGCTGCTGTTCCGGCGTGAGTTGCGACCACGGCACGCCGGCCGCTGGCGCTGCATCGCTGGCAGACGCTGCAGCTGGTGCATTCTCCGCGGAACTGACGACGGGCGCCAGGCACAGGAGGCTCGCGGACAGCAGCAGTGCCGCAAGAGTCCGGGTGTTCGTAATGTTCATGGTTCGCGCTCCGTCGTCGCGGGCGATTGAACGGCACCGCGCTCTTCGATCGTCGCGAGCAGCAGGGCCTGCTTCGATCGCGCGTGACTGCGACGGCGTGCCCGCATCTCAGCCCACCCCGTCGTCATGGCCGGCGGTCTCGAGTTCGACCCAGGCGTAAAACTCGAGATCCGCTTCGGTGACGAGGTCGAGATCCTCGCCCGCCGCAAGCAGTTCCAGCGGATCCTGCTGCAGGTCAGCACCCGTCGCAGTCGCAGCGACCGGCACGGGCCTGCCCGTCTCCGACGGCGAATTCAGCAGCAGCGCCGCGGCCAGCACGCCGGCTGCAAGTGCGCCGACGGGAGCCCAGACCGTCCATCGCCATCCGGTGCGGTTGCGTCCCTCGGCCACCTGCGAGTGCCTGTTGCCGCGACCGGTTCAGACGCGACAGCGTGGCTGCATCGAGTTCGTCGACGCTGGCCTGGAACATGTCCCGCGCATGCCGTTCCAGCTCGGCATCGTCACGGTCGTCGGGCTGCTCGCTCATGTTCGTACCTCGGCAAGTTCAGCGCGCAGCGTCTGCAACGCGCGGAAATAGTGTGTCTTCACGCTGCCCTCGCTGCAGCCCATCGCGGCCGCGGTGGCCGCCACGTCGAGACCCTCCAGGCAGCGCAAAGAGAACGCCTCGAACTGTCGCGACGGCAACCGGCGCAGGGCATGGTCCAGCTGCCGCATCGCTTCATCCGTCGCGAGCTGCTGCAAGGGCTCGGGTGCGGAATCGGGTACCTGCTCGAACGGATCCTCGCCACCCTCCTCGTCGTGGCGCGCCGCGCCGGGCAGCAGGCCAAAGAACCGTCGCCGCACCCCGTGGCGCCGCTGCAGGTCGCGGATTCCGTTGTAGAGAATCCGATAGAACAGCGGCTTCCATTCGTCGACGGGCCGCGACGCATAGCTCTGCGCCAGGCGCAGCATCGCGACCTGGACGACGTCATGCGCGTCGTCGGTATCGCGGAGCGCGCACTGCGCGATCCTGAAAGCGCGTCGTTCGACCCCGGCCAGGAAACGGTCAAGCTCGCGTACCTGCGCTGCGTCCAGTCGATCCTCCCCGTGGTCGCGGGATACGTTGCGTGCCCAACGGCCGGCGTGTGCTTCGAGACTAGCAAAGCCCTGCATGCCGTAGACTCTCCGCTCCCCGCGGTTCCATCATCGTCCTGCAGGAATAACGCCTTGCGGAACAAACGGTTGACGTGGCGCAGCGTCAAAGAGATGTGCACTTCCCCGGCGCTGCTGCCGACAGACCGTCGCGCCGGCTCAACCGGTTGCGCGGCAGGGCTGCGAAAAGTTGCGGCATTACAGCGTAATAGATTGATTTATATAGTGTTTTTTTGCAACGACGATTTTTTGGTCAATTCGTAAGACACCGCGGCAGATTCGGCACTTGGGCGATATTCACGCAAGTCATCCACAGAGTTTTCCACAGGGTCTGTGGACAACTGCGCGGGGCTGCAGCCGATGACCGGTCCGATCCTGGGCGTAGCGATCGACGCACCCCTGCGCCGGCTGTTCGACTACCGGGCGCCGCCGTCTGCCGACCCCGAAAAACTTCAACCGGGCCAACGGGTCTGGGTGCCATTCGGGAGGCGCAAGGCGGTCGGCGTCATCGTCGAATTGCGCGAACGATCGGACGTCCCGGAGGCGCGCTTGAAGAGCGCGCTCGCGCTCATCGACGACGAACCGGTGCTCGACGCGACGCTGCTCGACCTGCTGCGCTGGTCCGCGGAGTACTACCGGCACCCGCCCGGTGAGGTCATTGCGGCGGCGCTGCCCGTTGCCCTGCGCAACGGAACGGACGCCGTGGCCACCGCCGAGCGCTGGACGCTCAGCACCGCGGCCCGCACCGGCGACGCCGGGCCCATCGGCACACGCGCCACCAGACTGCGCGAGCTGGCTGACTACCTGGCAGTGCACGGCCCGGCCGGTGCGGCGGAACTTGGCGTGCTGTCGAATCGCTGGCGTGAGCACGTGCGTGAACTGGAGAAGCGCGGCTGGGTGATACGCGTGCGCGAAGACGTCGTTGCTGCCGGAGCGATGACCGACACCGTTGCGCGCGAGCTGGGGCCCCAGCTGACGCCGGAGCAGGACGCCGCGGTCAGCGCGATCGTCGCTGCACACGGGCACTTCACGCCGTTCGTGCTGCACGGAGTGACCGGCAGCGGCAAGACCGAGGTCTACCTGCGCGCGATCGCTGAAGTGGCCGCTCGCGGCGAACAGTCCCTGGTGCTGGTGCCGGAGATCTCGCTCACGCCGCAACTCGTCGCGCGCTTCGCCGCGCGGTTTCCAGGTCCGCTCGCGGTGCTGCATTCAGGACTCACCGACACCGATCGCCTGCAGGCCTGGCGCGCGGCGCGCGCGGGCACTGCGCTGGTCGTGATCGGCACGCGTTCGGCCGTGTTCGCGCCGCTCGCACGCCCCGGGTTGATCGTGATCGACGAAGAGCACGACGCGTCGTACAAGCAGCAGGACGGCTTCCGCTATTCCGCGCGGGACCTGGCGCTGGCCCGGGCGCAGCGTCACGGCGTC
This sequence comes from uncultured Gammaproteobacteria bacterium, assembly GCA_963793675.1. Taxonomy (GTDB): domain Bacteria; phylum Pseudomonadota; class Gammaproteobacteria; order Steroidobacterales; family Steroidobacteraceae; genus RPQJ01. Next base: position 571,298 of record CAWCBA010000002.1, on the reverse strand, counting down.
CCGATCGTGCTGGGCTCGGCGACGCCGTCGCTGGAAAGCCTCGAGCGCATTCGAGCCGGGCGCGCGCAACGACTCGACCTGCCCAATCGCACGGCGGGCGCCAAGCCGCCGAGCCTGCACCTGATCGACCTGCGTGCTCATGCAGACACGCAGGGCTTTGCGACGCCGACGCTGCTCGCCATCCGTCGTCACCTCGACGCGGGCGGCCAGGTGCTGATCTACCTGAACCGCCGTGGCTACGCGCCGACGCTGTTCTGCCCCGGCTGCGGCTGGGTCGCGCCGTGTCCACGCTGCGATGCGCGACTGACGGTGCATCAGCGCGAACGCTCGCTCGATTGCCACCACTGCGGCACGCATCGCCCGATCCCGGACATCTGTCCCGATTGCGGTGAAGCCGTCAAGCCCGTGGGACAGGGCACCGAGCGCATCGAAGAAACGCTGATCGATTTTTTTCCAGAGATCGCGCTGGCCCGTATCGATCGGGATGCCGTGCGCAAACGCGGCTCGCTCGAGGAAACGCTCGAGCGCGTTCACAGCGGCGAGGTGCGGCTGCTGGTCGGCACGCAGATGCTGACCAAGGGCCATCACTTTCCGCTGGTCACGCTGGTCGTCGTGCTGAATGCGGACCAGGGCCTGTTCGGCACGGATTTCCGCGCGGCCGAACGACTCGCGCAAACCATCGTACAGGTGTCGGGACGTGCAGGACGTGCCGAGAAACCCGGCGAAGTGCTGATCCAGACGGAATACCCGGAGCATCCGTTGCTGCAGCAACTGGTGCACGGTGGCTACGACGCATTCGCCGGGGCCGCGCTCGTCGAGCGCGAGCAGGCGCATTGGCCGCCGTTCGCTCGCGTCGCCGTGTTGCGCGCCGAAGCGCCGGGTCGTGCAGCACCGCTCGCGTTTCTCGAGCACGCAAGGGAACTGGTCGCGACGTGCGGAGTTGCGGGCGTCGAGGTGCTCGGCCCGGCCGCCGCGCCGATGGAGCGCCGCGCCGGCCACTACCGCGCGCAGCTGATGCTGCACGCGGCGACGCATTCGCCCCTGCAGCGGCTGCTGGCGCGCTGGGTGCCGTTGCTCGAGGCAGCGCCCGGCGCACGCAAGGTGCGTTGGGCGCTCGATGTCGACCCGCTGGAGCTGTTCTAGTGACTTCCAGCGCCGCTCGCGATGCGCAGGATGCTGCCCGGACGACCGATCGAGCCAGGGTCCAACGTTACTGGCATGTAACGCGTATGGGCGAAAGCGAGCCAAAACGGCAAAATGCCGGCGTGCGCACCCCATACTTTGACCTCGCTTCGGCTCCCGGAATTCCCTAGACTCTCGGCAGCCTCCGCTTCGCTGACGGCAACACCTTGAAATACCTGATAGAAAAGCTCGTGCGGGACGCTCTGGGCGCCCTGCCGGAAGAACTGCGCCCGCCGGAGTCGGCCACGGGCATCGTCGTCGAGCGCACGCGCGACTCGACCCACGGCGACTTCGCGACCAACGTCGCGCTGCAACTTGCCAGGGCGGCGAAGCGCAAGCCGCGCGACCTGGCGCAGGCGATCGTCGCGGCGCTGCCGCCCAGCGAACTCGTGTCCCGCGTCGAGATTGCGGGACCCGGCTTCATCAATTTCTTTCTCGCGCCCGCCGCCTACCAGGCCGAACTGGTGCGAGTGATCGACGGTGGCCGCAGCTACGGTCGCACCTCGATCGGCGCCGGCAAGAAGGTGATGGTGGAGTTCGTGTCCGCCAATCCCACCGGTCCGCTGCACGTCGGCCACGGCCGGCACGCGGCTTTTGGCGCGTCGCTCGCCAACCTGCTCGACGCCGCCGGCTTCGACGTGTTCCGCGAGTACTACATCAACGACGCCGGGCGGCAGATGGAGATCCTCGCCGCGAGCGTGTGGCTGCGGTACCTCGAGAGCTTCGGCGAACAGTTCCCCTTCCCCTCCAATGGCTATCGCGGCGACTACATCCGCCCGATCGCCGACAAACTGATCGAGCGCGCGGGGCGCTCGCTGCACAAGCCGGCCGCTGTCGTGTTCGCCGACCTGCCGCCGGATGCGCCCGCGGGCGACAAGGACGCGTACATCGACGCCGTCATCGAGCGCGCCAAGTCGCTGCTCGGCGCAGCAGGCTTCCGCCAGGCGTTCGACCTCGCGCTCGGGGACATCCTCGCTGACATCCGCGACGATCTCGAGGAGTTCGGCGTTCGCTACGACAGCTGGTTCAGCGAGCGCAGCCTGGAGGACGGCGGCGCCATCGACCACGCGCTCGACCTGCTGCGCAAGAATGGCGTCGTCTACCAGAAGGAAGGCGCCGAGTGGTTTCGCGCAACGGACTTCGGCGACGAGAAGGACCGCGTCGTGGTGCGCGAGAACGGCATCAAGACGTACTTCGCATCCGACATCGCCTATCACCTGAACAAGCGTGAGCGTGGTTTCGAGCAACTGGTCGACGTGCTCGGCTCGGATCACCACGGCTACATTGCCCGCGTTCGCGCCGGGCTCGTCGCCATGGGCCAGCCGGGCGATTGCCTCGACGTGCGGCTGATGCAGTTCGTCACGCTGTATCGCGGCGGCGAGAAGGTGCAGATGTCGACGCGGTCCGGCGAGTTCATCACGCTGCGCACGCTGCGCGGCGAGGTGGGCAACGACGCTGCGCGCTTCTTCTACGTGCTGCGCAGCAACGAGCAGCACCTCGACTTCGACATGCAGCTCGCGACCTCGCGATCGAACGAAAACCCTGTCTATTACATCCAGTACGCGCACGCGCGCGTCTGCAGCGTGCTGCGCCAGATGCGCGAGAAGGGCTTCGAGTACGACGAGGCGCGAGGGCGTGCGAGCCTGGACCGCCTGGTCGAGCCGCACGAGCAGACGCTGCTCGCGACGATGAGCCGCTATCCGGAGGTCATCGAGCTGGCCGCGCTGCAGCGCGCGCCACATGCCCTGGTGCATTACCTGCGCGAACTCGCGACCGACTTCCATGCCTACTACAACGCGCACCAGTTCCTGGTGGACGACGCGGCCGTGCGCGACGCCCGCATCACGCTGATCCGCGGCATGCGGCAGATCGTCTGCAACGGCCTCTGTCTGCTCGGCGTGTCGGCGCCGGAGGCCATGTAATGGCCGCAGCCCGTGGCGGTGGCCGCACGCTCAGTCGCGATTACAAGGATGTCCGGCGCCACGCGCCGGGCCAGCCATTCGGTGGCTGGACGGGTTTCGGCGCGGGCCTCGGGGTGGGCCTTGTCGTCGCGCTCGCGGTGCATCTCTACGACCGCAACCAGGTTTCCGTCCCGGTCGAGCCCATGCCGGCCGCCGCCCAGTCACCGGCGTCCGAGTCGGCATCGGACGATGGCGCGGTGACCGCCACGGATACGCCGGCCGAGCCTGAGCTCGACTTCTACGACATGCTGCCAAAACAGGAAGTGGAGGTGCCGGGCAAGTCCGGCAAGGCTTCTCCTGCGGCCGCGAAGACCCCCCTGCCGACCGGCGGCGCGGTCCTGCAGGCTGGCTCCTTCAAGCAGTCGACGGAAGCCGAGAAGATGCAGGCGCAACTCGCGCTCGTGGGGATATCGGCGAAGATCCAACGGGCCTCGGTCGAAGACGAGACCTGGTACCGCGTGCGCATCGGCCCGATTGCCACGGTCGAAGAACTGCGCGTGGTCCAGTCGAAGCTGCGCGAGGCTGAGATTTCCGCCACAGCGGTTACGCCCGACGAGTCCCAGCTGCCCTGACGCGCGGGCCTTGTCGGTCCGCGGATCCACCCTGGCACTGGCGGGCCCGCGACCGCATGCGCATCCTGCCTCGGTTGCGCATCCTGCGAGCCGCCCGGGCAGGCTCCCTGCGTGAATCGTCCACCGCGGGCCAGGACGAACCGCGAATGGGACGATGCCAGAAACGGAACCTCCGGCTCGGCGGCGCTCCGGCGGTCGAGCTGACGCAGCGTGATCGCTTCCGCGACGTGCTCGGCGCCTACGCCGGCAGTGCCGGCGAGATCGGCGATGGTGCGAGCGACGCGCAGGACCCGGTGATACGCGCGAGCCGACAGCCCGAGCTGACGCATTGCGCGCGCCAGCAGTTCGAGAGCCCCCGGTTCAGCGTGGCACTGGACGGCAAGGTCATTGCCTTCGAGCCGGGCGTTGGTGCGCGCTTGCCGGCGTCGCTGCAGCAAACGCGCCTCGGCGACCCTGGCCGCGACATCGGCCGAGCTTTCGGGGAGCACCGTCGCGGCGATGTCCTCCAGCGCGACCCGCCCCACCTCCACGTGCAGGTCGATCCGGTCGAGCAACGGACCCGAGATGCGGCTGCGATAGGCGGCAATGCGCTCGGGTGGACAGCGGCAGCGCCCGCGCGGGTCACCGAAGTGACCGCAAGGACACGGATTCATCGCGGCCACCAACTGGAACCGCGCGGGGTATTCGGCCTGCCTGGCCGCCCGCGACAGCACGATGTGGCCGCTCTCGAGCGGCTCGCGCAATACCTCGAGCACGCTGCGGTCGAACTCCGGCAGCTCGTCCAGGAAGAGCACGCCGTTGTGCGCGAGCGAAATCTCGCCCGGCCGCGGGCGCCCGCCGCCGCCGACGAGTGCGACGGCCGACGCCGTGTGATGTGGCGCGCGAAACGGTCGTCGCCGCCAGCCCTCGAGCAGAAAGCCGTGCGGCGACAGCGAGCGGATCGCCGCGGACTCGATCGCTTCGTCGTCGTCGAGTTCCGGGAGCAGTCCAGGCAGCCGCTGCGCCAGCATGCTCTTGCCACTGCCCGGAGGACCGATCAGCAGCAGGCTGTGTTCGCCGGCAGCCGCAATCTCGAGGGCACGACGCGCTCCCGCCTGGCCTCGCACGTCGACGAGATCGGGACCGCGCGGGTCCGCGCCGGGCGCGGGCGGGACGACCGAGGCTTCGGGCTCCAGCGCCTGTTGTCCCGCCGCGTGCCGACAGACGTCCCGCAGATGCCGAGCGACGAACACGCGGGCACCTTTCGCCAGTGCCGCTTCGCGTCCATTGGCCAGCGGCACGATCAGGTCGTGGCCGACCCGCGCGGCTTGCAGCGCGCTTGGCAGCAAGCCACGCGCGCCGTGCAGTTCGCCGCCGAGCGACAACTCGCCATAGAGTTCGATGCCCACGAATGGGCCCGCCGGCAATTGTTCCGACGCCACGAGAATGCCGACCGCGATGGCCAGGTCGAACCGGCCTCCTTCCTTGGGCAGGTCGGCCGGCGCGAGATTGACCGTGACGCGGCCCGCCGGAAATTCGTGGCCGCAATTGGCGAGCGCGGCGCGCACGCGGTCCTTGCTCTCCTTGACCGCGGTTTCGAGCAACCCGACCACCGAGAAGGACGGCAGGCCCGCCCCGACGTCGACTTCGACCCGCACCAGCGGCGCCTCGAGGCCCTGCGGCGTGCGGCTGAAAAGCGTGGCGAGTGTCATGACGGATCCGCTTGCAGGAAATGGTGCTTTCGATATGCCGCGACGGCATGGGACGCTCAAGCTGCGAATCGTTCGCTTTCGCTTAGAATGCCGGCATGAAACTGCACCAGTTGCGCTATCTCGCCGCGGTGGCCCAGACCGGGCTCAACATTACGGCCGCTGCCGAGAAACTGCATACGTCGCAGCCGGGCGTGAGCAAGCAGATCAAGCTGCTCGAGGACGAACTCGGCTTCCAGATCTTCGTGCGCGACGGCCGCAACCTGACGCGCGTCACGCCGGCGGGCCAGCAGGTCATCGATCGCGCGGTCAAGATCCTGCGCGAGGTGCAGAACATCAAGCGCCTCTCGGACGACCTGAAGGACGAGGAACGCGGTTCGCTCTCGATCGCGACCACGCACACGCAGGCACGCTACGTGCTGCCCGCGGTCATCAAGCAGTTCCGCGAACGGTACCCGGAGGTGCGCCTGCACCTGCACCAGGGCACGTCGGAGCAGATCGCGGAGATGGCGGCGCTCGATCGCATCGATTTCGCCATCGCCACCGGCTCGGAATCGCTCTTTGACGGCTACTCGCTGCTGCCCTGCTATCGCTGGCACCGGCACGTGGTCGTGCCGCGCAGTCATCCGCTGGCCCGCTTGAAGAAAGGCACTCACCCTGAAGCAGCTGGCGGCGTATCCCATCGTGACGTACGTCTTCAGCTTCACCGGCCCGTCGTCGCTGCACGACATTTTTGCGAAGGAAGGCCTGGTGCCGAACGTCGTGCTGACGGCGCGCGATGCCGACGTGATCAAGACCTACGTGCGCCTCGGCCTCGGAGTGGGCATCGTCGCCAGCATGGCAGTCGAACAGAAGGACGACGAAGACCTGGTGCACATCGACGCATCCGAGCTGTTCCCCGCGCACACGACGTGGATCGGTTTCCGGCGCGGCGGCCTGCTGCGCAAGTACCAGCTCGATTTCATCCAGCTCTTCGCGCCGCAGCTCACCCGCCGGTTGATCGAGCGCGCGGCGGGCGCCTCGACCCAGGCCGACGTCGAGCAGGTCACGGCGGGGCTCGAAATACCGCTGCGCTGAGCCAGCCGCAGCGACCCGCGCAAGTGACGCAGGCCCCGTTTGTGGCAAGCTGCCGGGCACATGGTAGCCGGCCGTAAACTGCACGCGTCTTCGAGCCCGGGCGCACGCCCGCCCCCCGCTGAAGGCGCGTTCGCCAGCCTCAAGGGGCTCGGCGACGTCTTCCGCTACACGAGACACGCGCTCGAGCTGGTCTGGTCGACGAGCAGGCCGCTCACCGTCGCGCTCGCTGCGCTGACGCTGCTGGCTGGCATGTTGCCCGCCGGCATCGCGTTCGTCGGTGCGAAGATCGTCGACGCGGTCGTGACAGCGGTCGGCCTGCATCAGGCCTCGGGCGCGACCGATCTCTCCACCGTGCTCAGCTACGTCGTGCTCGAAGGCGTGCTGGTGGCCGCGCTCGCGGCGGTGCAGCGCGGACTTTCGACCTGCCAGTCACTGCTGCGCGCCCAGCTCGGCCAGCGCGTGAACGAGATGATCCTCGAAAAGGCGCTCACGCTCGACCTGCGCCATTTCGAGGACTCCGAGTTCTACGACAAGCTGACGCGAGCGCGACGCGAGGCGTCGACGCGACCGCTTGCCCTCGTGATGAGCAGCTTCGGCCTGGTGCAGAACGCGATTGCGCTGCTCAGTTTCGGCACGCTGCTGGCGCAGTTCTCGCCGTGGGCCGTCGCGGTGCTGCTGCTCGCCGGCCTGCCCTCGTTCATCGCCGAAGCCAAGTTCTCCGGCGACGCATTCCGTCTTTTCCGCTGGCGCTCGCCCGAGACGCGCATGCAGATGTACCTCGAGACGGTCATCGCGCGCGAAGATCACGCCAAGGAAGTGAAGCTGTTCGAGCTGGGGCCACGCCTGCTCGACCGCTACCGGCAGATATTCCAGAAGGTGTTTCGCGAGGACCGCGCGCTCACGATCCGTCGCGACACCTGGGGGTTCTTCCTGGGTCTCGTCAGCACCGGCGCGTTCTATGCGGCGTACGCCTGGGTCGCCGTGAGCGCCGTGCGAGGCGAGATCACGCTCGGCCAGATGACGATGTACGTGCTGCTGTTCCGGCAGGGCCAGTCGGCCGTGTCGTCGATCCTCTCCGCGATCGGCGGCATGTACGAGGACAACCTGTACCTGTCGACGCTCTACGACTACCTCGACACGCCGGTGGCCGCCGCGACGGGCACGGTGACGACCGGCGCCTCGCCAGGCACCGGCCTGCAGTTCGAGCAGGTGAGCTTCACCTATCCGGGCGCGACCGAACCCGCGGTCCGTGACGTGAGTTTCACGCTGCGGCCGGGTGAAAGCCTCGCACTGGTCGGCGAAAACGGTTCCGGCAAGACGACGCTGATCAAGCTGCTGACGCGTCTCTACACGCCGGACACCGGACGCATCGTGCTCGACGGCACGAATCTCGACGACTGGCAGCCGGCCGCGCTGCGACGACGCGTCGGCGTGATCTTCCAGGACTTCGCGCGCTACCAGCTCAAGGTCGGCGAGAACATCGGCGCGGGTGACGTCACGCACTTCGAGGACGAAGCACGCTGGCGCGAAGCGGCCGGGCTCGGCATGGCGGCGCCGTTCATCGAGGAGCTGCCGGGCGGCTACGCAACGCAACTCGGCAAGTGGTTCAAGGACGGCCGCGAGCTGTCGGGCGGCCAGTGGCAGAAGGTCGCGCTGTCACGCGCCTTCATGCGCGAGGACGCGGACATCCTCGTGCTCGACGAGCCTACCGCAGCGATGGATGCACGCGCCGAAGCGCAGGTCTTCGAGCAGTTCCAGGCGCTCGCCCGTTCGCGCATGGTGATCCTGATCTCGCACCGCTTCTCGACGGTGCGCATGGCCGACCAGATCCTGGTGATCGAGGGTGGTCGCATCCTCGAGCGCGGCAGCCACGAGTCGCTGATGCAACTCGGCGGGCATTACGCCGGGTTGTTCGCGTTGCAGGCGCGGGGCTACCGGTAGGAAGGGGAGGAAGGGCAGGAAGGCCAGGAAGTTGAGGAAGTTGAGGAAGTGAAGATACGGAATCGATCCTTCCTGGATCGGGACTTCTTACCCTTCCTAGCCTTCCTGGCCTTCCTGGCCTTCCTGGCCTTCCTCCGCTTACGCCTTCTTCAGGAAGCAGGTCTTCAGAACCACCGTGTTGCGGCCCTGCCCGCACTCGATCGCTTCCTCGTCGTCGGTGAGCCGGATGTTCTTGAACACCGTGCCACGCTTCAGTGTTTCCGACGATCCTTTCACCTTCAGGTCCTTGATGACCTGCACCGAATCGCCGTCGGCCAGCGTGTTGCCGTTGCTGTCCTTCACCGTCATGCCGCTTCTTCCCTCGCCTTGATCCCGCAAGGATGAACGCCGGTCACTTCGTCCGCAACTTCGTGCGTCGCCCATCGCGCGCGGCGAACCGCGTCTTCGCGTCGAACTCGTCGAGCTCGATCTCGACGTTCTTGCCGGCATAGACGGTGTCGCGCAGCCACGCCAGTTCTTCGCTGCACCGCCTCCTGCGACCGCACTTCGACGGACCAGCAGCGGCGGCCGGCATCCCACCAGTACCCGCGTTGCTTGAGCGCGTCCTTGGTCTCGAACGGCGAGTTGTTCGCCCACAGTCGATACGACGGTGCGCGCGCGGAGTCGAGCAGCACCTTGAGCGCAGTGCCGCCCGTCGCGCCGAAATGCTGCGACAGCACCTCGAGCAGCGCGTGGCAATCGACTTCGGCGCGGTGGCCGTCATAGAAGAAGCCGTACCGGTACGCGAGGTATTCGAGCTTGGAACTCGCGATTCCGGCTTCGCCCCACGGCACTTCCTGCCACGAACAGCCCCACGGCAACGTGGCGAACACGGGCAGGCGGGGCTCGAGGAACTTGCGGTCGAAACCGGCGTTGTGCGCGATCACTATGCCAACGGACTCGAGCAACCGACTGACGCGCGCGTCGTCGATGCGCCGGCCCGCGACCATTGCGTCGGTAATGCCGTGGATGGCAGTCGACGAGGGCGGGATCGGCATGCCCGGATCCTCGAGGGCATCGTAGGTCTCGAGCACCCGTCCGACGGTTCCCGTAGCGTGGCAGTACTCGAACACGACGATCGCGAGTTCGATGACTTTGTCGGCCGTCGGGTCCGTACCGGTGGTTTCGGTGTCGACGATCGCGGCGCGCCGGACGGTCGAGCCTTCGAGCGCGGGGCGCTGCGCGCGTCGTGTCGAGCCGGCGCAACACCCGATAATCCGGTTGAGCTGCAAGCTTTGCCGCCATCACTTCCAACTCTTCTCGCTCTGCCACCGCCCCGCCTCCACCGATGGTGTGCCGCAGCAACGTCCGCGACCACCGCAGCCTGCGACTGACCCGCTGTCCCCCAACCCCTTTGCCCTTCGGCACGGCCGGGCCGCAGGCCAGGGAGTTGACTGGAACTTTCATGCCATCCTCGGACTGCGAGGTTACGCCGTCAGTCGCCCGGCGGTGACATTTCGGTAACATCCGGGGCGTCCACCCGCCGTTGGCGCGTTCCCGGACCCAAGGAAACTGACATGTCGCTCCCGTCCTACGAAAAGCTCGGCGTCTTCTACATTGGCCGGGAGTACGACCCGGCCACGCAGCAGACTCGGCGACGACGTGCTGTACGACTCACGCGACCTCACGACGCACGCGGTCTGCATCGGCATGACCGGCAGCGGCAAGACCGGCCTCTGCGTGTCGCTGCTCGAGGAGGCCGCGATCGACGGCATTCCCGCCATCGTCATCGACCCGAAGGGCGACATCGCCAACCTCGCGCTGACCTTTCCGCAGCTGCGGCCGGAAGACTTCAAGCCCTGGGTCGACGCCGGCGAGGCCGCGCGCAAGGGCCAGAGCGTCGACGAGTTCGCGGCGGCGACCGCAGCGACCTGGCGCAAGGGACTCGGGGAGTGGGGCCAGGACGGCGAACGCATCCAGCGTCTGCGTGACGCGGCCGTCGTGGACATCTACACGCCGGGCTCGAACGCTGGCCGGCCGCTGTCGATCCTCCGTTCGTTCTCAGCGCCCGATGCCGTGGTCGCGAACGACGCCACCGCGCTCAAGGAGCGGGTCGGCTCCGCCGTCGCGGGACTGCTCGGACTGCTCGGCATCGACGCCGATCCGATCCGCAGCCGCGAATTCATCCTGCTCTCCGCCCTGCTCGACGCCGCGTGGCGCAAAGGCGAGAGCCTCGACCTCGCCGCCCTGATCCGGTCGGTGCAGAAGCCGCCGTTCGACAAGGTGGGCGTCTTCGACGTCGACAGCTTCTTCCCGGCGAAGGACCGCACGGATCTTGCGCTGCGCATCAACGGCCTGCTGGCATCGCCTGGGATTCGAGGCCTGGCTCGCCGGCGACGCGCTCGACATCCAGTCGTTGCTCTACGACGCGCACGGCAAGCCGCGCGTCGCGATCATTTCGATCGCGCACCTGAACGACGCCGAACGCATGTTCGTCGTGACCCTGGTCACGAACGAACTCGTGGCGTGGATGCGCCGCCAGTCCGGCACGACCAGCCTGCGCGCGCTCTTCTACATGGACGAAGTCTTCGGCTTTTTCCCGCCGAGCGCCATGCCACCGTCGAAGACCCCGCTGCTGACGCTGATGAAGCAGGCGCGCGCCTTCGGTCTCGGCGTCGTGCTCGCGACGCAGAACCCGGTCGACCTCGACTACAAGGGACTGGGCAACGCCGGTACCTGGTTCATCGGCCGGCTGCAGACCGAACGTGACAAGGCGCGCGTGATCGAAGGCCTGCTCGGCAGCGATGCGGCCGGTGGCATGGACAAGGCGCAGCTCGAAGCTGCGATGTCGAACCTGCCGCAGCGCACCTTCCTGATGCGCAACGTCCACGACGCAGCGCCCGTGCTGCTGCGCACGCGCTGGGCGCTTTCGTACCTGCGCGGTCCGCTGACTTCGGCCGAGATCGCCAGGCTGGCCGCGTCAGACGGGCAGAAGTCCGCCTCACCTGCACCCATTCCGACGACGGAGGCTGCTCCCGCCGCCGCACCGCGCGCATCGGCGATGTCGTCCGGCAGTCGCCCCATCGTCCCGGCGGGCGTACCGGAAAAATTCCTGGCGGCCGCCGGCAACCAGGGCGTCGAGTACGAACCGCGCATCGGCGCACGCGTGCGCGCGCACTTCGTCGACACCAAGGCCGGAATCGATGCGTGGGAAAACTGGTACTACCTTGCACCGTTGACTGCGCAGGGCCCGGACTGGGAGGCCGCCGAGATCTGCAACGCCGATGCCATCCAGCTGCTCGACGCACCGGCACCCGACGCGACGTTTGCAGACGTGGCCGGCAGCGCCATTGCGACCAAGGCCTTTGCGCAGCACGGCAAGTCGCTGGCGGATCACGTCTACCGCAGCTCCTCGCTGTCGATCATGCGATGCCCCGAGTTCAAGCTGACGTCCGTGCCAGGCGGCAGCGAAAGTGAATTCCGGGCGCACCTGGCCCAGGCCGTGCGCGAGAAGCGTGACGCGGCCGTCGATGCCTTGCGCAGGAAATACGCGTCGAAGCTCGACACGATCGAGGACCGGGCGCGCAAAGCCGAACAGAAACTCGTGCGCGAGAAAGAGCAGGTGAGCCAGCAGACGATGTCTTCCGCGCTCAGCGTCGGGGGCAGCCTGCTCGGTGCGCTGTTCGGCGGCCGCCGCAGCAGCGTGTTCGGCAAGGCGTCGTCCGCGGCGAGGAGCATGGGCCGCATCGGCAAGGAACGGACCGACGTCACGCATGCCGAAGCCGACCTGACGGCGCTGCAGCAGCAGCACGCCGCGCTGGAGGCGGAACTGGCCGACGAGATCGCGGCGCTCGAATCGAAGTTCGACGCCGGGGCGATTGCCGTGGAGCAGTCGGAGATCAAGGCGCGCAAGTCCGACACCGAAGTGACCGATCTGGCACTCGTCTGGCAGCCCGCTTGACGTAGAATCGGTCCGGTTCGCCCTACCCCGAGTGACAGCGATGGATGACCTGATCCGCAAGATCACCAAAGACCTGGGCGTCTCCAGGGACCAGGCTCGCGGTGGCGTCGTGGCGCTGCTGCGTGCAGGCCAGCAGAACCTGAGCCCGACGGACTTCAAGGCGTTCGTCGCCGACGTCCCGGGCGCCGACAAGCTGCTCAAGAACGCCCCGCCGCCGAGTGCCCTGAGTTCGCTTGCCGGCGGCATCGGATCGTTGTTCGGCGGCAGGAAATCGGCGGCTGGCCGCTGGGCGGGCCTCGCCGCATCGTTCGCGGAGCTCGGCGTCGACATCGACACCGCGAAGAAATTCGGCCCGATCGTGATCGAGCACGTCCGCGAGCACGGCGGCGAAGACCTGGTTGACAAGATCCGCGTCGCCCTAAGAATCTGACGGCCCCACGGCCGAAACTGGCGCATGAACCGACTGCACCTGCCCCTCGCGGGTCGACTGCGAACGTGTGTTGCTCCCGCACTGCTGCTGGCGGCGGCGCTCGCGCTCTCCGCCTGCTCGAAACCCGCCAACCGCGAACTGCAGCCTGGCAGCTACCGCGCCTCGATCGAACTGCCCGGCAAGAAGACCGTGCCCTTCGGTCTGGACGTCGCACAGGAAGAAGCCGGTAAGGTGCTGTACGTCATCAACGGTGACGAACGCGTCCGGCTCGACGAAGTGCAAGCTGCTCCGGCGTCAGCTGCAGGCACGATTTCCGGGCTACGAGACGATCCTGAGCGCGAAGGTGTCAGGTGACGAACTGAGCGGCGACGTCGCGCTCGTCCACGCCGACGGCAAGGTGTTGAAACTGCCGTTCAACGCGAAACTCGGTACAACCTGGCGCTTCTACCGGGAAGCCTTGCCGAACAACGCGGATTTCTCAGGACGGTGGGATGTGGAGTTCACGGACGGCACCGGTCGTCGGACTCCCGCCGTCGCCATGTTCGAGCAGAGTTTCGAAAAGGTGACGGGTACCGTGCAGATGCCCGCCGACGACCAGCGTTTCCTGGCCGGCGAGGCCCACGACGAGGAGCTGCGACTGTCACGGTTCGATGGCGGTGCAGTGGTGCTCTACGAAGCGAAGCTCAACGCCAGCGGCCAGCTCGTCGGCGAAACGTGGTCGGACCGCGGCAGCGCACAGCGCTTCGTCGCGACCCGCAACGCCGACGCCACGATCGATGCCGCGGCGCTCGCTTCGCATCTGCGCAATCCCGCAGCGCCGTTCACGTTCGCGTTCAAGGACCTGGACGGCAGGACGGTGTCGTCCAGCGATTCGCGCTTCAAGGACAAGGTGCTGCTGGTCACGCTCGCTGGCAGCTGGTGCCCGAACAGCCACGACGAAGCACGGCTGCTGGTGCAGCTCGACCGCCAGTACCGGTCACAGGGGCTCGAGATCGTCAGCCTGATGTTCGAGCAGCACGCGGAATTCAAGCGTGCCGCTGCCGCCGTACAGCGCTTCCGCACGGCGTACGGCATCGATTACCCGACCTTGATCGCGGGTGCCTCCGACAAGACGAAAGCCGCCGCCGTGTTGCCGCAACTCGACGCCGTGCTCGCTTACCCGACTGCGATCTTCATCGATCGCACGGGCCGCGTGCGCAAGATCCACACCGGATTCGCGGGGCCGGCCACGGGCGTGCAGCACGAGCTGCTGGCGCACGAGTTCGAAACCCAGATCGACGAACTGCTGCAGGTCGGCGCAACGTCCGCCGAGTCGACTGCCCCGGTTACGGAGCCCCCGCTCAGTCCCTGAAGTTGGTGAACTGCAGCGGCAGGTCGTGCTCGCCCTTCTTTACCAGCGCGATCGCTTCCTGCAGGTCGTCACGATTCTTGCCGGTCACCCGCACCTGCTTGTCCTGCAGCGCCGCCTGCACCTTGAGCTTCGAATCCTTGATCTGGCGCTGGATCTTCTTGCCGAGCTCGGTCTCGATCCCCTCGCGCAGCGTGACGATCTGCTTCGCCGTCTGGCCCGTGATCACCGGCTCGTCGATCTTCAGACAGGCCACGTCGATGCCGCGCTTGGCGAGCTTGAGCTTCAGTATCTCGATCATTTGTTTAAGTTGAAAATCTGCTGGTGCAGACAGCGTAACGACGTGCTCTTTCAACTCAAACTTGGCATTCGTCCCCTTGAAGTCGAAGCGCTGGCCAACCTCGCGTGAGGCCTGGTCCACGGCGTTGATCACTTCGTTCATGGGGATTTCGGACACGATGTCGAACGATGGCATGGGTGGACTCGGAACGTTGGAACAGGCCGTAAGCCTAACGTGCTGCAGGCCGGTCGAAACAGGGGCTGCGCTTATTGATGCGGGTTCTACTTAATGCGAATACGAATTATTTGCATTGACAGTTAACAGCAGCTTTAGCAAAGTCGGGACCGACAACGAATCACACCGTCGGATCCGCCATGCCCACCCTCGCCCACCCGGCCGCCTCGCGTTCGCGCCCCGCTTCCCATCAACTCTCGTCGCATCGCTCGACGGTGCTCGGCCTGGTCCTGGCCGGCACCCTCCTTGCCTCGACAGCGACCCGGGCCGCGGACGCGTCGCCGCCCGGCGTGGTTGACCTGGAACCCGTCATCACCGTGATCGGCGACCGGATCCGGCTCGACTCGATCCCGGGATCGGCCACGGTCATCGACGCGGACATCCTCACCGAGTCCCGTGTCTTCACCATCAACGAGGCGATGCGCAAGGTGGCCGGCGTGTTCGCGCGCGACGAGGAAGGCCTCGGCCTGCGGCCGAACCTGGGAGTCCGCGGGCTCAATCCGACGCGTTCGAGCAAGGTGCTGCTGCTCGAGGACGGCATTCCCATCGCTTATGCCCCGTATGGCGACAACGCGAGCTATTACCACCCGCCGGTCGATCGCTTCGAGCGCATCGAGGTCCTGAAGGGCTCGGGGCAGATCGCCTACGGGCCGCACACCGTCGGCGCGGTGATCAATTACATCACGCCACCGGTGCCGGACGACCGCGCGGGCCGGCTCGTCGCTGCGATCGGCAACAAGGACTTTCGCGAGATCCACGGCGAGATGGGAGACAGGTTCGGCGACACGGGGTTCATCGCACACGGCACGTACAAGGAGACCGACGGGGCGCGCGACAACATGCACTTCGAGGTCGGCGACCTGAACCTGAAGGTGTTGCACGAGTTCAGCGAACGACAGGCCGTCACTTTCCGTGCGAGCTATTACGACGAATCCTCGCAAGTCACGTACTCGGGGCTCACGCTTGCCGAGTGGCAGGCCGACCCGTACCAGAATCCGTTCAAGTACGATCAGATGGACGCGCAGCGCTTCGGCACGTCGGTCACGCACCGCTTCGAACTGAGTCCTGCGGTGACCTTCACCACGAACGCCTACTACACGTACTTCAATCGCGACTGGTGGCGACAGTCGAGCAATTCCGCACAGCGCCCGAACGATGCCAGCGATCCAGCGTGCGCCGGGATGACGAATCTCTACACGACGTGCGGCAACGAAGGTCGCCTGCGTCAGTACTGGACGGCCGGTCTCGAGCCACGCGTGTCGGTGGAGCACGGACTGTTCGGCCTCGACAACCTCACCGAAGCGGGCATTCGCTTCCACGTCGAGGGCCAGTTTCGTGTGCAGGCGAACGGCGACACGCCGACCTCGCGCGAGCCGGGCACCGGACGCAACGCCGGCATCCGCGAGGACAGCGACCGCTCGGTTGCAGCGAGGTCGGCCTTCGTACAGAACCGTTTCGACTTCGGCCGCTGGACGGTCACGCCCGGCGTGCGTTTCGAGCACGTCGATTACGAACGCACGGACAACCTGACGGGGGCCGCGGGTGAGTCGACCCTCGACGAAGTCGTTCCGGGCATTGGTGCGACCGTCGAAGTCCTGCCGGAAACAGTGGTCTTTGCGGGCGTGCACCGTGGATTCGCGCCCCCGGGCGTTGCGGACATCGTGACCGCGGCGGGTGGCAGCGTCGATCTCGATGCCGAACTCTCGTGGAATTACGAGCTGGGCGTGCGCGGCAATCCGCGTGACGGACTCTCGTACGAAGCCACGCTCTTCCGCATGGACTTCGAAAACCAGATCGTGCCCGCGAGCGTCGCGGGCGGATCGGGCGCGGCGCTCACCAGCGCCGGCGAGACACTGCAGCAGGGCCTCGAGCTTTCGGGTAGTGCGTCCAGCACAGGCTTTGTCGAATGGCCAATCGAGGTCTTCGTTCGCACAGCCTACACGTGGCTCGCGGATGCGGAATATGTCGGCGAGCGATATAGCAGCGTTGCAGGCTTCAGCACCGTCAGCGTGACGGGCAACCGCCTGCCGTACGCGCCCGAGCACCTGCTCTCGGGCACGGTCGGTGTGCGCACTGGTTTTGGACTCGAGGTGGCGCTCGAAGGCGTCTACACCAGTTCGTCATTCACCGACGACCTCAACACCGTCGAAGTCATCGCGAACGGCCAGCGCGGTGAAATACCGGGTTATACCGTCTGGAACCTGACAGCCAATTACGACCTGCCGCTCTGTGACTGCACCGTCTTCGCCACCGCGAAGAACCTCGGTGACACGCTGTACGTCGCCGACATGAGCCGCGGCTTGATTCCAGGCATGCCGCGCCTGCTGCAGGCGGGATTCGAAGTGAGGTTCTAGGCGAGCGACGCCTTGCTCATCGCGCGCAGCCGGCGGCGCTGCAACTGCAGGCCCTGCTCGATCTGCTTCAGCTGCAGTCGGAAGCTGGTTTCTTCCCAGCGCTGCAGCAGGCGCTGCTTGCGGTCGGCGACCCACTGGTCGCGAACCTTGGCCCATTCCTCCACCGACTTGCGGAACGCCGCGTACTCTTCGGCGACGCGCGCCTTGAGGCGGTCGATGTGTTCGTCGCCTGCGCGGCTGCGCCGCGCCTCCAGGGTGCGTTCGACACGCTTGAATTGCATGGCGACCTGCGCCCGCTGGATCCACAGATCCGGCACGCGCTTCAGGTTGTCAGCCAGGCCCACGAACGACAGGCTCGCGATGAGCCACTTGGTCGGGTCGAACTGCCACCACTTCACGCCATTGCGGTAGTCGTTCTGGAAGATGTGGTGGAAGTTGTGGTACCCCTCGCCATAGGTCAGGAACGCCAGCGCCGGATTGTCCCGGGCCGAGTTCTCGTCCGTGTACGGCTGCGAGCCCCACATGTGGGCCAGCGAGTTGATGAACCACGTGAAGTGATGATTGATCACCAGCCGCAGGATGCCGGCGAGCAGGAACACGCCCCAGACATCGCCGACGGCCCAGCCGGCCAGCAGCGGCACGGCGACGTTCATGAAGATCGTGAGCGGCAGGTAGAACCGGTGCTGGAACATGACGATCGGGTCACGCTCCAGGTCACGCGCATTCGAGAAATCGTTCTTGCCGCTCGGGTAGTCCCGCAGGATCCAGCCCATGTGCGAGAACCAGAACCCGCGCTTCGCGCTGTAGGGGTCCTTGTCCCAGTCGTCGACATACCGGTGGTGCGTGCGGTGCTGCGAGCCCCAGACCAGGATGCTGTTCTGCAGCGCCATGGCGCCGAAGAGCATCAGGAACGTGCGCACCGACCAGTGCGCGCTGTAGGCCTTGTGGGCCCAGAGGCGGTGATAGCCCGCCGTGATCGCAATGCCGCATGCCCACAGGGACACCAGCGCCAGGACCCAGGCAGCGAGGCTGAAACCGTGCGTGAAGCCATACCACGGCACGACCGTGACGGCGGCCAGCGGCAATGCCGTGAACAGGATCGTGGTGACCCAGTTGATCGGTGCATGCTCGGGAGCGCGCGCGACGGTATCGTTGTCGTTGTGCATCAAGGCGGTTCCGTTCGGTTTCGTGAGTGGCGGTCGGTAATCGTGCAGTTTAACGGTCGGGCTGGGCCAAGGCATAGCCATTATCAGGCAAGCATCTGATCTTTAAGCGTTCTTTCCGTGCGCTGCCGCATGAAAACGACACCCGGATGCAATCATTCGCGTGCGGCGGTGCAACAAGAATCAGCGCGGCGGATGCGTTGCCGGTTGCGGGGCCAATGGCGTTCGGTCAACGTTGTCGCCCCGCGACCGTTGCCCGGATTGGCCATCCCAGAGCCGCTCGGAGAGACCCCATGCGATCAATTGCCCGTCCGTTGCACGTCGCCCTGCTGGTACTGGTCGTCGGCATGACTGCGCCGGCCCAGGCCGAGCAAGACGCCGCTCCCGCGGCGCGTGCGCCCGTCGACCAGCCTGCGCTCAAGCAAGCACCCGCGGCGCCGAGCCGCTCTGCCCAGAGCGACTGCGTGCGGGAAGCCAACCGGCGGGGGTTCACGGTCTTGGACACCAGCAACTTCCAGCAGTTCCGTGACGGCTGGTCGATCAACCTGCGTGTGCGCAACCAGCGCGGCCAGGTCACGAATGGTTCGTGTTTCGTCGAAACCCGCACGGGCGACGTCAACCTCTACGGTTTCGGCTGGGGCTACGACGATGACGGCGACGACCGCATGCAGTTCAACTGCGCTTCGATCGACATGAAGTACCGCGAGTGCCAGCTGCCGGTGAACGGTCGGGCCGTGCTGGTGAAGCGGCTGTCCGACGCTCGCTGCGTGGAGGGCCAGGGCTGGGGCCAGCGTGGCGATCGCGTCTGGGTCGCCAACGGCTGCCGCGCCAGGTTCGAGGTCACCCGCAGCGGTTGGGGCGGCGGAACGAACGTGCTGGACTGCAACTCCGACGGCAATCGCTACCGTGAATGTTCGATTGGCTACGGCTACTTCGGCCGGCTGCTGCGCGACAACAGCAACGGGCGCTGCCGCAAGGACTCCACCTGGGGCACGCGCAACGGCGTGATCTGGGTGACGAACGGTTGCCGCGGGCGTTTCGAGAAGGTGCGCGGCAATGGCGGCGGGACCGCCGGACCGGGCCGGACACAGGCCGAGCAGGCCTGCGTCAACGAGGTGCAACGCCGCGGCGGACGCATACTGCAGCAGGACGCAGCGGTCGCGATGCAGGGCGGCTATCGCATGCAACTGCGGGTACGCATGCCGACCGGCGAGACGCGCTACGTGGGCTGCACCTACGCTTCGCAGAACCGGCAGGTTCGCGTCGAGGTATTGTCCGGCACCTGAGAGCGATCAGCGCCGCAGAGTTGCAGCAGCCGCGGCCACGCGAGCCGGCAGGCGTACTCGGTGTCGCCGGACAAGCCCGCGCCGAGCTCGAAGCTGTGGGCGCGCACGCCGAACAGCAGCGCCGCTGGCGGGTTGGCGCCCGTGACTCGCCGATACGTTTCCAGCACCTGCGCCGGCGCGAGCGCATGGCTGGTGTGGGCGAAGCCGGCGTCGGCGAGGACTTCACGCTCGACGAACGGCGCCTCCGCGTCGACACAGGCGTCGACGAAGATCACGCGGCTGCGGCCCTGGAGGTCGAGCGCGTGCTCGACCTGCAACTGGAAGTCGACCAGCACCTCGACACCCGGCAGGTCCGCCGCCATGAGTCGCTCGGCCAGCAGCGGCCCCACCGCGTCGTCCCCGCGGCTCGGGTTGCCTGTGGCGAAGACGAGCGTGGGTGCGACCGTCATCCGCGCATTCTCGCGTCGATCACGGTTCCGTACGGGTCGAGCAATTGTACCGAGAGCGGCATCTTGCCGACCGCATGCGTCGCGCACGAGAGGCACGGGTCGAAGGCGCGCACGGCCACTTCGATGTGGTTGAGCAGGCCTTCGGTCAGCTGGCGGCCGTCGAGATAGCGGCGGGCGACCTCGCGGATCGCCACGTTCATCGCCTGGTTGTTGTGCGTGGTCGAGACGATCAGGTTCGCGCGCACCACCTGGTCCTGCTCGTCGACGCGATAGTGGTGGATCAGCGTGCCGCGGGGAGCCTCGATCACGCCCACGCCTCGCGCCTGCCGCTCGCCGCTTGCCATCAGGTCGGTCCCCTGCAAGTCCGGATCGTGCAGCAGGTCGCGGATGGATTCGGCGGCATGCAGCATTTCGATCATGCGTGCCCAGTGAAAGCCGAGCGTCGAGCGCGCGGCACGACCGTCGTCGAAGGCCATGAATTCGCGCCGTTCGAGTTCCGCCAGCGGCGTCGGGATGAAATCGCATTGCGTGACGCGCGTGAGCGGGCCCACGCGGTACCAACCTTGCTCTGCGCCAAGCGCCTTGAAGTACGGAAACTTCATGTACGACCACGCCTTGACGTCCTCGGCGATGCGTTCCCAGTAGCGGTCGTACGGTGCGTGGTCGAACACCGGGTTGCCGTCGGCGTCACGCGCGCGCAGGCCGCCGTGGTAGAGATCCAGCGCTCCGTCAGCGCGCACGAGGCTCAGCGTACTCGCGGGAAAGCTCGCGAACGTGCGGTAAAGGCCAGGATTCTGCTCGAACAGCCGCCGCACGATCTGCACCGAGTCGCGGCTCCAGGCGATGGTCTGCGCGATGTCCGCCAGCAGTTCATCGCGCTCGGCGAGGCTCAGGTTCTTGTTGACGCCGCCCGGCACCGATCCCGTCCCGTGGATGCGCTTGCCTGCGGTGTGGCGGATGACTTCCTGTCCATACTTGCGCAGCAGCACGCCCTGCCGCGCGATCTCCGGGAACGCCGCCGCAACGCCGACGATATTGCGGCGCGCAACGTCCGAGTCGAAGCCGAACAGCAGGTCCGGCGACGACAGGTGGAAGAAATGCAGCGCGTGCGACTGCAGGATCTGCCCGTAGTGCATCAGGCGGCGAATTTTCCCGGCAGTGGGAGTGACCGTCGCACCGAGCACCTGGTCGAGCGCCTTGCACGCGGCCAGGTGATGACTCACGGGACAGATGCCGCACAGGCGCTGCACCATCACCGGCACTTCCCAGTATGGCCGGCCCTGGATGAATTTCTCGAAGGCGCGGAACTCGACGATGTGCAGCCGCGCCTGCTCGACGTGACCCTGCTCGTCGAGCAGCAGCGTGACCTTGCCGTGGCCCTCGACGCGCGACAGCGGTTCGATGACGACGCGCCGCAGTTTCTCGCGGTGGGCGGCGGTTTCCAGCGGCAGCGTGCTCATTGCGGGCGGCCCTGCTCAGTCATAGTGGATCAGGCCGTGGCCGAGTTTCGGCGTGCGGCCTGCGATCAGGTCGGTGAGGAATTTCCAGATGGCGTCGGCCGACGGCGGGCAGCCTGGAATGAAGTAGTCGACCTTCACGACTTCATGCAGCGGGTGCACCTGGTCGAGCGGCAGCGGCAGCTCGGGATCGTTCGGGATCATGCCGTGGGCCACGCCGGGATCCGTGAGGTAAACCTCCTGCAGGCACTGGCCGAGGTCGAGGTGATTGCGCTGCGCCGGCAGGCCGCCCGTCACGGCGCAGGCGCCCATCGCCACCAGGATCTTGCAGTTGGCGCGGAACTCGCGCAGCACGTGCACGTTCTCGGCGTTGCAGATGCCACCCTCGATGATGCCGATGTCGCACGGCCCGCAGTGCTTGATGTCGGTCAGCGGCGAGCGATCGAACTCGATGCGCTCGAGCAGCTGGAACAGCCGTTCGTCGATGTCGAGCAGCGACATGTGGCAGCCGAAGCAACCGGCAAGCGAGGTCGTCGCGACCTTGAGCTTGCGCCGGGCGACGTCAGTCATGCCTTCGCTCCAGCGGGCGCGGCGCATCGGCGAGCGCCTGCGCGCTGATCGGGGACTTGTCGTAGCGGCGCGCGCCGATCGGCGTGGCGAAGCCGACACGCTTGCGCAGGATCACGCCAACCGGGCACACGTCGATCGCCTTGTCGGTGACCTTCACGTCGGTGTCCACCAGCCGCCCGGACTCCGCGTTCACGATCAGGTGCTTGCCGAGGCCACGGCCCGCCAGCGAGAAGACGTGCTTGCCGTCCACTTCGCGTGCAGCGCGCACGCACAGCTCGCAGAGGATGCAGCGGTTGAAGTCGAGCAGGATCTCGGGGTGCGAGGCGTCCACGGGACGGTCCGGAAACAGGTGCCGGAATCCTGCGGTCATCACCCCGAGATCGTAGCCAAGGGCCTGCAGCACGCAGTTGCCGCTCTTCTCGCAGGATGGGCAGAAGTGGTTGCCCTCCGCGAACAGCATCTGCACCAGCGTGCGTCGCAGGTCGTTCAACTCCTCCGTCTCGCTCTCGACCTCGGTCGCGCCTGCGGCCGGCGTGGTGCACGCGGCCATCAGCCGGCCATCGACCCGCGCCGTGCACAGCTTGCAGCTGCCGTGCGGCGTGAATTCCGGGTGATAGCAGAGGTGCGGAATGTAACGCCCGGCCGCGAGGGCGGCCTGCATCACCGTCTGGCCGGGTTCGAACGGCACCTCGGCGCCATCGAGCAGAAAGCTCGGCCGTTCGCTCACGGGTGTGCCTCCAGGTGCGCGCCGGCGTCGTCACGCCCGGTCATCTGCCGCGCGCGCTCGAGGGCGCCGTCCAGGTCGAAGGCTGGCGAGAAATCGAGCGAGCGCAGCTTGCGCTCGTAAGCGGGGCGGAACCGCTTGAGGGTGTCGAGGATCGGGTTGCAGGCAGTGTGCCCGAGGCCGCAATGGGCCGACATCTGCAGCACCTTGTTCAGTCGATCGATTTCGAGCAGGTCGTATTGCGTGCCATTGCCGGCGTGGATCTTGTCCATCGACGTGACCAGCATCGAGGTGCCGACGCGGCACGGCGTGCAGAACCCGCAGCTCTCGTGCGCGAAGAAGTGCGCGTAGTTGCGCGCCACGTCGAACATGTCGCGGCTCGCATCGAACACCGTGAAGGCGCCCGCAGTGGACAGGTCCTCGAAGGCAATGCGGCGGCCGAATTCGGAGGCATCGACGCAGACCCCGGACGGACCACTGACCTGTATCGCCTGGGTGCCTGCGGCACCGCAGTCCTCCAGCACCTGCCACAGCGTCACGCCGAACGGATACTCGTACAGGCCCGGGCGCTCGACGTCGCCCGCCACCGACAGGATCTTGGTGCCGGACGACCGGGGCGTGCCGAGCGAGCGGTACCAGTCGCCACCGCGTACGGCGATCAGCGCCGCCGCGCACAAGGTCTCGACGTTGTTCACGATCGTCGGCTGCTGCCGGTAGCCATTCGTCACGGGATACGGCGGACGATTGCGCGGCACGCCACGCTTGCCCTCGAGCGACTCGATGAGCGCCGACTCCTCGCCGCACACGTACGAGCCCGCACCGACGTGGATGCGGATGTCGAAATCGAAGCCAGGCTGGCCGCAGATGCCGTTGCCGAGCAGGTTGGTTGCGCGGCGCCGCTGCAGCGTCGCTTCGAGCGGCTCGAGCAGGTAACGGTACTCGCCGCGCAGGTAGAGAAATCCCTGGCTGGCGCCGATCACATGGGCCGCGACCGTCATGCCGTCGAACAGCAGGTCGGCATGGCTGGTGAGGAGCACGCGGTCCTTGAACGTGCCCGGCTCGCCCTCGTCGGCGTTGCAGACCACGTAGCGCGTCCGGCCGGTGGCGTGCCGGCACGCCTCCCACTTGATGCCGGTGGTGAACCCTGCGCCGCCGCGGCCGCGCAGGTTCGAGCGCTTGATCTCTTCCAGGGTCGCGACCGGCCCCTGTGCGGCACCCACGTTCGCCTCACGCCAGGAGCGTTCGTTGGCGGCGTGTTCGGACCGGCCTGCCGCGCCGCGCTGCAGCGCCGAACGTATCGCATCGCCCGGTTGCAGCGCGTGGCCGAGCAGGATGTCCGCGCGGCGTACGTTGTCCTGCACGACGAAGAAATCCGTCGGCCACTCCGCGACCGGCGTGCGTGCAAGGATGAGCTCGCAGAGGCGCTCGACGCGTTCGTCGGTCAGCGACGGGATGGCGCGACCGTTGACCAGCGACGCGGGCCCCTGGTCGCACATGCCGGTACAGGAAGTGCGCGCGATGCTCACCAGGCCGTCCTTCGCGACCTTACCTGGCTCCGCCCGGAGACGCTGGCACATCGCCTCCATCAGGCGCTCGCTGCCGGCCATGCGATCGGTGACGTTGTCCGAAAACAGGACGCGATACGCGCCTTGCGGCTCGTCGCTCAGGAAGGAATAGAAGCTCGCCACGCCCCTGGCACGCGAATAGGGGATGCGCAGCAGGCGCGCGACCAGCGTGAGCGCGGGGCCCGGCAGGTAACCGAACTCTTCCTGCACCTCGCGCAACACCTGCACGAGCGCACCGGGATCGTGTTCCCAGCGCGCGGTGATGCGTCGTACCCGCGGCTCGAGATCGACCTGTGTGACCGGCATGGCGACGATGTGCGTTCCTCCTGGCGGACTGCGCGTCGGACCCGTACACACTGCACTGTGCCGGGCCAGGCTCACCATCGCGGAAAACCGGACTCCCACCACCGCAAAGCGCGACCGTCAGTGCCCTCCATGCACGAAGAGACCCGCGGCGCGCAGCGCTTCAGCCAGCTGCTCTTCGATGCGCACCGCTTCGGTGCGGGTGATTCGCTGCAGATGCAGCGTGGGCCCCGTCAGGACCTCGAGTCCGCGCTGCAGTACGCTGCCGGCTGCGCGAATCCCGGACTTGTGCTGTTCGAAGCGCTGCACTGGCGAATAGTGGCTCATGCCCACGTACAGCCCGAAGGGGTCGTCGCGGCTGTCGCTGTAATCGAGCAGAACGAGATAAATATTGGATCGGCCGCGCTGTGGTGGAACGAAGCGTCCAGTGACTTCGTATGCAAGCGGCAACCAGTGCACGTGACGCATCGGCAGCCACTCCGGGATGGTCGCCGCCGCGGCGTCCCACAGCTGCTGCAGCGCACGCTCGACGTTGCTGCCGATCTCGCCGCGCATCCAGAGCTCGTGGATGGCCTGTGCGCCCGCCATGCCGTCGCGAGCTTCGAGCGCGGCGGCAAATGCGTCCCACAGGGATGCCGTAGTACCCCCGCTGCGGACGGGGCCACGGTCTACCCCGGCTTTTTGTGGCGACCTGCGCATGCCGGAATGCTACGGTTTGCGGGTGTCGATTGTCAGCGAGCGTCCGATGCGATCCGTTTTCCTCGATTACGCCACCGTCAGCTTCAACGGCGACCTCGATCCGTCCGCGCTGCGGCGCGCAATGCCGGGCCTGGAGTTGCGCGACAACACGCCGCAGGACGCCGTGCCCGGGGCCATCGCCGGCGCAAGCAGTCGTCGCGCTGAACAAGCTGCGCATCACGCGCGAGACGATGGACGGCTCACCCGGCCTCAAGCTCATCGTGCTCGCGGCCACCGGCACGAACAATGTCGACCTCGAGGCTGCCCGCGAGCGCGGCATCGGCGTCTGCAACCTGCGCGACTACTGCACGGCCTCGGTGGTGCAGCACGTGCTCGGCACGATGCTGCTGCTGACGCAGCGCCTGCGCGAATACGATGCGCTGGTGCGCTCAGGGGCATGGTCGCGCGGCGACCAGTTCTGCCTGCTCGACTTTCCGATCCGGGAGCTCGCAGGGCGCAAGCTCGGCATCGTGGGGCACGGTGCACTCGGCAAGGCGGTGGCGCGCGCGGCCAATCTCGCGCTCGGCATGGAAGTGTGGGTCGCCAACCGTCCGGGCGGCGAGCGTCACGCCGGCAGGCACGATCTCGACGAACTGTTGCCGCAGGTGGACGTGCTGAGCCTGCACTGTCCGCTGACGCCGCAGACGCAGGGCCTGATCGGCGCCCGTGCGCTCGCGCGCATGAAGCCCGACGCGCTGCTCATCAACACTGCGCGGGGTGCGCTCGTCGACTCGCGGGCGCTGGCCGCTGCACTGCACGCCGGCAGGCTCGGTGGTGCCGCCATCGACGTGCTGCCACAGGAACCGCCCGTGGACGGCGATCCCCTGCTGGCGGCGGACATTCCGAACCTCATCGTGACACCGCACGTCGCATGGGCGGCGCGCGAGGCACGCCAGCGCTGCCTGGATGAAATGGCGGCAAACGTCGAGGATTTCGTGCGGGGCGGCCATCGCGGCCGCGTCGCCTGACAGCGGACTAGCCGCGCGCGAGCGCCTGGGCGGCCCAGCGCACGACGGGCTTCACGCGCGGCGAGACGAGTTCGAGGGCCCCATCGAAATCGACCCAGCGAAATTCGCTGTGTTCGGCGCGGCCGATCATGGGATTGATCGGCAAGCTCACCTCCGACGTCATGGTCACCGCGAGGTAGTAGCGGGCCACTTTGCCGCCGCTATAAGGACCCGTCTGCGTGGAATGCGGGCCCCACGCGAAGTCGAGGTCCTCGATCGTGGACTCTTCGCGCACTTCGCGGATGGCGGCGGCCAGTGGCTCTTCGCCTTCCTCGACCATCCCTTTCGGGAAATCCCAGTGATTGAAAGCGCGCAGCAAAAGGTACAGCCAGTCGTCGCCTGCACGGCGAACGACCACGACACCGGCGGAGAGCCTCGTGGATCGGGGACCCATCGCGCAAGTATAGGCGATTCACCGGCCTGATTGCTTTGCACCGGCCGATAGGCTGCAGCTATTATTTCCGCATGAACCTGCGCGACCTCCGCTACCTCGTGGCCCTGGCCGACGAGCGCCACTTCGGCAAGGCCGCGGAGCGCTGCTTCGTCAGCCAGCCGACCCTCTCGGCACAGATCCGCAAGCTCGAGGAGTACCTGGGCGTGCCGCTCGTCGAGCGACAGCCCAGGCGCGTCACCCTGACCGCGACCGGCGTGAAGATCGTGCAGCGGGCGCGACTGTTGCTGCAGGAAGCCGACGCGATCGTCGACCTGGCAAAGACCGACCGGGATCCGCTGGCAGGGTCGCTCAAGCTGGCGTTGATTCCCACCGTCGGACCGTACCTGCTGCCGCACATCGTCGGCCGGCTGCGACGCGAGCTGCCGCGGCTCAAGCTCATGCTGTACGAATACCAGACGGATCAGTTGCTCGAGCGGCTGCGCGCCGGCGAAATCGACGTCGGGATTCTCGCGCTGCCCGTGGTGCTGGACGGCCTCGAAGCCGTGCCCATGTACGACGAACCTTTCGTGCTCGCCGTACCCGCTTCGCATGCGCTGGCCGATCGCGATCGCGTGAAGGTGGAAGACCTGCGGGACGAAACGCTGCTGCTGCTCGAGGACGGTCACTGCCTGCGCGACCAGGCACTTGAAGTCTGCAGCCGGATCCGGGTGAACCAGGAACAGGATTACCGCGCGACCAGTCTCGAGACCTTGCGCCAGATGGTCGCGGCCGGCCACGGCATCACGCTGCTGCCTGAACTGGCTGCCGAGACGTCCGTGGGTACCGCACGCGGATTGCGCGTGAAGCCGTTTGCGAAACCAGTGCCGGGTCGTACGATCGGCGCGGTATGGCGCAAGTCGACTACCCGCGCTCCCGCGATCGACGGCATCGTCGCGACGATCCGCGGCGCGATGAAGGACGGCACCAGGAAATGAAGCGTCGCGCGGCCGTCGCACTGATTGCCCTGGCACTGGCAAGAGCCACTGCGCCGACGTACGCAGCCGAGCCTGCACCGCAGGCTGTTGCCGTGAACGATGCATGGGCGCGCGCGACCCCGCCGGGCGTGGCCGTCGCTGCCGTTTACCTCACCCTGGTCGGAGGGTCGCAGCGCCGACCGGCTGGTCGGCGCCGCAACGCCGCGCGCTGCGATGGCGCAGATCCACGTGGTGGCAGAATCGGCCGGGATGGCGCAAATGCGTCCGACCGAAGCTGTCGACGTGCCCGCCCACGGGTCCGTCGCACTGGCGCCGCAAGGCACGCACATCATGCTGATGGACCTGCCGCGGCCGCTGGTCGCAGGTGAGCGCTTTCCGCTGACCCTGCAGTTCGAGCAGGCGGGCAGGATCGATGTCAGCGTCGAAGTGCGCGCGCCGGGCGCCGCTCCACCGGCTGCGCATTGATACCCGCGCGGACGCGGCCAGGAAGTCGTCGGTGACCGGCCCCACGCTTGCGCTGCCCGTGCATCGACTCCACGACGAGGAAGTCGAGCGGCTGCTCGCGACCGGCGAGCGCCGCGCGGAGCTCAAGGCGCTCTTCGGCGACAAGGGTTACCGTGAACTGAGCGCGCTGGCACGGCGCGCTGCCGCGCGGCGCGGACCGCCCGGCACTCGCGTTTACGTGTTGCCCGGCTTGATGGGATCGCGCATCGGCTCGCGCGGACTGCTGCTCGACGACGTGCTGTGGGTCGACCTGATCGAGATCGCGGCGGGCCACCTCACTCGCCTGGCCTTGCCGGCCGGCTCGCGGCTGGTTGCGCTCGGCACGATGCTGCTCAACACGCTGAAGCTGAAACTGTCGCTGCGGATCGCCGGGTTCGATGCGCGGCTGCACCCGTACGACTGGCGCGCCAGCGTGAGCGCTCTGGCCGACGCACTCAACCAGCGCATCGCTGCCGAGGCAGATGGCGCGCCGGTCATGCTGGTCGGTCACAGCATGGGTGGCCTGGTCGCACGACTGGCGCTTGGCCGCCAGCGCAGCGAACGCATCACGCGGGTGGTGCAGCTGGGCGCCCCGAATCACGGATCCTTTGCGCCAGTGCTCGCAATGCGCGGCGTCTATCCGACGGTGCGCAAGCTTGCGGCCATCGACCGGCGACACACGGCCGAGGACCTGGCGCGCATCGTGTTTCGGACACTGCCGGCCCTGCACGAGTTGCTGCCCGATCCCGCACTCGCCGGCGGCGCTGACCTGTTCCAGGCGCAATCCTGGCCCGACGACGAACTGCGGCCCGACCCGCAGCGGCTGCTGGCCGCACGGCAGGAGCGAGAAAGCTGGCCCGCCCGCGACGACCGCTGCCTCGTCATCGTCGGGGTACGACAGGACACCGTTACCTCGCTGTCGTCGTCCGGCAACGAGTTCAGTTTCGGCGTGACTGCGCAGGGCGACGGCACCGTACCGCTCGCACTCGCCGTTCGCCCGGGTGCACCCGCCTGGTACGTCGGCGAGAAGCACGGCGGCCTGCCGAACAACGGGCGCGTCATTGCGGCGGTGGTGGACCTGCTGCGCAGCGGGGGAACGAAACGGCTGGCAGCGTCGACCTCGCGCGGTCGCGTGACCGTGCTGCGCAAACTGAGCGAAACGGCGCTGCGTCGCGTTGCCCCGCACAAGGTGAAGTGGCAACACCTGTCACCCGACGCACGACGCCGGTTGCTCGAGCCGGTCGTTTCCCCGGAGTTCCACGGCGCGGTGGAGCCCGCCATGCTCGAGCGCGCGTTCGATGCGCGCCTCGCTGCAGCGCGGCCCGCGCCGGCGCGACCCCGGCGCACGCTCGAGATCCGGCTCGTCCGCGGCAGCATCGTCGACGCCAACTCACGCGCGCTGGTGCTGGGCGTATTCCGCAACGTCGATCCCTCCGGCCCCGCCACCGCCATCGACGTCGAACTCGGCGGCGCGATCCACGAATTCACGCTGCGGCGCATGTTCGCGGCGCAGCTTGGACAGGTGTTCGTGCTGCCGGTCGCGCGCAGCCGCCTGCTCGCGGAATTCGTGCTGTGCGCGGGCCTCGGCGATTTTGACGACTTCGGCGCCGAGGCGACGGCGTTCGTCGCGGAGAACATCGTCCACACCTTCGCCCACACGCAGGTCGAGGACTTCGCGACCGTCCTGTTCGGTGCGGGATCCGGCGTGCCCGTGGCGATGGCGCTCGAGCAGCAGCTGCGTGGATTCATCGCTGGCGTTCAGCACGCGGACCCGGGTGAGGTCGTGCGCCGCATCTCGATCTGCGAAATCGATGCGCGCAAGTACGCCGCGCTGGTACGCGCTGCCCGCAACGCTGGCGGCGAGCATGCAGGACGCGGACCTTGCCCTGCTGGTCGACGAGGTCGACGCGCCCGCCGCCACGCCCGGCAGGCAACCTGCTCGCGCGACCCTGTCCTCGCGCGAGGCGGCGTCAGCGGATCCCGCCTATCTGCTCGTAGCGATGACGGCCGCGGGACGCAACGCCTACGAGTGTCGTTCGTCGCTGCTGACGGCGGGCGCGAAGGCGGCCGTGCTCAGCGGCTCCGTCACCTTGAACCGTGCGGACCTGCTGCAACACATCGAGCCGCTCGAGACCGGTGCTGCGACTGCGCGCGACCTGGCGCGCATCGGCACCGCGCTCGCGAGAACGCTGCTGCCGGCGACGGTGCGGGAGGGTCTCGAGGCGATGCAGGCGCGCCCGCTCGTGGTCGTGCACGACCGGGAGGCGTCACGCGTGCCCTGGGAGGTGCTGCGCATCGGCACGACGCATCCTGCACTGGGCGGTGGCCTCAGTCGTCGTTATGCGAGCGACGCGCTCTCCGTTGCGCGGTGGCGCGACGATCACGGCGCATCCGATCCCCTGCGCGTGCTGCTGGTCATCGATCCGACGCGCGACCTGCCGGGCGCGGCGGCCGAGGGCGAGGCCCTCAAGCAGTTGCTGAGTCGCAGCTCCGTCACGTTCGACGTACTTACCGGTCGCGATGCGACGCGGGCGCGCATCCTTGCGGCACTCGGTACGGGCGCGTTCGACGTGCTGCATTTTGCCGGCCACGCTTTCTTCGACGCACGCGAGCCCGACCAGGGCGGCCTGCTCTGCGACGGCAGGGAAGTGCTGCGCGGCGCTGACCTTGCGAGCGTCGGCAACCTGCCGGCGCTCGTGTTCTGCAACGCATGCGAGGCGGCACGTGTGCGCAAGCGCGCCAGGGAGCGCCCTTCTCCGGCACGCCTGTTCGGCATGCGCCGCACCATGACGGGCATCGCCGAAGCCTTCCTTGCGGGCGGCGTCGCCAATTTCCTCGGCACGCACTGGCCGGTCGGCGACGACGCGGCGTTTGCATTCTCGCACTCTCTCTATCAGTCGCTGCTCAGCGGCGACCGGCTCGGCGACGCGGTGCTCACGGCACGGCAACAGCTGCAGGCAATGCCTACCGTCGACTGGGCCGACTACGTTCACTACGGCAGCCCGGAATTCCGCTTCGCCCTCGCGCCGTGACGCAGCTCACGCTTTGTCGCCCGCTGCGTCGTCACAGCGGTGGTCCGACGCGACCAAGCCGCCTGAAAACCTGAGCGAATGTCTCCTCGGAATCGGATCCAATGCGATTTCGCTTATGGAAAACGCAACCCGACATCACGTTTCGCATTCCCCGACTTCGGAAGAATCGCCGCCTCACGACATTCCGTCGTGCTGTAGCAACACAAAGGACGATTCATGCTTAGCAACTCTCTGAAGCTCGCGATCGCGGGCACGCTGGCGATGGTGGCAGGTCACGGTTGGCGCGGCGACGAGTCCGGCGACGACGACGCTGAACGTCAGCGCCAACGTGGCATCCAATTGCCTGGTGACGGCCGCGCCCGCTCGCGTTCGCCGACTACGACGCTTCGGCCGCGGTCGATGGTTCGGCCGACCTGTCGGTCCGCTGCTCGAACGGGACGCTCTACACGATCAGCCTCGGCGACGGCGCCAACGGCAACGATCGCGCAGCGCCTGCTGAAGTCGCGGTTCGAACGTGCTGGAATACAACCTGTACACCGCGGCCGCGCGCAGCACGATCTGGGGCGAGACGCTCGGCACCGACACGGTCGGCGGTACCGGCCACGGCATGTCGAGCACGAAGGCCAACACGCACACCGTGTACGGCACGATCGCCAACACGCGTCGCGAACCAGGACGCTCCGGCCGGTTTGTACACCGACTCGGTCGCCGTCACGGTCGCGTACTGAGTTCGTCGTGAAGCTGCGAAAGAACATTTCCGCATGGGCCGGCCTGGCAGCGCTGCTGGCGCTGTCGCCGGCCCTGGCAGGGACGTTTACCATCTCGCCACTGCGGGTGGATTTCGCAGACGCCACGGGCATGGCCGTCCTCACCGTCAGGAACGAGGACGGCAAGCCCGTCGTGGTGCAGACCCAGGGATTGGCCTGGTCGCAGGAGGGAGGGCAGGATGCCTTGACGCCCTCCCGCGACCTGCTGGTTTCACCGGCGGTGTTCACGCTGCCGGCCGGCGGCTCGCAGCTGGTGCGCGTCGCGCTGCGCCGCGACGTCGATCCGGCGCGTGAACTCACGTACCGCCTGCTGCTGCAGGAGGTGCCGCAGGCCGCGAGTCCGGATTTCAACGGACTGCAGATCGTGCTGCGCCTGAGCGTGCCGGTCTTCGTCGAGCCACGCGCGCCGGCCACGCCGCAGATCGCCTGGGTCGCGACCCGCGGCGACGACGGCAAGCTGTCGCTGAGCGCGCGCAACGACGGCTCGGCGCACGCCCGTATCCATCGTTTTTCAGTGAAGACCGCCGATGGCGCCGCCACGGTGCTCGACCAGCCGGAACTTGCGTACCTGCTGCCGGGCTCCAGTCCGCCATTGGACATTCGACGACAACAACAACACCCGTCTGAATGCGCCTGTCCACGACCGGCCCCGGGATGGCTGGTCCGTATCGGTTGGAGGGAACCACCGATCTAGGCTCGTTCGTGACGGAGTTGACGCTGGCGGACTGAGCTCAGTGCGCCTGCGAAGCTGCATCGCCGCGACGCTGCTGCTGGCCGCAGGCGCCCCTGCGCTTGCGGCACAGGGCCCCGCAGGGATGGCGGCCGAGCCGTTCGCGGAAGCCGTCGTCGAGCTGCACATCAACGACCAGCCTGCACCAGCCACGCTCGTCGTCCGCCGCGACGTCGACGGCACGTTGCTGGTCCGCGCCGCCGACCTCGAGACGCTTCGGCTGAAGACACCGATGCGTGGCGCCGTGCAGGTCAACGGCGAACGCTATTACCGCCTGGGTCCCGGAAATGGGAGCGGTCGTTGCGCTGGACGATGCAACCATGAAGGCGCGGGTGACGGTGCCGGCGCAGGCCTTTCTGCCGACGCAGCGAGTGAACACGCCGACGGACGCCCCGCGTGCCACGCGCTCTGCGCCGGGTGCGTTCGTCAACTACGACGTCTCCGCCGAACAGTCCGGCGACCTGCGCCAGGGCGGTGCCTTCCTCGAACTGGGCCTCTTCGGCAACCAGGGCGTGCTGACCAGCACGATGGTCGCGAACGTGGAGCCGTTGCAACGCCAGGTCGCCCGGCTGGATACGACCTGGAACCGTGACTTTCCCGACCGGATGGCGACGCTGCGGGTTGGCGACTCGATTTCCTCGCCCGGCGGCTGGGGTCGGGCAGTGCGCTTCGGCGGCGTGCAGTTCGGCACCAACTTCAGCACCCAGCCGATGCTCGTCACGACGCCGCTATTGGCGGCCCATGGCGAAGCGGTCGTGCCGTCCACCGTCGACGTCTTCGTCAATGGACGTCCGGTCGCCAGCGAATCAGGTGCCTCCCGGCCCGTTCTCGATCGACCACCTGCCGGTGCTGACCGGCGCCGGACAGTTGCAGGTCGTCGTCACCGACGCCCTCGGTCGGCAGCAGGTCCTGACCCAGCCGTATTACTCGGGTACCGCGCTGCTGCGGCCGGACCTTGCCGAATACTCCTTCGAGCTCGGCAGCATCCGCGAGGATTATGGCGAGCGCAGTTTTGCCTACGGCGACATGCTCGGTGTTGCAATGTACCGGCGCGGCGTCACCGACACGCTGACCGCAGGCGCCCGCGCGGAAGCCCAGGCCAACGGCATCTACGCGCTGGGCGCCGATGCGGCCTGGCAGGCCGGCGTGGCGGGCATCGTCAACGCGCAGATCGCCGCGGGCGGAGATGCCAGTGGCATGGGCTTCCTCGCCGGCCTTGGCATCGAGCACAACAGCGATCGCTTCAGCGCGTACGCCCAGACGCAGTACGCGAGCCGTGCCTTCGTGCAGAGCGGCATGGCCGACCTGGCCTACAAGCCGCGGCAGCGGACCTTCGCGGGACTGGGATTCGACTTCGGTCGGCACGGCAACATGCAGCTCGCGTACGGACTGCAGAGCTACTACGACAGCGAGACCGTGCAGACCTTCGGTCTCAGCTATTCGCTGAGCATCGGCGCACTGGGCTACCTCGGGTTGTTCGCATCGCATGCGATCGCCGGCGAGCAGGACTCCTCGCTGTTGCTCAACTGGACGGTGACGCTGGGCGATCGGCGCACCCTGAGCACCTCGCTGCAACAGTCGTCGGGTACGAACGGGGGCTTCGAAGCCTCGACCAGCCTGCAGCGCGGCCTGCCGGCGGGCTCAGGAATCGGCTATCGCATGTCGCTCTCGTCGGCCGACGAGCAGGACGCCTACCTCGCCTACCAGGGCAGCGCCGGCACGGTCGAGGTCGACTACGCCCGCCGCAACGGCGAATCCGGCGTTCGCGTCGGCGGGAGCGGTGGGCTTGCCGTCACCGCCGCTGGCGTGATGCCCGCGCGATCACTGCAGCAGAGTTTCGCCGTCGTCCAGGTCGCCGACTACGAGGGACTCACGGTCTACCTCGACAACCAGCCGGTCGGCAGGACGGACGAACAGGGGCGCGTCCTCATCGACGCGCTGCGACCGTACGAGCGCAACGAAATCAGCGTGGATCCCAGGCAGGTGCCGATGGACGGCAGCCTGTCGCAGCGAGCGATCGGCGTCACGCCAGCCTATCGCAGCGGCGCTCTGGTGCGCTTCCCGGTCGAGCGCGCGATGGCCGCGACGATGCGGCTGGTGCAGGCCGACGGCTCGCCGGTGCCCGCTGGCGCCCAGGCGGCTTTCGGGGCTGCCCGCTTTCCGCTTGGGCTCGACGGCATGCTCTACGTCGAAGGGCTGAGTGAATCCGCCAGCCTGCGCGTGACCTGGGCAGGCGGCAACTGCAGTTCCAATGTCCGTCGACCTGCCGGCGACGACCCCGTGCCCGACCTCGGTGACGTGCGATGCGAATAGCACGATCATCGCCGGGGCCTGAGATCGGACACCGGCGGCGGCAACGGCGAGCGTGGCTCACCGCCGCGCTCGCGATCGTGCTGTGTGGCGCAGGCCAGGTCGACGCGCGCCGACTGCTGACGATCACGGCCGTCGGTCTCAACTTCGGCACCTACGATCCGTCGCTCACCGGGCCGGACGATTCCGTCGGCACCGTGACGGTGACCTGCCGGCTACGTTTCGGCGGGCGCCACCAAGGTCAACTACCGCGTCACGATCTCGAACGGCATGAACGGCACCAGCCCGACGACGCGCCAACTGGGCGCTGGTCCGGCACGCCTGGGTTACAACGTGTTTGCGGACCCGGCCCGGTCGCAGGTCTGGGGCAACGGCACGGGCGGCACCGTGATTGCGTCGGGCTCGATGACCATCGGCCCCGGTGTCGGCAACGGCACGCAGCACGTTCACCCACACGGTCTACGGTCGAATCCCGCAGCTGCAGGACGCCGTGCCCGGCGCCTATAACGACACGCTGGTGTTGACGCTGACGTATTGAGTCAGCGGAGCAGCGCGGCGACCTGCACCGGCAGCGCGTATTCGCCCGGCATCGCACCGGCACTGAGCCAGAGCCGGTAGTTCACCGTGAATTCACGCAGCGAACGGCTGGGTGATCTCGAGGCTCGAGTCGCTCATGTGCAGCGGGGCCTGGAACCCGTCGATATCGATGCGAGTCGGTCAGGCCGAGCCGCGGATTCAGCTGCAGCACGACCCGGTCGGGCGCGTTGGTCTGCAGCTGGTAATGGCGTGACACGTCGAGGTAACCGCGCTGGACGTCGGCCGACGAGATCGAGACGGGCGCTGCGTCGACCTGCAACCGCGCGTGCGGCAGGACCTGGACGGAAACCTGCAGGTTCGCGGAGGCCATCTCCGCCCGCGCGGTTCCAAGGTGGAGCGCCGCGACGAGAGCGAGAAGCAGCCACCCGGACCGCATGATCACCGTCGTCCCGAGCCGGGGGACCGTTGGCACGGACCGGCCCGTTGAATGGCTGTCATCAGAACGCGCCAGGGGTTCGGCCGCCATACGCCTTAATCGCTACTTCGGGTGATCTGGGTCACGTTTTTAAACTAAACCCGGGCGGCCCGCTTGCGCAACAGGCCCGCGATAGGGTGCGCAGCGGCGTCTTGCTGCGTTGCCGCAAGCCGCCCCCACGGAAATGCGTGTTGCACCCCCCCGCAGAACGGCTAAAGTCGCGGTCCGTCTCAGGAAATCAGGGTTCTCAGTGACCGCCCCGCCGACCGATACCTCCCATCCGGACTACTTTCACCGGGTGGTGGATTGCCAGTGGGCCTGCCCGGCCCATACCGACGTCCCCGAGTACATCCGCCTCATCGCGCTCGGGCAGTTCTCCGACGCCTACATCGTCAACCGTGAGTCCAACGTGTTCCCCGGCATCCTGGGTCGCGTCTGCGACCGTCCCTGCGAGCCGGCCTGCCGGCGCGGGCGGGTCGAGGACAAGCCGGTCGCGATCTGCCGGCTGAAGCGTGTAGCCGCCGACCACAAGGACGACATCTCGTCCCGGTTGCCGGTGATCCCCGCGCAGAAGAACGGCAAGAAGGTTGCCTGCATCGGCGCGGGTCCCGCGTCGCTCACGGTCGCCAACGACCTGCTCCCGCTCGGCTACGAAGTCGTGATCTTCGAGCAGTGGGACAAGCCGGGCGGCCTGATGCGCACCAACATCCCTGCGTTCCGCCTGCCCGAAACGGTGCTGGCCGAGGAAATCGGCTACATCGAGCAGATGGGCGCGCAGATCCGCTACAACTCGCGCATCGACAGCATGCGCAAGCTGCTCGAAACCGGCGGGTTCGACGCCGTGTTCGTCGGCAGCGGCGCACCCAAGGGCAAGGAGCTCAAGCTCCCCGGTCGCACCGAGGGCGATGCCAACATCCACATCGGCATCAACTGGCTCGAGTCGGTGGCGTTCAAGCACCTCGACAGGATCGGCGAGAAGGTGCTGATCATCGGCGTCGGCAACACGGCCATGGACTGCTGCCGTTCGTCGCTGCGCCTCGGCGCGAAGCAGGTGAAGGTCATGGCGCGCAAGCCGCGCCAGTTCTTCAAGGCCTCCGAGTGGGAGCTCGAGGACGCCGAGAGCGAGAACGTCGAGATCGTCGTCAACCACTCGCCGAAGGCGTTCGTGGTCGAGGACGGCAAGCTCAAGGGCATGCTGTTCGAGCAGATGGAATACGACCTCGACGCCAATGGCCGCATCACGGCCGAGCGCGTCACGGGCGAGACCTTCATCGCCGCGGACGACGTGATCCTGGCGATCGGCCAGGAAAACGCGTTCCCGTGGATCGAGGGCGATCTCGGCATCGAGTTCGACAAGTGGCACGTGCCGGTCGTCGACGCCAGGACCCACCAGTCGACGCGTCCCGAGGTGTTCTTCGGCGGCGACGCCGCGTTCGGCCCCAGGAACATCATCTGGGCAGTCGAGCACGGCCACCAGGCCGCGATCTCCGTGCACAACCACTGCATGGGACAGGCCGTCACCGACCGCCTGCCGCCGACGCTGAACCTTTCCTCGCGCAAGATGGGCCTGCACGAGTGGTCGTACAAGAACGACTACAACCCGGTCGAGCGCCGGCTCGTGCCGCACGTCAGCCTGGTCGAGCGCTTCAAGAAGATCAGCATCGAAGTCGAGCTGGGTTTCGACGCCGAACAGACGGCGCAGGAAGTCCAGCGCTGCCTCAACTGCGACATCCAGACGGTGTTCGACGCCAAGGCGTGCATCGAGTGCGACGCCTGCATCGACATCTGCCCGACCGACTGCCTCACGATCACCCGCAACGGCGCAGAGGCCGAGCTGTCGCAGCGCCTCACGGCGCCGCGCAAGCACCCGCACCAGCCGCTCTTCGTCTCCGCGCCGCTCAAGCAGACGGGCCGCGTCATGGTGAAAGACGAGGACCTCTGCGTGCACTGCGGACTCTGCGCCGAGCGCTGCCCCACGGCGGCCTGGGACATGCAGAAGTCGACGATCAACCTGCCCCACGCGAACGACCACCAATGGCCCAGTCCCCAGCAACGCAAGACCGCGTAAACGACTTCGTCATCAAGCTCGCCAACGTGAACGGCACCGGCTCCGCCAGTGCCAACACGATGCTGATGAAGTCCATCTTCCGCATGGGCGTGCCCGTCATGGGGAAGAACTACTTCCCGTCCAACATCCAGGGCCTGCCGACCTGGTATGAAATCCGCGTCACCAGGGACGCGTACGTCGCCCGTTCCGGCCGCGTCGACCTCATGGTCGCGATGAACGCCGAGACGTACCAGAAGGACGTGCGCGAAGTCAGTCCCGGCGGGTTCCTGATCTACGATTCGACCTGGCCCCGCCCCGCTGTGCTCGTGCGCGACGACATCGCGATCCTGGGCGCGCCGCTCGCGAAGATCTGCAACGAGAACTTCATCGGCGTGCGCAACCGCATCCTGATGAAGAACGTCGTTTACCTCGGCCTGCTCGCCGCCCTGCTCGAGATCGACATCGAAGTCATCCGCCAGCTGCTGAGCGAGAGCTACGCGAAGAAGCCGGCGCTGGTCGAGGCGAACATGAAGGCCGTGCAGCTCGGCCACGACTACGCCAGGCAGCACCTGCCCTGCCCGCTGCCCCTGCGCATCGAGCGCATGGACCGGACCAGGGGCAACGTCATGATCGACGGCAACACCGCCGCCGGCCTCGGCGCCGTGTATGCCGGCGCCACGGTGGCACCGTGGTACCCGATCACGCCGTCGACCTCGCTGATGGACGCGTTCAAGTCGTTCTGCGCCAGGCTGCGCGTCGATCCTGAAACCGGGCAGGGCCGCTACGCCGTGATCCAGGCCGAGGACGAACTCGCGGCGATCGGCATGGTGCTCGGCGCCAGCTGGAACGGCGCGCGGGCGTTTACCGCAACCAGTGGACCCGGCATCTCGCTGATGAGCGAGTTCATCGGGCTCGCCTATTACGCCGAGATTCCGGCCGTCATCGTCGACGTGCAACGCGTCGGCCCGTCCACGGGCATGCCGACACGCACGCAGCAGTGCGACATCCTGATGTGCGCGTACGCGTCGCACGGCGACACCAAGCACGTGCTGCTGTTCCCGTCGAACCCGGAAGAATGCTTCTACATGATGGTGCAGGCGTTCGACCTCGCCGAGCGGCTGCAGACCCCGGTGTTCGTGATGTCGGACCTCGACATCGGCATGAACGACTGGATGTGCCCCGAGCTCAAGTGGGACGACGCGTACCGTCCGGACCGCGGCAAGGTGCTGACCAAGGAAGAGATCGAGGCGCTGCCCAAGTTCCACCGCTACCTGGACACGGACGACGACGGCATCCCGGCCCGCACGCTGCCGGGCGTAACGCCCAGGGGCGCGTATTTCACGCGCGGCTCGGGTCACAACCAGTACGGCGGTTACACCGAGGACTCGGCGGAATACCAGGTGGTCATGGAGCGCCTGCTGCGCAAGTTCAATCGGGCGAAGACGCTGGTGCCGGCACCGGTCATCGAGGCGACGGGCAACAGCGAAATCGGCCTGGTCGCCGTCGGCAGCAGCCGCGGCGCCGTGAATGAGGCGCGCGACATCCTCGCCAGGCACGGCATGGCGATCGACTACATGCGCATCAAGGCCTTTCCGTTCACGCACGAAGTGGAGGCCTTCCTGGCTTCGCACGAGAAGATCTTCGTGGTCGAGCAGAACCGCGACGCGCAGCTGCGTTCGCTGCTCACGCTCGAGACCGACGTGCCGAAGTCGAAGCTGCACTCCATCCTGCACTACAGCGGCCTGCCGATGACCTCGAAGGAGATCGTCGATGCCGTGATCGCGGAACTGGGCGACGCACGTCGCGCGAGCCTCGCCGCCGCGAAATAGTGGCCCGTGACTGGTGATCACTGCACTCGACCTCAGCGCCGCTCCTCCGACTAACCCCTATCCCCTAACCTCTATCCCCTGACAATGTCGTTCATCAACAAACCGAAAGTCCACCACCCGGACCTGCCGAAGAACGAACTCGGCCTGACGCGCCGCGACTACGAAGGCGCGATGTCGACGCTCTGCGCGGGTTGCGGCCACGACTCGGTCACGGCCGCGATCATCCAGGCGATCTGGGAGCTGGGCCTGCGCCCGGAGCAGCTCGCGAAGCTCTCTGGCATCGGCTGCTCGTCGAAAACCACGGCGTATTTCGCCAGCGGCGCGCACGGCTTCAACGGCGTGCACGGCCGCATGCCGTCGATTGCCGCGGGCGCGAACGCCGCCAACAAGGACCTGCACTACATCGGCGTCTCGGGCGACGGCGACTCGCTCTCGATCGGCTTCGGCCAGTTCGCGCACGCGATCCGCCGCAACGTCAACATGCTGTACATCTGCGAGAACAACGGCGTCTACGGCCTCACCAAGGGCCAGTTCTCGGCGTCAGCGGACATCGGCACCAAGTCGAAGAAGGGCGAGGAGAACCTGCAGGCGCCGGTGGATCCGTGTCTCGCGGCGCTCAGCCTCGGCGGCACGTTCATCGCGCGCAGCTTTTCGGGCGACCGCGAGCAGCTGGTGCCGCTGATCAAGGCGGGCCTGACGCACAAGGGCTTCGCGATGATCGACGTGATCTCGCCCTGCGTGACGTTCAACGACCACGTGGGCTCGACCAAGAGCTACGAGTTCACGCGCGAGCACTACGATGCGGCGATCCACACCGATTACATCCCGGCGCGCCAGGAGATCACCGCGTCCTACGGACCCGGCGAGGCCCTGCCTGTAAGAATGCACGATGGCAGCCAGCTGTTGCTGCGCAAGCTCGACCAGGACTACGACCCGACCCACCGCGGCAAGGCTTTCGAGTACATGCGCACGAAGCTGCGCCAGGGCGAGCACGTGACCGGCCTGATTTTCCTGTCGCCGGGCCAGGATCCCGACATGCACGACATGCTCAAGACCAGCGACCTGCCGCTGAACCAGCAGCCGTACGAGAAGCTGCACCCGGGTTCGGCCGGGCTCGCGAGCATCCTCAAGCGCTACGGCTGATTTCCCGCTCCCTCTGCCACGCCAATTGGGGGGATACTGGCGCGACCGTGGGGGCTAACCCACTGGCCGACAAGGGAGAAACCACCGGATCATGACGCACGTCACTCGGCCCGACTGGTTGCGGCCTTAGAATCGCGCCCATGCCGAATCGCCCCGCGACCGACGCCCTGATGACCACCGCCCGCGCCACGGTGGCGGCAGTGCTGCTGCTCGGTTTCGCGACGGGCGCATTGGCCTCGTCGGCCGTGTACAAGTGGGTCGACGCCTCCGGCATCACGCACCTCTCGTCCGACAAGCCACCCGCTGGCACCAAGTACGAACGCGTCGTGCTGGCGAACACCGGCCGATCGACCTCGTCGTCGTCCGGGCAGCACCGGCGCCCGTGTCACGGCGGCCAGCTGCCGAGCAGGTCTCGCGTCGCAACGACATCGTGACGTCGCTGCGCAACCGCGAGTGCGTGGTCGCACTCGAGTCGATCGATCGCCTGGCCAAGGGCGGCGAGGCCGTCGACCCTGCCGAGTTCAGCCGCTTGCAGCA
The DNA here is from genome assembly GCA_963793675.1 of uncultured Gammaproteobacteria bacterium. Taxonomy (GTDB): domain Bacteria; phylum Pseudomonadota; class Gammaproteobacteria; order Steroidobacterales; family Steroidobacteraceae; genus RPQJ01. The sequence goes on along the minus strand of CAWCBA010000002.1, from coordinate 529,771 downwards.
GACCGCGGACCAGAACTGCAGCAAGGATCCGGCCGTGCGACGACAACAGGAAGAGATGGCGGCCAGGCTGCGCGTCTCGAAGGGCGACACCTGCGTCGACGCGCGCAACAAGCTCGCCGACATGCTCGAGCCGGGCCGCCGTCCGACGCGCGACCAGCTCAAGACGCAGCAGGAATTCATCGAGTCCCACTGCACGGCGCCGGTGCGCTGAGACGCGCGTTGACCGACGCCGCTGCCTGCCCGGTCGAATCCGAGCACGCCGCTACCCGCGTCTCCGATCCCTTGTCCCTTGCCCCGTGGCTGGTCATCGTCAATCCCGCGGCCGGCCGGTCGCGACGCGGCGTGCGTGCGTGGCGGGCGATGGAGCAGGCGCTGCGCGCGGCGGGACTGTCTTACGACATCGAATGGACGACGGGTCCCGCGCGATGGCACGCGCATTGCGGCCGACGCCTGGCGGCATGGTCGCGAGCGCTTTCTCGTCGCCGGTGGCGACGGCTCGGTGCATGACGTCGTCAACGGCCTGATGGCAGCGCGGCCCAGCTCACGGTGATCCCGCATCCCCTGGCCCGACGCGCAGGCCGACTGTCGTCCCACTGCCGCTCGGCACGGGCAACGACTGGTCGCGATCGCTCGATCTGCCCGGCAAACCGGCAGCACTCGCGGCGATTATCCGGCGGGACCACGCGGTGCCGCACGATGTCGGTCGCATCGAGTTTCCAGCTGCTGACGGGTCGCCCAGGCAGACCTGCTGGTTCATCAACGTGGCCGGGGCAGGCTTCGATGCCCATGTCATCGAACGGATACCCACCCGGACTCCGTCGAAATTCGCTTACCTGGCCGGCGCCCTGCGTGAACTCGCACGTTATCGCTCGCCGGCTTTCAGGCTGACGGTGGACGACGATCCGGGTACAGCCGCCAGCAGGCTGCTGCTGGCTTTCGTTGCGAACGGGCGGTACTGCGGCGGGCGCATGCACGTCGCGCCCACGGCACGGCAGGACGATGGGGCGTTCGATCTCGTGACCATTGCTGACGTCGGACTGCTGCGTGCGCTGCCGAAGCTCGCGAAGCTGTACCGCGGCGGCCTGCTGCGCGATCCGCTGGTGACGCATCGCCTGGTGCAGAAGGTGCGCATCGATGCGCAGCCGGCGGCCGGCATCGAGGCGGACGGCCAGTTTATCGGCCGAACCCCGGCGGTGATCTCGGTGCAACGGGGAGCATTGCGGACTTTGCGCGGGTCTCGCCGGTGACCGGGTATAAGGTTGCACAATGAACGCTGCGACACCTGACCTCGTTACCCACCGTGGTGGCTGCCATTGCGGCGCCGTACGTTTCGAAGTCGACGCGCCCGCCCGCCTGCTCGTCCACGACTGCAATTGCTCGATCTGCTCGATGTCGGGATTCCAGCACCTGATCGTGCCCGGTTCCCGCTTTCGCCTGCTGACCGGCGCCGAGGCACTCACCGAGTACACCTTCAATACCGGCGTGGCGCGCCATCTCTTCTGCCGCAGGTGCGGGGTCAAGTCCTTTTACGTGCCGCGTTCGAACCCGGACGGCTTCAGCGTCAATGCGCGCTGCCTCGACGCGGACACGATCGAGACCCTGGTGCTCGAACCCTTCGACGGTCGCAACTGGGAAGATTCTGCGGGGGTCTTGCGTCACCTGACGTCGGGGTGACGCCGACGCGACTCAGCGTTCGTCCACGTATTCGCCGTCGTGCGAGCCGGGATGAAAGGGCTCGATGGTCTGGCTGGCCGCCACGCCCCTGACGTTGTTGGAGACGGTCGGCACCCGGGCCCTGTTGCGGGCAGACCGGGAACGGGCCTGCGCGGCGGCTTCGGCCTCGCGCACGGCGGCGCGCCGGCGCGACAGCGCGACAAGACCCAGCACCACCAGCAGTAACAAGGCGATCAGAACGACTTTCATTGCGTCTTCCCTGTGTCCCGTTCGGTCGCAGCGGGCAGCGCATCCTCGCGCTGCCCGAGTCAATCGCAGGTGAGCTTGACCTCGCCCTGCGCCGCGTGGAAGCCCCATTAAGGCCTGATTCATACGGGAATGGCTATTCGATGCGGCCATTTAACGCGCTGCGTCACAGGTCCGCATCACCCATTCGGGTGGCGAGGCCGCAGGAAGCTTCCGACCGGTGTCTCCGGCCGCGAGTCCAGCCGCGGGAATTCCGCGGCTGACGCCTCATTCTACCAGTGAATGCCCCGCATCAGCGACGCAAAGATCATGGCTTCGCGGGTCGCCGGCCGCTGTTCCTCGCCTTCGCGCTTGCCCAGTGCGGCGGCGGAATCCGGGAACATGCGGTAGGCCGAGTTCATGACGACCTCGGACATCTTCGGCATCACGAGATGCATGATCTCGGAGATGACGCCGAGGCGCGTCGCGATGCGCTGCGGCTTGCGGATGATCGCATCCGCGATCATGTCCGCCGCCTCTTCCGGCGAGATGATCGTCGGCATTTCCTCGTACAGCTTGGTGGGCGCGATCATCGGCGTGCGCACCAGCGGCATGTTGATGATCGTGAAGTGCACGTTCTCGTCGTGGAACTCGGAGGCTGCGCAGCGAGCGAACGACTCGAGCGCCGCCTTCGACGCGACGTACGCGGAAAACCGCGGAGCGTTGGTCAGCACGCCGATCGACGACACGTTGATGACGTGGCCGTTCTTGCGTGCCGTCATCGACGGCAGCAGGTTCATCGTCAGGCGCACGCACGCGAAGTAGTTCAGCTGCATCGTGCGCTCGAAGTCGTGGAAGCGGTCGTACGACAGCGCCAGCGAACGGCGGATCGAGCGGCCCGCGTTGTTGATCAGCACGTCGACGTGCCCGAAATCCTTCAGCACGTCCTTTGCCAGCTTGTCGTTCGCCGCGTATTCCGTGATGTCGCACGAGTACGTCCTGACGAAGCCGCCGGCGTCCGCGATCTTCTTGCGCACGTCGGCGAGCTTCTCCTCGTCGCGCGCGACGACGATCACCTTGCCGCCCGCCTCCGCGATGCGGATCGCCGCCGCCTCGCCGATGCCGGACGAACCGCCGGTGATCATCACCACCTTGCCCTTCACCGCGCCCTTGAGGCTGCGGTCGATCGAGAGGTCGGGATCGAGGTGGCGCTCCCAGTAGTCCCACAGGCGCCAGGCGTAGTCCTCGAGCGCCGGCACGCGGATCTTGGCCTTGTCGAGAATCTTCTGCGTCGCCGTCGAATCGAAGCGCGTCGGGTAGTTGATGAACTGCAGCACCGAGCGCGGCACCTGCAGGTCGCGCAGCAACTGGTTGAACACGTTCTGGATCGGCTTGCTGCGCCCGACCGACTGCGTCACCGGCTCGGGGACCATCGCGAACACTTTCGGGTCGAGGCGGAACGCCATCTCGGGCGCATGCGCTGCGCGCGCAAAGACATTCAGGATCTCGCCGACGCGACGGACTTTCGGATCGGTGAGGTGGAAGCAGCGGCCATCGAGCCTGGGCTGGTGCGAGAGGTGCACCAGTGCATCGACCACGAAGTCGACCGGCACGACGTTGATGTAGCCGCCTTCGATGCCGACCAGCGGAATCCAGCGCGGCCAGGACTCGCGCAGCTTCTGCAGCGCCTTGAAGAAGTAGTACGGCCCGTCGATCTTGTCGATGAAGCCGGTCTGCGAGTGGCCGAGAACCGCACCCGGGCGATACACGCGGAACGGGATGCGGCCGTTCGCGCGCACCATGGCCTCGGAATCGTGCTTGGTGCGGTGGTACGGATGATCGAGTTCTTCCGCTTCCTCGAACATGTCCTCGGTGAACGTGCCGCGGTAGAGGCCCGCGGCCGCGATCGAGCTCACCAGGTGGAAGCAGCCGGCGTTGACTGCCTCGGCGAATTCCAGCGCGCCCTTGGTGCCGGTGATGTTCGCCTTCTCCATCGCCTCGGCGCTGGCTTCCAGGTCGTACACGGCGCCCAGGTGATAGAAATGCTTCACCTTGCCCTTGAGCTTCGTCAGATCGCCCTTGGCGACGCCGAGCTTGGGCAGGCCGAGGTCGCCCTTGATCGGAACCACGCGCTTGAGGCTGTCCTTGCCCCAGAATTCGCGCAGCTCGTCGAGCTTGCCGATCGACTTCGGGCGGACCAGCACGTAGATCGTGCCCTTGCCCTTCTGCAGCAGTGATTGGACGAGATAACGACCGATGAAGCCGGTCGCGCCGGTCACGAAATAGGTCATCCGCGGAGCCCCCTGATCTTGTCGGACTACCTTAGGGATCGTACGTACGCAGGTCAACGTGGCGTGGCCCCGGCTTTCGCTAAGATGACTGTGCGGCCGGCCGGGTTCGGGCAGGCCAGCGGGGGGCGGCATGGCGAGCAGGACACGGGCGGCGACGGGCGGCGGGCAGCACGAACGGATGTCCGCCGTGGACACCGCCTGGCTGCGCATGGACGGTCCTGCCAGCACCATGATGATCGTCAGCGTCATGGCCACGGCCACGCCGGTGCGCACAGCCGACATGCGGCGGGTGCTCGAGACCCGGCTGCTCTGCTTCCCGCGCTTCCGTAAACGCGTCGAGACCGATCCCCTCGGCGCATCGTGGATCGATGACACGGATTTCGACCTGGACGCGCATTTCGTCGTCACCGAGCTTCCGGGCAAGGGCGAACGCCGCGAGCTGCAGGCACTGGCCGCAAGGCTGGCCAGCCAGCGGTTCGACCCGGCGCGACCGTTGTGGCAGCTGCACTTCGTCGAGCACTACGGGACGGGCAGCGCCTGGGTGCTCCGGCTGCATCACTGCTACGCGGACGGCATCGCGATGATCCGGGTGCTGCTGTCGCTGACCGAGCAGGATGCCGGCCCCGCGCTCGCCGGAGCCTACGCAACGGGATCCCGCGCCGGGCAGCGCGGCCGGCGCCAGGGCGCGGCGGATCCGCTGCAGCTGCTCGACTGGGTCACCCAGCTGACCCAACCCGTTGGCGACATCGTCGAAAACGCCCTGGCCGAGGGCGCGCGGCTGCTCGAGACGGGCGTGCACAAGCTGTTTCATCCGGGGGTCGCCGCGGCGATCGCGCTGCAGGCGAGCGGCATGGTCGGCGAGTTTGCGCGGGTCATCGCGCTGCCCGATGACCCCGCCTCACCGCTGCGTGCGCCCCTGAGTGGCGAGAAGCGAGTGGCCTGGTCGGAGCCGCTCGACCTGCAGGAGGTCAGGACCGTGAGCCGGGCGCTCGGCTGCACCGTCAACGACGTGCTGATGGCCACCGTGGCCGGGGCGCTCGGCGGCTATCTGCGCACCGCGGGCTTTGATACGCAGGGCGTATCGCTGCGCGCGTCGGTGCCGGTGAACCTGCGCGAGGCCGACGAAGCGACCACGCTCGGCAACAAGTTCGGGCTGCTGTTCGTCGAACTGCCGGTCGGCGTCGCCAATCCGCTGCAGCGGGCGTACACGATGCACGACACGATGCGGAACCTGAAAGGCTCGCAGCAGCCGCCGCTCACGCTCACGGTGCTCGGGCTGCTTGGCATGCTGCCGAACGTCGCGCAGGGCCCCATCCTCGAACTGTTCAGCCGCAAGGGATCGCTCGTGGCCTCGAACGTCCCGGGTCCGCAGGCGCCGCTCTACCTGTGTGGACAGCGCATCGCGGAGATGCATTTCTGGGTGCCGCAAAGCGGCTCGATCGGCGTCGGGGTCAGCATCCTTTCGTACGCGGGCAAGGTGTTCTTCGGTGTGATCGCGGACCGCGCCTGCATCGCCGAACCGGAGCAGCTGGTCGAGCGGCTGGGTCCGGAATTCGAACGTCTGCTGCTCGCGGCGACAGTGGGCGTACTCGGCCTTGGGCAGGGCGAACCAGCGTCGCAGCCGGCGAAGCAGCAGGCTTCGAAGAAAGCGGCGGGCCGCAAGCGAACCCTGGCCGCCGGCAAACCGCGACGGCAGAAACCGGCAAGCGCCGGCTGCGGGAAATACCTAGACTGCGGATTGACACGCTGCAGCAAACGTCCATGATTCCGCACAATTCAGCTTGCGGCAGTCCCACCGGACGCACCTCATCAGGAGTCTTGTCATGGCCACCGCCCGAACACGTACCCGCAGGACTGCGGCTTCCAGCGCCGGACGCCGCGCGCAGCAGGAAGGGCCGAAGGCCCTCCAGGATGCCGTGGTCGAGGGCCTGAAGCGGCTGAGCCAGTCGCGCTCGACGGCGCAGCGCCACGTGCGCGACGCCTTCGAAAGCGCGCAGGAGACGCTGCAGTCACGTGTCGGCGATGCGCGTGAACAGGCGCAGGAAACCTGGGACAACCTCGAAGCGCTGTTCCAGAGCCGCGTGCAGCGCGCGATGCATCAGCTCGGCGTGCCGACGGCCGAAGAAATCCGCGCGCTGACTCGGCGCGTCAGTGAGCTGAACGAAACCGTCAGCAGGATCAGCGAGCGGCAGCGTGCCGCGAAACAGACGCAAGCTGCACGGCGCGCCAAGCGCAAGGTCGCGGCCGCGCCGCGGCGCGCGCCGGCAAAACGCGGCAAGACCGCGGGCTGATCCCGCCCGCATCCCCGCCCCCATCAACGACGCACGGAGGTCCAGCCATGCTCGACCTGCAACCGGCGACTGGACGGAGAAGGACAAGCCACGGGCACTTCGGGCTCGCGCTCGCCGGCGGCGGCCCGCTCGGCGCGTTCTACGAGGTCGGGTGCCTGCACGCGATCGAGGAAGCGTTCGACGGCTTCCAGCTCACGGACCTCGAGATGTACGTCGGCGTGAGTTCGGGCGCGATGATCGCGGCCGGGCTCGCGAACGGCTTCGACACGGCCGACATGGGGCTCGTCTTCATCCACAACGCATCGCGCGAGATGAAGTTCTCGCCGGCGCTGTTCCTGATGCCCGCGTTCCGGGAGTACGCCCGGCGCATCGCGGCGGCGCCCGGCATGGTCGCCGAAATCGCGCGCGACTACCTGCGTGATCCGGGCAAGGACTGGGCCGAGGTGATCGACCCGCTCGGTCGGTTGTTGCCCACGGGCATCTGCGACAACCGCCCGCTCGAGCGCGTGATGGCGCGGCTGTTCGCGGCGGACGGCCGCACCAACGATTTCCGCCAGCTCGTGCCGAAGCTCTACATCGTCGCGACCGAACTCAACACGGGGCATTCCGTGCGCTTCGGCGAGCCGGGGCACGATCACATCCCCATTTCGCGCGCGATCCAGGCGAGCACCGCCTTGCCCGGCCTCTATCCGCCCGTGGCGATCGACGGCCACCTGTATGCCGACGGCGCGCTGCTCAGGACGATGAACGCGTCGATCCTGCTCGATGCGGACGCGGACTTCGTCATCTGCGTCAATCCGCTGGTGGCGTTCGATGCGTCGAGCGCCCCGCGGCCCCCGCACGGCTTCCCGCCGGACGAGTACGACCTGTCGCACGGCGGGCTGCCGACGGTGCTGAGCCAGACGTTCCGTTCGCTGATACAGTCGCGCATGCAAGCGGGCTTCAAGAGCTACAAGCAGCGCTATCCGCACACCGACGTGCTGCTGTTCGAGCCCGACCCCGGCGACGGGGAATTGTTCTTCCAGAACGTCTTCCGCTACGCGGACCGCCGCCGGCTCGCTGAGCATTCGTACCAGCGCACGCGACACGACTTGCGGCAACAGGCCGCTGGCCTCGAGCCGCTGCTGCGGCGGCACGGGATCACGCTGCGGCTCGACGTGCTCGAGGATCGTCGGCGCACCTTCCTGCGGGCGGTCCAGGAGCGCAAGCGGCGCCAGCTGCCCGTGACCGGTGCACTGCACCGCGCGCTCGACCGGCTCGAGCAGGCCGTGGCGGGCGGACGGGCCTGACCTCTTGAAGCTGCTCGGCATCGAAATCGGCGCCCCGCCGGAAGATCGCGGCACGCTCGGACGCCTGCTCGAACGCAACCAGGCGCTGCGCGACGTGTTCACCGGCGACCGGCACCTCGGCAAGCAGCTGCTGCGACTGCAGAAGTGGCAGTCGAAGCGGCTGATGCGCTCGCATGCCGACCTGCACGCGAATCCACGTTACCGGCTCGCCGTCGAGTTCTTCTTCAACGAGCTCTACGGCGCCGACGCGCGCCGTCGCGACTCCGACATGATCAAGGTGCAGCGGGCCATGGAACGCCTGCTGCCGCGCGAGGGCCTCGAAGCGCTGTGCCTGGCCGTGCGGCTCGAGACCTTGTCGCAGGAGCTCGATGCGGACGTCGCACGCGCCCTGCCCCCGGGCGGCATCACCGTGGCGCGGTATGCCGAGGCCTATCGCAGCACGGGCCGGCGGGCCGACCGCGAGCGACAGATCGCGCTCACCACCGAAATCGGCGAATATCTCGACGGGGTGGTGCGCAAGCCGATCATCCGCGGGCTCGTGCGGCTGGCGCGCGGCCCGGCCCATGCGGCGGGATTCGGCTTGCTGCAGGAGTTCCTCGAGCGCGGCCTCGATGCGTTCGAGGCGATGCACGGCGCGAAGGAATTCCTCGGCACGGTGCGGGACCGCGAATGGCGGGCGATGGAGCGGCTGTTTGCCGGCACGGCCGACCCGTTCGAATTCGATGCCAGCGAGCGCAGGACGAAACAGAGGGCGATACCGGGATGAGTGCAAGCGGCCGGCCGACGGGCAGGAAAGGCAGAAGAAAGGCAGTCCGCAAACCCCCGCCCCACTGGCGCAAGTACCTGACCCAGGCCGAGCTGGAGTTGCCGCCGCCGGCCGGCGGCGCGCCGGCGCGCGACCCCGACGACGGCAGCGACGAGTTCGAATACGCCGACCCGCCCGAACCCGCCTGGTGGCAAAGCCGGCTTTTCGTCGCGGGGCTCGCCGTCGCGTGCGTGGCATTGGCGGTGCTGGCCGTCACCTCGATGATGAATGCATCGCGTGATCGCGCAGCAGCCCGTGCGGCGGCCGTGCGCGAGCAGACCCTGACACTGCGGGCGATCAACAGCGTGCGCACGCTGCGCGTCGCGCCCAATCCGCGCAGCTGGTCCGCCAGCCCGGACCTGACGCTGTCCTGGCCCGAACCGCCGCAATTCCTGGAGCTGCACCTGCCCGTGGGCTACTCTCATTTCCTGACCTTCGCCGTGAACATCGACAAGGTCGATCACGGCCGGGTGCTGGTCGTGGAACGCATGGTCCCGGACTCGAACAAGGAACTGCTGCTGTCGCTCAACAGCTCGGCGTTCGGTCCCGGCGAATACCGCATGCGGCTGCAGGGATATACGTGGCGCGGTGATCGCGTCGACGTCGGTTGGGTGCGGCTGCAGGTCACCGATCCGCGCCAGGCTGCGCCGCGACCCTAGATTTCCGCGCGCAGCGCCCGCATCGGCGGCTGCGACACGACCGAACGTGCCGCAAGGATTCCCGCCGTGCCAACCAGTGCCGCACCGCCCACGATGCCGATGAGCCACACCCACGGGTCGGGCGAGTACTGCAGGTCGAAGACCTGCTTCGCCAGCAGGTAACCGACCACGGTCGCGCCCGCTGCTGCGAGCAGTCCCGCCAGCGCGCCCAGCACGATGAACTCGGCGGCCACGCCCTGGAACACGACGCTGCGGCTCGCGCCCAGCGTGCGCAGCATGGCGCTTTCGTAGCGACGTTCGTCGCGCGTGGCCTGCACCGCGGCCAGCAGCACCATGAGTCCTGCCGCCAGCGTGAACAGGAACACGTACTGCACCGCCAGGCTCGCCTTGTTCATCACGTCGCGCACCTGCCCGAGCAGGGCCTCGATGTCGATGATGGTGACCTCGGGGAATTGCCGCACGAGGTCCACCAGCACCGGCCGCTGCCGCGGCTCGACGTGCACGCTCGTGATGAGCGTGCCGGTCGCGCTTTCGAGCACGCCGGGCGAAAACACGACGAAGAAATTCGGCTTGAACGTGTCCCAGCGCACTTCGCGCAGGCTGGTGATCGTGCCGCTGACGGACTCGCCGGCAATGTCGTACGTCAGCGTGTCGCCGAGCTTCATCCCCAGGCGCTCGGCGTAGTCGGTCTCGACCGAAATCTGCGGCGCCCCTTGCGTGTCCCTCGGCCACCACTGGCCCGCGACGATCCTGTTGCCGGGCGAGAGCTCCGCCGACCACGTGAGGTTGGCCTCGCGCTCGACGAAGTCGTTGGCGCGCTCGCCCTGGAACGTGATCTTCTCGACGGGTGTCCCGTTGATGGCGCTGAGGCGTGCCCGCAGCATCGGCACCAGCTCCGTGGCGGGCAGGCCAGCTCGCGCGAAGAACTGCTCGACGCCCGCACCTTCGTCGGGGCGGATGTTGATCATGAAGTAGTTGGGCGCATCGGCCGGCAGGCTGCGCTGCCAGTCGCGCAGCAGGTCGTCACGCACCAGCGCGAGCAGCAGCAGCACCATGAAGCCGAGGCCGAAGGCCACGATCTGCACGATGCTGTCGCGGCCGCGGCGTGCGATGTTCGCGAGGCCATAGCGCCAGGCGACACCCACGCCGCTGCGCAGCGGCGCCAGCAGTTTCACCAGCGCCCAGCCCGCGACGGCGAGCAGCAGGAACGTCGCGCCGAGCCCGCCCGCCACGTAGCCCACGAGCTTCGGATCGCGCACGATCCAGTACAGCAGCGCGAGCACGGCGCCGATCGCCAGGCCGTAGACGACGGCATACCGCAGCGGCGGCGGCTCGAGGTCGCGGCGCAGGACGCGCGCCGGCGGAACGCGCTTCAGGCGCAGCAGCGGCGGCAGTGCGAAGCCGACCAGCACGACGACAGCAGTGACGGCACCCAGCAGGAAGGCATCGGCCGACGGTGGCGGCAGGTCGCCGCGCAGCAGGTCGCGCAGCAGCCAGGCGATGCCGGACTGCGCCACGTAACCGATCGCCGTGCCGGCCACGGCCGTCACGACGGCGATCGCGACGAGCTGGACCACCGTCTGCGTCAGCACGAACCGCTGCGACGCGCCCATGCACTTCATCAGCGCGACGGTGTCGAGGTGACGACGCGCGTAACGCTGTGCTGCCATCGCCACTGCGATGGCCGAGAGCAGCACGCTCACCAGGCTCGCGAGCGAAAGGAAGCGCCCGGCGCGATCGGCCGAGGCTCGGATCTGCGGGCTGGCATCGGCGATCGACTGCACCCGTTCGCCGCGTTGCTTGCGCGCCTTGAGCCACTCGCGAAAGTCTTCGACCGGTCCGGGCTCGCCCGCAAACAGCACGGCGCGGCTCACGCGGCTGCCGGGCTGCACGAGCTCGGTGGCAGGCAGGTCGGCGCGGTTGATCAGCAGCGTCGCCGAGAGATCGGCGAAGCCGCTGCCCTGGTCGGGACGGTAGTCGAGCACTCGCGTCACACGGACCGTGTGGGCGCCGACCATCAGGTTCGATCCCACCTGTGCGCCGAGCTTTGCGAGCAAGCGCGAATCGGCCCACGCTTCGCCGGGCGCGGGAATGCCGTCGGTGACCACGCCGACGCCGAACGGCTTGTCTGCCGTCTTGAGACGACCGCGCAGCGGATAGCCTGCGCCGACGGCGCGCAGCGCAATCAGGGACGATTCCTGGCCGAAGAACACCACGCTCGGCATCGACTCGATGCGGGCGGAACGCAGTCCTCGCCTGGCAGCTTCCGCCTCGTAGGCATCCGCAATCGGCCGCGCCGACTGGAGGCGCAGATCGGCTGCCAGCACTTCACCGGCCTGCCGCTCGACCGCAAGACCGATGCGGCTGGTGAAGAACCCGACCGCCGTCAGCGAGGCGACCGCAACGACCAGCGCCAGCACGAGCACGGCGAGTTCGCCGGACTTGAGATCCCGCAACAGGTTGCGCAGTGCGAATGCGAGTGCAGGCATCCTCGGTTCAACTCGGGACGACACGCCCGGCTTCGAGCCGGATCACGCGGTCGCAGCGCTCGGCCAGCTGCCGGTCGTGCGTGACGAGCACGAGCGTGGTCTGCGTCGCGCGGTTGAGACCAAACAACAGGTCCATGATCTTCTCGCCGGTCGCGGCGTCGAGGTTGCCGGTGGGCTCGTCGGCGAACAGCACGTCCGGCTGGCGCACGAAGGCGCGGGCAATGGCGACGCGCTGCTGCTCACCGCCCGACAGCTGCCGCGGATAGTGACCGACACGTTCGGCGAGGCCGACGCGGCCGAGCACTTCACGCGCTGCTTCACGGGCATCGGGCCGACGCGCGAGTTCGAGCGGCAGCATCACGTTTTCGATGGCCGTGAGCGACGGCACGAGGTGGAACGACTGGAAGACGAAGCCGACGTGATTGGCCCGCACCGCGGCACGGCCGTCTTCGTCGAGCTGCGTCAGGTCGTTGCCCGACAGCAGCGCACGGCCGGAAGTTGGTTCGTCGAGGCCCGCGAGCAGGGCGAGCAGCGTCGACTTGCCGGCACCCGACGCGCCGATGATCGCGACCGATTCGCCGCGCCGGATCGACAGCGACACGTCCGACAGAATGGCCAGCGTTCCCTCGGGACTGCTAACCTGCTTGCCGAGCCGTTCCGCCGCCAGCACCACCGTCGTGTCGTTCATCAAAGCCTTTTTCTCACTCGCTGCCATTCGTGTCCTGTGCCTCGTCCTGCTTGCCGGCGGCGTGGCCTTTACCGCCCGTGCGGCGGATGCACCGGCGGCCGCCCCAACCATCCTGGTCCTGGGCGACAGCCTCAGCGCGGGTTACGGGATTCGAGTTGAGCAGGGCTGGGTGGCCCTGCTGCAGGCTCGGCTGCGCGCCAAAGGGTACGGTCACCGCGTCGTCAACGCCAGTTCGAGCGGCGAAACCACCGGCGGCGCGCTGGCCCGGCTGCCCCGGGCACTGGCCATGCATCGGCCGGCGATCGTCATCGTGGAACTGGGCGGCAACGACGGACTGCGTGGCCTCCCCATCGCCGACATCCGCCGCAACTTCGAAGCCATCATCCGTAGTTCGCAGCAGGCCGGGGCGAGGATTCTGCTGGTCGGCATGAAGATTCCGCCCAACTATGGCCCCGCCTACACCCGCGACTTCTACGGCCTGTATGGCGACCTGGCACGGCAATACAAGCTGCCGAGCGTGCCATTCCTGCTCGCAAACGTGGCCCCGGACGAGAACCTCTTCCAGGAGGACGGCCTCCATCCCACGGCGGCCGCCCAGCCCCGGTTGCTGGACGAGGTCTGGCCACACCTGCAACCAATGCTGGCCCGGAACTAGCGGCTACCGATTTCTGCGGATCGCGGGTCGGTGTTTTTGGGCTGCCGCACTGCTATATAGAGCGGATGACGCTCCGCGCGCCTGTCACTGTGCGCGCAAATACCAGGGGACCCGTGTTGGAAAAGATCTGGCTGCAGCATTACCCGGCCGGCGTGCCGGCCGAAATCAATCCGTCCGAGTACCGCTCGCTGCTCGAGTTGTTCGAGCAGTCGATTGCGGCGCATCGCGACCGGCCGTGCTTTACGTGCATGGACCGCACGCTGACCTATGCCGACCTCGATGTGCTGGCAGGCCGTTTCGCAGCGTATCTGCAGCAGGTCGCCCGGCTGCGCAAGGGCGACCGCATCGCCTTGATGCTGCCCAACGTATTGCAGTACCCGGTCGCGATCCTGGGGGCGTTCCGGGCGGGTCTCACGATCGTCAACACCAACCCGATGTACACGCCGCGCGAACTGCAGCACCAGCTGCACGATTCCGGCGCCCGGGCCATCCTGATCCTGGAGAACTTCGCGCACACGCTGGCCGAGGTGCGCGGTGACCTGCACCTCGACACCGTGATCGTCACCGGTGTCGGTGACCTGCTCGGCTTCCCGAAATCGACGCTGGTCAATTTCGCGCTGCGGCACCTGAAGAAGCAAGTGCCCGAGTACAGCCTGCCCGGTGCGGTGAGCTTTGCCGATGCGCTGAGCAAGGGGCGCTATGAAAACCTGGAGCGCGTCGAACCCGGGCCCGAGGACATCGCGTTCCTGCAGTACACCGGCGGCACCACGGGCGTGTCGAAGGGTGCCGTGCTCACGCACCGCAACCTCGTCGCGAACGTGCTGCAGTCCGAGGCGTGGATCCGCCCGGAACTGAAGCTGGACGAACCGCTGATCGCGATCACGGCGCTGCCCCTGTACCACATCTTCGCGCTCACGGCGAACAGCCTGACGATGATCAAGCTCGGCGCGCACAACATCCTGATTCCGAACCCGCGCGACTTCGCTGCCTTCGTCAAGGAACTGGGGCGGCACCGCTTCTCGTTCTTCGCCGGCGTCAACACGCTGTTCAATGCGCTGCTGCACACGAAGGGCTTCGACAGCCTGGATTTCAGCGGGCTGCGCGTGAGCCTGGGCGGTGGCATGGCCGTGCAGCAGGCCGTGGCCGAACGCTGGAAGGCCGTCACCGGCAACGTCCTGACGCAGGCCTGGGGCCTCACCGAGACCTCGCCGGCAGCGTGCATCAACCGCCCGGGCGATGACTTCAACGGCTCGATCGGCTTGCCGATCTCGTCGACCATCATCACCATCCGCGACGACGACGGCAACGCGTTGCCGCAGGGTCAGTCCGGCGAGATCTGCGTGCAGGGCCCGCAGGTGATGCGCGGCTACTGGAACCGCCCGGATGAAACCGAAAAGGTCATGCTGCCTGGCCAGGTGCTGCGCACGGGCGACATCGGTTACATGGACGCGCAGGGCTTCGTGTACATCGAGGACCGCAAGAAAGACATGATCCTGGTGTCGGGCTTCAACGTGTACCCGAACGAAGTGGAAGGCGTCGCCGCAAAACATCCGGGCGTGCTCGAGGTGGCTGCGGTTGCCCAGCCGGACGAGCGCGCGGGCGAAGTGGTCGCGCTGTTCGTCGTGCGCAAGGATCCGGCGCTGACGGAAGAAGCCGTCATCGAGCACTGCCGCAAGGAGCTGACCGGCTACAAGGTGCCGAAGCGCGTGTACTTCATGGACGAACTGCCGAAGACCAACGTCGGCAAGATCCTGCGGCGCGAGCTCAAGGACTCGCTGAAGCCACGGCCGGCGACCGCTGCGCCGGTGGCCGCGCCCCACGGTCACTAGCGGCGGTGTACTCTGCGGCATGACCGAAACCATCGAACGCGCAGCCGCCAAGGTCCCGCAAGTCACGCTGGTCTTCTGGCTGATCAAGATCGCCGCGACCACGCTCGGCGAAACCGCCGGCGATGCCGTGTCGATGTCGATGAACCTCGGCTACCTCGCGGCCACCGGCGTGTTCGCCGCAATCATGGCCGCCGCCGTCACCGCGCAGATCCGGGCCCCGCGCTTCAGCCCATTCCTGTACTGGGGCACGATCATCGCGACGACCACGCTCGGCACGACGCTGGCCGATTTCGCCGATCGCTCGCTCGGCATCGGCTACCCCGGCGGCAGCCTGCTGCTGCTCTCATTGCTGATCGGTTCGCTCGCCGTCTGGCGCTGGAAGCTCGGCACGGTGTCGGTCGATTCGGTGAGCTCACCCCAGTCCGAGGTCTTCTACTGGGTGACGATCATGTTCTCGCAGACGCTCGGCACGGCGCTCGGCGACTGGACGGCCGACACCGCCGGCCTGGGCTACCTCGGGGGAATGGCCATTTTCACGGTGCTGCTCGCCGTGGTCGCCGTGGCGTACTGGCGGACGAACGTTTCCCATACCGCATTGTTCTGGGCGGCCTTCGTGCTGACCCGGCCGCTCGGCGCAGTCCTCGGCGACTTCCTCGACAAGCCGCTGAGCGCGGGCGGTCTCGACCTGAGCCGCTTCGGCGCTTCGGCGGTACTGCTGGCGTTCATCGTCGCCTGCGTCGTGTTCATTCCGCAACGGCCTGCAACCGCCGGACACTGAAGTGACGCATGGCGCTCGGCGCAACGATGTACGTGTTCGAGGTGCGCCTGGCCGATGCCGACCGGGGCGTGTACGAGACGCTGACCATCCGCGTGGCACGACATCCGTCGGAAACCGCCGAGTACCTGGTAACGCGCCTGCTCGCCTACTGCCTCGAGTACACCGAGGGCATCGCGTTTTCGAAGGGCCTGTCCGACCCGGATGAACCGGCGATCAGCGTGCGGGACCTGACCGGCGCGCTGCAGACCTGGATCGATGTCGGCGCACCGGATGCCGCCCGGCTGCACAAGGCGGCGAAGGCGGCGCCGAACGTGGCCGTGTACGTGCATCGGGACCCGGAGCAACTGCTGGCGCGCCTTGCCGGCGAACGCATTCACCGTGCCGACGCGCTGCGAATCCGTGCCGTGGATCGGGACCTGCTGGCGACATTGGTCGCGCGACTGGATCGACGCATGGACTTCGACCTGGCCGTCTCCGATCGAACCATCTACCTGTCGCTCGGCGAGGAGACCTTCACCGGCGCGGTGGATGAAAGGCAGATCGTTGCCTGAGGCCTGCAAGCGGCCGGAAGCGGACATGAAGTAAAAAGGAAACCCCGGCGCGAGCAGTCGGTGCAAAAGACACGGACTGCGAGGCCGGGGTCTGGTGGCATCCCGGCGAGCGCCCGGGTTCTAGTTGCGGAAGGTCATTTCCTGCAGCAGGGAACTGCCCATCACTTCGCGATATTCGGCGCGATTGCCGTTCTCGGCGTCCATCTGGGCCAGGGTCTTCTTCTGCCACTCCATGTACTCGGCCTGGCGCTTTTCGCCCTCAGCGCCGGAAACGATGCTCTCGGTAATCCGCACCAGGTACAGGTCGGGTTCGCCGGCACGCGCAAACTCATTCGAGAAGATCTTGTAATCCTTGATCCAGCCTTTGGATTTCGAGAATTCCAGGTTCTTTCTCCACTCGCTGGCGAGCCACGCGGCGTACTTCAGCCCGCCGCCGTCCTTGATGTGGATCCCCGTGACCTCCCAGTACGAGCCCGAAACGAGCGGCCATTCATCGGCCGACGCCCTGGCGGTCATCGTCAATGAAGCGGCGCCCAGCACCAGAACGCACATCGTCTTTCTGATCGTATTCATTGTTTTTCCCCTTCGTGTAGCGGACAAGGGCTGCCCGCCTGCCACGAATGATACCAAGCCGGGCGGCGGCGTCCCGTCTCGATTCCGCTGCGCCGCGTCAGGATGGCTGCCGCGGGTCGGCAGCAGCAGGCCCGCAGCACGGTCCGCCAGAAACCACGGCTGACACAGCCTCGAACTGCGCCTAAGCTTCAGCCTGGCTTCGATAAGAGTGAACCGAACGCATGATGCTCTCGACCCCCCGGCTTGAACACGTCGTCGCAACGGCCGCCCAGTGGGGCCTCAGCCAGCCGAAAGTCCACGGTGAAGATGAGCGCAAACGCGCCCTCTCCGCGGTCGCCACCGACCTGAACGGGCGGCTGAAGCAATGCTGCAAGAGCGCCGCATCGCCGTCCAAAGCCGCGCTCGAGATGCGCAGTCACTTGACCCTGTTTGCCCGCTACGGGCTTCCCAACGAGAAGGCGACACAGCTCGTCAGGGACCTGACGATGCAGGCGTTCACGCCAGTAAAGCGCTGAACCAGGAAGGAAGGTGAAGGCCTCGCGTGGCTGGTATGACGCCGGCGATTACGCCCGGCGAGTGACGGGAGCCTGACGCCATGGCAACGAGTGCGAAGGAACAGCAGCTGGCGCGGGCCACGGCGACGGCGATTCTCGGAATCGACACGCTGTGGGGCGGCGACGTGATGAACCCGTCGGGCACGGGTCGCTTCATCGCCGATTCCTGGTTCTCCGACGAGCCACTGCCGAGGGCCTACAAGCACCCGGCCGCCGCGAAGCTCCGGCAGGGCGGCGGCGTGGCCGGCAAGAAGATCGACGTGACAGCCGTCGATGCCTACCTGAAGGCGATCGACATTCCTGCCGCCATCGGCGAGCTGAACCAGGCGGCGGGCCATGCCGGCCAGTTGCGAGGCGCGTACCTGCAGGGCCTGTGCCAGTGCCTGGGCGTGATGTGGGACCTGGTGCAGGAACGCCTCGGGCGCGGGACCGCCGTGCCGTACGAGCGTTGCGTGACGGCGTCAACCGGCGCCGCACCGACCCCTTCCGATCCGCTCGCCAAGCGGGAGCGCATTGCAGAGCTGCTCGCCGCGCAGGGCTACAGATCGGCCACGCGGTCGCAGCTGCTGGCCGCCGTGGACGCCTGGCGCCGCGAGCGCATGGTGCCGAAGAAGTCGATCGCAATGCTGGCCGATGCGTGCATCGCGCAATTCGACGCAGGCTCGGCCAGGCACCTCGTCCCGTACCTGCCCAGGGCACTGCGTGAGGTGCCCCGCGCCAACATCGAGTTCCTCGCGATTGAGAACGCCTGGTTCTCCGGCTCGATGAATTACATCGGTCGTGCGCGCAACCGCGACGGCTCGCCACGGTACGAAGCGACGTACGAGATCAACGCGGCGCTCGAGATCTCCGTGCCCGAGTTCATGCAGCTGGTGTCGCACGAAGTGGTGCCCGGCCACGTCACCAACTTCGCCTGGATCCAGGCGCTGTATGCGCGACGCAAGCTCGGCTTCGAGTCGACGGTGCTCACCATGAACACGCGCGGCGCGGCGTTGTCGGAGGGCATTGCCAACAATGCCATCCTGATGGCGTTCGGCGTCACCGAAATCGACGAGTTGCCCGGCGACGACCTGCAGCTCGGCACGCTGCTCGCGCTGCTGCAGGACGACGCCAAGAACCAGTCATCGTTCCTCACGTGGGAGAAGAACTGGGCGCAGGACAAGGTGCGCGGCGTGCTGCGCAACGATTTCCTCTGCTCCGACGAGCGTGCCGACAAGCTGTCGGGCGCCTGGGGCCGTCACCCGCTGCTGGGACGCATGTACCTGCCGGCCTACCGCGCCGGCACCGTCAAGGTGGCGGCATTGCGCAGGAAGCACCCGCCGGCAACGATCATTCCCGCGCTGTATGGCGCGCTCGGACTGGTGGACCTGGTCACGATCGACCAGGTGCTCGACGGTGGCGCAGCGAGGCGCGGCAGTGGCCGCCAACGCTGACGGCACGACAATCGACGACGGCACGGAGTGCGCCGCCACCGCTGCCAGGCCCTGGGCCGTTTACCTGCTGCACTGTGCTGGCGGCAAGAGCTACGTCGGCATCAGCCCGGCGCCGCAGCAGCGTTTCGCGGCCCACAAGGCAGGTAAGGGTGCGGCCTTCACCCGCGCCTATCGCCCGCAGTCGCTGGCGGCGGTCGTGTGGTTCGAGAGCCGCAGCGCGGCCGCGTCGATGGAAGTGCGGTTGAAGGCCCTGCGGCGGCCGGCGAAGCTCGCGTGGTTCGAGCGTTTCCGCGCGACCAGCGCGTCGACTACGGCTTCTTCCTAGAACGTCGCGACGCTGCCGCCATCGAGTGCTGCGCGACGTAGTGCGCAGCCACGTCATCGCCTTCGCTCGCCGCGCGGTGGATGCCTTCGATGATCATCTTCTCGGCGCGCTCGGTGCCCACCCAGTTCACGATCGTCACCCACTTGCCCTTCTCCAGGTCCTTGTAGTGCTGGAAGAAGTGCGCGATCTGGTCGATGAGCGTGACGGGCAGGTCCTTGTACGACTTCACGCCGGAATAGAACGGATGCAGCTTGTCGACCGGCACGGCAATGACCTTCTCGTCGTCGCCGGCCTCGTCCTTCATCAGCAGCGCGCCGACGGGCCGCACCCGCACGATCGCGCCGGCAACGACGGGGCTGGGGACCACGACGATCACGTCGACCGGGTCGCCGTCACCCGAGAGCGTGTGCGGGATGAAGCCGTAGTTGCCCGGGTAGAACATCGCGGTGTTGAGGAAGCGGTCGACGCGCAGCGCGCCCGATTCCTTGTCGAGCTCGTACTTGACCGGCACGCCGCCCTGCGGAATCTCGATCAGGACGTTGATGTCGCTGGGCGGGTCGGCGCCGATGCTGATCTTGTTGATGTCCATGCCAGGGGTTAGGGGTTAGGGGTTAGGGGTTAGGGGTTAGGGGTTAGGGGTTAGTAGTCGGAAATCGTAGCTTCAGGTCCAGCGCCAAATTCCGTCGTGTAACGAATTCAGGCAGAGAGTTCAGAGTGGCGCATCAGGGTCTTCATCGAAAGCTCGCTACTGCGTTCCGACTAACCCCTAACCCCTAACCCCTTTCCTCATGGTATTGCGGCGACAGCTCGTGCACGGCCTCGATCATCGCAGCCGCGTGCTCGGGCTTCACTTCGGGATGGATGCCGTGGCCGAGGTTGAACACGTGGCCCGGGCCCTTGCCGTAGCTGGCCAGCACGCGTCCGACCTGCTCGCGGATCTGCGCCGGCGGCGCGTACAGCACGCTCGGGTCGAGGTTGCCCTGCAGCGCGACCTTGTCCTGCACCTTGCGTCGCGCATCGGCCAGGTCGGTCATCCAGTCGACGCCGAGCGCGTCGCAGCCGGTCGCCGCCATGTCGCCCAGCCAGTCGCCGCCGCCTTTGGTGTAGAGGATGACCGGCACGCGCCGCCCTTCGGCTTCGCGCGTCACGCCGTCGACGATCCGCTGCATGTAGCGCAGCGAGAACTCGCGGTAGTCCGCGGGCGTAAGCGCACCGCCCCAGGTATCGAACACCATGAGCGCCTGCGCGCCCGCGGCGACCTGGCCGTTGAGGTATGCGGTCGTCGCGCGCGTGATCACGTCGAGCAGCCGGTGCAGCTGCTGCGGTGCGCCGTAGAGCATGCCCTTGATGTGCTCGAAGTTCCTGCTGCCGCCCCCTTCGACCATGTACGTGCCGACCGTCCACGGGCTGCCCGCGAAACCGATCAGTGGCACGCGGCCCTTGAGTTCGCGGCGGATCGTGCGCACGGCATCCATCACGTAGCGCAGCTCGACTTCCGGATCCGGGATCGGCAGCCGGTCGATGTCGGCGGGCGTGCGCACCGGCCGCGCGATCTTCGGGCCTTCGCCGGTTTCGAACGAGAGGCCGACGTCCATCGCGTGCGGTACGGTCAGGATGTCGGAGAACAGGATCGCGGCGTCGAGCCGGTAACGGTCGAGCGGCTGCAGCGTCACTTCGCAGGCCAGCTGCGGATTCATGCACAGCTGCAGGAAGCTGCCCGCTTTCGCGCGCGTGGCACGGTACTCCGGCAGGTAGCGGCCGGCCTGCCGCATCATCCAGACCGGCGTGCGGGGCGTGGGCTGGCGCAGCAGCGCGCGCAGCAGCAGGTCGTTCTGCAGCGGTGCGCTCATGGGCGTGCCCCGGCAAAGCACTGGGCAATGGTCTGCTGGATGGCCTCGGCCGCCGCACGCGGATCGGCGGCATCGCGGATCGGACGGCCGACGACGATGTAGTCGGCGCCGTTGGCGAAGGCCTGCGCGACGTCGACCGTGCGCTTCTGGTCGTCGACCGGCTTGTTCTCCACCGGACGAATGCCAGGCGTGACGACGAGCAGGCGGTGGTCGATGAACTCGCGCAGCATTGGCGCCTCCAGCCCCGAGGACACCACGCCGTCGCATCCGGCTTCGAGCGCGCGCCGGGCGCGCGAGAGCACCAGCTTCTCGACGTCGACGGTGAACCCGAGGTCATCGAGGTCGCCGCGATCGAGGCTCGTCAGCACGGTCACCGCGAGGATCTTCACGTCGCCCTTGGCCGCCGCCGCCGCTTCCATGATGGCCTGGTTGCCGTGGATGGTTGCGAACGCGACGCCGCGATTGCGCAACTGCCTGACCGCCGCAGCGACCGTGGCGGGAACGTCGAAGAACTTGAGGTCGACGAAGACCTTCTTGCCACGCGCGACCATCCAGTCGAGCAGTTCGAAGTAGCCGCCGGACATGAACAGCTCGAGGCCGATCTTGTAGAAGACGACGGCATCGCCCAGCTTTTCCACCATCAGGCGGGCCGCCTGCGGGTCGGCGACGTCCATGGCAAAGATCAGGCGTTCCCGGTTGGGGATGTTCTTGGGGGTCAAGGCGGCACTCCGGAAAAAGCCTGCGAATGCTACCAGACCGACCCTGGCCGGGCGTCCGGGCATGCCCTCACGGGGCTCAGGTCCGTTCGGCGGGATTGAACAGCCGGCGATGCTCGAGGATCGCGAAGCGGTCGGTCATGCCCGCAATGTAGTCGGCGACGGCACGGGCGCGGCCGGGTTCACCGGCGGCGGCTTCGAGCCGGCGCGCAGCGTCCTGGTGCTCGGCCGGCATCAGGTTGACCTCGCCGAACATCGCATCGAACAGCTCGCGCACCACCCGCTGCGCCTTGGTCGTCATGCGCAGCACCCGGAAGTGCTTGTAAAGGTGCTCACGCAGGTAGCGCTTGAGCTCGAGGTGCTCTTCGCGCACGCCATCGCTGAACATGAGCAGCGGCGCCGGACGCGACCGCACCTCGCTCACGCTCTGCGGCGCAGCGCTGGCCAGCGAGGCCGTCGAGGCGTCGACCAGGTCATTGACCGTGTAGTCGATCATGCGGCGCACGACCTCGTGCACCAGGCGCCGGCCGCCCAGTTGCGGGTACAACCCGCGCACCAGTTCGAACTGGCGGCCGAACATGCGGCAGCTGCACAGTTCCTCGATCGTGATCAGCCCGGCACGAATGCCGTCGTCGACGTCGTGGTTGTTGTAGGCAACTTCGTCGGCGAGGTTGGCCAATTGCGCCTCGAGACCGGGCTGCAGCCGCTGCAGGAAGCGCTCGCCGAGTTCGCCGAGCTGGCGGGCGTTGGCCGCCGAACAGTGCTTGAGGATGCCTTCGCGCACTTCGAAGGTGAGGTTGAGGCCCGGAAACTCGGCGTAGCGTTCCTCGAGCTCGTCCACCACGCGCAGCGACTGCAGGTTGTGCTCGAAACCGCCGAATTCGCGCATGCATTCGTTGAGCGCATCCTGCCCGGCATGACCGAACGGGGTGTGGCCGAGGTCATGTGCGAGGCAGATCGCCTCGGCCAGCGGCTCGTTGAGGCCGAGCGCCCGCGCCACGCTGCGCGCGATCTGCGCCACTTCGAGCGAATGCGTGAGCCGCGTGCGGTACAGGTCGCCTTCGTGATTGACGAAGACCTGCGTCTTGTAGACGAGCCGGCGGAACGCCGTGGAATGCACGATGCGGTCGCGGTCGCGCTGGTATTCGGTGCGATGACGCGGCGGCGGTTCGGCGAAGCGACGGCCGCGCGAGGCCGTCGAACGCTGCGCGTAGACCGCGAGGACCGTGTCGTCGTCGCTGCCCGAGACGTGGATGCCGTCGCGCCCGCTCATGCCGCCACCTCGAAGTGGCCGCGCAGCGTTGCCTGCAGTGCCTCGGCCGGATAGTCGCCCGAGACGATGCCTGCGCCGAGCCTGCGCAGCAGCACCAGCCGGATGCGGCCCTGCAGCACCTTCTTGTCCATGCCCATCAGCTCGAGGGCCCTGGCGGCGCCGATGGGCGGCGCCGCGGTCGGCAGTCCGGCACGGCGCAACAACTCACGCACGCGGGCGACGTCGGCCGCGCCGATGTAGCCGAGACGCTGCGAGAGATCGGCCGCGAGCAGCATGCCGATCGCCACGGCCTCGCCGTGCAGCCATTCGCCGTAGCCGGCCGCGGTCTCGATGGCGTGGCCGAAGGTGTGGCCCAGGTTCAGCAGCGCGCGCTGGCCGTGTTCGCGTTCGTCGGCCGCGACGATGCGCGCCTTGATCTCGCACGAACGCCGCACCGCCTGTGCCAGTGCGTCCGGGTCGAGCGCGAGCAACGGCTCGACGTTGGCTTCGATCCAGGCGAGAAAGCCGGCGTCGTCGATCAGGCCGTACTTGATCACTTCGGCGAGTCCCGCCCGCAATTCGCGCGCGGGCAGGGTGCGCAGCGTGCCGAGGTCGGACAGCACGGCGCGCGGCTGGTGAAACGCGCCGATCATGTTCTTGCCACCGGGATGATTGACGCCCGTCTTGCCGCCCACGGCGGAGTCGACCTGCGCCAGCAGCGTGGTCGGTACCTGCACGAAATCGACGCCACGCTGGTAGCAGGCGGCCGCGAACCCGGCCATGTCGCCGACCACGCCGCCGCCGAGCGCGACCACGCAGGCATCGCGGTTCAGGCGGGCCTCGATCAGCGCATCGAACACCCGCCCGAGCACGGCCAGCGTCTTGTGCTGCTCGCCATCGGGCAGCTCGACCGTATGCACGCGCTTGCCAGCGAGGCCCGCGAGCAGGCGGGCGCAATACAGCGGTCCGACCGTCTCGTTGGTGACGACGAGGACGTCGCGCGCGGCGACGTGGCGGGCCACGAGCTCCGCGTCGTCGAGCAGGCCCGCGCCGATCACGATCGGGTAGCTGCGCTCGCCCAGCTCGATCCGCAGCGTCTGCGGCGCGTGGCCGGTCATGGTTCGAGCCCGCCGACGCCGAGCTGGCGACAGATCTGGTCGACCACCGTCTTCACCTTGCGGCCGTCGGTGTCGACGACGATCTCGGCCACCTCGTCGTAGAGGGGTGCACGCTGTTCGAACAGGCGCTCGAGCGTGCCGCGCGGGTCTTCGTTGTTGAGCAGCGGCCTGTCATTGCTGCGCCGGGTGCGGGCGAGTTGCTGGTCCACGGAAGTCCGAAGATACACGACGCGGCCCCGGCTGCGCAGTCGCTCGCGGGTGCCGGCGTCGAGGACGGCCCCGCCACCGGTCGACACCAGCACCCCGTCACGGCGGGTGATCGCGTCGATGACCTCGGCCTCGCGTTGCCGGAAACCCGCCTCGCCCTCGCGCTCGAAGATGTAGGCGATGTCGACGCCCGTGCGGGCCTCGATCTCGTCGTCGCTGTCGATGAATGCGAGCGCCAGCCGCTGTGCCAGCTGCCGGCCGACCGCACTCTTGCCCGAGCCCATCGGGCCGACGAGGAAGACGTTCATGCGCGGCGGTGCATCGGCGTTCCGGACCCCCAAAAGAAGAGCGGCCGCAGGGTTTCTGCGGCCGCGCATTCTCGCACCGGAGGGCCGTCGCGTCAGTAGATCTCGGCACCCTCGCGCAGGATCTTCGGCGTCACGAAGATCAGCAGCTCGTCCTTGTTGTCGGTCTTCGCCTTGCTGCGGAACAGGTACCCGAGGCCGGGGATGTCACCGAGGAACGGCACCTTGTTGACGGTGTCGCGGCGCTCGGTCTCGAGGATGCCGCCGAGCACGACCGTCTGGCCGTCGTTGACCAGCACCTGGGTCGTGATCGTGCGCGTGTCGATGCTCGGCACGGACCCGCCCGTGGCGCTCGGCAGCAGCTGGCCGACGCTGTCCTTCGACACGGTCAGGTCCAGGATCACGCGGTCGTCAGGCGTGATCTGCGGGGTGACCTTGAGCGAAAGGACGGCCTTCTTGAACTGCGTGGTCGTGGCGCCGCTCGAAGCCGACTCCTGGTAGGGAATCTCGGTGCCCTGCTCGATGACGGCTTCCTTGCCGTTGGCGGTGATGACCCGCGGCGAGGACACGACTTCGCCGCGACCTTCGCGCTGCGCAGCCGTGATTTCGAGGTCGACCACGTAGTCGGAGTCGAGCAGCGTCATGGCCAGGCGGCCGGCCGGATTCGTGATCGGCAGGTTGACCATGTAGCGGTCTATCCCAGTGGCAACCGCGCTGCCGTCGATTCCGGCGCCACCCGGGCCATTCGGGTCGATGATGGGCCCGCGGCTGCCGTCAGCAGAGTTGAGACCGCTGTTGCTGACGTACATCAAGCCGTCGTTGCTGCCGTAGTTGCCCACGAACGCGCCACCGAAACGCACGCCCAGCTCGCGGCTGAAGTCGTCGTTGACGATCACGATGCGGGCTTCGATCAGCACCTGCTTCACGGGAATGTCGAGCGTCTGCACCAGGCGGCGGATGTCCGCCAGCCGGTCGGCCGTGTCCTGCAGCAGCAGCGTGTTGGTACGGTCGTCGATCGAGAGGCTGCCACGCTCGGACAGCAGCGAGCTCTTGCCCTGCGTCTTGATCAGCGTCGCCAGGTCGGAAGCCTTGGCGTAATTGACCTGCAGGTATTCGGTACGCACCGGCGCCAGCTCGGTCATCGACTTCTGCGACTCGAGCATCTGCTTCTCGCGCGCGGCGAGCTCTTCGGCCGGGGCGACGTAGATCACGTTGCCTTCCTGGCGCTTGTCGAGGCCCTTGGTGCGCATGACGATGTCGAGCGCCTGGTCCCACGGCACGTTCTGCAGGCGCAGCGTGACGTTGCCCTGGACCGTGTCGCTGACCACGATGTTCTGGCCGCTCGTCTCGGCGAGCAGCTGCAGCACGGCGCGGGTCTCGATGTCCTGGAAGTTGAGCGTCAGCCGCTCGCCACGGTATTCCTTCTTGCCCGGGTCTGCGGCTGCAGCCGACTTCGCCCGCTGGCGCAGTTCGAGCACGTAGTCGCGATCGCTCTGGTAGCCGAGTTGCTCGTAATCGCCCGTGGCGCTCACGACGATGCGGGCGCCGTTCGGCGTGTTGACCACGTCGAACGAGTTGACCGGCGTCGCGAAATCGACCACGTCGTAGCGGCGCGCGGCTTCGGCTGCGACGCTGGTGCCCGGGAAATCCACGACCGTGCGGCCGCCTTCCTGCCTGACGCTGGCCTGCACGCGCGGATCGTTGGTGCGGACCATGATGCGGCCGGCGCCGTCGGGACCACGGCGGAAGTCGACCTTGTCGATCGAGAACGTGCCGGGGGCCGCCGCAGCCGCAGCCGTGCTGACGGTCGGGGCCGCGGCGCTGGTGCCGACGGAGTGCCCGAGCGAGACGTAGACGTTGTTGCCTTCCGTGCGCGTCGAATACGGCTGCAGGGAGTCGAGGTTGAAGACGATGCGCGTGCGGCCCGAGGCTTCGGCCGCGACGATCGAGTCGACGCCGCCGGTCTTCACGTCGATGCGGCGCGATTCGAGCGCGATCGAGGTGCCCGGCAGATCCACGGCGAGACGCGCCGGGTTGTCGATGGTGAAGGCGACCGGCTGCGGCGCCGGGCCATCCAGCATGAGTTTCACCTCGAGCTGGTTGCCAGGCTGCGGTTGCAGCTCGACCTTGGTAAGCCGGGTGGGCGCCTGCGCGAGCGCGGCCTGCGCGGCGAATGCGAGTGCCCCGGCCAACGCGACGAGCGCCGCGGCGCGGAAGGGCCGATGCAGGCGGCCAGCCTCCGGGCGGCGATGGTTCACGTGCGACGATGCAGCGGTCATTCTCGGATCTCCTTGCAGATCATTCGCTCAGCGCAAGTGCAGCAGGGCGCTCGATGAAGCCACCCATGCCGTCAGGAACGATCTCGGTGAGCGAGATCTTGCCTTCCTCGATGGCCGTGATGCGGCCATCGCTCTGTCCCAGGTGGTTGCCAGGCAGCACCCGGTGCACCAGTCCGTCCTTGGTCTGAACCAGGCCGAACAGCTTACCCTTCAGTTTCACGGTCCCGACCATGCGCAGCGTGTCGAGCGAGAACTGCTCGAGGAACTCGCGCGGCCGGTTCTGGTCCGGGCGGATCGCGTTCGGCGCGTTCGCCAGGGCGGAAATGCCCGGCTCGAACGGCGAGCGCTGATCGGTCACGGCGTAATTGAACGTCTCGTACGGCTTGACCTCGGGCAGCGGCTCGACGCCGGTACCCGGGGCGGTCTTGATCTCGTCGACCTTGGCCTGCAACTCGTCCATGTCGCTGCCGCAGCCCGCGAGCAGCAGTGCGATCGACGACGCGAGCAGCGCGAGCCGTGGGGCGGACGACCGTGTCTTCACCGTCGTGCTCATGGTCATGCCTCGCCCGCAGCGGGCTTCTTCTTGCCCTTGCGGTCCTTCTTGGCCTTGCCCTGGTCTTTCTGCTCCGTCGCAGCCTGCTCCTCGTCGTCGAGGTAGCGATAGGTCTTCGCGGTGACGTTCAGGGTGAGCTCGTTCGGGTCCGTTACGCCCTTGCCGCCGGACGGGGTGATCTCGATGTCGTGCAGCGTCACGATGCGGGGCAGCGCAGCGATGCCGCTCGCGAACCTGCCCATCTCGTGATAACCGCCCGTCAGGCGGATGCTGATCGGCAGCTCGGCGTAGAAGTCCTTCTTGATCTCGCCCTGCGGCTGGAACAGCTTCTCTTCGAGGCCCGCAGCGAGCCCGGTCTGCGAGATGTCGACCAGCAGGTTCGGCACCTCGGTCTTGTTCGGCAGCTGCCGCAGCATCGCGCCGAAGGATTTCTCCATCTCAGCGAGCTGGACGCGGTAGGCATCCAGGTTCGCGGCGCGCTTGGCCTTGGTGGTCAGCGATTCCAGCAGCTGCCCTTCGGCCGCCCGTGCCTCGAGCAGCAGCGGGTGCTTGTTCTTCCAGACCAGGAAGTAGTAACCGCCGGCAGCGGCGACCAGGAACAGCAGCACGGCCGTGGCAAGCCGGACCCCGAGCGGCCAGCGGCCCGGATCGTTCGGGTCGAGGTTGCGCAGCTGTTCGAACAGAGCCTGCAGCTGGTTCATTTGGCGGCCACCTTCTTCTTGGCCTTGCCGGTAGGCGTTGCAGCCGGATCGTCCTCGGCCGAGGCCTGGCGCCGCTGATTCGCGAACAGCGTGAACGACGCGCCGCCGGCCGAGTCCTTGGCGCGGGATTCGACGATCTGCAGGGTCGGGTCGGCGAGCCACTGCGATGCGTCGATGTTGCGCATGAACGAGGAGACCCGCGTGCTGGACTGCGCGACTCCGCGCAGCTCGAAGCGGTTGCCCGTCTGCTTCAGGTACGTCAGGTACACGCCCTCGGGCAGGACCCGCACCAGTTCGTCGAAGACGTGGACGATCTCGGGACGGCTGCGCTGCAGCGTCTCGATGATCTCCATGCGCGCGAGCAGCCGGCGTTTCTGCGCGTCGAGGCCGTTGATTTCCTCGATCTGCTTGTCGAGCGCGGCGATTTCCTGCGTCAGGTAATCGTTGCGATCGCGCTGATGCTGGATCGCGGAACTCATCTGCCAGTGGCCGAGCAGCGTGACCAGGCCCGCCGTGGCCAGTGCCGCGCCGAGCGACAGGAGGAATTCCTGGCGCTTGCGCTTGCGTTCTGCCTCACGCCACGGCAGCAGGTTGATTCTTGGCATCAGTCGAAGCTCCTGAGGGCCAGGCCGCAGGCGGTGAGCAATGCCGTTGCGTCCTTCTTCACGCCCTGCGCAAGGGCACGAGTCGAAATCTTCATCTGGCCCAGAGGGTCGCCGCGCTCGGCGGGGATTCCCACCCGGCTGGCGATCACGTCGGCGACGCCCGGGATATTGGCGCAGCCGCCGCAGATCAGGATCTGCTCCGGCTGTACGCGTCCCGCGCCGGCCGCGAGGTAGAACTGCAGCGAGCGGCTCACCTGCTGGCACATGTCGTCGATGAACGGGTCGAGCACCTCGGACTGGTAGTTGGCGGGCAGCCCGCCTTCCTTCTTGGCGCGCCCGGCTTCCTCCATCGAGAGGCCGTAGGTGCGCATGATCTCTTCGGTGAGCAGCTGGCCGCCGAAGGAGAAGTCGCGGGTGTAGGCAACCTTGGTGTCGCGCAGCACGGAGAACGTGGTGCTGCTCGCGCCGAAGTCGACGACGGCGATCGTGCGCCCGATCCCGCCGTCGGGCATCTGGTGCGTCAACAGCCGGCAGGCGTTTTCGAGCGCGAACGCTTCGACGTCGACGATGCGCGCGGTGAGGCCGGCTGACTGCACGGCGGCCTGGCGCTGTTCGACGTTCTCGGAGCGCGTGGCCACCAGCAGCACGTCGAGCATGTCGGGGTCTTTTTCCGAGGGACCGATCACTTCGAAGTCGAAGCTGACCTCTTCCATCGGGAAGGGAATGTACTGGTCGGCCTGCATCTCGACCTGCGACTCGAGCTCGTTGGCGCGCAGGTTGCGGGGCATCTGGATCACCTTGGTGATCGCGGCGTCGCCGCTGACCGCCACCGCGCATTCCCTGCTGCGCGCGCCGGCGCGCCTGACGGCGCGGCGCACGGCTTCGCCGACGGCCTGGGCGTCGACGATCGCCTTCTCGTTGATCGCATTCGGCGGCGAGGGCTCGGCGGCATACGATTCGACCCGATACGAGTCGCCGCTGCGCGTCAGCTCGATCAGCTTGATCGAGGACGTGGTGATGTCGAGTCCGATGACCGGTCGGAACCTGCGCTGAAACAGCACGGTTGATCCTTTCTAGTTCAAGAGGTTGCGCCGCGATCGTGTGGCAGTTTCAAAGCCCCCGCGCCACTATATATCAGGGTTGAACCTAATAGAATTGTGCGTGGGCTAACAAAAACCGTCATCTGCGTCGCTCCCTGCGGGCTTTGTGGTGAAAAACCGACAACTGCGCCGCCTTGGGCTGCCCCGCTAGGCCGGTGAAGTTGCGGTCCCGCCTTTCGACGGGTTCGCCCGCGTGTCGGCGGCTACTATGCACAGGCGTCATGGGCGCGGCAAGGAACGGTTCGCAGTTTTAGCAATGGGTCGCAATGTCATGACGAGAATCCTGGGCACGCTGCTGGCCGCCGCTTTGACGCTGCTGCTGCTGGTCTGCATGGGATTCGCAGGGGCCTACCAGTACCTGGCCCCGGAAATTCCCGACGCCGCTTCGCTGCGGGACGTGCAGACCCAGCTGCCGCTGCGGGTCTATACGCGCGACGGCAAGCTGATGGCGCAGATCGGCGAGCAGCGCCGCATCCCGGTGGCCTTCGACGAGATTCCGCCCGCCGTCATCGATGCGTTCCTCGCGGCGGAGGACGCGCGCTTTTACGAGCACCCCGGGGTCGACTGGCAGAGCCTGGTGCGCGCGCTGGTCGCCAACGTGAGCTCGCGCAGCGCCCGCGAGGGCGGCGGCACGATCACGATGCAGCTCGCGCGCAATACCGTGCTGACCTCGGAAAAAACCCTGCGGCGCAAGCTCAAGGAAGTGTTCCTCGCGCTGCGGCTGGAGCGTGAATTCTCGAAGCAGGAAATCCTGACCCTGTACCTGAACCGCATCTTCCTCGGGCAGCGTGCCTACGGCATCGGCGCCGCGTCCGAGGTGTACTTCGACAAGTCGGTGCATGACCTGACCGTCGCCGAGGCCGCGCTGATCGCGGGCCTGCCGCGCTCGCCGTCGCTGGACAACCCGGTCGCGAGCGTCGAGCGGGCGGGCTACCGCCGGGCCTATGTGCTGCGACGGATGCTCGAACTCGGCAAGATCGACCAGGCCCGGCACGATGCAGCGCTCGCGGAACCCATCTCCAGCCGCCTGCACGGACCGATCATCGAGCTCGACGCGCCTTACGTGGCCGAGATGGTCCGCGCCGAAATGGTCCATCAGCACGGCATGGACGCCCTCACGGCCGGTTACCAGGTCTACACGACCCTCGACAGCCGCCTGCAGCAGGCTGCCAATGCCGCAACCTGGCGCACCGTCCTCGAATACGAGCGCCGGCACGGTTATCGTGGCCCGCTCGAACGCATCGACCCGGCAAGGCTGGGCGATGCGGCCACGCTCAGCCTGGTGTTCAAGCGGAATCCGCGGCGCGGCAGCCTCTGGCCGGCGGTGGTCACGGCCGTGGCCGATCGCAGCGCCGAGCTGGTCCTGCGCAATGGCTCTGCCGTCACCGTGGACTGGGACGGCCTGTCCTGGGCGCGGCCGGTGATCGACCCCCTCAAGGACGCGCTCGGTCCGCAGCCGAAGACCGCGCACGAGGTCCTGGCGGCAGGCGACGTCGTCTACATCGAACCGCTGCCCGAATCCAGGTACCAGCTGGGCCAGTTGCCCGCGGTGTCCGGCGCGCTGGTGGCGCTCGATCCGAACGACGGTGCAATCGTCGCGCTGGTCGGTGGCTTCGATTTCGGGTCGAGCAAGTACAACCGCGTGGTGCAGGCACAGCGGCAGCCGGGCTCCGCGTTCAAGCCGTTCCTGTATTCCGCAGCGCTCGAGCGCGGCTTTACCCCCGCGACCCTGGTCAATGACGCCCCGATCGTGCTGCCAGGCGGCGGTGGCGCGGACGGCGACGAAGAGTGGCGGCCGCAGAACATCACCCGCAAGTTCTACGGACCGACACCGATGCGCGAAGGCCTGGTCCGCTCGCGCAACCTGGTTTCGATCCGGCTGCTGCGCGGTGCTGGCATCGGCTTCGCAATTCAGCACATCGCGCACTTCGGCTTCGGCCCGCAGTCGCTGCCGGCGAACCTCACGCTCGCGCTCGGCACCGGGCAGGTCACGCCGCTCGAAATGGCGCGCGGCTTCGCGGTCTTCGCCAACGGCGGCGCGCTGGTGACGCCGTATTTCATCCAGTCGGTGCAGGACTCGGACGGCAAGGAACTCTTCCACGCCGAGCCGGCCAGAGCGTGCCCACTGTGCGCCTTCGACGCGGCAGGCGAGTCCGCAGCGCCAGTGGCCGCGAGGCCTCGCTGCCGTCCAGGACGACGTGCCGGCCATTGCTGACGAGGCTCCCGGCGGCGCTGCCACCGTGCCGGCAGGCCTTGGCGAAGCTCGCGCACCGCAGGCGATCAGCCCGGCCAACGCGTTCGTGATGACGGACATGATGACTGACGTGATCCAGCGCGGCACGGCCCAGCGTGCAGCGGCTGCGCTCAAGCGCAAGGACATCGCCGGCAAGACCGGCACGACGAGTGACCGGCGCGACACCTGGTTCGTGGGCTTCAACGCGGACATCGCCGCTGCGGTCTGGCTGGGATTCGACCAGGAGCGTTCGCTCGGCGAGCGCGAGGAAGGCGGCAGGACCGCCCTGCCGATGTGGATCTACTTCATGCAGGAAGCGCTGCGCGACAAGCCGGAGCACCGCCAGCCGGAACCGCCGGGCGTGGTGCGCATGTGGGTTTCGCGCGAGAGCGGTGCACCCGCGCGTGCTGGAGCGCCCGGCGCGCTGTTCGAGGCGTTCCTCGAGCAATACGCGCCGCAGCCCGGGATGGGTGGCTTCAGCGACGACGGCGTGGGTGCGGAAGCGGTCGAATCCGCTGCGGGAGACGAATCCATCTTCTGACCTCAGCACCGCGCGCACTGCCCGTTGCCGGCGCGGCGCGATTCGGTATGCTCGGAGGCTCAATGAGTCGACAGAGACCCAACCCTCGCGCCGAGATGTTGCGTCAGGCGGTGGCCGAGGAAGCCGCGCGCGTGATGGCCGAACAGGGCATCGACGATTTCCTGTTCGCCAAGCGCAAGGCGGCTGCACGGCTCGGCGTCGTGGACGCGGCGATCCTGCCGCGCAATACCGAAATCGAGGCGGCGCTGTTTGCGCGGCGGCGGCTGTTCGCCGGTGGCCGGCACGAAGCCGAAATCGCGGACCTGCGTCGCTCGGCCTGTCAGGCCATGCGCCTGCTGGCGGAGTTCGATCCCCGCCTGGTCGGGCCCGTGCTCGCCGGCACCGCCTCGGCGCATTCCGACATCCACCTGCACCTGTTCTCGGAGTCGGCCGAAGCCGTCTCGATCCGGCTCGAGGAACGCGGCGTGCCGCACGAAACGCTCGAGCGGCGCTTGCGCTTCGAGCGCGACCGCACGGTGGCCTTCCCGGCGTTCCGCTTCGTCGCCGGACACCAGGCCTTCGACGCGGTGGTCTTCCCGCTGGACGGCATCCGGCAGTCGCCGTGCAGCCCGGTCGATGGCAAGCCGATGCGGCGCGCGACCGCCGCCGAGGTCGCGGCGTTGTTGTGACGCTCGCTCGACCGCGTGCGACACGCGGCGCCAGCCTGATCAGGCGGACTTCAGTTCCTGCGCTGTGGCCGGCAGGTGCTCGCGCAGGACCTCGATCGGGCTGTGGACGAGATCCTTGGGCACCTCGTGCACGATGCAGGCCATCGTGTCGGTCGAGAGTTCGCTGCGCATCAAGCTGCGGAACGGTGCGCCGGCGACGACGATCAGCTGCTCGTACTCCTTGTTGCGCCTGTCCAGGTCCAGCTTGCCGGCGATCTCTTTCGCGAACTTCACCGCCTCGCGTTGCCGCGGGCCGTTCTCACGCTCGACGGAGTGACGTGCTCCACCGACGCTTTCATACGAGCGGCCGGGCCGGTCACTGGAAAAGTCCCGGTTGTGCAGATGGGCGGCAGGGTCCGCCAGGCGAGCCACTTCGACGGGGTGTGCCTTGAGCGAACTGAGGTCGTAAAAAATCGCTTCGGCCTGGTCGGCGACGACGATGCGGATGTGACTCATCTGAATCTCCCTGTCAGGGGCTCGATTCAAGAGTGCTCCCGCGCCGCGCGCACGACAATTCGTGAATGTGCACAGGCGTCCGGGGTCAAGGGCGGACGATCCGGCATTCATTTCGGATCGCGGCAAGGCGCACATGCGCTGGTTGCAGGCGGTCGATCCGCGGAAAATAGGGGACGCTCACCGATTGTCCGGAAAATAGGGGACGCTCACCGATTGCCCGCTCACCGATTGCCTGCGGGAAAGACCGCGGATCGGCCGCCCACGGTGCCGATCAGGGCTTTCCGGCCGCGCGAAAAACCTCAGCCGCGCTTGTCGACCTCGAGGTAGTCCCGCTGCGTCGGCCCGGTGTAGAGCTGGCGCGGCCGGCCGATCTTCATTGCCGGATCGCCGATCATCTCGAGCCAGTGCGCCACCCAGCCGGCGGTACGCGCGATCGCGAACATCACGGTGAACATCGAGCGCGGGATGCCGAGCGCGCTGTAGATCACGCCCGAGTAGAAATCGACGTTCGGGTAGAGCTTGCGGGCGATGAAGTACTCGTCCTTCAGCGCGATTTCCTCGAGCCGCAACGCGAGTTCGAACAGCGGATTGTCGTTCTGGCCGAGGCGCGACAGCACCTTGTGGCACATCTCGCGGATGATCTTCGCGCGCGGGTCGAAGTTCTTGTAGACGCGGTGGCCGAAACCCATCAGCCGCGCGCCGCCGTCCTTGTCCTTCACGCGCGCCAGGAACTTCTCGATGTTGTCGACCGTGCCGATCTCCTCGAGCATCTCGAGCACGGCCTCGTTCGCGCCGCCGTGCGCCGGGCCCCACAGCGCCGAAACGCCCGCCGAGATCGCCGCATACGGGTTGGTGCCCGTGCTGCCGGCAAGACGCACCGTGGACGTGCTGGCGTTCTGCTCGTGGTCGGCGTGCAGGATCAGCAGCAGGTCGAGCGCCTGGGCGGCGATCGGGTCGACCACGTAATCCTCGGCCGGAACCGCGAAGAACATCTGCAGCATGTTCGCGGTGTAGTCGAGGTTGTTCTGCGGGTAGACGAACGGCTGGCCGAGCATGTGCTTGTAGGCCGCGGCGGAAACCGTCGGGATCTTGGCGAGGATGCGGTGCGCGAAGATCTCGCGGTGCCGCGGGTTATGGTTGTCCATGGAGTCGTGGTAGAACGCCGCCATCGACGAAACGACCGCCGACACCATCGCCATCGGGTGCGCGTCGTAGTGGAAACCGTTGAAGAAACGCAGCAGCGTTTCGTTGATCATCGTGTGGTAGCGGATCGAGCGGTCGAACTGCTCGAACTGGTCGCCGGTCGGCAGCTCGCCGTTGATCAGCAGGTACGCCGTCTCGAGGAAGTTCGACTTGGTCGCGATCTGCTCGATCGGGTAGCCACGATAGAGCAGGATGCCCTCGTCGCCGTCGATGTAGGTGATCTTGCTCTCGCACGACGCCGTGGCCATGAAGCCCGGGTCGAACGTAAAGACCCCGTGGTCCTTGTTGATGCTGGCGATGCTGACGCAGTCTGGCCCGACGGACCCGCTGCGCGCCTCGAGGACCGACTTCTTACCGGTCTCGGTGTTGACCAGTTCGTACTTTTTGCTGCTCATCGTGCAAACCCCATATCGACACTCGCGCCCCGACAACACGGGGTTGGCCAGTCAGGTTTGCATGGCAGCAAAGTTTGTTCAAGACCGTACTATTCCACTACCTTGAGCTTCTGGCCCGGCGTCGGTTCCTTGTCCGGATAGAGGTCGTTCAGCAGCCGGAGCTCCTCCGCCGGGTACTTCTTGATCGGCGATTTTCGCGCCAGTTGCTCGATGTTCGTCTGATTTCCTGCCTGGATGACGCGGAGACGGTCCGGCTCGGCGACCGTGAACTCGTTGTCCCTGAGACGCCGGAACGTCTTCACGCTCGACACGAAGACCGGCTCGAAGCTCGACAATCCCGCCGCCTGGCGCGTGAAGCCCTGGAAGATATAGGCGAGGTTGTTGTAGTAGACCACGGCCACGTTGGCCGGCCCCTGGTTGCCCCAGGGCAGGGTCATGCTGCGCACGACGGCCCGGTAGCCGTCCAGGTTGTTCACCTGGAGCGGTTCGGCCTCGGTCGTCGCGGTGTTCTTCAGCATCCGTCCCAGGAACTCCCTGGGCGCCATGCCAGGAGGCGGCGCCTCGGCCGAGACGATCATGACGGCGTCCTTCGCCTCGGTGTAGGCGACCACCTTGGTGCGCTGGTTGTCGACGATCCAGCCGGTCGGGAAGGCCAGCGTGATGCCGAGGTCGGCGTGATAGAAGCGCGAGCCGCGCACGATCCCCTGTGCCCGGCTGTCGCCCACGGGCAAGCCGTTGAGGTGCGAAAGGTAAAGGTCGCGGTTCGGCGGCCGGTCTTCGGCGTTCTGCACCTTGCCGGCGGCCTTGACCACCTCCTGCAGGCGCGTGTCGTTGTCCGGGTGCGAGGCAAACAGCCCGTGGTACACGCGCGGCTTGCGGTTCTCCTGCCGCGCCATCTGCACCTCGAGCATTTCCTGGTTCTTGAGCAGGCGCACGACGTCGATCATCGCGTCGGGCTCGTAGCCGATGCGGTTCAGGTACTCCGCACCGAGCTTGTCGGCCTCCAGCTCCATGTCGCGGCCGTAGCCGCTGATGAGCGCGCTGCCGGCCATGTTGACGACGTTTGCGAGGTCGCCGCTGCCGGTCAGGATCCCGACCACCATTGCGCCTACGCCAGCCGCGGTGGAGCCCGTCTGCTGGCGCACGGAATGGCGCGCCGTGACGTGCCCGACCTCGTGGCCGAGCACCGCGGCCAGCTCGGCCTCGGAATTGAGGTAGGCCATGATGCCGCGGGTGATGTAGACGTAGCCGCCGGGCAGCGCGAACGCGTTGACCTCGTCGCTGTCGAGCACCGTGAAGGTGTACTGCAGGTTCGGCCGATGGCTTTTCGCGGCGATGCGCTGGCCGACCCCGTTTACGTACTGCTGCAGCTGCTCGTCGTCGAAGCGGCCGTACTGCTGCAGGATCTGCGGGTGCATCTTGCGCCCGAGCTCGATCTCCTGCGCCTCGCTCATCGTCACGAGGTCGGTCCCGCCGGTGACGGGGTTCGTGGCGCAGCCGCCCGCTGCGACAAGCACCCCCAACGCCGCGAGGGCGAGGGCAGCGAGCTTCAGGCGCGGCGGAATCGGCATGCTTGGCTCCGGATCACGGGGTCCTGAGTCTAGTGTGCGCCGCGAAGGCCAGAAAGTTCCGCGCGGGAGGTTTTCGGTCCCCGCAAACGCAGCGGGGCGCCCTGAGGCGCCCCGTGGTCGTCCGCGCGCCGGCCGGGGCCGGGCGGAAAGCGTCAGGCCTTCGCGGCGCCCGTCGCGTACTTCTTGCGGAAGCGGTCGACGCGGCCACCCGTGTCCACCATCTTCTGCTTGCCCGTGTAGAACGGGTGGCAGTTCGAGCAGACTTCGATCTGCAGGTCATTGCCCAGCGTGGAACGCGTCTCGAACGTGTTGCCGCAGCTGCAGGTGACGTTGATCGCCTTGTAGGTCGGATGGATCGCGTCTTTCATGGCGCAGCTTCCAGGCAGGTGCAAAAGAGGGGCGCGAATTATAGAGACGCGCGGCTGAAATCGACAAGCGACGTCGCGCCGGGGCCGGCTCCGGGAACCTGGACCAGTTCTCGATCGATCGTCCCGGGCCGATTTGACAAATGTTATCCACAAAAGCTGTGGATAACTCTGTGGACGAGTGGACTGACTACCGGCCTTCCGCCGTGCGAGATGCAGTAATTTTCGCATTGATCAAAAAATGATCATGCCTATTTTCTTATTAATATCAATACTTTATATCTGTCGCCTAACGTTTCACATTCGCTACAGGCCGTAACCCGCCGAAAGTTAGCCCCCCTCCCTGCCGTTGTGCATAACTGAATTTTGGCTACTCCATTCGATGCCGTCATGCAAGCCCCTTCGCAGCCATCAACGGCCAACGATGCCGGGGTCCGCTCGCCGAAACGAGGCTAAATATCTGTCAAACCGGGAGAAACAGCGCCTGCAGGTCGTTGAGAAACTGTCGGCCCCGCGGCGTTGGTTGCCAGCGGTCGTCCCGCCGTTCGAGCAAGCCGCGGGCCTCGGCCTGGCTGGATCGGCCCATGCAGCGCGGCACGGGGCAGCCCGGTCCGCTGTTCGAATTGCAGTTCAGTAAAGCCGGCGAGCAGGCGCAGCGCATTGAGCGTGAATTCGAACGGCAGGTCAGGCCCCGGCACCGTGCGCACCTCGGCCAGGCGTTGCTGCGCGGTGGCGGCCGCGAGATACGCGGCGGGATGGCGAACGCGAACGGTGCGTTCGATCTCGCCGGTGGCGACCTGGGTCAGCTTGCCGTGCGCGCCGGCGCCCACGCCGAGGTAGTCGCCGAACTCCCAGTACACGAGGTTGTGCCGGCAGCGCCGTCCACGCTGCGCGTAGGCCGAGACTTCGTACTGTTCGAAACCGGCGCTGGCCAGCCGCGCCTGGCACTCGAGCTGCATCGTCCACGCCACCTCGTCGTCGGGCAGCTGCGGCGGCGGTCGCCTTGCAAACGGCGTTTCGGGCTCGAGCGTCAGCTGGTAATGCGAGACGTGGGTCGGCCCGAGCTCGATCGCGCGTTCGAGGTCCGCCAGGGCACCCTGCAGGTCCTGGCCCGGCAACGCGTACATCAGGTCGAGGTTGAAGTTGTCGATGCCGGCGGCGCGCAGCTCGTCCACCGCGCGTGCCGTGTCGTTCGCGCCATGAATGCGGCCGAGCGCGGCGAGCCGCTCGTCGTCGAAACTCTGTGCGCCCACCGACACGCGATTCACGCCGGCTGCCGCGTACTCGCTGAACCGGCCATGCTCGATG
Organism: uncultured Gammaproteobacteria bacterium; assembly: GCA_963793675.1. GTDB lineage: Bacteria > Pseudomonadota > Gammaproteobacteria > Steroidobacterales > Steroidobacteraceae > RPQJ01. The sequence goes on along the minus strand of CAWCBA010000002.1, from coordinate 491,197 downwards.
GTGCCGGGATTCGCCTCGAGGGTGATCTCGACGTCGGCGGCAAACGGCAGCAACCCGCGAGCGTGCTCGAGCACGCGCCCGATCGCTGCCGGGCTGAACAGGCTGGGCGTGCCACCGCCGAAGAACACCGAGACGATCTCGCGCCCCGCGGCGCCGGTTACGGCGTGCTCGAGGTCGCGTTGCAGCGCAGTGACGTAGGCCTGTTCGGCGATGCCGCCCGCGGGGACTGCGTGCGAGTTGAAATCGCAGTACGGGCACTTGCGCACGCACCACGGCAGGTGCACGTAGAGCGCGAGTGGAACCTGCCGCGCGTCGATCATGGCGCGCCGGACGCGAGCGCGGCGACCAGGCCGCGCAGCGCCTGGCCGCGATGACTTCTCAGGTTCTTGTCGGCGGGCGCGAGTTCGGCCGCGGTGCGCGCGCCGTCGTCCACGAGGAACAGCGGGTCGTAGCCGAAGCCGCCGCTGCCGCGCGCGACACGACCCATGCGGCCTTCCCAGGCCGCCTGCGCAATCACGGGCGACGGGTCTTCGGGCCAGCGCAGGTAGACCATCGCGCAGCGATAGCGCGCGGTGCGCGCCGCGTCCACGACCGACTCGAGTTCGAGCAGCAGCCTGGCGTTGTTGGCCGCGTCGTCGCAGGCAGGCCCCGCATAGCGCGCCGAGTAGATGCCCGGTGCGCCGTGCAGCGCATCCACTTCGAGGCCGGAATCGTCCGCGATGGCGGGCAGCCCCGAGACGCGCGCGGCGAAACGGGCCTTGAGCAGCGCGTTCTCGACGAAGGTCAGGCCGGTCTCAGCCGCGGACTCCTGCGTGAACTCGGCGAGCGAGCGCACGTCGGCGTGCCAGGGCGCAAGGATCTCGCGCATCTCGCGCAGCTTGCCGGCATTGCCGGTGGCAAGGACGAGTCGCGCCGGAATGCCCACGAGGCTTCAGCGCGCCTTGCCTCGCGGCGCTCCTTCCGGAACCACCGCGAGCGGAGCCTGCAGCGCTTCCAGCTGCGCCGCGAACAGCTGGTGGCACGAGTTCGCCGCCAGGTCGAGCAGCTGGTCGAGCTCGTGCCGGCGGAAGGCATGGCCCTCCGCGGTGCCCTGCACCTCCACGAAGCCGCCGCCGTTGTTCATCACCACGTTCATGTCGGTCTCGGCCGACGAATCCTCGATGTAGTCGAGATCGACCACCGGTTCGCCACGCACGATGCCGACCGAGACCGCGGCGATCTGCCCGTGCAGCGGGCTCGCCGTGAGCGAGCGCCGGCGCACGAGCGTGCTCATGGCATCGGCGAGCGCCACGTAGGCACCCGTGATCGATGCGGTGCGCGTGCCGCCGTCGGCCTGCAGCACGTCGCAATCGAGCGTGACGGTGCGTTCGCCCAGTGCGCGCATGTCGACCACGGCGCGCAACGAGCGCCCGATCAGCCGCTGGATTTCGAGCGTGCGACCGCCCTGCTTGCCGCGCGCCGCTTCACGCGCGCTGCGGGTGTGCGTCGCGCGCGGCAGCATGCCGTACTCGGCGGTGATCCAGCCTTCACCCTTGCCGCGCAGGAAGCCGGGCACGCCTTCTTCGACGGTGGCCGTGACGAGGACTCGCGTGTCGCCGAACTCGACCAGCACGGAACCTTCCGCGTGCCTGGTGAACCCGCGCGTGATGCGGACGGGACGCAGTTGGTCGGGCGCGCGGCCACTCGGTCTCAAGGTGTTCGTTCTCCGGGAAATGCAGGTCGGGCCGCCGCTGCGGCCCGTCTCAGGGGCCGAGCCAGCGGATGGCTGCGGCTGTCGTATTGTCCGCGTAAGGCGCGGAATTGGAAACGGCCTGCTCGCCGAGCATGACCAGCGCCTCGCGCAGATGGTCCTTCGGGCTGGTACTGAGCGACGCAACCTGCTCGTCGTCGAGTCCCGACCACAGCCCGTCGGAGCAGAGCATGAGCACGTCGCCGGCCACCAGCGCGCGGCGGCCGCTCAGTGTCATTTCCGGCAGGACGGGATCGCCGCCGATGCAGCACTCGACGTAATTGCGCATGGGATGCCCCTGCGCCTGGTGCTCGGTGATGCGGCCCGCCCGCACCAGCAGTTCGACGTGACTGTGATCGCGCGTGCGCTGGAACACCTTGCCGTGGCGCAGCTGGTAGACGCGGCTGTCGCCCACGTGCGCCCAATACGCGCTCGAACCCTGCACCAGGCAGAGCGCGCAGGTGGCGCGCGGGCGGATTTCAGGCGGCAGGCCTTGACCGAGGGCGACCACGGCTTCGTGCGCGCGGCCCACGGTGAGATGCAGAAAGCCCTCCGGATCGAACAACGGCCGGCTCATCTCCCAGAACTCATTGAGCATCGCGCGCATGGCCACTTCGGCTGCGCGCGCGCCATCGGCGTGTCCGCCCATGCCGTCCACGACCGCGAGCATCACGGTGCCGTCGGCGTCCGCAATGGCGACTCGATCCTGGTTTTCTTCGCGGTGCCCGATCAGGCTCAGGTCTGCGTGCTCGATCTGCAAGGGTCGCTCCGGCACGCCCGTTGTCATGTAGAATTGCCTTTGATTTATAGCACTTAGCGACGCGCACATACAGCGCTACCGAGTGTCGGTTTTCCCTGCACCCACCCTCGAGGCCCGATGATCCGCAGCATGACAGGCTTCGCGCGGCGCGAACGCCAGGGTCCCTGGGGCACCCTCGCGTGCGAAATCCGCTCGGTCAATCACCGTTATCTGGAGCTTTCCCTGCGCTTGCCCGAAGACCTGCGCGGCCTCGAAGGCGATGCGCGGCAGACCGTGTCCACTGCGCTGCGCCGGGGCAAGGTCGACGTTGGCGTGTACCTGCGTGGGCAGCCGGCACAGACGGGCACGCTCGAGATCAACCGCGCACTGGTCGACCAGCTGGCGCGCACCGCACGTGACGTGGCCGCGATGGCCGACTCCTCGCTGGCAGCGGTGAGTCCGCTCGATCTGCTGCGCTGGCCCGGCGTGATCCGCGAGCCAGAAAGAGACCTGCAGCCCGTGCAGGCGACCGCGCTCGAATTGCTGCACGAGACGGTGCGACGAACTGAACGAATCCCGTGCGCGCGAAGGCGCCCGCCTGCGCGAGATGCTGCTTGGGCGCTGCCAGTCGCTGCAGCAGACGGTTGCGCAATTGCACGAGCGGCTGCCGGAGATCGCCGCCCGCATCCGCGAACGCGTCGGCGAGCGTGTCGCGCAGCTGGGCGGGACCGTCGATCCGGCGCGCCTCGAGCAGGAACTCGTGCTGCTGGCCTACAAGATGGATTTCGCCGAAGAGCTCGACCGGCTGGGCAGCCACGTCACGGAAACGCTGCAGATCCTCGATGCCAGGGAGCCCGCGGGCCGCCGGCTGGATTTCCTGATGCAGGAATTCAACCGCGAGGCCAACACGCTCTCGTCGAAATCGCAGGATGCCGACACCACTCGCGCCGCCGTGGACATGAAGGTCCTGATCGAGCAGATGCGCGAGCAGGTCCAGAACGTCGAGTGAGTTATCGTAAGGTCTTGAATTTCAAGACCTTGCCGTCAGCGGTTGGCGACAACTCGCGGCCGGACCGTCGCCGACCTTTCTTCGTGCGCGGTCGACTGTTTGTGGCTGCGCCCTGCACCGCGCAATTGCGCCGCTGCGCTCTCGAGCCTTGCGGCAGCTTCGTCGGCGCCAAGCTCTTCCACGAGAGTGGCGACAAGCTCCCGGATGACTCGCTGAACCTTTCCATGGTTTCCCATGTGGGCAGTCTACCGAGAACTGCGTCACGTCGTGGACGACGTTCCGATCATTTTGTGACGTGCGTCAAATTATTCTGCCGCGCTCAACCGATGAGTGAGCGCTCGTACGTCGTGCGACGCCAGGACGGATGTGACATAACGCATTCGACGTCGAAGAAAATCGAGGCTTATGTCTGCAAAGCGTTGTGACGCGTGTCGTGGTGTGGTTTAACGATACACAACAAGAACCGGCACCACGCGGAACGCTGCGCTGATAGCAATCAGGCTGCCATCTCGGGTCACCGCAGCGCGACGAGTGGTGCCACCAAAGTCAGCAACCCCGGCCATGCGCCGGGGTTGCTGCTTGGTGGAGGCGGTCGCAGCCTCGATCACGACAGCAAACGTAGGCCCGCGTGCCTGCATGGCCGCACGGATCGCGCGCGGCGTCTTATCGTGGCCCGACGCGACGGTACAGTCCGTCGAACGCGGTCACCCAGGCGCCGGTCGCGTCGGTACTCTGCCAGTGCTGACGCACGCTGCCGTCGTCCTTCGGGGTCCAGATGATCCGGTGGCGTGTCACGACACCGATCGCGTCCGTCGTGCTGCCTTCCAGGACCATGTCGTGTCCCTGCAGGCTGCCCTCGAGCAGCAGCAACGTGCCGGCGTTGTCGACCCACGTCTGGTGCCAGCGCTTGCGACCCGGGTCATAGGTATTGAGACTCTCGCCAGAGTAGCCAGCGGCAGTCTGATAGTGCTCGTGCAGCACGCAGCCGCCGTATTCCTGCTCGATGCGGTTGGTTCCCGCCACGGTCCCGTCCGGTTTGAACACCTGCCAGTCGCCGATCCAGAAATCGAACTGCCGGAATTCCGGTGCATCACAGGGTGGTGCCGCGAACGCGGTGACGACTGACCCCATCGACAGGGCAAGCAACCACGAGTGTCGTGCGCGGGTCATGGCGATGAGCTCCGCGACACCGACGCCGATTCCCGGTCGCCGATCTTCGCGTCGACTGCGCTGCGGAGTTCGGTCGCGCTGTCCAGGAGCCTGCGGCCGGTCGCATCGGCGATCAGCATTGTCGACATCCAGTACCGCAGCTCGTTCATCAGCGTCGCGTTGCCCCTGATTTCATCAACCACCGCTGCTGCACGGGCTTCGTCGACCGGCGAACTGCAGGCGAGTAGCCGTTGCTTTCCGGTCGCATCGGCTTCCCAGCAGTTCTTCCAGACATACGCCTGGATTTCCAGCGGGATGATGCCGCGTACGTGCTTGCGGTAGTCCGGACTCTCCGACAGTGCGGGGTAGTTCGAATTCGTATAGTAGGACGCGAGCTGGTCGCGCAGGTGCGGGTCGCCGAGCAGCCGCAGTTCGCCAGCGCTCCTGAGTTCATCGTAAGTCGCTTCGGTCAGGTTGAACGCCCCGACCTGGCTCGCCTGGAAATAGGCGAGCAGCAAGTCCCACTGCGTCGCACCGGCGGCATCACCCGTGTCGGCATACGCAAGTCCCCTGGAACCGAATGCATAGACGTTGCCCCAGAGTTCGAGACGGTCGCCATAGCCGGCAATGTCGGCGTCGAGATCGTCGCGAACACGCTCGAGATAGCCTTGGGCGCGTTCCTGGTCGGCACGCGCCGCATTCCAGTTCGAGACCTGGATACCGATGAAGACGCCCAGCACCACGATCACGAGCTCGATGATGATCGCCGTCCAGTGCTGCTGCTTCACGTGTTCAATGACGCGTCCCAGGATCATCGGCCTGCCCTCTCGACGGATCCGGCGATCAGAAGAACAAGCTCCACGCGAGGTTCGCCCCTCACCAGATCCGCACCCGCTGCCCCGGCGCGACGTACGTGGCGTCCCCCGCCTTGACGCCGAACGCCTCGTACCACGCATCGATGTTGCGCACGGGACCGAGCACGCGGCAGGCGCGCGGGCTGTGCGGATCGCTGACGACCTGCTTCCTGACGAAGTCGTCGGTCACCTTGCCGCGCCACGCCTGCGCCCAGCCCAGGAACACGCGCTGATCGCCCGTCAGGCCGTCGAGCACCGGTGCCGGCGCGCCGTGCAGCGAGGCGCGATAGGCATCGAGCGCCACCGTCAGACCGCCGAGATCGGCAATGTTCTCGCCCAGCGTGAACTCCCCGTTCACGTGCAGGCCCGGCAGGGGCTCGAACGCGGAGTACTGCGCCGCCAGCATCCTGGCGCGCGCTTCGAATCGCGCCGCATCGTCCTTGGTCCACCAGTCGCGCAGCACGCCCGCCGCATCGATCTTGCGGCCCTCGTCGTCGAAGCCGTGCGTCAGCTCGTGCCCGATGATCCCGCCGACGGCACCGTAGTTGATGGCCGGATCGGCGTTGGCGTCGAAGATCGGGGCCTGCAGGATGCCCGCCGGGAAACACGATGTCGCGCAGGCTGCCGTTGTAGGCGTCGTTGGTCTGCGGCGTCATGCCCCAGTCGCTGCGATCGACCGGCCCGAAGAGGCGCCCGGACACGCGCGCCCAATCCGCCGCCGCCGCACGGCGCACGTTGCCGACCAGGTCGTCGCTGCGCACGACGAGGCCGGAGTAGTCGTGCGGGTGATCGGGGTAGCCGACCTTGATCGTGTACGTGTCGAGTTTCTTCAGGGCTTCCGCCCGGGTGGCGGGCCCCATCCAGTCGAGCTGCTCGATCCGCGTGTGAAACGCCTGCGTCAGGTTCGCGACCAGCGCCTCGATCTTCTGCTTCGCCTCCGGCCCGAAGTACTGCGCGCTGTAGAGCTCACCGACGCCGAATCCCAGCGTGCCGAAGGTGCCGAAACGGTCGCCGACCAGGAAATCGCCACCGCCGACCGCGGTGACCGCGCGCTTCCAGCGCACGCGCTGTTCCCGCTGGCCGGACAGCGTCTGCTCGTGCAGCTCGAACCAGGCGTCGGCGAACGGCTGCGACAGGTAGGGCGCCGCGTTGTCCGCGACGTGGAACGCCTGCCAGGCGCGGATCGCATCGAGCGGCGTCTTTGCATACACCGCGGCAAGCTGCGGAAACGCACTCTTCTCGCCGACGATGACGCGGCTGACCTTGCCGAGCCCGGCACTGTCGAGAAATCCCCTTCCACGCAAAGCCGGGGGTGAGCTGCTGCAGCTCGCGCAATCGTCATCGGGTTGTAGAGCGCCAGCAGATCGCGCTGCTGCACCTTGCTCCAGCTCACCTCGGCGATCCTGGTCTCGAACTCGACCACGTCCCCGGCGCGCGCATCCGCCGCAGGCCAGCCAAGCAGGCGCAGCAGCCGCGCCACGTGGGCCTGGTAGGCCGCCCTGGTCGAAGCGAATTCCGGCTTCAGGTAGTAGTCGCGATCGGGCAGCCCAAGGCCCGACTGCGAGAGATAGAGCGCGTAACGGGTCGGATCCTTCAGGTCGACGTCGATGAAGGTCGCAAACAGCGTCGGCTCGAAATCGACGGTGCTGCGACCCATGAGGGTCGCGAGTTCATCCCGTGTCCGGGCCTCGCGCACCGCTGCCAGCTCCGGGGCGAGCGGCGCCGCACCCAGTCGCTCGATCCGCGCCTCGTCCATGAACGACCGGTAGAAGGCGCCGGCCTTGCCTGCCAGCGTTGCGGGTTCACGCGGCACGTCAGCCGCCGCCTGCTCGAGAATCCCGTGCAGGCGTGCCTCGGTGCGGTCGGTCATTTCCAGGCGCAGGGTCCGGGCGGACTTGTCGGCGGGAATCGTCGCCCGGTCGAGCCACGCGCCGTTGGCATAGCGGAAGAAATCGTCACCGGGCCGGGTGGCGAAATCCGCGCCTGCCGTATCGAATCCCCACGCGCCATAGAGTGGCTTGCCGGCGCGATCGGCCGAGTCCTCCGCCAGGCCGACGCCGCCAGCCAGGCATGCCGCCAGCAACAGCCCGTACTGCAAACTCACTCGACTGCATTGCATGAAGGTCACTCGCCAGAGGTGAAGGTTGCGGCGGGAATCTCGCACGAAAGCCCGACTGGCCGCGAATCCGAAAGCGCCCTCCGTGGAGGGCGCCATTCGACGAACGATTATTGCAAGGCGACGACCGATCTATCGTGCCCGGGCGCGGCGCACCGTCTTCTTTGCCCGTGTCTTCGTCTTCGCCTTCGCCTTCGCTTTCACCTTGCCCTTGCCCTTGCGCACGGCGCGCTTCTTCGCCGCCGGCTTGCCGCGGCACGCTTCGCCGGCCGGGCCACCCTGGTGTAGGTCTCGGTCGCGACCTGGCGCGCACCGCGACCCGCCTCACGCACGATCGCGACTGCGCGGTTCACGTCACCGGCGACCCGCTCACGGACCGCCCGCAGTTCATCCGCCTGCCCACTGACCAGGTCTCGCACGTTCTCCGCTTGCGCCACGCGCTCGAGTTGCGCGGCGGCGTCCGACAACGCCGAGGTGACGACCTCGAGTTGCAGCGCCATCAGGCTCAACAGGGCCTCGTGCGACACATTGGTGAGTTTCACGCCGGAGTGCGTCACCACGCGCACGGGATCCTGCAGTGCCCGAACACGCTTCGCCGATGCCGCGGCGGCGCCGCGCACGACCTTGCCGGGCGCCCTGCGCAGCTTGCTCGCCTGCCCCGCCAGGACCTGCGCCTGCTCGTTCACAAACTCTTTGACTTTGCTCGCCATGGGACGCTCCTGAAGAGATGACCGAATCACTGCACGGTCCAGGTTGAAGCTACGCCATGCACCCATCCGCGGCAATTCGGAAGCGACTCATTGACGTGCCAGGCTCACCCCCTGCGCCTGGTGCGAGCGCACGCTCGGATGACATGCCCTCGCCCATCCACCTGCACACGGTCGCCGAGCTGCTGGCCAACGACCACCAGCTCGCGGCCTACTGCCCGCGCTGCGACGCGTGGCGCGTGCTGCCGCTTGGCGTCAGATGGTTGGCCAGGGCAAGGGATCGCTGCGCCTGCCGCTGCGGGTGCGCTGCCGGGACTGCGGCGAGGTCGGTCGGCTGCAGGTGCGACCGCCCATGCCCGTGCGAAGCTCGGCGGGCTGGATCACGCCACCTTGATTCCGTCCGGGCAGCAGGGAATCGTCCCGCTTACCGCCACCCTGCAGCGCCGTCATAATGAGCCTGGCCGGTCGAGAGGCGGCCCTGAATGAAACCTGCAGAGCGTTACCCCGCGGTCTTGCTGCTCGTCTTCGGTGCCTTCTGGACCGCGCTGGCGATCGCACCGTCCTACCGGCAGGACTGGCTGCTCGAGAACGTGCTGGTCCTGGTCGCCGTGCCCCTGCTGGTGGCGACGTCGCGCAGCCTGCGATTCTCCAACGCTGCCTACACCTGCATGTTCGTCTTCTTCGTGCTGCATGAAATCGGTGCGCACTACACCTACAGCGAAGTTCCCTGGCGTGAGTGGTTGCACCTGCAGGACGCCGGGACCGGGACAGGCCCGGCAAGCCGCAACCACTACGATCGCTTCGTGCACTTCTGTTACGGGCTGCTGATGTTCCCGGCGGTGTGGGAACTGTTCGCGGCCCGCGTCAGCGCACAACGCATCTGGCGTTACGTCATGCCCGTGACGTTTCTCATGGCGCACTCGGTCGTCTACGAGCTGATCGAATGGGGCGCAGCGGAAATTTTCGGCGGCGACCTCGGCGTGGCCTACCTCGGGACGCAGGGCGACGTGTGGGACGCCCAGAAGGACATCGCCATGGCCACGGCCGGCGTCCTGGCGGGCTTGCTGCTGACGCTCGCGATCAGCCCGACGGCGCGTACGGCCGGCGCCTCAGCGCGCTGACTGCACGAAAGAGGGTCTAGTCCGAGTACGCACAGTCGATCTGGGCCCCGCGGCGACCCCCACGAGTCGCCGCCCGGAGCGGTCGCTTCGTCGCATCCAGACCAGCCGCCCTTGGCCGTGATCGCGATTCCGGGCGTACCCTTGCCGCCTTTTTCCAGCCCGCCCGCTTGCAAGGTTCCGCCCATGCGCCAGCTTCTGAAGCCGCTTCTCGTCCTGCTCGCGCTGCTGCCCGCGGGCGTCGCCTGCGCCGCCGCGCCATCGCTCGCGCCCGCCGAGGCCGCGTACCGGCAGCTCGCCGCCGAGATCCTGCACGACCTCTACGCGCGCAACCCGTCCTACGCCACGGCGCTCGGCCTGCATGAATACGACGCCAGGCTCGAGGATGCCTCGCGCGCCGCCGTCGACGACGAGACCCGGGCCGTCGCCAGGTTCAAGACCGCGCTCGAGGCGATCGACCCGCAGGCGCTGACACTGGACAGTCGCCTCGACCGCGAACTGCTGCTGCATTCGCTCGACGCGCGCCGCATCGGCAACGAGGAGATCCGCAGCTGGGCCAGGAACCCCGACGCGTATTCGAGCGGCATCACGGGCGCGGCCTTCGTGATCATCAGTCGCGACTACGCACCGGCGGCCGAACGCCTGAAGAGTCTCATCGCACGCGAGCTGGCGATGCCGGCCGTGCTGCAGCAAGCGCGCCGCAATCTCGACAACCCGCCGCGCATCTACACCGAGATCGCCATCGACCAGCTCGACGGCAACCAGGATTTCTTCAAGACCACCGTGGTCGAGGCCTTTGCCGACGTGAAGGACCCGGCGCTGCAGGCACGGTTCAAGCAGGCCAACGACGCCGTGATCGCGGCGCTCGGCGAGTACAAGACCTGGCTGCAGCAGGACCTGCTGCCGCGCTCGAACGGCAGCTTTGCCTGGGGCGCGGACACGTACCGTCGCATGCTGCTGGCGGAAGAGATGATCGACACGCCGCTCGACGTGCTGCTCGCGAAGGCCGAGGCCGACCTGCGCGCGAACCAGGCGCTGTTCGCGGAGACGGCGCGCAGGATCGACCCGACGAAGACGCCGATGGAAGTGCTCGAGGCGCTGCAGAAGGATCACCCGAAGCCGGAGAACCTGCTCGCCGAGACGCAGGCCGAACTCGACGCGCTCGGCCGCTTCATGACCGACCACCACATCGTCACCATCCCGCCCGACTCGCCGCCGGCGCAGGTCAAGGAGACGCCGCCGTTCATGCGCGCGACGACCTCGGCCTCGATGGATACCCCGGGGCCGTTCGAGCAGGCGAAGCTGCGCGGGTTCTACAACATGACGCTGCCCGACCCGTCGTGGAGCGCCGAACACACCGAGGATTTCATGCGGCAGTGGTTCTACCCGCTCATCACCAACACCTCGGTGCACGAGGTGTGGCCCGGGCACTACCTGCAGTTCCTGTACGCGAAGCAGTTTCCGACCGACGTGCGCAAGGTGCTCGGCGCGAGCTCGAACAGCGAGGGCTGGGCGCACTACTGCGAGCAGATGGTGATCGACGAGGGCTTCCACGCGGGCCAGCCGCAGTATCGGCTGGCCCAGCTGCAGGACGCGTTGCTGCGCAATGCGCGGTTCATCGTGGGCATCAAGATGCACACGCAGGGCATGACCTACGACCAGGCGGTGGAGTTCTTCCAGAAGGAAGGCAATCAGCCGAAGTCGCTCGCGGTGTCGGAGTCGAAGCGCGGCACGTCGGATGCGCTGTTCGGCTACTACACCATGGGCAAGCTTGCGGTCCTGAAGCTGCGCGCGGACTACCAGCGGAAGCTGGGCCCGGCGTTCAAGCTGCAGGACTTCCACGACCGCTTCATCGCCATGGGCCCGCTGCCCCTGCCGCTGGTGCGCGAGGCCATGCTCGGCGAGCGCGGCGAACTGTTCTGATCGTCGCCAGCGGTACTGCTGAGGAACCGTCTCTGGCGGCTGCGCCGCCGCGAGCGATCGCCGCATCGCTTATGTCACCAACCGCCCATGCGAGTGCCCGCCGTGTGACATGCTTCACATTGCGGCAGGTTCACAACGGAGGTGTGTCGGATGATCTTCAGCTTGTTCGGTGATCACAGCCTCAAGGTGCCAACGAAGGCCCGCCTCGTCGAAGCTGGCGAAAGCGAAGCGCTGCGCCGCAAGCTCGAATCGGTCGCGTGGAAACCGGCCAACGGCTTCCTCAGGGACCAGGTGCAGGAAAGGTCAGAGCCCGACGCGACGCGCGGGAAGCGCGCGGCCTGATCAGATCGCGTTTGCACGCCGCGGCCGATGCAGGTTAGCTGCTAGCGTCGCCAGACGACACCGAGGAACGCGGTGGCGGCCTCGAACTCAGGCAGCGTTCCCGTGTCAGCGTTCTGCTTGTTCCACGTGCCCGCGAGGCGCGCCTCGAGTTGCGGCGTGAGGTTGCGCACCAACGCCATGCTGAGCTCGACCGTGGCCACGTCGCCCTGCACCAGGTTGCGCGAGTACCAGTCGACGTCGAAGTCGATGCGGGTACGTGCAGACGCCTGCCAGCGGGTGCCGCCGCGATACCGGCGTACTCCTCGTCCTTGCCGAAGTTGTCGCCCGACTGTCTGCCGCCGCGGTACTGCGCTGCTCTTTCTAATGGAGCGGTAAGCCGACGAATCGCCTGTCAACGTCGGCTGGGGCGAGGACCTGACGATCCGCGAACTCGCCACGCTGGTGGCACGCGTGGTGGGTTACGAGGGGCGCTTGAGCTTCGATACCAGCAAGCCGGACGGCACGCCGCGCAAGCTGCTCGACGTGAGCCGGCTGCAGGGACTCGGGTGGCGCCCGACGATCAGGCTGGAGGACGGGCTAAAGCAGACGTACGCCTGGTTCCTGGAGAACCAGGCGTCGCTGCGGGAGTGAGGCGCGGTTAGCCTGGGGCTCAAAGCGACCGTGCCGGGATACGCGGCACGATCTCCTGGCCCGGTCCATGGGTACGCCGCGGTGCCGCGCACCGGAACGCTACAATTCGGCATGACCTCCCCGGACTCACCCGCCCGCCGCGGCCGCCTCTTCGTCATCGCCGCGCCCTCCGGCGCCGGCAAGACCTCGCTGGTGCGCGCGCTGGTGGAGCGTGAGCCCAACCTGCGCTTCTCTATCTCATACACGACCCGCCAGCAGCGGCCGACCGAGACCGACGGCAAGGATTACTTCTTCGTCGCGAAGGACGAGTTCGAGGCCATGGCCGGGCGCGGCGAGTTCCTGGAGCACGCGCGGGTCTTCGACAACCACTACGGCACGGCCCGCGCCCAGGTCGAGGCTGCGCTCGCCGCGGGCCAGGACCTGATCCTGGAGATCGACTGGCAGGGGGCGCAGCAGATCCGCCGCGCACTGCCCGAGTGCCGTTCGATCTTCATCCTGCCGCCGTCGCGTGCGGAGCTCGAGCGCCGGCTGCGCGGACGCGGCACGGACGCGGAGGACGTGATCCAGCGCCGGTTGCGCGACGCCGCGACCGACATGGCCCACTGGCAGGAATTCGATTACGTGGTGATCAACGACGACTTCGAGCAGGCGTTGCGCGACCTGCACGCGATCGTCCATGGCCGGGGCGAGGCCTTGCGGCGGGGCCGGGCCGGGCTGGCGAAGCTCGCGGCAGGCCTCACGGCCGCCGGGATAAGCCGCCAAACCGGGTGGGTTGGTGGGATGAGGGCCCGAGAGACCGCGGCAGGCTACCGACGTGTGTCCGGTGTCGAGGCGATCTCCAGCCATAATTCAACGGTTCTGTCGTGCCACTCTTGCTTCGTGAGCAGGTATGGCCGCAATTCCTCGACGTAGCGCGTCTTGAACGTTTCGAGGTTGACCAGCCCTGCGTGGGTCAGGCGCAGGAAGTCCTCGCGGTCTCGGTCGCCATTGCGCTCCACCTTTGAGAGCGCAAGGTCCGTCGGGTCGAGGGCGAAGAGTTTGAGTCGCTCCCACGGCGCGTAAGGAAACATGCGCACCAACCGACGCCCGTAATCGCAGGGTGGCGTGACGACGCCGACTCGCTGCAGGTAGAGCCGGTACTTGCGATATAGAGCGGAGCCAAGGCCCGCCAGAAGCTCGAGGTCGTCGGCCGGCGACTCGATGAGCGCGGCCAGGAAGTCGATGTCCGAGGTCGCCCTTCCGGCACCGTAGTGTTGCGCAACCACGAAACCGCCGAGGCAGTGCAATTCGACCGCGCCCGTCAGGGTTGCATCGAGGTCCCGCAAGAAGGAGCGCCACGGGTCTGCTGGTTCAGCGGGCAGTGAGTGCACCTTTTTGTCAGGCATAGGACAGTTGCTCGGCCGTCAGGCCCGTGAGCAGGTTCCAGTGCCGGGCCAGGGCTGAACGCGTGGTGCCGAGCCAGTTACGCTCAGGCGGCGACATGGATTCACGGCACAGGGTGTCCTCGCGTGCGAGGCGAGCACGTTCGAGGTGTTGCTCGACGGCGGCCAATGGCTCCAGCGTCGGCTGGCGCCGTCCGTCGGCGGCCGCTGCTGCGCGCGCAGTCGCGACGACAAAGCCCAGGCGGTTCTGCACGTCGTGGAGCTTGGCCTGCGACACGAGCCAGGACCAGTTGAGGTCCGGGTAGGTGAGCACCACCCAAGGGAGTGCTTCAGTGAGCCGCACCTCCAGGTCCGGTTGCCGAAGCGCCTCGAGCAGGACCGTCGCCGGGTTGGCCTTGCGGCCACGTAAGTGTCCGAAGCCAGGGTACCCCAAGCCGGCGAGCTGGCGGGTAAGTCGGTCTGGATCCGCCGGAACCTTTCCAGGGGCGGCTTCGGGGATTGGCAAGGCGGTGGCCGGCAGTCCGTACAAAGCCGCTGCGCGGCGCGCCAGCTCGGCCGTGACGGGACGATCGCCCCGCTCGAGCTGCGACAGATACGGCTGCGAAACACCCAGGCGTTGGGCGGCTCGAACCTGCGTCAGTCCGGCTTGCAACCGCCCGGCTTTCAAGAGTTCATGTTTCATGGCTGAGCATAGCGTATTGCATTGTTTGCAATATTTCAAATTGCGGGCGCAGACAACTGACAGACACTGCCTGCGATCTTAGACATTGCAGCCGCCTCGCCCCCGAGACGCTCGAGCGCCTCAGTCCGACTAACCCCTAACCCCTCCCGGCCTTCCTGACCTTCCCTGGCCTTCCCGGCCTTCCTCCCCATCCTCCCTCCTGTTAAGCTTTCGCCCCTTTCCCTTAACCGTTTCCCAGCAAAACATGGCCCGTATCACCGTCGAAGACAGCCTGAAGAACGTCCCTAACCTGTTCGAGCTGGTGCTCGTGGCGTCGCGCCGCGCGCGCAAGCTGGCGAACGGCGCCGAGGCGACGCTCGAATGGGAGAACGACAAGCCGACGGTGCTAGCCCTGCGCGAGATCGCAGCCGGCCACGTGGGCGTGGAAATCCTCGAAGAACCGGAACTGCCGCCGCCTCCGCCGCCGGAGCTGATGCCGGAACCGGAATTCATGGGTGAGTTCCGCGCACCGCAGATCGGGCTGGGAGACTAACCCCCACCCGCCGCACGCCCATGGACGTCACGTCTTCCCTGCGCAGCCTGCTGCCCTATGGAAGACGCTCCATCGGCATCAACCAGCTCATTGCGAAGCTGGAAGCCTACCTGCCGCCCGACCAGGTCGAGCTGGTCCAGGACGCGTACGACTTCGCGTTCGAGGCCCATGACGGGCAGCGGCGCCGCTCGGGCGAGCCCTACATCACGCACCCGGTCGCCGTCGCCGACCTGCTCGCCGACCTCAAGCTCGACGCGCAGACGATGATGGCCGCGATCCTCCACGACGTCATGGAGGACACGCCCAACACCAAGGACGAGATCACCTCGCGCTTCGGCAGCGACGTCGCGGAGCTGGTCGACGGCGTCAGCAAGCTCGACCAGATCCAGTTCAGGAGCCGCGCCGAGGCGCAGGCCGAAAGCTTCCGCAAGATGCTGCTCGCCATGGTCCGCGACATCCGCGTGATCATGGTCAAGCTCGCTGACCGCACCCACAACATGCGCACGCTGGGCGCGATGCCGCCGGCAAAGCGGCGCACGATCGCGCGCGAAACGCTCGAGATCTACGCCCCGATCGCGAACCGCCTCGGCATGCACTCGATCAAGCGCGAGCTCGAGGACCTCGGCTTCCGCGCGCTGTACCCGAGGCGCTACAAGGTCATCGAGTCCGCGGTCAAGGCCACGCGCGGCAACCACAAGCAGTTCGTCGGCCGCATCGCCGCGTCGCTCAAGGATGCGCTCGACCAGGCGCAGATCCCCGCGCAGATCGAAGGGCGCGAGAAGGACGTCTACAGCATCTACGAGAAGATGCGGCGCAAGAAGGTCTCGCTCAACGAGATCGTCGACGTGTACGGGTTCCGCCTCATCGTCGACAAGCCCGACACCTGCTACCGCACGCTCGGCGTGGTGCACTCGGTGTTCAAGCCGATGCCCGGGCGGTTCAAGGACTACATCGCGATCCCGCGCGTCAACGGTTACCAGTCGCTGCACACGACGCTGTTCGGTCCGAACGGCACGCCGATCGAGGTGCAGATCCGCACCTCGGAGATGCACAGCATCGCGGAATCCGGCATCGCCGCACACTGGCAGTACAAGGAAGGCGGCAGCTCGGAACGCGGCATGCAGGGCGACCGTGCGCGCGAATGGCTGCAGCAGCTGGTCGAGATCCAGCAGGGCGGCAACCCCGAGGAATTCCTCGAGAGCGTCCGGGTCGACCTGTTCCCGGACAAGGTGTACGTGTTCACGCCGAAGGGCGAGATCCGGCGCCTGCCGCGCAACTCGACCTGCGTCGATTTCGCGTACTCGGTGCACACCGACGTCGGCAACCGCTGCGTGGCGGCCAAGGTCGATCGCCGCCTGGTGCCGCTGCGCACGCCGCTGCGCAATGGCCAGACCGTCGAGATCATCACGGCGAAGGGCGCGACGCCCAACCCCGCGTGGGTCAACTTCGTCGTCACGGCGAAGGCGCGGGCGTCGATCCGGCAATACCTCAAGAACCTGAAGCGCGGCGAAGCGATCGATCTCGGCAAGCGGCTGCTGAACCAGGCGCTCGAGGAATTCTCGCTGTCGCTGCGCAAGATTCCCACCGCAGTGATGGACGCCGTGGTGGCCGAGCTTGGCTTGCGCGCGCACGACGACCTGTTCGAGCGGATCGGCCTGGGGGAACGCGTGGCGCCGTTCATCGCCCGCCTGCTGTTGCCCGAGGACTCGCAAGGCGTGGTCGAGGCCGTGGCCGGTCCGCTCGCCATTGCCGGCACGGAAGGACTGGTCGTGTCGTACGCGCGCTGCTGCTTCCCGATCCCGAACGACCCGATCCTGGCGAGCCTGTCGAGCGGCCGCGGCGTCGTGATTCATCGCGAGGCCTGCGGCAACCTCGCGTCGTTCCGCAAGCAGCCGGAGAAATGGATTCCGGTCACGTGGCAGGCGGCGATCGATCGCCTCTTCCACGTCGAGATCCGCGCCGACGTCACCAACCGCATGGGCGTGCTGGCCTCGGTCGCGTCCGCCATCGCCGGCACGCAGACCAACATCGACCGGGTCTCGGTCGTCGAGCGCGACACGGACACTTCGACGCTGATCTTCGAGCTGATGGTGCACGACCGCAAACAGCTCGCCAAGGTCATCCGCGCGGTGCGCGGGATGCCGGAAGTGCTGAAGGTCGCGCGCTCGCTGGCGTGAGGGGAAGGGGAGGAAGGCGGGGAAGGGAGGAAGGGAGGGAGGAAGGGAAGAAGGGAGGAAGAGCAGAAGTTCGAATTCTTTCCCTTCCTCCCTTCCTCCCTTCCTCCCCTTCCTTGAGCTTCTGCCCAGAAATCGAGATCATCACGAGATCCGTCGAGCGCCGATGATCGCTGCATGGAGCAGCTACCCAGGCTCGATCACAAAGACCTGATTCTTTGGCGGAAGGCAATGGACCTTGCAGTCCTGGTGCATCAGTCCTGCACCGCCCTTCCCCGATCTGAGACCTATGGGCTGGTGTCCCAACTGCGTCGCGCAGTGGCGTCGATTCCTTCGAACATCGCGGAGGGAGCCGCGCGTCGATCCACGAAGGAGTACATCTACTTCCTTCGTGTCGCTCGCGGATCGATGGCTGAACTGGAAACTCAGCTTCTGCTTGCGCAGCGAGTTGGCTATCTGCCGGCAGACGAGGTCGCGGACTTGCAGGTCCGGATCGGTGAAGTCGGGCGCATCCTGAATTCAATCGTCGCGGGTTTGCACCGACGCCTGGATTAGCTTCCCTTCCTCCCCTTCCTCCCTCCTCGCCTTCACGCCGCGATCGCCACCGGCAACTTCGCCAGCACCTTGTCCGAGGTCAGCAGCCGCAACGTCTCGACCTCGCACTGTGCCAGTAACAGCCGATCGAACGGATCCGAGTGCGGCACCGCCACCCGTTCGATGGCGGCCGCATGTCGAACGGTCACGTCGAGCGTACGAAACCCCGCCTCCTCAATCGCCTCCCCGAGCTGATCCAGCGGCTGCCCGAGCTCGTACTTGCCGAGCATGATCTTGATGGCGATTTCCCAGACGCTGGCGCTGCTGACCCAGCATTCGTTCTCGGCATCGGTGAGTACCGCGCGTGCCCTGGTCGACAGCCGCGGACTGTCGGTGAGCGCCCACAACATCATGTGCGTGTCGAGCAGCACCCTCACGGCTCGACCCCGTTGCCGAACAATTGCTCCAGCTCTTTCTTTGACATCGGCTTGGCGATATCGGCGATCAGCTTCTCCGGAAACTTGCCCTTGAGCCCGCCGAGCTTGATGCCACGCTTCTTCTTCAGGCGCACGAGCTGGACCACGGGCTTGCCCGCACGCGCCAGCACCACGGTCTCGCCCGATTCCGCCGCTTCGACCAGCTGTGACAGCGTCGTCTTCGCCTCGTGGATATTGACCTTGCGCATCGGGGCTCCTTCGCCGGCATTAGCTAACTTAGCTAATTCTGGACCGTCCGCCGAGAACTCGCAACCCGGCGCCTGCGGGGCAACCGCCGAGTGCGGCGCGCGTCGCCTGGGTGCAGAGTTGCCCAGATCTGCTACGCCTGCCTTTACACTACGCATCGCCCGAGACCTGACGAAGTGCTGCTGCGCTCGACGCCGCATTTCCGACTAACCCCTTCCTGCCCTTCCTGTCCTTCCTGTCCTTCCTGCCCCCCTTCCTCCCCTTCCTCCCCTTCCTGCCTCTTACTGGAGATCGCTGTGCCCTTGAACGCAGTCACGACAGCCGATGCACCATCGGCGATTGGAACGTACAGCCAGGCCATCAAGGCCGGCAACACGGTCTACCTCTCGGGCCAGATTCCGCTCGACCCGCAGACCATGGAAATCGTCACGGGCGAAGTCGAAGTGCACGTGCGGCGCGTGTTCGACAACCTGCGCGCGGTCGCGCAGGCCGCCGGTGGCGACCTGTCGAACGCCGTGAAGCTCAACGTCTACCTGACCGACCTCGGCAACTTCCAGACGGTCAACAAGGTGATGGCCGACTACTTCACGCAGCCCTACCCGGCCCGCGCCGCGATCGGCGTGGCCGCGCTGCCGCGCGGTGCCGTGGTCGAAGTGGACGCCGTCCTGGTCCTGTAAGACAGCGCGCCATCACGGCATGAGCGCGACCGACCTGCTCGCCGAACGTCCCGTCACGGCGCTGCGCGGCGTCGGGCCGGCGCTGGCCGAACTGCTGGCGAAGCTCGGCCTGCACACGGTGCAGGACGTGCTGTTCCACCTGCCGCTGCGCTACGAGGACCGCACCCGCGTCGTGCCGATCGGCACGCTGCGCAACGGCGACCGTGCCGTCATCGAAGGCGAGATCCAGCTGGCGGAAGTCGTGTTCCGGCGCCGGCGCACGCTGCTGGTGCGCATTGCCGACGGCACGGGTTTCGTCACGCTGCGCTTCTTCCATTTCTCGGCCGCGCAGCAGGCGCAGCTGGTGCGCGGACAACGGCTGCGCTGTTTCGGTGAAGCCCGTCCCGGTCCGGGCGGTCTCGAGATCGTGCACCCCGAGTACCGGCGCGTGCTGGCCGATGCGAACGGCGCGCCGCCCGACTGCCTGACGCCGATCTATCCGACGACCGAAGGCGTGCAGCAGGGACGGCTGCGCATGCTGACGGACATGGCGCTGGCGATGCTGTCGCAAGGCGCGATCCGCGATTACGTGCCGCCCGGCGTGCTCGACGCGTTCGACCTGCCGCCGCTCGAGGTGGCGTTGCGTTACGTGCACCGGCCACCGCCCGACGCGAACGTCGCCGAGCTCGAGGCAGGGCCGGCATCCGGCACAGCGGCGGCTCGCCTTCGAGGAACTGCTGGCCCATCAGCTGAGCTTGCGGTTGCTGCGGCTGAAACCGACAAGGACGCCGCGTGGCCGTTGCCGCGCAAGAGCGACCTGGCCGAGCGCTGCCGCGCCAAGCTGCCGTTCCGGCTCACGGACGCCCAGTCGCGGGTGTGGGCCGAGATCGAGCAGGACCTGCAGCGCCCGCATCCGATGATGCGCCTGGTGCAGGGTGACGTGGGCTCGGGCAAGACGGTGGTCGCTGCGCTGGCCGCGGTGCGCGCGGTCGAGCACGACGCACAGGCGGCCGTGATGGCGCCGACGGAACTGCTCGCGGAGCAGCACGCGCGCAACTTCAACACCTGGCTCGAACCGCTCGGCATTCGTGTCGCGCTGCTGACCGGCCGCCAGACCGGCAAGGCGCGCGCGGCACTCGAGACCGACCTGGTGTCGGGCGCGATCCAGGTCGCCGTGGGCACGCACGCGCTGTTCCAGGAAAACGTCGAGTTCCAGCGCCTGGTGCTGGCCATCGTCGACGAGCAGCACCGCTTCGGTGTGCACCAGCGCCTGCAGCTGCGCGAGAAGGGCCAGTCCGACGGCCGGTTTCCGCACCAGCTGGTGATGACCGCCACGCCGATCCCGCGCACGCTGGCCATGACGGCGTACGCAGACCTCGACGTCTCGATCATCGACGAGCTGCCGCCGGGACGCACGCCGATCAAGACGGTGGTGCTGCCGGACACGCGCCGCAGCGACATCGTCGAGCGCATCGACACGGCCTGTCGCTCCGGCCGCCAGGCGTACTGGGTGTGCCCGCTGATCGACGAGTCCGACCTGGTGCGTTACGAGGCCGCGGAGAAGACCGCGGCGCAACTGGCTGAAGCGCTGCCAGGCGTGCGCATCGGCCTGATCCACGGACGGATGGCGGGCAAGCAGAAGGATGCGGTCATGACCTCCTTCAAGCAGGGCAAGCTCGACCTGCTGGTCGCCACGACGGTGATCGAGGTGGGCGTGGACGTGCCCAACGCCAGCCTGATGGTCATCGAAAACGCCGAGCGCATGGGGCTCGCGCAGCTGCACCAGTTGCGCGGCCGCGTGGGTCGCGGCTCGGTCGAAAGCACCTGCGTGCTGCTGTACCAGGGTCCGCTGTCGCCGATTGCGCGTGAACGGCTGGCGGTGCTGCGCGAGACCAACGACGGCTTCGAAGTGGCGCGCCGCGACCTCGAGCTGCGCGGTCCGGGCGAACTGCTGGGCACGCGCCAGACGGGCCTGATGCAGCTGCGGGTGGCCGACCTGATCCGCGACGCGGACCTGCTGCCGGACGTCCAGCGTGCATCGGCATTGATGCTGGGCGGTCCGCAGGCCAACATAGCGGGCCTCGTCGGCCGCTGGGTCGGCGCAGGCGAACGATTCCGCAACGTCTGAAGATTGCCACGATGAGCGACCTGACCGACCGCGAGAAAAGCGCCGGCGCGACGCTGAACGGCTTCGCCCGGATGCGCGGCCGGCTGGTCGAATACGCGCGCCTGATGCGGCTCGACCGCCCGATCGGCATCTGGCTGCTGCTGTGGCCCGCGCTGTGGGCGCTCTGGATCTCGGCCGACGGCCGCCCGGACGAGCGGGTCTTCGTCATTTTCCTGCTCGGCACCTTCGTGATGCGCGCCGCCGGCTGCGTGATCAACGACTTCGCGGACCGTGAGTTCGATCCGCACGTGCGCCGCACGGCCAGCCGCCCGCTGGCGCGCGGCGTGGTGTCGCCGGCCGAAGCGCTGGCCGTTTTCGCCGTGCTCGGACTGATCGCGCTGGCGCTGCTGATCCCGCTCAACCGCCCGACGCAGGTGCTGGCGCTGATCGGCGGCGTGCTGGCCGTGACCTACCCGTTCCTGAAGCGGTTCTTCGCGCTGCCGCAGGCGTACCTGGGCCTCGCCTTCTCGTGGTCGGTGCCGATGGCTTTCGCGGCGCAGACCGGCGAGTTGCCGCTGGTCGCGTGGGTGCTGTTCGTGGCGGGCGTGCTGTGGACCACGGCGTACGACACGATCTACGCGATGGTCGATCGCGAGGACGACCTGGTGATCGGCATCCGTTCGTCGGCGATCCTGTTCGGCCGCGCGGATCGCGGGATCGTCGCACTGCTGCAGGCCGGCACGCTGGTCCTGCTCGCGCTTGCGGGTTACCTCGCGCAGCTCGGTCGCTGGTACTGGCTGGGTCTCGCCATCGCGGCGGCCAGCTCGCTGCACCAGCAATACCTGATCCGCCGGCGCGATCCGGCGGACTGCTTCCGCGCTTTCCTGAACAACAACCTGTTCGGCCTCGCCGTGTTCGGCGGCATCCTGCTCGACTACCTGTTCAGCGCCTGAGCCGCCTGCTGCGCGCGGCGCCGGCGGGCCTCAGCGCGCCTCGGCCATGGCGCGCTGGCGCGGCAACACCCAGTGCAGGACGAGCGAGCCGACGACGGCGGAAATCAGCGTGCCCGCCAGGATGCCGATGCGATCGGTGACGATCGACCTCGCCGGCTGCGGTGTTTTCGAAGGCGAGCATGCCGATGAACAGGCTCATCGTGAAGCCGATGCCGCACAGGATCGACGCGCCGTAGACCTGCGCGAACGTCACGCCGCTCGGCAGGCGCGCCAGGCCGGCCTTGACGGCGACCCACGAGAACGCGAACACGCCGATCTGCTTGCCGACGAACAACCCGAGCAGGATGCCGAGCGGTATCGGGTCGAGCAGGCTGCGCAGGCTCATGCCCGCAAGATTCACGCCGGCATTGGCAAAAGCGAAGATCGGCAGGATGCAGAACGCCACCCACGGA
Organism: uncultured Gammaproteobacteria bacterium; assembly: GCA_963793675.1. Taxonomy (GTDB): domain Bacteria; phylum Pseudomonadota; class Gammaproteobacteria; order Steroidobacterales; family Steroidobacteraceae; genus RPQJ01. The sequence goes on along the minus strand of CAWCBA010000002.1, from coordinate 468,726 downwards.
TGCAGCGAATGCTCGAGCCGCGATGACGGCGGATCGTCGGGACGGGCCGGGTCCGACGCCGGCACGAAGAGCGCCGTCACGACGCCCGCAAGCGTCGCGTGCACGCCGGACTTGAGCACGAACACCCAGAGCGCGGTGCCGACCAGGACGTACGGCGCGATGCGCATGACGCCGGTGCGGTTCAGCACGAACAACGCGACGATCGCGACTCCGGCGCCCATGAGCGCGTCGACCGAGAGGTCGCTGGTGTAGAACAGCGCGATGACGACGATCGCACCGAGGTCGTCGAGGACGGCCAGCGTCATCAGGAAGACCTTGAGTCCCACCGGCACTCGATTGCCGAACAGCGAGAGCACGCCGAGCGCGAACGCGATGTCGGTCGCCGAAGGGATCGCCCAGCCCCGGATGCCGATCGGATCGTTCCAGTTCAGCGCGGCGTAGATGCCCGCCGGCACGAACATGCCCCCGACCGCGGCGATGGCGGGCAGCGCCACCCGGCTGCGGTCCGAGAGCTCGCCCGCGACGATCTCGCGCTTGATCTCGAGCCCGACCAGCAGGAAGAAGACCGCCATCAGCAGGTCGTTGATCCAGATGAGCAGGGTCTTGTCGAGCTTGAGCGCGCCGACCTGCAGCTTGATCGGGGTCTGCAGGAAAGCCTGGTACAGCTCGGAGAGCGGCGTGTTCGCGGCGATCATGGCGAGCACGCCCGCGATCACCAGCAGGATGCCGCTCGCGGATTCGAGTTTCAGGAATTCGCGCAGCGCGACGGAGGTGGAATCGTAGGAATGCTGGATCATGGGTGGCGCCTGGCTCGAGTACAGCCCAAGTGTAACGGAGGAATTCGTGCTGGCGACCTGCTCAGCCGAGTGCGCGTGCCACGGCCCAGACCGCGATGGAGGCGGCGCCGGCGGCCCGCAAGGTCGACGCGGCCTCGATGACCGTGCTGCCGGTGGTCACGACGTCGTCGACCAGGACGACGTGCCTGGCCCGCGACGAGGCCTGGGTCGGCGGCAAAAGCCCCGCCCAGGTTGCCGGCGCGTTCCCGGCGCGAGAGTCCGACCTGCGGCGCCGTGCTGCGAACGCGGCGCAGACCCGGTGCTGCGAGTCGCAGGTCCAGCAGGCGCGACACGACCCGCGCGATCTCGTGGGACTGGTTGAATCCGCGTTCGACCAGCCGCGACGTGTGCAGTGGCATGGGCACGAGCAGCGCCGTTGCGCGCCACGGGCCGTTTGCTTCATCCAGCGCATGCATGGCCATGCGCGTGCCGAAGACCCGCGCATGCGCGAGCGCGCCCTCGTACTTGAGTGCCTGCACCAGCTGCGTCACCGGAAACTCATAGGCCCACGGCGCCACGCACCGGGAGTAGGGCAGGTCGAGCGCACGGCAACGCGCGCAACCGTCTGCCGATCGCCGACTTCCGCGTCGCGCGGCAGTCCGCAGCGCCGGCACGGATCCGGCACGAGCGGGATTTCGGCCTCGCAGTCCGCACACAGGTCGTATGCCGGGGGTTGCCCGGGACGGCGGCACAGGACGCAGCGCGGTGGCAGCACCCACCCCGCGCAGCGATCAAGGAACGTGTAAACCTGGCTGCGGCGCATTGGTTGACAGGGTTGGCCGGGGTCCGAATACTGCCCGGACGCTGCTCCGCACAGCGTGGGCCGCCTGTCTGCCCGATGCCTGCGGTGTTTCTGCCCACTGCTGCGAGATTCCCACCATGACCGCGCCCGACCTCAGCCTGCTCGGCACCGTACGCACCGACTGGACGCTCGAGCAGGCACGCGCGGTCTACACCGCACCGTTCAGCGACCTGCTGTTCCACGCCCAGCGCGTGCATCGCGACCACTTCGTGCCGAACCAGGTGCAGGTCAGCACCCTGATCTCGATCAAGACCGGCGCCTGCCCCGAGGACTGCTCGTACTGCCCGCAGAGCGTGCGCTACGACACCGGCCTCGAGCGCGAAGAGCTGATGGAGGTCTGCGACGTGGTGGAACGGGCGCAGGCGGCCAAGGCCAACGGCGCGACGCGCTTCTGCATGGGTGCCGCCTACCGCAACCCGAAGCCGCACCAGCTGCAGAAGATCAAGCTGATGGTGAGCGAGGTCCGCGCGCTCGGTCTCGAGACCTGCGCCACGCTCGGCATGCTGACACCGCAGCAGGCGACGGAGCTGAAGGACGCGGGACTCGACTACTACAACCACAACCTCGACACGTCGAAGGAGTTCTACGGCGAGGTCATCACGACGCGCACCTACCAGGATCGCCTGGACACGCTGCAGGCCGTGCGCGATGCCGGCCTCAACGTCTGCTGTGGCGGCATCCTCGGCATGGGCGAAACCGAGACCGATCGCGTTGCGCTGCTGCACACGCTCGCAAGCTTGCCGCAGCACCCGGAGAGCGTGCCGATCAACCAGCTGGTGCAGGTGCCGGGCACGCCCTTGCACGGCCTGCCGGAACTCGACCCGCTCGACCTCGTGCGCGCCATCGCGACGGCGCGACTGCTGATGCCGAAGTCCTACGTGCGGCTGTCGGCGGGCCGCACGGACATGAGCGATGCCGTGCAGGCGCTCTGCTTTCTCGCCGGCGCGAATTCGATCTTCTACGGCGACCGCCTGCTCACCACGCCGAATCCCGGCCGCAGCCACGACCAGCAGCTGTTCGAACGGCTCGGCATCGTGCCGGAGCAAGCCGCCGCCGTCGCCGGCTGAACGAACGACGCGCCGATGTCGCGCGCCGACGCAACGCTGGCCGCAAGACTGGCGCAACAGGCTGCCGCCGGGCGGTCACGCCGGCGGCGCACGGTCGAGGCGCGTGAACCGGGTGGCGTGCGCGTCAGCGTCGCCGGACGCGAGTGCCTCTCCTTCTGCAGCAATGATTACCTCGGGCTCGCCGACCACCCGCGCATCGTCGCGGCGTTCTGCGAAGCCGCGCGCCGCTGGGGCGTAGGCAGCGGCGCGTCACACCTGGTGAGCGGCCACGACGCCGAGCATCACGCACTCGAAGAAGAACTCGCTCAATTCACGGCGCGTCCTCGCGCACTGCTCTTTTCCACCGGCTACATGGCGAACCTGGCCGTGGCTGCGGTGCTGCTGGGCCGCGGTGATCACGTGCTGGAGGACCGGCTCAATCACGCTTCGCTGCTCGACGCGGGACTCGCCTCCGGCGCGCGGTTTGCGCGCTACGCACATGGCGACGTGGCGGCGCTGCGCACCAGGCTGTCGCGGATCGGCGCGACGGCACGCACGCTGGTGATGACCGACGGCGTGTTCAGCATGGATGGCGACATCGCGCCGCTGCCTGCAATCGCCGCAGCCTGCCGCGAATCGGACGCGCAACTGCTGGTCGACGATGCCCACGGCTTCGGCGTGCTCGGCGCGACCGGCGCCGGCGCCGTCGAGGAAGCCGGGCTCGGCGTCGACGACGTGCCGATCCTGATGTGCACGCTCGGCAAGGCAGCCGGCACGTTCGGCGCGTTCGTCGCGGGCTCGCCGGAACTGATCGAGAGCCTGCTGCAACGTGCGCGCACCTACATCTACACGACGGCGCTGCCGCCGGCGGTGGCGGCCGCGACGCGTGAATCCCTGCGCGTGATGCGCGACGAGCCGTGGCGTCGCAGCCGCGTGCTCGAGCACGCTGCACGATTCCGCGCGGGTCTCGCCGAACTGGGCCTGCAGGCGTTGCCTTCGCGCACGCCGATCCAGCCGCTGCTGGTCGGCGCCGACGACACCGCGGTCCATGTGAGTGACGCGCTGTTCGAGCAGGGGTTTCTGGGTGCCCGCGATCCGCCCGCCGACCGTGCCCGTCGGCACCTCGCGCCTGCGCTTCACGTTCTCGGCCTCGCACACGTCGACGCAGGTCGAGCAGTTGCTCGCCGCACTGCAGGCGCTGCGCGCGAGCGGCGTGCTCCGGCCGGCGGCTGCGTCATGAGCGCCCCCCTGCACGTCGAAATCCGCGGTGCAGGCCCCGACCTCGTGCTGCTGCACGGTTGGGCCCTGCACGGCGGCATGTGGGGTCCGTGGATCGAGGCGCTTGCGCGCCGGGCGCGCCTGCACTTCGTCGACCTGCCGGGTCACGGTCGCAGCGCCTGGCCCGCGGGTGCATCGACGCTGCGTGACCTGGCGCGCGCCGTCTCGCCGCACGTGCCGAATGGCGCGGCGGTACTCGGGTGGTCGCTGGGCGGCATGGTGGCGCTGGAACTGGCACGCTCGCGGCCGGGCGACCTGGCCGCGCTGGTGCTGGTGGCGACCACGCCGTGTTTCCTGGCGCGCGAAGACTGGCCGGCAGGCATGAATCCCAACGTGCTGGACGGTTTTGCGGCGGGCCTCGCCGGCGATTACCGTCGCACGCTGTCCAATTTCCTGGCGCTGCAGACCTGGGGCGACGAGAACGCGACCCAGGCGCTGCGCTCGCTGCGCGCGAACCTGGACGCGCACGGCGAACCCGATCCGCAGGCGCTCGTCGCCGGACTCGGCATCCTTCGTACCGCGGACCTGCGCGAGCATCTCGCTGCGATTGCAGTCCCGTCACTGGTCATCGCGGGCGAACACGATCGCATCACGCCGGTGGCGGCGGGACGTGAACTGGCGTCGCGGCTGCCGTCTGCCCGTTTCGTCGAGCTGCCGAAGGCGGGCCACGCGCCGTTCCTGTCGCACCCGGATGCGGTGCGGCAGGAAGTCGAAGACTTCCTCGCCTTCCTTACTTCCGCGCCCGCGCCAGCGGGCGAAAGTGGGGATGAAGGTCCTGCTGCAGAACCCTCGCCCGCGCACAGCGCGACCTCTCCCGCCGCGGCCGGAGGGGTGGGGACTGCAGGAGAGGTGAAAACCGGCAGCGAGTTCGTGCTCGACGTCGCGGCGCGTCCGCGATTCGTTTTCGCAGGCGGCCGGGACCTACGACGCAGCGGCCGTCCTGCAGACGCAGGTGCGTGACGAACTGCTGCACCGGCTCGAACTCCTGCGCATGGACCCGGCCGTCGTCGTCGACCTCGGTGCCGGCACCGGGCAGGCGACGATCGCGCTCAAGCGCAGGTACCCGGGCAGCCGGGTCGTGGCGATGGACATCGCGCACGGCATGCTGCTGCGGGCGCGCCAGCGCCAGACCCTGCTGCGCCGGTTCGACCGGGTCGTGGCCGATGCAGCGGCGCTGCCGCTGCGGGATGCCGCGGTCGACATGCTCTTCTCGAGCCTGATGCTGCAGTGGTGCAACGACCCGGACCGGGTGCTGCGCGAATGCCGGCGGGTGCTGCGACCGGGGGGCGTGCTGCACCTCACCACGCTCGGCCCCGACACCCTGGTCGAGTTGCGGAAATCCTGGCAGGCCGCCGACCCGGGCCACGCCCACGTGAACCGGTTCATCGACATGCACGACCTGGGCGACGCGCTGATGCGGGCCGGGTTCGCCGAACCGGTGCTCGACGTCGAGCGCTACACGCTGACCTACGCCGACGCGCGCGGCCTGATGCGGGACCTCAAGGCGATCGGCGCGCACAATGCGACGGCGGGCCGGGCCCGCGGCCTGACCGGCAAGTCCACCCTTGCCCGCATGCTCGCCGCCTACGAAGGATTCCGTCGCGATGGCAGGTTACCGGCGACCTATGAGGTGGTCTTCGCGCAGGCCTGGTGCCCCACCGGCCCGGTCCGCAGCAAGGGTCAGCCAAAGGCGGAAACGGTCGTTCCCATGAGTCAGATCCGCCGCCGCAACTTGATAATTGAATCTGCTCAATAAGTAATTTATAAATCTAAAAATCGTCTGTTTTAGATATTATATTTGAACAATAGTCACACCTCCGACTAACCCCTAACCCCTAACCCCTTCTTCCTCATGACACCCGGTCTCTTCATCACCGGCACCAACACCGGCGTCGGCAAGACGGCGGTCTCCGCCGCGATCCTCAGGCTGTTGGCCGCGGAAGGCATCCGCGCGGTGGGGCTGAAACCCATCGCCAGCGGCAGCGAACGCAAGGGTCCGGGCGAGCAGCTGCGCAACGCCGACGCGCTCGAGCTGCAGGCCGCCGCCCCGGTGCCACCTGCCCTACGACGAGCGTCAACCCGTGGTGCTTCGAGCCAGCCATTGCCCCGCACCTCGCGGCCGAGGAAGCCGGGCAAGCCACGCCGCTCGGCTCCCTGCTGGAGTGGTACCAGCGGGTCACGGCGGATGCGGAGTTCGCGCTGGTCGAAGGCGCGGGCGGCTGGCGCGTGCCGCTGCACCCGGAAGGCTTCCTGAGCGACCTGCCCGAGACCCTCGGCCTCGACCTGATCCTGGTGGTGGGAGCCACGCTCGGCTGCCTCAACCATGCCCGACTCACCGCCGAAGCCATCCACGTCGCGGGCCGCTGCCGCCTGCTGGGTTGGATCGCCAACCAGATCGACCCCGGGTTCGAGCGCCCGTCCGCCAACCTGGCCAGCCTCGAGCGCCTGCTGGGCACCCCACCGCTGGCGATCGCTGCCTGGACGCCGGAGCGATCCGCGTTCGGCCATGCCGTGCTCGACTTGAGCGGCGGCGTGCGCCTGCGCGAGACGCTGCTGGCCGCGGCACGGCGCTAGCCTGTACATTCGCGCTGCCATGGTCGTTTCGACCTTCGAAACCCAACCCGCCGCCGGGTCCGGCCACCGGATCGAGCTGGCGCCGAACTGCTCGCTGACCCCCGAGTCAGCGCGCCGGTTCGTGGGCGGCCTGGCACTCGTCACCTTCGGGACCGCGGGATTCTTTGCCTTGCAGGGGCTGTGGCCGATCCTGCCGTTCGCCGGACTGGAAATCGGCCTGCTCTGGTGGGCCGTCCGTGCGAGCATGCGCGTCGGCCGCCAACGTGAACTCATTCTAATTACCGACGATTCGGTGGTGATCGAGCGTCACGGTCTCGCCCAACCTGGCCGCACGGTATTTGCACGCCATTGGGCGACGGTTAAACTGCGCGACCCGCCAGCGGCACGGCATCCGAGCCGGCTCGTCATCGAGTCACACGGTCGAGCCTGCGAGGTGGGACGTTTCCTCACCGAGGAAGAGCGCATCGGCCTGGCCGGGCGTCTTCGCCAGCTGGTGGGGAAGTCGAGCGAGTCCCCCGCGCTGGACGTCCAGTCGAAGTGACTGGTGTCCGGCTCGGGCATGGCAGTCGCCTCACGAAAGGCGGCGCCTGTTTCACACGGGAGTTTCGGTAGTGCCAATGAAGATGAAGCGTACCCTCGGGGCGATTGCGGCGACGGCCCTGGCCGCGTTGTGGTCGGTACCGGCGTCTGCCGCCTGGACCCTGAACCTGCGCCAAGGCGTCACCGAACTGAGCCACGAGATCTACGGCCTGCACATGCTGATCCTCTGGATCTGCGTCGTCATCGCCGTGGCCGTGTTCAGCGTGATGATCTATTCGATCGCCACGTTCCGTAAGTCGAAGGGCGCCGTGCCGGCCACCTTCGAACACAACACCAAGGCCGAAATCATCTGGACCGTGATCCCGGTCGTGATCCTGGTCGCGATGGCGATTCCCGCCGCGCGCACGCTGGTGAAGATCGACGACACCCGCGGCGCCGAGATGACGGTCAAGGTGACGGGTTACCAGTGGAAGTGGCAGTACGACTACGTCGACGAAGGCGTCTCGTACTTCTCCACCCTGGCTGCTGCCAGCAACGAAGCCCGCCAGCTCAATTCGGGCATCGACGTGAACCAGGTCGAGAACTACCTGCTCGACGTGGACAACCCGCTGGTCGTGCCGGTCGACACCAAGGTGCGCGTGCTGGTCACCGCGGCCGACGTCATCCACAACTGGTGGGTGCCGGACTTCGGCATGAAGAAGGACGCGATCCCGGGTTACATCAACGAGCTGTGGTTCAAGGCCGAAAAGGTCGGCACCTACCGCGGCCAGTGCGCCGAGCTCTGCGGCCGCGACCACGGCTTCATGCCGGTGGTGGTGCGCGTGGTCGAGCAGGCTGAGTACGACAGCTGGCTCTCGGGCCAGAAGGCCGCGCGCCAGGCCGCCGCGGCGCCGGCGGCGCAGACCGCAGCAGTGACGACGACGAGTGCCAACGAGACGACGACCGTGCTGGTCGCGAACGCGGAGTAATCGATCAAATGAGCGCTTCACAGACTCACGGCCACGCCGCCGCGCACGACCACCACGACGATCATGGCCCGGCCAAGGGCATGATGCGCTGGCTGACGACGACGAATCACAAGGACATCGGCACGATGTACCTGATCTTCAGTCTCGTCATGTTCTTCATCGGCGGCGCGATGGCGCTGGTGATCCGTGCCGAGCTGTTCATGCCCGGCATGCAGCTGGTCGACCCGCAGTTCTTCAACACCATGACGACGGTGCACGCGCTGATCATGGTGTTCGGCGCCGTCATGCCGGCGACGGTCGGCCTCGCCAACTGGATGATCCCGCTGCAGATCGGCGCGCCGGACATGGCCCTGCCGCGCATGAACAACTTCAGCTTCTGGCTGCTGGTGGCGGCATTCTCGCTGCTGATCCTGTCGCTGTTCATGCCGGGCGGCGGCCCCGCGGCCGGCTGGACGCTCTACCCGCCGCTCGTGCTGCAGACCGGCGACGCGTTCCCGCTCGCGATCTTCGCGATCCACCTCGCGGGCGCCTCGTCGATCATGGGCGCGATCAACATCATCGTCACGATCATGAACCTGCGCGCGCCGGGCATGGGCCTGCTCAAGATGCCGCTGTTCGTCTGGACGTGGCTGATCACGGCTTACCTGCTGATCGCCGTGATGCCGGTGTTCGCGGGCGCGGTGACGATGCTGCTCACCGACCACTTCTTCCACACGACGTTCTTCGCCGCGGCCGGCGGCGGCGACCCGGTGCTCTACCAGCACATCTTCTGGTTCTTCGGGCACCCCGAGGTCTACATCATGATCCTGCCCGCGTTCGGGATCGTGTCGGAGATCATCCCGACGTTCTCGCGCAAGAAGCTGTTCGGCTACGACGCGATGGTCTACGCGACCGCCTCGATCGCGTTCCTGTCGTTCATCGTCTGGGCCCACCACATGTTCATGGTCGGCATGCCGCTCGCCGGCGAAATGTTCTTCATGCTGAGCACGATGCTGATCGCCGTGCCGACGGGCGTGAAGGTGTTCAACTGGACCGCGACGATGTGGCGGGGCTCGCTGACGTTCGAACCGCCGATGCTGTTCGCGCTGGCGTTCCTGTTCCTGTTCACGATCGGCGGCTTCTCCGGCCTGATGATGGGTATCGCGCCGGCCGACTTCCAGTATCACGACACCTACTTCATCGTGGCGCACTTCCACTACGTGCTGGTGCCGGGCGCGGTGTTCGCCATCATGGCCGGCGTCTACTACTGGCTGCCGAAGTGGACCGGCCACATGTACGACATCAAGCTCGCCAAGTGGCACTTCTGGCTGTCGACGATCTTCGTCAACGTGCTGTTCTTCCCGCAGCATTTCCTGGGCCTGGCCGGCATGCCGCGCCGCATCCCGGACTATTCGACGCAGTTCGCCGACTGGAACATGGTGTCGTCGGTGGGCGCTTTCGGCTTCGGCCTGTCGCAGCTGCTGTTCGTGTACCTGATCATCAAGTGCGCGCGCGGCGGCGCGCAGGCGACGGACAACGTGTGGGAAGGCGCGTACAACCACGGCCTCGAGTGGACGGTGCCATCGCCGGCCCCGTACCACACGTTCGAAGAAGCCCCGGTCGTCAAGTAAGGACGCGGCGTTGCAGGAAATGGCCGAGCGCGACCCCACCGCAGAGCAGCGCCGTCGCATCCGCCGTTCAGCCATCGTGCTGGCGGTGGTTGCGATAGCCATCTATGTCGCCTTCATCGCGTCGGGCGTGATGAAGGCGCAGCCCTGAGGCAGCACGCGGCATGAGCAGCACGACCCCGCAAGGCAAGGCGAACCGCTCGCTCACCCGCAGCCTCTGGGTGATGGTCGGCGGCAGCTTTGCCTTCGGCTTTGCGCTGGTGCCGCTCTACAACGTGATCTGCGAAGCCGCGGGCATCCGCGTCAACGCGACGCCGTCCGCGATCCAGTCGTCCGACGCCGGCGTGGGCCGCGAGATCACGCTCGAATTCATGTCGATGATCCCGCCCGGCAGCGATTTCGAGCTCACGCCCGAGACGCGCTCGATGACGCTGCAGCCGGGCAGGCTCTACGAGGCGAAGTTCCTGATCAGGAGCCGCGCGACCGTGCCGGTGATCGCCCAGGCGATCCCGAGCGTCGCCCCGTCCACGACCGCGAAGTACCTGCAGAAGACCGAGTGCTTCTGCTTCACGCCGCAGACGTTCGAGGCCGAACAGCAGCGAGAATTCACGGTGCGCTTCATCGTGTCCCCCGACCTGCCGCAGGACGTGGACCGGATGACGCTCGCCTATTCGATGTACACCGTGGCCGACGCGGAGCCGAAGCGGCTGGCGGCGGCAGTCATTGCGCAGCGGCAGTGACGTCCGGCTTGGTTTAACGCTCAGCAGTCAGCACCAGACAGACACAGAGGCAGCCCACATGGCCCACGCAGACACCGCGCACGACGCGGGGAAATACTACATCCCGCACGGCAGCAAATGGCCCATCGTCGGCTCGGTCTCGCTGTTCGTCATGATGCTCGGCGCGGCCTCGCTGCTGAACGGCGTCAACATCGGGCCCATCATCTTCTGGGCGGGTTTCGCCGCGGTGCTGTTCATGTTCTACGGCTGGTTCGGCACCGTGATCGGTGAGAACCAGGCGGGCATGTACAACGCCGGCGTCGACAAGTCGTTCCGCATGGGGATGATGTGGTTCATCTTCTCGGAAGTGATGTTCTTCGCCGCGTTCTTCGGCGCGCTGTACTACGCGCGCAACCTGTCGGTGCCGTGGCTCGGCGGCGAGGGCGCCAAGTTCCTGAGCAACCTGTTCCTGTGGAAGGACTACGAGCCGGCGTGGCCGACCAACGGTCCGGCGGCCGTGGGTGGCACGTTCGAGACGATCCCCGCGTTCGGCCTGCCGGCGATCAACACCGCATTGCTGCTGTCCTCGGGCGTGACGATCACGATCGCCCACCATGCGCTGCAGGCCGGCAATCGCGGCATCCTCAAGGTCTTCCTGGCGCTGACGTTCCTGCTGGGCTTCGCGTTCGTCTACCTGCAGGCGACCGAGTACCACCACGCGTACACCGAGCTGAACCTGACGCTCGGCAGCGGGGTCTACGGCTCGACGTTCTTCATGCTCACCGGCTTCCACGGCCTGCACGTGACGCTCGGCGCCATCATGCTGGTCGTGATCTGGCTGCGCGTCATGAAGGGCCACTTCACGCCCAAGCACCACTTCGCCTTCGAGGCGGTGGCCTGGTACTGGCACTTCGTGGACGTGGTCTGGCTGGGCTTGTTCATCTTCGTCTACTGGCTCTGAGGAAGGGCAGGGGAAGGCCGGGAAGGGCAGGAAGGGCCAGGAAGGCTAGGAAGGGGTTGCCGGAACGCGCACTGGCCGCTTCCGGCCATCCAAACGAAGAAGGCCGGCAATGCCGGCCTTCTTTGCTTGTGAAACTTGAGTTTGAATGTCCGACCAGGGAATCGAACTTTGTGAGTCACCTTCAGCCTAACCCCTTCCTGCCCTTCCTACCCTTCCTGCCCTTCCTGGCCTTCCTGGCCTTCCTGGCCTTCCTAGCCTTCCTGCCCTTCCTCCCCTTCCTCCCCCTATCTGACGTGATGCGGAGTGATGAGCCCTGCGTACCAGGCGATGAACAGCAGGATGAAGAGCGCGACCGACAGCACGATGCGCACGGTCAGCGCGTTGACCATGCGCTTCGATTCGCCGTCTTCCTTCACCAGGTGGAAGAGCCCGGAAAACAGGCTCAGGATGATGGCGGCAAGTACGACGACGATGAGGATCTTGATGAGCATGGCCGGTCGGTCTGAATCCGTCGCGCGCGGGAAAGGCAAAGTATAAATGAGCCTGCGGATAGCCAATCGCGAGTTCGCCCCACGCCCGTGGGCCGTGCTGCTGACCATCGCCCTGCTCGGGGCCTTCGTGTCGCTCGGCTGGTGGCAGGTGGGCCGCGCGCGTGAAAAGCAGGCGATGATCGAGTCCTTCGAGCGGGGCACGCAGTCGAGCGTCGAACTCAAGGGCGACGTCACCGTCGACGAGTTGCCGCGCTACCAGCACGTGCGGGCCGAAGGTCATTACGAGCCGGCCCACCAGATCCTCATCGACAACATGCCCTCGCAGGCGGGCCTGCCGGGGTTTCGCGTGCTGACGCCCTTCCGGCGCGCAGGCAGCGAGCGCCTGCTGCTGGTCGATCGCGGCTGGGTGGCCCTCGGCGCGACGCGCCAGGACCTGCCCCAGGTGTTCGTATCCCCCGAATTTCGCGCCGTGTCCGGTCGCCTCGACACGCTGCCCGCTCCGGGCGTGCGCGTCGGTGACGCAGGCGTCGCCGGCGACACGAGCTGGCCGCGCGTGCTGAATTTCCCGCGGCAGCAGGACATCGAAAAAGTGCTGGGCGCCCAGGTCGAAACGCGGATTGTCCTGCTCGATCCGGCGGCGCCCAATGGGTACGAGCGCGTCTGGCGTCCCGCCATGCAGTTCGGTCCGGAGCGCCACCTGGGATACGCGATCCAGTGGTTCGCGCTCGCGCTGGTCGCGCTGATCACCTTCATTGCCCTCAGCCTGCGCCGCCTCCCTGGCGATGCGCCATTGCCCACGGATTCCGCTTCCGGCTCACCATGAACACACCGCTCGCAGACACCCAGCGCCGGCGCGGACGGCGCCAGCTCGTCCTCCTGGCGTCGCTCTTCTTCGTACCGCTGCTGGTGGCCTTCTGGCTGTATTACGGCGGTTCGGGCTGGCGCCCGGCCGGCGGCACCAACAAGGGCGACCTGATCGACCCTGCCGTGCCGTTGCCGGCTGTCTCGCTGACGAAGCCGGACGGCACGCGCACCGCTGCCGATTTCCTGCAGGGCAAATGGACGATCGCGTACCTGGGCGACGGCGCCTGCGATGAACGCTGCCGCAAGGCGCTGTACCTGTCGCGCCAGACCTGGATCTCGCTCAACAAGGACATGGACCGCGTCCAACGCGTGTTCCTGGCGACCGGGCCGCGTGTCGACACGCAGTTCATCGCGGCAGAACACGTCGACCTGCTGGTGGCGCGCGTGGGCGACGACGCGGATTCGAAGGCGCTGCTCGCGCCATTCCCGGCGTTCGACGCCGTTGCTCCGACGGCCGCGGGCCGGCTCTACCTGATCGATCCGCTCGGCAACCTGGTGCTCAGTTATTCTGCCGCCGCCCCGGACAAGGCCCTGCTCACGGACGTGAAGAAGTTGCTGCGACTCTCGCACATAGGCTGAGAATTCCCGTGAATACGAAGAAGCGACTGACAGCGTTTCGCCGGCTCTGCCTGTTCGGCACGATCCTCGCGTTTTGCGTCATCGTGCTGGGCGCCTACGTGCGACTGAGCCATGCCGGCCTCGGCTGCCCCGACTGGCCGGGCTGCTACGGCCACCTCACGGCCGGGCAAGCAGCGGCAAACCATCACGCGGTGAACGCCGCGTACCCGGACCGCCCGGTCGAATACGCCAAGGCGCTCAAGGAGATGCTGCACCGGTACCTCGCAGCCACGCTGGGTTGCGTGATCCTGCTCATCGGCGCGCTGGCCTGGCGCAATCGACGGGATCCGATGCAGCCGGTCCGCATGCCACTGGCCGTGGTCGGGCTGGTCGTCTTTCAGGGCATGCTCGGCATGTGGACGGTGACGCTGCTGCTGAAGCCTGCGATCGTTTCCGCTCACCTCGCCGGTGGCCTGACGACGATGGCGCTGCTGTGGTGGATGTCGCTGCAGGCCACGGGCCGTTCACGACCGAGGTCCGAGGACGGCCTGCGCCGCTGGGCCGTGATCGGCATGGTGGTGCTGGTCGCGCAGATACTGCTCGGCGGGTGGGTCAGCACCAATTACTCGGCCGTGGCCTGTCCCGACTTCCCCACCTGCCAGCGTTCGTTCTGGCCGGCCATGGATTTCAAGGATGCGTTCGTGCTCTGGCGCGGACTCGGCATCGACTACGAGGGCGGCGTGCTCGACCACCCGGCACGCGTCGCGATTCACTTCACGCATCGCATCGGCGCCATCGTGGCCGCGCTCGTCGTCGGCTTCGTGGCGTGGAAAGCGATGCGGACGGGCCAGTCTCCCGGTGTCCGGACGGCAGGCATCGCACTGGCGGTGGCGCTCGTGACGCAGCTGCTGGTCGGGCCGCTCATGGTGATCAAGACCTTCCCGCTGCCGCTCGCCACCGCGCACAACGCCATGGCGGCGCTGCTGGTCCTGTCGATGGTGGCGTTGCTGCGGTTCCTGTTCCCGCCGCGGGCGATCGGGCATCTACTGACCCCCGGCATCGTCGGTCCGTGCCCTGTCCGGCGGCTGCAGGCTGTCTGCAGCCCGGGGCGGTACAATTGCCGCCCCCATGACCCCGACCCAGCCCACCGTTGCCCCGTCCGCCGTCGCTTCCTGGCGCGACTACTACGAGCTCGGCAAGCCGCGCGTCGTCGCGCTGATCGTGTTCACGGCAGTCGTGGGGATGTTCCTCGCCGTGCCGGGCATGCCGCCGTGGCAGGCCCTGCTCTACGGCACGCTCGGCATCGGGCTCGCGGCGTCGAGCGCCGCTGCCATCAACCACGTCGTCGACCGCAAGTTCGACGAGAAGATGGCCCGCACCATGAACCGCCCGATCCCGACGGGTCACGTGACGACACGGCAGGCGCTCGGCTATGCCGCGTTCATCGGCGTCGCGTCGATGATCATCCTGTGGTGGCTGGTCAATCCGCTGACGGCAGTGCTGACCTTCTTTTCGCTGATCGGCTATGCGGTGCTCTATACCGTGTGGCTCAAGCACGTGACGCCGCAGAACATCGTCATCGGCGGTGCGGCCGGCGCCGCCCCACCCGTGCTCGGCTGGACGGCAGTCACCGGTTCGGCCGATCCGCACGCGCTGCTGCTGTTCCTGATCATCTTCGCGTGGACGCCGCCGCACTTCTGGGCGCTGGCGATCGCGCGTCGCAAGGACTACGCCAAGGCGGGCATCCCGATGCTGCCGGTCGCGTACGGCGTCGAATTCACGCAGCTGCACATCCTGCTCTACACGATCATCCTGTTCATCGTGACGCTGCTGCCGTACCTCACGGAAATGAGCGGCCTCATCTATCTCGTCACGGCCGTGGTGCTCGGCGTGATCTTCATGCGCTACGCGATCGCGATGCGCAAGCCGGACGCACCCGACCAGCTCCACATGCGGGCGTTCCGCTATTCGATCAACTACCTGATGGTGCTGTTCGCTGCGCTGCTGCTCGATCACTACGTCCAGATTCGTCTCTGACGGCGCGATGGCAGGCCGCTCCACGCATTTCGCCGCGCCCCTGCTGCTGGCAGTGGTCACCGGCCTGATCGTCTACGTCTCGCTGTACCCGTTCCGCTTCATCCCGGACGGGCCGACGCTGCTCGACGCGCTGCGCTCGCTCAGCTGGGCGCGCGCCGGCCGCAGCGACATGCTCAACAACGTGCTGCTGTACGTCCCGTTCGGGTTCTGCGTCGCGCTGCTGATCGAGCCGCGCTGGGGCCGCCTCACCGGGATCGTCGTTGGCACGTTGCTCGGCGCTTCGCTCTCGCTCGGGCTCGAGCTGCTGCAGGCCTCGGTGGCGATCCGCGTGTCGAGCCTGCGCGACCTGTCGCTGAACGCCACCGGCTCCCTGCTCGGCGCCGTGCTCGGCACGGTCTTCCATGCGCTCGGCAGCCGCGTTTCGCCGCAGGGCACGCCCCGCAGCCGTTCGTCGTTCATCGCGATGTCGATCCTGGTGTTGTGGCTGATCGAGCGGCTGTGGCCGCTGTTGCTGGATCCGGGCCTCGGCCAGTTGAAGCGCGCCGTGCGGCCGCTGCTCACGCCGCAGGTCGACTGGATGTCGCTCGCCGGCTTCTTCGTCGGCTGGCTGGTCGTCACGCAGGCCGTCTTCAGCCTCGTGCGTCGACAGCGCGCGATGGACGTACTGCTGATCGCGATTGCCACGGTACTGGTGGGACGAACGTTCGTGGCGGGAAGCACGCTCGAGGTGGCCGAGATTGCGGCCATTGCGCTGCTGCTGCCGCTGCTGGTGCCCTTCAGCCGGCTCGACGACGGCGCACGCTCGACCATCGTCGCGGTGCTGCTCGGCGTCTGGCTCGCCTGGAGCTCGGTGCGCATGCTGCTCGATGGCTCGGCCGCGGCGGTGGCCGGCATGCCGGAACTGCGCGAGATGCTGCTGCGCAACGTGCCGCCGCCACCGCTGCTCGCGAACAAGTCGTTCAGCTATCTCTCGCTGGGCTGGCTGCTCGCGGGTGCGGGCATCGTGCCGCACGTGGCGGCCGGCATGACGGTGCTGTTCGTGCTGCTGCTGACGATGCTGCAGGTAGGCGCGTCGTCGCCCGCCTACGGCTGGGTCGACCTGTTGATCGCGTGCCTTGCGGGCTGGATCGTCGCGCGGTGGATTCCGCGCAGCTAAGGCGACTGCCCGCTCATATCGTCGAGGCCCGCTCGCAACCTCTGCGCCCACGCCTCGACGGCACGGCGAAAGTCGACCGAGTTGGCGACCGTGTTCGGGAACTGCAGGGCACCCATCACCCCTTTCTGCCTGTCGACAAGCCGCGCCAGCAGTTCCCCGGTCGTCGCGTCGCGCACGTCCATCACCAGCGTCATGCTGTCGGCGCGCCGCCGGGCGGTCAGGCTGCGCTCCGGCGTGTTCATGTAGACATCGGCGAGACCCGGGCTCACGCGGACGGTGTCGTCGCCCGGCCGCTCCACGACGCGGTAACCGCCGTCGGTCAGTTCCGCCACGAACAGGTAGCGGAACCTCACCGCCAGGGTGTCCTTGATGTGCTGCAGCTCACTGCTCGAGAGTTTTCGGGGCCCCGTTCCGAGGTGTTCGCTGGTGTCGCCGACCGGGTACCAGTGCTCGGGGATCGCGACCGCCAGCGGATCGACCATGACCGTGCGATAGGCCATGGATTGCGCTCCGGGACGCACGTACAAGGCACCGCTCTCCTGGCCCGGTCGATAGTCGAGTCCGTCCCAGGTAGCAGGCGGCTGCGCTACATTCACCGCGCAGCCGCCGAGCAGGACCGCGCAGCCGACCCGGAGCACGCTCTGGTGAATTCCATCCACGGCCAGGCGACGGGTCACGACGTACCCCGGGGCGAGAGGCTTACGGCAGGATGATCATCAGGCTGCACAGGCGATGACCTTTATACTCTCCCCGTGACACGCAGGAGATCATCGCAGTCATCGGACTATCGCCGCGACGGCGACACCTGGCTCATCGAGATCCGGCTGCGCGAACTGCGGCAATTGTTCCACCACCTCGATCCGGCGCCGTTTCACGAGAAGGATATCGACCCCGCGGCCGAGACTTACATCGACGACGCGGTGCGCGAAATCGGTCCGCGCAAGCCATGCAAGCTGGTCGTGTACCTGCCCGCGGTGGAGCGCGAGTCCGCGGGTGCTGGAGCCCTTCCCGATGCCTTCGCACACTATTTCGAATATCGCGCGCGCCAGGCGCGGGTCGAACTTCGCCGGCTGCTGGGCCGCGGCGTGGCAAGCCTGCTCATCGGGCTGGCATTCATGTTCGCCTGCCTGTCCGCGCGACGCTGGCTCACCGCGACCGGCGGCAACGGGGTGTTTGCCGAGGGCCTGCTGCTCATCGGCTGGGTGGCGCTGTGGCGACCGGTCGAGATATTTCTCTACGACTGGTGGCCGATCCGGCGTCAGCAAAAGCGCTTCGAGCGCATCGCACGCATGCCTGTCGAAACCAGGAGCGCGCGCGAAGACTCGAACGCATAGCGCCGCCGCCGGCAGCTCCGGCTGGCCCCCGGAGCGCTGGCGAGTCCTGTAGAATCCGCCACCCTCCGATGGACGTTTCCCACATTCTTGCGCCGCTCAACGACGCGCAGCGGCAGGCCGTGAGTGCCCCGCTGTTGCCGACCCTCGTGCTGGCCGGCGCGGGCAGTGGCAAGACGCGCGTGCTGACCCACCGCGTCGAATGGCTGGTCCAGGTCGAGGGCGTGTCGCCGCATGGCATCCTCGCCGTGACGTTCACCAACAAGGCCGCGGCCGAGATGCGCCACCGCATCGAGACGCAGCTCGGCCTGCCTTCCGCGCCGCTCTGGATCGGCACCTTCCACGGCATCTGCCACCGCCTGCTGCGCCTGCACTGGCGCGAGGCCGGCCTGCCGCAGGGCTTCCAGATCCTCGACGGTGAGGACCAGCAGCGCCTGGTCAAGAAGATCATCCGCGGCCTGAACCTGGACGACACGCGCTGGGTGCCGCGTGAAGTGGCGTGGTTCATCAACGCGCAGAAAGACGAAGGCCTGCGGCCGAAGCACCTGAAGGACGACGGCGATCCGACCCGCCGCCAGCTGATCAAGCTGTACGAGGCGTACGAAGACACCTGCCGCCGCAATGGCGTGGTCGACTTCGCCGAGCTGCTGCTGCGCTGCTACGAGATCCTGCGTGAGGTGCCGGGCCTGGGCGAACACTACCGTGCGCGCTTCAGGCACGTGCTGGTCGACGAGTTCCAGGACACCAACACCATCCAGTACAACTGGATGAAGGCACTGGTCGGCTCGACCAGCGTCCCGTACGTGGTGGGCGACGACGACCAGTCGATCTACCGCTGGCGCGGCGCGCGGGTCGAGAACCTGCAGCAGTACCGCAGGGATTTCCACGACGTGCAGCTGTTCCGGCTCGAGCAGAACTACCGCTCGACCGGCAACATCCTCGATGCCGCCAACGCCATCATCGGCAACAACAGCGGCCGCATCGGCAAGAAACTCTGGACCAGCGAGGGCAAGGGCGCGCCGATCCGCCTCTTCCGCGCCTACAACGAGCGCGACGAGGCCGAGTTCGTCATTGGGAAGATCCGCGAGTGGATCGCGCGCGGCGGCAAGCGCGCCGACAACGCCATCCTCTACCGTTCGAACGCGCAATCGCGGGTGTTCGAGGAATACCTGCTCGCGGCGCGCATTCCGTACCGGGTGTACGGCGGCCTGCGGTTCTTCGAGCGCCAGGAGATCAAGGACGCGCTGGCGTACCTGCGCCTGATCTCGAACCGCGACGACGATGCGTCGTTCGAGCGTGTCGTGAACCTGCCGACGCGCGGCATCGGCGCGCGCACGCTGGAAGTGCTGCGGGCCCACTCCCGCGAGCACGTGAAGTCGATGTGGGCCGCCGCGTTCGAGTGCAACGAGGACCTCGGAGCCAAGGCGGTCTCGTGCCTGCAGGCGTTCCTGACGCTGATCGAGAAGCTCGATGCCGACACGCAGGGCCTGCCGCTTGCACGAACAGGTCGACCACGTGATCCAGGCGAGCGGCCTGGTAGGGCACTACAGGAAGGACAAGGCCGACAAGGGCGAGGCCCGGCTCGAGAACCTCGACGAACTCGTGAGCGCCGCACGCGGCTTCGAGCCCGAGGACACGGACATGCCCCCGCTGATGGCGTTCTTGTCCCATGCCGTGCTCGAGTCCGGCGAGGGCCAGGCCGAGGCCTGGGAAGACTGCGTGCAGATGATGACGCTGCACTCGGCCAAGGGTCTCGAGTTCCCGGTCGTGTTCCTGTGCGGCCTGGAGGACGGCCTCTTCCCGCACCAGCGGTCGATCATGGACGTGCACGGGCTCGAGGAAGAACGCCGCCTCTGTTACGTGGGCTGCACGCGCGCCATGCGCCAGCTGTACGTAACCTACGCCGAGCAGCGCCGCATGCACGGCGTCGACAACTTCGGGGCCCCGTCCCGGTTCATCGCCGAGATTCCGCTCGAACTGGTCGAGGAAGTCCGCCCCAAGGTGCAGGTGTCCCGGCCGGTCTATGCGCCGCAGTCCCGCTCCTCCACGCAGCAGGCCGCCCGCCCCTCCGGCAGCAACCTGTCCATGAGCGGACGCCGCTTCCAGGACGACGCCCCGGCAGGCGCGTTCAAGCTCGGCCAGCGGGTCCGCCATGCCAAGTTCGGGGACGGGGTGGTCCTGAGCCTGGAAGGCCAGGGGACCAACGCCCGCATACAGGTCGTGTTCGAGCGCCAGGGCACCAAGTGGCTGATGCTGGGGTACGCCAACCTGGAGACGCTCTGAGTCGCGCTAGAATGGCGCGCTGCCCCACAGGTCCAGAAGCTTGAAAATCATCATCCTAGGGGCCGGCCAGGTCGGCCGGACAGCGGCCTACCACCTGGCCCGCGAAGAGGCCAACGACGTCACCGTCGTCGACACCGACGAACGGTTGCTGCGCGACCTCCAGGATCGCATCGACATCCGCACGGTGCAGGGCAACGCGGCGAGCCCGCGCACGCTCGAGACCGCCGGTGCGCGCGATGCCGACATGCTCGTCGCACTCACCAACAGCGACGAGACCAACATGGTCGCGTGCCACGTGGCCTGGAGCCTCTTCGGCACCAGGACCAAGATCGCCCGCATCCGCTCGCGTGATTACACGAAGCATCCGGGCCTGTTCGTCTCGACCGAACCGCCCGAGGTGCCGGCAACCCTGTCGGGGTTCGCGATCGACATGTACCTGAGTCCCGAAGAAGCGGTCACCGCCTACATCGAACGGCTGATCCGCTATCCGGGGGCCCTGCAGGTCGTCAACTTCGCGGACGGCAAGGTCCGGCTGGTCGGGATCAAGGCGCTGAAGGGCGGCGCGCTGGTCGGGCGCCCGATCCGCGAACTGAAGGGCCACATGCGCAACAGCGAGGCGCGCGTGGCGGCCATGTACCGCAAGGGCGAAAGCATCGAGCCCGACGGCGACACCGTGATCGAGGACGGCGACGAGGTCTTCTTCGTCGCCGCGACGCAGGACATCCGCCTCGTGATGAAGGAGATGCAGCGCCTCGAAGACCCGGTCAAGCGGGTCGTGATCGCGGGCGGCGGCAACATCGGTTTCCGGCTCGCGCAGACGCTCGACGAGGAGAACCAGGTCAAGGTCATCGAGCGCGATTCGAAGCGCGCGCGCAAGATCTCCGAGCAGCTGCGCAACTCGATCGTGCTGGTGGGCGACGCTGCCGACGAGGAACTGCTGGTCGAGGAGAACATCGACAGCGTCGACGTATTCTGCGCGCTCACCAACTCCGAAGAAGCCAACATACTCTCGGCCATGCTCGCGAAACGCCTCGGTGCGCGGCGCGTGATGGCGCTGATCAGCCGGCCCGCCTACGCCGACCTCACCGCGATGGGCGAAATCGACGTCGCGATCTCGCCGCAGACGGTCACGATCGGCTCGCTGCTCGCGTACGTCAGGCGCGGCGACGTCGTGCAGGTGCATTCGCTGCGACAGGGCGCGGCGGAGGCCATGGAAACCATCGCGCACGGCCTGCGCGGCGGCAAGGTGGTCGGCCGCCCGATCGAGGACATCCCCCTGCCGGAGGGCGTCAAGATCGTGACGCTGGTGCGTGGCGACCTGGTGATCATGGCGCACCACGACACCGTGATCGAGAACGGCGATCACGTGATCCTCTTCCTGTCGGACAAGCGGCACGTGGAGCAGGTCGAACGCCTGTTCCAGAGCTGAGCCGGACCGCCAGGCGCAGCCGCCCCGATGCTTGCAGTCATCAACGTCCTCGGGTCGATGCTGGTGCTGTTCAGCATCACCTACGTCCTGCCGATGATCACGTCGCTGATCTACCGGGACGGCATGCTCGTCGACTTCATCTACGCGGCGGCGACCTGCATCGGCGGCGGCGCGGCCATGTTCGCCGTGACGCGCAAGCACAAGCGGGAGCTGCGCTCGCGTGACGGCTTCCTGCTGGTCACGCTGGCGTGGGTGTTCATGTCGGCCATCGCCACGGTGCCGCTGATCCTCGCCTTGCCGGGGCTGAGCTTCACCGACGCGTTCTTCGAAACGATGTCCGGCCTCACCACTACCGGCGCCACGGTGCTGACCGGGCTCGACACCATGGCCCCGTCGCTCAATATCTGGAGGGCGACGCTGCACTGGTTCGGCGGCATGGGCATCATCGTCCTGGCCGTGGCGATCCTGCCGCTGCTCGGGGTCGGCGGCATGCAGCTGTACAAGGCCGAGACGCCCGGCGCCGTCAAGAACGAAAAGCTCACCCCGCGCATCACGCAGACCGCCAAGGCACTGTATGTCGTCTACCTGCTGATCACGCTGGCCTGCATCGGCTCGCTCAGGCTGGCCGGCATGAACTGGTACGACGCCGTCTTTCACTCGTTTTCGACGGTGTCCCTCGGCGGCTTCTCGAGTTACGACGCCAGCATCGGCCACTTCAATTCTCCGGCCATCGAAGCGGTGCTGATCGCGTTCATGTTGCTCGCAGCGGTCAATTTTTCCCGTCACTTCATCGCCTGGCAGCAGAAGAGCCTGCGTACCTACCTGGTCGACGTGGAGGCCGGCGCGATGCTGCGGCTGGTGTGCGTGGCGATCCTCGGGGTGACGCTCTACGTCTGGGCGCACCACGTGTACCCGGACTTCCTGACGTCGCTGCGCCACGTCGCCTTCAACCTGGTCGCGTTCTCGACGACCTGCGGCTTCGTCACACAGGACTACGCGGCCTGGCCGGTGTTCGCGCCGATGGTCATCATCATGCTGTCCTGCTACACCTGCAACACGGGCTCGACGGGCGGCGGCATCAAGATGTTCCGCACGCTGGTGCTGGTGCGGCAGGCCATCCGCGAGCTGTTCCTCCTCGTTCATCCGCAGGCGGTGACGCCGGTGAAGATCCGCAACCAGGTGGTTGCCAACCACGTCGTCTTCGCCGTGCTGGCGTTCGTCGTGCTCTACTTCGGCACCGTGGTGACGCTGACATTCCTGCTGCTCGCCAGCGGCATGGACTTCATCAGCTCCTTCACGGCGATCATCGCGACGATCAATAATGCCGGGCCCGGCCTCGGCATGGTCGGGCCTTCCAGCAACTACCAGGGACTCACCGACTTCCAGACGTGGGTCTGCTCGCTGGCGATGCTGCTCGGGCGCCTGGAGATTTTTTCAGTGCTCGTGCTGCTGACACCGACCTTCTGGCGCAAGTAAGTTCGAACGATGGCCAAGCGCAAACGAAACTCCAGGTCACGACGGAAGCTGCAGCGCGGCTTTGCCATCCTCGCGCTGCTGGGGCTGCTCGCCCTGATCGTCCTGGTCGCCGTGCTCGACCGGCGCGTCACGCGGCAGTTCGAAGGACGCCGCTGGACGCTGCCCGCCCGCGTGTACGCACAGCCCCTCGAGCTCTATGCCGGCCAGGACCTGTCGTCGGCCCGCTTCGCCCAGGAGCTCGAGCGCCTCGGTTACATCGCGCAAACCCCGGTGGACCGTCCCGGCACGTTCCGGCGCAAGGGCGACTCGGTCGACGTCTACGTCCGCGAATTCCGTTTCTCCGACGAAACGCAGCCTGCGCAGAAGCTGCACGTCGGCTTCGACGGCGAGGCGATCTCGGCACTGTCCGGCCCCGGCGGCGCCGACGTCCCGGTGTTCCGCCTCGATCCATTGCTGATCGGCAGCATCTTTCCGATTCACGGCGAGGACCGGATCATCGTCTCGCCGGCCGAAGTGCCGCCGCTGCTGCCGCAGGCGCTGAAAGCCGTCGAGGACCGCAAGTTCGACACCCACCACGGCGTGAATCCGCTCGCGATCCTGCGCGCCGCGTTCGTGAACCTGCGGGCAGGGCAGGTGGAACAGGGCGGCAGCACGCTGACCCAGCAGCTCGTCAAGAGCTATTTCCTCGACAGCCGGCGCACCCTGCGGCGCAAGGGCGAGGAAGCGATCATGGCGTTCATCCTCGAATCGCGATTCGAGAAGGCGGACATCATGAACGCCTACATCAACGAGATCTACCTGGGCCAGGACGGCCGCCGCGCGGTGCACGGCTTCGGCCTGGCGAGCCAGTTCTATTTCGGCAAGCCGCTGGCCGAACTCAACCTGCCGGAAGTCGCGCTGATGGTGGCGATCGTGCGCGGGCCCTCCTACTACGATCCGCGCCGCCACGCCGACCGCGCGCTCGAGCGCCGCAACCTCGTGCTCAAGGTGCTCGCCGACGAAGGCGTCGCGAAACGCGATGAAGCAGAGCGTGCGATGAAGACGCCGCTCGGCATCACCGACAACGCCGGCCGCTCCGCGAATTATTTCCCGGCGTTCCTCGACCTGGTGCGGCGGCAGCTGCGCGAGGACTACCAGGAGCAGGCCCTCACCGAGACCGGCCTCGTCGTTTTCAGCACGCTCGATCCGCTGAAGCAGGAAAAGGCCGAGATCGCGTTGAGCGACGAGCTGGCCCGGCAGGACAAGGGCAGCCGCAAGGCAGCACAGGGGCTCGAAGGCTCCATGGTCGTGACGACGCCGCAGACCGGTGAGGTGGTCGCCGTGGTCGGCGGGCGTCGCGCGTCGTTCGACGGTTTCAACCGCGCGCTCGACATGAAGCGGCCGATCGGCTCGCTCGCCAAGCCGATGGTCTACCTCGCCGCGCTGCAGTCGGGCCGGTACACGCCGGCGTCGGTCGTGATGGACGAACCGATCGAGTACAAGCTCGAAAGCGGCGACGTCTGGAAGCCCAACAACTACGACAAGAAGCTGCACGGGCCGGTCACGCTGGTGCGCGGACTCACGCAGTCGTACAACCTCGCGACCGTGAACCTGGGGCTGGACGTGGGTCTCGGGCCGGTCGCGAAGACCTATGTGCAGCTCGGACTCGACGAGGCGCCACCGCAGTATCCGTCGATCCTGCTCGGCACGGCGCAGCTCAATCCGGTCGAAGTCGCGCAGATGTACAACACCCTGGCGAACGGCGGCTTCCGCTCGCCGCTGCGGGCCGTGCGCGCGGTGATCGACGAACACGGCAAGGCGCTCAAGGCGCCGGAGCTCGAGGTCACCGAGGCGGCGCCGGCCGAAGCGGTGTATGCGCTCGATCGCATGCTGATCGAGGTCTTCGAGCGCGGCACGGCGCGGTCCGCGAAAAAGGCGCTGCCGCCGGGCCTGGTCGTCGCGGGCAAGACCGGGACGTCGAACGACTATCGCGACAGCTGGTTCGCCGGGTTCTCGGGCGGTCACGTGATCGTGGTGTGGATGGGTCACGACGACAACGCACCCACCGGGCTCACCGGCACGACCGGCGCGTTGCAGGCCTGGACGCGCCTGATGGCCTCGATCTCGACGACTTCGTTCGAGCCGCTCATGCCCGAAGCGGTCGAGGATCGCTGGATCGATTACTACTCGGGGCTGGAGACGTCGCCGTATTGTTCCGGCTCGGCCGTCAGCCTGCCGTTCGAAGTGGGGACGGTGCTGAATCCGAACCCCGCGTGCCCGCCGAGCACGACCGCCGAGGAGGCCGCGTTGATGCAGCCGCCGCCGCCACCGGTCGTGCCGAACGAGTAAGGCGTCACGGCGCCAGCTGACCGGGCAGCGCGGAGCGGCGATCCTCCTTGATATGGTCCGCGCCGGGGCCCGACAATCGCGGCCGAGGTACCTCAATGCTCCCGTTGTCGCGAACCTTCGTTGCCGTTGCCCTGCTCGCGTCCGCGGGATGTTCGCTGCAGCCCTTCCATAAGGAGCCGCCGCCGAGCCCGTCCAGGACCGCGACCCGCGGCGGCAGCGGGCCAATGATCCCCGAGCCACCCACGGTTTCCTCGACCCTGCCGCAGGAGCCCACGATCCAGGGGCCGGCCCCGTCGATTCCGGTGCCGCGCGAGCGCCCGAAGGTGGCGCCGGCCACGCTCAGCCCGGCCAGCAAGGCGCTGGTCTCGCAGGCGCAGGCGCAACGCAAGAAAGGCGACCTGCCCGGTGCCGCCGGATCGCTCGACCGCGCCCTGCGCATCGAACCCAACAATCCGCTGCTCTGGATCGAGATGGGCCGGCTGCGGATGGACCAGCGCAATTACGTGCAGGCAGAGTCGATGGGCCGCAAGGCGCTGTCGATGGCCGTGGGCGACAACCGCACGCAAGCGGCCGCCTGGCAGTTGATCGCCGACTCGCTGCAGGCGCGTGGCAAGAACCCGCAGGCTCAGGAAGCGCTGGAGAGAGCACAGGAACTCAGCATTCAGTAATGTCACATGTCACCTGAATCGATTTTCTGGGCTGTTTTCGATATTTGTTTCCCACTTTGCTGATTTTTGTCGATTGTTGAGCAGTCGTTTGAGTGTTTTGATCGAAAGTGGGGCGTTCAAGTGATGAATAAACTTTGATCCTGTTAATACAACGCGTATCCGAAGCAAGCGTTCGCGTTGCAGGAGATATAGTGGGGAGTATTGGGCCAGGCCTGCTGGCATTCGTGGCCGTCGAACCCGAAGATGACGACGCCACCGCCCGGCGCCTGGTGGAGCGGGTCGCGGCTTACCGGGTGTTTGGCGACGAGGCCGGGCGGATGAACCTGAGCCTGGCCGACACCGGCGGCGAACTGCTGCTGGTTTCCCAGTTCACGCTCGCCGCCGACACGCGCAAAGGCCTGCGTCCGAGCTTCACGTCGGCGGCAGCGCCCGAACTCGGCCGGCAATTGTTCGAGCGGGTGGTCGAGTACGCCCGCGAGGCGCTGCCTGGCAAAGTCGCCACCGGCCGCTTCGGCGCCGACATGCAGGTCTCGCTCGTGAACGACGGGCCGGTCACATTCTGCCTGCGGTTTCCCGCAGGCGCGGCAAACGAGTCGCGATAGCGATTGTCGTATGATGAAGGGCCCCATCCTGCGGGCCCCGGAGAACTCCATGGGTATCGGTTTTCGCGAACTTCTCGTCATCCTGCTGATTGCACTCGTCCTGTTCGGAGCCAAGAAGCTGAAGAACATCGGCTCGGACCTGGGCGGGGCCGTGCGTGGCTTCAAGAAGGCCATGAACGAAGGTGAGGACGAACAGAACAAGCAGCTGAACGACCTGACGGGCAGCGGCAAGGACGCCGACTTCCCGGAAAGAGCCGCGTCGACGTCCAAGACGGACGGCAAGTCGGGCTGATCCAGCCGCATGTTCGAGGTCGGCTTCACCGAGATCGTCGTGATCTTCGGCATTGCGCTGCTCGTGCTCGGGCCCGAGCGACTGCCGAAGCTCGCGGCGGACATCGGTCGCTGGGCCGGGCGCGCGCGTGCGATGGCGCGCCAGCTTCGCACCCAGCTCGAGCAGGAAACGCAGTTCGACCCGCTGGCGGACCCGAAGCCGACCGCCCCGGCCCCGTCGCACACGATTCATTCGCCGGCACTGAACACGGCGCCCAATACCTCGCCCAACACCTCGTCCTACACGGCGGACGCCGAATCCCGCGCCGCGCCGGCACAGCTCGCGACGGCGACACCGCCGGCAGCTGCGGCGCCGGACAACACGGCCGGCGAACCAGCCGCGGACCTGGACCTCACGCCACCCAACCCCTCCTCACCGTCCGAGACGAGCGCTGATGAGCCAAAGCCCGGGTGAGGGAGAGCCGCTGGCCGAAGGCACGCTCATCTCGCACCTCCTCGAGCTGCGGACGAGGTTGCTGCACGCGGTCATGGCGGTGGGTATCTGCTTCGTGCCGCTCGCGTTCTTCCAGAACGAGCTGTTCACGCTGGTCGCCCGACCGCTGATCGAAAAGCTGCCGGCAGGCACTTCGCTGATCGCAACGAGCGTGGTGTCGCCATTCATGGCGCCGCTCAAGCTGTCGCTGGTCGGGGCAGTCTTCCTGGCGATGCCCTACATCCTGTCCCAGGTCTGGGGCTTCGTCGCGCCAGGGCTCTACAAGCGCGAGCGGCGCTTTGCGCTGCCGCTGGTCGTCTCGAGCATCGTGCTGTTCTACGTGGGCGTCGCGTTCGCGTACTACGTCGTCTTCCCGCTGATGTTCCAGTTCCTCGCGTCGACCACGCCAACGGGCGTGAAGATGATGACGGACATCGCGAGCTACCTCGATTTCGTGCTGCTGCTGTTCATGGCGTTCGGCATCGCCTTCGAGATGCCGGTGGCCGTCGTGCTGCTGGTCGCGACCGGGCTGGTCAAGCTCGAGGTGCTGACGCGCAACCGTGGCTACGTCGTGCTCGGCATCTTCATCATCGCCGCGTTCCTCACGCCGCCGGACGCCGTCTCGCAGACCTTCATGGCTGCGCCGATGTACCTGCTGTACGAACTGGGTATCGTCTTTGCGCGCGTGATGAAAAAGACCCGGCAGGCCGAGGCGCCCGCGACCGAGAGCTGAGTCCGACGAGTGCTGGGGGGACATCCACGCGCGCTGTCGACACTCTTCTTCACCGAGATGTGGGAGCGCTTCACGTTCTATGGCATGCGCGCCCTGCTCGTGCTGTTCCTGGTCGATGCGGTCGAAAGCGGCGGCTATGGCTTCGACGACAAGACGGCAACGGCCATTTACGGCCTCTACACGGCAGCGGTGTTCATGGCCGCGCTGCCGGGCGGATGGATCGCCGACCGGCTGATCGGCGCACAACGTGCGGTGATGATCGGTGGTGCGCTGATGACGCTCGGCACGCTGCTGCTGACGGTTCCCGCGCCAAGGGAAGTCTTTTTCGGTGGGCTCATGGTCATCGTTCTCGGCGTCGGCCTGCTGAAGCCGAACGTCTCCGCGCTCGTCGCCGACCTCTACCCCGAAGGCGGTGGCCGGCGCGACGCGGGCTTCACGATTTTCTACATGGGCATCAACCTCGGCGCGTTCATCGGCCCGTTGATCGCGGGCTGGCTGGCGCAGCGCTACGGGTGGCGGATCGGCTTTCTCGCTGCAGCGGTCGGCCTGCCGTTCGGATTGATGCAGTTCTGGCTGTCACGCCACCGGTTCAATGGCGCCGGTGCGCAACCCAATCGCAATGACGGCGGGGCAGGAGTCGCCGCCGACTGGCGTCGGCTCTGGATCGCGCTCGGCGTGTTTGCGGCGATGGCAGCCTTGCTGTTCTCCGGGATCGTGGATCTCGACCCGGCGCGACTCGCGCAAGGCGCCGCGTATGTGCTGGTCGGCATGGCCGCCTTGTACTTCATGTACCTGTTCTTCGGCGCGGGGCTCGATCCAGTCGAGCGCAAGCGCATGGTCGTCGTGCTGGTGATGTTCCTGGGCGTCGCGTCGTTCTGGTCGGGCTACGAGCAGGCGGGCTCGTCGCTGAACCTTTTCGCCAAGCGCTACATCGACCGCACGATCGGCGGGTTCGAAATCCCGGCGGGCTGGTTCCAGTCCGTGCACTCGCCGCGATGCCCCGCTGGCGCGGCATTCGATGGACCACGTCGAGTTCGTCATGCTGCGGGGAACCGTGTACAAGCAATAATCCGCAAGGGCAGGGGGACTCGCCATTCGGGATCAGTGGTTCGGACATCCGCGCGGGCTTGCCACGCTCTTCATGACGGAGATGTGGGAGCGCTTCACGTATTACGGGATGCGTGGAATCCTGATCCTGTTCCTGGTCGACGCCGTCGCGACCGGCGGCTTCGGGCTCGACGATCGCAAGGCCACCGCGATCTACGGCCTCTACACCACGGCGACGTACCTGATGGCCCTGCCCGGCGGTTGGCTCGCCGACCGCCTGCTCGGTGCCCAGCGTGCGGTCGTGTGGGGGGCCACGCTGATTCTCGTCGGCAACACGGTGCTGGCGATTCCGGCGGGACCCGCGCTCTTCTACCTCGGTTGCCTCGTGATCGTGCTCGGCGTCGGGCTGCTGAAGCCGAACATCAGCGCAATGGTGGCGCAGCTGTACCCGGCAGGCGGCGCCGCGCGCGACGCCGGCTTCACCCTTTTCTACCTGGGCATCAACGTCGGCGCATTGATCGGCTCGCTGGCGACACCCTGGCTCGCACAGCAGTACGGTTGGCGCGCGGGATTCGCGGGTGCCGCCGTGGCGATGGCGCTCGGGACTCGCGCAGTTCCAGCTCACGCGCCATCATCTTGGTGACGCCGGCAGGCGTGCGCGTCCCACGCACCCGTCACTGATCGCATCGGACCAGCGACACTGGCGCGGAGTCGTGGCCGTGCTGGGCGCCGTCGCTGTCGTCACGACGCTGATTGCGGCCGGCGTCATCGCGCTCGACCCGACGCACGTCGCACGCTGGACGGCGGTCGCCATCCTCGGCGTGACGGTGGGATATTTCACCTACCTGCTCACGCTCGCCGGTCTCGATCGCACCGAGCGCCGACGCGTGCTGGTCGTGCTCGCGCTCTTCGTTTCATCAGCCTTGTTCTGGGCCGGCTACGAACAGGCGGGTTCCTCGATGAACCTGTTCGCGGAACGGTTCACCGATCGCCTGCTCGGCGGCTTCGAGATCCCCGCGGGCTGGTTCCAGGCGCCGAGTGCGCTCTACATCCTGCTGTTCGCGCCGGCGTTCTCCGCACTCTGGGTACACCTTGCCCGGCGCAACCTCGATCCTTCGGCGCCGGCCAAGTTCGCGTTCGGCCTGCTGCTGCTCGGCCTGGGTTTCGTCGTGATGTTTGGCGCAGCCACCGTGGTTGCCAGTGGCAAGCTCGCCGGCCCGCAGTGGCTGTTGCTGGCTTACCTGCTGCATTGCTTTGGCGAACTGTGCCTGAGTCCCGTGGGCCTGAGCTCGGTGACGAAGCTCGCACCGCCACGCCTCGTCGGCCAGATGATGGGGCTGTGGTTCCTGGCAACGTCGCTCGGCCTGCTGCTCGCCGGGCTGGTCGCGGGGGAATTCGACGCGCAGGACGTGGCGTCGATGCCCGGCCAGTACCTGAAGATCGCGGTCGTCTCGCTGGTTTCCGGGGCAACCCTGCTGCTGATCGCCAGTCGCGTGCAGCGGCTGGCCGGCGGCGTCCGGTAGCAAACAGGAAATACGTGGGAAATAGGGGACGTGCACCGATTTCCTGGGAAATCGGTGCACGTCCCCTATTTCCTATTTCGGCCGCAGGCGCGGTGCCGGTAGCTTGCTCTCGCACCGCAAAATCCACCAGACTCTGCGGCCTCGCGCCCGTTGGCGCAACCGATGGGACGGCGAAAAATAATGTCCAGCTCAACCGTACCAGGCGTGCCCGCAGGCACGTTGCTCGGCCACCCGAAAGGACTGTTCCTGCTCTTCGCGACGGAGATGTGGGAGCGCTTCAGTTATTACGGCATGCGCGCGTTGCTGGTGCTGTCGCTGGTGGCCGGAGTCGAGGCAGCGAACCCGGGCTTTGGCTGGACACAGGCCGAAGCGCTCAAGCTGTACGGTCTCTTCACGGGCTTCGTCTACTTCACCCCGCTGATCGGCGGCTGGCTCGCCGACAACTACCTCGGGCAGCGCAAGTCCGTGATCATCGGTGGCCTGGTGATGGCCGCGGGCCAGTTCACGCTGGCCGCCGCGATTCCCGGCAACCTGCAGCTCTTCTATATCGGCCTGGTCCTGCTGGTCATCGGCAACGGCTTCTTCAAGCCGAACATCTCGACCATGGTCGGCGACCTCTACCCTGAAGGCGACGCGCGTCGCGACGGCGCGTTCACGATCTTCTACATGGGCATCAACGCGGGCGCCTTCCTCGCCCCGCTCGTCTGTTCGACCCTCGGCGAAGATCCGGCGAAGGGCTGGGCGTACGGCTACTTCTGCGCCGGTGTCGGCATGATCCTGTCGGTGATCATCCAGCTGCTGCTCGCACGCAGGTACCTCGGCGAGATCGGCGTGGTACCGGCGGCGCACCGGGCCGCCGCGCTGGCGGGCGGCGAGAAGAAACCCCTGACGCCGGACGAAGTGGATCGCCTGCGCGTGATCTTCATGCTGTTCGTGTTCATCGTGCTGTTCTGGGCTGCGTTCGAGCAGGCCGGCGGCCTCATGAACCTGTACGCAGCCGACAAGACCGATCGCATGGTCGGTGCATTCGAGGTGCCGGCAGGCTGGTTCCAGTCGCTCAACCCGCTCTTCATCGTGCTGCTGGCGCCGCTGTTCTCGGTCGCCTGGAGCAAGCTCGGCGAGGCGGGACGCAATCCACCGACGCCGAAGAAGATGGTGCTGGGCCTCGTGCTCACTGGCATCGGCTTCCTCGCGATGGTGGCTGCCGCACTCGAATCGGAGACAGGCGCAAAGGCCAGCATGCTGTGGCTCGTGCTCGCCTACTTCTTCCACACGACGGGCGAACTCTGCATCTCGCCGGTCGGGCTTTCGATGGTCACGAAGCTCGCGCCGCTGCGCCTGGCCTCGCTGATGATGGGCGTCTGGTTCCTGATCAACTTCGTCGCCAACTGGCTGGCCGGCATCATCGGCTCGTACGCCGAAAGCCTGGGCGAGCTGTCGATCTTCGGCGGCCTCGCCGGAACCCTGTTCGCATTCGCCATCGTGCTGTGGACGCTCTCGGGCACGCTCGTGCGCTGGATGCACGGCGCCGAACAGATCAGGCACTGATGACAAGCGGCGGCGGAGCGGCTGCATGAGGCAGGCTGAAGGCGCGGCGGCGCTGGCGCTGCTCGATCGCGAGCTGATCGACGCCGATTCGCCCTCGCCGCTGTATTTCCAGTTGTATACGGTCCTGCACGACGCGATCGTGAAGGGCGTGCTGCCGATCGGGTCGCGCATGCCTTCCGAGAAGGAGCTCGCGGACGGCTTTGACGTATCGCGGATCACGGCGCGGCGCACGCTGGTCGAACTCGCCGCGAAAGGTCTCGTGGTCCGGCACCGCGGCAAGGGCACGTTCGTCAGCCACGCCGACCGCCCCGTGCCGATCGTGGCGCCGCTCGGCTCCAACGCGGAAAGCCTCGGTGACCTCGGCCGCGATACGACGCTCACGGTCCTGCTCAAGCGCATGGCGGTACCGTCGCCAGACCTGCAGGTCGCGTTCGGTCTCGACGCCGGCACCCGCGTGTGCCAGCTGGTGCGCGTGCGCAGCGCCAGTGGCCGGCCCTTCGCGCACTACGTCTCGTGGACGCCCAAGTTCTCGGCAGCGATGCCGAAGAAGGAGTTCGAGGGCGCCAGCCGCCTGACGCTGTTCGAGCGTTACGGGCTCAGGATCTCGCGCATGGAGCGCTTCCTCAGCGCCGAAGGCGCGGCACCGGACGTCGCTCGTGCGCTCGACGTACCGAGCGGCAAGCCGTTGCTGAAACTCGTCCGCTTTTCCTACGACGCGCAGGGCCAGCTGCAGGACCACCTCGTGGCCCGCTACAACTCTGATCTCTTCAGTTACCGCGTCGAAACCAAGGTCGGCCTCGACTGAGCGGGGGCGTCCTGCCGGTCGATCGCTCGGCAATAGCCCCTTCTTCGGCAAGTCCAACTCCAACTAGGCATTTCCGCTGAGCCTGCCGGGCCGCAGGCGGGGCCTGCTTCCAGTACATTCGATCCAGTCACAGCGGCGGGTCAGCGGGACGCTGCACGTCCCTGGCACCAGATGCGGATCGACCGATACGTTCACGACGAACGCCTGACGTGGGGCGCCGCGTCGGTTTTGCTGGTCGTCACCGCACTGCACCTCGCCGGCATCGGGCGGCTGCTGCTGACCCGCGTCGACACGGCAGAGGCTGAGCCGCCACCCCCGATCTTCCAGGTGAGCCTGCTCAAGCTGCCGCCGCCACGACTGCCGCCCGAGGTGCAGCAGGCACCGGACACTGCGACCGACGCGGTCAAGCAGCAGCGGCCCAAGCTGACGCGCCCGGTGCCGATCATCGTCGACACGCCGACCACGAATCCGGTCCCGCCCGACACGCAGGTCAAGCGTTACGAGCTGGGTGACGAACTGCTGCCCGGCGAGCCCGGCCCGCCGCTGCCTGAAGGAAGCGCCGACGGCGACTCGACGGCACCCGCCGCGGCCCAGCAGACCCCTGTCTACTGGAAGATGAAGCTGCTCGAGATGAAACCGCCCGTCTACCCGCCGCGTTGCCTGCGACTGGGGATCGAAGGCACGGTGCGACTGCGGGTACTCGTTGGCGAGGACGGGCGGCCGCAGGACGCGGCCATCGGCACCAGCAGCGGTGACACCGGCCTCGACCAGGCAGCGCTCGACGCCGTCCGCGACTGGCGGTTCGAGCCAGCCAGGCGCGACGGCGTGCCACTGCGCGCCTGGTGCATCGTTCCCATCACGTTCTCATTGGACGACTGACCACAGGATCCAGCCATGCATCCCACCGAAGCGCTGACGACGATGAGTTTCGCCAACTTCCTGCAGCAGACGGATGCCGTCGGCCTGTTCGTCTTCGGGCTGCTGGTCCTGATGTCGATCGTCTCGTGGTACTTCATCGTGCTGAAGGCCGCGCGGGTCGTCCGGATTCGCACGCGCTCGCACCACGTCGTGACCACGTTCTGGAAGACGCCGACGGACCAGGCCCTGGGTTACCTCGAGCAGCAGCCCGACTGGGAGCCGTTCTCCAAGATCGCGCTGGACGGCGAGTTCGCCATGGAACACCACGATCACCTCACCGAAGAGCGCGTCGCGGGGACGCTGCACCGGGCCGAGTTCCTCGACCGCTCGCTGCGCTCCTCGATCAACCGCGAGACCGAGCGCCTCGAAACGGGTCTCACTTTCCTTGCGACCGTCGGCAGCACCGCCCCGTTCATCGGCTTGTTCGGCACGGTGTGGGGAATCTTCCACGCGCTCGTGCGCATCGGCGCTTCCGGCGAGACCTCGCTCGACCAGGTGGCGGGACCCGTCGGCGAGGCACTGATCATGACTGCGCTCGGCCTCGCCGTCGCCGTGCCGGCGGTGCTCGGCTACAACCTGGTGGTGCGCAACAATCGCGTGATCATCGCGAGCTTCCACGCGTTCGCCGAGGACCTGCTCGCCTACCTCACGACCGGTGCGCGCGTACCCTCTTCGATGGACCACCATCGCGCGCACCGCCTGCAGCAACAGTCGGCCTGAAGCTCACACGCGGGAGACGGCCATGGCATTCAGTGGACTCGGCGGCGGCAGCGGCACGCCACACTCGGCCCCGATGGCCGAGATCAACATGATTCCGCTGGTGGACGTCATGCTGGTGCTGCTGATCATCTTCATGATCACCGCGCCCCTGATCGCCCACAAGATCAAGATCGACCTGCCGCAGGCGTCGACGGTCCTGCTCGAGGAAAAGCCTGACACGATCGTGATCGCCCTCATGGCCGACGGGAAGATGTTCCTGAACGACGTGCCGATCGACCGCAAAGGCATGGTGGAGCGGCTCGCTGCCGAAGCGCAGCGCAAACCGCAGCCGGAACTGCACCTGCACGTCGACCGCACGCTGCAATTCCAGTCGCTCGCCACGGTCATGGCGGACGCGCAGAACGCAGGCATGGTCAAGGTCGGCATTGCGACGGATCCGATCAAGGGCAAGGAGGGCGGCTGACGGACCGCGAGGAGTGACCCATGACGCTTAGCGTGACGCTCGAGTTTGCGGAGGAGGAGCTCGACTACTTCCGCTCCCTGATGCATCGCGTACGGGATCGGAACGGCCAGCGTTCACCGCAAGAGATCGCCGCTGCGGCCGTGGCCGAGGTGGAGCGCTTGCGCTCGACGGCGCGCTCCCCGTTCATCCGGCGTCGTATCGACCGCGTCGCAGCACTGGTGGCCATGCTGGACGACCCGGAGTGGCAATTGCCCGCGCTCGAGCGCGACCGCGTGCTGGATGGCCTGGCGTACGTCGCCGAAGTCGACGACCTGGTTCCGGACAACGTGCCGGTGCTGGGCCTGGTGGACGACGCGATCATGCTGGAACTGCTGTTGCGCGAACTGCAGCACGAACTCGACGCCTACGAGGAGTTCGACCAGTACCGGCGCGACGAAGCGGTGCGCCGCGACAAGCCCGGTGTGCACCGCCCGGTATCGCGCGAGGACTGGCTCGCGTCACGGCGCGAGGCGCTGCACGCAAGGATCCGGGAGCGACGCGATCGCGACCTCGCGCGGGACGGCGAAGCGTACCGGCTGATCACGCGCTTCTAGGGGCAACGCGGATGAAACTCGCAGACGCACTGATCCAGGCGCTCGTCGATCATGGGGTCCAGCAGGCGTTCGGCCTCCCAGGGGATTTCGCGCTGCCGCTGTTCAGGGCGCTCGATGAATCGAAACGGCTGCCGCTGTTCATGCTCAGCCACGAGCCGGCGGTCGGGTTTGCCGCCGACGCCGCAGCCCGCATCGCATCCGCGCCGTCCGCGGCGTTCGTGACGTACGGGGCCGGCGCACTCAACATGCTCAATGCCGTCGCCTCGGCCTATGCCGAGCAGGTTCCCGTCGTCGTGGTGTCCGGCGCGCCCGGGACACACGAGGGGCGCGGCATGCTGAAGCTGCACCACCAGGTGAAGACACTCGACTCGCAGATGATCATCTACCGCGAGGTCACCTGCGACCAGGCGCGACTCGACGATCCGCGTCGCGCGCCGGACGACATTGCGCGCGTGCTGGCGAGCTGCATCACGCACTCACGCCCGGTCTACCTCGAATTTCCGCGCGACCTCGTCGATGCTCCGTGCGAACCGGTTCCTGTCCTGCCGCAGCCGGTCATCTCGGCCGATGCCGTCAGCGACTGCGTCGACGAAGTGCTCGAGCGCATTACGCGAGCGCGGTCTCCCGTGATGATGCTGGGCGTGGAAGTGCGGCGCTTCCGGCTCGAAGCGCCGGTGGCCGAACTGGCGCGCAAGCTCGGCATCCCGGTCGTGACGTCGTTCATGGGTCACGGCCTGCTGTCGGCGCAGGACTCGCCGCTGGTGGGCGCGTACCTCGGCACCGCCGGCGATCCAGCCATCACGCACCTGGTCGAGGAATCCGACTGCCTGCTGCTGCTCGGCGTCACGCCGTGCGACACCAACCTCGGTGTCTCGGAGCACACGATCGCGCCGCGCACGACGATCCTGGCGCACAACCGGTCGGTCGGTGTCGGCCACCACCGGTATCCCGACGTGCCGCTCGGCGCCGTGGTCGAAGGCCTGTTGGCCCGCCTTGCGCGAGAACCCCGGGAGCCGCACGTCCTGCCCGAGCTGCCGTCGCAGCCGCCGACGCCGTTCGTCGCCGACGATGCGCCGCTGTCGCCGAGCGACATTGCGGCCGCGATCAACGACGCGTTTGCCCGGCACGGGGCGCTGCCACTGGCCTCGGACATGGGTGACTGCATGTTCGCCGCGTTCGACATCGGCCATTCCGAACTCGTCGCTCCCGGCTATTACGCCAGCATGGGGTACGGCGTGCCGGCGGGACTCGGCTTGCAGGCAGCGACCGGACGACGACCCCTGGTCCTGGTGGGCGACGGCGCGTTCCAGATGACCGGCTGGGAACTCGGCAATTGCCGTCGCTACGGCTGGGATCCGATCGTCGTCGTGTTCAACAACCGCAGCTGGGAAATGCTGCGCGTGTTCGAGCCGGGTTCGTCGCTGTACGCGCTCGACGACTGGGACTTTGCCGGCTGCGCCGCACCGCTCGGCGGGGTCGGCGTGCGCGTGAATACGCGCCGCGAGTTCGCGGCGGCACTCGAGCGCGCCATGACGGAGCGTGGGCGGTTCCAGCTGATCGACGCCACGCTGCCGCGCGGATCGGTCTCGAAGTCGCTCGCGCGGTTCGTCACGACGCTGAAGCAGCGCCAGCGCGTCACGCCCGGCGACTGAGCGGACGACTCCGCCAAGACGCGCTGGTCCCGGCCGAACCGAGGCCAGATCGCCACGCTCGCCGAGGCGGATCTTCCCGTGATAACGGCATAACCCATGGCTATTTTCAGCCTTGGTAATTCACAAGTACCGTGCTCGATACCAGACATCGCGGCGTTTCCCAGGAGAGCGTGAACATGACGACATCGACCACCGACCAGCTGCTGCAGAACAACTCACGCTATGCACGGGGCGCGGCGGTGCATGTCGCAGCGCATCCAGGTCAGCAACCCATTCAACCTTCGAAACGCGTAGCGGTTGTCGCCTGCATGGACGCCCGCCTGGACGTCGAGGACCTGTTGGGCCTGCAGACGGGCGAGGCGCACATTATCCGCAACGCCGGTGGCGTCGTTACCGAAGACGCAATCCGGTGCCTGATCATTTCGCATCATCTGCTCAACACCAATGAAATCGTGCTGATCCATCACACCCGCTGCGGCATGCTGGCTTTTACGGACGACCTGCTCAAGGCCGGCCTGGAAGGGGATCGGAAAACCGAAGAGCTGCTCAGGGCAGTAACCGGACGGGAATTCGCGAGTCCCGCGAAGTCTTCAGCAAGCCCGCTTGCTTTCCATGCGTTTCGCGGCCCGTTGGAGCCGCTCGACTCCGCCCGCAATGCCGGCAATATTGAACGCCTGGAGTGGGACGTGCGCCGCGGCATCTCCAGCATCATGAACCACCCATGGCTGCCTGCCACGGGCCCTGATGCCGTGACGGTGCGTGGGTTCATCTATGACGTCGACACCGGTCGACTGGAAGAGGTGACCTATCCCGGCCCGGCCGGATCGCCCGGCTGATCCGAGAACCGGTTCGCGCATTTCAGCCACTCGGGCCAGGAATGCCGACCCTGACCGGATCCCTCTCCCGCCAAGCCGGGAGCGGCGGTCCATGTTGCTGCCACTGCCTCAGATTCGCATCAGTTTCGCGTAGATCGGCGCGACCCAGCTGCCGAACAGGCGCACGGCATAGTGCGACATCCTGGCGTCGAAGCCGACGCGCCAATGCGCCCGCCGCCCGTGTGCGGCCCGCCAGACCATGGCGGCGACGTCGTCGGCCCTGGCCTTGACGCCCATCGTCTCGATCGACGCGGCTTTCCATTGCGCATTGCGCAGCATGCCGGTGTCGACGTACGCGACGTAGATGGCGCAGACGTTGATGCCCTGTGGTCGGTATTCGATGTTGAGCGCCTCGGTGTAGCCACGCACGAAGAACTTGGTCGCGCTGTAGACCGCGTGATGCGGCGAACCGTACTCCGCGGAGGTCGAGGCCATCGCGATGGCATGTCGCACCGGGCGCGGCCGCTTCAGGTATGGCAGGGCCGCGTCGAAGGTGTGCATCACGCCCTTGACGTTGACGTCGACCTGCAGGTCTTTCTGCTCGGGCGTGACCTGTTCGTCGGGGGCCATGAACAGCACGCCCGCGTTGGCGAAGACGGCGTCGAGCTTGCCGCCGTGCCGTGCGGCGAAATCCTCGATCGCGCGCGCGACGGAAGCACGATCCCGCACGTCCGCCACGTAAGGAGTGAAGCGCTCGCGACCGATCGCGTCGGCCAGCGATTCGACCGCGGCCATGCTCAGGTCGCAGCCACCGACCTGCCAGCCCTGCGAGGCGAAGAACCGGGCCGTTGCCGTGCCGATGCCTCCGCCGGCGCCGGTGATGAAGATGGATCCATTCGTGGTTCGACTGGTCATAGGTCACGCTCATCTGGAAATTCGATTCGGCTCGACCCGATCACGGCATTGCATTTGCCACTGCCGGCCTCTCTAATGCCGCAACTCATACGCCGGGACGCATCCATGACTGAAGTTCAGGCCCCCGCGCAACTTACTCCACGCGCCAGTCATCCTCGCCATCATCCTGGCCGTCCTGCTCGCCGCCGCCAACACCTACCTCGGACTCTTCGCCGGGCTCACGATTGCGTCCGCCATTCCTGCGGCCGTGGTTTCGATGGCCGTGCTGCGGGTGCTCGGCGGCAGCACGATCCTCGAGAACAACATCGTGCAGACCGGCGCGTCGGCGGGCTCGTCGATCGCCTCGGGCGTGATCTTCACGATCCCGGCGCTCGTCATCCTCGGGCACTGGACCGATTTCCGCTACGCCTGGGTGCTCGCGATCGCAGGCCTCGGCGGCATCCTCGGCGTGTTCTTCTCGGTGCCGCTGCGGCGCTCGCTGATCGTCGAGCAGAACCTCAAGTTCCCCGAAGGCGTGGCGGCCGCTGAAGTACTCAAGGCCGGCGACAATCCGGCACAGGGCGTGAAGCTGCTCGGGCTGGCCGCGCTCGGTGGTGGCCTCGCGAAGCTCGCGGCCGGCAGCGGCCTGCGCGTGATTCCGGACACCGCGGCCGCCAGCGGCTTCTTCGGCAAGTGGCTCGCCTACTTCGGCACCAACCTCTCGCCCGCGCTGCTCGGCGTCGGCTACATCGTAGGCCTCAACATCGGCGCGCTCGCCCTCATCGGCGGCATGATTTCGTGGAGCGTCGCGATCCCGATCTACGCCGCCCACTTCCTGCAGGACAACGTGCCGCTGGCACAACAGCTCGCAGGCGCCGATGCCGAGACGATGGCCAACGCCATCTGGTCGGCGCAGGTCCGTTACCTCGGCGTGGGCGCGATGCTCATCGGCGGCATGTGGGCGCTGGTGTCGATCCGCAGCTCGCTCGCCTCGGGCATACGCAGCGGCCTCGAGGCCACGCGTGCCGGTGCGACGCGCGCCGCCTCGCACACCGAGCACGACCTGCCGATGAAGGCGATCCTGGTCGGCCTCGTGCTGTTCACGATTCCGCTCTGGATCCTCTACCAGCTGATCGTGGACAACATCGGCATCAGCCTGGTGATGACGGTGATCATGATCGTCGCGGGCTTCGTGTTCACGTCGGTCTCGGCGTACATGGCGGGGCTGGTCGGCTCGTCGAACAACCCTGTCTCGGGCATCACCATCTGCACGATCCTGTTCGCGTCACTGCTGCTGGTCGCGCTGATGGGACGCGGCGCGGCGCTCGGCCCGGTGGCCGCGATCATGATCGGCTCGGTCGTGTGCTGTGCGGCCTGCATCGGCGGCGACAACCTGCAGGACCTGAAAGCCGGGCAACTCGTCGGCGCCACGCCGTGGCGGCAACAGGTGATGCTGGCCATCGGCGCCGCCAGCTGCGCGCTGGTGATGGCCCCCGTCCTCAACCTGCTGCTCAAGGCCTACGGCATCGGCGCGCCCACCGCCGAACATCCGAACGCGCTGATCGCCCCGCAGGCCACGTTGATGGCTTCGGTCGCCAAGGGCATGTTCGGCGGCGAACTTCCCTGGGGCATGATTTCGATCGGCGCCCTGATCGGCGTCGGCATCATCCTCGTCGACGAATACCTGAAGCGCGCCAGGGCGCCGTTTCGCGCGCCCGTGCTCGCCGTGGCGGTGGGTATCTACCTGCCGCTCGAACTGTCGGTGCCGATCTTCATCGGCGGCCTGATCGCGTACCTGGTCGAGCGCAGGCTGGGGATCCGCGACGATTCGCCGCAGGCGGAACGCGCGAAGCAGAACGGGATCCTGTTTGCGGCCGGCCTGATCACGGGCGAGGCGCTGATGGGCATCTTCATCGCCATCCCGATCGTGATGTCGGGCAGCGCCGACGTACTGGCGCTCGGGGAGGGCATGCAGTTCGGCGAAGGGCTCGGACTTGCCGTCGTCGCAGGGCTTGCGTTCTGGCTGTACCGCGTCGGCGTCAGTCGCAGCGCATGAGTCCACACGGATGGTGAGACTGCGCGAAGCCCGACGACGGCGCGGGCGATGACCGGCTTCAGGGCACGCCTGTACGCGTGCTTCGCACTCGTATACCTGGTCTGGGGTTCGAGCTTTCTCGTGATCCGCGTCGGTGTCGCGGACCTGCCGCCACTGCTCTTCGCGGCTGGCCGCGCCTTCATCGGCGGCTTCGTGCTGCTCGCGCTCGCGCTGTACCGTGGCTACCGCCTGCCGAGCACCGCGCACGAATGGAAGCTGATGTGCTTCTTCTGCAATTGTCCTGATCGCGTTGAGCAGCGGCCCGTCCACGTTCGCGCTCAAGCACCTGCCGTCCAACGAGGTCGCGCTGCTCAACGCCAGCCTGGCCTTGTGGATAGCAGGCCTCGGGACCCTCGGGCCGAAAGGACAGCCGCTCTCGAGGATCAGCCTGCTCGGTCTGTTGCTCGGCTTCATCGGCGTGGCGCTGCTGGTCTGGCCAGCGGACTTTCGGCTCACGCCGCACGTCGGGTGGCAACTGCTGGTGCTGGCAGCTGCCCTGGTCTGGTCGGCCGGAACGATCACTTACCGCAACATGACCCTGGCCGTGGGCCCCATCGGCTTCAACGCGATCATCATGCTGCTCGGCGGCCTGGTGCTGTTCGTCGCGGGTACCGCGTCCGGCGAACTGCCACGCTGGCACTGGGGCCTGCCCGGGGTGCTCGCGCTGATATTCCTCGGCGTGTTCACCTCGGCGGTGACCTACTCGGCCTTCACGTGGCTGATGAAGAACGCGCGCACGGATCGGGTCGCGACGTTCGCCTACGTCAACCCGGCCATCGCGACGCTGCTCGGGTGGATGGTCCTCGGCGAGACGCTCTCGCCGCAGAAGCTGCTCGGGATGACGGTGATCCTCGGCGGCGTCGTGCTGGTGACGATGCCGAGCGGCCGTCTCTCCAGCGGCTGAACCTCAGCGGCGGACCGAGAACTTCTCGAACTTGCCCGACGAACCGATCAGGCCGGAAGCGGCCCACGAGACGATGCTGACGATGATCGCGGCGCCCACGGCGGTCCAGAAACCCGAGATCGTGAAGCCGGGGACGACCCAGGCCACCAGCGCGACCATGCCGGCGTTCAGCACCAGCAGGAACAGGCCCAGCGTCACGACCGTGATCGGCAGCGTCAGGATGAACGCGAGCGGGCGCACGAAGGCATTGACGATGCCAAGCAGCACCGCGGCAAGCACGAGCTTGGAAGGTGTTGCGAAGTGCAGCCCGACCAGCAGCTGGCTCGCCACCCACAGGCCCAGTGCGGAAATCGCGGCACGCAGCAGGAATCCAACCATGTCGAGTGCTCCCTTCTGGACGGCGCCTGGCGCCATCGGTTGACCTGCGCGCGATGGTAATGGAATCTGCGGGCCGTCACACGCATCCCGGCCACCCCGGAATCGAGAACCCATGGACATCGTCGCCATCGTCGCCGTGCTCGCGCTCATGCAGTACATCTATTTTGCGATCCTGGTCGGGCGGGCGCGCGGCAGGTTCGGGGTGAACGGCCCGGCGGTGACGGGGCATCCCGTCTTCGAGCGCTATTTCCGCGTGCAGATGAACACGCTCGAGCTGTTGATCGCGCTGCTGCCGGGACTGTGGCTGTTCGCGCACTACGTGAGCCCGACGTGGGCCGCGGTCCTGGGTGCGGTCTACCTGGTGGGTCGCTTCGTATACCTGCGCAGCTACGTGGCAGACCCGGCGAAGCGCGGTCCCGGCTTCGGGCTCAGCATGCTGCCGATTTTCGCCCTGCTGATCGGGGCGCTGATCGGCGCCGGTTCAGCGCTTCTGCGCGGCTGACCCCGTCTTCACCGCCGCGTAGTGTGTGCCGAGCCCGCGGTCCCTCAGGTACTGGAGGGCCGTGAGGACGGCGGCATCCTTCATTGGGTGTGACCGGTGCGTGGCGTGCCCGGTCGCCTTCCGTCGGACCGATCGCGATGTCAGGCTGGATCCCGCGTTCGTGAATCGACGTGCCGGACGGCGTGAAGTAAAGCGAGGTCGTGAGCTTCAGCGCCTGGCCGTCGCGCAACGGGATCACCGTCTGCACCGAGCCCTTGCCGAAGGTGCGCTCACCCATCAACGTGGCTCGGCCGTGATCACGCAAGGCGCCGGCAACGATCTCCGACCCCGACGCTGAACCGCCATCGACCAGCACGACCAGTGGCTGGCCATCGAGCGCATCGCCCGGCGTCGCCGACATTTCGAAACGGGACTCCGGCGTGCGCCCGTCGGCGCGCACGATCACGCCGGAATCGAGGAAGGCATCGGCGACGCTCACGGCCGATTCGAGCACGCCGCCCGGATTGCCGCGCAGGTCGAGCACGAGACCGCGCAAGGGATGGAACGTCGCTTTTGGCGAGTGGTGGACGAGCGTCGACAGGGCCTGCACGAGATCGTCCGGCGTCGAGTCGCTGAACTGCGTGATGCGGACGTAGCCGAAGTCGCCGGGCAGCGGCTCCGCGCGCACCGAATGCACGTGCACCTCGCTGCGCTCGAGCGTGAACACCAGCGGCTCCGGTTCGTCCTTGCGACCGACTGCAAGCCTGACCTGCGTGCCCGGCACGCCGCGCATGCGGCCGATCGTTTCGTCGAGCTTGTCGGCGGTGACGGGCTGGTCGTCGACGGCAAGCACGACGTCGCCGGAATGCACGCCGGCTTTCGCGGCGGGCGAGCCTTCGATCGGTGTCACGACGACCACGCGGCCATCCTGCGCCGAAACCTCGATACCCACGCCGGTGTAGCTGCCGGTCGTCGTGGCGCGCATCTCGTCGTATTCGGCGGCGTCGAGAAAGGCGGAATGCGGATCGAGGTTGGCGACGACGCCCTTGACCGCGGCCTCGTCGAAGGCCGAGTCGGGCACCGGTTGCACGTACTCGCGGCGGATACGGCCGACGACTTCGTCGAGCAACTGGTGGCCGGCCACCGCGCTTCGCGGTCGCCACGGCGACGGCGCGCGGCTCCGCCCGCGGGGCGGCCAGCCACTGCGGTGCACGGGCGAGGCCGTACCCCAGGGCAATGCCGGCCACGGCGGCCAGCAGGATGTACGGACGGGCGGTCACTTGGGTCAGGCGGTCTTGGTCCCGGCGGAGCGCTCCATGTTAACGCCAACCAGTGTCCCGAGCACCTTCCCGAGCGGCATGGGCCGTCCGATATAGAAGCCCTGCCCGTAATCGACCCCCAGGGCGCGGGTCGCCTGCCAGATCGCTTCGCTCTCGACGCATTCCGCCACGGTCTTGAGGTTCATGGCCCGGGCCAGCTGGACGATCGCGCTCAGCATCGCCTGGGAGCGGTCGTCGAGCATGACGTCGCGGACGAAAATGCCGTCGATCTTGAGGTGGGTGACCGGCAGCATTTTCAGGTAGCTGAGGGAGCTCAGCCCGCGGCCGAAATCGTCGAGCGCGACGTTGCTGCCCAGGTCGCGCAGCCGGCGGATGAGGGTCTCGGCCCGGACGATGTTCGCGACGGCCGCGGTCTCGGTGACCTCGAACGACAACAGCCCGCGCGGCAGCTTGCTGTCGCGCAGCACCTTGTCCATGAACTCGGCGAAGTCCGCGTCGCCGAGGGACTGCCCGGAAATGTTCACCGCGAAACACGCCTGCATCTCGTGCAGCCGCGCCGCATGCGGCGTCAGCATTTCGATCGTGTGGCGCATGACCCAGCGGTCGATTGCCGGCGCGAGCTGGTAGCGCTCCGCAGCCGACAGGAATTTCTCCGGCGGTACGCTTTCACCCTTCTCGTCGCTCATGCGCAGCAGCAGCTCGAACTTCGGCGTCGCCG
The DNA here is from genome assembly GCA_963793675.1 of uncultured Gammaproteobacteria bacterium. GTDB lineage: Bacteria > Pseudomonadota > Gammaproteobacteria > Steroidobacterales > Steroidobacteraceae > RPQJ01. Next base: position 423,842 of record CAWCBA010000002.1, on the reverse strand, counting down.
GCGCGCCGTTCAGCGGCACGACCGTCTGCGCCTCGAGCTGGAAACGCTGGTCCAGCAAGGCCGAGCGCACCGTACCGATGAGCGTCAGGTCGGTATAGCGGCGCACGATGCTCTGGTCGCCGTCGAAATACGTCTCGACGCGGTTGCGGCCACGGTCCTTGGCGGCCTTGCATGCGATCTCTGCCGACGCGAGCGCGTGCGACAGCGGATGATTGCCCTCGACGATGTTCGCCACGCCCAGGCTGGCGGTCACTTCGACCTGCTGCCGCTCGCCCATGAAGCCGAGCCGTTCGAACGAAACCCGCAGGTTGTCTGCAATGTCGTGCGTGGTGTCGATCGACGACTCGGGCACGAAGATGGCAAAACGGTCGCCGGAAATGCGGGCCGCGAGCATGCGCGGCGAGAGGCTCTGCCGGATGACCTCGGCGACGCGCACGATCACCGCATCACCGACGTGCATGCCGAGGTTCTCGTTCAGCACGTGCAGGCGGTCGATGTCGACGTAGATGACGCAGTTGTCCTTCTGCAGCATCTGTGGCGTCAGCATGGCGTTGGCGCGCTTCTCGAAGGCAGGCCGCGTCAGCAGGCCCGTCGTCGGGTCGTACGAGTTCAGCAGGATGCCGGCGACGCGGCGCCCGAGCAGTTCGACGATGCGCACCTGGCGCAGGTCGAAGTCCGGGGAATGCAGGCGCTTGAACAACACCAGCACGCCGTGCACGCGCTGGGCACCGTGCATCACGGGGCAGGCGAGGATCTTGTAAGGGATGTTCGGCAAACGGCCCGGAATCGTGCGGCGCGTTGGACGTCATCGTCTGCCGGTGCAGCTGGCCCCAGCCGAGCACCTGGCGATGCGTGCGCGTCAGGATCTCCGCGCCAGCGCGCGCCGGCGTGTCGGCTGCCGTGCGGCAGACGGCGATGTTCTTGTCGGGAATCAGGAGTGCGCCGACGGCGCAGCCGAGATGGTCGACGCAACCCTGGACCAGCTTCGCGAAGTCATCCGTCGAATTGCCGCCCTCCGGCTCCTCGTGCGCCGCGCCGAGCAGCAGCTCGAGGTCGCGATCACGCACCACGAGGCTGCGCTGCAGGTTGCCGATATTGGACTGCGACGCGAGCTCGCGCTCGAGGCACTGCAGCGCCGGACGCAGCAGTCCCTGCACCAGCGTGAAGGGCCGGGGTTCGCGGTTCGACTCGCGGCTCACCATGCCGACGCAGCCGAGCAGCGCGCCGGCCCCGTCGCGCAGCAGGAACAGGTAAGCGACCTGCTCGCCCGGCAACGGCTCGGCGAAGCCTGCGCCCAGCGCGCCGGGCTCCGCGAGTTCCGCGGCCTGCGCGTGCTGCTGCAGGGCCTGCAGTTCTATGTCGTCATTGTCTTCGCTGGCCCAGAGCGCTACGCCATTGCCGTCGTAGACGACGATGGAATGCGCGCGTGGCAACAGCATCTTGAGCAGTTGCCCGTAGGGGTCGAGCGATGTGCCGTTCAGCGACGCCGGGGCGTCGGCGAGTATTTCTGCGGTTGAAGACATCGGTCCCGGCCCATCCCCTGGGCGACGAATTTGATCTGGAATGGAATGATCCAGAAAAAGGGGGGGACCAAACCGTGATGCAGGGCCTATTTCCGGGTGAGCCAGGTCTGCGGGTCGACCGGCGTCTTGCCGCGACGGACCTCGAAGTACAGGGCCGGCTGGCTGTGGCCGCCGGAGTCGCCCACGGACCCGATGACGTCACCGGCCGCGACGGTCTCACCGACTTTGCGGAACAGCTCTTCGTTGTGGCCATAGAGGCTCATGTAGCTGCCGCCATGATCGATGACCAGCATCAGCCCCATGCCCGGCAGCCAGTCGCCGTACACGACGCGCCCGGCGTAGGGTGCGCGCACCCGGGCGCCGCGCTCCGTCCCGATCAGCATGCCCTGCCAACGCATCGAGCCCCCCGCACGGGGCTGACCGAACCTGGCGAGGACCGTACCGTCCTGGACCGGCCACGGCAGCTTGCCGCGCAGGGGCTCGAACGGCGCCTGCTTCGCCACGGTGCCCGACGAACCGCCCTTGCGCACGGGCTGCGGCCTGCCGCGAGCGTTCGATGGCTTTGCGCAACTCGCTGATCAGCCGCTCGAGTGACGCCGCCTGGGACTGCAGCTGTTTCAGCTCGCCACCCTGGGCCTTGATCTGCCGGTCGATCGTGCTCACGGCCTGCGCGCGCTGCGCCTGCGACGACTTGAGGTCGGCCACCCGCCGCTCGCGCTGCTGCTCGAGTGTCTCGAGCCGGGTCTTCTCGGCCACGATCTTGTCGCGGACCAGCGCCAGTTGCGCGAGCTGCTCCTGGATACCGCTGATGCGCCCCGCCCGGGCCCGACCGAAGTAGCCGTAGTACGCCAACATGCGCCCAAAGTTTGACGGATCTTCTTGATTTAAAAGAAGTTTTAGCTGCTCTTCACGACCGTTCACGTAGGCCGTCCGCAGTTCGCCGGCCAGCTCGGCGCGCTCCCCATCCAGCTCCTGTTCACGGCGCGTCTGCTCCGCCTCGAGTTCGCGCACGCGCGCTTCGGCCGCCAGTCGCTGCGCCCGGATTTCGTCGAGCTCCTTGCGGGCCGACTGGACGCCGAGCTCGGCCTCGCGCAGCTGCACGGACAACTTGTCCCGCTTCTGCACGTCCTGGTTGACGGACTTGCGGACCTTGTCGATCCGCTGGTTGAGCTTGCGCAGCTCAGCCTCTTTCTGCGCCGGCGTCTGCTTCGCGGCTGCCGGGACCGGTCCCGGTGCCAGGACCAGCAGCGTTGTCGCCAACCCGGCCAGAACCCGCCCGAACCGGGCGCGAGCCGACCGCATCGGCGGGTGGACCCGCGGCGCAGCGGTCGGTGTGGTGGACAAAAATGCAGGCATCGGACGGTGTTTGCGGCGATTTACGGAGACGTCGGGGGCGGCAAATCCAGGCAAGTCTAGCCTGTCAGCGGGGACTGCTATAATTCGCGCCCCTTTTTGCCGGTCTCCCTGATGGATCGTCTCCTCGAATATGCCGCCCGCCATCCCCTGCTGGTTGGCGGCACGGTGGTCCTCGCGCTGGCCCTTGCAGCGTACGAATTCAGCCGCGCCCGCTCGGGTGGGCAGGCCGTCGGACCCACCGAAGCCGTGCGCCTGATGAACCAGGGCGCGCTGCTGGTCGACGTACGCACGCAGGCCGAGTTCGACTCCGGCCACATCCTGGATGCCCGGCACGTGCCGCAGGACCAGGTCGCCCAGGCCGCGGAGTCGCTCAAGCGCTTCAAGGACAAGGTCGTGATCATGTGCTGCGAAAGCGGCGCGCGCTCGAGCGCGGCAGCCCGGGTGCTGCAGGCGCAGGGATTCTCGCAGGTGGTCAACCTCCGTGGCGGCGTGCAGGCCTGGCGCGCAGAGAACCTGCCCCTCATCAAGGCGGGCGGCAAGACCAGGCAGGATGGCACCAAGGCATGAACGATACCGCTCATCCTGAAATCACGATGTATTCGACCGGCTGGTGTCCGTACTGCGACCGCGCGCGTGGTCTGCTCCAGCGCAAGGACGTCACGTTCAGCGAGATCAAGGTCGACGAAGACGTCGCGAGCCGCGACCTGATGCTGAAGCGCACCGGTGGCCGTCGCACCGTACCCCAGATCTTTATCGGCGACCGCCACGTCGGCGGCTTCGACGAACTGTATGCCCTCGACAAGGCCGGCGAGCTCGACAAGCTGCTCGGCCGCGCCTGATCCACGTAGTTAGAAGGAATATTCCGCGATGACCGACCAGAACGCCCAGACGCCCGCCGTCGACCCCAATGCCCCGGTGGTGACGCCGCAGGTCGTCTACCTCAAGGACTGCTCGTTCGAATCCCCGAACGGCCCATTCGTCGGCGGCTTCGAAGGTCAGCCCGCGGTGAACCTGAATATATCGACGCGGGCGACGCCCATTGCACAGGACCTGCACGAAGTCGTCGTGCAGGTGCACCTCGAAGCGAAGGCCGGCGACAAGGTGGTCTGGCTGCTCGAACTGCAGCAAGCCGGCGCGTTCCTGGTCAAGAACCTGGTCGCAACCGACGTCGCGCAGGTTCTCTCGATCATGGCGCCGAACTACCTGCTGTCTTACGCGCGTTCGACCGTCTCGGAACTGGTGACGAAGGGCGGTTTTCCGCCGTTCCTGCTGCCGCTGGTGACATTCGAAGCCCTGCACGCCCGCGCCGCGCAGCAGGCGGCTGAACAGCAGCCGGGCGCCACCTCGGTCAACTGAGAGCGCGCCTGGGTCGCCGCGTGACGATCTCGAACGATGCGGCGGTCGACGCCGTGGCACGCCCGGCAGTGGCCGTGCTCGGCGCCGGTTCCTGGGGCACCGCGCTCGCCGTGCACCTGGCGCGCACCGGGCACCCGACCGTGCTCTGGGGTCGCGATGCCGCGCGGATGGCCGCATTCGCGACCGCGCGCTGCAACACGCGCTATCTGCCGATGGCGCCATTTCCCGAGTCGCTCGTCGTCGAGTCCGATCTCGCGCATGCGGTCGGGGCGGCGCAGGAACTGCTGATCGCCGTGCCGAGCCACGGCTTCCGTGAATGCCTCGAGCACGTTGCGCCGCTGCTGCGCAACGGCATGCGCGTCTCGTGGGCAACCAAGGGCTTCGAACTCGACTCGGGCAAGTTGCCGCACCAGGTGGCGAACGAGGTCCTTGGCATGGCGGTGCCGAAGGCCGTGTTGTCCGGGCCCACCTTCGCGCGTGAGGTAGGGCTGGGCCTGCCCACGGCCATGACGGTCGCGTCACGCGACCAGGACTACGCGCTCGCGCTGGCACGCGCGCTCTCCGGCCAGAATTTCCGCGCCTACGCTTCGACCGACGTCGTCGGTGTCGAAGTCGGCGGCGCGACGAAGAACGTGCTGGCGATCGGCGCCGGCATTTCCGACGGCCTCGGCTTCGGCGCCAACACGCGCGTCGCGCTCATCACGCGCGGCCTCGCTGAAATGATGCGGCTCGGGGTCGCGCTCGGCGCGGAAAAGGACACGTTCATGGGCCTCGCCGGACTCGGTGACCTCGTGCTCACCTGCACCGACGACCAGTCGCGCAACCGGCGCTTCGGGCTCGCGCTCGCTGCAGGCCAATCAGCTGAGCAGGCGCAACGTGAAATCGGCCAGGTGGTCGAAGGCGTGCTTGCAGCCCGCGCCGTCCGCAACGTCGCGAACAATCACCAGGTCGAGATGCCGATCGCGGAACAGATCTGCCGCGTGATCTACGAGGGACTCCCGCCCCGCGAGGCCGTGGCCGCCCTCATGGGGCGCGCCGTGAGATCCGAAGCGGAGTGAGCGCCGGGCGTGGCCTGCCGCGTTGCACGGCAAGGCGATGCGGGCCACCCCGCGCCGAGTTCCTCAGCGCCAACCCAGCTGGCGCCAGGCTTCATAGACGACGACTGCGACCGAATTTGACAGGTTCAGGCTCCGGGCGCCCTCGCGCATCGGAATTCGCAACCTCCGTTCGACCGGGCAGAGCGCGAGCACGGGTGCCGGCAGGCCGCGCGTTTCAGGCCCGAACACGAGCACGTCACCCGCGGCGAAGCGCACCGTGTCGTAGCTGGCCTCGCCTTTGGTGGTCAGCGCGAACCAGCGCGGGGCGGCGCCATCCGGACTCGCTGCTGCCAACGCCAGCAGGCAAGCCGCAAAGTCGTCGTGGACACGCACAGCGGCGAGTTCGTGGTAGTCGAGGCCGGCTCGCTGCACCGATCGCGCGTCGAGCCGGAACCCCAGCGGGCGCACGAGGTGCAGGCAGGCACCCGTGTTGGCGCACAGCCGGATGACGTTGCCGGTGTTGGGTGGAATCTCGGGCTCGAACAGGATGACGTGCACTGGCATAGAATGAGCTGGGGCATGCGGGACGGGCCCGCGGTCCGGCAGCGACAGGGGGATTCTCGCATGGTGCGCGTCAAGCAACTGCTCGAAGCGAAGGGGCACGAGATCTGGTCGGTGGATGCCGACGTGCCCGTGCTCGGAGCGATCCAGATCATGGCCGACAAGCACGTCGGCGCGCTGCCCGTGATGCGCGACGGCGAACTCGTAGGCGTGCTGTCCGAGCGCGACTATGCGCGAAAAGTGGTCCTGCTCCGCCGCTCCTCGGCCGAGACCCCGGTGTGGCAGATCATGAGTTCCCCGGTGGTGACCGTGACGCCGGACGCGGCCGTGCGCGAATGCATGCAGCTCATGACCGAGAAGCGTATCCGTCACCTGCCGGTCGTGGAGAACGGCCGCATGGTCGGCATGATCTCGATTGGTGACCTCGTGCGCGCAGTGATCGAGGAGCAGGACCAGACGATCGAGCACCTCGAGCGCTTCATTGCCGGCTGACGTGGCTTACAATTCGCGCATGTCCGCCGCCCTGGCCCAGTCGCTCGCCGTCGATTTCTGCGGTCTCCGCCTCGCTTCGCCCATCGTCCTGCTGTCCGGGTGCGTCGGTTTCGGCGAGGAGTACACGCGGGTCGAGGGGTTCTCGAACCGCGACGCCGGCGCGATCGTGCTGAAGGGCACGACGCGCGAGCCGCGGCTCGGCAATCCGCCGCATCGCGTCTACGAGACGCCGATGGGAATGCTCAATGCCATCGGCCTGCAGAACCCTGGCGTCGATTACGTCATTGAACGAATCCTGCCCATTCTCGACTTCACCGAGACGGCGTTCTTCGCCAACGTCTGCGGGTCGACCATCGAGGACTACGTCGAGGTGACGCGCCGTTTCGACGATTCAGCCGTAGACGCGATCGAACTCAACATCTCCTGCCCCAACATCAAGGAAGGCGGCGTGCAGTTCGGCAATTCGCCGGACATGTCAGCCCGCGTGGTCGAGGCGTGCCGGCGCGTGACGACGAAGCCGCTCATCACGAAGCTGTCGCCCAACCAGACCGACATCAAGGAAAACGCGCGGCGCTGCATCGAGTCGGGCAGCGATGCGCTCGCGGTCATCAACACCGTGATGGGCATGGCCATCGACGTCAAGACGCGCAAGCCGGTCATCGGCAACATCCAGGGCGGGCTTTCCGGGCCGGCGATCAAGCCGATCGCGCTGCTGAAGGTGATGCAGGTCGCCGAGGTCGCGCGCCCGCACAACGTTCCGATCATCGGCCAGGGCGGCATCTGCAGCGTGGACGACGCCCTCGAGTTCATCATCGCCGGCGCCACGACGGTCGGCGTCGGCACGTCGCTGTTCTACGAGCCGCACTCGTGCAAGCGCATCAACGCGGGTATCGCGGCGTATCTCGCGGCGAACGGGATGGCGTCGGTCGGCGAACTGATCGGCAGTCTCGACGCACCGAAAAGAACCGTCCAGGCCTGCGCCTGCTGATCAGGTTTCGCGCCGCACTCGCTTGCCGCGAACTAGACGTCGTCCATTCCGAGCTCCCTGAGCTTGCGCGTCAGCGTATTGCGGCCCCAGCCGAGCAGCTTCGCTGCCTCCTGCCTGCCGCCGCGGGTCGCCTTGAGCGCTTCACGCAGCAGCGTGCGCTCGAACTCCGGCATCGCGTCATCGAGCAACGGCGCGCCACCACTCGCGAGGCGCCCTTGCGCCCAGCTTGCCAGTGCCACTGACCACTCGGTGCCGCTTGCCGGCGGCACGGAGCCAGCGCCCCCGAGATCGGCAGGGATGTCACTCGCCTTGATCTCGCGCCCCGCGGCCAGCACCGTGAGGCGACGACACGCGTTGACGAGCTGCCGCACGTTGCCGGGCCAGTTGAAAGCCGTCAGTGCACGCGCCGCATCCTCGGACAGCACTTTGGGCGCGACGCCGAGTTCGATCGCGGCAACGTCGAGGTAGTGCTGCAGCAGTTCGGGGATGTCCTCGCGCCGGTTGCGCAGCGGCGGCACTTCGATGCGGATGACGTTCAAGCGATGCAGCAGGTCTTCGCGGAAGAGGTTTTCCTTTACCCGCGATTCGAGGTCCTGGTGCGTGGCAGCGATGACGCGGACGTCCACCTTCACGGGCAACTGGCCGCCGACGCGGTAGAACTCGCCTTCCGCCAGCACGCGCAACAGGCGCGTCTGCAACTGCGGCGACATGTCGCCGATCTCGTCGAGAAACAGCGTGCCGCTGTCCGCCTGCTCGAAGCGGCCGCGGCGCAGCTCGGTTGCTCCGGTAAACGCGCCCTTCTCGTGGCCGAACAATTCCGATTCCAGCAGGTCTGCCGTGAACGCCGACGTGTTGAGCGCGATGAACGGCCTGGTGGCGCGCGGACTGTGACGATGGAGCGCGCGTGCCACCAGTTCCTTGCCCGTGCCCGATTCGCCGGTGATCAACACCGTCATGCTCGAGCGCGAAAGGCGGCCGATCGCGCGGAACATCTCCTGCATGGCCGGCGCGTGCCCCAGCATCTCCGGAATGCGGCGCGACTCGGACGCCGACTCGACGGCCTGCTGCTGCGTGGCTGCGCGCCGCACCAGCTCGACCGCCTGGTCGATGTCGAATGGCTTCGGCAGGTATTCGAACGCACCGCCCTGGTAGGCCGCAACGGCGCTGTCGAGATCGGAGTGCGCGGTCATCACGATCACCGGCAGCCGCGGTCGCCGCGTGCGCACATCGTCCAGCAGCTCGAGCCCGCTGCGGCCGGGCATGCGGATGTCGGTGACCAGCACGTCGGGCTCGCCGCGGCGCAGGGCGGCCATCGCGCTGTCGGCATCCTCGAACGCGATCGGCGACATGCCCGCCTGTCGCAGTGCGCGCTCGAGCACCCAGCGGATCGAGGCATCGTCATCGACGATCCAGACTTCAAGTGCCGGCGGTTGGTTCATTGGCGTCGAAAGGCAACAGGATCGTGAAGACAGTGCGACCCGGGCGACTGTCGAATTCGATGAGGCCGTCGTGACGGCCGATCAGGTCTTGCGCGACGGCAAGGCCGAGACCGGTGCCGGTCTTGCGCCCCGTGACGAGTGGATAGAACACGGTGTCCTTGAGTTCGACCGGCACGCCGGGGCCGTCGTCCTCCACCTGCAGGCCGACGACGACACGGTAACGGCGGCTGCCGATGCTGGCATTGGTCAGTGCGCGCGTACGCAGCACGATGCGGCCGTGCTCGCCGACGGCCTGGATTGCGTTGCGTCCCAGGTTGAGCAGCGCCTGGATGATCTGGTTCCGGTCGAGGCGCAGGCGCGGCAGGCTCGGATCGTAATCGCGTTCGATCTGCACGCCGGTCGGCGCCTCGGCTGCGAGCAGGTGCCCGACGTGCTGCACGATCTCGTGGATGTTGACCGGTTCCTTGCGCGGTGGCTGCCCGGGTCCGAGCAATGCGTCGACCAGGGCCGCGAGCCGATCGGCCTCGGCGATGATGACCGCGGTGTATTCATGCAGTGCCGGCTCCTTGAGCTGGCGCTCGAGCAGCTGCGCCGCGCCGCGCAAGCCACCGAGCGGATTCTTGATCTCGTGCGCGAGCTGGCGAACCATCGCGCGGCTGCCACCGAGTTGCGTGAGCAGCGCATTCTCGCGCGTGATGCGCTGGTGATGCGTAGTGTCGGCAAGCTCGACCAGCACGCCGCCGCCGCGGCCTGGCGGATCGAACGGCGTCACGGTGACGTCGAGCACGCGCGGCGCGGCGCCAGGGCCGGCCTCGAACGGGATCTCGCGGCGCGAGTACTGCGCGGCAGCCGCGCGGGCGCGGCTCACGACGCCTTCGAGTTCGATGTTGGACTTGAGCAGGTCGCGCATGGCGCGACCCATGACCTGGTTGCGGCTGACCCCGAACAGGTCTTCGGCGGGTTCGTTCAGGTGCACGACCGCGCCGTCGCCATCGAGCCAGACGATGGAGGTCGCCATGCCGTCGAGCATTGCGGCGAGTTCGGCCGGGGTGGTTCTTGCGACCGCGCGGGGTTCGGCGGCCACGTCACGCCCTCCCTGCAGGGCGCGACGCCGGTGCGAGCGGAAGCTTCAGCCGCCCCTGGGCGTTGGTTTCGGCTTGAGCGACGGCCCGACGTTGCGCGGATTGTTCATGGTCGTCTGCTTCATGTGAAAGACGAGCGGCTCGCTGCGGATCAATTCCTTGCCGTCCCGGTTGACGACGACGCTCGTGACCGAATGCACGCCGCGTTCCACATCGGTCAGCGCGTGCTCCGTCAAGTTCTCGCCCGGCAGCAACTTGCCATCGAGATAGGTGAGCAGCCGGTCCGTGGGGCCCAGGGCAGGCTCCAGGCGCAAGCGGACGTCGACGACCGAGTCGGGTTCGAAGAAGTTGGCGCCGTTCTCCGGCGACCAGATCTCGAGCCTTTGGTAGGCGACCTCGGTCGCAGCAGATTGTGCCGCCGGCCTGGCTGCCGCGGCTGTCGTGGCCGGTTGCGTCGCCGTCGTGGTCGAGGGCGAGCCGTTCAATATGATCTTGCGCGCGCCGGGCTGGGGATAGTCCGAGTAGTGCGTGACGCCTTGCGCGTCCTTCCACGCGTAGACCTCGCGGCGAGTCTGGGCCTGGCTCGTCAGGGCGAGCAGGCATCCGAGCAGCAGTAGCCAGGTTTTCATGGTCCAGAAGCATAGCGACTTGCGATTCCGCTGACAAAGCGACGCCCGCGATCCGCGAAGTGCGTCATGGACGGGCGATCGCGCCGGGCGGCCTGAGGAGCCCGCCCGGCGCGATCAGGCATGACCAGCCCGCGTCAGACGCTGTAGTACAGCTCGAGCTCGACCGGGTGCGTCGCCATGCGCAGCCGCGTCACTTCCTGCATCTTCAGGCTGATGTAGGCATCGATGACGTCGTCCGTGAACACGCCGCCTTCCTTGAGGAACCCGCGGTCCTTGTCGAGGGCTTCGAGCGCCATGTCGAGCGAATGGCAGACGGTCGGAATGTCCTTCGCTTCCTCGGGCTCGAGGTCGTAAAGGTCCTTGTCCGACGGGTCGCCCGGGTGAATCTTGTTCTTCACGCCGTCGAGACCGGCCATGAGCATCGCTGCAAAGCACAGGTACGGGTTCGCCGTGCTGTCCGGGAAGCGCACTTCGATGCGGCGACCCTTCGGATTGATGACGTGCGGGATACGGATCGACGCCGAGCGATTGCGCGCGGAGTACGCGAGCATGACCGGGGCTTCGAAACCCGGTACCAGGCGCTTGTAGCTGTTGGTGCTGGCGTTCGCGATCGCGTTCAGCGCCTTGGCATGCTTGATGATGCCGCCGATGTAGTAGATCGCGATTTCAGACAGGCCGCCGTACTTGTCGCCGGCAAAGATGTTCTTGCCATCCTTCGCCAGGGACTGGTTCACGTGCATGCCGTTGCCGTTGTCACCCACGAGCGGCTTCGGCATGAAGGTGGCCGTCTTGCCGTACGCCGCTGCCACGTTGTGGACGGCGTACTTCAGGATCTGCACTTCGTCGGCCTTCTTTACCAGCGTGTTGGCCGAGACGTTGATCTCGGCCTGGCCGCCGGTTGCCACTTCGGCGTGGTGCACCTCGACCTTGAGCCCAAGCTGCTCCATCGCACCGCACATGGCGGTGCGCAGGTCCTGGTAGGTGTCGACCGGCGGAACGGGGAAGTAGCCGCCCTTCACGGTCGGACGGTGGCCCAGGTTGCCGCCGTCGAGCTGCGCGCCCGAGTTCCACGCGCCCTGCGCAGAATCGACTTCGTAGAAGCAGCCGTTGATCGAGCTGCCATGGCGCACGTTGTCGAAGATGAAGAATTCGTTCTCGGGGCCCCACAACGAGGTATCGGCGATGCCGGTCGACTTCAGGTACGCCTCGGCACGCTTCGCCAGCGACCGCGGGTCGCGCTCATAGCCCTGCATCGTCGACGGCTCGACGATGTCGCAGCGCAGGTTGAGCGTCGGCTCTTCGAAGAACGGATCGACGATGGCGGTGGTCGCATCCGGCATGAGGATCATGTCCGACTCCTGGATGCCCTTCCAGCCGGCGATCGACGAGCCGTCGAAGCCCTTGCCGTCCTCGAAGAAGGCGTCGTCGACCATGCGCGACGGCACGGTCACGTGCTGTTCCTTGCCCTTCGTGTCGGTGAAGCGCAGGTCAACGTACTTGATTCCCTTTTCCTCGATCAGCTTGAGGACGTCAGCGCCGGTGCTCATGGGGTCTCCTGATGAATTCGTGCAGCGAATGAGATGCTCAGGGTCGCTCGCCGCGACGGCCCTTGAGAGATTGTCTGTGAGCGCAATCGGAATGCACCAATTATGCCATCGCACGAAAAACGCGCAACCAGGGGTTGCGATTGCCCGCCATGTTCGATTGCGTCCAGCGCGGAGCTCCATATTGGTGCATATGAGCGTTTTGATGCCCTGTGTTGGTGCACATAGGGTTCATCGCTCCTGCACGGCTCCGATGTGGCGAACGGGCCCGACAGCAATCCCCGGAGCGGCGCACCAGCTATCCCCACCTCACGGAAAACCGCGACGCCGTGCTAGAGTTCGTCTCGATTCGGGGGGGTGCGGAAATACACGCGACGACTGCCAGGAAGGGGCGGTTGGAGACGTGCGTCGATAAAAACGACCCGCGCCAATGCGGGGGAGGTCCCTTGATGAAGATTCGCGCCCCGGATCGCCGCAACCTGGCGATCGCACTCGCTTTCGGCGTCGTGACGGCACTCGCCGGTTGCGGCTCGAAGGAGGAGCCCGCAGCCACGACGACGGCTGTCGCGCCACCGGCCGCGGCACCCGACGCCGCACCCGCCGCTGCGCCCGCACCAATTACCGCTGCCGACGTCGCCAACGCCACGTGGACGGCGGAAGCGCTCGAAGAGCTGCTTGCGCCGATTGCGCTGTATCCCGATCCAGTGCTGTCGCAGGTGCTGATCGCCTCGACCAATCCGCAGGAAGTGCTCGACGCCGGCAACTGGCTCATCGCGAACGAGAGCCTCAAGGGCAAGGCGCTCGACGACGGCGCCGCACAGGTCGGGTTCACCCCGCCGATCCGGGCGCTGGTTCAGTTTCCGGAAACGATCGACATGATGTGCATGGAACTCGGCTGGACCACCGAGCTCGGCCAGGCGTTCGTCGCTGACCAGGCTGGCGTGCTCGACGCCGTGCAGCGCCTGCGCAAGCAGGCCATGGACGTCGGCAACCTGCAGTCGTCCGAGGCCATGAAGGTCGAGACCGAGGTGCAGGAAGGCAAGGAAGTCGTCGTGCTGAGTCCGCCGAAGCCGGACGTGGTCTACGTGCCGCAGTACGACCCGCAAGCCGTGTATGCGCCGGCACCGGCGGCTGCGGCCGCAGCGCCGGTCGCAACCACCACGACCACGGAAAAGACCGGTCACAGCACCGGCGCGATGGTCACGACAGGCCTGCTCGCGTTCGGTGCCGGCATCCTCGTCAACGAAATCTTCGATGACGACGACCGTCACAACGGCTACTACTACCCGAACTACGGCTATGGCGGCATGCCCTATTACCCGCCGTATCCGTACCGGCCTTCGTACGGCGGCGGCCACTACCCGAGCAACGGCTACAACCGTCCGCCGAATTACAACAGCGGCTTCCAGAACAGCGGCAACATCTACATCAACACCGGCGGTGGCAACAACCGTCCGGGCAGTAGCAACAACTACTGGAACAACTACGACAACAAGCCGCGCCAGGGTGGCAACAACGGCTATAACAAGCCGCGCAAGGCGAACAGCCCGATAACCCAGGCCAAGCCGAACCGATCGGACCTGAACGACCTCAGCAAGCGCCAGCCGCGGCCCATGCCGCAAGACGTGAAGCGCCCTTCGCCCAACGCAACGGCCAGCAACTGGAAGGGCCAGCAGAGCTACGCGGGCAAGGACCAGCGACCCGCCTCGGCGAAGAGCCCGCAGGAGCGGATCAATTCCGCGACGCCCGGCTATTCGAAACCAGCGTCCAACGCGCGTCCGGCGACTGCCCAGAACAGGACTCCGCCGAAGGTGCAGGGTTCGTACGCGGGCAAGGACAAGGCGAATCGTCCGTCCACGGGCTCGATGCCGGGCACGCGTGACATGCCGAAGCCGGCGCAGAAGCCCGCCACTCGCGACAAGCCGAAGCCCGCGCAGAAGCCGGTGCCGAGCGGAGATCGCGGCTACGGTGGCGGCAGCGCGCAACGTCCGGCCGCCAAGCCGATGCCGGCGAACCGTCCGTCACCCAGCGCACAGCCCCGCCCCAGCAAACCCACGGCAGTATCCGGTGCGAACCGGGGCGGCGGCGGTGCCAACGCTGCCAGCCAGCGCGGCAAGCAGAGCATGCCGCAGGGTGCCCGCAGCAAGGGCGGTGGCGGTGGCGGCAAGAAGAAAGCGCGCTGAGCGAGGAGCATGAACATGAAGAACACAGAACGTAAGATCGTTCGCGCGCGCTCGGCCGTATCGCTGCTGGCGCTCGCGTTGCTGACTGTCGGCTGCGCCGGCAAGAAAGACGAGGCTGCAGGCTTTGCGACGCCGGAAGCAGCGGTTAATGCGCTCGTCGCGGCCCTCGAGCAGGACGACACCGCTGCAATCGCGAAGCTGCTCGGGCCCGGTACCGAGGAATTGTTGTCGTCGGGCGACCCCGTCGCCGACAAGACCGACCGTGCCGACTTCCTCGCGCAGTACCAGGCGAAGCACTCGCTTGCAGCGGACGGCGACAGGATGATGCTGACCGTTGGCGACAACGCGTGGCCGATGCCGATCCCGCTGGTGCAGCGCGACGGCAAGTGGGTCTGGGACGGTGCGGCAGGCGCCGACGAAATGATCTACCGGCGAGTGGGCGAGAACGAACTGGGCGCCATCGACGTGATGTATGGCTACGTCAATGCACAGAACGCCTACGCATCCGAAGGGCGCGACGGTGACCCGGCGGGCATTTACGCGCTCAAGCTGGTCAGCGACGAGGGCATGCACAACGGCCTGTACTGGCCGACGGCGGAAGACGAAACGCCGAGCCCGGCTGGCCCGTTCGTCGCAGCGGCGGCGGCGGAAGGGTATGCCGCCGGAACGCAGCGTACGCCGTACCACGGCTACTACTACCGCATGCTCTATGCGCAGGGAGCGAATGCCAACGGTGGCGCGCGCGAGTACTTCAAGGACGGCGTGCTGACCGAAGGCTTCGCGGGAATTGCGTGGCCTGCGGACTATGGCGCGAGCGGCGTGATGACGTTCATCGTCAACGCGGACGGGGTGGTCTTCCAGAAGGACCTGGGCGAAGACACCGCGACGGTCGTCGAGACGATCCAGCAGTTCGACCCGGATTCGACATGGACCGCGATTGTCCCACCCGACGTCAGCGACGAAGCGCCGGCACCGGATGAGGCGTCTCCCGCCTCCTGAGCGAGCGTTTCGAGCGCATCGCAACAATGGGCGGCCTTCGGCCGCCCATTTTTCTGGTGTGGCAGAAGAATGCAGGCCCTGAATCACTTCGGCAGATCACGATGACGGGGTGCACGACCTACCGGACAATGGCAACTTGTCGAAGGAGAAGAACGTGAGTGGCACTACCGGCGCGCAGCGCATGACCCCCTCGGAAGCTCTCGTCGAAACGCTCGCTGCCAACGGCGTCACCGACGTCTTCGGCATCGTCGGTTCGGCCTACATGGACGCGCTCGACATCTTTCCAGCCGCTGGCATCCGCTTCATTCCGGTGGCGCACGAGCAGGGCGCGGCGCACATGGCCGACGGCTATGCCCGGGCCTCGGGTCGCCACGGCGTGTGCATCGCCCAGAACGGTCCAGGCATCACCAATTTCGTCACCGCCATCGCGGCCGCGTACTGGGCTCACTCGCCCGTGGTGTTCATTACTCCCGAGACGGGCTCGATGACGATGGGGCTGGGCGGCTTCCAGGAAACGGAGCAACTGCCGATCTTTTCCAAGATCACGAAGTTCCAGGGTCACGTGAACAACCCGAAGCGCATGGCCGAGATCGCGGCCCGCTGCTTCGACCGTGCCATGCTGGAAATGGGTCCGGCACAGCTCAACATCCCGCGTGACTATTTCTATGGTGAGTGCAATGCGGTGATCGCGCCGCCCATGCGCATCGGTCGCGGGCCGGGCGATGCCAGGGCACTGGACCAAGCGGCGGCACTGCTGGCGCAGGCGCAGTTCCCGGTCATCCTGGCGGGCGGCGGCGTGATCCTTGCCGAAGGTTCGCAGCAGGCCGTGCAGCTCGCCGAGCTCCTGCACGCGCCGGTCTGCAACAGCTACCTGCACAATGATTCGTTCCCGGCCTCGCACCCGCTCTGGTGCGGCCCGCTCGGCTACCAGGGCTCCAAGGCCGCGATGAAACTGATTTCGCAGGCGGACGTCGTGCTGGCCCTCGGCACCCGGCTCGGGCCGTTCGGCACGCTGCCGCAGCACGGACTCGATTACTGGCCGACGAACGCGAAGATCATCCAGGTCGACGTCGACGCGAAGATGCTGGGGCTGGTCAAGCCGATCTCCGTCGGCATCAATGGCGATGCGAAGTCCGCCGCGGTGGCACTGATCGAGCGGCTCGCCGGGCGCGAGCTCGCGTGCATCGCGAACAAGGCCGAGCGCTCGCAGCGCATCGCGGCCGAGAGGAGTGGCTGGGAAAAGGAACTCGGCGAGTGGACGCACGAGCGTGATCCGTTCTCGCTTGAAGTCGCGAAGAGTTCGAAGTACATGCACCCGCGCCAGATGCTGCGCGAGCTCGAGAAGGCGATGCCGAAGGGCGCGATGGTCTCGACCGACATCGGCAACGTCTGCTCGGTTGCCAATTCGTACCTGCGCTTCGAGCAGCCGCGTTCGATGTTCGCGGCGATGAGTTTCGGCAACTGTGGCTATGCGTTTCCGGTGGCGTGCGGCGCGAAGATCGCGTCGCCGGATCGGCCGGCCATCGCCTATGTGGGGGACGGCGCGTGGGGCATCAGCCTCAACGAGCTGCTCACGTGCGCACGCGAGAAGATCGGCGTGACGGTCGTCGTGTTCAACAACGGCCAGTGGGGCGCCGAGAAGAAGAACCACGTCGACTTCTACTCGCAACGCTTCAATGCCGTGAACCTCGACAGCCCGAGCTGGGCAGCCGTGGCAAAAGCCTTTGGCTGCGAGGGGGTCACCGTCGACCAGCTGTCCGACGTCGGCCCCGCGTTGCAGGCATCGTTGCAGGCACAGGCTGCGGGCAAGTGCACGGTAATCGAGATGATGCTGACGCAGGAACTGGGCGATCCGTTCCGGCGAGACGCGTTGTCGAAGCCGGTGCGTTACCTCGAGAAGTACCAGGCGTACACCTGACCTGGGCCCACGCCCCGCGGGACGTGGGTCGACGATGCCGGATACCACAGTCATCGCGCTCCAGCTCTCGCCGTAACCATGCCTGTCGACACCAAGCGTAAAAGCGGCGCCGTCCCCACCTCCCGCCTGGGTCGGGCGCTGCGCTTCGGCATGCTGACCGGCGAGCTCGCGCTGTCTGCCGCCATGGGCACGGCGCGGCAACTGTCGAGCGGCAAGCCGGTCGACCTGGCGGCTTCGCTGCTCACGCCTGGTAACGCGGAAATGCTGGCGCGCAGGCTCGCCGTGCTGCGTGGGCCCGCGATGAAACTCGGGCAGCTGATCTCGCTGTCGGGCGAAGAGCTCGTGCCCGAGGAATTCCGTCGCGCACTCGAGGTGCTGCGCGCACAGGGTTACGCGATGCCCGACAGCCAGCTGCGTCGCGTACTGGGTCGCGAATACGGCAAGGGCTGGCAGGCGAAATTCGCGCACTTCGATTTCGAGTCGGTCGCGGCGGCCTCCATCGGCCAGATCCACCGCGCACGCAAGCACGGAGGGCGCGAACTCGCGCTCAAGATCCAGTATCCCGGCGTGGCGCGCAGCGTGGACAGCGACGTCGACAACCTCGCCACGCTGCTGCGACGCCTCGACTTCCTGCCGTTGCAACTCGACGTGCCGGCGCTCGCGCGCGAAGCCAAGCGTCAGCTCAAGCTCGAGACGGACTACGAGCGAGAGGCCCACAACCTCGAGCGTTACCGCAAGCTGGTCGCCGTCATGCCCGACGTCGTCGTGCCTCGCGTCGATCGCACGCTCACCACGCGGCACGTGCTCGCGATGGACTGGATCGAGGGCGAGCCGCTGGAAGCGCTGGCGAGCGAGGCCGTGCCGCAGGCGCGACGCAACGCTGTCGCCCGCACGCTGTACGAGCTGATGTTCCGCGAACTGTTCGAGTTCCGTTTCGTGCAGACTGATCCCAACTTCGCGAACTATCTCTACCTGCCGGCGACGCATCAGCTCGCACTGCTCGACCTGGGTTCCGCCGGCGAGTATCCCGCCGCGCTCGTTGCCAGCTACCGCGACGCCTGCCTCGCCATGATTGCCGGCGACGACGCTGCGCTGCGCGAGGCCATGTTTGCGATCGGTTACGCCCACCCGGACGATCCTGAGGCCATGATCCGCAATGCTGCGGACATCCTCCGGCTCGCGTGCGAGCCGCTCGTGCACCGCGGGCCTTACGACTTCGCCGGGTCAGGGCTCGCCGTTCGCGCGCGCGACCTCGGCCTCGCCGTGGCTTTTGGCCAGGGCCTGCGCTCGCCGCCGCCCGCGACGATTTTCCTGCACCGCAAATTGATCGGCACGTTCCTGATCTGCGCCAAACTGCGGGCACGCGTGAACGTGCACGCCATCATCGAAAGATTCATCTGACCCCGGCTACTGGTCGGCGACCGGCCGGAAAAGTTTCCTTGCGGTCCGCCCAACCATGCGGCACACCACTGCATCGAACGTCCCGCCGACCACGCCACCGACCACGGGGATCGCCTTCGGAAACTGGGCGAGACCGCGCTGCCCCGCTTTGGCCAGCAGCTGCATCCCGATCCGCTTGTTGATCTCGACCAGCGCGCGGCCTGGCACCTGTTTCATCGCCGACTGCGGCAGCTTCGCACCGAGGTTGAGGCCGAGGTCCGACATCGCTTCCTTCGCCACGTCGCCGGCGAGACTGAGCAGGATCAGCGTCCGCACACGCTCTTCGGCGAGGTCATGCCCGTAGATCCTCGCGATCGCGCCGGCCATGCGCGCCTGGATGAGCCAGGACGCCCCGAGCGCCGACGGGACGCCGACCGGCAAGGTGACGATTCCTCCAAGTCCCGTGATGAACCCCGTCGAGAAGTTCTTGGCCATTTCCCACTTGACCAGAGCCCGCACGCGCGCGTCGTTGCTGTCGAAGTCACGGTCGATCAGGTATTCATCGGCCAGGTTCGCGGCGCTCGACAGCGGTGGGAATCCCCCCAGTCCCTTCTCGAGCAGGTACTTCACCAGCTTGCCGGCCGATTCTTCTTGCGGGGTCTGTGCAGTCATTTGGTACCTCTCGCTGGGCTCTCGACGCGCATCTTCCGCGGCCGCATGCTAGAAAGATGCGGCCAGCGGTCCTGGCTATGATCGCAGGACCCGAAGGGAGGTTGCGTGCTCAAGTGGAAATTGATGGTCTCGACCTTGCCGGTCGTGTTGGTTCTGCTCGGCCTGAAGCTGTTCCTCGAACGCGTGCTCGGTTTCGAGGGGCTGGTCGATTTCTCGGACGTCGGCATCATCCTGACCTCCGGCGTGTTCCTGATCGGTTTCCTGCTGGCCGGCACCATGGCCGACTACAAGGAGGCCGAGAAACTGCCGGCCGACCTGTCCTGCACCCTCGAGACCATGGAGGAGATCTTCGTGCTGGCGGCGACGGGCCGTCCGACACTGGACCTGTCCGACCTGCGACGCGAACTGCTGGTGCTGACCGACGCGATCCGGGCCTGGTTGATGCAGCGCGTCTCCACGCCGGAGGTCTACGCTGCCATGACCAGGCTGAACGACGTGCTGCAGCAACTCGAACGCGCCGGAGCCGGGCCGTATGCCTCACGCGCCGTGCCGCAGCTGCTGATGGTGCGCCGATGCGTCAGCCGCATCGACGTGATCGTGCGCACCGGCTTCCTGCCGCCCGCCTACGCCCTGCTTGAAGTGCTGATCGTGATGATCATCTCGCTGATGATGATCGCGCGCTTCAGGAGCGTGATCGCCGAGTCGCTGCTGGTGCCGTTCGTCGCACTGGTGAACATCTACATGCTGCGGCTCATCAAGGACGTCGACAACCCGTTCGACTTCAAGGGCGGCGTCCGGGACCAGAGTTCGGGGGAGGTCGCGCTGTTTCCGCTTGACGAGTACCGCGAGCGGCTGGCGGCACGCGTCAGCCAATGAAGCGTCAGAGCGCCAGCCGGTCGCTGGGGCCAGTCCGAGGAGATGGCCGGACCGGCGATCTTCCTGGCTTCATCCGCATCGGATTTCGTGACCGGCGAAACGATCCGCGTCGACGGTGGCTACGCCATCCGATGAGTCCATAAGTTAAGCAATAAATCTACGCAATCTGCCTGATTTATAATTTCGATCATGTGCTACTGTTGATTATTAATTAACTATATCGATGCACGAACGGGCGCCGTGCGATTGCTATACTCCCGCCCTTTTCGCGACTCCTCGAGCGTTCCCATGCCCAAAGTGGCCCAGCCTCCCCGCACCTTCCAGGACCTCCTGCTCACGCTGCAACGGTATTGGGCCGAGCAAGGTTGCGTGATCCTGCAGCCCTACGACATGGAGGTCGGTGCGGGCACCTTCCACACCGCCACGTTCCTGCGCGCAGTCGGGCCCGAGCCCTGGAGCGCCGCGTACGTGCAGCCCTCCCGTCGCCCGACCGACGGCCGCTACGGCGACAATCCGTTCCGGCTGCAGCACTACTACCAGTACCAGGTGGCGATCAAGCCGTCGCCGCCCGACATGATCGAGCTGTACCTTGGTTCGCTGCGCGCGGTCGGCATCGACCCGCTCGTACACGACGTCCGGCTGGTCGAAGACAACTGGGAGTCGCCGACGCTCGGCGCCTGGGGCCTCGGCTGGGAGATCTGGCTGAACGGCATGGAGGTCACCCAGTTCACCTACTTCCAGCAGGTGGGTGGCCTCGACTGCCGGCCCGTCATGGGCGAGATCACCTACGGTCTAGAGCGGCTCGCCATGTACCTGCAGGGCGTCGAGAGCGTGTTCGACCTGGTCTGGACCGACGGCCCGCTCGGCCGCGTGACCTATGGCGACGTCTACCACCAGAATGAAGTCGAGCAGTCGAAGTACAACTTCGAATATGCCGACGTCGACGAACTGTTCCGCCAGTTCGATGCCCATGAGAAAGAGTGCCTGCGGATGCTCGAGGTCAAGCTCGCGCTGCCGGCCTATGAGCGGATGCTCAAGACCTCGCACACGTTCAACCTGCTCGACGCACGCAAGGCGATCTCGGTCACCGAGCGCCAGCGTTACATCCTGCGCGTACGCACCCTCGCCCGCGGCGTCGCCGAGGCCTACTACGCCAGTCGCGAAGCCCTCGGCTTCCCGATGCTGCAAAATAGGGGAGCCTCCCCTATTTCGGGCGGAAATAGGGGAGGCTCCCCTATTTTGCACGTCGATCCGCCGCTGCCCGAGAAGGGCCTGACCACGGGAGGCCTGGCATGAGCACCTCCCGCGATTTCCTGGTCGAAATCGGTACCGAGGAGCTGCCGCCCAAGTCGCTGCTGAACCTGAGCGCCGCGTTTGCCGAAGGCGTGGCCAAGGGGCTCAGGGACGCCGGCATCGCTTACAAGTCACTCGAGGCGTTTGCGACCCCGCGCCGGCTGGCCGTGCGCGTGAAGAGGCTCATCGAACAGCAGCCTGACCGACCAGTCGAAAAGCGCGGTCCGCCCGTGAAAGCCGCCTTCGATGCGAGCGGTGCACCCACGCAGGCGGCCCTCGCGTTCGCGCGTGGCTGCGGCATCGAAGTCGCGGCGCTCGAAAAGCTCGAGACGCCGAAGGGCGAATGGCTGGTCTTCCGCGGCACCGAAGCGGGCGCTCGCACCGTGGACCTGCTGCCGGGCATCGTCACCGCGTCGCTCGATGCGCTGCCCATTGCCAGGCGCATGCGCTGGGGCGCCGGCGAGACGCAATTCGTGCGCCCGGTGCACTGGGTGCTGATGCTGTGGGGCCACGACGTCGTCGACGCCGAGATCCTCGGCCGGAAAGCGGGCAACCTCACCTACGGTCACCGCTTCATGGCGCCGAAGGCGCTGAAGATCTCGAGCCCGGCGTCGTACGTCGGGACCTTGCTCAAGCGCGGCAAGGTCATGGCCGACGTGAATGCACGCCGGGACAGCATTCGTGCCGGCGTCACGGCCGCGGCCGGGCAGCTGGATGGCATCGCCGTCATCGACGCCGCGTTGCTCGACGAGGTCACGGGCCTGGTCGAATGGCCGGTGCCGCTGGCGGGACGATTCGATCCGCAGTTCCTGCAGCTGCCGCCGGAAGTGCCGATCGCCACGATGCAGGAGCACCAGCGGTATTTCCCCGTGCGCGATGCGCAAGGGAAGCTCATGCCCTGGTTCATCACGGTTTCCAACATCGAAAGCCGCGACCCCTCGCAGGTGATCGCCGGCAACGAGCGGGTCGTGCGCCCGCGCCTGACCGATGCCGCGTTCTTCTACCAGACGGATCGCCAGCACCCACTCGAGGCACGGATCGATGCGCTCCGGCGCGTGACTTTCCAGACGCAGCTTGGCTCGCTGCACGACAAGTCGGAGCGCGTGCGCGCCCTGGCGAGATCGATTGCCGCCACCATCGGCGGCAATCCCGCGCTGGCCGATCGTGCGGCGGAACTCAGCAAATGCGACCTGCTCACCAACATGGTGGGCGAGTTCCCCGAACTGCAGGGCCTGATGGGCCGGTATTACGCGCTGCACGATCACGAGCCGGCCGAAGTCGCCGAGGCGCTGCGCGAGCAGTACCTGCCCCGCTTTGCGGGCGACGCCTTGCCGGCCACCCGCACCGGAATGGCGCTCTCGATTGCTGACAAGCTCGACACGATCGCAGGCATCTACGCCACGGGCCAGAAGCCGACCGGCACGCGAGATCCGTTCGGCCTGCGCCGCGCCGCGCTCGGCCTGCTGCGCACGTCGATCGAGCACGGACTCGACCTCGACCTGCAGCATCTGATCGGCCAGGCCGTCGCTGCTGCGGGAGCCGACATGGCGCGCGTCGCGACCGAGCAGGGCAAGCCACCGGGCGCGTTCGATGCTGCTCGGCTCGCGGTCGAGGTGTACGACTATGTGATCGAGCGCCTGCGCGCTTACTACGTCGAAGGAACCGCCGCTATCACTGTTTCGGTCGAAGCGTTCGACGCCGTGCTGGCGACCCGCCCGGCGTCGGCGCTGGATTTCGACGCCCGGCTGCGCGCCCTGGTGCAGTTCCTGCGACTGCCGGACGCCGCGAGCCTCGCTGCGGCCAACAAGCGCATCGCCAACATCCTGAGGAAGGTGTCGGAGCCCATCGGCACAACGGTCGACGATGCGCAGCTCATTGACCCCGCCGAGCAAGTGCTGGCCGAACAGGTGGTGGCGATCGCGCGCGATGTCGAGCCGATGCTCGCGGCGCGCGACTACACCCCGGCCTTGCAGGAGCTCGCAGCCCTGCGCAAGGCCGTCGACGACTTCTTCGATTGCGTGATGGTCAATGCGGACGATCCGGCCCTGCGTGCGAATCGACTGGCGCTGCTGAATCGCATGCGTGGGCTGTTCTTGCGCGTGGCCGACCTGTCGCGTTTGCCGGGATGAGGTCGACCCTGCAGTGGATCCGTTCGGTGATCTACACCGCGCTGCTGTTCCTGGTGACGGGCATCTTCGGCGTCATCGTGCTGGTGTCGGCGTTGCTGCCGCTCAGCATCGAGCAGCGCTACGTGATCCCGCGCTCATGGGGCCTGTTCCTGACCTGGCTCGCCAAGGTGGTCTGCGGGCTGGGATACGTCATCGAAGGCCAGGAGAACCTGCCATCGCGCCCGTTCGTCTCGTTGTGGAAGCACTCTTCGGTCTGGGAGACCCTGGCGCAGATGTTCGTCGTGCCGCCGGCGTCGTGGTCGCTCAAGCGCGAAGTCATCTGGATCCCTATCGTGGGCTGGGCCGTGAAGACCTTCAACCCGATCGCGATCAACCGCCGTGCGGGCCATTCGGCCGTTAACCAGGTGCTGCAGCAGGGGCGTGAACGCCTGGCGTCAGGCATGGGCGTGATCGTCTATCCCGAAGGCACGCGCATGGCGCCGGGACAGACACGCAAGTACGGTGTCAGCGGTGCGTTGCTGGCCTGCGAGACCGGCGCACCGGTGGTGCCGATCGCCCACAACTCCGGCTATTTCTGGCGCCGCCGCAGCCTGTTGAAGAAGCCCGGCACGATCCGTGTCGTGATCGGCCCGCCGATCGACCCGAGCGGGCTCACGCCTCGCGAAGTGAACGAGCGAGCGCAGCAGTGGATCGAGGCGAAGGTCGCCGAGATCGTGGCGCAGCCGGGTGGCGTACCGCGCTGAGCCTCCGACACCCATGTTGCCCGAACTGCCCTCCCCGCACGCCGGCTTTGCGCTGCTCCTGACGCTCGCCGCCTTCGTCGCATTCGCGACGGCCCGCCTGCGCATCGAACTGATCTGCCTGATCCTGATCGCCGTCATGGCGCTCGGGTTCTACCTGTTTCCGCTGGTCCCGCCGGGGCGCCTGTCGGGCCTCGAGATCGCTTTCGGCGGCTTCAGCCACGAAGCCCTGATCGCAATCTGCTGCCTGATGATCCTCGGTCGCGGACTGGTCGTGACAGGAGCACTGGACCCGGCCGCGCGTGCCCTTGGCCGGCTCTGGAACTACAACCGTTCCCTTGGCATGCTGTTTTCGCTGGTCGTCAGCATGGCGATCAGCATGTTCGTCAACGATACGCCGGTGCTGGTGCTCACGCTGCCGATCCTGCTCACGCTGGCAACGCGTGCCGGCGTCCCCGCCACGCAGACCCTCATGCCGGTGAATTGCGCGATCCTGATCGGCGGCATGTCGACGACCATCGGCACGTCGACCAACCTGCTGGTCGTTTCGCTGGCAGCCGACCTGGGCGTCCCTCCTATCGGCGTATTCTCGTTCACCAGCACCGTGCTGGTGGCTGCAGCCATCGCACTGCCATACCTCTGGCTCGTGATGCCGCGGCTGCTGCCCAGCCTCACGCCGGACCAGCAAGTCAGGGACCGCGTGTACCGCGCGGTGCTGCACGCGGTGCGTGCCGATACCTTCGGCGGGTCGTTGCGCGACGTGGTGCAACGCATCGGCATTGGCGCGCAGGTCGTGGGCGCCGTCCGTGGGGGCCGGTCCCTGCGGTACGCGGACGATCCCGGCCTGCGACTCGAGCCCACGGATCATGTCGAGATCGAAGGCACGCCCTGAGCAGTTGCGTGACGCGAGCGAAGCGCTGAAAGCGCCGCTCGGGCCACCGGAAATTGCCGCGCTGATGCGCTCCATTGCCACTGCGGAACGCGCGGACGAGCAGATCGTCGAAATCGTGCTGGGCGTGGACTCAGGCCTGGTCGGTCGCAGCGTCACGGACGCGGCTGTCTCGGACCGCTATGGCGTCGCCGTCCTCGGTATCGCCCGGGCGGAAGCACTGCCTTTTCGCCATCGACCCGAACCGCACGAAGAAGCGCTGGCGGTCGGGGACGTGCTGCTGCTGCGGGGCACCCCGGCGCGACTCGCGAAATTCGAACGTGGCGAAGGCACGCTCACCTTGCAGGGCGGCATGGAGCTGCCCAGCAGCAACAAGGCGCCGCTGGCCTTGCTCATCGTCGCGGCCGTCGTCGCACTCGCCGCAACGCGAACCATGCCGGTCGCGCTCGCAGCACTGGCCGGTACGATCGCGATGCTGGCGACCGGCACCCTGCGTTACGACCGCATCGGCCGCGCGCTCAGCCTCGAAGTCATCGTGCTGGTGGCGGCGAGCATCGCGCTCGGTCGCGCGCTGGTGGCAACCGGGGCGGCCGACTGGCTCGGCAGCGTGTTCGCCCAGGCCGTAAGCAGCTTCTCGCCGTTCGTCGCACTGGCCGCGTTGATGACCTTCGCGACGGTGCTCACCAACTTCATTTCGAATGCAGCCGCAGCCGCCATCACCACGCCGATCGCCGTGAGCTTTGCGAGAAGCCTCGGGCTGGAGGCAGAGCCATTCGTGCTGGCGGTGCTGTTCGGCTGCAACCTTTGCTACGTCACGCCGATGGCGTACCAGACCAACCTGCTGATCATGAGCGCGGCAGGCTACCGGTTCGGCGACTTCGTCCGGGCGGGACTGCCACTCGCGCTGATCATGATCACTTCGCTGGCCTGGCTGCTCGCCCGGCAGTACGGCCTCTAGGCGCTTTGGTCGCGGCCTTGCGGGCGGGTCTGGCCTTGGGTAGCGGCAATTCCCGGGCCGTGGCCTTGACCAGCTGAGCTGCCAGT
The DNA here is from genome assembly GCA_963793675.1 of uncultured Gammaproteobacteria bacterium. Lineage (GTDB taxonomy): Bacteria > Pseudomonadota > Gammaproteobacteria > Steroidobacterales > Steroidobacteraceae > RPQJ01. The sequence continues at coordinate 397,712 of CAWCBA010000002.1, read as the reverse complement.
TCGGCATCCTCGAGTTCGGCATCGAGCAGAAAAAACGGTTTGGCCCCCTTGTACGGCGGCGCCTCCCGCACCCGGTCGAGCAGTGCGCGACCGGCCGCGGTCGGCTTGAGGAAGAACTGGTTGTCGCAGACGAGCGCGACGACCTTGCCGTCGCAGTACACGGCGAACTCCCCGAACATCTTGCGATAGGTCACGCGGCCCGCGCCGCCGATCTGCTCGCAGACGTATTCCACGAAACCGACGTCCGATGCCATGCGCACCTCCGGGAGTCACCCTGGAACTCGGCGCATGGTAGCGCGCCCGCCTGGGAGATGATTGAAGATTATCAAGCTAATCAGGATGAATTGGTCATTTATGCCAACATCCAAGACATTTTGATCAATTTCTGTGAGACAATAGATCAACGATTTCTAAGCGCCTCTTGGCGCGGATCGCGAAGCAACAACGTCGACATCGACAGGATGTTCGCGGGGTTGGTCGCATGCGTGCGCGGATATAAGTACAACTTCTCATCCGAGGCACCAGCGGCCATTGGTCTAATGCATGTCCCGCCTACAAAGCGGTCTTTCAATACCGAGGAAGTCGTACATGAACAAGCTCTCGATTCTTGCACTGGCGTCCGCACTCGCGCTGATCGCCGGCCCGTCCTACGCGGGCGACGCCGCCGCCGGCAAGACCAAGTCTGAAGCATGCGTGGACTGCCACGGCGACGACGGCAAGGGCGAGGACGACGCTCCCATCGCCGGCATGTCGGTCGCGGACTTCACCAAGGCGATCACCGAGTACCAGAACGGAACGCGGACCAAGGACGCCAAGATGGCCAAGGCCGCGAAGAAGCTGACGCCGGCCGACGTTGCCGACCTGGCGGCGTATTACGCGAAGCTGCCGAAGTAAGCCGACGCTGCTTCGACTGCGCTGAGAACCGAGGGGCCCTCGCAGGAGGGCCCCTTTTTCATTGGCCGATGGAGCGGGCGTCCTTACTCCACCATCCGGGCCCAGTCGCGCAGCGACTCGGGGAGGTGCCTGTCCGCGTCGAGATCGGCAGCCCGAAACGCCCGCAGTGTTTGCTCCGCCGCGGTGAGATCGCCCGCCGCGTGCAACGCTACGATCTTTGCGGCCCATGCCGCCGCGTCGAGCGGTGCTGCGTTGCCGAGGTTTCCCGCGTGGGCGGGTGACGATGGCGCTGCCGCGGCGGCGGTTGCTGCTCGACCTGCCATCTCCGGCTCCACTGCCTTGCGTCGGTCGGCACTGGTTTCGCCGAGGGCTGCCGCAGTGTCGGCAGTCGCCGGCGTGTCACTGACGGTTGCCTTGGCTGTCGTCGCCGGCGGAGCCGGCGCAACCGGCGGCGCGGGGACTGCGCTTTGCGCCGGTGCACGGTCGGGAACGGCGACACGCTCAGGCCGGGCCAGCGTCTGGTCTGCGCTGGGCGCCTGCCTGTTGTCGATCATTTCGCGCGCCGACGAACTCTGCGGCTGCGGCACGGCCGCGGCTGGAGCCGGAGCCGACTCCTGCCGCGGCAGCGACGGCGCGAGCTCGTGTTCACGCGGCAACATCTGCACGAGAACAAATGCCAGTCCCGCAACCGTGGCCGCAGCGGCCAGTGGCTGCCACTTTGCCAGCCAGTTCCGCGACTGGACGCGGACAGGGGCCGTGTTCGATTGCTCGCTGCGATTCGCGACGGGCTTGCGTGCCGCAGCGATGATCGCAGCGTCGAGGTGCGCCGGCGGTTGTTCGTCCGACGCCTCGCGCCAGGCATTTTCCAACGCGGTGTCGCGGTTCGACGAACGCGAGCCGTGGCGGTCGTGGTTGCTCATTGCAGGTCCTCCAGCGTCGCGCGCAACCGGCGGTAGGCGTAGCGTAAGCGGCTCTTCACCGTTTCACCCGCGGTAGCGGTGAGGCTCGCGATCTCGTCGAGCGAGAGTCCGCCCTCGATGTGCAGCAGAAATGCGTCCCGTTGCAGCGGCGGCACGTCGGCCAGCGCCGCGACCAGCCGGCGGCGAGTCTCTGCGTCGATCGACGCATGCAGTGGACCGTCGTCGCCATCGCGCGACGTGGCTGCGCTGTCCTCCGCCTGCGTGAGGATCGCGTCGTCCTCGAGGGATGCCAGCGAGATGCCATGGCGCGCACGCCAGTGATCGACCAGGCGATGCCGCGCGAGCGTGAACAGCCACGTCGAGAACTTCGCCTGCGCCTCGTAGCGCCCGCGCGCACCGATCACCCGCAGCCAGAGATCCTGGTGCAGTTCGTCCGCCGTCGCCGTGTCACCGCCCGCATGGCGCAGGAAGTAGCGGTAGCTGGCGCCTTTGTGCCGCGCATAAAGCGTCTCGAACGCCCGCGCATCGCCCTGGCCGTAGGCACGCATCAGCGCCTCGTCAGCGCGTGTTTCCATCTCGGCGTTGCGGGGGTGCATCCGTCGCGCAGTATCGAGCGGCGCGAGGGATGCAGCAATCGCGCTGATCACGGATCCGGAACGAAACTCAGCGCGCCCGGGAACGGATCGGGATCCCGCCACCCATGCCGCCTCTGCGGCAGGACACCCATCGCGACCAGGGTCTCGCGACGCTCGTAGCGGATCGCGACCAGTTCGTCCGGTCGCGCGCTGGCGCGTTCGAATTCGACCTGCTGGACGGGCGAGTACTCCCCGCGCCCGTGTCCGGTACCGAGCGATGGCTGCTGTGCGGCGGGCGATGCCGCTGTCTCGCCTGCAGCGCGGTTGTCCGCCGCTTTGCCCGACAGCGTCGGCCTCGGCCTTCTCTCGCGACGGAGGCGACGCCGACCAGCGATCGCCGCTGAACCATCCCTGGCGTGCGATCGGCCGCTCGCGAAACAGCGCCACGCCGATCACGCCCAGGTCGTGCGGTCGTCCAGTGCGGGCGGCGTACGAGGCTTCCGGGTCGGAGAAGTAGAAGGCCGCGGTCCGGTTCGAGGTCCTTGCGCCAGCCTTGTACCGTCACATACCCACCGGGCTCGATGACGTACCCCGATTGATCGGGCGACGCGGTTTCACCGGTCACCGCGTTGACGCCGTCGACGCTCAGTACGGCCAGCAGTCGCTGGTCGGTGCAGTTGCGGATACGGACCGCGTACTCATTGCCGGGTTGACCTTCGACATACCGGCGCCCGTGCTGGCGGTAGACCGGCAAGGTCTCGCCGGCGCTGCGGTCGTAGACGTCGACGCGCGCGAGTGTATCGGCGCATGACATGGCAAATGGGACGACCGCTGTCGCCAGGACTGTGGCTGCTGCCGTGGCCAGTAATGTGCGGCGGGTGATCGATTCGCGCATGGCTCAGACTCCGTTTGCAGGGTGTGCATCCCTGTAAACGGCCGGCCGCGCTCTGCGGGGTTAAATCGTGCGGCGGCTCGAGGCCTGGCTCAGCCGTGCGGTCCAGGTCTCGACTCCTGCTGCCGCACCACCATCGCTACCAGCGTGACGACGGTGATCGGCAGCACGAAGCTCATCATCACGGCCGAGAACTTGTCGAGCGCGTCGTGCTGTTGCGCGCCGAGGATCAGGTAGACGACGTAGGCGACGTAGTAGGCAAGGAACAGCAGGCCGCGCTTGCGGCCGATCTGTTGGCGCAGGAGCAGCACCGGCAGGCAGCCGAACGCCACCGCGAGCATGACCCAGATGTCGAAGTTGAGTACCGCAGGGGCGATGCCGAGTCCGTTCGCGCCCACGACGCCCGACAGTCCGAGGCAACCCAGGATGTTGAACGTGTTGCTGCCGATCACGTTGCCGACCGCGATGTCGCGCTCGCCGCGCACCGCGGCCATGATCGAGGTGGCGACCTCGGGCATGGACGTGCCTGCGGCAATGATGGTGAGGCCGATCACGAGGTCGCTGACACCGAAGGCGCGTGCGAAAGCAACTGCCGAGTCAACCAGCCACCCGGACCCCAGCACCAGCAGGCCGAGGCCGGCCGCGATCAGCAGAACCTGAACCGCCCAGTGGCTGTCCCATGCGCGCGCGCCGCGCACGCTGCCGGCATACTCGTCGCGGATCTCCGCGCTCTCGGCCCGCGACTGGCGGACCAGGAACACGACGTAGGCGACCAGCAACAGCAGCAGCAGGGCCGACTCCCAGCGTGCGAGCGAGCCGTCGAGGATCATGATCCCGAGCACGACCGAGGCGCCGATCATGATCGGCACCTCCTGACGGATGATCTGCGAGTGCACGACCAGCGGCGTGATCAGCGCGCTGATGCCGAGAATGAACAGCACGTTGAAGACGTTGCTGCCGACGACGTTGCCGACCGCGATGTCGGTGTTGCCGTTCAGGACGGCGCCGACCGACACCGCGACCTCAGGCGAACTGGTACCGACGGCGACGATCGTGAGACCGACGACAAGTGGCGAGATGCCGAGCGACAGCGCGATCTTGGAAGCGCCGCGTACCAGCGCCTCGGCGCCGACGACCAGGGCCGCGAGGCCCAACAGGAAGAACAGGGCGTGGATCAGCATGATGGCAGCTGGCTCGGTTGAGCAACGGAGTCCGCAGTCTATCGCACGGCCGCAGCGCAGGTTTCAAGCCGCCCGCAGGGCGTGTGCCTCGACGGCGCACCGCTGATCGCCAAGCCCGCCGAGTCGCCGCTCGGCAGCACGATAGATGGGACGCCCGGTGCCGCGAGTCTCCGTTGCTTGCGCTGCCCGAGCTGGCGCACCGCGACCGATGACAGGCACCATCGGCCGATGGCCGACATCGAACACCACGCGCGCGCGCCTGCTCCGGAGCTGCTCACTGGCGGCAGCATCGCCTACGCCTGCATGTGGCGCACGGGCCAGCCCGAATTACTGCTCTCCGAGCTCGGGCTGCCCCACGGCCGAGCTCGCGACCGGTTCGGCTGCTGTGCGACATCCGCGCCGCGCGAAAGATGCTGGTCTGGGCCGCGTACCTCCTGCCGTCGCGGCGCATCGGCGCCGCGATCCGGGATGCAGCGCGACGTGCCGAGGCCGAGATCATGCTCGGAGAACGCAGCGACGTGCCGGTCTCGCGCTGGGCCAGCGAGCGGCTGTTCACGCGCTTCCTGCGGGCAGGCCTCAGGATCCACTGCTACCGCCCGCAGATCGTCCACGCAAAGGCGCTGGTACTCGACGACGTGGTGTACGTGGGCTCGAGCAACCTCGACGTGCGCAGCCTGCTGATCAACTACGAGTTGCTGCTGCGGATACCGTCCGCTGCACTCGCGGCCCGGCTGCGTGCCGAATTCGAGAGCGACCGCCGGCATGCCGACACGCTCGATCTACTGCGCTGGCGGCGCGGACGCCGCTGGTGGCAGTCGTTGCGCTCGTATCTCGCGTACCAGCTGTTGGCGCGACTGGACCCGTACCTCGCCGCACGCGTTACCCATAGTCCACGGGGTCTGCACCTCGCGCCCCGCTCAGTCTGGAGCAGAATCGATTCCGGCCAGGATCATCTGCTTGGGCCAATCGTGGCGAGCGTGCGATTGATGATCCTGAGACGCCGCCACCATGTTTTGCGCTCCAGATTACAGTCCACCGACTCGAAAATCCGGACTTCGATTGCGACTTCTTCCATGCGAACGGCGAACGCGCACGACCGGGCGCAACGCCGCGCCGCGCATGCGTACTGCCGACCGGCTGGTTCTCTACAAAGGCAAACCTGCCAAGAAGCAGGCACGTAAAGCCTCCGGTCCGCGGGACGGATGTCCTGGATAGCGGGGTTGCCCAGTGCCGGTATGGCGTTATGCTTCCTTTGAACATAATGCCGGTCCTTGCTGAGCTTCCTCGGTTCCGGATTCTGTCCTGCGCGCCGCTGGCCTTGCTGGCATGAAGTACGTGATGGGAAACTCAAGCTTCTGGAAGCGGATTTCGCTAACGGCTGCTGTCGCGCTCGTTGCGGCCTGCGGAGGCGGGCCCGGTGGATCCGGGCCGACGTTCCGCATCGAGAACCGACCCGACTGGGCGACCTTCAGCCCCAGCACCGGCCGGCTCTCGGGCACTCCGAGCGCCAGCGATGTCGGCAGCTACTCCGGCATCGTCATCATGGTGTCGGATGGCGCAACAAGTGCGTAGCTGCCTGGCTTCACGATTGCGGTGCAGTCGGTGCAGACCGGAACCGGGTCGACGACGATCTCATGGACGCCGCCGACCTCCAACACGGACAACTCACCGCTGACGAACCTCGCCGCCGGCACGTGGTACTTCGCGGTGTAGACCTGCAATCAGCGTCAAACGTCGAGGTTCGACACCAGCAGCGCGTTCCGTTCGATGAACTCGCGCCTGGGTTCGACTTCGTCACCCATCAGCGTCGAGAACAGTTCGTTCGCGACGTGCGCGTCTTCGATGCGCACCTGCACCAGCCGGCGTGTTTCGGGATTGATGGTGGTGTCCCAAAGCTGCTCGGGGTTCATCTCGCCGAGACCCTTGTAGCGCTGGATCGTCTGGCCGCGCCGCGCTTCGTCGAGCAGCCAGTTGATGGCTTCCTTGAAGCTGTCGACGGTCTGCTCGTTGTCGCCGCGACGCACGATGGCGCCGGCGCCGAACAGGCCGACCAGGGTGCGCGAAAGATCGGTGATACGGCGGTATTCGCTCGAATTGAAAAACTCGCGGTGCAGGTGCTTCTCGACCGCGTTGCCGTGTTCCACGCGCGTGACCACGAGGTGCGGCGGCGTGCCCGGCTGCAGCGTGACCGTGTAGTGGCGCCCGGCCTGCGGGATGTCGTTCAGCATCTTCTCAAGCTGCGCACCCCAGGTGGTCAGCTTCGCCGGGTCTTCGCGGTCGGCGACGCCGATCTCCGGCAGGTGCAGCATCTGCTCGAGCACGTGCGAGTCGTAACGCCGGGGCGACTTGCGCACCGCGTTCTGGAAATCCATGTACTTGCGGGCCAGCGTTTCGAGCGCGCCGTCCTGCATCGGCACCGACGAATCGCGAACCACGAGCGAAGCGCCTTCGAGCGCCGTGCGCAGCAGGATCTGGTTGAGCTCGACATCGTCCTTGACGTAGTTCTCGCTCTTGCCCTTCTTCACCTTGTAGAGCGGCGGCTGCGCGATGTAGACGTGGCCCCGCTCGATCAGGTTCGGGATCTGCCGGTAGAAGAACGTCAGCAGCAGCGTGCGGATGTGCGAGCCGTCCACGTCGGCGTCGGTCATGATGATGATGCGGTGGTAGCGCAGCTTGGCGAGATCGAGCTCGTCCTTGCCGATGCCGCAACCGAGCGCGGTGATCAGCGTGCCGACTTCCGCCGACGACAGCATCTTGTCGAAGCGCGCGCGTTCGACGTTGAGGATCTTGCCCTTCAGCGGCAGGATGGCCTGCGTGCGCCGATCACGGCCCTGCTTGGCGGAGCCGCCTGCGGAATCACCTTCGACGATGAACAGTTCCGACTTCGCCGGGTCCTTTTCCTGGCAGTCGGCCAGCTTGCCAGGCAGGCCGGCGATGTCGAGCGCGCCCTTGCGGCGAGTGAGTTCGCGCGCCTTGCGCGCGGCTTCGCGCGCGCGCGCCGCGTCAATGATCTTGTTGACGATGGCCTTGGCCTGCGCGGGTTGCTCGAGCAGGAATTCGCCGAGCTTTTCGCTCGCGATCGCCTCGACCACGCTCTTCACTTCCGACGAGACCAGCTTGTCCTTGGTCTGCGACGAGAACTTCGGGTCGCTCAGTTTCACGGACAGGACGGCGGTGAGACCTTCGCGCGAGTCGTCGCCCGTGGTCGGCACCTTGTCCTTCTTGTTCGCCATCTCGCCTTCGATGTAGTCGTTCAGCGTGCGCGTCAGCGCTGCGCGGAACCCGGCGAGGTGAGTGCCGCCGTCCTTCTGCGGGATGTTGTTGGTGAAGCAGTACATCGTCTCCGCGTAGGAGTCGTTCCACTGCAGCGCAATTTCGACGACGACGCCGTCGCGCTCGCCGCGAAACCAGAAAATCGATTCGTGAACTGCAGTTTTGCTGCGGTTCAGGTATTTGACGAATTCCTTGATGCCGCCTTCGTAGTGGAAGGTCTCGCGGCGCTCGTCGCGCTCGTCGACCAGTTCGATGCGCACACCGGAATTCAGGAACGAGAGTTCACGCAGGCGCTTCTGCAGGATCTCGTACTCGAACTCGATGTTGGTGAAGATGGTGTCGCTGGGCTTGAAACGGATCGTCGTGCCACGCTTGTCGCTGGTGCCCGTCACCGCAAGCGGCGAGACCGGTTCACCCAGGCGATACTCCTGCGTGTAGACCTTGCCGTCGCGATAAATCGTGAGGTTCAGGGTCTCGGACAGCGCGTTGACGACCGACACGCCGACGCCGTGCAGCCCCCCCGAAACCTTGTACGACGAGTCATCGAACTTCCCGCCCGCGTGCAGGACGGTGAGGATGACTTCGGCCGCCGAGACGCCCTCCTCCGGATGGATATCCACAGGAATTCCACGGCCGTCATCCTGCACCGTGACGGACTGGTCCGCGTGGATGGTGACCGTGATGTTGGTGCAGTGGCCGGCGAGCGCCTCGTCGATCGAGTTGTCCAGGACCTCGAAGACCATGTGGTGCAAACCAGAGCCGTCATCGGTGTCACCGATGTACATTCCGGGGCGCTTGCGGACCGCATCGAGGCCTTTTAAGACTTTGATTTTACTGGAGTCGTAGACGTCCGCAGAGCTCATGGGATACCCGGTTCAGAGTGACGCAGGATTATAGCAGAGGGGTGATTTTTCCGTGTTCCACGTGAAACCTTCGGGTCGCGGGAAGCCGTTGGAAAGCCGCCATGCTGGGATCGAGGGCTGTCACGAAGAGCTGCCCCGGGAGTTCCAGCACCACCGAGATCAACCGCTCCAGGTTGGCCTCGTCGAGTTCCGCCGCAGGATCATCCACAAGTAGCGCCGCGGTGGGACTGCCCAACGCGTCATCGCATCTGAGCTGCCCAAGCAGCAGCGCTGCAGCCGTCAGCTTTTGCTGGCCACGAGACACGCGGTGCTTGGCCAGGTCCCCTGCCACACGAATCGACAGGTCCGCTCGATGCGGTCCCGCGTGCGTCGTCCCCCGCTCCCGGTCCCTCGACCAGGAATTGTCGATGGCATCTTTCAGCTCGGTCCCTGCTGCCCAACCATCGCCGAGAGACAATTCAATTGTCGTTCCCAGCAGCCGTTGGCCGACCACCGCGACGTGGGGCTGCAGCTGCGCGAAGTAGTCCCGACGGGAAGCAGCCAGGGAGCGACCGGACTCCAACAACTCTGGATCCCAGGCCCGGACCACTTGCTCGGGCGCAGCGGCCCTGAGAGCTGCGTTGCGCTGCTTGAGCGCACGTTGGTAACGGCGCCACTGCTCGACGAACCTTGGTTCCACGTGGAACACCCCCCAGTCCAGGTAGCGTCGACGCTCCTGTGGGCCCTCCTCGACCAAGCGATGAACTTCAGGATCGATAGCCTGCACCGGCAGGATGGTTGCCAACTCCGCCAGGCTGCCAATCCGGTTACCCGCCGCACGGGCCTCGAATCCTGTCCCGGCTGTATCGAACGCCGACCGGGCGGACGCTTTCGCCCGCTTCGAAACGTCCCGTAAGCAGCAACTCCTCGGTGCCTTTTCGAATCAGGGTTTCGTTACGAGTCGTGCGGAACGAGCGTCCGCGTCCCAGGAAGAAGATCGCCTCGAGCAGGCTCGTCTTGCCCGAAGCGTTTGCGCCGCTGATCAGGTTGCAGCGACCGTCGAATTCGAGATCCGTCGAGGCGATGCAACGGAAATCGCGGACCTCGAGTCGACGCAGACTCATGGCGTCAGGCTAAACCGATGTTCCACGTGGAACCAACCGGAGCGCGTGCATGACAACCGTGCGCTCGCTGGCTGTTCCACGTGGAACCAGCCTGAGCGGCGCAGACCTCGACGTGGCGCCCTGCTCAGAGCCGCATCGGCATGACGACGTAGCGGGCCGACTCGTCCTGCGTGGCACGAATCAGGCAGCTGCTGTTGCCGTCGGTCAAACCCACCTGCACGTCCGCGCCGTCCACCGCCGCCAACGCATCGAGCAGGTAATTGACGTTGAAGCCGATTTCCAGCTCTTCGCCGTCGTAAGTCACTTCGACCTCTTCCTCGGCCTCTTCCTGCTCCGGGTTATGCGCCTGGATCATCAACGCATTCGGCTTGAGCGCGAAGCGGATGCCGCGATATTTCTCGTTCGACAGGATCGCCGCACGCTGCAATGCCTGACGCAGATCGTCGCGAACTGCGCCGATCGTCTTGGGCGGTGTGGCCGGGATGACGCGGCTGTATTCGGGGAAACGGCCGTCAATGAGCTTCGAAGTGAAGCGAATTTCGCCGATCTGGACGCGAAGATGGTTCGATCCGATCGAAACTTCGAGAATCTGGTCTTCGTTGCCCAGGATCCGCTGCAGTTCGAGCACACCCTTGCGCGGCACGATGACCTGCTGGCCCGCTTTGCCTCCATGCGGCAGCTCAACCTCGCACAATGCCAGACGATGGCCGTCAGTCGCGACAGCTCGCAGCATTTTCGCCGAAGTTTCAAGCAACAGACCGTTCAGATAGTAACGGACGTCCTGTTGGGCCATCGAGAAGTGCGTCTTGTCGAGCAGCCGCTTGAAGTCCTTCTGCGGCACCTGCAGGGTCTGCTCTGCATTGATCTCCTCCACGGTGGGGAACTCTGCCGCCGGCAGCGTGGTGAGCGTGAAGCGGCTCTTGCGAGCGCGTACGAGCATCCGCTCGCCTTCCTGCGTGAGCGTGATTTCGGTGCCTTCCGGCAACGCGCGACAGATGTCGAGCAGCTTGCGTCCGGGGATCGTGATCTCACCGCCCCGTTGCACGTCCACCTCCGACATGGCCACGAGCTCGACTTCGAGATCCGTCGCCGTGATCGAGAGCTTGCCGCCTTTGGCCGATACCAGCACGTTGGCCAGGATCGGCATCGTCTGCTTGCGCTCGACGACACCGATGACGGCCTGCAGCGGGCTCAGGATCGCTTCGCGCTTCGCGATGATCTTCATCTTCTATAGTTCCGGAGTCTTTATATAAGAGTTCTATTGTTATGACTTTTAGCACAGCGCATGTCTGTGCAAAACCTCAGTTTCCCCAATGGCAGCGCACGTTTGCAGACAGGGTCAGCACCCCCCGCAACCGCCGCAAGCCCTGTCCGCAGCCTGTGGATGAAATGTGGAGTACTCGACCCCCGATTTCATCCACAGCTTGATCATGTCATCCCGCAAGCGTTCTCAACAGGTTCGAATAGTCCTCGTTGAGTCGCTGCTGCGAGGTTCGCAGCTCCTTCACCACGCGGCACGCGTGCAGCACCGTCGTGTGGTCACGGCCACCAAAGGCATCGCCGATCTCCGGCAGGCTGTGATTGGTGAGTTCCTTCGACAAAGCCATCGCCATCTGCCGCGGCCGCGTGATCGAGCGGCTGCGCCGGCGTGACAACAGGTCCGCCACGCGGATCTTGTAGTACTCGGCGACCGTCTTCTGGATGTTCTCGATCGTGACCAGGCGTTCCTGCAGCGCCAGCAGGTCCTTGAGCGCCTCCTTGGCAAAATCCAGCGTGATCGGGCGACCCGTGAACTGCGAGTTCGCGATCACGCGGCGCATGGCGCCCTCGAGTTCACGCACGTTGGAGCGGATGCGCTTGGCGACGAAGAACGCGACTTCCTCCGGCAGCTCGACGCCGCTGGCCGCAGACTTGCTCATCAGGATCGCGACGCACGTTTCCAGTTCGGGCGGCTCGATCGCCACCGTGAGTCCCCAGCCGAAGCGCGACTTGAGACGCTCCTCGAGGCCTTCGACTTCCTTCGGATAGCGGTCGCAGGTAAGGATCACCTGTTGCTGCCCTTCGAGCAGCGTGTTGAACGTATGGAAGAACTCTTCCTGCGAGCGATCCTTGCCGGCGAAGAACTGGATGTCGTCGATCAACAGCGCGTCGAGCGTGCGGTAGGCCTGCTTGAACTCGTTGATGGTGTTGTGCTGCAGCGCGCGCACCATGTCGCCGACGAAGCGCTCGGAGTGCACGTAGGCGACCTTCGCGTCCTTGTTGCGCGCGCGGATCTGGTTGCCGACGGCGTGCATCAGGTGCGTCTTGCCCAGGCCGACGCCACCGTAGATGAACAACGGGTTGTAGGCCCGGCCGGGATTCTCGGCGACCTGGACCGCGGCGGCGCGCGCCAGCTGGTTGCTCTTGCCCTCGACGAAATTGGCAAACGTGAACTCGGCGTTCAGCCGGCCGCCGAACTGGGGCAGTGGGTCGATCGTACGCCGGGGTGGCGCGCCTGGCTGCGACTCAAACGTCGCCGGCGGCCGAGCCACGGCTCGTGGCTGGACCGGCAGGCCGATTCCCTCCGTCATCTGGATCGGAGTGGGGAGAGGCTGGCGCCGGGACCCGATTTCAACGGTCACTTGTGGGACTGGGGAGGGCACCAGCTCGTCGACCAGCTCGCTGATGCGCGCGGTGCAGTTCTGATTGACCCAGTCGACCACGTACCGGTTGGGAGCCAGCAGTCGCAGCCGGTCCCCGTCCTCGACGGCCTGCAGCGGGCGGATCCAGGTGTTGAACGCCTGTTCCGGGAGCTCCGCTTCGAGCCGGCGGAGGCATTGATGCCAGAGCGAAATCTCCACGAACCGACGGGCCTTTCTGAAGGACGGTGAGCGCTTGCCAGCGGGAAGGGGCGGCGAGTGTATACCGGCTCTTCAGGGCTGTGGATATCTTCGGTTGAGGTTGACTCCAGCGGGGTCCGTGCGTATTCTTCCCGGCCCTTTTACGGCCAGTGCATGTTGTTGTTTCTGGTCCTGTTTTCCGGTCCTGTTTAGGACACTTCGGAGCCGAAGATGAAGCGCACATTCAACCCGAGCAACCTGCACCGCAAGCGAGTCCACGGCTTCCGTGCGCGCATGGCCACCAAGGGCGGTCGTCTCGTCCTCGCCCGTCGTCGCGCGAAGGGCCGCAAGCGTCTTGCGGTCTGACCGTTCTCACGAGCAGTAACGATCGCACACCAGTCTCGCGACGCTTCCCGCGCGCGAGCCGCCTGACCGACAAGCCCCAGTTCGACGCCGTTCATCGGCAAGGCCAGCGATCTTCCGATGCGCTGTTCCTCGTGATAACCCGTCCCAACGAAACGGGCCAGGCCCGGCTCGGACTTGCCGTCGGCATCAAGGCCGCGGGCAACGCCGTGAAACGCAATCGCATCAAGCGCCTCGCCCGCGAATCGTTCCGCCACCGCCAGCACGAACTGCCTGCCCTGGACGTAGTCGTCAACGCGCGACCTGCCGCCACCAGGAGCAGCAGCGTCGAGATCCGTGCGAGCCTGCAATCGCACTGGGATAGGATCGTGCGACGATGCGCCCGTTCCTGATCGCCCTCATCACGTTCTACCGCTGGTTCATCAGCCCGTTGCTCGGGCCGAACTGCCGCTTTTACCCCACCTGTTCCTGCTACGCGCAGGAAGCCATTCAACGTCACGGGGCGCTGCGCGGCTCGTGGCTCGCGGCACGTCGCATCGGACGATGCCACCCCTGGAATCCCGGCGGCTACGATCCCGTGCCCGAATGCACGCACACGCCGCATGACCACACTGACAAGCGACCGAGCCATGGATAACCCGCGCCTGTTTCTCTGGATTGGCCTCGCACTGCTCGCGTGGATGAACATCATCCAGTGGGACCGCGATTACGGCTCGCAGCCGGCTGCCGCATCGGCCACGACGGCTGCGCCCAGCGCCACGACGACGGCCGCCGCACCTGCAGCAACCGGTGCCACGTCATCGAGCCTGCCATCACTGCCGTCCGCCACGGCGCCCGCTGCAAGCGCGCCGGCCGCTGCCGCCGGGCAGACACCGGCCATCGCCGCCGTGAATGCCGCTGCCCCGAAGATCCACGTCGTCACCGACGTGATCGACATGGACATCAGCCTGCAGGGCGGGGACCTGCTGCGCGCCGACCTGCTGCAGTACCCACGCGACAAGAAGCCCGGCAGTCCGGCCGTGCGGTTGCTTTCGACCGACGACGCGTCATTCAGCGTCGTGCGCAGCGGATTGCGGGCGGCGGACGGCCGTGCCGAACCGACGCACCTTGCGCTGTACACGGCACCGGCCGCCGAGTTCAGCCTCGCGCCGGGCGCGCAGGAACTGCGCGTGCCGCTGACGTGGACGGACGGGCAGGGCGTCACCGTGATGAAGACCTACGTCTTCAGGCGCGGCCACTATGCGATCGACGTGTTGTATGACGTGCAGAACGCATCGGGTGCGGATTGGAAAGCCGCCTCGTACGTGCAGTTCGCGCGGCACGTGTTCTCGCAGAAGCGTTCGATGTTCGACGTCGAGAGCTACGCGTTCCGTGGCCCGGCCGTGTACGACGGCAAGAAGTACCAGAAGCTCAGCATCGACGACGAGGACGATGCCGCGTTCCGCCAGGCTGCCGCCGGTGGCTGGATGGCGGAAATGCAGCATCACTTCGTGTCGGCCGCCGTGCCGCCGCAGGGCGAGACCTACGATTTCTCGCTGCAGCGCGAAGGCGAGCATTCGCTGGTCAGCTATCGTGGCCCGCTGAAGAGCGTGCCGGCGGGCGCCAGCAGCACCTTCAGCGAAAAGTTGTTCATCGGCCCGAAGCTGCAGCAGCAGCTGAAGGCGACCGGCCCGAAACTCGAGCTGACCGTCGACTACGGCAAGCTCACGATCCTGTCCGATCCGCTGTTCCACCTGCTCGAGTGGGTGCACAAGTTCGTCAAGAACTGGGGTGTCACGATCATCATCGTCACGATCCTGCTCAAGCTGCTGTTCTACAAGCTCACCGAAAAGAGCGGCCGCTCGATGGCGAAAATGCGAGCGATCGCGCCGCGCATCAAGAGCATCCAGGAGCGCTACAAGGACGACCGCGAACAGCTCGCGAAGCAGACGATGGAGCTGTACAAGCGCGAGAAGATCAACCCGGTCGCGGGCTGCCTGCCGATCCTCGTGCAGATCCCCGTGTTCCTCGCGTTCTACTGGGTGCTGCTCGAGAGCGTCGAGATGCGCCAGGCGCCGTTCTTCGGCTGGATTCAGGACCTGTCGTCGAAGGACCCGTTCTTCATCCTGCCGATCCTGATGGGCTTCGGCATGTTCGCGCAGTTCAAGCTGAACCCGGCGCCGCCCGATCCCATGCAGGCGAAGATGTTCGCCTTCATGCCGGTCATCATGACCGTGATGATGGCGTGGTTCCCCGCGGGCCTGGTGCTGTACTGGCTGACCAACACGCTGCTGTCGATTGCGCAGCAGTGGAAAATCAACCAGGTCGTCCAGGCCGAAGCCGGCCAAGAGCGGCTCCTGACCTTGGCCTCACCGCTCCCGCTTCCGCGGGAGTGGTCGTGCAGAGCGCGGGTGAGGGTGCTGGCGTCCGACCCCTCCAACGCCTGTCCCTGACCGCCCGTTCTGTTGCAAAAGCAACAAAACAGAATAGAATGTGCGCATGGATCGCGTGCCACCCATTCTGACCACCCACGCCGTGGCGGACGGAGCGAACCCCAGCCCGGCCGCAGTCCTGACGCGCGCGCTCGTCAAAGCGGGCAAGGAGCTCGGTCTCACCCAGGCGGATCTCGGCGCCATCGTCGGCCGTGACCGCACGGTGCTGAGCCGCGCGGCCCTCGAACCCGACAGCAAGTCGGGTGAACTCGCGCTGCTGTTCATCCGCGCCTATCGCTCGCTCTACGTGCTCGTGGGCGGCGAAGCCCACCAGATGCGGCACTGGATGCACACCCACAACCACCACGTCGGTGGCGTGCCCGCCGAACTCGTCCGTTCCGTGCCCGGCCTCATGCGCGTGGTCGAATACCTCGATGCGATCCGGGGCCGCGTGTGAGCGAGATCTGGGCTGCGTGCTCCGACCGCGTGGTGCCCGTCGCCCTGCAAGGCGAAATTTTCCGCCTGGTCGAAAGCCAGGAGCAGGTCGCGACGAATTCCCTCGTCGGCACGCTCGCGGAGCAGGCGTTGCTCGAAGACCTGATCGAGGCCTCCAAGCCGCGAGCTCCCCGGGCCGGCAATCGCCCTGCACTACCTGTTGGCGACACCGTTTCGCTATCCGCCGCTGCCCTGGGGTTCGCGCTTCAGCACGCGCTTCGAGCCCAGCCTGTTCTACGGGGCGCGCGCTGCCGATACGGTGCTCGCAGAGAGCGCGTACTACCGGTTCGTGTTCTGGTCCGGCATGGCGGCACCGCCGCCCGCGCCGCTCGACACGCGGCACACGCTGTTCAGCGCTTCGATCGGCACGACCCACGGCCTGCAACTGCAGCACGCACCGTTCGCAGAGCATGCGGCGGCACTGCTCGATCGCCGCTACTACGGCGTCACCCAGGCTCTCGGCACGGCCATGCGCACCGCTGGCATCGAAGCGTTCGAGTATCGCTCGGCGCGTGATCCGCAGCAGGGGTTGAACGTCGCGCTGTTCACGCCGGCTGCGCTCGGCGCGTCAAAGCCCGACATCCTCGCGGAATGGCTGTGCCAGACCACCGCTGGGCGCGTGAGCTACTACAGTCGCAGCGCCGGCGTACTTCGCGAATTTCCACTCGACACGTTCCTGGTCGAAGGCGAGCTGCCCTTGCCGGCCACATGAGCAGCGTCCCATGAATTCGACGGCGAACGACACGATCGCGGCGATTGCGACCGCGCCCGGTCGCGGCGGGATCGGCATCGTTCGCGTGTCGGGCCCGCAGACCGCGCACATCGCCCGCTCCCTGCTCGGGGCCGCGCTCGAACCGCGACGCGCCGAATTGCGCGTGTTTGTCGATGCTGCGGGTGCGCCCATCGACACCGGCCTGGCGCTCTACTTTGCGGGGCCGCATTCGTTCACCGGCGAAGACGTACTCGAGCTGCACGGGCACGGCGGCCCCGTGGTCATGGAACTGCTGTTGCAACGCGTGCTGACCCTCGGTGCGCGCGCAGCGGCTGCCGGCGAGTTCACGCAACGCGCCTTCCTCAACGACAAGCTCGATCTAGTGCAGGCCGAAGCGATCGCCGACTTGATCGACAGCGGATCCGAGCAGGCGGCGCGCGCGGCGTTGCGCTCGTTGCAGGGCGAGTTCTCCCGTCGCGTGCACGAGCTCGCCGAGTCCGTCCTGCAGCTGCGGCTCTGGATCGAGGCTGCGATCGACTTTCCCGAGGAAGAAATCGATTTCCTCGCCGACCGCGCGCTCGGCCAACGCATGCAGGATGTGCGGGAACGATTCAACGGGCTTGCGGAAACTGCCCGCCAGGGCGCCTTGCTGCGTGACGGACTGACGGTCGTCATTGCGGGTCGCCCGAACGCAGGCAAGTCGAGCCTGTTGAATCGCCTGACCGGTTATGACGCTGCAATCGTCACCGCGACGCCTGGCACGACGCGCGACGTACTGCGTGAACGCATCTCGATCGACGGCCTGCCGCTGCACATCCTCGACACGGCTGGACTGCGCGACTCGCCGGACGATGTCGAAGCGGAGGGCATCCGGCGTGCCCGTCACGAAATCTCACGCGCCGACCGTGTGCTCTTCGTCGTCGATGCCGCGGATCCCCAGGCGATCGCCGCGATCGAAAACGACCTGCAGCACGTGCCTGCCAAGATTCCACTGACGCTGGTCTTCAACAAGGTGGATCGCAGTGGCGATGCGGTGAAAATAGAGACAGGGCAGGGCGGCGCACCGCGTGTCTACCTGAGCGCCGGTACCGGCGCGGGTCTCGACCTCCTGCGTCAGCACCTCAAGGATTGCATCGGCTTTCATCCCCCGCCGGAAGGCGCGCTCTCGGCTCGCACCCGGCACATCGATGCGTTGCGACGCGCACGGGAGCACGTCGAGACCGCGCATGAAATGCTGACGACACGGCATGCGGGCGAGCTGGTCGCGCAGGAACTGCGGGACGCCCATCAGGCGCTGGGCGAGATTACCGGCGAAGTGTCGAGCGACGACCTGCTGGGACGGATCTTCGCGAGCTTCTGCATCGGCAAGTAGCGCAGACCGCAGGACGGCGGTCGCCACGCCGCCGTCCTTTTAGGTAAATTCCCGACTCGCTGCAGTCGGTGCCTGATGGGATCATCGGCTCGTACGCGGTGGCGTCAGGGGTCGATTGAGGGGCGCAGCGATGTCGCCCAGGAGATCGCAATGGCGACGAGGAAGTCTGTGCGTACGGTACTCGCGGCGATCGCCGATCCCGCGGCGAGCGGGCAGGTGGCCGCACGCAAGGCAGTTGAGGTCGCCTGGCTGTTCGGCGCCGACGTGATCCTCTATCACGCCTGCTACGAGCCCGTGCTCTCCGGTGGCATGTTCTTCGACTCGGCGCATCTCGCGGCAGCACGCCGCGACTACGTGGCGCGCGCAACACAGGGATTGCAGGCCATCGCCCGCTCGCTCGGGGGAGCCGGAGTCGAGATCCGGGTGCGCGCGGAGTGGCAACGCACGATTCCCGAGGCGATCGCACGGGCGGCAACGCGCGAAGCGGCAGACATCGTGGTGGCGGAGCCGCGCTATCGTTCCACGCGGCGACAGCGGGGTCTGTCGCGCATCGACTGGGAAGTTGCCCGCCTGTGCCCGGTGCCGTTGCTGCTGGCGCGTAGCGCAGCCCCGTACTCGAAGCCCACGGTGCTGGCCGCGGTCGATCCCGGCGCGCACGGCCTGCGCGTTTCAAGCCTGGATGTCGGTATCGTCGGCATGGCGTCGGCGATCGCGGCGGCCACCAATGGTGGCGTGCGCATCATCCATTGCATGCGTGATGCCAGCCTCGTGCGCGCCGCGCGGCCCGCGCTCGTTCGACGCGAGCAGCAGCGTGTCAGGACCATGGTGCGGCACCTCGCGCGCGGAGCTGGGCTGGCTGCGAAAGACGTCAAGATAGTGCACGGCGGTCCGGTCGAGGCGTTGCTCAACGCCGTGACGACGGAGGATGCGGACATCATGGTGCTGGGCACCATCGTGCGGGGCCCCGTGCGACAGGCGCTGATCGGCAGTACGACCGAGCAGTTGATGCACGTCGCGCCATGCGACCTGCTGTTGATCAAGCCGAACAGTTTCACGCTGGCCGCGAGCCGGCTTGCGCGCAACTGACGCGCAGCGCAAGACGGCATGGAAGCAACGAGCACCCATGGCTGAAAATGACTGCGAAAGTCGCCTCTTCAGCCCAGCCGGCTGCTGCGGACAACCGCAACTGGCATGCGTTGCCGGCAAAGGAGAGCCTGGGCCTCCTGGCGGCGACTGAAGCCGGCCTGAGCCGGGCCGAGGCAGCCGCCAGGCTCGAGCGTTACGGCCCGAACCTGCTGCCGTCAAAGCCTCCGCCGAGCGTGCTCGAGATCGGGCTGCGGCAGCTCAAGAGCCCGCTGATCTACGTCCTGCTGGTGGCAGCGGCGGCCGCAATTTCGCTGGGTGATCTCAGCGACGCCGCATTCATCGGCGTCGTGCTGCTGCTCAACTCGGCACTCGGCGGCTGGCAGGAGTGGCGTGCCGAGCAGCAGAGCCAGGGTCTCCAGAAACTGCTGTTGATCCGCGCGACGGTGCTGCGTGGCGGCGACTCCATCGAACTCGACAGTGCCGAAGTCGTGCCCGGGGACGTCGTCGCGCTCGAAAGCGGCCAACGGGTGCCGGCGGACCTGCGACTGCTGGACGCCCACGGACTGGAGATCGACGAGGCCTTGCTGACCGGTGAGTCGCTGCCCGTCCTGAAGGACGCGTCCTGGATCGGCGCCGCCGCCGCGGAGCGGGCCGACTGCCGCAACATGGCGTTCGCCGGGACGACCATCGCCCGCGGACGGGGGCACGGCGTCGTCGTGGCAACGGGCGCGCACACCGCCGTGGGCCGGCTCGCGATCTCCATTACGGCCGGTGACGCCGGCAAGCCGCCACTCGTGAAGCGCATGGAGCGATTCAGTCGCGTCATTGCAGTGGCGGTACTGTCGGCAGCACTCTTCATCGGAGCCGTTGCGGTCGTCGTGCACGACGCCAGCGTCGGGACCATGTTCATGTTCGGCATTGCGCTGGCGGTGTCGGCAATCCCGGAAGGCCTGCCCGTTGCAATCACGATCGCCCTTGCGATCGCCGCCAGGCGAATGGCCGGACGCGGGGCGATCGTGCGGCGTCTCCCGGCGGTCGAGGGGCTTGGCAGCTGCACGCTGATTGCGAGCGACAAGACCGGCACGCTCACGTGCAACGAACTCACGGTGCGCGAGGTGTTCCTGCCGGATGGGACGCGCTATGCGGTGACCGGCGCCGGGTACGAGCCCGAGGGGGAAGTCAGGCGAGCCGATGGCCAGTCCGGGCGGGCCGACCAGCCGGGCCTGCAACAGTTGCTCGAGATTGCGGCCGCATGCAACGAGGGTGACCTGCACCGGCATGACGGCGCCTGGGTCTGGCGCGGCGATCCGACCGACATATCACTGCTTGCGCTCGCCGGCAAAGGCCGCGTCGAGCGCGAGGTGCTGCTCGTTCGCCACCCGGCGGTGAATGTCATTCCGTTTGAACCGGAACATCGTTTCGCCGCGAGCTTCCACGTCGATGGCGAGCAGACCTGGGTAGCCGTCAAGGGCGCTCCGGAAAGGGTTCTTGCGATGTGCCTGTCGACGGCGGAGCAGCACGCAGCGATGCAGGCTATTGCGACCGACATGGCGAGCCGTGGACAGCGCGTTCTCGCGCTGGCTTGCGGCCGCATTGCCCGGGTGATGACCGCGGAGGAAACGCCGGAGGAACCGAGCAACCTGGCGTTCGCCGGACTCGTGGGGCTGGTCGATCCGCTGCGACCCGACGTTTCCGCCGCCGTGCTTCGCTGCGGCGACGCGGGCATCCGCGTGATCATGGTGACCGGCGACCACCCCATAACCGCGCTGGCGATCGCCCGTGAACTCGGCATCGCGGACCGTGCCGCGGAGGTGATCCACGGTTCCGACCTGCGCAGCGGCGATGCGGGCTATGTCCGGCGCTCGATCGAAACCGCGCGCGTGTACGCAAGGGTTACGCCGGACCAGAAGCTTGCGATCGTGAAGGCCGCCCAGGAGGCCGGTCATTTCGTTGCCGTGACCGGCGACGGTGTCAACGATGCGCCGGCGCTGCGCCACGCCAACATCGGTGTGGCCATGGGCCGCAGCGGTACCGACGTGGCGCGAGATGCGTCCGACGTCGTGTTGAGCGACGACAACTTCGCGACGATTGTAGCCGGGGTGGAAGAAGGGCGGATCGCCTACCAGAACATCCGCAACGTGGTGTACCTGCTGGTCGCCGCCGGCGCGGCCGAGGTTCTCACGGTCGGCCTGGCAGTGATCGTGGGATTGCCGTTGCCGCTGCTGCCGGTGCAGCTGCTCTGGCTGAACCTCGTGACCAATGGCATCCAGGACGTGGCGCTGGCGTTCGAACAGGGGCGAGGCGACGAACTCGAGTCGCCGCCACGCAGTCCCGGTGAACCGGTCTTCAACCGGCTCATGATCGAGCGCACCGTGCTCGGTGGTCTGTGGATGGGAATCCTCGCATTCACGGCATATGTGCTGATGCTCTCGTCGGCTGTTCCGGTGCCCGAGGCGCGCAATGCGCTGATGCTGCTGATGGTGCTGCTGCAGAACGTCGATGCGTTCAACGCGCGCTCCGAAACGCGTTCTGTCTTCCGCATCCCGCTCAGTCACAACCCGGTGCTGGTCGCCGGCGTACTGGCGGCGCTGCTGTCACACGTGGTGGCGATGCACGTTCCGCTGATGCAGAGCGTGCTCAATGTCGGGCCGCTCGGAGCCAGGGAATGGCTCACGCTCGGCGTGGCGGCGCTCAGCCTGCTTGCAGTCATGGAGGCGCAGAAAGTCAGCTGGCGGTGGCGAACGCGGTCGTCGGCGCGCCGGCACGGCCATGGAACGACCTGCAAGTGAGGCACGGACCGCCTGCTTGCAGGGTACCGATCACGATCAACAGGAGAGGCTCATGATTGCGTTGACATCCGTCGTCGTCGGGGTGGACTTCTCGGAGTGCTCGCGGGCAGCGCTCGGTCACGCGACGCGCATCGCGTCCTGGTCCAACGCGACTGTGCATCCCGTGCACGTCCTCGAGACCGGCGTCGACGAGCCGGGGGATGAGTTGCGGCTGACGTCGATGCAGCGCGAGATCCGTGCCGGGCTGAGCGAGGAGGTGCTGCGTCGCTGGGAGGCGTTTTCCAATGCAACAGCCTGCGCCCGTGGGCTGCCGCTGGATGTCTGCTTCGGCTCCCGCCTGGCCGGTATTCGCCAGCAACTGGCGCTGCACGCGGCCGACCTGCTGGTGCTGGGCGCATTTGGTGCAAGCAGGCCCAACGTCGGGCTGGGCACCCTGGCCTCGGGTTGCATCCGCAGCGTCGCGACCGACGTGCTGATCGTTCGCGACAACTACCGCGATGCGTTCCGCACGGTCGCGGTCGGAATCGATTTCTCGCAGAACAGCCAGCGAGCCCTGGCATCGGCCGCGCTGGTCGCGCACCAGGACGGAGCCAAGCTCTATGCGGTTCACGTCGCGGCGCGCGACCTCGACACCTATGCACGGCTGCGTGGCGAACTGGGGCCCAGGCTGCAGGCCTTCGTCGAGGCGGAAACCGATCGCTACGCCGGACTCGAGGTCCGCTGTCACGTGTACCCGTACTCCGGCTACCGGTCGGGGATTCTGGAGTTCGCGGCACTGGTCGACGCGGACCTGGTGGCAGTCGGCACGAAGGGGCATACGAATCTGCGCGACGTGGTGCTGGGCAGCACGGCGGAAAAGGTAGTCCGGGACAGCGTCGTCGCTGTCTGGGCGACCAAGCCTGCCGCGCCGCCCGCGGCGCCGGAGTGAGGCCGCCCGGGGTCGGCGTGCCGCATGTCGTCCCGGTCCCTGTCGGATATCATTGCGGGTCCGGCGACGCCATTACGCCGGGGGCAGAAGGTGCGGCCATGAGACAGCTTTCCGGTGCGGATTCGATGTTCCTGCAGTTCGAGCGCGGGAACAATTTCATGCACGTCGCGTCGCTGGCGATCTACGACCCGTCGACCGCGCCGGGCGGTGGGGTGCGCTTCAAGGACGTGCTGCGTCACTTTGCGACCCGGATCGCGCAGTTTCCCCAGTTCCGCCGCCGGCTCGTCTCACTGCCGCTCTCGCTTGACCGCCCGTACTGGGTCGAGTCCGACAGCATCGACGTCGAATTCCACGTGCGTCACATCGCCGTGCCGCACCCGGGCGACTGGCGCCAGCTCTGCATCCAGGCGGCGCGACTGCACTCGCGACCGCTCGATCGCAGCAAGCCACTGTGGGAGGCCTACGTCATCGAAGGCCTGCACAACGTGCCCGGTGTCCCGCCCGGCAGCTTCGCGCTGTACACGAAGATGCATCACTCGATCGTCGACGGCGAATCGGGCACCGAGATCATGCGGGCGCTGCATTCGCTGACGCCCGAACAGATCGATTTCGACGCCGAGGAATTGAACGCCAGCAACATCTACCACGCCGACCGTGAACCGACACAGGTCGAGCTGTACTCACGTGCACTGGCGCACAACGTGCAGAAGCTGCCGAACCTGGCGCGCTTCTCGCTCGGCACCGCGCGCAAGGTCGCGTCCCTCGGCGCCGAGGCGCTGACCAGGTTCAACAACCTCGGCGAGGGGGGCTTCGTTGCCAACGTGCGTTCGCTGCTGACGGGTGACCTGAGCACGCTGCTGCCGCGCCTGCCGCCGCAGACACGCTTCAGTGGCGACGTTTCGGCGCACCGCGTGTTCGAAGCCGTGTCGCTGCCGCTCGCGGACTTCCGCGCGATTCGCAAGTCGGTGCCGAAGGCCACCATCAACGACCAGTTCCTCTGCATCGTCGGCGGGGCGCTGCACGCCTACCTGTCGGCGAAAAACGAACTGCCCGATTCGACCATGGTCGCCATGGTGCCGATGACGCTGCGCGGCCAGGAGAAGGGCGCCGACGTGGGCAACCAGGTCGGTTTCACGCTGATGCCCGTGCACTCCGAGATCGAGGATCCGCTCGAACGCCTGCGCACGATCTGCGACGCGGCCGCGACCGCCAAGCGCGTGACTGACGCCATCGGCAAGGAACTGGCGCGCGACCTGCTCGAGACGTTGCCGAGCATCGTGGCGGATCCGCTGCTGCGCAACGTGCGGGTGCCGCGCATCGGTCTCATTGTCTCGAACGTGCGCGGACCTGACGTCCCGCTGTACATGGCGGGTGCGCGGTTGGTGAACTATGCACCGATCAGCATTGCCCTCGACGGCATGGGCCTCAACGTGACCGCCTTCAGCTATGCGGGCAACATGTGGCTCTGCGCGGTGTCGTGCCGCGAGATGCTGCCGGATCCCTCGTTCTTCGCCGACTGCATGCGCACGGCGTTCGAGCAGATGAAGGACGCGGCGGAGCGTGAAGCCGCCTTCACCGTGGCCGAGGTGGCGGCCATTGCGCCGGTCGATGGCGACAAGACCATTGAAGGCAAGGTCGCGCGCAAGCCGGCCCGTCGCCGGCTGCAGGCAAAGGCCGCACCGCGCGCCGTGCAAGCCAAGCCAGCGGGCAAGAGGCGTCGCGGCCGCAAGGTCGCGGCGCCCGAAAACCCGGCCTGACGGCGATGCGCACGCGCGACCGGATGCCTCCCGAACTGCGGCGGGCACTCACCGATGTCTTCGGCGACCCGGTCGACGACGTCGTGCTGCGCGAGCATTCCTGGTTCGCGAGGCTGCATGGGCATGCCACGGCGACGACTCGCCGCAACACGATCTACCTGCGGGGTTCCGTCGACGACTTCTTCGCCAGTCCCGAATTGCTGCTGCACGAGTACTTCCACGTGCTGCGACAGTGGAACCGCGGGCGCATGAACGTCCGGGATTACCTGCTCGAGTGGCATCGGCGCGGCTACTGGCAGAACCGTTACGAGCGGCAGGCCCGGCGTTTCGTGGCAATGCGGCTCGCTGCGTTCCGGGAGGCGATCGCGCGCCCGGCAGTGGCGGCCTGAAGCACGCCGATGACGCGCTTCGCTGCAAAGTTCGACGTGATCGTGGTGGGTGGCGGCCATGCCGGCACCGAGGCCGCGCTCGCCTCGGCGCGACGTGGTGCACGCACGCTGCTCGTCACCCAGAGCATCGAGGCCCTGGGCCAGATGAGCTGCAATCCGGCGATCGGCGGCATCGGCAAGGGCCACCTCGTCCGCGAGATCGATGCGCTCGGTGGCGCGATGGCACGTGCGATCGACCGTGCCGGCATCCAGTTCCGCACGCTCAATGCCAGCAAGGGTCCCGCCGTTCGTGCGACGCGAGCGCAAGCGGACCGTGCGCTCTATAAGAAAGCGATTCGCTCGATCGTCGAGAACCAGCCCGACCTGTCGCTGTTCCAGGCCGAAGTCGCCGACCTGCGCATCGAGCACGGGCGCGTTGCCGGAATCGTTACGGCGGTGGGCCTGGAGTTCGATGCCCGCGCGGTCGTCCTCACGGTGGGCACGTTCCTGGGCGGGAAGATCCACGTCGGCCTTGAGCAGTCCCCGGGCGGACGAGCGGGCGATCCGCCGTCGAACCGGCTGGCGGCAAGGCTGCGTGCATTGCCGTTGCGCGTCGGCCGTCTCAAGACCGGCACGCCGCCGCGCATCGACGGCCGCTCGGTCGACTACACCGGACTGCTGGTGCAGGCCGGTGACGAACCAGTGCCCGTCTTCTCGTTCCTCGGTCGTCGCGACGAGCACCCCCGCCAGGTCTGCTGCCACATCACGGCCACCAACGAGCGCACGCACGAGCTGATCCGCTCGGGCACCGACCGTTCGCCGATGTTCACCGGCGTCATCGAAGGGGTCGGCCCGCGGTATTGCCCCTCGGTTGAAGACAAGGTCGTGCGCTTCGCCGACAAGACTTCGCACCAGGTCTTCATCGAACCCGAAGGCCTGGACACGCACGAGATCTACCCGAACGGCATTTCGACCAGCCTGCCGTTCGACGTGCAGCAGGCCTTCGTGCGCAGCATCAAGGGCTTCGAACGTGCGCACATCACGCGGCCGGGCTATGCGATCGAATACGACTTCTTCGATCCGCGCGACCTGCATCCCACGCTCGAGACGAAGCACGTGCCGGGCCTGTATTTTGCGGGCCAGATCAACGGCACCACCGGCTACGAAGAGGCCGCCGCGCAGGGCCTGCTCGCCGGCATCAACGCGAGCCTGCAGGTGCAGGAGCGCAAACCGTGGTTCCCGACGCGCGGCGACGCCTACATCGGCGTGATGGTCGACGACCTCATCACGCGCGGAGCACCCGAACCGTACCGCATGTTCACGAGCCGCGCGGAATACCGTCTCACGCTGCGCGAAGACAACGCGGATCTGCGCCTCACTCCCGCCGGTCGTGCACTCGGCCTCGTCGACGACGAGCGCTGGCGGCTGTTCGAGCGCAAGCGCACCGCCGTTGAGGCCGAACTCGAGCGGCTGCGCGCGACCTGGGTCCGGCCGGGCACGGCCGCCGCCATGCAGCTCGAGCGGGTCTGCGGTACGCCGCTGTCGCGCGAGCAGCGCGCGTTCGAGGTATTGCGTCGGCCCGAAGTGCCGTACGCAGCGCTCGATGCCGCGCTGGGCGGCGGCGACGACGACTGGCGCGACGATGAAAGGCTTGCCGTGCAGGTGCCACTGCAGGTCGACGTGCAGGCGAAGTACACCGGTTACATCGAGCGCCAGCATGACGAGATCGAGCGCCAGCGGCGCAGCGAAGAAACGCAGCTGCCCGAGTCGCTCGACTACGCGCAGGTGCGCGGCCTGTCGAACGAGGTGCGGCAGAAGCT
This sequence comes from uncultured Gammaproteobacteria bacterium, assembly GCA_963793675.1. Lineage (GTDB taxonomy): Bacteria > Pseudomonadota > Gammaproteobacteria > Steroidobacterales > Steroidobacteraceae > RPQJ01. The sequence continues at coordinate 371,091 of CAWCBA010000002.1, read as the reverse complement.
CGCGCAGCAGCGGCCGACGACGCTCGGCCAGGCGGCACGCATCCCAGGGCTCACTCCCGCTGCAATCTCGATCCTGCTCATTCACCTGAAGCGGCAGCACGGAACGCCCGCAGCCAACGCGAGCCGGTGCCGCCGGGTAAGATCGGGCGCAGTCCTGGCGCCCGAGGTTCGCAGCCGATGCCGCAGTCCTTGCTTCGATCGAGCCGTCGCACCACGCCTGCGGCGAGCACCTGGGCCGTCAGTCTGTGCGCGGCGATGCTCGCGCTCGCGGGATGCGGAGGCGGCAACGGCGGCGCGGACACGGCCCGTGACGCGACCACGACGGGGAGCACGGTTCCGTCCGACTTCAATCCCGCCGTCCTGCGGCGCGGCAACGGACCCGAGCCGGACACGCTCGATCCGCAACTCGCGCGGACCGATGGCGCGTTCAACATCCTGCGCGACGCGTTCGAAGGCCTGACCTCGATCGGTCCCGATGGCTCGCCCGTGCCTGCCGCCGCCGAAGCCTGGACGGTGACCCCGGATGGCCTCGAATACCGCTTCACGCTGCGCGACGGATTGCGCTGGTCGAACGGCGACGTGCTCAAGGCCGCTGACTATGTCGCCGGCATGCGCCGGCTGGTCGATCCGAAGACGGCCTCGCCCTATGCGCAGTTCATCGATCCGGTGCTGAACGCCGGGGCCATCACGCGCGGTGAAAAAAAGAGCGAGGAACTCGGCGTCTCCGCGCCCGACGATCGCACCGTACTGATCCGGCTGGCGACCCCCGCGCCGTACCTGCTTGGCCTGCTGTCGCAGCCGGGGACATTTCCCGTTCACGGCCCTTCGCTGGCTGCGCATGGAGCGGAGTACGCGCGACCCGGCAAGCTCGTGTCGAACGGCGCGTTCGTGCTGGCGGACTGGGTCATTGGCTCGCATGTCGTCCTGCGCCGGAACCCCAGTTACTGGAACAATGCGGCGACGAAGCTCGAAGAAGTGCACTTCGTACACATCGCAGACGCGGGCACCGAACTGCGGCAGTACCGCGCGGGGCAACTCGACGTCACCTACGTCGTGCCGGCACCGCAGTTCCAGTGGATCAGGCAGAACCTGCCGGGCGAGCTGCATGTCGCGCCACAGCTCAGCGTCTACTACTACGGGTTCAACGTGACGCGGCCGCCGTTCAAGGACAACCCGAAGTTGCGCCGCGCCCTGTCGATGGCGATCGACCGCGACAAATTGACCGCCGCGGTGACGGGCGTGGGTGAAGCGCCCGCCTATGGCTGGGTGCCGCGCGGGGTCTGGAACTACACGCCGCAGCAGTTCGATTACGCGGGCAAGCCATACGCCGAACGGCTGGCCGAAGCCCGCCGCCTGTATGCGCAAGCCGGATATTCCGCCGCCAGGCCGCTGCAGATCGAGCTGCGCTATAACTCGGGTGACCAGCACAACCGGTTGGCCGTCGCCGTCGCGGCCATGTGGAAGGAAGGGCTTGGCGTCGAAACGACGCTCTACGCGGAGGAATTCCGCGCCCTGTTGCAGAGCATCCAGGCCCGCAAGGACACGCAGGTATTCCGGTCGAGCTGGGTCGGCGATTTCAATGACGCCTACACCTTCGCCCAGCTGCTGCAGACCGATTTCGGCCTCAACCTGAGCGGCTACTCAAACCCCCGCTACGACGCGCTGCTGGCCGACGCAGTCAAGCAGGCCGATCCGGCACGGCGCCGGGTGCTGCTCGAAGAAGCCGAGCGGGTGATGCTGGCCGACCATCCGGTGCTGCCGTTGTACTTCTACGTGAACAAGCACGTCGTGAAGCCGTGGGTCCGGGGCTGGACCGACAACGTCATGAACGTCGTCTACAGCAAGGACCTGCGGCTCGAGCCGCCAGCTCGCTGAGGGTTCCGTCACAGATTGCCCATGCCGGACGGCTCCGGAGTTGAGTGCCGCGCCCTCGGCTTGCGACCATTCCGGCACTGGAACACTGATCGCAGAACACCCATGACCTGGTTCGTCGTCTTCGCCCTGTCCGCGTTTGGTCTCTGGTACTGGCGGCACTACTCGGTGCAGCAGCGCGACCTCGAAAGCGCGTCGTCTCCGCAGCGCACGGGCGAACGATTCATCGGTCAGATAGTGACCGTGCCGAAGGGCATCGAGAACGGATCGGGTCGCGTGCAGCTGGGTACGCAGCAGTGGTTGCTGCGCGGGCCGGACGTCCCGGCCGGTGGCCAGGTTCGCATCACGGGCGTCGATGGCCGCGTGCTGATCGTCGACCGCATGTCGAGCCGCTGACCGGACTCTGGCGCGACAATTCAACGAAAAAACTTAACTATCTGGTCTTGTTTCCGACTGCCGATTTAAGCAGTGCGTCGAAATACTGAATAGTCGAAATGCTTTGGATCGATTGGACGACAAGCGCCCAGTCCCGGCGTGACGTCAAAACACGGCGGCGCTTCAGGGAACCAGCAGCTCGAACTGCGCGCTCACGTTGGCAGTGAACTTCATCTCGGACCGCTGGTAGGTCTGGTCTGCCGCGTCGGCCACCGGCGGCGCTGCCGCGACTGAGATCGCGCGTTCCGCATACAGCGGCACCGGCATCGTTCCCGCGGTGCTGATGCTCTGCACCGGACCCAGCTTTGCGCCCGCTGCGCGGGCAAGGGCATCCGCGTTGAGCCGGGCGTCATCGACCGCTTGCGTCAGTGCCGCGCGCTCCAGGTCCTTGCGCCGCGATGAGTCGAGCCGCGCTCCGCCCACCTGGTTCACGCCGGCCGAGACCGACTTCTCGAGCAAGGCTCCGAGGCGGTCGAGGTCATGCAGTTCCACGTCGACCTGCCGGCTGACGAGGTAGCCGAGCAGCACCTGCCTGGACGCTTTCTCGTCCCAGCGGTAATCGGGTTGTACCTGCAGCCGCGTCGAGTCGACGAACTTCGGCTCGATCTTCAGTTCGCGGACCAGGGCCAGGACCCGCTCGACCGTCGCGTTGACCTCGGTCCGGGCTTCCGCCAGCGTGGGCCTGCGCGCCTCCACCCCCAGGGTCACGTAGGCCATGTCGGGCTGGGCCTTCACCTCGCCCGAGCCGGTCACGCTGACCAACCGCAGCGGGACTTCGGCCGCCGTCGCGACGCCCACGGATACCAGCAACGAGGCGGCCATGAACGCCGCCATCCAGGGGGTCCGAGCGGGCTGGGTCATCGTGGGAATCCTTGCGGGGGCTGCGAAAGGCGCAGTCTATGCCAACGGCTACCGTCCACGGGACGGGGTCTCCATTCGACTCGCCATACCATTTTTATTAACATGCCCGACCCTTCAGCTGACCCCCGGGGCTGTCCCCCGGCCGCCGAAGCCAGAATGACGATTGTGCAGGAGTGTTACATGACCCCGAAATCGGCCTGGCTCGCACTGAGCCTGACCCTTGCGTCGCTCGCCCCGGGCTTCGCGCAGGCCGCTGACACTGTCCGCGGCGGCAAGCTGGCCTACACGTGCCACGGCTGCCACGGCATCCCGAACTACAAGAACGCGTACCCGATCTACAGCGTGCCGAAGCTGGGTGGCCAGCACAGCGCGTACCTGGTCGCCGCGCTCAAGGAGTACAAGTCCGGCGATCGCGCGCATCCCACGATGTACGCGCAGGCGACGACGCTCGCCGACGCGGACCTGGCCGACATCGCTGCGTTCCTCTCGGGCAGCGAACTCAAGCCGACGGGTCGTGCGGTCGGCACGGCGCCGAAGGCCAGCCAGACGTGCGTCGCCTGCCACGGCAACGACGGCGTGGGCATCCTGCCGGAGTATCCGAACCTCGCCGGCCAGCACGAGGACTACATCCTGAACTCGCTGCGCTCTTACAAGAGCGGTGTGCGCAAGAACGCGATCATGTCCGGCATGGCCGCCGCGCTGACGGAAAAGGACATCCAGGAACTGGCGAAGTACTACTCGTCGCAGCGTCCGGGCCTCTGCGCCACGGATGAAATTCGCAGCGCGGGCAAGTGCAAAGGGCTGTGATTACTTCCCCTCGCCCGGTGGCATGACGTCAACCACAGAAGGCCGCGTTGCCCAGCCGATGGGCGATGGCCTCTACCTGATCGACACGGAATACGTGCGGCCGGGACTCGCGGCCAGCCACCTGCTGGTGGACCAGGGGCGCGCCGCGTTCATCGACACCGGTCCGGCTCCGGCCGCGCCCCGGTTGCTGGCGGCGCTGGACGAACTCGGCCTGGCGCGTGAGCAGGTCGATTACCTGTTCCTGACGCACGTGCACCTCGATCATGCGGGTGGCGCGGGACAGATGATGCGCGCTCTGCCCAACGCCAGGGCCGTGCTGCATCCGCGCGGCGCGCCGCACCTCGTCGATCCGTCGAAGCTCATCGCCGGCACCATCGCCGTCTATGGCGATGCCGCGTACGCCCGACTGTATGGCGAGCTGCTGCCGATCCCGGCCGACCGCGTGCTGCTGATGGAAGACGGCATGCGGTTGAAGCTCGGTGCACGCACGTTTGAATTCATCGATGCGCCAGGTCACGCCAGGCATCACCATTGCCCGATCGACCTCGACTACCGCGACGTCTATGCCGGCGACAACTTCGGCATCTGCTACCGCGAGTTCGACACGGCCGCCGGGCCGTTCATGTTGCCGACGACGACACCGGTGCACTTTGAGCCCGACGTGCTGCACCTGACGATCGACCGATTGCTGGCGTACCGCCCGCGGCGGATCGTCCAGACGCACTTCGGCCCGGTCACCGACCTCGACCGCCTGGCGCGCGACCTGCACGCGGACCTGGACACGCTCGTCGGCATGGGCAAGCGCCACGTGGCGGCGCCCGATCGCGCGCAGCGCATCCGGCACGACATGTTCGAGCACTTCAGCCAGCGGCTCGATGCGCACGGCTATGCAGGCAGCCGCGCACGCCGCCATGAGTTCATCGACGAAGACGTGAACCTGAATACCCAGGGCCTCGAAGTGTGGCTCAGTCGGCAATAAGCCCGTATTGCCGGCTATAAACTGTCACACCGCAGAGTTAGTGCGGGCGAACCGATCACTGGCGCGGTAACAATGACGTTTGACATAAAGTCCTTCGAGGCGTTTCGCATCCACCGGCAGGGCGGCAAGATCACCGCCCAGTTCGACCGGATCGGGCTTGCCGACCTGACGGCGGGCGACGTGGTCGTGCGCGTGACGCACTCGGACATCAACTACAAGGACGCCCTGGCCGCGACGGGCACTGCGCCGATCCTGCGGAAGTATCCGTTGGTGGGCGGCATCGACCTGGCCGGAGAAGTCGTGTTTTCCTCTGATCCGCGCCATGCGCCGGGACAGCGGGTGCTCGTCACCGGCTGCGGTCTCAGCGAAACGCAGGACGGCGGTTACGCGGAATACGCGCGCGTGCAGGGCGACTGGGCCATTCCCATCCCGCCCGGCATGACCGACGCGGACGCGATGAAGCTCGGCACCGCGGGATTCACGGCGGCGCTTGCGATTCATCGCATGGAGCAGAACGGCCAGCAGCCGAAGAACGGTCCTGTGGTCATCACGGGCGCGACCGGTGGCGTCGGCAGCCTCGCCATCAACATGCTCGCGGGCCGCGGCTACGAGGTGGTCGCCGTGAGCGGCAAACCCGAGGCGGACGCGTACCTGCACGAGATCGGCGCTTCGCAGGTCCTGCGGCGCCAGTCGCTGGACCTCGGCTCGAAGCCGATGGAAGCCGCGCTGTGGGCCGGCGCCGTCGACAATGTCGGCGGCGAAGTGCTCACCTGGCTCACGCGCACCATGGGCTATGGCGGCAACATCGCCAGCGTCGGACTGGCCGCCAGCCACGAACTGCACACCACGGTGATGCCGTTCATCCTGCGCGGCGTGAACCTGCTCGGGATCAACTCGGTCGCGACGCCGCGCGAGCTGCGACTCGCAGTCTGGAATCGCCTCGCCACCGACCTGCGACCGGGCAAGCTCGACCGCATCGCCGGCAAGTACGTGACCTTCAGCGAACTGCCGGGGCAGTTCGGCGAATACATCGAGGGCCGGGTCACCGGCCGAACCGTCGTAAGGATCGAAAAGAACACATGAATGCCAACATCGCTGCGACGAAAACGCTCGCCGCGGCCGCCGCGGACAAGCCGCTGGTGACGCCGGAGCGGCTCACGCACCTGCAGCGCCTGGAGGCCGAGAGCATCCAGATCATGCGCGAGGTGGTCGCCGAGTGCGACAAGCCCGTCATGCTGTATTCGATCGGCAAGGACAGCGCCGCGATGCTGCACGTCGCGCTCAAGGCGTTCTACCCGTCCACGCTGCCGTTCCCGCTGCTGCATGTCGACACGCTCTGGAAGTTCAAGGCGATGTACGAGCTGCGCAGCCGGATCACGCAGAAGTACAACCTGCAGCTCATCGTGCACACGAACCCGGACGGCGTCGCGCAGGGCATCAACCCGTTCACGCACGGCTCGGCGATCCACACCGACATCATGAAGACGCAGGGGCTCAAGCAGGCCCTCGACCTGCACGGCTTCAATGCCGCTTTTGGCGGCGCGCGCCGCGACGAGGAGAAGAGCCGCGCCAAGGAGCGCGTGTTCTCCTTCCGCTCGTCGCAGCATCGCTGGGACCCGAAGAACCAGCGACCGGAGCTCTGGTCGCTCTACAACACGCGCATGCACAAGAGCGAAAGCCTGCGCGTGTTCCCGATGTCGAACTGGACCGAGCTCGACATCTGGCAGTACATCTACCTGCACGACATTCCGATCGTGCCGCTGTACTTCGCGGCCGAGCGGCCCGTGGTGGATCGCAACGGCACGCTGATCATGGTCGACGACGACCGCATGCCGCTGCACCCCGGCGAGAAACCGATGATGAAGAAGGTGCGCTTTCGCACGCTCGGCTGCTATCCGCTGACAGGCGCGATCGAGTCCGAGGCCGACACGCTCACCGCGATCATCCAGGAGATGCTGCTGACCACGACCTCGGAACGGCAGGGTCGCATGATCGACCACGACCAGTCGGCGTCGATGGAAAAGAAGAAGCAGGAGGGGTACTTCTAATGGCCCACATCAGCGACCTGATCGCCAGCGACATCCACGCCTACCTGCACGCGCACGAGCACAAGAGCCTGCTGCGGTTCATCACCTGCGGCAGCGTCGACGACGGCAAGAGCACGCTGATCGGACGCCTGCTCTACGACTCCAAGATGATCTTCGAGGACCAGCTCGCGGCGCTCGAGGCGGACTCGAAGAAAGTCGGCACGCAGGGCGGCGAACTCGATTTCGCCCTGCTGGTCGACGGCCTCGCCGCGGAACGCGAGCAGGGCATCACGATCGACGTGGCCTACCGCTTCTTCTCGACGGACAAGCGCAAGTTCATCGTGGCCGACACGCCTGGGCACGAGCAGTACACGCGCAACATGGTGACGGGCGCGAGCAGCGCCGATCTCGCCGTGATCCTGATCGACGCGCGCAAGGGCGTGCTGACGCAGACGCGCCGGCACAGCTACCTGGTTTCGCTGATCGGGATCCGCAAGGTCGTGCTCGCGATCAACAAGATGGACCTGGTCGGGTACAGCGAGGCGACCTTCAACAAGATCGTCGAGGACTACACGGCGTTCGCGCGGCAGATCGGCATCGACGAGTTCGTCGCGATCCCGGTGTCGGGCCTGCGCGGCGACAACATCAAGGACCCGAGCGCGCACACGGACTGGTACCACGGACCGACGCTCATGGGGTACCTGGAAACGGTCGACATTGCCGACGTCGCGCATCAGCGCCCGTTGCGGCTGCCGGTGCAGTGGGTCAATCGCCCGAACCTCGATTTCCGCGGCTTCGCCGGCACGATCGCCAGCGGCATGGTGAAGCAGGGCGAGCGGGTTCGTGTGCTGCCCTCGGGCCGCGAAAGCACCGTCACGCGCATCGTCACCATGGATGGCGACCTCGACCATGCGATCGCCGGCCAGGCGATCACCCTCACGCTCGCGGACGAGATCGACATCAGCCGCGGCGACGTCATCGCCCGGCCGGACGACCTGCCGGGCGTCGCCGATCAGTTCGAGGCGGTCGTCGTGTGGATGTCGGACGAACCGATGCTGCCGGGGCGCCCGTACTGGCTGAAGATCGGGACCAAGCAGGTTTCCGCGACGATCACCGAGCCGAAGTACAAGGTGAACGTCAACACGCTCGAGCACCTCGCGGCGAAGAAGCTCGAGTTGAACGAGATCGGCATCTGCAACGTGTCGCTCGACCAGGCGATCGCCTTCGATCCGTACGAGCAGTGCCACGAAACCGGCTCGTTCATCCTGATCGACCGGCTCACCAATGCCACGGTCGGCGCGGGAATGATCCACTTTGCGCTGCGTCGCTCGCAGAACATTCATTGGCAGGCGCTCGACGTGAACAGCAAGTCGCGTGCGGCGCTCAAGGGCCAGCAGCCCGCGGTGTTGTGGCTGACAGGCCTGTCGGGCGCCGGCAAGTCGACGATCGCCAACATGGTCGAGAAGCGCCTGCTCGCCCTTGGCAAGCACACGTACCTGCTCGACGGCGACAACGTTCGTCACGGCTTGAACCGTGACCTTGGCTTCACCGATGCCGACCGCGTCGAGAACATCCGGCGCGTGGCCGAAGTCAGCAAGCTGATGGCCGATGCGGGCCTGATCGTGCTGGTGTCGTTCATCTCGCCGTTCCGGGCCGAGCGCCGCATGGCGCGTGCGCTGTTCCAGGCTGGCGAATTCCACGAAGTCCACGTCGATACGCCGCTTGCCGTCGCGGAAACACGCGACGTAAAGGGCCTGTACAAGAAGGCCCGCCGCGGCGAGCTCAAGAACTTCACCGGCATCGATTCGCCGTACGAAGCGCCCGAGAACCCGGAGATCTACATCGACACGACCAGGCGCACGTCCGAGCAATCGGCCGAGGCGATCGTCGAGTATCTGCAGCAGGCTGGGGTGCTCAGTCCGGCCGCGTAAGCGCCCCGCGTCGCAGGCGACCGTTGCGGGACTTTCCCCCGAGCTTGGAAAGGCAGACACGCGCTCGGGGGAAAGTCCCGCAACGGTCGCCTGACTCACTCGATCGAGAACGGCACGATGCGTCGTTCGTTGGTGCGGACGGTGAGCTTGCGGCCGAGTGGCGGGAACGCGCGCTGGTGGCAATCGGGCCGCTCGCAGATGCGGCAGCTGACGCCGACCGGCACGGCCGCGCCGTCGAGGCTCAGCCCTTCCGAGTAGACCACCTTGTCGGCATGGGCGACTTCGCAACCGATGCCGATCGCGTACTGGCGATTGGGGCGCAGGAAGTTGCCCGAACGCTTGACGATGCTGCGCCCCACGCACAGGTAGCGCACGCCATCCGGCATTTCCGCGACCTGCACCAAAATGCGGCCTGGATGGCCGAAAGCCTCGTGCACGTTCCACAACGGGCACGCACCGCCGAAACGCGCAAACTGGAAGCGCGTCGAGCTGTGCCGCTTGGTGATGTTGCCGGCCTGGTCCACCCGCACGAAATAGAACGGTATCCCGCGCGCTCCCGGCCGTTGCAAGGTGCTCAGGCGATGCGACACCTGCTCGAAGCTGGCGTTGTAGCGATGCTGCAGTTGCTCGATGTCGTGGCGCAATTCCATGGCCGACGCCGCGAAACGCTGATAGGGCATCACGAGCGCACCCGCCGCGTAATTGAGCAGACCGATGCGGGCAATGTCGCGCGCCGTCGCTGACTCGAGCCCGGCGGTCGCCAGCACGTCGCTGCAGAGGTCCGTGAGAAGAAGATCGGCCAGCTGCGTCGCGAGCTGAAATGCGCGCGTCGGCTCGGCCAGGTCGCGATCGAGCGTCAGCACTTTCGTCGCGGGATCGTAGTGACGGATCAGCCCGGCGTCCGCCTGGGCCCGCACGACGCGGATACTGAACCGTTCCGTGAGTGCCCGCTCGAGCGTAGCGACTGCATTGCCATCGCCGTCGATGCCGATATCGGCCGCGAGCGCCTCGGCCGCGACGTCCAGTTCGCCGACGTAGTTGTCGCGGTAATGGAAAAAATCGCGAACCTCCTGGTACGGCACCAGCGAGTCTGGCGCGTCCTCGGTCCGCATCCGCACCGTCTCATCGAAACGCAGGATGCGCTCGTCGAGCGCACGGTAGGCCCGGTGCAGGGCGAGGTACTGGCGAGCCAGGGTCGGAGTCGTCGCGGCCGCCATCTTGAGCTCGGAGAGCGCCGGCGATGGCAGTCCCAGTCCCACATCGGCGCTGGCCTCGCGCAGGTCGGCGATCAGCCGGGTTTCCTCGTCGCTGTCGAACTCACCCGGACCGACGGCGAAGATCCGCGAGAGTGCGATCAGGACCCGGGCGGTTACCGGCCGCTGGTTGGTCTCGATCTGGGACAGGTAGCTGGTCGACAGCCCCAGCAACTTGGCGCAGGCATCGAGCGTGAGGCCCTGGCGTTCCCGCAGGGCCCGGACCTTTGGACCAACGAACAGCTTTTCACGCATTTGCAGTTTCGCAATTTCGCAGAATTTCGCAAGTTTATACGCCCTTTTTTGCAGTCCTCGCAACGCCGAGTTGGAGCAAACTAGCGGTTCCTTCGCCCGTACACCTGCTGGAGCACCCGCAACCCATGCCAACGGCCAAGAGTCCCGCATCCGCCGGCGCGAGGTTTCGCGCCGCGCTGGCCGCAGAAAACCCCCTCCAGGTCGCTGGCGCCGTCAACGCCTACGCGGCCCTGCTCGCGGAGCGAGCCGGGTTCAAGGCGATTTATCTCTCCGGAGCGGGTGTCGCCAATGCCTCGTTCGGCTTGCCGGACCTCGGCATCACCAGCCTCAACGACGTCTGCGAAGACGTCCGCCGGATCACGTCCGCCACCGACCTGCCGTTGCTGGTAGATGCCGACACGGGTTGGGGAGCGGCCTTCAACATCTCACGCACCGTCTCCGACCTCATCAAGTCCGGCGCCGGCGCCTGCCACCTCGAAGACCAGGTGCAGGCGAAGCGCTGCGGCCACCGTCCCGGCAAGGCGCTGGTCTCGGCCGAGGAAATGGTCGACCGCCTCAAGGCGGCCGTCGACGGCCGCACCGACGACCAGTTCGTGATCATGGCGCGCACCGACGCACACGCCGTCGAAGGCCAGCAGGCCGCGATCGATCGCGCCCTGAAGTACGTCGAAGCCGGCGCCGACATGATCTTCGCCGAGGCGCTCACCACGCTCGACGAATACCGCCAGTTCACCGCGGTCGTGAAGGTGCCGGTGCTGGCCAACATCACCGAGTTCGGCAAGACGCCGCTCTTCACCGTGCAGGAACTCGCAGCGGCCGGCGCGCAGCTGGTGCTGTATCCGCTGTCCGCATTTCGCGCAATGTCGCGGGCCGCCGAGATCGTCTACGGTGCGTTGCGCCAGGAAGGCACGCAGCGCAGCGTACTCGACCGCATGCAGACCCGCGTCGAACTGTACGAAGTACTCGGCTACCACGACTACGAGCAGAAGCTCGACGAACTCTTCGTGCGCGAAGGCACCGTCAAATAGTCCATTACGAGAGCACAGCCATGAGCAGCAACGAGACCTCTCCCGCCGGCTTCAAGCCCAAGAAATCCGTCGCCCTGTCGGGCGTCACCGCGGGCAACACGGCGCTCTGCACCGTGGGCCGCAGCGGCAACGACCTGCACTACCGCGGTTACGACATCCTCGATCTCGCGGAAAAGTGCGAATTCGAAGAAGTCGCGCACCTGCTGGTGCACGGCAAGCTGCCGAACGCAGCGGAGCTGAGGGGCTACAAGGCCAAGCTGCTGCGGCTGCGCGGCTTGCCGGAGTCGGTGCAGATGGCGCTGCAGGCATTGCCTGCGTCGAGCCACCCGATGGACGTCATGCGCACCGGCACGTCGGTGCTCGGCTGCACGCTGCCGGAAAAGGACGATCACAACACCGCAGGCGCGCGCGACATCGCCGACCGCCTGCTCGCAAGCCTGGGCTCGATGCTCTGCTACTGGTATCACTACAGCCACTCGGGCCGGATCATCGAGGTCGAAACCGACGACGACTCGATCGGCGGCCACTTCCTGCACCTGCTGCACGGCCAGCCAGCCCCGGCCTCGTGGGTCAAGGCGATGCACGTGTCGCTCAACCTGTACGCCGAGCATGAATTCAATGCGTCCACATTCACCGGCCGCGTGATCGCCGGCACAGGCTCCGACCTCTACTCCTGCATCACCGGAGCGATCGGTGCGCTGCGCGGCCCGAAACACGGTGGCGCCAACGAGGTCGCGTTCGAAGTGCAGAAGCGCTACGAGACGCCGGACGAAGCCGAAGCGGACATCAGGGCCCGCGTCGAGCGCAAGGAAGTCGTCATCGGTTTCGGCCACCCGGTCTATACGATCAGCGATCCGCGCAACAAGGTGATCAAGGACGTCGCGCACAACCTGTCGCGGGAAGCGGGCGATCTCAAGATGTTCCACATCGCCGAGCGCCTTGAAGCCGTCATGTGGGACATCAAGAAGATGTTCCCGAACCTCGACTGGTTCAGCGCGGTGTCGTATCACATGATGGGGGTGCCGACGGCGATGTTCACGCCGCTGTTCGTGATCTCACGTACGGCAGGCTGGAGCGCGCACGTGATCGAGCAGCGCATCGACGGCAAGATCATCCGGCCAAGCGCGAACTACACGGGACCCGAGGACCGGAAGTTCGTGCCGTTGCAGGACCGGGGCTAGGGGCTGAATGAACACCGCCCATCGCAAGCGGCTTCCCGGCACCGCCCTCGATTACTTCGACGCGCGTGCTGCCGTCGACGCCATTGCGCCGGGCGCGTACGACAAGCTGAGTTACACGGCGCGCGTGCACGCCGAGAACCTCGTGCGTCGCTGCGATCCGGCGATCCTCGAGGCCAGCCTGCGGCAGCTCATCGAGCGCAGGCGCGACCTGGACTTCCCATGGTTTCCGGCGCGCGTCGTCTGCCACGACATCCTCGGCCAGACCGCGCTGGTCGACCTGGCGGGCCTGCGCGACGCGATTGCGGAGCAGGGCGGCGATCCGGCCAAGGTCAATCCCGTGGTGCCGGTGCAGCTGATCGTCGACCATTCGCTTGCCGTGGAGTGCGGCGGCTTCGACCCGGATGCATTCGAGAAGAACCGGGCGATCGAAGACCGGCGCAACGAGGATCGCTTTCATTTCATCGACTGGACCAGGCTCGCCTTCAAGAACGTCGACGTGATTCCGCCGGGCAACGGGATCATGCACCAGATCAACCTGGAGCGGATGTCGCCGGTGATCCACGCCAGGGAAGGCGTCGCATTTCCTGACACGCTGGTCGGCACCGACAGCCACACACCGCACGTCGATGCGCTCGGTGTGATCGCCGTGGGCGTCGGCGGTCTCGAAGCCGAGAGCGTCATGCTCGGTCGCGCCTCGTGGATGCGCCTGCCTGACATCATCGGCGTGCGACTCACCGGCAAGCCGCAGGCCGGCATCACCGCCACCGACATCGTGCTGGCGCTGACGGAGTTCCTGCGCCAGCAGAAGGTCGTCGGCGCGTACCTCGAGTTCTTCGGCGCCGGCGCTTCCGCGCTGACGCTGGGCGACCGCGCGACGATCTCGAACATGGCCCCGGAGTACGGCGCCACCGCGGCGATGTTCTTCATCGATGAGCAGACGATCACGTACCTGAGGCTCACGGGCCGCGACGACGCGCAGGTCAGGCTGGTCGAGACCTACGCCAAGCACACCGGCCTGTGGGCGGAAAGCCTGCAGACCGCCGTCTACGAGCGCGTCCTGGAGTTCGACCTGTCGAGCGTCGTGCGCAACATGGCGGGTCCGTCCAATCCGCATGCCCGCGTCGCGACGACTGATCTCGCTGCCAAGGGCATTGCGGGGGCGTGGACGGACGAGCCGGGGCGGATGCCCGACGGCGCGGTGATCATTGCGGCGATCACCAGCTGCACCAACACCAGCAATCCGCGCAACGTGATCGCAGCGGGGCTGCTGGCCCGCAATGCGAACCGGCTGGGCCTGCAGCGGAAGCCGTGGGTGAAGACTTCGCTGGCGCCCGGTTCCAAGGCCGTCGCGCTGTACCTCGATGAAGCCAGGCTGACCACGGAACTCGAGCAACTCGGGTTTGGCGTCGTCGCGTTCGCGTGCACGACGTGCAACGGCATGTCGGGCGCGCTCGATCCGCAGATCCAGCAGGAAATCATCGAGCGCGACCTGTACGCGACGGCGGTGCTCTCGGGCAACCGCAACTTCGACGGGCGCATCCACCCCTATGCGAAACAGGCGTTCCTTGCGTCGCCGGCGCTCGTGGTGGCCTACGCCATCGCCGGCACGATCCGCTTCGACATCGAAAGGGATGCCTTCGGCACCGACGCGACGGGCAAGCCGATCCTGCTCAGGGACCTGTGGCCGACGGACGCAGAGATCGATGCCGTCGTCGCGGCAAGCGTGAAGCCCGAGCAGTTCCGCAAGGTGTACGAGCCGATGTTCCGCATCGGCGTCGAATCCGGCCCGAAGGTGAGCCCGCTGTACGACTGGCGCCCGCGGAGCACGTACATCCGCCGGCCGCCGTACTGGGAAGGCGCGCTGGCCGGTGAGCGCGCGCTGCAAGGGCATGCGACCGCTCGCGGTCCTCGGCGACAACATCACGACCGATCACCTGTCACCTTCCAACGCGATCATGCTCGACAGCGCGGCAGGCGAGTACCTCGCGAAAATGGGATTGCCGGAAGAGGACTTCAACTCCTACGCGACCCATCGCGGCGATCACCTGACGGCGCAGCGCGCCACCTTCGCCAACCCGACGCTCAAGAACGAAATGGTGGTCGTCGACGGCAAGGTGAAGCCGGGCTCGCTTGCGCGCGTCGAGCCCGAGGGCAAAGTGACGCGCATGTGGGAGGCGATCGAGACCTACATGCAGCGCAAGCAGCCGCTGATCGTGATCGCGGGCGCGGATTACGGCCAGGGCTCGTCGCGTGACTGGGCGGCCAAGGGCGTACGGCTCGCCGGCGTGGAAGCGATCGCCGCGGAAGGCTTTGAGCGTATCCACCGCACCAACCTGGTCGGCATGGGCGTGCTGCCGCTCGAATTCAAGCCGGGCGTGACCCGCAAGACACTGGGCATCGACGGCACCGAAACGTTCGACGTCGTCGGTGAGCGCAAGCCGCGCGCGGACCTGACGCTGGTCATCCATCGCCGCAATGGCGAGCGAGTCGAGGTGCCGGTGACGTGCCGGCTCGACACGGCTGAGGAAGTATCGATCTACGAAGCCGGCGGTGTGCTGCAGCGCTTCGCCCGCGACTTCCTCGAGTCGGCAAAGTGATGCACGCACCGCAGATCGGCATTCCGGCCACCTACATGCGTGGCGGCACCAGCAAGGGCGTGTTCTTCCGCCTGCAGGACCTGCCCGTCGCTGCACAAGTGCCCGGCGCAGTGCGAGACGCTCTGCTGCTGCGCGTGATCGGCAGCCCCGACCCCTACGGCAAGCAGATCGACGGCATGGGTGGCGCGACCTCGAGCACCAGCAAGACGGTCATCGTGGCGCAGAGCGCGCGGCCCGACCACGACGTCGACTACCTGTTCGGCCAGGTCGTCGATCGACCGGCCGTTCGTCGACTGGAGTGGCAACTGCGGCAACCTGTCGGCCGCGGTCGGACCCTTCGCGATCAGCAACGGCCTCGTCGCTGCGAATCGCATCCCGCAGGACGGCGTTGCGATCGTGCGCATCTGGCAGGCCAACATCGGCAAGACCATCGTTGCGCACGTGCCGGTCACGAACGGCGCGGTGCAGGAGACGGGCGACTTCGAACTCGACGGCGTCACGTTCCCCGCAGCCGAAGTGCAGCTCGAATTCCTGGACCCGGCCGCGGACGAAGAGGGCGCGGGCGGCGCGATGTTCCCGACCGGCAATCTCGTCGACGACCTCGAGGTGCCGGGCGTCGGCACGATCAAGGCCACGATGATCAACGCCGGCATCCCGACGATCTTCGTGAACGCCGAGGCGATCGGCTACACCGGCACCGAACTGCAGGACGCGATCAACGGCGATGCCAAGGCTCTCGCCATGTTCGAGACCATTCGTGCCCACGGTGCAATGCGCATGGGTCTGATCAAGCAGCTCGACGAAGCGGCCAGGCGCCAGCACACGCCGAAGGTCGCGTTCGTCGCCCGGCCGGCGGATTACACGGCATCGAGTGGCAAGCGCATTGACGCCGCGGACATCGACCTGCTGGTGCGGGCGTTGTCGATGGGCAAGCTCCATCACGCGATGATGGGCACCGCGGCCGTCGCGATCGGCGCGGCTGCTGCGATTCCGGGCACGCTGGTGAACCTCGCGGCCGGCGGGGGCGCACCGCAGGCGGTTCGCTTCGGCCACCCGTCCGGCACCTTGCGCGTCGGAGCCGAAGCCGCCCGGGTCGACGGTGAATGGACCGTGACCAGGGCGATCATGAGCCGCAGCGCGCGGGTGCTGATGGAAGGTCGCGTGCGAGTCCCCGCGCCCTGATGAACGTCGCCGCGCACGGTCACGCGTCGCGTGCCTTCCCGGACGCGGCGTATGAGG
The DNA here is from genome assembly GCA_963793675.1 of uncultured Gammaproteobacteria bacterium. Taxonomy (GTDB): domain Bacteria; phylum Pseudomonadota; class Gammaproteobacteria; order Steroidobacterales; family Steroidobacteraceae; genus RPQJ01. The sequence goes on along the minus strand of CAWCBA010000002.1, from coordinate 354,626 downwards.
CCGCATTCCTGGCGGTCATGGACTCGCTGGCGTGTGCGTTCAAGGCGCTGCAGGATCCTGCGTGCACGAAGCTGCTCGGTTCGCTCGTGCCCGGCGCGACGATGGCCTTTGGCGCACGCGTGCCCGGCACGTCGTATCAGCTCGATCCCGTGCAGGCGGCTTTCAACATCGGGACGATGGTCAGCTGGCTGCAGGCGAACGACCCGGCGCTGAGAACGGCGGCCGGCGACCTCTCGGACAATCTTGGTGCGATTCTCGCCGTGGCAGATTACTGCGCGCGCAAAGCGATCGCCGAGGGCGCGCAGCCGCCGACGGTGCGCGACCTGTTCGGCACCTTGATCCACGCGCATGAGCTCGCGTCGCTCGAATGGGCCCGGTCGGTCCACGAGCACGTATCCACGACCGGGGACAGCCACGGGAGCGCAAGCGCCGCGGCGCGGTGCGCACTGACGCGAATCGCGTCTGCTGCCACCGCGGCGTCGCTGCTGGGTGGCGGGCGGGATCAGGTTGCCGCCGCGGTCGCAATCGCACGCAGTGAAACGCATGCCACCGGGCACCCGGGCATCGTGCCCAGCCGCGACGGGCATGGGCACTGGCGAATCGGCGACGCCACCAGCCGCGGAGTCCGTCTCGCACTCATCGCGCTGGCTGGGCAGACAGCACCCCGGGCACCTTCGTCGCCGGGTGAGGAGGCCACCAGGCAGCCTGCCGTGGTGGCCGGGCTCGACCAAACCTGGCAGGCTCTTGCGGCCACACCGGACGCTGCAAGACGTATCCGCGACCAGTTTACCGGTTGTGTGGCCACCCACTTCCCGGCGGTGCAGGCCGGCAAGCTCGCTGCCATGTTCGCAGACCGGGCCAGGCTCGAAGCCTTGCCAGTCAATGAGTTGGTGTCGATGACGGTCCGCAACTGAGGGCTGGCCCGGCGGGGGCGTCCCGGCTGCGACCATGACCGCTGCTTCGATGCAGGTCGTCCCGCCTGAAGTAGTGATGTAGTTGACTACAACACCACATTCCTCATAGCATGCCCTCAATCAATGACCGGCTTAGACGCGGTCCCGGAGGGATACACCATGCTTCGCATCGACAACCTGACCCACGTCTACCCGAACGGCACGCGCGCAGTCGACGGCGTCACGCTGCAGATCCCGCGCGGGATGTTCGGCCTGCTGGGTCCCAACGGTGCAGGCAAATCCTCGCTGATGCGCTGCATCGCGACGCTGCAGATTCCGACCGCGGGCGCGATCCGCTTCGGCGACATCGACGTGCTTGCGAACCCCGATGCGCTGCGCCGTACGCTTGGTTACCTGCCGCAGGACTTCGGGGTGTATCCGCGTGTCACCGCTGTCGACATGCTCGATCACCTCGCGGTGCTCAAGGGATTTGCCAACCGCAGGGAACGCCGTGAAACCGTCGACGCCCTGCTGCAGCAGGTGAACCTGTGGGACGTGCGCAAGAAGGCGCTCGCTGGGTTTTCCGGCGGCATGCGCCAGCGGTTTGGCATCGCGCAGGCACTGCTCGGCCAACCGCAGCTGATCATCGTCGACGAGCCGACCGCCGGCCTCGACCCTGAAGAACGCAACCGCTTCCTGAACCTGCTGGCCGAGATCGGCGAAAACGTGGTCGTGATCCTGTCGACGCACATCGTCGAGGACGTCGCCGACCTCTGCCCGAACATGGCGATCATCGCCAATGGCCGCATCGTCAAGACCGGCGCACCGCTGCAGCTGATCGCTTCGATGGCGGACCGGGTCTGGCGCAAGACCATCGCCAGGAACGAACTCGACGCGCATCGACGCGATTACGACGTGATCGCCACGCGCCTCTTCGGCGGACGCACCGTCATCCACGTGCTGGCCGACGCGAATCCCGGCACCGGCTTCGCATCCGTGCAGGGCGGGCTCGAGGACGTCTACTTCTCGACCCTGGCCGGCATGCGCCGCCAGGCCGCCTGAGGCCAGGCGATGTTCAGATCCGTCGCCGCGTTCGAGCTGCGCTACCAGCTCAAGTCCCCCGCGTTCTGGGTGACCTTCGCCATCTTCCTGCTGCTCACGTTCGGCGCCGTCGCGTCCGACAACGTGCAGATCGGATCCGGCGGCAACGTCTGGAAGAATTCGCCCTTCGCCATTGCGCAGACGCTGATGGTCATGACCGTGTTTTCGGTCTTCATCCTGACGGCGTTCGTGGCCAACGTCGTGGTGCGTGACGACGAGACCGGCTTCGGGCCGATCATCCATTCCACGCGCCTGTCACGCTTCGACTACCTTTTCGGCCGCTTCACGGGCGCATTCCTCGCGGGCTGCCTGCTGTTCCTGAGCGCGCCCCTCGGCATGATCATCGGCGCCGCGATGCCGTGGCTCGATCCCGAGGTCCTCGGCCCGTTCAATCCCGGCCACTACGCCTTCGTGTACCTCCTGCTCTGCGTGCCGACCCTGTTCGTCACTGGCGCGGGCTTCTTTGCGATTGCGACGGCGACTCGCTCCATGATGTGGACGTACGTCGGCGTCATTGCGTTTCTCGTGCTCTACCTCGTGGCGATGGGCTTTCTATCGCGGCCCGAATTCATCAATACCGTGGCGCTGATCGACCCGTTCGGACTCGGCGCCTACGACCAGGCCACGCGCTACTGGACGGCAACCGAGCGCAACACGCAGATTCCCGGCTTCACGGGCTACATCCTGTGGAACCGCGCGTTGTGGGTGGGGGTCGCGTTCGCGCTGCTCGGACTGGCCTGGGCGATCTATTCGCGCGCTGCAAGAGGCAGTCGGATCGCGGCCGGCAAAGCGCCGGACAAGGTCGACGACGAGCAGTCGCCGGCTAAACCCGGTACTGCCGCTGCGCCAGCCGCGCAGGCTGAACCCGACAGGGATGCGGGCTGGAGCCCGCTCTGGGCGCTCGCGAAATTCGACATCGCCGCGGCCATCCGCAGCCCGGCTTTCATCGTGCTGCTCGGCATCGGCTTCGTGAACGCGCTCGGGTCGCTCTGGTATGCAGACGAGTTCTACGGCAACACGATCCATCCGGTCACGCGGGTGATGATCGAAGCGCTGCAGGGCGCGTTCACGATCATCCCGCTGATCATCGCGATCTACTACGCTGGCGAACTGGTCTGGCGCGATCGCGACCGGCGCATGCACGAGATCGTCGACTCGACGCCCGCGCCTGACTGGGCCTTCGTCGTGCCGAAGATCCTGGCCATTTCGATCGTGCTCTTCTCGACCCTTGCGGTGAGCGTGCTCGCAGCGATTGCCGTGCAGGCGCTGAAGGGCTATTTCGACTTCGAGGCGTCCAAGTACCTTGCCTGGTACATGCTGCCGACGACGGTCACCGCAGTGCTGTTCGCGGTGCTCGCAATCCTCATGCAGACGGTGGTTCCGCACAAGACCCTCGGCTGGATGCTGATGCTGCTGTTCGTGGTCGCGCAGATCACGCTCGATCGGCTCGGCTTCGAGCACAACCTGTATCAGTACGCCGGCACGCCTGCCACGCCGCTCTCCGACATGAACGGGCAGGGCGACTTCGGCCGCTTCGCCTGGTGGTTCCAGGCCTACTGGTCTGCCGCGGCCGTCCTGCTCGCCGTGCTGGCCTACGCACTCTGGCGTCGCGGCACTGGCGCACCGCTCAGGACCCGGCTCGCGCACCTGCCGCGCAGGCTCAGGGGGACGCCGGGCATCGTCGCCGCGGCGGCGGTCGTGGCCATGGGCTTCCTCGGCGGCTGGATCTACTACAACACCAACGTCCTGAACGACTACACGACGAAGCTGAGCCGCGAGCGCGAGCAGGCCGACTATGAAAAGGCCCTGATCGGCTACGAGGCCGTGCCGCAGCCGCGCATCACCGACGTGGTGCTTGCGGTGGACCTCTATCCCGACGAGCCGCGCGCGGTGACTCGCGGCAGTTACGTGATCCAGAACCGCACTGGCAAACCGCTCGACCAGGTGCACGTGCGCTGGATGAAACCGCTACGGATGACCAAGCTCGACGTGGAAGGAGCGCGGCTCGAGACCGAGCACGTCGACCAGGACTACCGGATTTACCGCTTCGATCGCCCCATGGCGCCGCTCGAGACACGCACGATCAGGTTCGAGACCCTGCGCGAGCAGCGGGGCTTCCGCAATTCGGACAACGAGCATCGCATCGTCGACAACGGGACGTTCCTGGACAACACGGAGATCGCGCCGACGCTCGGCATGGACCGCAACGGCCTGCTGCAGGACCGGGCCAAGCGCCGCAAGTACGGGTTGCCGCCGGAACTGCGCCCGGCCAGGCTCGAGGATGAAAGTGCGCGCAGGTTCAACGGGCTGCGGCGCGACAGCGACTGGGTGAACTCCGACATCACGGTATCCACCGCGGCCGACCAGATTGCGATCGCACCCGGTTATCGCGCATCTGACACCGTGACCGGCGGCCGCCGCACGACCCGCTATCGCAGCGACGCGCCGATCAACAATTTCTTCTCACTGCAGTCGGCGCGCTACGAAGTGGCGAAGGACCGGTGGCACGACGTCGAACTGGCCGTCTACCACGACCGCGCGCACGGCTATAACGTGCAGCGCATGCAGGCGGCGATGAAGGCTTCGCTCGATTACTTCACCGCACACTTCAGCCCGTTCCAGTTCCGCCAGTTGCGCATCCTCGAGTTCCCGGACTACGCGAAATTCGCGCAGTCGTTTGCGAACACGATCCCCTTCTCCGAGGGCATCGGCTTCATTGCAGACTACCGCGATCCCGAGAAGATCGACATGGTCACCTACGTCACGGCGCACGAAGTCGGGCACCAGTGGTGGGGTCACCAGGTGATCAGCTCCGATCAGCAGGGTGGCGCATTCATCGTCGAATCACTGGCGCAATATTCCGCGCTGATGGTGATGGAGCAGATGTACGGGCCGGAGGAGATTCGCAAGTTCCTGAAGTTCGAGCTGGACAAGTACCTGCGTTCCCGCGGCAGCGAAGTGCTCGAGGAACTGCCCCTGGTGCGTGTCGAGAACCAGCCGTACATCTACTACCAGAAGGGCGGACTCGCGCTGTACCTGCTCAAGGACCAGCTCGGTGCCGGCAAGGTCAACGAGGCGTTGCGTGGCCTGATCGCGCAATTCGCACTCAAGCCCGCGCCGTACGCCAACCCGACGGACCTCATCAAGCGGTTCCGCGCCGTGGCCGGTCCCGGGCAGCAGCAGCTGATCACGGACCTGTTCGAAAAGATCACGCTGTACGACGTCAAGGTGACTGACGTGAAAGCGAAGCGCCGGACCGACGGCCGCTGGGACGTCACGCTCGAAGTCGACGCACGCAAGCTCTATGCCGACGGCAAGGGCACGGAGACCGAGGCGCCGCTCGACGAATTGTTCGACGTGGGCGCGTTCACGATCGAGCCGGGTCGCAAGGGTTACGACAAGTCGAGCGTGCTCGCCGTTGAGCGACGACGGGTCCACAGCGGCAGACAGACGCTGGCGATCGTGACGGAGAAGGAGCCGAACTTCGCGGGTGTCGACCCGTTCAACAAGTGGATCGACCGCAACGCGGATGACAACGTGAAGGAAGCGACCAAGGCGCAGTCGCTGGCCTCCCTCTCCCGTCTATGAACCGCCCCCTCTCCCGCCGCGGCGGGAGAGGGCTGGGGTGAGGGTCCGGTGTATCCTGCGCCGATGACAGACCTCATCGAAGGGGCTCGTGGCCTCGGCATCGAACTCGACCCGGCGCAGTGCGCGAAACTGATCGCGCACCTCGACCTGCTCGACGACTGGAACACGCGCATGAACCTCACGGCCATCCGCGAGCGGCCGGCGCAGATCACGAAACACATTCTCGACAGCCTGACGATGGTGCCGTGGCTGCGCGGCACGCGCGTCGCCGACATCGGCAGCGGCGCCGGCTTCCCCGGCATTCCGCTCGCCATCGTCGTACCCGGCGTGCATTTCGTTCTCGTCGAATCGGTCGGCAAGAAGTGCCGCTTCCTCGAATGTGTGCGCGAGACTCTCCAGCTGGACAACGTCGAAGTCGTGCAGGCGCGAGCTGAAGACTACCGGCCGATGGATCGCTTCGACACGGTCATCGCACGAGCCGTCGGTCCCCTGGCGGAGCTGGTCAGGAATGCAGGCGGACTCGTGGCGGGCGGCGGCAGGCTGCTCGCGATGAAGGGACGGTACCCCGAGGACGAACTGTCGAAGAAGCTCAGCGGCTGGAAGGTCGTGGCCGTCCACCGGCTGCACGTGCCGGGCCTCGAAGAGGAGCGCCACCTCGTCGAACTCGCCCACTCCCACGAAAAAACCTGATTCCCCTGTATCCTTGGGCCTGCCATGAAACGTGTGATCGCAGTCGCGAACCAGAAGGGCGGGGTCGGCAAGACGACGACCGCCGTCAACCTGGCCGCGTCGCTCGCCGCCACGCAGCGCAAGGTGCTGCTCATCGATTGCGATCCGCAGGGCAACGCCACGATGGGCTGCGGCGTCGACAAGAACAACCTCGAGCGCTCGATGACCGACGTGCTGCTCGGCGAGTGCGACCTGGCGGCTGCGCTGGTGCCCGTCGATCCCGGCAACTTCACGCTGCTGCCCGGCAACCAGGACCTGGTCGCCGCGGAAGTGCAGCTGATGAGCATGATCGGCCGCGAGGTGAGGCTCAGGAACGCGCTGAAGCCGGTCCGCGACAGTTTCGACGTCATCATCATCGATTGCCCGCCGGCGCTGAACCTGCTGACGCTCAACGCGCTCGTCGCGGCCGACAGCGTGCTGGTTCCGATGCAGTGCGAGTACTACGCGCTCGAGGGACTCTCGGCGCTGATGAACACGGTCGAGCAGATCCGCGCCAGCGTGAATTCCGACCTCGAGCTCGAAGGCATCCTGCGCACGATGTACGACCCGCGGAACAACCTCTCGAACGAGGTGTCGGGCCAGCTCCTGATGCACTTCGGCGACAAGGTGTTCCGCACCGTGATCCCGCGCAACGTGCGGCTCGCGGAAGCGCCGAGCTTCGGCAAGGCGGTGCTGTTCCACGACAAGGACTCGCGCGGTGCACTCGCGTACCTCGCGCTCGCCGGCGAGATGATCCGTCGTGAGGAAGAAGCCCTGGCCGGACCGGCGCCCGAGCCCGAAGAAGAAGGTGATCCCTCACCTCTCCCGCAGGAAGCAGGTGAGCGTCCCCTATTTCTGCAATGGCACCTGCAATGTCAGCAGCACGGCTTCCGTGCCGTTGTTCGGATGATGCAGTCCGCCGTTCGATATGTGCAGGCCCGCAAGCCCGAGCCGCAGCCCGTTGTCGAAGCGCCGCGCAAACATGATCCCGCTCTGGAATTCCAGGTGATCGTGCGGACCGATGACGTCGCCGTTGATGAACCATCCGCTCGCGAGGCTGGGCGTGACATACCAGCGATCGCCCAGCGCGAAGTCGCGGCGCACGTCCAGGTACATGAAAGCGATGCCGTCGGGCCCCACGGCGAAACCTGCTCCGGGCGCCAGGCGCCACGTCGTCATCGGCCGCGCGACATAGGTCGCGCCGACGCTGTAGGGGTAGTCGTAGGCCTCGACCAGCGCGAACACACCGGCAGCGAACAACACTGACGGCGACTCCACCAGCTGTGCCGGCTGGCTCGGCACGACTTCCTGAGGCACGGAATCCGCCCGCGACTCAACAGCCTGCGCGGCCGCAACGGCCCGCGCCGGGGCCGTGCCACCAGTGCCGCAACAACTGATCAGTCCGCCCAGCAGCAGGGCGGCGACGGGACGCATGCAAGTCTCCGGCTCGAATTCGATTCAGCGGGGTTTCCTGCGCCCTCGCGACGCGGGCGGCATAATAGTCCGCTATGGCAACAAAGCGACCTTCCCTCGGCCGGGGCCTCGAGGCTCTGCTCGGTTCCGTCACGCCGGCGCACGCCCCGAGTGCTGCAACGGCGGATCGACGCACCCGGCACGTCTTCCACCCAGGCCGCTGCGCCGGCCAGTGGCACGGCTGCGCCGCGCAATGAAGAGCTTGCGCGCATCCCGGTCGACCTGCTGCAGCGGGGCCGCTACCAGCCGCGCCTCGACATGCGACCGGAGAGCCTGCAGGAACTGGCCGACTCGATCCGCGCGCAGGGTGTCGTGCAACCGATCGTGGTGCGCCCGCTCGCCGCGCAGAAAACCGGCGAGCCGATCCGCTACGAGATCATCGCCGGCGAGCGTCGCTGGCGGGCCGCGCAGATGGCCGGCCTGCACGACATCCCGGCCGTCGTCCGCATCGTGCCCGACGAGGCCGCGGTCGCGATGTCGCTCATCGAGAACATCCAGCGCGAGAACCTGAACCCGCTCGAGGAGGCCCGCGCCCTCGATCGCCTGATCCGCGAATTCGACGTCACGCACCAGCAGGCCGCCGATGCCGTCGGTCGTTCGCGCGCGTCGGTCAGCAACCTGCTCCGCCTGCTCGAGCTCACCGACGAAGTGAAGACGCTGGTCGAGCACCGCCAGCTCGAGATGGGGCATGCCCGCGCGCTGCTCGGGTTGCCGCAGGCGCGGCAACAGTCGGAGGTCGGCGCGCTGGTCGCGAAGAAGGGCCTGTCGGTCCGCGAGACCGAAGCGCTGGTGAAGCGGATGCTCGCCCACGGCGAAAAGGCAACCGCCGGGACGACGGCGACGAGCCGCGCCGTGATCCCGACATCGCCCGCCTTGAACAGGACCTGGCCGACAAGCTGGGCGCCAAGGTGTCGCTGCAGCACGCGCTGACCGGCAAGGGCAAGCTCGTGATCGCGTACAACAGCCTCGACGAGCTGGATGGAATCCTCGCGCACATTAAGTAGCAGTGCTACGTAGTAGCAAGGGGATATGGGATAAGGGATGGGGGTTAGTCGAGTCGTGCTTATCAATCGGTAACGTCGATCTCGGTCGCGGTCCGCCCGATTGCAGCCCCTCGTTTCGTGTGACGTTCCGACTAACCCCCATCCCCTAACCCCTGAACCCCTTTCCCGCGCCCCACCGCTTCCCGTGCGCGGGAGATGCGGATTTGAAGCACTGCAAAAAGGTCCCTATACTTCCGCGCCTTTCCGGAAGCCGCGCTTCGGCGTGAGCCTGGCCCGGGTAACGGATCTCAACGCCACCCGTGGCCGGCCAACCGGCATGACGTGGCTTTTTTGTTGCCCGGATGCGGATGAGGCCTTGAGCAACCTCGACGTGCAGAAAGGCCGGCGCCAGGCGCTGGTCGTCGTGCTGAGTCAGGTCCTGCTCGGGGCGATCGTCGCGGCCGTGTGTTTCGCGATCGCGGGTTACCGTGCCGGCGCATCGGCGCTGCTGGGAGCCGGCATCGGCGTGGCGGCGACGAGCTTGATGGCCTTCGCGATGCTGCGGCACGGCGAAGGCGCGACGCTGATGCGGGCCACGATCGGGTTCTTCCTGGGGTGGCTGGTGAAGGTCGGCTTCACCATCGCGTTGCTGGTGACCGCGTTCCGGTCACCGAACGTCGAGGCGGTGCCGCTGCTCGCAGCGTACGTCGCGACGTTCTTTGGATACTGGTTTGGGGCGGCTCGCCTGGGCGAGCCCACGAAGCAAGCAATAGTCCGTCCGGTCGGAGTGGTACCAGACAATGTCCGCCGCTGAGCACGCCGCAGGTCCCGCGAACAGCACCGAGTACATCACCCACCACCTGACCCACTTACACGGTCGGCGAAGGGTTCTGGTCGTTCCACGTCGACACGATCTTCATGTCGGTGCTGCTCGGCATCGTCACGCTCGGCCTGTTCTATGCCGCCGCGCGCAAGGCCACCGTCGGCGTGCCCGGCAAGGGGCAGGCGTTCGTCGAGATGGTCGTCGAGTTCATCGACACCACGGTCAAGGAAGTCTTCCACCTCGACCGCAGCTTCCTCGCGCCGCTCGCCCTCACGATCTTCGTGTGGGTGTTCCTGATGAACGCGATGGACCTGCTGCCGCTCGACCTGCCCGGCAAGATCGCGGCGCTGTTCGGCATCCATTACTGGCGCGCGGTGCCGACGGCCGACGCCAACACGACGTTCGCGATGTCGCTGACCGTGCTGGTCGTCGTCCTCTTCTACAGCGTCAAGGCGAAGGGCATCGGGCGGTTACGTCGCACGAACTCTTCACCGCCCCGTTCGGCGCAACCCGCGTCCTCTGGATTCCGAACTTCCTGCTGAACCTCGTCGAGCTGCTCTCGAAGCCCGTCTCGCTGGCGATGCGACTCTTCGGCAACATGTACGCGGGCGAGCTCGTGTTCATGCTGATCGCGCTGCTCGGCGCGGGCTTCTTCACGTTCACCGTGGGCAGCACCGTCGGCTTCCTCGGCCAGATCGCCGATGGGCGCCGGCTGGGCGATCTTCCACATCCTGATCATCACGCTGCAAGCGTTCATCTTCATGGTGCTGACCGTCGTGTACTCCGCGATGGCCACCGAGCACCACTAGCCGACGGACGCCCGCCACTTCACTGCATTCCTTTCCCGTTTACCGCAACCGCACTTTCCGCCAGGAGATTGAGATGGAAAACCTCGCGCTCATCGCACAGGTCCAGAGCTACACCGCGATCGCACTCGGCCTGATCATCGGCCTGGGCGCCATCGGCGCCTGCATCGGCATCGGCATCATGGGCTCGAAGTTCCTCGAGGCGGCCGCCCGCCAGCCGGAACTGATCCCGACGCTGCAGGGCCGCATGTTCCTGCTCGCCGGCCTCATCGACGCGGCGTTCCTGATCGGCGTGGCGCTCGCGATGTTCTTCGCGTTCGCGAACCCGCTGCTCGCCCGCTTCGGCTAACCGCGCACCTGACGCGAGGACGTCGTCATGGATATCAATGCGACGCTGCTCGGCCAGATGCTGGTTTTCGGGATCCTGATCTGGTTCTCCTGGAAGTTCATCTGGCCGCCCCTCACCAAGGCGTCGAGGACCGGCAGAAGAAGATCGCGGAAGGCCTCGCCGCCGCCGAGCGTGGCCAGACCGAGCTGCAGACCGCCCATGGGGAAGCCCAGGTGATCATCAATGCAGCCCGCGACCAGGCCAAGAAGATCGTCGACCAGGCGCACAAGCGCGAGGTCGAAATCGTCGATGAAGCGCGCTCGACCGCCCTCGAAGAGGGCAAGCGCATCGTCGACGGCTCGCGGCAGGACGCGGCGCAGGAAAAGTCCCGTGCCCGCGACGAGTTGCGCAAGGACGTGGCCAGCCTGGCCGTGGCCGGTGCCTCCCGCCTGCTGCAGCGGGAGATCGACCCGAAGGCCCACGCCGACCTGATCGAGCAACTGGCCCGCGAAATCGAGGGCGCCAAGGCCTGACGGCCGCGGCACCGCGATGACACGGGGACCTGGAGTAACGATGCATGGCTGAGAAAGCCACGGTAGCGAGACCCTACGCCAAGGCGGCTTTCGCCCACGCGCGGGACAAGAACGCGCTCGACGCCTGGTCGGGCTGGCTTGGGACCGCGCGCGCGGTCGTCGTGAGCGACGAGTTCAAGGCGTTCGAGAGCAGCCCCGGCGTCGGCAGGCAGCAGCTCAAGGAGCTGGTGGCCAACGTCTGTGGCGACTGCGCTCGACGCGAACGCCCGCGCGCTGCTCGACCTGCTCGCCGAGAACGACCGCATCGACTACCTGCCCGAGATCGCCGAGCACTTCGACGAGCTGAAGGCCGAGCACCAGAACGTCGCCGACGTCGAGGTCGTCTCTGCTGCCGAGCTCAACGACGCCCAGCGGGAGCGCCTCGCCGGCGCCCTGCGCGCACGACTGCGCCGCGACGTGCGGTTGCATTGCACAGTCGATCCGGCGTTGATCGGCGGCGCGGTGGTGCGCTCGGGCGACATGCTCATTGACGGCTCGATCGCGAACAAGCTCCAGCGGCTCGACGTCGAACTGACGACTGGCTGACGAACGAAAACGATTCAACGGCCCACGCCGCGCATTGCGGCAGGCCTGCAGAGGATTGGCAACATGTCCATCAAGGCTTCTGAGATCAGCGAACTGATCAAGGCACGCATCCAGAACTTCACGTGCCGCGACCGAGGCGCGCAGCGTCGGCAGCGTCGTGTCGGTGACGGACGGCATCGTGCGCATTCACGGGCTGCAGGACGTGATGCAGGGCGAAATGCTCGAGTTCCCGAAGAACACGTTCGGCCTCGCGCTCAACCTCGAGCGCGACTCGGTCGGCGCGGTCATCCTGGGCGAGTACGAGCACATCTCGGAAGGCGACACGGTCAAGTGCACCGGCCGCATCCTCGAAGTGCCCGTCGGCACCGAGCTGATCGGCCGCGTCGTCAACTCGCTCGGCCAGCCGATCGACGGCAAGGGTCCGATCGACGCGAAGGAATTCGACGTCATCGAAAAGGTGGCGCCGGGCGTCATCGCCCGCAAGTCGGTCAGCCAGCCGGTGCAGACGGGCCTCAAGTCGATCGACGCGATGGTGCCGATCGGCCGCGGCCAGCGCGAACTGATCATCGGCGACCGCCAGACCGGCAAGACTGCCGTCGCGGTCGACACGATCATCAACCAGAAGGGCAAGGACCTCATCTGCATCTACGTCGCGATCGGCCAGAAGGCCTCGACGATCTCGAACGTGGTGCGCAAGCTCGAAGAAACCGGCGCGATGGCGTACACGATCGTCGTCGCCGCCTCGGCGTCCGAATCGGCCGCGATGCAGTACATCGCCCCGTACTCGGGCTGCACGATGGGCGAGTACTTCCGCGACCGCGGCCAGGACGCCCTGATCATCTATGACGACCTGACCAAGCAGGCGTGGGCCTACCGCCAGGTCTCGCTGCTGCTGCGCCGCCCGCCGGGCCGCGAAGCGTATCCGGGCGACGTGTTCTACCTCCACAGCCGCCTGCTCGAGCGCGCCGCGCGCGTCAACGAGGAGTACGTCGAGAAGTTCACCAAGGGCGCCGTGAAGGGCAAGACCGGCTCGCTCACCGCGCTGCCGATCATCGAGACGCAGGCCGGCGACGTTTCCGCGTTCGTCCCGACCAACGTGATCTCGATCACCGACGGCCAGATCTTCCTCGAGACCGACCTGTTCAACGCCGGCATCCGACCCGCCATCAACGCGGGCATCTCGGTGTCGCGCGTCGGCGGCGCGGCGCAGACCAAGGTCATCAAGAAGCTCGGCGGCGGCGTCCGCCTGGCCCTCGCCCAGTACCGCGAGCTCGCGGCGTTCGCGCAGTTCGCGTCCGACCTCGACGACGCGACGCGCAGGCAGCTCGAGCGCGGCAAGCTCGTGACCGAGCTCATGAAGCAGCCGCAGTACTCGCCGCTGTCGGTCGCCGAGCAGGCGATCACGCTGTTCGGCGTCACCAAGGGCTACTTCGACGACGTCGAGGTGAAGCGCGCCCTGGCATTCGAAGTGGCGCTGCGCAGCCACGTCAGGAGCAAGTACAAGGACCTGTTCGACCGCATCGAGACGAAGCAGGACTTGAGCGCCGACGACGAGAAGGCGCTCGTGGCCGCGATCGAAGACTTCAAGAAGAACGGCGCGTACTGAGCCCCGTTCCTCACTCGCCGCACAGGTAGCAGAAAGTCATGGCCGGAACCAAGGAAATCCGCCTCAAGATCAAGAGCGTGCAGAACACGCGCAAGATCACCAAGGCGATGGAAATGGTCGCTGCCTCGAAGATGAAGAAGGCGCAGGAGCGCATGCGGCGCGGCCGCCCGTACGCCCAGCGCCTGCTCGACATCACGATGCACGCGGCGCGCGCCAACACGGAATACAAGCACCCGCTGCTCACGCGGCGTGCGACCGTGCAGCGCGTCGGCGTCGTCGTCGTCACGACCGACAAGGGTCTCTGCGGCGGCCTCAACACCAACCTGCTGCGCCTGGTGCTGAACCAGCACAAGGAATGGCTGACGAAGGGCATCGAGGCCGAGTACTGCACGATCGGCAACAAGGGTCTCGGCTTCATCAACCGCATGGGCGGCAAGATCGTGTCGCAGGTCACCAACTACGGCGACCACCCGGCGCTCGACCGCCTCATCGGCCCGGTCAAGATGCTCATCGACGGTTTCCTCGAGGGCCGCCTCGACGAGGTTCACATCTTCTCCACCCGCTTCGTCAACACGATGAAGCAGGAGCCGACGCACGGCACGATGATCCCGATCCCGCAGGAATGGGTCCTGCCGACGGGCCAGGTGATGAAGGCCGAAGTCGGTGAGGGCAACTGGGACTACCTGTACGAGCCGGACGCCGAAGGCGGTGCTCGACCAGCTGCTCGTGCGCTACCTCGAGACCGTCGTCTACCAGGCGGCCACCGACAACATCGCCTCCGAGCAGTCGGCGCGCATGGTGGCGATGAAGGCCGCTTCGGACAACGCGCGCAACATCATCGACGAGCTGCAGCTCGTCTACAACAAGAGCCGGCAGGCCTCGATCACGAAGGAACTCTCCGAGATCGTGGGCGGCGCGGCGGCCGTCTAGCCACTATTTACTAGTCACTACTCACTAGTCACTAATTCACTTTTTCAGGCAAACGACCATGTCACAAGCATTCGGCACCATCGTCCAGACCATCGGCGCGGTCATCGACATCGAATTCCCGCGCGATGCGATGCCCAGGGTGTACGACGCGCTCGATCCTCGAGGACAGCGGCAACACGCTGGCCGAAAAGGGCCTGACGTTCGAAGTCGAGCAGCAGCTCGGCGACGGCGTCGTGCGCACCATCGCGCTCGGCTCGTCCGACGGCCTGCAGCGCGGCATGAAGGTCCGCAACACGGGTGCCGCGATCTCGGTGCCGGTCGGCCCGGGCGTGCTCGGTCGCGTGATGGACGTGCTCGGTCGCCCGATCGACGAGCGTGGCCCGATCCAGTCCGACGAGCGCCGCGGCATCCACCAGCCGGCGCCGAAGTTCGACGAGCTGGCGCCGTCGGTCGAACTGCTCGAGACCGGCATCAAGGTCATCGACCTGATCTGCCCGTTCGCGAAGGGCGGCAAGATCGGCCTGTTCGGCGGCGCCGGCGTGGGCAAGACCGTCAACATGCTCGAGCTGATCAACAACATCGCCAAGGAGCACTCGGGCCTGTCGGTGTTCGCCGGCGTCGGCGAGCGCACCCGTGAAGGCAACGACTTCTATCACGAAATGTCGGATGCCAAGGTCATCGTGCAGGAAGACCTGAGCCAGTCGAAGGTGGCGATGGTGTTCGGCCAGATGAACGAGCCGCCGGGCAACCGCCTGCGCGTCGCGCTCTCCGGCCTGACCATGGCCGAGCGCTTCCGTGACGAAGGCCGCGACATCCTGTTCTTCGTCGACAACATCTACCGCTTCACGCTCGCCGGCACGGAAGTGTCCGCGCTGCTCGGACGCATGCCCTCGGCCGTGGGTTACCAGCCGACGCTGGCCGAGGAAATGGGGCGCCTGCAGGAACGCATCACCTCGACCAAGGTCGGCTCGATCACGTCGATCCAGGCCGTGTACGTCCCCGCGGACGACTTGACCGACCCGTCGCCGGCCACCACCTTCGGCCACCTCGACGCGACCGTCGTGCTCTCGCGCGACATCGCATCACTCGGCATCTACCCGGCGGTGGACCCGCTCGACTCGACGTCGCGCCAGGTCGACCCGAACATCATCGGCGAAGAGCACTACGAGACGACCCGCGCGGTACAGGCCGTGCTGCAGCGCTACAAGGAACTGCGCGACATCATCGCGATCCTCGGCATGGACGAACTGTCGCCGGAAGACAAGCTGGCCGTGTCGCGCGCCCGCAAGATCCAGCGCTTCCTGTCGCAGCCGTTCCACGTCGCCGAAGTGTTCACCGGCAGCCCGGGCAAGTACGTGCAGCTGAAGGACACGATCCGCGGCTTCAAGGCGATCGTGAACGGCGAGTACGACCACCTGCCCGAGCAGGCGTTCTACATGATCGGCGCGATCGAAGAGGCCGTCGAGAAAGCCAAGACCCTGCAGTAAGGGGTCAGGGGATAGGGGTTAGGGGTTAGTCGGAAAAGCGGCGTTCTCCCAATGACCACTGTTCACTAGTCACTGGTACAAATATGGCCACTATTCGATTGATGTCGTCAGCGCCGAAGAATCCATCTACTCCGGTGAAGCCGAGTTCGTCGTGCTCCCCGGCATCGCGGGCGAGCTCGGCATCTACCCGCGTCACGCCCCGCTGATCACGCAGATCAAGGCCGGCGTCGTGCGCATCAAGGTGCCCGGCAAGGCGGAAGAAGAGATGGTGTACGTGCAGGGCGGCTTCCTCGAAGTGCAGCCCGACCACATCAATGTGCTCTCCGACACGGCCATCCGTGCTGCTGACCTCGACGAAGCCAAGGTGCTCGAAGCCAAGCGACTGGCCGAGGAAGCGCTCCGCGCCCGCAGTGAGAAGCAGGAAATCGCGAGCGTCGAAGCCGAACTGTCGGCCTTGTCGGCCCAGCTGCAGGCGATTCAGAAACTGCGCAAGACCCGCTGAGGAAGGGCATGAAGGCGAGGAAGGCCTGGAAGGTCAGGAAACTGACGAAGCTAAAGAAAAGGGCCCGCATCATGCGGGCCCTTTTTGCTTTCCGTCTCGCGAAAAGCCGGTCGCCCTACTTGAGCGTGGCCTCGCGGATCAGCTCGCTGCCGAGGACCGTGCGGATCTTGCCGCGATCGATGTTCGCCTGGCTCTGCTGGGCCTGGCTGCCCATGAGCTTTTCATAGATGGCATCGGACTTCGCGTCGAGGTCGTCCATCGCGGCCATGTTCTTGTAGGTCACCACGAGATAGAGGTCGGGATCGCCCGGGCCGCGCGGAGCGGTCATGTACACGTTGTAACCCAGAATCAGCCCGGCGGCCTTCTCTGCCTCGAGACCCTGCTTCCACGGGCCCGCCAGCCAGGCCATGTAGTCATCGAAATGACCAGGCTCGGTGCGAATGGACGACACGATGGACACCGGTCCTTCCTTGTAGGCCCGGTCAGCGGCTGTTGCGCCGAACGAAACGAGGAAGCACGCGAGCAGCGTGGCCGCTGCGCCGAAGGCGCGGAATTTCAGTGACATTCTATTTCACCCCTGCTGTTGGTTTTATGGCGGAAACGCTGGTGTTTCGTGCCGCACTTATGGAATCCAGAACCAGATTGCACTGGACGCAACGTCCGGCATCCGGAAATGGCCGTGAGGTTTTGTAACACACATCGGCAGGTGACGCGACCCGTCCTGATGCTGCAGTGCACCTTTGTCGACCATGAGCGGTCTGCTATAAACATCGTTCTACCGTACCCGGCGCGACTCGTTCGGCCGCGGCACGGCCCAAAAAGAATCGCAGGAGAATTTCGATGAAGAACTCATTTATCAGCGCAGTGCTGATGGGCGCGCTGTTGGCTTCAGGTCAGGCTTTCGCAGGGGACGATCCGAAGGTAGCGGCTGAAATCATGGCGATGGCTCGAGCCCAGTGGGCAGCCGAAATGGCGGGGCAGTCTGCGGCCGACCAGATGAGTTCGGCCGCGGACGACTACACCGAATTCAATCAAGACTACCCGGTGCGTATCGAAGGCAAGGGCCTCAACACCCGACTGAGCGAGGCCATCACCTCGGACGGCGGCAAGACCCTGGCTGCCGAAATGGTGAACCCGAAGGTCCAGGTTTACGGCGACACGGCGATCCTCTCGTACAACTACGTCGGCGTACTGCGTGACAAGGACGGCAAGGTGTCACCCAACAGCGCCAAGTCGACCCGCGTGTACTCCAGGATGGGCGGCAAGTGGATGCTGGTGCACGCCAATTTCGCACCCGCAGCTTCCAAGTACTGATTGACCGAGCGGGCGGACCCCTTGCATGGGGCCCGCCCGCTACCCCTGCAAGCCGCACGCTTGCCGGGGTGCTCCACCGTAAGGGTTTGTCCCGGACGACAAGGCGGCAGATAGCGTCCGGTATAATGAACAGAGACCGTACGGAACCTGGATCGCCCAATGCCCCTCTCTGTCGTGATCCTGGCCGCCGGCCAGGGCAAGCGCATGAAGTCCGACCTGCCCAAGGTCCTGCAGCCCGTCGCGGGTCGCCCACTGCTCGAGCCACGTCATCGATACCGCGCGCGACGCTTGCGCCCGACGACATCCACGTCGTCTATGGTCACGGCGGTGAACGAGTGCGCGAAGCGGTCGC
This sequence comes from uncultured Gammaproteobacteria bacterium, assembly GCA_963793675.1. Lineage (GTDB taxonomy): Bacteria > Pseudomonadota > Gammaproteobacteria > Steroidobacterales > Steroidobacteraceae > RPQJ01. The sequence continues at coordinate 336,614 of CAWCBA010000002.1, read as the reverse complement.
GAGCGAGGGCATCACCTGGGTATTGCAGGACGAGCAGCTCGGCACCGGACATGCGCGTGCAGCAGGCCATGCCCGGCGTGCCGGACGATCACCTCGTCCTGGTCCTGTTCGGCGACGTGCCGCTGGTGCAGGCCGCCACGATGCAGCGTCTCGTCGATGCGGCGGCCGACGGCGAAGCGCTCGGCGTGCTGAGCGTGCGCATGAAGGACCCGACTGGATACGGACGCATCGTACGTGACCGCGCCGGTACCGTCGCGCGCATCGTCGAGCACAAGGACGCGAACCAGAAGGAACGCGCGCTCGACGAGGTGAACACCGGACTGATGGCGGCTTCCGCGAAGCGCATGCGCGAATGGCTGGCGCAGCTGCGCAACGACAACGCCCAGGGCGAGTATTACCTGACCGACGTCGTCGTCATGGCAGCGAAGGCGGGACTCAAGGTCAACGCCATCCTGGCGGACAGTGAAGACGAAGTGCTCGGCGTCAACGACAAGGTGCAGCTCGCGGAAGTCGAGGGCGTGTATCGCAAGCGCCGCGCCATGGAACTCATGCTGCAGGGCGTGACGCTGGTCGATCCGGCCCGCTTCGACGCACGCGGTCCGCTCACCGTTGGCCGCGACGTGCACCTCGACGTCAACGTGGTGTTCGAGGGCGTGGTGAAGCTCGGCGATCGCGTGCGGATCGGCCCGAACGTCGTGATCCGCGACAGCGAGATCGGCGACGACACGGTGGTGTTTCCCAACTGCGTCATCGACCGCGCCAGCATCGGAGCCAACTGCAACATCGGCCCGTTCGCGCGTTTCCGGCCGAGTTCCAGCCTGGCCCAGGGCGTGCACGTCGGAAATTTCGTCGAGGTGAAGAACAGCATCCTGGGTGCCGGCGCCAAGGCCAACCACCTGACGTACCTGGGCGACGCGACGGTCGGCGAAAGAGTGAACGTCGGCGCCGGCACCGTCACCTGCAACTACGACGGCGTGAACAAGTGGCGCACGGAGATCGGCGCGGGCGCGTTCATCGGCTCGGGAGCGATGCTGGTGGCGCCGGTGAAGATCGGCGCAGGCGCCACGATCGGCGCCGGCTCGACCATCACGAAAGACGCACCGGACGACAAGCTCACGCTCGAGCGCAGCAAGCAGCTGACGCTCGAGAGCTGGCAACGCCCGGTGAAACAACCCAAGGGACTGACCGCATGCTCGAAATCCGGCGCAGTGCGAGTGCTGGCATGGAGCGACCCGCCGCGCCGTGTGCCGGGTGTTGGCTGCACGTCACGCATCCTACAGCAGCCGACCTGGCTGCCGTGCGCGACTTTGGCGTCCCCGCCTCGCTGCTCGACCACGTGTCGGACATCGACGAGCGTCCGCGCGTCGAGCACGCCGGAGAGTGCGTGCTCGTCGTGATGAATTATCCGCTGCGGCGCGATGAAGCCACGGGACCACCGTGGCGGACCCTGCCGCTCAGCGTGCTGATTGCGCCGCAGGGAGTCGTCACCCTCAGCCAGGCGGGCACGCCGTTTCTGCAGCCGCTGCTGGATGGTCAGGTGCCGGGACTGGCCACCGACCGCGGCACGGAATTCGTCCTGCGCGTGTTCCTGAAGCTGGCAGATGCCTGTCTGCGCGGGCTGCGCGAGATCAATGCAGGCGTCGAAGCCCTCGAAGACGAACTCAAGCGCTCGATCAGGAACGAGGAGGTGCTCGGCCTGCTCGATTTCCAGAAGAGCCTGACCTACTTTGCGACGGGCCTGAAGGCGAACGAGCTGGTGCTGGAACGCTTGCAACGCGTCCCGACCCTGGACTGGGCCGCCCAGGACCAGGAGCTGCTCGACGACGTGCGCGTCGAACTGCGCCAGGCCGTCGGGATGGTCGACATCGCCGATCGCGTGCTGAGCGACATGATGGATGCGTTCGCCTCGATCGTGTCCAACAACCTGAACTCGGTCATGAAGGTGCTGACGTCGGTCACGATCATGATGGCGGTGCCGACATTGATCGCCAGTGTCTATGGCATGAATGTCGGCCTGCCAGGTTCGCACAGCCCGCTGGCGTTCGCAGGCATCGTCGCGCTGAGCGTGGCGATCTGTGCCTGTCTGTTCATCGTGTTCCGGCGGCGAAATTGGCTGTAAGATCGGCCGCTCTCGCGCCGAAAACACATTCCAGATGCAGGGGGACCGATGGGCGCAGCACCCGTCGTAGTGGTCTCGGGTGCCGCCACCGGGCTTGGCCGCCGGATCGCAGAGCGATTCGAGGAAGGCGGCTTCCGAGTGCACGTCTGCGACGCCAATGCGACCGCGGTGCAGGAGTTCCGTTCTTCGCATCCGAACGCAGCGGCCAGCGTCGTCGATATCAGCGACTCGCGACAGGTGGACGCGTGGTTCGACGAGATCACGGCGCAGTACGGTCGTATCGACGTGCTGGTGAACAATGCTGGCATAGCGGGTCCCACGGCGCCGATTGAGAAAATCGATCCCGTGGACTGGGAACGCACGATTGCCGTCGACCTCAACGGGCAGTTTTACTGCACGCGTCGCGCCGTGCCACTGATCCGTGCAGCGGGCAGCGGTTCCATCATCAATATCGCCTCGAGCGCGGCATTCTTCGGCTTTCCGCTGCGCGCGCCGTACGCGGCCTGCAAGTGGGCGCTGCTGGGACTTACCAAGACCCTCGCGATGGAGCTGGGTCCTGCAGGCATCCGGGTAAATGCGATCTGCCCGGGAAGCATCAAGGGCCCACGCATCGACGGCGTGATCGAGCGTGATGCCGCTGCCCGCGGCATGACGGCCACGCAGATCCGCAGGCTCTACGAACGGCAGGTCTCGCTGCGGCAGTTCGTGGACGCCGATGACGTTGCGAACACCGCGTACTTCCTGGCTTCGCCGCAAGGCAGGATGATCTCGGGTCAGATACTGGGCGTGGACGGACACACCGAGTCGCTCTCCAACTGGCTCGACGACTGATGACTCCTGGCGGGGGACCGATGAAGGCCGCATGGTTCGAAAAGTTTGGCAAGGCGGACGAAGTGCTCGTCGTCGGCGAGCAGCCGACCCCGGTCGCCGGCCCGGGCGAGGTGCTGGTGCGCCTGCGTACGAGCGGCGTGAACCCGTCCGACGTGAAGAAGCGCGCCGGCTCGTTTCCCAACCTGCTCGACGACGGCTACGTGATTCCGAACAGCGATGGCGCCGGTGTGATCGAAGCGGTGGGCGAGGGCGTGGACTCGAAGCGGCTGGGCGAGAAGGTCTGGGTGTACCAGGCCCAGTTCGGTCGCCGGTTCGGGACGGCTGCGCAGTACGTGGCGCTCGATTCACGGCGTGCGGTCACCTTGCCCATCGAAGCCGGTTTCGACGTCGGGGCCTGCGCCGGCATTCCGATCATGACCGCGCACCGTTGCGTGCACGCGGATGGTCCAATCGCCGGCCAGACCGTACTGGTCACCGGTGGCGCCGGAAGGGTGGGGTATTACGCGATCCAGTGGGCAAAGATGGCGGGCGCGAAGGTCATCGCTTCGGCGAGCAATCCGCGCGACGAGGCCGTGTGCAGGCAGGCGGGTGCGAAACACGTCTTCAATCACCGCGAGCCCGGCTGGGGCGAGCGCGCCAAGGCATTGAACGACGGCAAGCCGGTGGATCGCGTGATCGACGTCGAGTTCGGCGCCAACCTGCCGGAGGTTCTCAACTGCATCCGTACCGGCGGCGTCATCGCGACGTATTCGTCAACGCAGGTGAAGGAACCGCAGCTGCCGTTCTTCCGCATGATGTACCTGGACCTGACGGTCCACTTCATCATCGTGTATTCGATGCCGGAGCCCGCCAAGAAGCTTGCGATCGCAGACATCACCCAGGCCTTCTGCCACGGTATGCTGCAGCATCGCATTGCCGGGAGAATGCGGCTGGAGGAGATCGCACGAGCGAACGTCCTCGTCGAGCAGGGTGGCTCGAACGGCTGCGTCGTCGTCAACATAGACTGAACCCTGCAGCGCGAGGCGACCGATGAGTCAAGCAGACGTACCGTCGCCGCACCGCACCGACTGGCCGATGTTCGTCACGACGGTGTGCGTGATCCTGCTGCTGTCGGTGCCCATCGTGGCGTTCAAGGACCAGGCGGCCGGCGTGATCACCGCGGCCTACGACGCCATCACCGGGAGCGTCGGGCTGCTTTACCTGTGGTACGGCGCCGGCGCGGTCGCGTTCCTCGTCTGGCTCGCCTTCGGTCGCTACGGCAAGGTCAGGCTCGGTGACGCCGACAGTCGCCCGGAGTTCTCGACCCTGAGCTGGGTGGGCATGCTGTTCTGCGCGGGCGTCGGCGCCGGGTTGCTCTACTGGGCGGTCATCGAGTGGGGCTATTACATCGACAAGCCGCCCTATGGCCTCGAGCCGCGCGGCACCAGCGCCATCGAGTGGGCCGCGGCCTACGGGTTGTTCCACTGGGGCCTCACCGGGTGGGCGATTTTCTGCGTGCCGACCATCGCGATCGCGTACCCGTACTACGTGCGCAAGGTGCCGTACCTGCGCGCCAGCACGGGCACCAGCGGCGTGCTGCCGGGCGGGGTCACCGGCAGGCCGGGACGCGTCGTCGATTTCCTGTACATGGTCAACCTGATCTGCGGCACGGGCACCTCGCTCGGCCTGTCGACTCCGATGATCGCGGCCGCCGCGGCGAAGCTGTTCGGTCTCGAGCACGACTTCGTGCTCGAGGTCGCCGTGGTGGTCGTCTGCATCGCGATCTTCGGCACCAGCGCCTACCTGGGGCTCAAGCGCGGCTTCAAGCGGCTGGCGGACGCGAACATGGTGGCGGCCCTGCTGCTGTTGTTCTTCGTGCTGGCCGTGGGACCGACGCTGTTCATCCTCAAGATGGGCACGAACGGCATCGGGCTCGTGCTGCAGAACTTCATCCGCATGAACACCTGGACGGATCCGGTGGCCAATACCGGGTTCGTCGAAAACTGGACGATCTTCTACTGGGCCTGGTGGCTGGCGTACGGCCCGTTCGTCGGCATCTTCGTCACGCGCATTTCGCACGGCCGCACGATCCGCAACGTGATCGGCGGCATGCTCACGTTCGGCAGCATCGGCGCCGCGATGTTCTTCATCGTGCTCGGCAACTATGCGCTGAACCTGGAACTGACCGGGGCGCTCAACGTCACCGGACTCATGAAGACCGTCGGGGAGGCGCAGGCCATCACCGCCGTCATTTCCTCGTTGCCGTGGGGCACGCTGGTGCTGGCGGCTTTCGCAGTCGTCGCCTTGCTGCTGCTGGTGACCACCTACGATTCCGCGTCGTACACGCTCGCCTCGGTCTCCACGATGCGCCTCGAGGCCGGCCTCGACCCAGCGCGCTGGAATCGCGTGTTCTGGGCGTGCGCACTCGGCGTCCTGCCGGTGACGCTCATGTTCATCGACGGCGGCCTCAAGGTGATCCTCTCCGCGACCATCGTCTGCTCGCTGCCGCTGCTGGCGGTCGGCGTGCTGATGGTGCTGTCGTTGCTGAAAATGCTGCGCGAGGACGAGGCATCCGCCGCAATGTGACGCCGGGCCGCGCCAAGGCGCGGCAAGGCCGTAGAATCACGGCTCAGGGCAGGCGGTGGCGCTGCGCAGGGCCGTCAGGGCGAGCGTAGTCCTTTGATCTGCAACGAAAAACTGTTAGTCTCGCCGCCCCGCGAACAAAGGATCGAGCATGTGCGGAATCGTTGGTGCCGTCGCGCGCCGTGATGTCGTCCCCATCCTGATCGAGGGCCTGCGGCGCCTCGAGTACCGCGGCTACGACTCCGCGGGTGTCGCCGTGCTGGACGGCACGGGCACGATCAAGCGCCTGCGCGCCGTCGGCAAGGTCCGCATGCTGCAGGACGCGCTCGATGCCGATCCCACCAGCGGCCTGCTCGGCATAGCGCACACGCGCTGGGCCACGCACGGCGTGCCGAGCGAGCGCAACGCGCACCCACACATCTCGCGGGACGGCATCGCGCTCGTCCACAACGGCATCATCGAGAACCACGAGGAGCTGCGCGCGGAACTGCAGGCCGCGGGTTACGAGTTCACGTCCGAGACCGACACCGAAGTGATCGCCCACCGCGTTCACTACCACCTGCAGAAAACCGGCGACCTGTTCAAGGCGGTCCGGGCGACCGTGGCCGAACTCGAAGGTGCGTATGCGCTGGTCGTGATCTCGCAGCAGGACGCCGAGCGCCTGGTCCTCGCGCGCCAGGGCTGCCCGGTCGTCATCGGCCTGGGCGACGGCGAGAACTTCGTCGCCTCCGACGTGGCGGCACTGCTGCCGGTGACGCGCAAGTTCGTCTTCCTCGAGGAAGGCGACGTCTGCGAAATCCGCCGCGACAGCTACCGGATCGTGGACAAGGACGGCAGCACGATCCAGCGCAAGGTGCACCAGAGCGAGCTCTCGGCCGATGCGGCGGAGAAGGGTGATTTCCCGCACTACATGCTGAAGGAAATCCACGAGCAGCCGCGCGCCGTTGCGCAGACGCTCGAGGAGCGCGTGGCAGGCGGCAAGCTGCTGGAAGCCGCATTCGGTCCGGCTGCGCAGGCCGTCTTCGCCAGGACCGAGGCCGTGCGCGTCGTTGCGTGCGGCACCAGCTTCCATGCGGCGGTCGTGGCCAAGTATTTCATCGAACAGATCTGCCGGCTGCCGTGCTGGGTCGAGATCGCGAGCGAGTATCGCTATCGCAATCCGGTGGTGCCGAAGAACACGCTGTTCGTGACCGTCTCGCAGTCGGGCGAAACCGCGGACACCCTGGCCGCGCTGAGAATGGCCAAGCAGGCGGGGTACCTGTCGCAGCTCGCGATCTGCAACGTGCCGGAAAGCTCGCTCGTGCGTGAATCCGAGCTCGTCATGCTGACGCGCGCGGGTCCCGAGATCGGCGTGGCCTCCACCAAGGCATTCACGACACAGCTGACTGCGCTCGGCATGCTGGTGGTGGCGCTCGCCAAGTTTCACGGTGCCGATGCCGAGCGTGAGCGCGGCCTGGTGCAGCGCCTGCTCGGTATTCCGTCCCTGATCGAAGCGACGCTGCAGCTCGATCCGGTCATCAAGGAACTGGCCAGGCGCTTCGTCGACAAGCAGCACGCGCTGTTCCTCGGCCGTGGCCCGATGTACCCGATCGCGATGGAAGGCGCGCTCAAGCTCAAGGAGATTTCCTACATCCACGCCGAGGCCTACCCGGCCGGCGAACTCAAGCACGGCCCGCTGGCGCTGGTCGACGCGGACATGCCGATCATCACGGTTGCACCGAACAACGACCTGCTCGAGAAGCTCAAGTCGAACCTGCAGGAAGTGCGCGCACGCGGCGGCGAGCTGTACGTGTTCGCGGACCCGGAGTCAGGGATGGAGTCGTCGGACGGCGTGCACGTGATCGAGATGCCGCGGCACGTGAGCTACTTCCAGGCGCCGGCGGTGTACACGATCCCGCTGCAGCTGCTGGCGTATCACTGCGCCATTCTCAAGGGCACGGATGTCGATCAGCCGCGGAATCTCGCGAAGAGCGTGACGGTGGAGTAGCGGGCTGCGCTACAGGAAAGGCTTGGCGCGTTCGATCAGCTCGTCGAGGCCCGGCTCGTTCGGGTCCCACGGTTTGCCCGGGTGTATGACCGAGACCTGGCAGCTCTCGGCCGCCTCGACCAGTTGCCGGTAAGTGCCGGCTTTCAGGTCGGCGATGTAGGCTTGCTTGTTCTGGTCGTAGGCGAACATCTTCGGGTTGGCGAGCGTGCATTCGTTGCAACTCGAGCAACGCACAGTCTCGATGTACGGCGTGTCTGGATTCCGAACGGGTTCGTCTTCTGCTGCGGCAGCGGCCGGCTCCGAGGCAGCCGCTGACGGCTGCTCGCCCTGGGCCGCTGGGACCGCAGGCGTGGTGGCGGCTGGCGCAAGCGAGGCTGCTTCGACGGCACGCTGCTGCTCCCACAGCGCCTTCTCGCGCGCCAACAGTGCCTCGGCGCGTGAATCATGAATGCCGCCGAGCTGCTGCAGCCGATGCCAGGTTTCGCGGCAGCGCTGGGCGGCACGCATCACGCGCTCGTCGACGACGACCCGGCACAGCAGATCCGCATCGTCGACCGCAAGGATGCTGGGCAATCCGCTCGCAGCATCGGCCGGCGGGGACTCCAGCCACTGCCGGGCGCTGATCAGTCCCTCGCTCCAATGGGTGCGCGGGACGATGGCGAAATGCTGGCTGTGGCGCCGGTCCGCCAACAGGAAATCAACGAACGTGAACGCCAGCTCCTCCGTCACGGCCTGCAGGTCCTGGTCCGCATACGTCAGCACATCGAGCGGCCAGTCCACTTCCGGTTGCGGGTTGTTCTCGAGCGAAAAGCGGGTGGCGCTGTCCACGCCCTTGCCCGGGTCGTAGCTGAACGCGGGGAAGGCTCGAGATTGCATGGCCGATGCGGCCGCGAGATAAGCAGGCAAGGTGCTGTGGCCGTCCGCCGGTGCGTAGACGCTGAAAAGCGCCGGGCCCGCATGACGCAAGCCCCGCTGGACGCTGTCGCGCAGCTGCAGCAGATTGGATGCCGCGCTCTGCAATACGAATGCGTCGCCGAACGTCATCGCCATGGATGCCAGCTGGCTGCCGCGCATGCCGAACGCAAAGCGACCCTGCCCCGGCGCGGCTTCTTCCAGCAGGTCATGGACCTCGAGCAGCACTTTTACCGGCATGCCCGATGACAGCGCATTGGCGAGGTCGCCCTGTACGCCTGGCGCATCGCCGCCGAGCGTCACGAGATAATCCGGGAAGAACTGCAGCTCGGCCGCGGTGAGGTCCTCGCTCTGCATCCGCTCGAAAATGGGAGCGTGCAGTTGCTCGACGAACTGCCCCTCGACCTCCAGCTCCGCCTGGTACAGCGCCTTCAGCAAGGACAGCATGCCGGGCAGGCGCTTGCGGTAGGAATCGAGCGCAGCAGCCACGTTGTCGAAGATGAATCCAGCGCCGTTTGCATGCGGCGCGCCGGGATCGCCAGGGGGCGGGAAGAATTCCTGCTCGCGCAATGTGCGCAGTGCCCACTCGATGCGGTGCGCGACGCGAGCTGTCCAGACCTCCCAGGCTCGCCGTCGGCGACAGCAGCTGCGACATCTTCGCAAAGTCGAAAAACGCCTGGTGTGCGCCACCGAAAGTCCGCTGCAGGTTTGCGGCCTGCAAGGCGACTGCAGATCGCGCATAGTCCGCGCGGAGTATCGCCTCGAGACGCAGCAGCAGCGCATCGATGCGGATGTGCGCGGCGCGCGCCTTCTCGCCCTGCACTACGGCCCACGCGTGTCGCAGGAATCGGGATGGCAACTGCGAATCGCATCCGGCCAGTTCGCCGTCGACCGCGAAGGCGTTGCGCACGACCGACATGTCATGCCGCCACGCATCGTCAGCGCCAGCTACGGCACTGTCCCAGGCCTGCAGCAATGTGCCTCGCGCACCGGCTGCGACGGCTTCCCGGATCCGGCGCTCGATATGCAGCGCCCGCTTGCGCATCGCTTCGCCCTGTGGACCCTGCGGCGCCGCTGTTCGCAATGCGCCATCCACGGCGGCCGCGAGGGAGACGACGTACTCGCCGGGTCCCCGGGCCAACACCACGGGAAAATCGTGACGAATAGAAGCGAGATTCCGGTACGGGGCCAATAAGGCCGGTCGCAACCCTGCCGGCAACGCCTGCCCGGCTCCGGCGTCGTCCGGTTGGCGGCCCGTGAGATGGAAGACGACCTGCGACCTGAGCTGACTGTCCATGGTGACTACGGCCATACCGTGAATTTATCGAACTCGCCGTCGAGCGCGCCGCGAACCTGTTCGGCCGTGCGCAACTTGCCGGCGCCCCGCAGGTCCTCGTAGCAGGGCACCGCCGGGTTGCGATAAAGAATTCCCACCGGGATCGGATCCTCGGACGAGGCAGATTTCGCGGGCGCGATGGATGTCCGCGGGATCGTGGGACAGCTGGTTGCGGTAGATCTTCTGCAGGGCCGGACTGATGCGAATGCCATCGTCATGCGTGAGCATCAGCATGCGCTGCGGATCGTGCACCCACGGCTCGAACATGCTGCCGACGAATTCCGGGCAACGCTGCAGGATGCGCACGAACGAGAAACCGCGATGCCGGAATGCAGCCGTCAGGATCTGGAACAGCGACTCGGGTATCCAGTCCACCGCCTGGGCGACGAACGAGACGTTCTGCACGCCGAGCGTGACGGTGAGCGGGCTCAGCGCATCGAGATAGGAGCCGCGTGGCGTCGTGTTGCTCCTGGTTCCGAGCGGTGACGTCGGCGAAGCCTGCTTCTTGGTCAAGCCATAGATGTGGTTGTCGTGCAGCAGCACGGTCATGTTCATGTTGTAGCGGATCGCGTGGATCCAGTGCGCGGCGCCGATGCTGCAGCAATCACCGTCGCCGGTGTTCACGAACACGTGCAGGTCGGGGCGCGCGAGCTTGATGCCCTCGGCGATCGGCAGTGCGCGTCCGTGGATGCCGTGGAAGCCATACGTACGCATGTAATGCGGCAGCCGGCTCGAGCACCCGATGCCCGAGACGAACACGGTCTTCTCGGGTCGCAAGCTCTCGTCGCGGCACAGGCGCTGCATCGCCGCCAGGATCGCGTTGTCACCACAGCCCTTGCACCAGCGGGGAACGCCGCCCTGGTAGTCCTCGAGCGAGTGGTGCTCCTCGACGAGATGGTGCAGGCACTGCATTGCGGTGCTCATCGCGTAGTCTCCAGCTGCGTCAGGCGCCCGCGCAGTTCTGCATAGACGGTTCCCGGCTTGATTGGCCGGCCGCGAACCTCGGTCCAGCAGTCGACGTCGACGAGATAACGCGACCGCAACAACATCGCGAGCGCGGAGTAGCGACGATTGGATTCGTCGATCAGCGGATCGTCCGGATCGTCCGCCCAGTTGCCTTCGATCGCGATCACCTGGCGGAACCCCCGCAGTATTTCGCCAATTCCGGGCTGCATCGGTTGCAGGAACGTCAGGTGCGTGGAGGAGACGCGGTGGCCTTCGCCGCGCAGCCGCGCCACGGCTTCCTCGATGGCGCCCCTGGTGCCGCCCCAGCCGACGACGAGCAGTTCGCCCTCACGGTCGCCGAAGACCGGCGGCGGTGTGAGCGTCTTTTGCAGTGTCGCGAGCTTCATGCTGCGCGCACGCATCCCCTGCTCGTTGATCTCCGGGTCGTAGGCGACACGACTGTTACGATCGTGCGCGAGACCGGTAAGCGTGTGCATGCCGTTCGGTTGTCCCGGGACGAAGCGCCGGCTGAGGCCGGTGACCGGGTCCCAGTCGTAAGGCTTCACACCCTCCGGCACCGGATTCTGGTCGACCGGGGGTGCGAGCCATTCGGTCGAGAATTGCGGACGCGGAAATGGTTGCTGCGCCGTCGCGAGGCTCGCATCCGACAGCACGACGACGACCATGTTGAAGGTTTCCGCGAGCCGCCGAGCGGTGATCATCGAATAGAAGCAGTCCTCGATCGTGCCCGGCGCCATGACGACCTTGGGTGCATCGCCGTGACTGCCGAACATGACCGTGAGCAGGTCACCCTGCTCGACTTTCGTCGGTTGCCCGGTGCTCGGGCCCCCGCGCTGGACGTTGACGACGACGAGCGGGATTTCCGCCATGACGGCGAGGCCAAGTCCCTCCTGCTTGAGGGAATAACCCGGTCCCGAGGTGATCGTCACGGCGACCCTGCCCGTGTAGGAGGCGCCGATGGCGAAGGCGCAAGCCGCGATCTCGTCCTCGGCCTGGTGCACGATGCCTCCTGCGCGTTCGAACACGTCGCTCAGGTAGTGCGACGCCGACGTCGCCGGCGTGATGGGATACATCGCGCAGATGTCCATGCCCGAGGCGAGCACGCCGAGCGCGATGGCCGTGTTGCCGTTGATGACGAGCTGCGGCACCGTCGACTTGACAGCGGGCACCCGGTACTTGAAATCGAGATTCGACTCGGCCCATTGCCAGCCGGCCTCGAGCAAAGCGACGTTCGACGCAATGACCTTTGCATCCTTCTTGCCGAAGATGAACGCAATCTGGTCGCGTGCAAGAGCCATGTCGAGGCTGTAGATGTTGCAGAGCAACCCGAGCACGAACATGTTCTTGCCCTTGCGCGGGTCAGCGACGAGCGCGCGGCACTCCGTCTCCATCGGCACTTCGTAAACCCGGTAACCCTCGGCGGCGAGTCGCTCGCGGGTTTCCGCGTACTGGGCGGCGATCTTCGCGTCGGCGTGCTCCGCCCACATGTTCTCCAGCAGCACGATGCAGCCAGCCTTGAGTTCGCCCGCATTGACCCGGCCCAGCAACACCTGCTCGTTGAATGCGACCGCGATGTCGGCCTCGTCGCCGCCGTTCGTGACCTGCTGCGAGCCGATGCGAATCCGGTTGCCGCTGGCACCCGCGATGCTGCGCGCAGGAGGCTGAATTTCGGCCGGAATGATTTCCACGGTCCATACGCCGTTGCCCATGCGCGCGGCAATCGAGCCGAACGACTGGCCGCACTTCTGCGCGCCCTCGCCGGAGTCGCTCATGATCTCGATCACGTGCTGATCGAGCGTCTGCAGGTGCTTGTTGACGGGTGTGACCGGACCGGTGCGAGCGGCATGGGCTCGCACGGGCAGGGGCGTCACTGCATTCATGGAAAATTCACCTCGGCACGCGGATACGCGCGTAGCCGCGCTCCGCACGATCGATGCCAAACACCAGGGAATCCGGGTCCGCTGCGGAGTCGCAATACACGTGGTCCGTGTCGCGCAACCCCAGGAAGGCTTTCATTGCGCGGGCCGCGCGGCGCCCGGCGCCCATGGCCTCGATGACCGTGGCCGCACCCGTCACGATGTCACCGCCGGCATAGACCCCTGGAATCGACGTCGCGAGGCTCGCATCCGTGGCGATGTAGCCGCGCTGGTCGAGTTTCAGCCTGGACGTCTGGCCGATGATCGGATTGGCGTTGGTGCCGATCGCATAAACCACCATGTCGGCCTCGATTTCAAACTCGCTGCCGGCCTCCGGCACGGGACGACGCCGTCCGGAGGCGTCCGGTTCGCCGAGAGTCATGCGGATACAGCGTACGGCGCGGACGTTGCGCTGACCGTCGTCCAGCAACTCGACGGGACTGGCGAGCCAGTGGAATTCGATCCCTTCCTCTTCGGCGTGGTGGATCTCCTCGGCACGAGCAGGGGCCTCGGCGCGACTGCGCCGGTACAGGCAGCAGACGCTCTCGGCGCCGAGACGACGGCTGACGCGCAGCGCATCCATCGCGGTATTGCCGGCACCGATGACGACCACGCGCCTGCCCGGCTGCATGGGCGTGTCGTAGTCTGGAAACTCCCGCGCATGCATGAGATTGCAGCGTGTCAGCAGCTCGTTGGCCGAGAGCACCCCGTTCAGGGATTCCCCCGGGATTCCCATGAAGCTCGGGTAACCCGCGCCGGTGCCGACGAACACGGCATGAAAGCCCATCTCCTCGACCATCTGCTCGATCGTGAAGAGGCGGCCGACCAGTGTGTTGCACTCGAAGCGGATGCCGAGCGCCTCCAGCTTGGCGATCTCGGCATCGACCACCCTGTTCGGGAGGCGAAAGTCGGGAATGCCGTACTTCAGCACGCCACCCGGCTCGTGGAACGCCTCGAAGACCACGACTTCGCAACCTGCCTTGGCCATGTCGGCCGCGCATGCCATGCCGGCCGGGCCGGAGCCGACGATGCCCACCTTGAACCCGCTGGACTCGATGTACGGCACGTTCGACCAGCTTTCGCGGATCGCCATGTCGCCGACCCAGCGCTCCAGCCTGCCGATGGCCACCGGCTCCAGCGTGTCGCCGACCGTGCAGACGCCCTCGCATTGCGATTCCTGCGGGCATACGCGCCCGCACACGGCCGGCAACAGGTTCGTGGCGGTGATCACGTCGTACGCACCGCGATAGTCGCGGGCCGTAATGCGCTGGATGAAGTCGGGAATCGCAATGCCCACCGGGCATCCCGCGACGCAAGGTTGCTCGGGGCACATCAGGCAGCGCTCCGCCTCCAGGTGTGCGTCCTCGACCAGGTAACCCAGGTTCACTTCGTCGAAATTGCAGGCGCGTTCGGCTGGATCCTGTTCGTGTGCAGGCGTACGTGCCTGCGGGATCATCCGTATCGTTTTCTTCTTCGGCCTCGCATCGCTTGGCATGGCAAGGTCACTCCACGATGACCGGCGGTGCCGTCAGGCTGCGCATGCGGCAGTTCTCGTCGAAACGCTGGGCGGCCGCGAGTTCCGTCGCGCGATAACGCTGCAGCCGGAACATGAGATCGTCGAAATCCACCAGATGACCATCGAAGTCGGGACCGTCGACGCAGGCGAACTTCACGGTGTCGCCGACCTTCACGCGGCATCCGCCGCACATGCCGGTGCCGTCCACCATCACCGGGTTCAGGCTGACGATCGTCCGGATGCCACTGCCGCGAGTCGCTTCGGCACACCCTTTCATCATCACGGGCGGGCCGATGGCGACGCATTCGTCGATGTCCGGGTGCTGCGATATCGCGAGCCGGATGCCTTCGGTGACCAGGCCCTTGATGCCGGCGGAACCGTCATCGGTGCAGACGATGAGCTCGTCGCACGTGGCGCGAAACTTGTCTTCCCAGAACATCAGGTCGCGATTGCGGAACCCGAGGATACCGATCACGTACGCGCCGCTCTCCTTGTAGCCGCGCGCCTGCGGATAAACCGGCGCGACTCCCAGGCCGCCGCCCACGCACAAGACCTTGCGCGCCTGGCCGATATGGCTCGGAACACCCATCGGGCCGACCAGGGCGACGAGCCGGGTCCCGACGCGGCAGTCGCGCTGCATTTCACGCGTGGTCTTGCCGACCGCCTGGATGACCAGGGTGACCGTCCCGCGCTCGCGATCGTAGTCCGCGATCGTCAGCGGGATGCGCTCCCCGTGCTCGCTCGCCATGACGATGACGAACTGCCCGGGACGGGCCGCCCGGGCCAGCAGCGGGTGCCGGACTTCCAGCAGGAACGTGACGTCCGAGAAGTCCTGCCGGGTCACAACCTCGTACCCGGCGACGCGTGCCTGGTCCATCTTTTTCCTCCTGTACCTGCCGTGTTTTTGCCCGAAGCTTGCAGCCGAAACAATCAGGGTAATTGCCGATCCCGGCACGCGGTGGCGCAGCGATGCGCGCGCTACCGGTGGTTGCCCGGCGGCTGCGATGGTCCACCCGCGGCCGCCGGTTGTAGGATTGCCGCCGGAGCAGCCCATGAAACACCGGACCCGCATCGGAATCACGCTGGCAGCGCTTGGGAGCCTGACCACCGGGTGGACTGACCCGAATCCAGTCGTTGCGCCCGCACCTCAGCAGGTGGCAACGGGTGTGTGGCTGGTACCTGGTGGCATCCGGCCCAACCGCCAGCCGGACGGAAACTCCGTGATCTTCGATGCCCCGGCTGGGCTGGTCGTGGTCGATACCGGCCGCCACTCCTGGCAACGCGAGGCGATCGTTGCGCTGGCGCGCTCACAGCAGAAGAAAATCGTTGCGATCGTCAACACGCACTGGCACCTGGATCACGTCAGTGGCAACCCGGATCTGCGTGCGGCGTATCCGGGCCTGCGCGTGTATGCGAGCAATGCGATCGACGGCGCGCTCGAAAACTTCTTTCCGTCCAGCGTGCAGGAGTCAGCCGGTTATCTCGACGACCCGCAGATTCCGCAGGAGACCCGTGACGACATTCGAGGGGACCTGCTTACGATTCGCAACGGTGCCGCCCTGCGGCCCGACGAGGTGATCTCGGTCTCGGGCACGATGAAGCTGGGCGGTCGCCCGCTGCGGGTCAACCTGGCGCATGACGCTGCGACCGCTGGCGACGTCTGGCTCTATGACGGGAAGAGCCGGGTGGCCGTCCTCGGTGATCTCGTAACCTTGCCGGCGCCGTTCCTCGACACCGCCTGTCCGGACGGATGGAAGGTCGCGTTGCAGCAAGTGTCCGACACGCCGTTCGAGTTGGCGATTCCCGGACACGGCGGACCGATGACGCGTGCACAATTCGTGCTCTATCAGACAGCCTTCGACGCGTTCATCGAGTGCTCGAACTCCGAACGCACCAAGGACGAGTGCGCGAAAGGTTGGGCGGATTCGATCGGGGTCCTGCTGGCTGGCGATCCGGCCGAGCGGCAACGTGCGCGCGGGATGGCCGCGTATTACGTCGGGTTGCTCAGGGCCAACGGCGGGCGCAGCAAATTCTGTGAATCCTCTCGTTGACCCGGATTCCGGTCTCGATCATTCATTCGCAATGGTCTGCAGTCCCTGCATGACGTCTCTGATATTTCCGGTCAGGTCGACGAGTCGCGTCTCGAGGTCCGCAATACGCAGGCGCAGCAGTGGAACGAGGGCGTCGTTCGCTCGAAGACTCCTTACGGCCTCGTCGATCACGTCTGTGGGCAGGCCGGTGCGGCACGGGTAGTCGATCAGGTCGCCGAGACCTGCGTAGTCGCCGGCGCGGATAAAGCGATCGCCGCATTTGCCGCCAAGTGCCCGCTGGACGTCGTTCGGCAGGGTCATTCTGAACGCCTCCCGGTAACGCGACTGCATGCCCTCCCTGGCAACGTTGTCCAACGTCGGGAAGTTGTAGACTTGCAGGGCTGTATCGCGCAGGGCCTGGAGGCAGTCGACCGGTATCCGGCATTGCTCGAGGAAATGATGCGCCGCGGATGGTCGGATGCCGACGTCGCGAAGCTTGCGGGATTGAACGCGCTGCGCGTGATGGAGGCGGCCGAGCAGGTTTCGACCAGGCTCCGTGCAGCGAGACCCCCGTCCGAGGCGCTGCTGCAGGCCGAGCCTCGCCCGTAACCCGGCGCCCACGATATGAGGTGTGCGACATGAGCGAACATTCCCGGAAGATCCTGGCGGCATCCCTGCTGGTCACGACGCTGTGCGTCCTGCCGGTGGTCGGCAACACGGCTGTCGATCCCTATCCGAACGGCTGCGTGAGCTGTCACGTGGTCGACAAGAGCAACGGCAAGGACCACCGCCTGAGTGTTGCCCTCAAGCAATGGATGGCGGGAAAGATCGAGCCCGGCCTGCTGGCGAAGAGCAAGGCGAGTGCGCCGGCGGGGCTCACGCTGAAGGGCAAGCATCCTGCCGCGGAGGACGCGCTCGAGGACATCCCGGGTGCGTGCCTCGATTGTCATGACGCCGGCTCGAAGAAGGCACCGCCATTTTCACGCCTGCTGCACCTGGTGCACCTCGTCGGTGGCGTGAACAATGTCTACGTGACGGTGTACAAGAGCGACTGCATGAGTTGCCACAAGCTCAGCACGCAGACCGGGGAGTGGACGATGCCGAGCGGGCCGGAGAAATAGCGGCAGTGCGGTCCGGGCTGGCAGTTCAGCCGAAGATCCGCTTCATCACCGGCATCATTTTTCGCGGTCCTGCGATCGCGGCCGCAGACGCCATGCCACCCATCATGGCGCCTGCAACACCGCACGACATCACGTCCTGCCCGGTGAGCCAGAGGCCCTTGATGCGAGTGCGCGGTCGCAGCCAGTCCTGCCGGAAGCGTTCGGGATCGTGGTCCAGCCCGTAGAGTTCGCCGCGCCCGTAGCCGCAGAAGTGCTGCATCGACAGCGGTGTCGACACTTCCCAGTAATCGACGCGCCCGCGCACCTGCGGCACCTTGTCGTAGAGATGCTCGAGCAGGCGTTCGCCATACGATTGCTTCAATGCGTCGTAGTCGTCTCCGCGCTTGCCCCACGTGCTGACCGCCCATTGCTCGAAGATCTCGTACGGCGCCGGCGCCACGATCTCGATCGTCGAGCGACCCGGGTGGCGCTGCTCGAACGAGGGGTCCTTCGCGGACGGGAACGACAGGTACACGACCGGAAACGGACCATGCGGATCCTGCAGGAACCGGTCGAGTGCGCCGTCGTAATCGTTGCCGCCGGGATAGATCCAGTAGTTGGTCTTCGGCAGGCCGAGTTCCTGCGCCGTTCCCTGCAGACCGATGTAGACGCCGAGGTGGCCGATGCTGGGCTTCACGGTCCTGAGCAGGCTGTCGTAGCCGTGTTCCTGCACCACCTGCGTTGGCAGCAGTTTCGTGAAAGTGTTGATCGCCCCGGCGTCCGAAATCACGATCTTGCAGTCGATCACGTGACCGTCCGCCATGCGCACGCCGCTCACTTTGCCGTCGCGCAGCAGCACTTCGTCGACACGCGCATAGGTGAACACCTCACCGCCCGTCGCACGGATTCGTGGCAGGATCGCCTCGCCGATGCGCCACGCACCGCCCACGGGGTAGAAGCCCCCGTGCATGTAATGTCGTGCGATCAGTGCCTGCACCACGAACGACGATCGCTTCGGCGGCAGCCCGAGGTCGCCCCACTGGCCGGTCAGCACGGCGATCAGTTCAGGATCGGACGTGATCTCCGAGAGCACCTCCCAGGTCGTGCGCTGAAAATTGCGGGGCAAGCGCCGGCGCAGTAGCGGTCCCGCCAGCGTGGCCGCCCACGCCGGCAGCGTTCGATCCAGCGTGAACGCGCGCATGCCGCGTGAGACCTCGCGCAGCAGTTCGAGGTAACGATCGATCGCAGCGGCTTCGCGCGGAAAATGCGCGAGCAGGTTGTCGCGGAATTCGGCGGGGCCGGCGACGGCATCGTAGGTGCGGTCGCCGATGAAGAACCGGTCGTAGTGTGCATCCATCGGCGCCCAGGCGACGTTGCCCTGCGTCAGGAAATCCATGAGCCGGCGCGACATCGTGGCGCCGCCCATGTCGCCGATGTAATGCACGCCGACGTCCCACTCGTAGCCGTTGCGTTCGTAGCTGTGCGTGGCGCCCCCGGCGGTGTAGTGCTGCTCGAGCACGGCGACACGCCAGCCGAGTTCGGACAGCAGCGCAGCCGTGGTCAGGCCGCCGATGCCGGAGCCGATGATCAGTGCGTCATAAGGTACATTGAGCCGCGAGGACCGATAACGGTGACCGATGCGGAGCGTGCTGGGCTGAAGGGTCCGTTTCTTCGCAGGCGTCGTCATCGCAGCATTATCGACGACGTCCCCGGGGACTCAAGGTTCTTGCGTTGGGCGCGACGATGAGACGTCGTTGCCGGTTGTGGACGGGCGTACGCTGCCCGCGCGTGGTCCCCGCTGGCTTGCTGCCTCCGGTGGGGTCGCACGACGGGGCTCGGGCCGAACCCGTGCGGGTGGTTGGACGACAGGTGACGCGGCAGGCGCCGATTGCTGTCGAGGCGTTGCCGACGCGACGTCGCGGGCGCGGGTCCTCACGCGAGGTACCTCATCGTGGTATGCGCGGCGAGGCTGGGCGGGCTGATCATCGCTGCCCGCGTCGTGATCGTGCTGATCGCGGTCATGGCGCTGCTTTGGCGGCCGCGCGTCACACTGGCCATCGCGATCGCTGTCGGCACACGGGACGACGACATAGCCCGGACTCGGGCTGTACAGGTAACCATAGCCGTAGGGGTATGGCCCCTGCGCGGCGAAATAAGGGTTGGCATAGCCGTAGCCCGGCTGGTAGACGTTGGGGTAGCCGGCGCCATAGCCATACCCGTATCGGTATCCGTATCCGTAACCAAGACCGTAGCTCGGATAGACCTGCATGCTCGGCGACGTGCCACGCGCTGCCAGGTCCGGCAGGCTGAAAGGATCCTGGTAAGCACAGCCCGCCGATGCAGCAAGCACCACGGTGCCGACCAGGGCTGTTCCTATGCTTCGCGGCATCGCAACGACACCCAGGCCATTACCTGTACGCCCACCGGACGCCCACGAACATCTCGTCGCGATCCAGTTCCAGCTTGTACTTGGACGGATAGTTCGGCAGCGTCAGGTAGTCGAGCTCGCCCGTCTTGTACGACGCGGCCAGGCTCCAGTCGCCTCGCAGCTGGAGCACCCCGCCCAGTTCGAACGACAGTCCGTTCAGGTCGCCATTGAGCAGCAGAGGATCGTTGCCGTATGACTGCTCGTACGCGTTGACCATCAACTCGAGCCGGTCGGTCACGGCTGTGCGGATGCCAGCCTTGAGCCCGACACCGTCGCGGCCTTCGTCGTAGTCCACATCGTGAAGCTCGCTGTGCGTGTCGCTGTGCTCGTAGCTGAGCACCGCGAACCACTCGACGGGTGCTGCGTCTGCGCCGCTTACGCGGCCCCTGTAACCCACGCCCAGCGAATAGCCGGACAGGCCGTAGTTGGCGTTGCCCTCGAAGTCGTAGCCAGCGGAAAAGTATTGCGCCGCTGCGAATAGGTGCGGGTTGAACTGGTACGACCCGTCGATACGGTAGCTGTCGTCCGAGTCGAACGACTGTCCGAATGCCTCGATGGTGCTGTCGATGCTGTATCCGACTTCGACGTAGGTAAAGTCGAAACCGTCAGCCGCAAATACGCTGGGCGCAAACGCCAGCAGCATCGCTGCCGCGAGAAATGCGGGATGCGTTCTGCAGCGCGTGATCTCACGAGTCATGTCGCCTCCTCGGCATCCTGCCGGGACGTGGCAACCATCTTACGCCTGCCGTGGATACATTCCCGGGATGCGAGAAAGTCTCGATTCAGCGCCCACTCGAGGCCGCTTCGTTTCGCTATCGCCGGATGGCTGTGCCTTTCGGGTCGTACAGCGGCCGCGCCGAGACGGTGGCCGGGTATCGCTTGCCGGCGATTTCGACTTCCCAGGCGCCTGACGTCAGGTAGGCCTCGTCCACGGTCTGCTTCGGCTCCAGGAATGCGAGCCCGACGGCGCCGCCGAGCGTGTGGCCGTACGACGCGGCGCGCACGTAGCCCACGGCCTTGCCATCCCTGCGCACGATCTCGGCGTGGAACATCTGGGGCTCGGGATCGTTGACCAGCACCGACACCAGGCGCCGCTGCAGCGGACCTTTCGTCTTGCGTTCAAGCAACGCTTCCCTGCCGATGAAGCCGTCGGGCTTCTCCAGGTCGATCGCGAAGCCAAGCCCGGTCTCGTACGGATCGTCGGTGTTGTCGAGGTCATGCCCGTAGTCGCGATATCCTTTCTCCATGCGCAGGCTGCCGAGTGCGCGCAGTCCCGCGTGCACCAGCCCGTATTTCGCGCCCGCTGCGACGACCTCGTCGTACACGTGCACGGCCTGGTCCGACGGGATGAAAAGCTCGTAACCCAGCTCGCCGAGGTACGTGATGCGTGTGCACAGCACGCGCGCGTAACCGATGTCGATCTCGCGCGCGGCGCGGAACGGGAAGGCCTCGTTGGACAGGTCGACGCTCGTCAGCGACTGCAGCAGTTCGCGCGAACGCGGACCCTGCACGTTGAGCTGTCCGTAACCCGAGGTGACATCGGTGACGAACGCGTGTGCGTCCTCCGGAATGTTGCGTTTCATCCAGGTCTCGGCGTGACGAACCATGGTGTCGGTGACGACGACGAAGTACCTGTCATCCGCCAGCTTGGTGACGGTCAGGTCGGCTTCGAGCCTGCCCTGCGCGTTGAGCCATTGCGTGTAAGTGATCTCGCCGACGGCGCCGTCGACGTTGTTCGCCGAGATCCGGTTCAGGCACCGGCCGGCATCGCGACCCTGCACCCTGAACTTGCCCATGAACGACATGTCCATGACGATCACGTTCTCGCGCGCAGCACGGTGTTCGGCCTCCCAGCGGCCCCACCAGCTCGGTCGGCCCCACGTGTCCGAACCCGGGTCCGCGGTCTTGCCTGCGCCTGCATACCAGCCGGGCGACTCCCAACCACTGGTCTCGATGAAGTACGCGCCCTGCGCGGCCAGCCGGTCGTGGAACGGCGAACGACGTGCTCCGCGCGCGGTCTTCAGCGTGTGCGTGGGGTAGTGGCATTTGTAGACCATGCCGAGCGATTCGACCGTGCGCGAACGCCGGTACTCCGGGTTCGCCTGGAACGGCAGCACGCGGTCGATGTTCATGCCCGTGACGTCGACGTCGGGCAGGCCGTTGATGATCCAGTGCGCCATCACGCGGCCGAGGCCGCCGCCGGTCAGGATGCCGATGGAGTTGAGCCCGGCCGCAACGAAGTAGCCGCGCAGCTCGGGCGCCTCGCCGACGATCGGCTTGAGGTCCGCCGTGAAGCTCTCGGGCCCGCAGAAAAACTTCTTCATGCCGACCTGCGCGGTGACGGGGACGCGTGACATTGCCGTCTCGAGGTACGGGCCCATGCGCTCCCAGTCGGGCTCGAGGTCGAGGTACGGCGTGTCCGTTGGCGTGCCGTCGATCTTCCATGGCGCGCATACCGGCTCGAACAGGCCGACCATCAGGCCACCGCCTTCCTGCCGGTAATAGCCGTACGCGGAAGGGTCCTCGAGCACCGGCATGTTCTGCGGCAGGTCCTTGATCGCTTCCGTGATCAGGTAGTAGTGCTCCGCCGCCTGGTTCGAAATTGCCACGCCCGACATCGCCCCCAGCTCACGTGCCCACAGGCCGGCGCAGTTAACGACGTAGTCGGTCTGGATGTCGCCGTATGGCGTACACACGCCGGTGACGCGCCCGTGCTTCTGCAGTACGCCGGTGGCAGGCACTCCCTCGAATATCTTCACGCCGCGCATGCGTGCGCCTTTGCCAAGCGCCATGGTGACGTCGACCGGATTCACGCGACCGTCTTCCTTCACGTAGAAGCCGGCTTCGATGTCGTCGACCTTCGCGAGCGGGAACAGTTCCTGCACCTGGCGTGGTGAAATCTCCTGCACGTCGATGCCGCAGTAGCGGTTGAACGCCGCGACGCGCCGGAATTCCTCGAGACGGTCCCTGTCGGAAGCGACTTCGATGAAGCCGATCGGCATGAATCCCGTCGCCTGTCCGGTCTCGGCCTCGAGCCGGCCATAGAGGTCGCGGGTGTATTTGCGGATCTCGGTCGAGGTTTCCGACGTCGATCCGTAGGTAACCATGAGTCCCGCCGCATGCCACGTGGTGCCCGCCGTGAGTTGGTGACGTTCGAGCAGCACGATGTCCTGCCACCCCATCAACGCAAGGTGATACGCGGTCGACGTGCCGATGACGCCGCCGCCGACGATGACGACACGGGCGCGCTGCGGGAGCGAGGGAGTAGTGGTCATTATCAGGTCCCGGGTTGATCGAAACCCAGGCATCCGGGTCTCGCTGATCGTGGCGCAAGGATACTCCGAACCCTTCTTTTTCCAGAATTGCGCCGGGAACGGCGTCGCTTGCCGCGTGGGAAAGGTTCTTCGTTTTTCGCTAAGGTCCGCTGAATGCCGATGCTCCGCACTCACTCGGCCTGGGCGTGTGCCGCGGTCACCTTGCTGCTGGCCGCCTGCCAATCCACGCCGCAGCTGTCTGCGTCACCACGGACGGCGCGCGTCGTCACGCTCGACTCATTGGCGATCCCGGTGAGCGCCAGCGAAAACCGCGCTGTTTCCTTTACCAACAAGCGGTCAGCGTTCTACTACACGCAGACGCACCGCAACGACCACCCTGAGCACGCGTTCTTTCGCGGCTTCAACATCGCCGGTCGACGCATTTTCAGCGACTACCGGCTGAGTGTTGCCGGGACGGCGCTCGATCCGCAGACGGCCGCGGTGGTCGTGAGGCCAGACGAATTGATTCGGGCCTATCCGCGGGGAATCATCGAGACGCTGCGGCTGTTCGATGGGCAGGACGTCGTCGAGGTCGAAGTCAGCGGTGCCCATGGTCGCGTGGCGTTGCAACTGGCGGGCGATACCGTGTCGCTCGTGCAAAGCGGGCGGGGTAGCGACGAGTACACGGCCGCGCAGGAAGCTGATTCGCGCGCCCTCGACTACATCGTCGTGGGCCACAGCGGCGATCGCTTCCTGATCGCCGTAGGTCCCTCCCGAGCGGCCGCCCGCACGCTGTACGAACGAGCAGTCACGGAAGCACCTGCCTGGGAGGCTGCCCGGCGCGCGCGAATGACAGCCGTAAACGAGGGCGAGCACTACCTTGGGAGCGACGATCCAAGGCTGACGGAGGCGGTGCGCTGGCTGCAGCTGACGATGGATTCGCTCGTGACTCGCCAGCGCGGCGACGGCATCTACGCCGGACTGCCCTGGTTCAACGAATACTGGGGTCGCGACAGTTTCATCTCGCTGCCCGGTGCGACGCTCGTCACCGGCCATTTCGAGGAAGCCCGCGCGATCCTGACCTCGTTTGCCGGATTCCAGGACCTCGATCGCGCGTCCCGTTTCTACGGGCGCCTGCCCAACATCGTCAAACCCGGCAGCATCGATTACCACACGACGGACGGCACGCCGCGCTGGGTCATCGCACTGCGGGATTACGTGCGCTACACGGGGGGTCGCTCGCTCGTGGCCGAGCTGTATCCGAACGTGAAGGCCAGCATAGAGGGCGCGCTTGCCTACTTCACTGACGCTGCCGGCTACCTCGTGCACGCGGACAACGAAACGTGGATGGATGCACGCCGCGAACCCGACAAGGTTTCGTACTCACCGCGCAGCACGCGCGCCAACGACATCCGGGCATTGTGGTACGAGCAACTGCGAGCCGGTGCCGAGTTCGCCGTTGCGCAAGGAGACTGGGTATCGGCAACGCGCTGGTCGGCGGCGGCCGATCGGTTGCGCAGCCGGTTCGCGCACGATTTCGTGGATCCGTCCACCGGCCGCATCGCAGATCATCTCGACGTGCGCGGCGTCCCGAATCTGCAGGTGCGGCCGAATGCACTGTTCGGTCTGCAGCTGCTGGACCAGCCAGCCGTTGCCGCACACGCCGCCCGGCAAGCCCTGGTATACCCGTGGGGCGTGGCGACGCTGGCGCAGGACGACCCCGATTTTCATCCGTATCACGTGGCGCCGGAGCACTATCACAAGGATGCGGCCTACCATAACGGCGCCGTCTGGCCCTGGCTCAACGGCATCGCGATGCAGCGCATGATCGAACTGGGCCAGGTCGACCTGGCCTGGCAGCTGTTCACGAACACGAACGAAATCGCGCTCACTCGCGGCGTGGTGGGCGGACTGCCCGAGAACCTGGACGCCTATCCGCACCCCGGCGAACGCGCGCCGCGTCTCACGGGGGCGTACCTGCAGGGCTGGTCGAATGCCGAGCAACTGCGCGTCTGGTACCAGGACTTTCTAGGGATCCAGCCCGACCTGGAACAGGGCACGATTCGCCTGGCACCGCGGCTGCCAGAGGCTTGCGGCAACGTCGAATTCAATTCGAGGATCGATGCCGGCGTCGTCGGCGCATCGTCCGAGCGTTCCGATCAAGGCAGGCGGTACACGTGGCGGCTGCAGGGCCAGGCTGCGCGGCTCGACCTCGACATCGTGCCATTCGAGCAGCGCTCGTTCGCCACCGTCACCGGTGACACGCTCGTTGTCGAGCAATCGGCGGACAGCCTGATCGTGCATCACGTCGGCGTCGGTGGCAGGGAGAAGAGAACGCGTGACACTGGCGCCATCGCCCATGCGCCTCGAGCAGCAAGCCGGCTTTGACGCTATTCTCGCGGGAACCGAATTCGCCAAGCCAGGCATTGCTGCGGCTCACCCGGTGATGCGGCAGACGAGGAAACCATGATGAACCCCGCGGTGACCGGTGCGCCGGCGCCCGTTTCGTATTCGCTGCCCAAGACCAATGCAAAGGTGTTCGCGCTGCTCGAGCCGCACCTTGCGCGGGCGGGCCGGGTGCTGGACATCGGCGCCGGCGAGGGCTAGCTGGCGCGTCGCGTCCACGACCTGATCACGACCAAGGGGTACGCGACTCAGCTCGAGGCATGCGATCTGTTTCCCGACAACTTTCGCGTGCCGGAAGTGCGGTGCCACGCCATCGACCTGCATGGCGGACTCCCGCTTGCAGACCAGAGCATGGACCTGGCGTATTCGGTCGAAGTGCTCGAGCACCTCGAAGACCAGTTCCTGTTCTTCCGCGAGGTGCATCGGGTACTGCGGCCGGGTGGCCGGTTCGTGCTGACGACACCGAACGTGCTCAGCCTGACGTCGCGTGTGCGCACGCTGGTGGCCGGGTTCCCTGAATTGTTCGGACCGCTGCCGATCCATGGCTACGATCCGCAGCACGTCGGCGGCCACATCCATCCGGTGTCCGTGTATTACATTTCGTACATGGCCGAGAAGGCCGGATTCCGTGTGACGAACTGCTCCACCGATCGCGTCAGTCAGGTTCCGCGGCGCTGCTCGTACTGTGGCCGCTCATAAAACTGGGCTCGGCAATCGTCGCGATGCATGCCCGCCGCAAGACCCCCGCGATACTCGAGGAAAACCGGGAGCACCTCGCGCGGATGAGTTCCTTCGCGGTCCTGACCGGCCGCACGGTCATCGTCGAGATGGAGCGTCGTTGAACGGCGCGGCCGTGCGCCAACCCCGGCGCCCAGTCCGGCCGGTGCTCGGTAATAGCCCACCCGTAAAAGTACGCGTACCGTTCACACTGCCGTCACCGTCAAATAGCCGGTCGTATTGAGGGGCTGGCTTGCCGGCCGCGATTCTGGAGGCTGCCGCCGATGACCCTCTTCCCGTCGCGATTTCCTGTTGCACTCGGGCGCGCTCACCGGTGCCACCCTGCTTGCCGGGCGACGAGCCTGGGCCGCCGAAGATACGGCGGACGTCATCGTCATCGGGGCCGGCCTGTCCGGCCTGCAGGCGGCCTGGACCCTGGAGCAGAAGGGTTTCAAGGTGCTGGTGCTGGAAGGCCGGGACCGCGTGGGTGGCCGGGTTTTCACGTTCGGCAACGTCCAGGGCGTGCCTGAAATTGGCGGCAACATCATCTACGGCGATTACCGGAGATTGATGGACGTCGCGACGCGCGTCGCCGTGCCGCTCGACGATCAGGTGCCGCGGCTGTCGAAGCATTCGAAATACACGCTCGTGCTCGGTGGCAAGCCGATGAGCCGGTCGGAATGGGTGGACTCGCCCCGCAATCCGTTCCCGCCCGCGCTGCGCGAAATGATGCCGTGGCAATACGTGCCGCTGGTGACGAGCCAGGAAGACCCGCTCACCTCGACCGAAGGCTGGTACGAGGCGAAGAACGCGCCGTACGACGTGTCGATGCGCGATTTCCTGCGCAAGCAGGGCGCAACCGAGCCGATGATCGCACTCGCGTACGACACGATTCCGACCTACGGCATGAACGCCAAGGATATTTCTGCGCTGATGATGGCGTACGTGTCGGCGTTCACCGCGGCGCAGAAGTCGGCCAAGCCGGTGATGTTGCAAGCCAGGGGTGGCAACCAGAACCTTCCGATCGCGATGGCAGCGCAACTGCAACAACCGGTGCGGTTCAATCAGACCGTCAAGACCGTCGAGACGACTGCCACGGGCGTTTCGGTCCGGACGGCAAGCGGTGCCCGATACTCCGCGCGCGCCGTCGTGTGTGCCGTGCCCTTCACGACGCTGCGGCGCATCGACCTGCGGCCGGATCTTGCAGGCGTGCAGGAGCGGGCGGTGAAAACGCTGCCCTACCAGCCGATTCACCAGGTTGCGCTGCACGTGTCACGTCCGTTCTGGGAGGACGACGGCCTGGAGCCTTCGATGTGGACCGACTCGATCGGCCGTGTCTCCGCGATCTATCACGAAGCGAAGGACGACCAGGTGTCGAGCCTGGTCGTCTCCGCGTTTGGGCCCGGCGCGCGGCACCTCGACCGTCTCGGCAAGGAGGGCTCTGCGCGTTACGTCGTGGCGCAGATCGAGCAGATGCGGCCCGCGTCCAGGGGCGCGCTGCAGGTGATCGGCCAGCACTCCTGGGAGCAGGACCCCTTTGCGGGTGGCGCGTGGGCCTACTTCAATCCCGGCACGGTCACGAAGTTCCTGCCGGCGATGTTCCAGCCGCGGGGCTGTGTGCATTTCTGCGGGGAACACACGTCGGTGAGTGCGCGTGGCATGGAAGGCGCGATCGAATCGGGCGAACGCGCAGCCGGCGCAGTGGCGCAGCAACTCGCCTGAGCGGGGTGCGACTCGGCCAGTCACGACCGCGCACAGCCTCAAGACCTGCGGTGGCGGCACGCACGAAAAAAGGCGAGTGACCGCGAGGCCACCCGCCTTTCGATTCCCGAGCCTTTGGCTCGACTACTTCTTCGCAGCTTTCGCGTCGGCGATGGCTTTGTTTACCTGCACCATCGCGTCGTCGGTCGCTTCGCGGACGCAGCGATCGATCGTCCAGCCCTCGACGGGCACATCGACCTTGATTTCCTTGCATGACGATGTGGCAGTGTCCCTGACGCGCTTTTCCAGTGTCGCGGCGCCTGCAGCCGTGGTCAGGTCGAGGTCTGCGTAGCTGACACGCGAGCGGATGGTCAGTTCCTTGATCGGTGCGCCGATCGGCGACTTGCCGATGACGATCTCGCGGACGGCTTCGACCGTCACGACTTCCATGGCCTGGGCGTACACGCCCTGGCTGGCCAGGGTGCAACTGGCGGCTACCGCCAACAGGGCGAACTTGCTGAGCTTCATGTCTGTGTCTCCGTGAGGGATTCTGGCGAACCGCAGTCCTGACCTTCGATATGCGGGATGAAAGCTTAGGACGCAGTCCAAAAGCAACACATCCGTGAGGTTACGGACGGGGAAAACCCCCATGAGACTGGGGTCTGAACGCGTCGATCACGGTCCCAGACCGGGTCCAGAAGATCGGTGCTAGCCTTGCCGCATTGCCCCGGCACGACGGCTCGAACGGTCATGTTGGAAATACGCCCCTCCTGTGAATGCTGCGACGCGGACCTGCCGCCGGAGTCGCCGCTCGCTCGAATCTGCTCGTTCGAATGCACGTTCTGCGCCACCTGCGCCGAACGTCACCTGAATGGCAGGTGCCCGAACTGCGGTGGCGAGCTGCTGCCGCGGCCGCGGCGGCCGGCTGCGAAGCTCGCCGCAAATCCGGCCTCGACCGTGCGTGTCTTCAGGCCGGCTGGCAGCGGGGAGGCGACGATGGACAAGCCCACCCGCGAGTCGATCCGCCCTCCGGACAGTGTCGTGCGTCGCGTCGACGCCGGCGAGACGTCGCTGATCGGGTCGCTGGGCGACCTGCTCATCGACGCCGTGGAGTCTGGCGCCTCGGTCGGGTTCCTGACGCCGGTGGGGCGTGCAACGGCGGATCGTTACTGGCGCGACACTATCGCCTCCCTGGACTCCGGTGACGGCTTGCGGCTCTGGGTGGCCGAGCGGGCAGGAAAGGTCCTTGGATCCGTGCAACTGGCGCTCTGCCAGAAGGAGAATGGGCGTC
Organism: uncultured Gammaproteobacteria bacterium; assembly: GCA_963793675.1. GTDB lineage: Bacteria > Pseudomonadota > Gammaproteobacteria > Steroidobacterales > Steroidobacteraceae > RPQJ01. The sequence continues at coordinate 307,542 of CAWCBA010000002.1, read as the reverse complement.
ACCGCGCCGAAGTACAGAAACTCTTCGTGCACACCGCAGCCCGCGGCGAGGGGCTCGCGACAATCCTGCTGCGGGCGGTTGAGGCCGAGGCGCGAGTGCAGCGGCGATCCCTGCTGGTGCTGGACACGCTGCTCGGGTCGCATGCCGAGAACGTCTACCGCCATCTCGGTTGGAGCCGTGCGGGCGAGATTCCCGGTTACGCCACGACGCCGGAGGGCGAACTTTTCCCCGACCGTGTACTACTTCAAGCAGCTGGGTGCATGAAGAAAAATCGCGTCGGTTCCTTTGTCGAGCTCCGGATTCCACCCGCTGTCGTGGCGCTGTTGGCCGCGCTACTGATGACGCTCCTGGCCCGTTCGGCGACCGGCCTGCACTGGCCGGCGCCGGTGCGGTTCGGCGGTGCGTTGCTGCTGTTTGCGCTGGGAGCCGCAGTTGCCGTTGCCGGAGTGCGCGAGTTCCGCCGGGCAAGCACGACGGTCAATCCGATGACGCCCGCGGCCGCATCCGCACTGGTACGTTCCGGCATCTATCGGCACACGCGCAACCCGATGTACCTCGGCATGCTGCTCATGCTGGCCGGCTGGGTCGTGTGGCTGGCCAGCATCGCCGCGGGGGCCGTACTGCCGGCTTTCGTCCTGTACATGAATCGCCTTCAGATCGTACCCGAGGAGCGCGCGCTCGCCAGTCGGTTCGGCAGGGACTTCGAGGAATACCGGCGTTCCGTGCGCCGCTGGATTTGAGCGAGCCGCACCCCGCGCGAGTGGCAAGCCGCTCCCTGAATCGTCCATGCTGCACGACATGATGCGGGATGCCCTGATCATTCAGCGGCCGAGCGGTGCGGCACGACAGCTCGTGTTGCTGTTCCATGGCCTGGGCGCCAGCGAAGACGACCTGCGGCCGGTGGGTGAGCGGCTCGCGGCGGAGTACCCTCAAGCGTTGGTGGCAAGCCTGCGAGCACCTCATTCGACGAACTTCGGCTTCGGCTACCAGTGGTTTTCCGTCGAAGGCATCGACGACGTCAGTCGGGTCGAAAGGGTCGCGGCCGAGATGCCGCTGTTCATGGCGGTCATCCGGCAATGGCAGCGCGAAACGGGCCTTGGTCCGGAGGCCACGGTGCTGGTTGGTTTTTCGCAGGGGGCCATCATGGTGCTCGAGGCGGCGACCCGGGCCGGCGACGACGTGCTTGCCGGACGCGTGGTGGCGCTCGCTGGTCGTTATGCGCAGTTGCCAGAGACCAGTCCGGGCACGACGACTTTGTTCCTCGTTCACGGCAAAGCCGACGAAGTGATCCATTACGGTTTCACCGTCGAGGCTGCCAGGCATCTCGTCGCGCTGGGCGCCGACGTCGTTGCGGACGTCATCCCATCCCTGGGGCACGGGATCGACGCAGGGGTGATCGACCTGGTGGCCACACGGTTGCGCACCCACGTGCCGAAGCGCCATTGGGAGGCCGCGATGCGGCAGGGCGTTCCCCCGTCGGGCGACGGGACACAGTAGGATAGGTGCCCCACGGATCCGGTCACAAGGACGCAAAAGCCATGAATTCGCCGGCTTCTTCGCTGAAAATCGCCGACGCGTCACTCGTCAGCTATACCCACTGGATGTATGCGCTGCACACGGCAAGCGCCCTGATCGGCATGTTCGGCTCGGCGTTCATCGCCACGGCCTTCGTGTTCGGCCTGCCGTCGATCATTGCCGTGGTGATGAACTACATCCGCCGCAGCGACGCCCGCGGCACCCACCTGGAATCGCACTTCACCTGGCAGCTGCGCACGTTCTGGTTCGCCGCGGCCTGGGTCACGGTCGTTTTCCTGTTGTCGCTACCACTGTTCTTCGTGCTCGTCGGGTTCGTCACGTTCCCGATCGGCATCTTCATCATCGGTGTCTGGGTCATCTACCGCGTCGCGCGCGGCTGGCTCAAGCTCAAGGATGGGCAACCCGTCTGATCTCGCGTTAATCTTTACGGCCCATCCAAACCCGGAGTCGCTTTCATGCTCGTTGCAGCGGACAAGGTCGTGCTGATCCATTACACCCTCACCAACGACGAGGGCAAAGTGGTCGACAGCTCGTCGGGCGGCGATCCGCTCGCGTACATCCACGGCCACGGCAACCTGATTCCAGGCCTCGAGCGCGAACTCGAAGGCAAGTCGTCGGGCGCGAAGCTCAGCGTGAAGATTGCACCGGCCGACGGGTACGGCGAACGCGATGCCGAACTCATCCAGCGCGTACCGAAACGCTCGTTCGGCAACGTCTCGAACCTGAAGCCCGGCATGCAGTTCCAGGCCCAGACGTCCGATGGCCACGCGCGCGTCGTGACGGTGACCGGCATCCAGGGCGACATGGTCACCGTCGACGGCAATCATCCGCTGGCGGGCGAGCACCTCAACTTCGAAGTCGAGATCACCGAGGTGCGCGAAGCGACGCAGGAAGAACTCGAGCACGGTCACGTGCACGGGCCCGGTGGTCACCACCACTGACGACCAGGGGACACGCGCCTGACGAGGATGGCTGTCCCCTCTTCCAGCGTCCGGTGCCCACCCCGGCTCCTTGGGCGTCGCCGGCTCGTCAGATGACGAGCACGATCTTGCCCTGCACGCGGCCCGAGCGCGAGCGCTCGATTGCGTCCCGCGCCAGTTGCAGCGGGAACGCACGCTCGATTGCACAGCGCAGCCGGCCCTGCGCCACGTAACCCAGCACCTCATCGATCACACCGGTGTCCGGCTTGAGCATGACGCCGTGTCGCTGCACGCCGCCGCAACGGTTGGTGAGCGGATCGATCATGAACGTCGCCGCATCGGGTACAGTCGTGACGTAGTGACCCTTGTGCGCAAGCAGGCGACGCTGCACGGCTCGAGGTATGTTCGGCACGCAATCCAGCACCGCGTCGAAATCCCCCGGCCAGCGGGCCATCGGCTCCGCGCGATAGTCGATGCATGAGTTCGCGCCCAGCGCTTCAATGAATTCGTGACGGGCAGCGCTGGCCGTTGCCGCGACGTCCGCGCCCCGCGCGCTCGCGACCTGCACTGCCATGTGACCGACGCCGCCCGAGGCGCCATTGACCAGCACCTTGCTGCCTTTGCCGACGTGGCCGAGATTGCACAGCGTGACCGCGGTGGCGCCGACGCATGCCAGGGCGGCAGCATCGCGATAGCCCAGGTCGGCCGGCAGACGGTAAACGAACCTGACTGGAACGGCGGCAAACTCGGCAAACGTCCCGCCCGCGCGCCGAAGGGGTCGATGAAGCCGAACACTCGATCGCCGGGCGCGAACGTCGTGACGCCGGAGCCGATCGCGGCGATTTCTCCGGCAAAATCGGAACCCATCGTCCGCGGCAAACCGCCGCGCACGAGCAGGCGAAAATGGCCGGTCGCGATCTTCCAGTCCACTGGGTTCAGGCTCGCGGCGCGGATGCGCACGAGTACCTCGCCCGCAGCGGGCACGGGCGCGGAAATATCCTCGAGACCGAGTCCAGCCAGGTTGCCGATGGAGTGATAACGCAGCGCGAGCATGCGCAATCATCGTGCGTCGCCGCCGCGCCGTCCATTGCTAATAGTAATTTTCACCTACGGCTCGACGGACATTCCGGAAGCCGGAAAAATTTTCCGGGAGCAACCTGTCTCCCGTACGTTTTTCCTCCTGCGTGAAAATTTGGCCGGCTACCGCAAGGTTTGCCGGCCTTCTTTTTTGTCAGTCGAGTGCCGGAAGGCGGGAGCTGCTGTTGAGCGCCGCGAGCGTCGGCGCATCGCGCCCATAGACGTCGTTGCGAAAGACCATCTGGCCATCCGCTCGCGGTTGCGCCGTCCAGTACAGGATCAGCACCGGGACTGGCTGCTTTAGGTTGACCGTCCGCGTTTCCCCGGTCGCGATCACGGCGTCCATGCTCTGCTTGTTCCACTGCGGATCATTGAGCACGAGCTCCGCGAGTTCGAACGCCTTCTGCACACGGATGCAGCCCGAGCTGAACGTGCGCTGGTCCTGCTCGAACAACGATTTCGCCGGCGAATCGTGCAGGTACACCAGGTACGGATTCGGGAACATGACCTTGACCAGGCCGAGTGCGTTGTTTGGCCCGGGATCCTGCACGAACTGGTACGGCGGTAATCGTGAGGCTCCGTACTGCTTCCAGTTGACCGAATACGGGTTCACTTCGCGCCCGCTGCCGTCCAGCACACGGATGTTCATCTTCTTGAGCGCGCCCGGATTGCGCTTCAGGTCCGGCAGCTTGTCCTTGACCAGGATGCCCGGCGGGATGGTCCAGGTTGGATTGAATACGACGTAGGTGATCCGCGAGCGGAAGATCGGCGTCTCGCGTTGATCCCGGCCCACGACCACCCTCGAGGTCCAGATCGGCTCGTCGTCGCGGAAGTAACTCACGTAGAAACCCGCGACGTCGACCAGCACGAACTCGCCCTTGAGTTCGTGCAGCGTCCAGCGTGCCCGTTCCAGGTTGACGCGGATCTGGTCGACGCGCTGCGCGACCGGCACGTTCATGGCGGCGCGCGTGCCCGGTCCGATTGCGCCATCCGGCGTCAGGCCGTGACGATCCTGGAAAGCCTTGACCGCCTGCTCGAGCGTCGTGTCGTAGAGATCCGGATCAGCGGCTGCAACGGCGCCCACCGCCGGGGCCAGGTCCTTGGTGACTTCGAGTCGCTTGCGCAGCACCGGCACGCGCGTGTCGCTCATGCCGGGCTTGATCGTGGGTCCGTCCGGAATACTCGGCCAGTCACCGGCTGCGGCGATTGCACGGTACTCCTTCAGGCGCTCACGGCCACGCTGATACCAGACGTGCGACGGACGCGCGCTTTCGAACGCTTCGCGGATCTGGCCGGCGGCGAGCCGCGCGGAGAAACGCTGCAGCCCTTCCTCGAACGACGGAGTCGGGCGCTGCGCGAAATTCCATTGCGTGCTCAGCTTCACCGGATCCACCTTGCCCAGGTAGACGTGGTAGAGCCCGAGCATGAAGGCGTCGGTTGCGAGCAGTTCCAGGTCGGCGCGATCCTGCAGCGTGAGCGGCGACTTCATGCGCACGTCGAGGCGGTACGACTGCAACGCTTCGAGATGGTAGTCGTTGGGATCGAGACCGTCGTTGCGCAGGTCGTCGATGCTCGCAACGAGTTCGTCGAGCTTGGCGGGATCCTGCCAGGCCGGTTGGAATTGCTGGGCTTCGTAGTACCTGGCGACCAGTTCGTCGACGATGATGCGTGCGCCACGCATGTCGTGCTGCTTCTCGTAGCGCAGGAGATCGATGCGGTTACGGATGGCTTCGGCCAGCGGGTTGGTGACGGCGGTGACCGGTGGAACTGTCACTGCCGGCGCTGGCTGCTGCGCGAACGCGGTATACGGAATGAAAAGAGCCGTGGTCAGTGCGGCCATGGCGGCCATGGCAGCCATAGCAGCCACAGCAGATCGACGCGTCATGTGATTGCGCTCCGTGGGTGTCACGCGCAAGCCTCCGATGGGACGCCTGCGCTAATCTTCATGGGCCGAGTTTACGCAGTCACGCTAGGCGCGAGCGATCTTCGCCTGCAGGTCGTAGGCATCGGCGCCTGTAATGCGGACGTCGGCCCAGTCTCCTGCCTGCAGCTTCTTGCCAGGTTTCGCAATGCGGACCACGCCATCGATCTCCGGCGCATCGGCTGCCGAGCGCGCGATGGCACCTGCCTCCGGGCTGACGTGATCGACGAGGACGCGAAGCGACAAGCCTACCTTCGCGGCGAGCTTTTCCGCGCTGATCGCCGCCGCCACTTCCATGAAGCGCTCGAGTCGCTCCTGCTTCACCGCCTCGGGTACCGGGTCGGGCAAGGCGTTGGCCGCGGCGCCGTCGACCGGGGAATACTTGAAGCAGCCGACGCGATCGAGCCGCGCTTCCCGCAGCCAATCAAGCAGCATTGCGAAGTCTGCCTCCGTCTCGCCGGGGAAACCGACGATGAACGTGCTGCGCAGCGTGATGTCGGGGCACATTTCGCGCCAGTGGCGGATGCGCTCGAGTGTGTTCTCCGCATGCGCCGGGCGCTTCATGAGCTTGAGAACACGCGGGCTGCCATGCTGGAACGGAATGTCGAGGTACGGCAGGATCTTGCCGTCGGCCATCAACGGGATCACGTCGTCGACGTGCGGGTACGGGTACACGTAGTGCATGCGCACCCACGCGCCGAGTGATCCGAGCGCCCGCGCGAGGTCGACGAACTTCGCCTTCACCGGCTTGCCGCCCCAGAAGCCCGTTGCGTACTTGAGGTCCGCGCCATAGGCGCTGGTGTCCTGCGATATCACGAGCAGTTCCTTCACGCCCGCCTTCACCAGGCGCTCGGCTTCGAGCATCACGTCGCCGATCGGGCGGCTCGCCAGGTCACCCCGCATCGAGGGAATGATGCAGAACGTGCAGCGGTGGTTGCAGCCTTCGGAAATCTTGAGGTAGGCATAGTGCCGGGGCGTGAGCCGGATGCCCTGTGGAGGCACCAGGTCCACGAACGGGTCGTGAAGTGGCGGCAGGTGCTCGTGCACGGCCTGCACGACTTCTTCGTAGGCGTGCGCGCCGGTGACCTTGAGCACGGTCGGGTGGCGGTCGGTGATCGTCTGCGGGCGCGCGCCGAGACACCCGGTCACGATCACCTTGCCGTTGCGCGCCAGCGCCTCGCCGATCGCATCGAGCGATTCGTGCACGGCGTCATCGATGAACCCGCAGGTGTTGACGACGACGAGGTTGGCGTCCTCGTACGTGCCGACAACGTCATACCCCTCGGCGCGCAGCCGCGTCAGGATGCGCTCGGAGTCGACCAGTGCCTTGGGGCAGCCGAGGGAGACGAAGCCGATGCGGGGAGGGGAGGACAAAGGGGATAGGGGATAGGGGATAGGGGTTAGTCGGAAGCGGCGCATTTGCGCCGACTTTCGGAAGGGAGGGCATTCTAAGGCAAGATGGAGCCTGTCCATAGGAGATGGCACATGGCCGAGATTCGCCGCAGCCAGGAGCGGGGCTATGCCGACCACGGCTGGCTCAAGTCCTACCATTCGTTCTCGTTCGCGGGCTATCACGATCCACAGTATGTCCACTTCGGGCCGCTGCGCGTGATCAACGAGGACCGGGTCGTGGCGGGAGCCGGCTTCGGCACCCACGGTCACCGCGACATGGAGATCATCAGCTACGTGCTCGACGGCGAGCTCGCGCACAAGGACTCGACCGGGACAAGCTCGACCATCCGTCCCGGCGACGTCCAGCGCATGAGCGCGGGCAGCGGTGTGCAGCACAGCGAATTCAACGGGTCGCAGCAGCGGCCCGTGCACTTCCTGCAGATCTGGATCCTGCCGAACGTCACTGGCATTCCTGCGGGGTATGAGGAAAAAAGTTTCGGCGAAAACGAGAAGCGAGGCCGCCTGCGGCTCATTGCCTCGCCCGATGGGGCGCAGGATTCCGTGCACATTCATCAGGACGTGCAGGTGTACGCCGGGTTGTTTGACGGATCGGAGCAAGGTGAGCTGCGAGTCGCGTCCGGACGCCTGATCTATGTCCACGTCGCCCGCGGCCGCGTCGTCGCCAACGGCGAGGCGCTTTTGGCGGGGGATGCACTAAAGCTCGCCGACGAACCCGGGCTGCGGCTTACCGGCGGCGAGGCGGCGGAGGTGCTCGTGTTCGATCTGCCTGCTGACTCCCAGCAGCCGCTATAGTGGACGCGTCTCGCGGAAGGCTGAGGAAAGTTGAAATGTACACGCTCTATTACTCGCCGGGTTCGGCCAGCCTGGCCGTGCACCTGGCCCTGCTGGAGATCGGGGCGCCGCACCGACTCGAGAAACTGGACCTTGCTGCCGGCGCCCAGCACAGCCCCGAGTACCGCAAGCTGAATCCGCGCGGGCAGGTGCCGACGCTGGTGGTCGACGGCAAGGCGTACTTCGAGTCGGCCGGCCTGCTGCTGCTGCTGGCTGAGCGCCACCCGGAGGCGCACCTCGCTCCTCCCCTGGGCAGTTCGCAGCGGCCCGCGTACTACCAATGGATGGCTTTCCTCACCAACTCAATGGGTCCGATGTACCGGCTGTGGTTCATGCCCCAGGACCTCGGGCCAGGAGAGCTGCCGCCCTCGGTGCGCGATGCCATCCGTCAGAGGATCGAGGACAGCTGGTCGATCGTCGACGCGTACCTGGGCGCAAACGGGCCCTACATGCTCGGCGCCGAAATGTCGGCCGTGGACCTGCTGACGATCATGTACATGCGCTGGTCGCGCAACATGCCAAAGCCGGCAACGGAATGGCCCGCGCTGAAGCGCTTCGCTGCGCTGATGCGTGAGCGACCGAGCTGGAAGAGGCTCTATGCGATCGAAGAACTGACGGAGTGGGCGGAGTAACCCGTCGGCCTGTTCGACTGAGGACGCGTCAGAACGCGCAGCTGCCACCACCGCAGCCACCGCCACCGCACGGGCCCGTGTCACACGGCCTTTCGTAGCCGCTGCCGAGCGATCCGGCGTGCACGACTCCGCTCGCGCTCATCAGCTTCTCCACTTTGGCCTTGCCGGACGTGCCATCGAGCGGCAGGCCGGCCAGGTGGCAGAGCTCGCTCCACGTCGAAATCCTGTCGGCCATCTTGTGGCTGACCTCAATGACGCGACCGTTGGCTGGACAGAGATAATCGTAGGTAGGCATGGGCGTGACGAGTGTGGAAGAACCGGCGCCGCCATTCTAACGCACCTGCCGTCGCTGGTTCAGCGCTGGCGCAGGTACAACCGGTCGTCGAAACTCATGACCCACTTCGGCCGGTAGACCACCGCCATGCCGATGATGGTGCCATTGCCGACCGCTTCGCCGAAGCTCATGAACGGCAGGATCGCAAAGTACTCGGGCCCGGCGTGCGCCGCATCCAGTGTTCCACTGGCCGCCATCAGCGCAACGCGCACGAGGCCCGCGAGGTTGAACGCGAGCGCCGCACCCAGGAACGTCGTGACGAAGAAGTAGATGAAGTAGTTGTGCGGCAGGCGTGCGTGCACCTGCTCGTGGAACCACGCGGTGAAGAGCGCCGGCACGACGGCCATGCAGAGCAGGTTGGCGCCATAGAGGTGCCAGTCCGCGATGCCCACGACCGAGAGCACGATGAGCACGAGCGCCCCCGCAACGATGGCAAGCTGCCACCCGTGCATCAGCGTGAGCGCCGTTACCAGCAGGAAACGCACCGACAGCCCGGGCGTGATGCCGGCCTTCATCGACCAGACGACGACCAGCAGCGCCATCGACCCGAACCAGACCCACTGCCGCTCGCCGTCGCCGAGCCAGGCTTGCCACGGAGCACTATAGAGCGCGACCATAAGTGCAAGGCTGCCGAGCGCCGAGGCGACGATGCTGACGCCACCATTCAGCAGTCCGGCCTCGAGCAGCATTACGCAGGCCGCGGAGCGCCCGGCTGCGGCGGGATCGCGCCGGCGAACTGCTGACCGGTGTCCGGCGACACGCTGCGGATGCGGATGTCCTGCTGCGGGAACGGAATCTCGATGCTTTCCTTCGCGAGCGCCTCGTACACGCGTGCGGTCATCTCGGTGCGGATCGAGACCCAGTCGCCGAAATTGTCGGTCCAGGCCCGAACGCCGAAATCGAGTGAGCTGTCTCCGAAACCCTTGAACACGATCGCCGGGACCGGCTCGGGCGAGATGCCGGGCGTGCCGAGTGCGACCTCGCGCAGCAACACCAGCACGCGCCGTGGGTCGGACCCGTAGGCCACGCCCACGTCGACATCGATGCGACGGTTCATGTCGCTCAGTGTCCAGTTGATCAGCTTCTCGGACAGCAGCGTTCCGTTCGGCACGACGACGTCCGCGCCTTCAAACGTCGTCAACGTCGTCGCGCGCATGCCGATCTCGCGCACCTTGCCCGACGTCCCGGAGACCTCGACGACGTCGCCCGGCTGGATCGGGCGCTCGAACATCAGGATCAGGCCCGAGACGAAGTTGTTTACGACGTTCTGCAGGCCGAAGCCGATGCCGACGCTCAGCGCGCCGAAGATGATCGCGAACTGCGAGGTCTCGAAGCCGGCGGCCGCCAGCGCCACCAGCAGGCCGACCAGCACCAGGGCGTAATAGCTCAGCGAAGAGATGCTGTTGCCGACGCCGCGCGGCAGGTTCATGTTCGGCAGCATTTCGTCGCGCAGGACGACGCGCACCGTGCCCGCTACCCAGAACGCGACATACACCGACAGCACGAACAACAGGATGCTGCTCAGCGTGACGGAGATCTCGCCGACCGCGAGCGGGTAGTTCAGCACGGTGCGTGCAAAGCTGAAGATCGGCCGCGCAATGCGAAATGTACTGAGGGCCACGATGACCCATGAGATCGCCGCCGCCAACATGATCAGCTTGTTCGCCCTGGCGAGCAGCGATCCCGCATTTTGGGTAATCACGCGGAAGCGGGACATCACGCGCCGGGCGAGCAGCAGGCTGAGAATCGACGACAACAGGTTGGCGCCGGCTACAGGGTGAGGCCGACGTAGGCGCAGGTCAGCACACCGCTGGAGAGCATCTCGGCCAGCGAAACGTTGCCGACGACGTTCGCGATCGCCGAGACGATCAACGCCAGAACGGCGGCCCAGCCGAGCACGCGCACTGTCCCGGACGTCGGCGAGACGTCCGTCAGTGCCCGCCCGCGCCTGGACGAATAGAGCAGCCAGATCAGCACGCCTGCGGCCACGACTGTCACTGTGAGGATGTAAAGGCGGTAGAACAGCGGATGACCGAGCAGCAGGAAGCTCACGCGGTACAGCAGGTAGAGCGCCGTGCCGAGATACGGCCACGCGCCGAGCACGTCGAACACGCGCTGCGGCAACAGCCGCAGGACCGGCACCAGCGACAGCAGCAACGCGGTCTCGTGCACCACGAGTGGTGCGTCCGGGAAGATGAACAGCATGCTGACCAGCGAGAGCAGCAGCCAGGCCGAGATGGGGCGTCGCAGGATGCGCGCCGCGGCCTGCATCTGTGGCTCGGTCGGTACCACCCTACGGCTGCGATACGCGAGCGACGACAGCAGCGGCAGCAGCACGAGGGCGACGATCTTAACCAGCGGACGCGGCCCTGGCTCGCCGCGCTCCATTCCTCGATGAACGACTCGTCGAGCCGCAGGCCGGCCGCTGCTCCCTGCAGTTCGTGCGTCGAGAACTGGGTATCGTTCCAGGCGTCGCAGACTGGTGGCGCGTCGATCAATCCGAGCCGCCGGTCGTAATATGCGATCGCGACAGCAACGCCTTTCGTGCCGGCGTCGATGCTTCATTGTATGGTGTTGGCGCGGCTGCGCAGCTTGAACTGTCGTCCATCGGCACGGCGATCGCCTGATCCGCCAGGAGAACTCGCCAGAATCACGTCGACCCGGTCGTCGAGCGCCGAGGTGACGCCGGTGCCGAGCGACGCTCGCGTGGATTCCGACACGGCCCTCTTTGGCGAGTTCGCCGCATCCTCGGTGAATGGTGCCGAAACACGGTCGAGATCACGACGCCAGGCCGCGAGTTCCCGGTCGTAGAACTTCCAGTGGCTTTCCAGGCTCTCCAGGCGAATGGCCGAAATTCGCCCGAGGTCTTCCTTCTCGAAGGACTTCAACAGCCCGACGATGCCGCGGTCAATCCATCGAGCTGTGCTCGAAGTTCCTGCCCAGAACCTCTGCTTCGAACGGCCGACGACGTCCTGCGCGAAGCGCTCGTCCTGGTCGGCGCGCGTCGGGATGTCGGTGGTGGCGATCGGCGTCGCCGTCGACTTGGGCGCCGTCCCGGTCGGCGGTTCGGCTGCGCCGGCGCCGGGGATCAATGCCAGTTGCGCACTGGCGGGCCCGGTGAACACGAAGAGCAGGGCGAGCACCGCGCCGAGGGCGCGAACGAAAGGGCGGGAATGCGGCAGGCGATGCGTCATCGTCGTCACTGTGGGTTTCCAGAAGCAAGGGACTGCCGGCATTGTCGCACCTGTCCCGGCGCCGTCCTACGGGGTCTGTCGCGTGTGGATGGCCCGGCTCTGGCAAAATGCCTCTCCCCCGGCACCGCCCCAGGGCGGGCCGAATCTCTGTTCCGCCAGCCAGGTAGCGTTCCAGATGCACGAGATGCTCGCGTCCCTGATCCAGTGGTACCTCTCTGCCCTCGACCAGGGTGGCTACTGGCTCATCGGTCTGCTGATGGCGATGGAAAGCTCCATCCTGCCGGTGCCGAGCGAATTCGTTATCCCTCCGCCGGCGTACCTCGCACACTCGAAGGGAACCTTCACGCTGACCGGCATCGTGATCGCGGGTACCGTCGGCTCGTGGGTCGGCGCCAGCGTGATGTACTGGGCCTCGTACCTGATCGGCCGACCGTTGCTGATGAAATACGGTCGCTACGTGATGATCACACCGGAGAAAATCCAGCGGGCCGAGGCCTGGTCATCGCACTACGGCATGGTCGGAGTGTTCATCTCGCGCCTGCTCCCGGTCATCCGTCACCTGATCGGCATTCCGGCGGGCGTCGTGCGCATGCACTACGGCTGGTACTCGCTTGCGACGATCGTCGGATCGGGCCTCTGGTGTGCCGTGCTCTGCTGGGTCGGCGTGACTGCGGGACAGGACGAGCAGCTGATGCAGGGCAACCTGCACCGCATCACGTTGTGGGTGGGCGGCCTGCTCGTGTTCCTGGGCTCGCTCTACTATTTCTTCGTGCACCGGCAGATGCGCCGGTGATGCGCGCACCGTCATGACCGCCGCCGATTCGCCGCCGGCCGGGACGAACATCGTCTCGCCGTCGGCGCGCAATCCATTGCCGGCACAGAAGCGTGATCCCGCCACCGGACGCGCCGTGATCGACTATCGCGCCGTCGCGATGCTGGCGCTGCCGCTGATGCTGAACAGCAGCCTGCAGGCGGTGATCAGCCTCACCGACACCTGGTTCGTCGGCCACATCTCGACCACTGCGATGGCTGGCATGGCAGCCGTCTACTGGGTGGTGCTGCTGTTCCTCATGCTGGTCGGCGGCGTCGGACTCGCGGTGCAGACGTTCGTGGCGCAGGCCGAAGGCGGTCGCCGCTTCACGCGCGCGAGCCACGCCACCTGGGTCGCGCTCACGGCCAGCGCGCTGACGCTGCCCTTCTTCGCGCTGCTCGCGTGGTCCGGTCCGTTGTTGTTCGCGCCTTTCGCACTCGCGCCCGACGTCTCGGCACAGGGGATGGCGTTCTGGCAGCCGCGCATGCTCGGCGCCCCGCTCGGGGTCGCGCTCTGGGCCGTGCTCGGTTTCTTCAACGGGGTTTCGCGTCCCCGTATCGCCGTGCTGACCACGGGATTCGTCGCGGTCGTAAATGCTGCGCTGAACTGGCTCTTCATCTTCAGGCTCGACGGCGGCATCGCTGGCTCAGCCTGGGCCACCAACGTCAGCATGGTCTGCGGTCTGTGCTTTGCGCTGTGGGTGTTCCTGGGCGAGGAACTGCGCGTCAAGTACAAGTCGCACCTGACGTGGCGCCCGGACCTGTACAACCTCGCGCGGCAGTATCGGCTCGGCCTGCCGATGGGCGCGATGTACGCCGCCGACCTGTTCGGCATGGCGCTGTTCCAGTTGATGCAGGTGCGACTGAGCGCCGTCGATGGCGCCGCCACGCAGATCATCATGATGCTGACCTCGATGTCGTACATGCCGGGCATCGGCATCGCGCTCGCTGGCACGACGCTGGTCGGCCAGTCGATCGGCGCGGGCGATCGCGACTGGGCGTTTCGGCTCGGCAACGCGATCATCTGGCTGACCGTCGCGTTCATGGGCACGCTCGGCGTGCTGGTCGCGCTGTCGGGTCCGTGGCTGCTGCCCACGTTCATGAATGCGGCGGACCCGCAATCGGCGGAGGTGGTGCAGATCGGCGTCGTATTGCTGTGGATCGCGGCGGGGTACCAGATCTTCGACGGCCTCAATCTCGGCAGCGGCTTCGCGTTGCGCGGGGCGGGCGACGTGAAAGTGCCGGCCGTGCTGTTCTTCGTATTCGCCTGGGGCGTATTCGTCCCGCTCGCGCACTCGTTGTCGTTCGCGCCCGGCCAGGGCTGGGTGGACTTCCTGCCGCAGTTCGGGTTCCGCGCCGCCGGCGGCTGGGTCGGCTTGCTCGTCTACGTCGTACTGCTCGGCAGCGCGCTGTTCCTGCGCTGGCGTTCGGGGCGCTGGCAGCGCATGCGCATCTGATGCTTCTGCCGCCGCCGCGGCAGCGGTGGTCACGCTGCCTTCGGCACCGCCCCATCGATCGCGTGCGCAACCGCGTCCTCGACGCGCTCGAGCCACACGATCTGTCAGGTCCTTGCGCACGCTCTCCGGGATGTCGTCCAGGTCGCGCCGGTTGCGTGCCGGCAGCATCACCGTGCGGATCCCCGCCCGATGTGCGGCCACCGTCTTCTCCTTGATGCCACCGACCGGCAGCACGAGGCCGCGCAAGCTGATCTCACCCGTCATGGCGACGTCGTTGCGCACCGTCCGGTTGGTCATCAGCGACACGAGCGCCGTATAGAGCGCGACGCCTGCGCTCGGCCCGTCCTTCGGGATCGCGCCCGCCGGGACGTGCACGTGGATGTCGCTCTTTTCGAACCGCGTCGAATCGATGCCGAGCGACTCGGCCTGCGACTTGAGCAGGCTCAGTGCCGCCTGCGCGCTTTCCTTCATCACGTCGCCGAGCTGGCCGGTGAGGATCAGCTTGCCGCTGCCCGGGATGCGGGTGGCTTCGATGAACAGGATGTCGCCGCCCACCGGCGTCCACGCAAGGCCCGTGGCCACGCCCGGCACGCTGACGCGCATCGCGACTTCGTTCTCGAACTTCGGCGCACCGAGGATGTCCCGCACGTCGTCCGCATCGATGCGGACCGACGTCGCCTTGCCCTCGGCCACGCGCACCGCGATGTTACGCAGCACCGCGCCGATTTCGCGCTCGAGACTGCGACAACCCGCCTCACGCGTGTACTCGCGCGCGATCGTGTGCAATGCCTCGTCGGTGATCGGACGCCTGGTCCTGCTTGAGCCCGTTCGCCTCGAGCTGCCGGCGCACCAGGTAACGCCGCGCGATCTCGACCTTCTCCTCCTCGGTGTAACCCGTGAGCTCGATGATCTCCATGCGGTCGCGCAGCGGTCCCGGGATCGTGTCGAGCTGGTTCGCGGTCGCGATGAACAGCACCTTCGACAGGTCGAACGGCACGCCGAGGTAATTGTCGCGGAACGTCGAGTTCTGCTCGGGATCCAGCACTTCGAGCAGGGCAGACGCCGGATCGCCGTGGATGCCATGACCGAGCTTGTCGATCTCGTCGAGCATCAGCACCGGGTTGCGCGTGCCCGCCTTGCGAATCGCCTGGATGATGTTGCCCGGCAGCGCGCCGATGTAGGTGCGCCGATGGCCGCGGATCTCGGCCTCGTCGTGCGTGCCGCCGAGGCTGGTGCGCTGGAACTTGAGGCCGACCGCGCGCGCGATCGACTGGCCGAGCGAGGTCTTGCCCACGCCGGGAGGTCCGACGAAGCACAGGATCGGGCTGCGACCCTCGGGGTTCAATTTGCGCACCGCGAGGTACTCGAGGATGCGCTTCTTGATCTTCTCGAGGCCGTAGTGGTCCGCGTCGAGGATGCCGCGGGCACGCTCGATGTCGATCGATTCGGCATCGAGCTTCGACCACGGCAGTGCGATCAGCGTGTCGAGGTAGGTGCGCGCCATCGAATACTCGCCGCTCGCCTCGTTCATTCGCTCGAGGCGCTTCAGCTCCTTGCGTGCGTGCTCTTCGACCTCCGCCGGCATCCCGGCCTTCGCAATCGCCGCCGCCAGCTCCTCGGCTTCCTCGCCTTCCGTCTCTTCGCCCAGCTCTTTCTGGATCTGCTTCAACTGCTCGCGCAGCACGTATTCGCGCTGGCGGTCGTCGATCGCTTCCTTGGTCTGCTCCTCGATCTGGCGCGACAGCTTCAGCACCTCGACGCGGCGCGTCAGGTGCGCCGAGACGCGCTCGAGCCGCTCGCGGATCTCGGCGGTTTCGAGCAGTTCCTGCTTCTCGGCGGGCTTCACGTCGAGGAAGCTCGCGATCGTGTCAGCCAGCGCAGCGGGTGACTCGATCGCCTGGATCGAGTTCGCGAGTTCGGCCGGGGCCTGCGGCAGCAGCGTGATGGCCTCGACCGCCTTCTGCTTCAGCAGCAGCGCGCGCGCCTCGACCTCGGGGTGCGAGACCCCGGTGTCGCTGAGGTATTCCACGCGCGCAACGAGGTACGGGAAGCCGCTGACCGCGTCGAGCACGCGGAAGCGCCGCTCGCCCTGGCACACCAGGTGGTGCGTGCCGTCGGGCGCGGTGATGTAGCGGACGATCGAGGCGGCCGTGCCGATGCGGTGCAACTCGTCGAACGTCGGATCCTCGGTCTCGGGATCCTTCTGCAGCAGGAATCCGACCTTGCCTTCGACGCGCACGGCTTCCTGTGCCCCGGCCACGGTCTTGTCGCGCTTGATCGCGACGGGGAGGATCACCCCGGGGAACAGCACGAGGTTGCGGACCGGCAGGATGATCAGCATGTCATCCGGCAGGCTGGGTGCCTTGCCGGGCTTCGCGTCGTCCTGCGGGGTTGCTACGGGCATCTTCGATGCGTCGTCCTGGTCGTGGTTCATGTCCGTGCTCATGGGGTCGTCACCTGTCCGTTCGTTCATCAGCGGCGGGCCAGCAGCAGTTGCAGGCAGCCATCGGCGAGTCGCCGGTCGACCAGGGCCCAGTGCCCGGGCCCCAATGCGAGACGGCGCTCGAACCGTCCGTACGGGATCTCCAATCGCTGGAGCGTCGTGCCGGCCGGTCGGTTCGGCAGGGCCCGCTCGCCCCGGATCACCAGTTCGCCCGGGCCGAGGACCAGCTCCACGCGCTCCGCCGGAACGCCCGGCAACGCGACTTCGATCAGCACCTGTTCGGTGCCCGCATAGACGTCCACCGGCGGCTCCCAGCGGGGTTGCTGGCGCCGGTCCGCCGGCTGCGCGGCCAGGCGGAAGAACTGCCGTTGCAGGCGGTCGGCCTGGTCGAGCATGTCTACGGCTTCTGCCCACATCCATGAGCGCATTTCGCGTCGGTTCATCGTCGCGGCTGCCTGTCTGTTTCCTGCATCAGGCACGAAGTGGGGGCGCGCGGCCGTGATGCAACCGGGGCGCGGCATGCGAGCGGCCCAGGCGCTACAACAGCAGGATCACGTTGTTCGGTAAAACTAAGTAAACGACGAATGATTTCAGCTTGTTCGCGAAATACTTTAAGCTTTAGCTACCGAATCACGTCCGCCAGCCGAGCGCGGACTGTCGCCAGGACATCCTCTCGCCGTGCCCAGCAAGACCGCACCGACCGAGCAGTTCGACGCCGCCTTTTTCCGGCGCTTCTACCTCGACCCGCGTACCCGGGTCGTGACCAACAGGGAGATGGTGCGGCGTGCCGACCTGATTGCGGCCTTCGCCCACCACGGCGAGCTGAAGGTGCGCTCGATTCTCGATGTGGGGTGCGGCCTGGGCCTGATGCGCGACCAGCTGCTGCGCCACTTCCCCAAGGCAAAGTACACGGGTCTCGAGGTCAGCCAGTACCTCTGCGACAAGCACGGCTGGACCCACGGGTCGGCCGCGACTTTCGAATCGGCCAGGCCGTTCGACCTCGTCGTCTGTTACGACGTGTTTCAGTACCTGCCGACTCGACCCGCGGCGGCCGGACTGCGCAATCTCGCTCGCCTGTGCCAGGGCGTCCTGCACTTTGGCGTGCTGACGCGCGAGGACTGGGAACTCTACTGCGACAAGCGCCGCACGGACCGGAATGTCCATATTCGTCCCGCGGAGTGGTACCGGAAGCGGCTCGCACGCTCGTTCATCAATGCCGGGTCGGGCATGTTCGTGCGCCGCGGCGCCCCGGTGCACCTGTGGGAGCTCGACCAGGTCGAGGTGCTGCGATCCCGGCGCGGCTATAACCTGTAACGCGGCAGGCGCGGCACATCCGGGCGGGGGGACGCTACAATGCGCCCCCCTTCGCTTCTTGCGCCCGGTGATCCGCCGATGCCCGCTTCGAGTCACTTCGCTTCGCTTGCTGATCCTGCCGGGCATGGCGCTCGCCGCGCTGACGGGCTGCGCCACCAGGAATCCCTGTGGCGACAACCCCGAATACCTCGCCGCGCGGGAACGTCCCCGCCTCGAGATGCCGGCAGGCGTGACGGGCAGCGAGCGTCTCAGCGGCGGCATGAACATTCCGCCGGCGGCACCCGACCCTGCGAAGCTCGAACCGGTACCCAAGTGCCTCGATCAGCCACCGGCGTATTTCGGACCCAAGGCCGTGATGGCCGGCTCGGTCGAAGAGGCCGTGTACGTCTGGGGCTCCGCGTGGGCAAACCGCAAACCGGACCAGGTGGCATCGTTCTACTCGCCGCAATTCCAGTCGACGGAGGCGGGCGGCGCCACCGCCTACATCGAAGACCTCAAGCAGCAGGTCGCGAACGGCGCTGCGCCCGAGGCACGGCTCGAAGAGCTGAAGACCAAGGACGCAGGTCCCGACCGCAAAGTCGTGACGTTCGTGCAGCGCTTCGGCAAGGAGGCGTACGTCAAGGAACTGACGCTCGCGAAGGACGCGCAGGGCTGGCGCATCGTGGCCGAGCGGACGCTGCAGAAGCTCTGACCCGGCGCGGCGCCTGTCTGATCGCAATAACAAGACGCGGACCATTCCGCGCGCTGGTACGGAGTCACTACGTGAGAAGCACCGCTTTGCTCAGTGGCATCACGCTGCAGCCCGGCACGCTGCGCGCGGTCATGCTCGACCGCCTGACGCGCTCGCTGGGCAAGGATCCCGAATCCGCCACGCAGCGGGACATCTACGATGCGCTCTCGCTCGCGGTGCGCGAGGAGCTGGCCGCGCGCTGGTTGTCCACGCAGCGCCGCATCTCGCAGGCGGGCGTCAAGCGCGTCTGTTACCTGTCGGTCGAATACCTGCTCGGCCGCTCGCTCATCAACGGCCTCGCCAGCCTCGACGGCGACCTGGTGCAGGAGGCACGCGAGGCGCTGGCCGAGCTCGGGTACGACCTCGAGCGGGTGGCGCAGGAAGAAAACGACCCGGGGCTCGGCAACGGCGGTCTTGGCCGGCTCGCGGCCTGCTTTCTCGATTCGCTCGCGACGCTGCAGTATCCGGCGGTCGGCTACGGCATCCGCTACGACTACGGCATCTTCACGCAGGTCATCGACGAGGACGGGCGGCAGCGCGAGATCGCAAGCACGTGGATGCGCGAGCGCAGCCCGTGGGAAATCGCGCGCGACGACGCTCGCTACGTCGTCCGCTTCGGCGGCCGCTGCATCGGCACGCAGGACGCGCAGGGGGTCACGCGGTACCGCTGGGTCGAGACGCACAACATCTGGGCCATCGGTTTCGACCAGCTGATCCCGGGCAACCGCAGCCCGACGGTCAACCACCTGCGCCTCTGGGCGGGCCGCGCCATCGCGCCGTTCAACGTCGAGGCGTTCAACGCCGGCCGGCACGTCGAGGCCTCGTGGGCGCAGGCCGAGGCGAAGAACGTCTCGCGCATCCTCTATCCGGACGACACCACGCCGCAGGGCAAGGAGCTGCGCTTCAAGCAGCAGTACTTCTTCGTCAGCGCAAGCCTGCAGGACATGCTGGCGCAGCATCTCGCCGAAGGCCGCAGCTTCGACTCCCTGCACGACTCGCTCTCGATCCAGCTGAACGACACCCACCCGGCGCTCGCAATCCCCGAACTGATCCGCCTGCTGGTGGACGAGCACGAAGTCGACATCGAAACGGCGTGGAAGATCACGCGCCGCGTGTTCTCGTACACCAACCACACCTTGCTGCCCGAAGCGCTCGAAGTCTGGCCGGTCTCGTTCTTCGAGCGGATCCTGCCGCGCCACCTGCAGATCATCTACCTGATCAACCGCGCGTTCCTCGACGAAGTCACGGCGCGCTGGCCCGGCGACCACGAGCGCCGCAGCCGCATGTCGCTCATCGACGAGGGCGGCGGGCGCCAGGTCCGCATGGCGAACCTCGCGGTCGTCGCGAGCCACACGGTCAACGGCGTGGCCAAGCTCCACTCCGAGCTGATGACGAAGACGATCTTCACCGACTTCGCCGAGCTGTATCCGGGCCGCTTTACCAACGTCACCAACGGCATCGCCGTGCGGCGCTGGCTCAAGCAGTCGAACCCGGGGCTGTCGTCGCTCATCACGCGCCATCTCGGGCACTCGTGGGAGAACGACCTCGAAGAACTCGAGCGCATCCGCGACATGGCCGATGACGCCGGGTTCCGGCGCGAGTTCCGCGAGATCAAGCTGGCCAACAAGCGCCGTCTCGACGCCGAGGTGCAGCGTCGCGTCGGCATCGACCTGGACGTGCACTCGCTGTTCGACGTGCAGGTCAAGCGCATCCACGAGTACAAGCGCCAGTTGCTCAACCTGCTGTACGTCGTGACGCGTTACCACAGGCTGCGGGCGAACCCCGCGGCGTACGCGGTGCCGCGCACGGTGATCTTCGCGGGCAAGGCGGCGCCGGGCTACGTGATGGCCAAGGGCATCATCAAGCTCATCAACAACGTCGCCAGCATCGTCAACGCGGACGAGACCATCCAGGGCAAGCTGAAGGTCGTCTTCCTGCCCGACTACGACGTCTCGCTCGCGCAGCGGATCATGCCGGCTGCCGACCTGTCGGAGCAGATCTCCACGGCCGGTCTCGAGGCCTCCGGCACGGGCAACATGAAGCTCTCGCTGAACGGCGCGCTCACCATCGGCACGCTCGACGGCGCCAACATCGAGATCCGCGAACAGGTCGGTCCGGAGAACATCTTCATCTTCGGCCTGCAGGCGCACGAAGTGAGCAGCCTGAAGGCCAGGGGCTACGCGCCCGAAACGTTCGTCGCCTCGAACCCCGACCTCGCGCGCACGCTCGACATGATCGATTCGGGCCACTTCTCGCCCGCCAACGTGTTCGACGGCAAGCCGATCGTCGGGCGCCTGCTCTCTGACGGCGAGCCGTACTGCGTGCTGGCGGATTTCGCGGCCTACGCCCGGGCGCAGGACGAGGTCGACGCGCTGTTCCTGCAACCCGACGAGTGGAGCCGGAAGGCCGTGCTCAACGCGCTCGGCATGGGCACGTTCTCGAGCGACCGCAGCATCCGTGAGTACGCGGAGCGGATCTGGCGCATCAAGCCGGTGCTCTAGGGGTCAGTGGATAGGGGTTAGGGGTTAGTCGGAAGCGCCGTTGGCGCTGGAACTACCAGTCTCTCGCCGCACCTCCTCGCATCCATTCGTCATTGGGCGCTGCAATCGAATTCATCGCCGCCCTGGTCCCGCTAACCCCTATCCCCTACCCCCTAACCCCTTCCTCCAAGCTAGACTCGTAAGGATGACCGTCCGTACGACTCTCTCGCCCGCCGACATCGACGCGCTCGTCAACGCCCGTCACCCCGCGCCACGTTCGGTGCTCGGCTACCACGAGTTCGCACGCAAGGACGACGCGCCGGTGTGCGTCGTGCGCGTCCTCGAACCGGACGCGGTGGCCGTCAGCGTGCGCTGGGAAGGCGAGCCCGCAGTCGAACTGAAGTCGATCCATCCGGCGGGCCTGTTCGAGGGCCGCGTGCCGCACCGCCGTCCGCTGCAGCCGTACAAGCTGCACGTGCGCTACGCGAGCGGCGTCGAGATGGACAAGCACGACGCGTACTACTTCGCGCCGCAGCTCTCCGATTTCGACCTGTACCTGTTCGGCGAAGGCAATCACTACACGATCTACTACAAGCTCGGCGCGCACCCCGCCGAGCTCGACGGCTTGCCCGGCACGCGGTTCGCCGTCTGGGCGCCCAATGCAGAACGCGTCAGTGTCGTCGGCCCGTTCAACCTGTGGGATGGCCGCAAGCACGCGCTGCAGACGCGCGGCGGCTCGGGAATCTGGGAGCTGTTCGTACCGGGCGTCGGACCGGGGACGCTCTACAAGTACGAGATCCGCACCAGGGCCGGCACCACCGTCCTCAAGTCCGATCCGTACGGTTTTGCGATGGAACTGCGCCCGGGCACTGCTTCGATCGTCGCCTCGCTCGACGGCTACGAGTGGCACGATGCGGAGCTGGATCGACGCGCGCAAGACCGCGCCGCATCACCTGCAGCCGATCAACATCTACGAGGTGCACCCCGGCAGCTGGCGTCGCGATTACGGCCGCGAGCCGCAGTTCCTCAACTGGCGTGAGATCGCGGACGAGCTGATCCCGTACGCGAAGGACCAGGGCTACACGCACCTCGAGCTGATGGGTGTTGCCGAACACCCGTTCGATGGCTCGTGGGGCTACCAGGTCGTCGGCTACTACGCGCCGAGCTCGCGCTTCGGCACGCCGCAGGACTTCATGGCCTTCGTCGATCGCTGTCACCAGGCGGGCCTCGGCGTGATCATCGACTGGGTGCCGGCGCATTTTCCGCGCGACGCGCACGGCCTCGCGAACTTCGACGGCTCGAGCCTGTACGAGCACTCCGACCCGCGGCTCGGCGAGCACGCGGACTGGGGCACCAAGATCTTCAACTACGGCCGGCACGAGGTGCGCAATTTCCTCGTGGCGAACGCGCTGTACTGGATCGACCGGTATCACATCGACGGACTGCGCGTGGATGCGGTCGCGTCGATGCTGTACCTCGACTACAGCCGCAAGGCCGGTGAATGGGTGCCGAACCGGTACGGCGGCCGCGAGAACCTCGACGCGATCGAGTTCCTGCGCCAGCTCAACATTGCGGTCGGTCGGGACTACCCGGGCGTGATGACGTTCGCCGAGGAATCGACGGCGTTCCCCGGCGTCACGCAACCGGCGCACCTCGGCGGGCTCGGGTTCCACTTCAAGTGGAACATGGGCTGGATGAACGACACGCTGCGCTACGTCGAGCACGATCCGGTGCATCGCCGGTTCCATCATTCGCTGGTGACGTTCTCGTTCGTCTACGCCTGGACCGAAAAATTCGTGCTGCCGATCTCGCACGACGAAGTCGTGCACGGCAAGGGCTCGCTGCTCGACAAGATGCCGGGCGACGCGTGGCAGAAGCGCGCGAACTACCGCTGGTTCCGCGCGTACATGACGGCGCACCCCGGCAAGAAGCTGCTGTTCATGGGCTGCGAGTTCGGGCAATGGCAGGAATGGCGTGAGCAGCATTCGCTCGACTGGCACCTGCTGGAGCAGCCCGAGCATCGCGCGCTGCTCGACCTGAACCGCGACCTGAACCACCTCTATCTCGAGAACCCGGTGCTGCACGCCAGCGACACCGACCCGGCGGGTTTCGCGTGGATCGACCTGCACAATGCCGACCAGAGCGTGTTCGCCTTCCTGCGCCGTTCGCCGCTGCACCCTGACCGGCCGCCGCTGCTGTGCGTGTTCAACTGCACGCCGGTGCCGCGCGAGGCTTACTGGCTCGGCGTACCCGCGACGGGCACGTACCGCAAGGTGCTCGATACCGACGCTGCGCGCTTCGGCGGCTCCGGCTACAACCAGCAGGAGCGCGTCGTGACGCAGCTCGCGCCGTGCCAGGGCTACCCGTGCCACATCCGGCTCGACCTGCCGCCGCTCGGCGCGCTGTTCTTCGAACTCGCTGTCTGAGCACGGCTGATGGACGCGCTCGATCCCGCCGGACCGGACGACACGACGCTCGATATCGCAGTCGGACGCGCCGCGGCTGGAAGCCGGCTCGCCACAGCCGCTCGGCGCGAACTGGACCGGTCGCGGTACGAACTTCGCGGTGGTCTCGGCGCACGCTGACCGCGTCGAACTCTGCCTGTTCGATGCCAGTGGCCGCGAGGAGGTGGCGCGGCTCGACCTGCCGTCGCGCACGGGCAACCTCTGGCACGGCTTCCTGCCGGCGCGCTTCGGCGGTCCGGGACTCCAGTACGGCTATCGCGTGCACGGGCCCTACGATCCTGCGCGTGGCCTGCGCTTCAATCCGTCCAAGCTGCTGCTCGATCCCTGCGCGCAGTCGGTGCGCGGAACCTTCGAGTGGCACCCGTCACTGCGCGGTTCCGTGCAGGGTCGCGACGATCTACCCTCGCCCGATGACAGCGCGCCGCACGTGCCGCGCGCCGAAGTGGTCGATGGCAGCTTCGACTGGGCGAAGGTGCGCTCGCCAAACGTGCCGTGGCGCGACACGATCGTCTACGAAGTGCACGTAAAGGGCTTCACGCAGCGACACCCGGCGGTGCCGCCGCACCTGCGCGGCAAGTTCCTCGGACTGGCGGAGCCCGTCGTCATCGAGCACTTCAAGCGGCTGGGCGTCACCACCATCGAGCTGATGCCGGTACAGGCGTTCGTGAGCGAGCAGTTCCTCGCCGAGCGCGGCCTCACCAATTACTGGGGCTATAACCCGCTGGCGTGGTTCGCCCCCGAACCCGGCTATGCGGTCGAGGACGCAGTCACCGAATTCAAGACGATGGTGCGCGCGCTGCACGAGGCCGGGCTCGAGGTCATCCTCGACGTCGTGTTCAATCACACGGCCGAAGGCAACGAGCACGGACCGACGCTGAACCTGCGCGGCTTCGACAACTCCGTCTACTACCGCCTGCCCGCCGGCAACCGTTCGCACTACGTGAATTTCTCCGGCTGCGGCAACACGATCAACTTCGACGAGCCGGCCGTGCGCGCCATGGTGATCGATTGCCTGCGGTACTGGGCCACGGACATGCGCGTCGACGGCTTCCGCTTCGACCTCGCGCCGATCCTCGGCCGTGACGCGCAACGGATTCAGCCGTGCGGCGCCGTTCTTTTCCGCCCTGCGGGCGGATCCCCAGCTTTCCTACCTGAAGCTGATCGCCGAGCCGTGGGACGTCGGGCCCGGCGGTTACCAGCTCGGTTCGTTTCCGGTCGGCTGGGCCGAGTGGAACGATCGGTATCGCGACACGGTCCGCGCTTTCTGGCGCGGCGACCGCCCGCTCGTCGGTGCGTTCGTCGAGCGCTTCGCCGGTTCCAGCGATCTGTTCCGCGCGCGCGGCCGCAAGCCGACGGCCAGCGTCAACTACGTCGCCGCCCACGACGGCTTCACGCTGCACGACACCGTGACCTATGAAGACCGTCGCAACGAAGCGAACCTCGAGGGCAACCGCGACGGTCACGAGCACAACCTCAGCGCCAATTACGGCATCGAAGGTCCGACCGACGACCCCGCGATTCTTGCAACGCGCGCACGCCAGGCCCGCAACCTGCTCGCGACCGTATTCCTTTCCCAGGGTGTGCCGATGCTGATGGCGGGCGACGAGTTCGGCCGCACCCAGCACGGCAACAACAACGCCTATTGCCAGGACAACGAGATCAACTGGATCGACTGGACGCTCGCGGAGCGCAACGCTGCGTTGACCGCGTTCGTGCGCCGCCTGATCGACTTGCGCAAGTCGCGCCTCTGGTTGCGTCGCGACACGTTCCTCAAGGGTACGCAGCGCGGCGCGGAGACCAAGGACGTGACGTGGCTGCACACGTCCGGGCGCGAGATGACCGAGTCCGACTGGAACGATTCCACCCTTGCTTCGATCGCGGTGCTGCTGAACGGTGCCGCGGCACGCAGCACCCGCAACGGCGACCTGCTGGTCGTCTTCAACGCCGACGACAAGCCGGCGCAGATGACGCTGCCGGCCGGACCCGAAGGCTCGACCTGGGGCGTGCTGTTCGACACCAGCCACGAGCAACCGCCGCGCGTGATGGCCAGTCTCGCGGTGGGAACGCGGCTTGCGCTGCAGCCACAAAGCACGGTGCTGCTCGAGTCGCGGCCCGCCTGATCGGATCAACACACTTGCGACGGTCCCTGACGTAGGGCATCGTCGCGGCCGCCAACCGGACGGTATCGAATGCTTGACACATTGCTCGATCGACTCGCCAGGCAACGCGGCATCGGCGACGCGTACCACAACTATCGCGGTGACCTGCTCCACATCAGCCGCGAGACCAAGACGGCGATCCTGGCGGCGATGGGCCTCTCAACGTCGGATGCGGCGGCAATCGAGCGCGAACTGCACGAAAGCGAGACTGCGCGACTGCGTTCGCTGTTGCCGCCGGTGGCGGTCGTGCATCCGCACCGTGACATCGTGACGCTGGCAGTTCCTGCCGATTCGCTCGAACGGGAACTCGACTGGTGCGTCGCCGTCGCTGGCGGCAGCGAAGTGCGCGGACGCTCACGCGCTGCGGATCTGCAGGAACTCGAACGGCGCGAAGTCGACGGCCGCTGGCAGACGAGGCGAAACCTGCCGCTGCCCGGCGACCTTCCGCACGGGTATCACACGCTGCACGTCGCGCTCGAGGGCGGTGCGAGCGAGTCCTGCGCACTCGTCGTGGCGCCGCTGTCCTGTCATGAACCCAGGGTCCTGCACGACGGCGGGCGGCTGTGGGGCGTGGCGGTGCAGCTCTATACGTTGCGTTCGGAGCAGAACTGGGGCATCGGCGATTTCGCGGACCTGGCCGCCGTCGTGCGCAAGTGCGCGGAGCAGGGCGCTGCCTTTGTCGGCCTCAATCCGCTGCACGCGCTGTTCCCCGGTAATCCGTGGCAGTTCAGCCCGTACAGCCCGTCGTCACGGCACTTCCTGAACGTGTTCTACATCGCGATCGAGCAGGTCGTGGAGTTCGCGCATTGTGCCGAGGCGCAGGCGATCGTGCATTCCGCTGGATTCCAGGCCGAGCTGGCGCGCCTGCGCGCGACGCCTTGCGTGGACTACCCGGGCGTCGCGCAGGCGAAGCTGCGCATCCTGAAGCTGCTGCACGCGCACTTCCGTCGCGACGAGTCAGCGCAGGCTTCGGCGCGCGCTGCACTGTTCCAGGCCTACCGCATCGAGCGCGGCGAATCGCTGCGTCGCCATGCGCTGCACGACGCCATCGACGAACACATGCGTTCGATCGATGGTCACCGCTACTGGGGCTGGCCGATGTGGCCGGAGGAGCTGCGCGACCCGACGCACCCCGGCGTGCAGGCATTCGAGCAATCGCACGCCGAGTCGGTCGAGTTCCATGCGTGGTTGCAGTGGCTTGCCGATCAGCAACTCGGTGAGGCGCAGTCGCTCGCTCGCAGCCTCGGCATGCCGATCGGACTCTACGGCGATTACGCCGTGGGCGTGAACCCGAGCGGGTCCGAGACGTGGTCCGACCAGGCGCTGTATCGCAAGGGTGCCGGCGTCGGCGCACCTCCCGATGCGCTTGCGCTCAAGGGCCAGGACTGGGGCATTCCGCCGCAGGATCCGAATGTTCTCATGTCAGAGCAGTACCGGCCGTTCCGCAACCTCGTCGCGGCGAACATGCGGCACTTCGGTGCGCTGCGACTCGATCACGTGATGGCGCTGTTCCGTCAATGGTGGGTCCCGGCCGGTCTTGGTTCGACCGCTGGCGGCTATGTGCACTATCCGCTGGACGACCTGATGTCGGTGCTGGCGCTCGAAAGCGAGCGACACGATTGCCTCGTCATCGGCGAGGACCTCGGCACCGTGCCACCCGAGATGTCGCATGCGATGAACGAGCGGGCCGTGTACTCGTATCGCGTGCTGCTGTTCGAGAAGCGTCCCGACGGCAGCTTCATGGCACCGGGCGAGTATCCGCGCCGTGCAATTGCGACGGTCACGACGCACGACCTGCCGACCTTGCGCGGCTATTGGTCGGGTGGCGACATCGAACTGCGCCAGCGCCTGTCGCTCTACCCGAGCGAGGAAGTCCGCCAGCACGTGGCCGATGAGCGCGTGCGCGACCGGCAGGCGCTGCTGGCGGCGCTCGAGGCCAACGGCCTGAAGCCGGCCGATGCCTCGGCGGCGCCCGACGCGTACAACGAAGCCCTCTCGCACGCGATCCACGTGTATCTCGCGCGGACGGCTTCCGCGCTGGTCGTGCTCCAGGCCGAAGACCTGGTCGGCATGCAGGACCCGGTCAACGTGCCCGGGACCAGCGAAGAGCACGCCAACTGGCAGCGCAAGATGGCCTGCCGGATCGACGAGGTATTCGACCGCGACTCCGTTCGCGCGCTGTTGCGTGAGGTCCACTCCGCACGTACCGGTGGCCTCGTCCGGGTTAATGCCTAGTTTCGATGTTGTACCGTGGCAACATCGATTCATTATTCAATGAATACGTTTGCACGGCATTGCATGTGGTTTTGCAAGGCGGCTAGCATCCTGTGTTGGGTGTGCACTACACCTTTCTCTAACCAGGGGACTATCCGTGGCCAAGCATTTGCAGTCCGGCGACAAGCGCGCCGCTGACCGTTTCAGTTCGATTCTTCATCCGACCCGCCGCACCGCGTTGTCGCTCGCAATTGCCGTTGCGCTGGGGCTGCCCGGCATGGTGCAGGCACAGGCAGCGCCGGCCGCCGAAGATCAACTCGAAGAGATCGTGGTCACCGGCATCCGCGCCGGTATCGAGAGCGCGATCGCCGTCAAGAAAGACGCGATGAGCATCGTCGAAACGATTTCGGCCGAAGACATCGGCAAGCTGCCGGACACCAGCATCGCCGAGTCGATCTCGCGGCTGCCTGGCCTCACGTCGCAGCGCGCCGAAGGCCGCGCCTCGGCAATCAGCCTGCGCGGCACCGACCCGGGTTTCACCACCGCGCTG
This sequence comes from uncultured Gammaproteobacteria bacterium, assembly GCA_963793675.1. GTDB lineage: Bacteria > Pseudomonadota > Gammaproteobacteria > Steroidobacterales > Steroidobacteraceae > RPQJ01. The sequence goes on along the minus strand of CAWCBA010000002.1, from coordinate 279,062 downwards.
CTGAACGGCCGTGAGCAGGCCACCACCGGCGACAATCGCAACGTCGAATTCGACCAGTACCCGTCGGAACTGATCAGCCAGGTCGTCGTCTACAAGACGCCGGACTCGCAGCTCGTCGGCCAGGGCCTCGCCGGCACGATCGACATGCGCACCGTGCGCCCGCTCGACTACGGCAAGCAGGCGGTCGCGCTGAACATCCGTGGCGAGATGAACTCGAACGACAACCTCGGCGCCAATTCGGACACCAACGGTTACCGCGCCAGCTTCTCGTACATCGACCAGTTCATGGACGGCAAGCTCGGCTTCGCCATCGGCTATGCCCACCTCGACACGCCGATGGCGACGCGCGGGTTCGGCACCTATGAGCCGTGGAATGCGGCGGGCAGCAGCGGCGGTGCGGCCAGCTGCGGCGGCGGCTCGCCGGCCAATTGCGTCAACAACCCGGGCATCGCGGCCGGCAACTACGTCACGAACGGCATGAAGGTCCGCGCGGACATGGGCTCTACGGAGCGCGACGGCGTCATGGCGTCGCTGCAGTTCGCGCCGAACGACATGTACACCGGCGTCATCGACCTGTACTACTCGACGATGGACCAGACCGACAACGCGCGCAGCCTCGAGGTCAATCTCGGTGGCTACCCGGCGCCGTGCTGCGACGGTACCTTCCCGGATGGCACGGTGTTCGGCTACTCCAACACGACCGTCAAGGCCGACACGATCGTCGCCGGCACGCTCAACAACGTCATGCCGTTGGTGCGCAACTTCCTGTTCACGACGGAGGACGAGATCTTCGCGACCGGCTGGCGCAACGAGTTCCAGCTGAGCGACGAGTGGTCGATGGTTGCCGACATCAGCTATTCGAAGGCCACGCGCGACCAGCTGCAGCCGGAAATCAACGCGCAGTACGCGCTGCTGCCCGCGAACGGTTCCGCGCCGCGTAACCAGTACGACACGGGCACGTTCCAGTTGCGCAGCAACCAGAACATGCCTTCGCTGTCGTTCCTGCGCGACTACACCGACCCGACCCAGGTCCTGGTCGGCCCGACGATCTACGGCTCCGGTTACACCAAGAAGCCGCACACGGAGGACGAGCTGACCGCGTTCCGGCTGGACGCGACGCGCACTGCCGACATGTGGTGGTTCGACAGCATTTCCTTCGGCGCGAACTACAGCGACCGCTCGAAGCAGAAGGAAACCCCGGAATCGGCCCTGAGCACGATCGGCGGCACTGCCTACCAGATCGACCCGCAGTACCTGCTGAAGAACACCAACCTGAACTACGCCGATGCCGGCCAGGCGCTGGCCCTCAACGTGCCCGGCGTGCTGCGCGAGTACTTCAACCCCGTCGTCTGGGGGTCGCCGGAGCAGCCGGGCTACGCCTACCTGGCCGGCAAGTTCTGGACGGTCGACGAAAAGGTCACCACCGCGTACGTACGTGGCGACCTGAGCCACGAGATCTCCGACACGGTCACGTTGAAAGGCAACGCTGGCGTGCAGGTGATCTACACGGACCAGAGCTCCGACTCGTTCCGGGTCGACACGGGCGCCGGCAATGCGGTCTATGGCGTTTCGGACGGCAAGAACTACACCGACGTCCTGCCGCAGATCAACCTCGCATTCATCCTGCCGGACTCGCAGGCCATCCGCGTCGGTTTCGCGCAGGAACTGGCCCGTGCGCGCATGGACCAGCTGAAGGCGACCGAAGAGAGCGGTTATAACTTCGCCACCGGCGAGCCGGGCGGCAGCGGCGGCAACGCGCGTCTGGACCCGTGGAAGGCCTGGGCGTTCGACGTGTCGTACGAGAAGTACTTCGCCGGGAACAAGGGCTACGTGTCGGCCGCCGGGTTCTACAAGGACCTGGATACCTACATCTACAACCAGACGACCGACGGGCACGATTTCTCGGCACTGTGCGCGACGACCCCCGACGCGGCGTTCCCGCCGGGCGTCACCAAGCAGTGCACCGGCCGCTTCACCCAGCCTGTCAACGGCAATGGCGGCTACCTGTGGGGCATGGAGTTCGCGGCGTCGATTCCCTTCGACCTGTTTGCCGACGCGCTCGACGGCTTCGGCGCGATCCTGAGCTACTCGTACACGGACAGCGACATCGAGATCCAGGGTTCGATCAGCTCGGTCACGACCCAGAACATCCCGTTGCCGGGCCTGTCCCAGGACGTGTGGAACGCCACGCTGTACTACGAAAAGTATGGCTTCGGCGCGCGCATCGCCACGCGTTACCGCTCGGAGTACATCGGCGAAGTCGCCAACTTCGCCAACGAGCGTGCGCTGCGGTACGTGGATGCGGACATGATCACCGACGCGCAGTTGAGCTACACGTTCAGCGGTAACATGCTCGAAGGGTTGCAGGTGCTGTTCCAGGTCAACAACCTGACCAACGAGCCGTACATCGCTTACTCGGAAAACAAGCAGCGTCTCCTGGACTACCAGGAATACGGCACGCAGTACCTGCTGGGGCTCAACTACAGGTTCTGATAGCCCGCGTGACGTCAGCACCATGTCGGCCGTTCAGGCCGACACGGTGTCCGCAGAATCAAGCCCCCGTCGGTCTGCCGGCGGGGGTTTGTTCTTTTGCATCCGACACACACGGGCAGCGAATGCTCGACAGTCTCCAGGCACGGGTGAGGCACGGGCGAGCGTCCCCGGTTCCGATCGCGGTGCCCGGCCGGCGACCTTCAGTGGGAAGTCGAAGCGACCGTAACCGCGCTGCTGGAGACCCCGTCGCCCGCCACGCTGCGCCACGCGACTGCAGCTAACGCGAGGCTGGCAGCGCCGATCAGGAAGATCGCGCCCTTGTCCTGCACGCCGCTCACGAACCTGCCCACGCCGAGGCTCACGACCAGCTGCGGCAGGACGATCGACAGGTTGAAAACGCCCATGTACAGACCGATGCGTGCCGGTTCGACGCGCTGCGACATGATCGCGAACGGCAGGCTGACGATCGCGGCCCAGCCGATGCCGAGCAGCGCCATCAGCGGGTACAGCGCGATCGGCGTGCGCGCGAACAGGTAGACGCCGCCGAAGCCGGCCGCCATCGTCGGCGAGGCTCGCAGCGTGCACGCGCACCTCGTCGAACCTCCGTGCGAGCGGCAGCAGCACCAGCGCCGGCAGCGAAGCCGCGACCGCGTTCAGCGCCAGGAAACTCGTCGACAGCACCTTGCCGATCGAGTCGTCGTCCGAGCGCGGGGAAGCGCTGCTGGGCGAAGGCGATCATGTAGACGAACATCGTCTGCATGCCGATCCAGCTCAGCGAGTTCGCTGCCAGCACCTTGCGGAAATCGCGTAGATCCTGCTGCGACGAGCCTGCGCGCCCAGGATCTTGCCGTCAGCGTGTCGCCAGATACAGTACGAGCGCCAGCGCGACGAACGCGATCTCCAGGCCGTAGCCTGCCGGCGTGACACGCCGGCGAGCCGCAGGCCCATCGCGACGATGTCGTAGACGAGGAACGCCCACAGCGGCTCGATCAGCGCCATGACGTTCCCGATGCCGTCGCCCGCGCTCGCCACCCGCAGCCGCTTCCGCTGCTGTCGTGCCGGGCAGTACGCGGGCTCCGTCGACCAGCGAATACCGGCAGCACCGAGAACAGCAGCACGATGGACCGCGCCGACGTAGATCAGCGCGAAGTTGCCGAATACGGCACCGATCGCGTACGCCAGCACGCCGAAGCTTCCGGATACCGTCTGCATCCAGGTGTAGCCGCGCGTGCGCTCGGCGCCCTCTGGCGTCACGTCGGTGATCATCGAGCGCGCGGGATTGAAACTCACGTTGATCGAGAGATCGAGCGCGATCGCGACGGCGATCGCCACGCCGATCACGGCATCCGTGCCGAGCCGCTGTGAGATCACGCCGATGGAAGGCAGCGCCAGCAGCATCAGTCGACTGCCAGCGTGCCACCGATGATCATGAACGGCCGCCGCCGCCCGCCCCACAACCAGACTTCGTCGCTCATGATGCCGATCAACACCTGGCCCACGATGCCGGCGAGCGGCCCGGCCGCCCAGACGAGACCGATGTCGTGCAGGTCGAGGCCGTACTTGGTCGACGAGGATCCAGCTGAGCACCGAGATCTGCACCGACAGCGCGAACCCCATCGCGGTCGCAGGCAGCGTGAGCAGGACGAGGAAAGGCGTCGAGAGCCTGCGCTGCATGCCGAGCATTGCTTGTGTTCCTTTGGAAAGCGGTCAGTGGCCGAGCAGAAACACCAGCGGTTGATCCACGCGCAACCGCCACGCTTTCTCGGAATGCTCGGCACCTTCGAATTTGCGCGTGATCCAGTTCTGGCCTTCGACGTAGCCGGCCTTGCGCAGGATCTCGTCGGCCCGCTTCTGGTACGGCTCGTGTACAGCGCGTCGAGCGTGGCGGTACCGTAGTCGAACCAGTACTTGTGCGTTGCCGGATCGGGCAAGTGCGCCGCGAAGTCGTCGAGCGCGATGCCGTTGCCGGCAGGCCAGTGCGTCGAGACGCAGCCTGCGCCGCCGAACACGTCCGGGTACTGGCTCATCGCGTATTGCGAGATGAGACCGCCCATGCTCGAGCCCATCACGATCGTATCAGCCTGACCGGGCAGGGTGCGGTACGTAGCGTCGATGAACGGCTTGAGTTCCTTGACCAGGAACTCGAGGTAGCGGTCGGATACGATGTCCGCGGCGTCGAGATCCTCGGCGCCCGGCACATTGAATTTGATCTTGCCCTGCACGGGCCGCTGCGGCATGTATTCGTCGCGTCGCTTCGGCGTGTTCCAGACGCCGACGACGATTGCTTCGCGCACCACGCCCTTTTCGATCAGGCTCGTCATCACTTCGTCGACGGCCCAGTCGACGTTGCCGTACGACGTCGCCGGGTCGAACAGGTTCTGGCCATCGTGCATGTACAGTACCGGGTAGCGCTTAGCGGGGTCCTTGCCGTAGCTCGGCGGCAGCCAGACATCGACGTTGCGCCTGGCGACGTAGGCCGACGGCATGTCCGCGTGACGAACGACCATGCCGGTGATGCCGGGGCCGGTCACCGGCGATGGCGCGGGCGTCCCGACAGCGAGCACGATCGGACTGCCCATCACCAGCAGGGCAGCCAGCAGGGTCCGACGCGGCGATCGACATCGTCTCACCTCACTTCAGTTCGAGGATCGTGGCGCTGTGTGCAGGCACCGCGACGCCCGTGGCGAGTTCGCGTGACTGACCTGAGAGCACGTCGGTGCCGGTCGCCGCGCTGCCGATCGATTCCTGGAAGCGCTTCGTATCGACCGTGCGGGATGCGTCGCCGTTGTTCAGGATCACCATGATTTTCTGTACCGCATCGTGACGGAAGTACACGTACACGCCGTCCATCGGCGCGTAATGTGTCAGCTTGCCGTCACGAATGGCCGGCGCGGTGCGCCGCCACTGCAGCAGCTTGCGCAGTGTATTGCTGCATCGCACGCTCGTCGTTGCCCAGGCCCTGACCGGTGAACGCGTTCTTCGCGTCGCCGGCCCAGCCGCCCGGGAAGTCGCTGCGGATGATGCCGTGGTCTTCCGTGCCCTTGTTGCTCATCAGCACTTCGGTGCCGTAGAAGATCTGCGGAATGCCGCGCGTCGTCAGGACGAACGCCAGCGCCATGCGGTCGAGATCCTGCCGCTCGTCCAGCGCGGTGAGCATCCGGCTCATGTCGTGGTTGTCGTGGAAGACGACCAGGTTGTATGGATCGGCATAAACGCTGTCCTGCGCCAGCACCTTATAGATGCGACGCAGGCCGGTGCCCCAGCCTTCGGGTTCCTTGAGGCCCATCGCGACTGCTTCCTGCAGCGGGAAGTCGAACAGGCTCGGCAAGTACGACACGTAACCGTCTGGCGGATTGCGGCCGCGCTGCCAGTACGCCACCGTCGACGGGTTGGAGCTCCATTCTTCGCCGACGATGTTGAGCTGCGGGTATTCCTGCGTGACGCGGCGCGACCACTCCGTGAGGAAGGTTCGATCCGAGTACGAGTACGTGTCGACGCGAATCCCCGATAGTCCGGCGTATTCGACCCACCAGAGGCTGTTCTGGATCAGGTACGTGGCCAGGTGCGGGTTGCGCTGGTTCATGTCCGGCATCGTCGCGACGAACCAGCCGTCCGCAAACGTGCGCCGATCCACGTCTGCGGCGTGGATGTCCTGCAGTGCCTCGCGCACGTGGGTCGTGGGCGAGAACGTGCTGTCGTGGTTGAACCAGTCCTTGCTCGGCAGGTCCTGCATCCACCAGTGCGCCGAGCCGCAGTGGTTCAGCACCATGTCCATGACCAGCCCGATGCCGCGCTTGCGCGCATCGGCCGCGAGCCGGCGGTAGTCCTCGTTGGTGCCGTAGCGCGGGTCCACCTTGTAGAAATCGGTGATCGCGTAGCCGTGGTAGGTGACCTCGGGCTGGTTGTTCTCCAGCACCGGGTTCAGCCAGAGCTGCGTGTACCCCATGCCCGCGAGGTAATCGAGGCTGTTCGAAACACCCTTGAGGTCGCCGCCATGGCGGCCGAGCGGCTTCGAGCGGTCGAGCCCGTCCGGCATGCCCTTGACCGTATCGTTCGTCGGGTCGCCGTTCGCGAAGCGGTCGGGAGTGATCAGGTAGATGGTGTCCTGCGGCCCGAAACCCACGCGATCTGCCGAGCCGGGCTCGCGGGCGTTCAGCACGTACGTGCGGCTCGCCGCCTTGGAGCGGCCCTTGAGGAAGTCGATGCGGAACGAACCCGGCTTCGTCTCCGGCGCAATGCGCAGGTTCACGAACAGGTAATTGGGATTCTCGACCCGCTCCACGCCGATGATCGCAACTCCCGGATACGTCAGCCGGGGCGCCAGGTCGGCCACGCGTTCGCCATGCACCAGCAACTGCAGGGTGTCGTCCTTCATGCCGACCCACCACGACGCCGGCTCGACTCGTTCGATCCGGTCGGCCGCCACGGCCGTCGTCGCAGCAAGCGCAAGAACGAGCACCGCCAGCCATTTCCTGAGCATCGGCCTGAGCATCGGGGAGCCTCCTGGGCGTGAACCGCAGTGAATCATCCCGGCCGCTTGGGCCACAAGGTCCTGAATACGTTTGCATTGAACGTTGGCCGGGAGGCGGCCCCCCGTTCATTGCTAGACTGCCTGCCGCTTCGGGGGAGGCAGCGATCGACGGCCGCAGCGGCGGACACGGTCCCTGTCTGCCCCTCGAGTGGCAGGGGGAACCGTCGATGAAACCCGCAGCGCGCAGTGCCTCGTTCCTTTCCGCAACCCTGCTCGTTGCCATGACGGCAGCCGCGCAGCCGGCGACGGTCCGCTCGCCCGACGGCCAGACGACGGTCACCGTCGACGTCGACAGCAACGGCTCGCCTCGCTACGCGGTCGCGCGCAACGGCGTCGAAATCATGCCGGCCGGTTTCCTCGGCATGCGCTTCCAGTCGCAGCCCGCCTTCGACGACGGCTTTCGCGTCGCGACTGCCACGACCGCGAGCCACGACGAAACCTGGGAGCAGCCGTGGGGCGAGCGTCGCTACGTGCGTGACCGCCACAACGAGCTGCTGGTGAAGTTCGAATCTGCCAAGGGCGCCGCGCGTCAGTTCAGCGTGCGGGTGCGGGTGTTCGACGACGGCCTCGGCTTCCGTTACGAAGTGCCGCAGCAGCCGGGTTACGACGCGGTCAACATCACCGACGAACTCACCGAGTTCCGGCTCGACGACGCGAAGCAGCAGATCAAGGCGTGGTGGATTCCCGGCCGCCGCTGGAACCGCTACGAGTACCTCTACAACAGCACGCCGCTCGCGGACGTGCCGATGGCGCACACGCCGATGACGGTGCGCCTGCCCGACGGCACGCACCTGAGTTTCCACGAGGCCGCACTCGTGGACTACGCGGCGTATGTGCTCGACCAGCGCCGGCCCGGCATCTTCCGCACCAGTCTCACGCCGTGGTCCGACGGCATCCGCGTCAAGACGCAGACGCCGTTCAAGACGCCGTGGCGCACCGTGCAGATCGCGCCGACGGCGGCTGCGTTGCTGAATTCCAGCCTGATCCTGAACCTGAACGAGCCGAACGTGCTCGGCGACGTGTCCTGGGTCGAGCCCGGCAAGTACGTCGGCATCTGGTGGGCGATGCACATCAACAAGGCCACCTGGGGATCCGGCCCGCAGCACGGTGCCACGACGGCCGAGACCAAGCGCTACATCGACTTCGCCGCCGCCAACGGGTTCCAGGGCGTGCTGGTCGAGGGCTGGAACCTCGGTTGGGACGGCGACTGGTTCTACAACGGCAAGCTGTTCAAGTTCACGCAGTCCTACCCGGACTTCGACCTGAAGGCGGTCACCGATTACGCGCGCAGCAAAGGCGTGCGTCTCGTCGGTCATCACGAGACCTCCGCCGACGTGGGCAATTACGAGCCGCAGATGCCGGCGGCGTTCACGCTCTACGAGTCGATGGGCGTGCGCCAGGTCAAGACCGGCTACGTGGCGGATGCGGGCGACGTCCGCCGCATCGACGACAACGGCATCGAGCTGCACGAATGGCACGATGGCCAGTTCCAGGTCGATCATCACCTGCGCGTGCTGCGCGAGGCGGCGAGGCACAAGATCAGCATCAACACCCATGAGCCGGTGAAGGACACCGGCCTGCGCCGCACGTACCCGAACTGGATTTCGCGCGAGGGCGCCCGCGGCCAGGAATACAACGCCTGGGGCGATCCCGGTGAATCCGCCCGAGCACGTGGCGATCCTGCCGTTCACGCGCATGCTGGCCGGCCCGATGGATTACACGCCCGGGATCGTCGACCTCGATGGCTACGATCCGCAGCACCGGGTGCAGCACACGCTGGCCAAGGAGCTGTCGCTGTACGTCGTGCTCTACAGCCCGGTGCAGATGGCGGCCGACCTGCCCGAGAACTACGCGAAGCACCCGGATGCGTTCCAGTTCATCAAGGACGTCCCGACCGATTGGGATGAAAGCGTTGGTCTCGCCGGCGAGGTCGGTGATTTCGTGGCCGTGGCGCGCAAGCAGCGCGGCAAGCCCGACTGGTTCCTCGGCGCGCTGACCGACGAGAATCCGCGACAGCTGTCGGTTAAGCTCGATTTCCTCGACCCGCAGGCACGCTACGTGGCCGAGATCTATCGCGATGGCCCGCAGGCGGACTGGAAAGCGCGTCCTTACGACCTGGTGATCGAGAAGCGCAACGTGACCGCGGCGGATACGCTCGACCTCGCGCTGGCGAGCAGCGGCGGGGCCGCCATTCGATTCAGGCAGGAGTGAAGCCTTGAAGATCCGCATCCTGTTGGTGATCGTTTCGCTGGTGGCCAGCGCGCTGATCGGGCTCGCGCTCGCCTCGCGCGGAGGGCAGGCACCGGGCGCCGCGCAGGACGACGGGATCGTCATCGGACTGTCGCTCGATACGCTCAAGGAAGCACGCTGGCAGGCCGACCGCGAGATGTTCGTGAAGCGCGCGGGCGAGCTCGGCGCCAAGGTGCGCGTGCTGGCGGCCAATAGCGACGATACGGTGCAGATCAGCGACGTCGAAAAGCTGATCACCAACAAGGTCGACGTGCTGGTGATCGTGCCCCATGACGGCACGGCGATGGCCAAGGCCGTCAAGATGGCGCATGACGCCGGTATCCCCGTGATCGCCTACGACCGCATCATTCGCGACAGCGATCCCGACCTCTACGTAAGCTTCGACAACGAACACGTGGGCGAGCTGCAGGCGCGGTTCCTGGTCGACCACCTGCCGACGCCGGGCAAGGGCCGCATCGTGCGCATCTACGGCGCCAAGACGGACAACAACGCCGCACTGTTCAAGCGCGGGCAGGATCGCGTGCTCGAGCCGCTGATCAGGAGCGGCGACATCGAGGTGCTGCACGAGGACTGGGCCGAAGACTGGAAACCGGAGAACGCCAAGCGCATCGTGAACGCAGCGATCACGGCCAACGGTCCGCGGATCGACGCCGTGCTCGCGAGCAACGACGGCACCGCTGGCGGCGCCATCCAGGCCTTGAGCGAAGAGGGGCTCGCGGGCAAGGTGCTGGTCACGGGCCAGGACGCAGAAACGGTGGCGCTGCAGCGCATCGCCGTCGGCACCCAGGCCATGACCATCTACAAGCCGTTGCGCACGCTCGCGAGCGGCGCCGCCGAGCTGGCGGTGCGGATGGCGGCACGCCGGGTGGTCGTCGCCGACAAGTCGGTCGACAACGGCCATGGCCAGGTACCGTCCGTCCTCTTCGACGCGGTCACGGTCACGCGCGACAACATCCTGGAAACCGTGGTGCGCGACGGCCAGGCGGCCTATGACGACGTGTACCGCGGCATCCCGGACGCCCAGCGCCCGCCGCGCCCATGAGTGACAGCACGGTCCTGGCGGCCCGTTCCATCGTCAAGCGCTTCGGCGCGGTGACGGCGCTCGACGGCGTCAGCTTCGAGCTGCGGGCCGGTGAAGTCCACGCGCTTTGCGGCGAAAACGGCGCGGGCAAGTCGACGCTGATCAAGCTGCTGTCGGGCGTGCATCCTCACGGCAGCTACGAAGGCGACATCCTCGTCGACGACCGCCAGGTTGAATTCCGCTCGACTCGCGACGCGGAGCGGGCGGGAATCGCCATCATCCACCAGGAACTCGCGCTGTTCCCGGACATGACGGTTGGCGAGAACCTGTTCCTTGGCGCGTTTCCGCGGCGGTTCGGGCGCATCGACTGGGACCGCGTCTATGCGCAGTCCGCTGCGACGCTCGCCGACTGCGGCATCCAGCTGGATCCGGCGACACGCGTCGGTGATCTCGGCATCGGTCAACAGCAGCTCGTCGAGATTGCACGCGCCATCGCGCGAAAGCCCAAGGTACTGGTGCTGGACGAGCCCACGGCAGCGCTCTCCCGCAACGAGATCGGCACCTTGCTGGCGCAGCTGCGGAGGCTGCGGGAGCGTGGTGTCGCCTGCGTCTTCATCTCGCACAAGCTCGATGAAGTGTTTGCCATCGCCGATCGCATCACCGTCCTGCGCGACGGCTCTGCCCAGGGCACGCTCGATGCCGTGGGCACGGACGCCGACGAAATCATCCGTCGCATGGTCGGGCGACGCATCGAAGACCACTACCCGCGTCGTCAATCCAGGCACGGTCGCATCCTGCTTGCCCTGCACGGCGTCGACGTCGATCCCCCCGGCGCGGCCGGCGTCGCATTGCGCGGCATCGAATTCGAGGTGCGAGCCGGCGAAGTGCTTGGCATCGGCGGCCTCATGGGCGCAGGACGCACCGAGCTGCTGATGCACCTGATGGGGCTCTGGGGCAAGCGCCGCGCCGGCACGGTCGAACTCGACGGTCAGCCTTTCACCGCGGGCAATCCGCGCGCTGCACTCGCACATGGGCTCGCCATCGTCACGGAGGATCGCAAGCGCTACGGGCTGGTGCTGCCGCAGGGGGTCACGTTCAACCTGTCGCTGTCGTCGCTGAAGAGCCTGCGGCGTGGTGCCTTCGTCGATCGCGACGCCGAGGTGGCTCGAACCCGGTCGATCGTCGACGACCTGCGGATCAAGGCGCAGACCCTGGAGCAGCCCGTCGGCACGCTTTCCGGCGGCAACCAGCAGAAAGTGGTGCTCGGCAAGATGCTGCTGACGCAACCCAAGGTGCTGTTGCTCGACGAGCCGACGCGCGGCATCGACGTCGGCGCCAAGCTCGAAGTATACGAGCTCGTCAACCGGCTGACGGCGGCCGGGCAGGCGATCGTGCTCGTCTCGAGCGAGCTCGGCGAGCTGATGGGGATGAGCGATCGCATCGTGATGCTGTGCGAAGGCCGCGTGGGCGGCACGTTCGAGCGGTCCGAAGCCACCCAGGAGCGATTGCTGGCGGCCGCGATGGGCCGGCTGGAGCGTGCCGCATGAATCGCCTGGCCACCCGTGAACTGTCGATGCTGGTCGCGCTGGTGGCGATCTGGGCATTCTTCGCCTGGCAGGAGCCGGTGTTCCTCTCCGCGCGCAACCTGTCGCTGCTGTCCGTGGAACTCGCCGTCACCGCGGTGCTGGCCCTCGGCATGCTCGTCGTCCTGCTGCCCGGGCAGATCGATCTGTCGGCGGGCAGCGGCGTGGGACTCGCCGGTGCCGTCGCGGCCGTGCTCGTGTTCTGGCACGACGTGCCGGCCCCCGTCGCGCTGTTGGTCGCAACGCTCGGCGCGGTGCTGGTCTGGTCGGCGATGGGTGCGCTGATCGCGATCGAGCGCATCCCCGCCTTCATCATGACGCTGGGCGGCCTGCTGGTTTTCCGTGGCCTGCACTGGCTCGTGATCGAAAACCAGACCGTGCCCGTGGTCGAGGGCGGCAGCCAGAACGTGTACTCGCTCCTCACGACCTATTACCTGCCGAACGGCGCCGGCTACGTGCTGGCCGGGCTGGCCGTGGCCGCGATCGTCGCGTCGGCGCTCGGCGCAAGGAAGCGGCGGCAGTCCCACGGCTTTCCAGTGGACGACGGCGAGCTCACGTTCCTGAAGCTGTTCGTGCTCGCGCAGTTCGTGTTCCTGGTCGTCATCGTCACCAACGGCTACCGCGGTGTGCCGATTGCGCTGGTGATCCTCGGCCTGGTCGCGGTGCTGGTTCACCAGCTGGTGACGAATACGCCCTTCGGCCGCTACCTCTACGCGATCGGCGGCAACGAAGAGGCCGCGGCGGTGTCCGGCGTGCCGGTGCGCAACACCATCATCGGTGCCTATGCACTCATGGGCGGCATCGTGGCGCTGACCGGCTTCATGCAGACTGCGTATTCGGGCGCGTCGACGTCAACCGTCGGCTCCCTGATGGAACTCGATGCGGTCGCCGCCTGCGTGATCGGCGGCACGAGCCTGCGGGGTGGGCGCGGCACCGTGCTCGGCGTGCTGTTCGGCGCGTTGATCATGGCGAGCCTGCTGAACGGGATGACCTTGATGGCGGTCTCACCGGAGGTCAAGTACATTGCGCGCGGCATCGTGCTCGCGCTTGCCGTGTGGCTCGATCTTCGACTTGGAAAGGGCCGATAGTGCGCAAGCAAAAGCCGACGCTGAGCTTCTGGCAGATCTGGAACATGTGCTTCGGGTTCCTCGGAATCCAGTTCGGCTTCGCGCTGCAGAACGCCAACGTGAGCCGCATCTTCCAGTCGCTCGGCGCATCGATCGACGAACTGCCGATCCTCTGGCTTGCGGCGCCCGTCACGGGTCTCATCGTGCAGCCGATCATCGGCTACCTGAGCGACCGCACCTGGGGACGTCTTGGTCGTCGTCGTCCCTATTTCCTGGTGGGCGCGCTGCTCGCCACGGCGGCGCTCGTGGTCATGCCGAACAGCCCGTACCTGTGGATCGCCGCGGGCATGCTGTGGATCCTGGACGCCTCGATCAATGTCTCGATGGAGCCTTTTCGCGCGCTGGTCGGGGACATGCTGGCCGACAGGCAGCGCTGCCGCGGCTACTCGATGCAGAGCTGGTTCATCGGCGTCGGTGCCGTGGTCGCGTCCGCGCTGCCGTGGATTCTCACGAACGTTTTCGACGTGAGCAACGTGGCCGAGCCCGGTCGGTTGCCGCAGTCGGTGAAACTCGCGTTCTATCTGGGTGCCGTTGCGTTCCTCGGCGCCGTGCTCTGGACCATCGTCCGCACGCGCGAGTATTCGCCGGCGGAGCTCGCGGAATTCGACGAGCGAACGAGTGACGACGCGGCTGGCACCGAACCGCACGCGCGGACGCCGGGCTGGTACCGCAACTCCGCCGCCGGCTGGATCGTCGTGGGGGTATGGTTCGCGGTCGCCGTGTGGATCTTCGGTTGGGACAAGCAGCTGTATGTGCTCGGCGGCGGTGTCATCGCCTTCGGCCTGCTGCAGCTCGTCGTGGCCTCGCGGCAGAGCCGCGGCGCCACAGACGGCATGCTGCACAATGTCATCAACGACCTGTACCTGATGCCGAAGGTGATGCGGCAGCTGGCAGTCGTGCAGTTCCTGTCGTGGTTTGCGCTGTTCGCAATGTGGATCTACACGACCGCGGCGGTCACCGAGCACCACTACGGGACGACCGATGCGGCCTCCGCTGCCTACAACGAGGGAGCGAACTGGGTTGGCATCCTGTTCGCAGCGTACAACGGCTTTGCCGCACTGGCCGCGCTGTTCATCCCGAAGCTCGCTGAGATGCTCGGCCCTCGCAGGACGCACCTGGTCTGCCTGTGGTTTGGCGCGCTCGGCCTGGTCTCGATCCGCTTCATCGAGGACCCGCGGCTGCTGCTGGTGCCGATGATCGGCGTCGGCATCGCCTGGGCTTCCATCCTGTCGCTGCCCTACGCGATGTTGTCGCAGGCGGTGCCGATGAAAAAGATGGGAATCTACATGGGGATCTTCAATTTCTTCATCGTGATCCCGCAGATTCTTGCGGCCAGCGTGCTCGGCATCCTGGTGCGCGTACTGTTCGGCGGGCACAGCATCGACGCGCTGGCGCTCGGCGGGTTGCTGCTGGTGCTGGCTGGGCTGGCTACCCTGCGCGTGGACGATTACGAAGAGCGGAACTGAATTCCGTCAATCGAAGCCGGGGACGCGTTTCGTCTTGAGCGAGCGCCAGGCTGACGCTCGAAATCAGGTTGCTCGCGCGTCCCGTGCTCGAGATCGCCATGACCGCGTCCAACTGGCTCAGCATCGTCGCGGCTACCTGCATCAACGACTGACCCAGCACCCACGACGGCTCAGCCAGCACCAGCGCGGCGACTTTCGCCTCGGCGGGGGTGAGGTCGACCTGTGCCACCGCCACCCGGCGCAACAGTTCGACGCGACCTGTCGCTGCATCGCGTTCGCCAGCCTCAGGGAGCATGGTAGATCTCCAGCGGAACCCGGCGCTGTTCGAGCAGTGCGCGCACCGGCATCTCGAGCGGACTACCGGGGCAGGATGCGTGCCGCAAGGTCGCGAGCTTGGAGTCCCCGGTGACGTGCAGCGCGAGAAAATCCGTGTCGAGCAGGATCGACAGCGTCAGGCTGAGCCGGGCCCTGGGTTCGACCGGCGCAATGCCCTCGACAACGGTCGCCGGGCCCGAGGGATCCAGGGCCGCCGCGAGCCCGGGCATCCCGGGGAACAGCGAAGCGAAATGCCCATCGTCGCCCATGCCGAGAATGACGGCGGCAAATGGTCGCGGTATCCGCACCAGCGCCTCGCTCCAGCGCGCAGCGGCATCGGCCGCGGTCGCTTCGATGTCGACGAGTGTTGCGAGGGACGCCGGAGCGTTGGCAAAGGCCGCCCGCACGAGGCGCAGGTTGCTGGCGGGATGTTCCGCCGGAACACGGCGCTCGTCGGCGGGCGTCACGACCACGTTCGACCAGTCGAGCTCGCGCGCCGCGAGTTCGCGCAGGAAAGCCGCCGGTGTGCGGCCACCCGACACGACCAGGCCCGCCGTGCCTGCTGCAGCAAGCCGGAGCGCGAGTGTCGCGGCGACGTCGTTCGCCAGGCTACGAGCGAGCGCGTCAGCGCTCGAGAATGCGTGATGCGCCACGGTTCAGATTTCCTCGTGCCACTCGAAGCCGTCGCGAGCGATCAGCGAAACTCGCGCCGAGATCACGCGCTGGCTGAACCGCCGCAGGACCCGCGGACCACCAGCTTCGGCTCGATCAGCGCGGATTCGACCGCCTCGCCCGAGGTCATCTTCAGCAGGTTGTCGACGAGCATGTCGGCCGCCCGATGCGTGTCCTGCTGCACCGTCGTCAGCGGTGGAATGAAATGCGCCGCCGCCGCGATGTCGTCGAATCCAACCACCGCAACTTCGCCCGGCACCGACCGGCCCCGGTCCCGCAACGCGCCGATCGCGCCCATTGCTATGAGGTCGCTCGCCGCGAAGATCGCATCGAACGGCACGCCCGAGTCGAGCAGGCCGGTGGCCGCTTCGTGGCCTGCCTGTTCACTCGATTGTGCTGCGACTGACAGGCGCGGGTCGGGCTCGATGCCTGCCTCGCGCAGCGCCCGCTCGTAGCCGCTGAAGCGCGCCTGGAATTCAGGCCAGCGATCGGACGAACTGCCAAGGTAGGCGATGCGCCTGCGCCCGAGGCGCAGCAGATGTCGCGTTGCCTGCAACCCGCCCACGGCGTTGTCGGTACGAACGTAGCGGCCTGGCGTGCCGTCCACGTCCGGTCCCCAGATGACGAAATTGGCGCCGGCGTCGGCAAGCTTCTGCAGCCGCGGCATCGATGAGATGTAGTCGCCGTAGCCGAGCAGGATCAGCCCGTCGGCGCGGTTGCTGAGCTGGTACTCCGTGTGCCAGTCGTCGCTCAACTGCTGGAAGGACACCAGCAGGTCGAGGCCGCGCCGGGCCGTCGCATGCGTGATGTGACCCAGCATCGACAGGAAGAACGGGTTGATCTGGCCGTCTTCGGAGGATTCCTCGAACAGCAGCAAGGCCAGCGTGTTGGAGCGGCGCGTACGCAGCCCGGCCGCACGACGATCCGTGCGATAGCTGAGCTGCTGCGCAATGGATTCGATGCGCTCGCGGGTCTCGGGGCGGACCAGGGGGCTCTTGCGCAAGGCGCGCGACACAGTGGCCTGCGAAACCTCCGCGAGGCGGGCGATGTCGCGCGATGTCGGCCGGGTGCTCTTCATCGATCCCCCAGGAAGCGGGCGCACGCTAGCATGCGCCCGGTGGGGCATCAACGACCCGGCAGCCGCGCCTCAGCGACGGGTTAGACGGTCGTCCTCGAGCTGCCAGACGCCGCGGCCGTCGGTGCAGGCGACCGTGCGGCCCTCGTTCAGGCCAAAAGAGCCGTGCGCGATCAGCAGAAACCGGCGGCATCCGTCATGGCCTTGCTCGGCGTCGAGCGGCGTGAGCTGGTACGTCACCCGGGTGTTCGGATTGGTCCAGCGGACACTCTGGCCGTAATCGGCCAGTTCGAGCGAGTGGCCGACACAGGAGCGATCGGTCCTGTCCATGCGTCGCCCGATCTCGGAGCCGATGGCTGCGCCGACGACCGTGCCGACCACGATGGCCACGTTGCGTTCGGTGCTGCCCCTGGCGACCTCGCTGCCGATCGCACCGCCCGCAACCCCACCGATGACGCCACCCAGCACCTGGCCGATCCGGTCACGATCGCAAGCGCCCGAGCGCACGCCATAATCGTAGTCCCAGGCGCGGCCGCTGTAGCCGGCATAGGTCGGATCATTCTGCTTGCGCCAACCATGCGCCGGCGCCCAGGCCGGGGGTGTAGCGAGCGCAGCACACGGCAGGGCCATGAGCAGCGCAACTCCTGCGCGTCGCGCCAATGCTGTGAACGATTGCATCAAAACCTCCTCGGCTCGTCAGCGATCGAGTCCCGGCTGGACACGTGGGGAACGCTAGCCCTCCCTGCGGCCCTCGACACCACGGACGGGCCAATGAGTGACTCCCGTCACGCGTGCGAGTAGCGTTAAGTCAAAGACCAGGGCTATGCCGCACCTCATGCCGAAAATTGACGCCGCCAATGCCGGATTCATCACGCTGGGCGGTGACCTGCGCGTGCCACGTCTTGGCTTCGGCGCCATGCGCATCACCGGCGATGGCATCTGGGGCGATCCTCCGGATCGTGCGGCGGCACTTCGCCTGCTGCAGGCCGCGGTCCGGCTCGGTGTGCGTTTCATCGATACCGCCGATTCCTACGGCCCGGAAGTCAGCGAGCGGCTGATCGCGGAGGCGCTCTTCCCTTACCCGGCCGACCTCGTGATCGCGACCAAGGGCGGCATCGTCCGTCCCGACAAGCCGACCTGGGCGCGGGACGGCAGGCCCGGGCATCTGCGTGCGGCGTGCGAGGCGAGCCTGCGACGCCTGCGGCTCGACCGCATCGACCTGTACCAGCTGCACGCGATCGATCCGGCGGTGCCGCTGGAGGACTCCGTCGGCGAACTCGCGCGACTGCAGCAGGAAGGCAAGATTCGCCATGTCGGCGTGTCCAACTTCAACGCCCAGGAACTCGAACGCGCGCGACGCATCGTGCCGATCGTGTCCGTGCAGAACCGGTACAACATCGCGGATCGGGTGTCGGATCCGGTGCTGCACGCGTGCGAACGTGACGGCCTCGCCTTCATTCCCTGGTCGCCGCTGGTGCAGGCGCGCGCCGATTTCAGGCAACGACGCCCGCGGGCGATTGCAGAGCGAAGCCGCAGCACGCGGGTGGTCGCTGCCACAGGCAGCCGTCGCCTGGTTGCTCGGGCGATCGCAGGCGATGCTGCCGATTCCCGGTACGTCGCGTACAGATCACCTCGAGCAACTGGTCGCGGCGGCCCCGTTCGTGCTGCGTGACTGACGCCGATTGCCGCGGTCGCGTCAGACAAGCGGAAAATACGGCCAGGACCCGACCCGCCGGCCGTCCTGCGATTGATTCCGGGTCGAAATGGCGTCTAATCCATGACCCACTTGCCACGGGACCGTGCGGCTGCCCGTATTTCTTCAAGGATTCCAGCTAGATGCCTCCGATCCACAAGTCCCTCACGCGCTTTTCCCCATGGCTGACCATCGTCTCCGTCTACCTGGTGCTCGGCCTGGTTGGTCGGATCTTCTTATGGGTCAAGTTCGGACTCGAGGCCGACGTTGGGGCCGCCCGGCTGCCGTACATCCTGACGGCGGGCTTCATCAACGACCTGGTCGAGAGCCTGTACCTCTTCGCGCCCTTCGCGCTCTACATCCTGCTGGTGCCTGATCGCTGGTTCCGCTCGACCGCCAACCGCGTGCTCCTGTTCGGCGCCACCGCTGCGACGATCGCGGGATTGATCTACCTGACCGCCGCGGAATACTTTTTCTTCGAGGAGTTCGACGCGCGCTTCAACATCGTTGCGTACGACTACCTCGCGTATCCGACCGAAGTGTTCATCGACATCTGGGATGCGTACCCGGTGATGAAGGTGCTAGGTGTCGCGGTGTCGCTGGCGGCGCTGGCGGTCTACCTCCTGCGCCACTCGATCAAGCCCGGGTTCGATCACGTCGTGCGCTTCCGCGAGCGGCTGGTCGCATTCGTGCCGTATGCGATCGTGCTGGCCCTCGCAGTCGCGTTCTACCTGACCAACGCCTTGTCGCTGTCGTCGAATCGCGTTGAAAACGAGCTGGTGCAGAACGGCCACAGCAGCTTCTTCCGCGCAGCGCGCACCAGCGACATCGACTACGAGGCGTACTACGCGAGTGCGGACCCTGCGGAGAACCTGCGCCTGCTGCAAGCGGAACTCGCGGCCGACGGCGCGCCGTTCACGCAGCTGGCGCTCGGCAAGGTGAACCGGCTGCATGCGGCCCGGCCCGACGGCCTCGGCAAGCTCAATGTCGTCGTCGTATCGAGCGAGTCGTTCGGCGCCGAGTTCAGCAAGCTGCACGGTGCGGAAAGGGACTGGACGCCGAACTTCGATTCCTACGCGAAGCAGGGGCTCTGGTTCGCCAATACGTACGCCTCCGGAACGCGCACCGTGCGCGGCCTGGAGGCGATCACCTCCTCGTTCCCGCCGATCCCGACCGTCTCGATCCTGCGCCGGCCGGGCAACCAGGGCATCGGCAGCTGGGGCAAGGTCATGAACGACCTCGGCTACCAGAGCAGCTTCCTCTACGGAGGCTACGGTTACTTTGACGACATGAACCGGTTCTTCTCGGGGAACGGTTTCCAGGTGCTCGACCGCACGGACATTGCAAATGTCCGCTTCGAGAACGTCTGGGGCGTCGCCGACGAAGACCTGTTCGACCGCGCGATCCAGCACTACGGCGAGCAGTACCGGGCGGGCAAGCCGTTCTTCTCCATCATCATGACGACGTCGAACCACAAGCCGTTCACGTTCCGACCGGGCCTGGAGCAGGAAGGCATCAAGCCCGAGGGCGGCGGCCGCCAGTCCGGCGTGCGCTACGCCGATTACGCGCTCGGCTATTTCCTGAGGGAAGCCGCCAAGCAGCCGTGGTTCGACAACACGCTTTTCGTCGTGGTCGCCGATCACGGCGCGCGTGTCTACGGCAAGGCCGAGATTCCGCTCGAGACCTACGAAATTCCGCTGATGATCTACTCGCCGAAGCACGTCGCGCCGCGCCAGGTCGACACGCTGATGACGCAGATCGACATCGCGCCGACCGTGCTCGGCCTGCTTGGAATGCAGTACGAGGCGCCGTTCTTCGGCATCGACGCCCTGCGCGAGCGGCCAGATCACACGCGCATTGCACTGTTCAGTCACAATCATGACGTCGCGATCCTGCGTGACAACCAGCTCGTGGTGCTGGGTCTCGGCAAGACCTACCAGACGTTGACGTACGACCCGGTGGCGAAGATCTTCAGGCCGCGGGCGGATGATCCGGCGCTGCGGGCACTGGGCGTGGCGTATTTCCAGACCGCGGCCGACTTGTTCAAGACGAACCGCTACAACTGATTTAAGCTCCCGATATCAGGGTTGCCCACCCGAACGCCGCGATTGTCGCGGCGTTCGGGTATCTGGGACCCAGGGCCCGAGGGAGTTCGTCGATGTTCGGTGACGTGCCACCGCAGGCCGTTACGTCCGGCCCGGTCGTGGTCGTGGTTGCGACGCGCATCGTCGAGGACCGCAGCCGGCTGTCTGCGTCGACCACCGTCGTCAGCGGCGCAGATCTCCGCAATCGAGGGGCGAACGACCTGCGGTCGGCCCTGGCACTCGTCGCTGGCGTCGACATTGCGCCGGGTGGTGACGGCGGCCCGGCAGCGGCCGTGCCCGAAATGTGGGGCTTCCGGGAGTTCGACGCGTTCCTGCTCGTCGTGGACGGTGTGCCGTGGGGTGGCGCCTTCAACCCCGACACCGTTACCCTCAGCCTGCAGGACGTCGAACGCATCGAGATCCAGCGCGGTGCTGCGCCCGTCATGTACGGCGCAACCTCGTTCGTGGGCGTGATCCACGTCGTGCACCGCGCACCCGGGTCGGGTGGAGCACGCTACAGTGGTTCGCTGGGATCGGAATCGAGCGTCGCAGGCAGCGCATCGTTCGACCTGCCGGGCCTGGCGGGATTCGAATCCCGCGTCACGCTCGATGCGGATCAGCATGGGCTTTCCGACGACCGGGCCGGCTTCCAGCGCGCGCACGTCGGGTGGCGCAACGAGGGCGAGGTGGCCGATGGCAAGCTGCGGCTGAATCTCGATGCCTCCGCCGTCGAGCAGTCGCCGGTCAGTCCGGTGCCGCGCCAGGGTCGCGTACTCTCGCCGCTCGTGCCGATGGACGCCAATTACAATCCGCGCGGCGCGCACATCGACCCGACGCGCCTGGCGCTGAGCGCGGAGTTCACCCGGCCGCAGTGGTACGGCGCATGGTCGGCGCTGGCCTCCTATGCGCACACCGAAACGAGGACGGAGCGCGGCTTCGTCACCGACCTGGCGCAACCGCGGTTCGAGGCGCAGGGTTTCCGCACACGCACGACACTGGATGATTTGTACCTCGACGCGCATGCGCAGATCACCAGCGCGGAGCAGTTCGAATTCGTCGTTGGCGCGGACTACCTGTTCGGCGATGGGTCGACCCACGGCGGCGACTACGACTACACGGTCGCACCCGACGGTTCAGGCGCGCCGCATGCGGGCGAGGTGCCACTCAACGGCAACGCCGGTATCGACGTCACCCGCCACTTCGGCGGCCTGTATGGCTATGCGGCGTGGCAGGCGACCGAGCGGCTGCGGCTCGACGCCGGGCTGCGCCTGAACCTCGTCGGTGAATCCCGCGACACGCGAGCCGAGGAGTTCGGCGCCGGCGTCGAGCAGGGGTCCGATCAGCGCGGCACGAACCGGCTGAGCGGCAGTGCAGGGGCGGTATTCACCGCGTGGACGCGCGGCACGGACGACGTGAAGCTGTTCGCCGGTTACCGCAACACGTTCAAGCCGGCGGCCGTGGATTTTGGTCTCGATGCCGAGCCTGCGATTCTCGAGCCCGAGACGGGGGAGAGCATCGAAGTCGGCGCACGCGGCGCGTTTGCCGATCGTCGCATCGAATTCGAGCTCGACCTGTTCCAGATGGAGCTCGAAAACCTCGTCCTGCCGGGCAGTTCGAACGGCTTGCCGTCGCTGGAGAACGCAGGCGCCGAGCGGTTCCGAGGCATCGAGACGGAGTTGCGCGCGCACGTCTCCGATGAGCTGATGCTGCGAGCGGCCTGGAGCCTGCACGATGCACGATTCCTCGACTATGTGCGTGATTTCGACGGCGAGCCGACGCAGCTCGAAGGCAATCGCCAGGAAATGACGCCGCGTGACCTCGGCGCGTTCGGCGCGGTGTGGGCGTCGCCGTCCGGCTTCGTTGTGCGTGCGGACCTGCGTTACACCGGCGCGCGCTACCTGAACAAGCGCAACACGGCGCTTGCGCCCGGCTTCACCAGCTGGTCTGCGGGCATCGGCTGGCGTACGCCGCGCTGGGAGGTGCGGCTCGACGGCGAGAATCTTTCCGACCGGCGCGATCCGGTTGCCGAAAGTGAGCTCGCCGATGCGAGTTACTACCGGCTCGAAGGGCGGCGTGTCTGGCTGAGCTTCACGTGGAATGAATGACGTTGTTTCCGCGATGGCTTCTTTCGGTGCCGGCGCTTATCGTGGCCCGGCTTGCGTTCGATCGAACTGACCAATCACCACGGGAGTGAGCGACATGGGCAAGGGCATGGACCGGAAGAAGGAAACCAAGAAGAAGCCGGCGAAGTCGAAGGAAGAGAAGCGCGCGGAGAAGAAAGCCAAGAAGGGCTGAGCGGAGCCTTCGGGGTGGCAGTCAACTGAGCCGGTCACCCCGTCGGCGCACCGGGCGGCATCAACGGCCCGGTTTGCGCTTCGGCCCGGTCGGGCGCCGCGGCGCTGTGGTCGGCGTGCGTGGCAAACCCGTGTGCTGGGTGCGGAACGGGTGCGCCGTCGCCTTTCCAGTCAGCTGCGTGCGTGACTGCGCCGCCGGCTTGGCTGGCGACCGCGCGGGCGGAGCCCCGGCCTTGCCCGGCTTTCGCTGACCTTCGTGCGCGCGGCCCGTGCCGATCGGCTGGTACGTCGGCACCAGCTGGTTCCGACCGTTGCCGATCAGGTCGGAGCGCCCCATCTGCCGCAGCGCTTCGCGCAGCAGCGGCCAGTTGTTCGGGTCGTGATAGCGCAGGAACGCCTTGTGCAGCCGGCGCTGCCGCGTGCCCTTCGGGATGACGACGTCCTCCGAGGTTCGCGTCACCTTGTGCAGCGGATTCTTGCCCGAGTGATACATCGCCGTGGCGGTCGCCATCGGCGACGGCAGGAACGCCTGCACCTGGTCGGCGCGGAAGCCGTTGCGCTTCAGCCAGAGCGCGAGCTCGAGCATGTCTTCGTCGCGCGTGCCCGGGTGCGCCGCGATGAAATACGGGATCAGGTACTGCTCCTTGCCCGCCTCCTTCGAGAACTTGTCGAAGAGTTCCTTGAAGCGATCGTAGGTGCCGACGCCCGGCTTCATCATCTTCGAGAGCGGGCCTTCACCGATCGCCTCCGGCGCGATCTTGAGGTAGCCGCCCACGTGGTGCTGCGCCAGCTCCTTCACGTACTCAGGCGATTCGATCGCCAGGTCGTAGCGCACGCCGGACGCGATCAGCACCTTCTTGACGCCCTTCAACTCACGGGCGCGCCGGTAGAGCTTGATCAGCGGCGAGTGGTCGGTGTTCAGGTTCGGGCAGATGCCCGGGTAAACGCACGACGGCTTGCGGCAGGCGGCTTCGATCTCGCGCGACTTGCAGGCGATGCGGTACATGTTGGCCGTCGGCCCGCCGAGGTCCGAAATGACGCCGGTGAAGCCCGGCACGGTGTCGCGGATCGTCTCGATCTCGCGGATCACCGAGTCTTCGGAACGGTTCTGGATGATGCGGCCTTCGTGTTCGGTGATCGAGCAGAAGGTGCAGCCGCCGAAGCAGCCGCGCTGGATCGAGATCGAGAAGCGGATCATCTCGTAGGCGGGAATCTTCGCGTCGCCGTAGAACGGGTGCGGCACGCGCTGGTACGGCAGCTCGTACACCGCGTCCATTTCCTTCGTCGTGAGCGGAATCGGCGGCGGGTTCAGCCACAGGTCCGTGTCGCCGTGGCGTTGTACCAGCGCGCGCGCGTTACCTGGGTTCGCTTCGAGATGCAGGATGCGCGAGGCGTGCGCGTACAGGATGGGATCCTCCGCCACCGCCTCGTACGACGGCATGCGGATGACGCTGTGCTCGCGGTCGATCGCTGGCTGAATCCGGCGATGGAATTTCAGTACGGTCTCGTTCTTGCCGGCGGCGACCTCACCGCTGGCCGTCGACGGCGTCGCTGCGCCCTTCATCGGCGCCGGTTCCATCTGATACGGATCGACCGGCGGCGCCAGCGGCCCAGGCGTGTCGATCGTCGTCGAATCGATTTCCGCCCAGCCTTCCGGCCGCGCCTTGCGCACGAATGCGGTGCCGCGCAAGTCGTCGATCGTTTCGATCTTCCTGCCGGCGGCAAGCCGGTGCGCAATCTCGCAGATCTGCCGCTCGGCATTGCCGAACACCAGCAGGTCGGCCTTGGCATCGAGCAGGACCGAGCGACGCACCTTCTCCGACCAGTAGTCGAAGTGCGCGATGCGGCGCAGCGAGGCCTCGATGCCACCGATCACGATCGGCACGTCGTTCGCCGCCTCGCGGCAACGCTGCGAATAGACGATCACGCAGCGGTCGGGTCGCGCGCCGCCCGCGCCGTGCGGGGTGTACGCGTCATCCGTGCGGATGCGGCGATCCGACGTATAGCGGTTCACCATCGAGTCCATGTTGCCGCCGGTGACGCCGAAGAACAGGTTCGGCTTGCCGAGCTTCATGAAGTCGCGGGTCGAGTGCCAGTCGGGCTGCGCGATGATGCCGACGCGGAATCCCTGTGCCTCCAGCAGCCGGCCGACGATGGCCATGCCGAAGCTCGGGTGGTCGACGTAGGCGTCGCCCGTGACCAGGATGACGTCGCACGAATCCCAGCCGAGCGCATCCATCTCCGCCTTCGACATCGGCAGGAACGGCGCAGCGCCGAAGCGCTGTGCCCAGTACTTGCGATAGGAGAAGAGCTCGCGGGCGGAAGACTGCATAGGGGAAGTCTATACGGGTTGAATGGCAGGCCATTCGCTCGGCGCGAGCGCCAGGACCCTCGTCCGGCTCACGGCCGACCGCCCCGGCAAGCCAGGGGAGCCGATCAAGCGAGCGTGTGGTAGACCTTCTGCACGTCCTCGTCCTGCTCGAGCTTGTCGATCAGTTCGAGCACTTCGGTCGCTTCGGCTTCACCGAGCACGGTCGGCGTGGTGCAGATGTATTCGTGTTCGGCCGAGATCGGGACGATGCCGCGCTCCTCGAGCGCCTTCTGCATCGTTCCGAAGTCCTCGAACAGGCAGCGGGCGACCAGTTGCGGTTCGCCCTTTTCGCCGGTGCTCTCGCCGAATTCCTCGAGCCCGTGGTCGATCAGGTAGAGCTCGAGGTCGTCCTGGTCGATGCCTGCGGGATCCAGCCGGAACACGCCCATGCGGCGGAACTGGAAGGCCACGCTGCCCGACGTCGCAAAGTTGCCGCCGTTCTTGTTGAACGCGTTGCGGATCGCAGCGACGGTGCGTGTCGGGTTGTCGGTCGCGCATTCGACCAGTACGGCAACCCCGTGCGGCGCGTAGCCCTCGTAGATGACCTCTTCGAAGTTCGCGGCGTCGCGTCCGGAAGCGCGCTTGATCGCCGACTCGACCTTGTCTTTCGGCATGTTCACGGCGCGCGAGTTCTGGATTGCACGGCGCAGCGCAGGGTTCGCGTTCGGGTCGGAGCCGCCTTTCTTGACGGCGATGGTGATGTCCTTGCCGATGCGGCTGAACTGCTTCGCCATGCGGTTCCAGCGCGCAAACATCGTGTGCTTTCTGACTTCGAAAATGCGTCCCATGATTGCTCTACAGATACTGGCCGGCGGGGGCGGGTGGGCGCGCAATCTACCTCACCGCCGGATCGTCGGCACGCGTAGGCAAGGCGCGGAATTCGAGAAGTATTATGAATAATAGGTGATTAAAATGCAGCCTTGAGTTTTTATTGCGACGATTAATAAAATTCAACTTATGAATTGAATGGCGATCCACGGGCCGGTGAACACATGACTTCCAGGCGCACGGCAGGGTTGATGGCGGTTCTCGCGGGCATGTGTGCGCTGATCGCGGCTCCCGCACAGGCAGGCGAGTCGGCCGCGGCGTTGGACGAGCGCAGCCGTGCATTGGCCGACCAGCTCATGAGCGAATTGCAGGCCGAGCTCAAGCAGGCGATGCAGCAAGGCGGGCCGGTGGCTGCCATCGAGGTCTGCCGGACGCGGGCGCCACGGATCGCAGCCCGCCTGTCGCAGTCGGCGGGAGCAGACGTCGGCCGCACGGCCATGCGCGTGAGGAACCCGGCGAACGCGCCGGACGACCTTGAGCGCGCGGTCATGCAAAACTTCGCCGCCGTGCTCGCGAATGCGTCGCCGCCGCCGTCTGCGCCCCCGGAGGCCGTCATCGAAATCCGATCAGCGCAGGGGATCGAGCGTCGTTATCTGCGGGCGATCGTGATGCAGCCGTTGTGCCTCACGTGCCATGGAGCGACGCTTCCTGCTGAAGTTGCGGCAGCCATCGCCCGCGACTATCCGCAGGACACAGCGACGGGATTCGAGCCCGGCCAGCTGCGCGGCGCCGTCACTGTTCGATGGCCTGCGACGCGATAATGGGCATCTACCACCACTGTGTCTTCCCGTACCTGCTCGATTTCGCCATGGGCAGCCGCGTCTTCGACAAGCCGCGCAAGCGCACCCTGGCGCGTGCGTCAGGCCGCATCCTGGAGATCGGCTTTGGCACAGGCCGGAACCTGCCGCACTACCCGCCGGGAGTGAGCCGCATCGAGGCCATCGATCCAGATACGGACCTCGATCGCTTCTCGGGACCACGCATCGCAGCCTCCAGCATCGCCGTCGACTTCCATCACCTCAATGCCGAGCATCTGCCGTTCGAAAGCGAGCGCTTCGACACTGTGGTCTGCACGCTGACGCTGTGCTCGATCCCCGACGTCGTTCACGCCCTCGGCGAGATTCGGCGCGTGCTGAAGCCAGGCGGGCGCTTCCTCTTCCTCGAACACGGCCTGTCGCCAGACGTCAGGGTGGCCAGGTGGCAACGTCGACTCGACCCGATCCAGCAGCGGATCGCTGGCGGCTGTCACCTGAGCCGCGACACGGTCGCGCTGGTGAACCAGTCCGGCCTGCAGTTGCTCGATTCGGAACACTATTACCTGCGTGGCGTCCCGCGCTTCGGCGGCTACATGACCGAGGGCTCGGCGCTGAAGTCCTGATTCGCTGGTTGTCGTGGAAAAGAGACGTATTAACCCGAATGAACTCGGCTCCGGATCACGATGTCGTCGTTTTTGCGCTGCAAGGTGACGTGTTTCGGCAAACCACGTAAAACGCCAGACAGTCGCAAGCTGGGGGAGACCGGGCGACAGACGAAATGGAAAGCCCGACCGGGGGACGATTGCGGGCCGTCACGGAAGACCATGCGTCGGAAGAGCCGCGATTCGCTCAGCGAGTCGCGGCTTTTTCTTTGGTGACGTCCGCGGGTGCGCTGAAGCGTGCGCGTGGTGGGACGAGCGGGGTTTCCGGACATATCCGGTTCCGCGGGCTTACCCTAGACTGGCAAGCGATGGCCTGCCAAATCCCGCGCGTTCCTGTCCGGCAGGGCGACGGGAGTCGAGGAGAACCGATATGACACCGGTCGCGCGGACCCTGGGCGTATTCGCCCTGGGCCTGTTTATCGCAGGCTGCAGCTTCGAGCACCATGGCGACGACTCCGTTTCGAAGCAGTTCGGCTCGGACTACTTCGGTGCGGGCGGCTCGCTCAACCTCACCGACCCGGTTGCGGGCGACGCGATCCTGGCGGGTGGGCACGTCGCCACGGCGGGTGAGGTGAAAGGCGACCTCATTGCCGCGGGCGGCGAAGTGTCGATCGGCGGCAGCGTCGGCGACGATCTCTACGTCGCAGGCGGCGAAGTGCAGGTCGACGCAATTGTCGCGGGCAATGCGCGCGTTGCCGGCGGCGACGTCGCCCTCGGCCCTGCCACCACGATCGCCGGCGGGTTGTCGCTGACCGGCGGCCGCATCCGGTTCGAGGGCAACGCGCACGAGTACCTGCAGGCATCGGGCGCAAGCGTGCGCATCGACGGCGTCGTGCAGGGCGATGCCGAGGTCAATGCCGAAGAAGTCGACATCGGTCCGAACACGCGCATCGACGGCAAGCTCGTCGTCCACAGCGCGCGTGAACCCGCGCTGCCCGAAGGCGCGCAGATCGCCGGTGGCATCGAGTTCCACCAGGCGGACGTCGGCCACCTCGTCGACGGGCACGAGAGCGCACGGGACGTACGCACGGTCGCGCACGGGGTCGGCTCGTTCCTGTGGATGTTGGGTGTGTTCGTCGCCGGGACACTGTTCATGCTTGCCTTCCCGGCGTATTCCACGCGCGCGGCGCAGTGGATCGGGCAGGAGCCTTTGCGCAGCCTCGGTCTCGGGTTCGTGATCCTGGTGTGCCTGCCGGTGCTGGTCGTCCTGCTGCTGGTCACGATCATCGGCA
Source organism: uncultured Gammaproteobacteria bacterium (assembly GCA_963793675.1). Classification (GTDB taxonomy): domain Bacteria; phylum Pseudomonadota; class Gammaproteobacteria; order Steroidobacterales; family Steroidobacteraceae; genus RPQJ01. Next base: position 250,610 of record CAWCBA010000002.1, on the reverse strand, counting down.
TCCCGCTGGCGTTGATAGTGCTGATGCTCTACCTGTTGCTGCTGTTCCTCGGCTGGGTCACCGCCGCCATGTTCGTCGGCCAGAAGCTGCTCGGCATCATGCGCAGCGGCGCCATCGCGACGACGGGCTGGAAGCTGTTCGCGCTGCTGCTCGCGGTGCTCGGGCTGTGGCTGGTCGGGCTGGTGCCCGTCATCGGCGGCTGGGTGAAATTCGCCGCGCTGCTGCTCGGCATCGGCGCACTGGTCTGGCAGGGCTGGCCGCGGCGTGATGCTTCGCTGCAAGGCGCGACCTGAGTCGGCCGGAGTCTCGAACGATGATGGCGAACTACTGGCCGCACCTGCTGGCGCTGCTCGTCGGCGGCGCCCTGACCGTACAGGTCGGCATGAACGCGACGCTGGCGCGTGCGATCGGTTCGCCGGTCTGGGCGTCGGCGGTCAGTTTTGTCATTGGCCTGCTGGCGCTGGTCGGGTTCGCCACCGTCACCGGTTCACGCGCCTCGACCGCCACCCTGGGGCAGATGCCGGCATGGGCGTGGATGGGCGGCCTGCTCGGTGCGGTCTACGTCGCCTCGGTCACGATCCTCGGGCCGCGCCTCGGCGGCATGACCATGGTGGCCCTGGTGATAGCAGGACAGCTGCTGCTGGCACTGGCCGTCGACCAGTTCGGCATCCTGGGGTACCCGCAGATTGCGGTTACGCCGACACGGCTGCTCGGCGCCGCGCTGCTGCTTACCGGCGCGCTGCTGGTGATGCAGCGCTGAGCGGGCCTATTTCCGCGCGCCGGTGCGTGCCGGCACTTCCTTCGCGATCTCCCGCGCCATCTCCGTGATCAGTTGCACGCCCTGCTCGGTCGAGCCACGGCGTGTTTCCGACGTGACCATGCCGCGCCAGATCAGCCGTCCCGACGCGCGGTCGTCGATGAACACCAGCACGGCACCTTCGCGCATGCGCATCTCGCGCGGCACGCTCGATGCCGGCGGCGGCTGAATCTCGCTCGGACTGAGCACCGTGGTCGCGGAGGGTGCGCCGATGCGCTTCTCGTCCGACTGCACGAACTTCTGCGACCCCGCCACCTGGAAACTGACGATCATGTCAGCGGCCGCCGCCGTGTCGACTTCGGAATAGCCCTTGCGGCCGAGTTCCGTCGTCACGGCACCGCGCAGCTGCGACGTGGCCAATGCGACGGTCTTGGGGTCGAGCAGACCGGGAATGCCGAACTCGCCGGCCTTCCAGAAAAACGTCTGCCGGCCAGCCACGTTGCCCGCCGGGTCCTCGTAGCTGTCGACGTCCCAATGCGCGGCACAGCCTGCCAGCAGCACCAGTGTTCCCGCCCATACCAACGCCACGCGCCGGATCATCGCCGTCTCCCACGATCTTGCTTGGGGCGATTGTACCGCCGCAGCCCTCCCGGGCGGCGTTTTGTGACGCAGGTCAACGGCTTGAAGCCGCGCGTTAGTGCCCGGGACGGGCGCGGGAGCATACTGCCGGCAGCGAAGGTGCGCCCGGCGCCGGGCCGTTGCCCGGGTGCGCCGCCACCGCGTGATGGAGTTGAAGCCCGTCAATGAAGACCGTGCTGCTTGCCTACGAACGCGACCAGGATCTCGCAGCCGTCGAGAGCGTGCTGCAATCGCGCGGTCACCGCGTGCTCAAGGCGAAGACTGGCGTCGAGGCCCTCGACCTCATTCGCGCCCGGAATCCCGATGCGCTCGTGAGCGACGTGATGCTGCCGCGGCTCGACGGCTTTGCACTGTGCCGCCGGCTGCGCGAGGACCCGTCGTTCGTGCACCTGCCGGTGCTGCTGCATTCGTTCCGTGTCGAAGGCCCGAAGTACGAGGCCTTTGCCGCCGAAGTCGGGGCGCAACGATTCTTTCCGCGGGGTTCGACGCTGGAAGAACTCGCCGCGATCCTCGACCAGGCGCCATCCGGGTCCGGCACGATGCGCATGCCGGCGCTGGTGCCGGAACTGCTTGACCGTCGCGAGCAGGATCGCAGGCGGCTCGGCGACCTCGAAAAGCAGCTCCGTGACGCCGAAGCGACGAACAAGCAGCTGACCGTGGCTGAACGTGTCGCGCGCGAGCGCGCCGAATACGAGGCACGCGCCCGTGCCGAATTCGCCGCGGCGGAATCGGTACGCGTCCGTGAGCTGCAGTTGCGGATCCGCGAACTGGAGACCGCGCAGCGCCAGGCCGTCGAGGCCGAGTCGCAGGCGCGCGGCGCGGCGGAAGAATCGCGCGCCGAGATCGGCAAGGTCGCGCTGCTCGAGGCACGGGTCAACGAATTGCAGACGGCGCGTGCGCGCCTGCAGGCGGCAGTCAACGATGCCGAGCGTGCTTTCGCGGCGCAACCCACGCCGACGTGGATCGTCGACATCGAATCGAAGCTCGTGCACGTGGCAACCGATTCGGCGGCGGCGCTGGTCGGGCAGGAAGCCGCGGCCCTGCGTGGCAAGCCGCTCGGCGAAATGCTGCCGGGCGTCGGGTTCAGCGACGATTCGACGCACGAGTCAATGCTGCACTGGCAACGTCCAGACGGCAGCGAAGCGCGACTCGAACTGCGGCGTGTCGCCACGAGCTATACCGGCCGGGCGAGCTGGTTGCTCACCGCGCGGGACGTCAGTGCCGAACTGGCAACGCACGCGCGCGAACAGGAACTCGCCGCACTTGCTGATGCGCTGGAAGCTGCGCCCGAGCCGTGCGGCGTCGTCGATGGCGAAGGTCGCCTGCGCTACGGCAACGGTGCACTGCTCGCGTTGCTCAACGTGGACCGCGAACGTCTCGGCACGCTCACGCTGCAGACGCTCGAGATCGAAGGGGAAGCCGACCCGACGCTGCGCAGCATCGGGCGAACCGTAACCGGGGCGCTGCGCCAGGAAGCGCGCTGGCGACGTCCGGACGGCGAGGCGATCGAGGTCGAAGTCGCGCTTGCTTCGATCGACGAGCACACGGGCTTCCGCGTGCTGACCGCGCGGGACGTCGCGGCCGCGAAGCGTGCCGCCGAGCGCAATGAGCGCGATCACGTGCGCGTGAGCCGCCTGCTCGAACTCGCGCAGCGCTCGCACGGGCTGACGGAAGCCGAAATCCTCGACTGCACGCTGCAGCTGGCGCGCGACCTGACGCGCAGTGCGCAGGGCTATTTCTTCCTGCCGGTCGGCGACGCGACGACGCTCGAGTTGGCCGCACGCCGCGGGCTCCGAGGCCACCGGGCCACTGACGGTGCTCACGCGCTGGCGCGGGCCACCGCCGCCCGAAACGGCATTGGGCGAATGCGCGGCGTCGCAGCGTCCCGTGATTCGTGACGCGTCGGAAGGCACGGCTGCGTTGCGAGCGGCGGGATTGCCGGGGCAGTTCCAGCGCCAGCTCGTGATACCGATGCTCGACGGCGGCCGCCTCGCCGGCGTGCTGCTCGTCGCAGACGCGGCCCAGGCCGTATGACGACGACGACCGTCGACACGTCGAGCACATTGCGGCCGCAGCGGCGAAGCTGCTGCGTCGCCGCCGTTCGGATGCCGAGATCGTCACCGCCATGGATCACATGGAGCGGGTGATGTTCGGCGCGATCGAGGCACTGGCTCAACTCGCCGAGGCACAGGATGCCTGCAAGACCGGGCGCGCACGCCGTGTCGGCGACTATGCGGCCGGCATCGGCACCGCGCTCGGGCTGCCGGGGCACACCGTGCGCGGTCTGCGCGTGATGGGTCAGCTGATCGACGTCGGCATGCTGCAGATTCCGCGCGAACTGCTGTGGCGGCCCGGCATGCTGTCCGCCGCGGAGTTCGAACTCGTGAAGACCCACGCCGAGCGTGGCTGCGAAATCCTGCGTGCCGTCGAATTCCCCTGGCCCGTCGCGGAAGCCGTGCGCCAGCATCACGAGCGTCTCGATGGCTCGGGCTACCCGCGCGGGCTGAAAGGCGAGGAGATCCTGCTCGAGGCACGGATCGTCGCTGTCGCCGATGCCGTCGAGGCGATGCTTTCGCCGCGGCCGCACCGACCGGCCCTGACGCTTGACGGCGTGCCTCGACGAGCTTCAGTCGCAGGCCGGTCGCCGGTACGATGCGAGGGTGGTCAAGGCCTGCGTCAAGCTGCTGCGCGACGGCCAGGTAGCGGCGGTTCCGATCCAACAGGAAGGCGAAGCGGCCGTCGGGCAGCGAATCGCCTGAGGCGATTCGCACGATGCACCTGCAGTTCTACGGCGCGGCCGGTGAAGTCACCGGTTCCTGCCACATCCTCACCGTTCGCGGCCGCACGCTGCTGCTCGACTGCGGACTGATCCAGGGCGGCGATGACCCGGACAGTCGCAATCGCCAGCCCTTTCCGTTCGATGCCGCGGCAGTCGACGCGGTGGTGCTGAGCCACGCGCACATCGATCACTGCGGGCGATTGCCGCTGCTGCGCAAGCGCGGGTTCCGCGGGCCGATCTACGCGACCCCGGCGTGCCGCGACCTCGCGCGCATCCTGCTGGCGGACAGCGCCTTCATGGCCGAGCGCGAGGCGGAGCGCTACCGTCGTCGGCAGGCCGAACACGGCAATCGGCATGCGCGTGGCTTCCCCGATCCGCTGTTCACGCGCGTGGACGCGGACGAGACGATCCAGCAGTTCAAGACGGTGGCGTACGGTCGCGCAACCGAAGTTCTTCCGGGGGTGACCCTGACCTACCGCGACGCCGGCCACATACTCGGCTCCGCCAGTGTGTGGCTGCAGCTCGACGAGGAGGGCGCACGCTCGCGGCTCGTGTTCAGTGGCGACGTCGGGCAGTACGACTCGCCGATCCTGCGCGACCCGGAAGGCGACGGCGTTGCGGACGTCCTGGTCATGGAGAGCACTTACGGTAACCGCCGGCATCGCGAACGCAGCGAAACACTGCGTGAATTCGGTGAGATCCTGCGTGCGGCGCGGCAGGTGGCGGCAACGTGCTGATCCCCGCGTTCGCCGTGGGACGCAGCCAGGAAGTCCTCTACGAACTCGCTACGCATTTCGACGAGTGGCGCGTTGGCGACTGGCGCGTGTTCCTGGACAGTCCGATGGCGATCGAGGCGTCCGAGGTCTACTGGAAGCATCCGGAGCTGTACGACGCGGAAGCGAGCGCGGTACGCCGCGATGCCGACCGCATGCCTGCACTGCCGAATCTCAAGCTCTGCCGCTCGGCCGAAGAATCGATGGCGATCAACCTGTTGCGTGGCGGTGCGATCGTCATCGCCGGGAGCGGGATGTGCAACGGCGGGCGCATCGTGCATCACCTCAAGCACAACATCACGCATCGCGAGTGCGACGTGATCTTCACCGGCTTCCAGGCGGTGGGAACGCTCGGTCGCGCGATCGTCGATGGTCGCGAGCACGTCCGCATCCACGGCGAGCAGTTCAAAGTGAACGCGCGCATCCACACACTCGGCGGGTTCTCGGCTCACGGCGACCAGGAAGACCTGCTGCGCTGGCATGCAGGTGTCGGCGGCAAGCCACACACATACCTGGTGCACGGCGAAGTGGAAGGAGCGACCGGCCTGTGCGCTGAGCTGCGTGCCCGGGGTGTACAGGCTGAGGTGGCAAAACCTGCGCAGCAGGTCGATCTCGGGCGCGTCGGCGGCCGCTGAGGCTCGCCGGTCAGGAACGGTGCGTGTCAGGCCACGCGACGGTGGCCCGAGGCGGATTCATACACCGGCTCACGAGCCGCGATGCGATCGAGGCGCTCAGCGACGACGGCTCCGGTCGTCGCGGTGGCCGTCGGCTCGACCGCAGGCGCCTGCCGCGCCGTCGGACCGGCCACTCCCGCGGCTGGCGGTGCATTCACCGGCTCGCGCGCGTAACTGCGTGGCGAGGGGGCGATCGTCCGCGTCGGATTGACGAAGCGCGGCGCGAGCGGATCGGGCCGCACCACCGGCGGCGGCGTCTTCGGCGCGACGGCCGTCGAGGCACCGGACGTCCCGGACAGTTTGGTGACCGGCCCCGGCAGCGAAGCGAGTTCGGCCTGGATTTCTTCCAGCGTCCGCGCGAGGCGTGGGTGCCTCCGGGGAGGCGGCAGCATTCCCGGCCAGCCGCGCGTCTACCTCTGCGCGCTGCTCGCGCGACAACTGGCCTGACGGCGTGTCGGGCGGATTGATGCTGCGCGCCAGGGCCTGCGCCTGCCGGTCAGCGGGAACGACTGCGAGCACGCGTTGCACCAGGCGCTCGGCTTCCGGCTTGCTGCCGGCGTCGAATTCCTGCTGGGCGCGTTGCAGCAGCAGGTCGACCGTCCTGGCGAGCGAGGCCTGCGCTTCCGGGTGCTCGGGCTGCGCGAGCAGCACTGCCTGGAACAGGTCGAGCGCGTTGCGGCCTTCGGGTGCCTCGAGTCGACCGGCCTGCAGCGCTGCCCGGGCTCGCGAGAGGACCGGATCGGCGCGTGCTGTTGCTGGATTTTCCGCGGCGGGCGTCACCGGTGTCGCGGCAACTGCCGCCGCCTCAGGTACCTCTGGCTCGCCACCGACGAAGAGCGGGACGACCAGTGCGAGCGCCACCAGGCCGATCAGGACGAGGTAGCCGCGGGGCATGCCGGCCGTCGGACGGCGCAGGCCGCGCAGCAGCGGCAGCAGCGGGTCGCTGGCTTCGCGCCCCTCGCGGCGTTCGACATGCCGCCGGATCGCCGCCTGCAGGAACATTCCCGCTCGCCGCGCCGACGTGGGCTTGTGCATGAACCGGTAGACGAGGCCATCGCTGATCAGCGGGGCAAGCAGGGGTTCGTTGGCACGCGTGCCGGCGACGCAGACGACGACGTCGGGAAACTGTTCGACGATCTGCTCGATGAGGGTATCGGCGCCGGACGAGACCGCGGCCATGTCGATGACCAGCACGCCACAGCGTCCGTTGATCAGCAGGTCGGCGGCCTCATCCGCCGAGCGCGCACGCCAGACCGGATTGAGCTCGCCGACTGCCTCGCACGCCGACTGGAACAGTTCCTGGTCGGCCGTGAGCACGACCACGTCCACGTGCATCGCCCCTGGAACGGGCGTGGCGTGAACGGCCAGATCGGCCTGATTCGGGACGGGCAAGGGCTTGCGCGGCATCGTCCCGCTCATTGCACGCGAAGCGGTCGTGACACTCCACCCCGGCGTGTCAAAAACATGAAGCAATTCAAAAAAATACCGCTGATTTGCCGCTCCGGATCCCGGCTATCTTTGTGGCGTTGCAGCAACACTTGCGTGCCCAGCCACTCGACATAAGCTGGTGCCGCGAGCATGATCCGACGCACCTCCGACCGAGGCCGCGTACGCGGCCGGGAAAGTCTCATGCGGGGAATCGAATTCACGTCGCGGCTCCCTCGCCACAAGCGCCACGCGCTCGAGCGGATCCTCTTCTTCAACGGCTGCCAGGACCGTTTCGCACGCGGCATCGTCGACGTCATCGACCGATACGGCCCACCCGAGATCGTGGACGACGGTGAGGGGCTGCGCGTGCGTGTCGGCAACCTGCCGCAAGTCCAGTGCCTGTTCGCCGTGGAGACGTTGACCGCGCGTCCGGTCGGCGTGGCCGTCTACAACCGCGCCGATCTCGAGCACGTGACGGTGCTGCACCTGGGCATGAGCGAGGATTACTGCACGGGCGGCATGAACGAAGACGTGGGGTTGCTGCTGCGCCTGATGGGCGAAGTGCGCCGGTCTTCACGGCGCATGAAGGGCGTGCGTCGCCTGGAAGTGCTTTACGGCGGACAACGCGCGCGCGTCGTCGCGCTCTGAGTCACCGCGACCCGGCGCTCGCCGCGTCGCCCACGCCCATCAAGTCGTCGACCATCGCCTTTACGGCCGCGACCTGCGGCCCGGCCTGGGTCGCGTACGCCTCGCTGCCGTAGCCCCACCAGTCCCAGCAGCCGTTCGGGTTGAGCGGCTGGAAGCTTGGCTCCACCTGCGGGAACAGGACGACGATGCGACCGGCGTCGGCGGCGGCCAGGTAGCCGGCCTGCCGCACGAAGGCATCCTTGACGTAAGACTCGCCCTGCTTGCAGCCGTGAAAGACGACATGCAGGCGACAACGCCCGGCGGAGCCGCTACCCGAGCACGCCGCCGGGACGTAGAGCCAACCGCGCGCGGCCAGCCCATCAGCGTGAGCCGGGGTCGCATACGCAGACTGCGGAAAATGCACCAGCGTGCCCGGCTTGAGGTCCGCGGCCTGCGCGCCGAACGGGCCATACAGATGCTCGAGCATCTGCCGCGCGCCGTCGATGCCGCAGCTGCCGACGAACGGCGTGTCGGTCTTGCCGCAGTCCTGCAGGTTCTCCGCGGCTGCGGGGAACGTGTGGCCGGCGCCTGCGAGTTCGATCCGTTGCACACCGCGTGGGTCCACGAGCAGGTCGTAGTACGCCTGCAACGAGTCCACGACCGGCTTTGCCACCACCGGATCGGCACCACCGTGGAAAATCCACACGCGATCGTCGGCCAGGTTCGCGATCGGGTCGATGCGCCCGGCCAGGGCAAGTTCGCTGGTGAGGCTGACGAGTTCATCGACGGCGATCGGATCGTCACCCTTCATGCAGCGACCGAGCGCGTGTTGCAGCGAATTCTCGGCACAGTAGTAAGGGCCGGCGGCCACCACACCCACGCCGTGCACCAGGGAGGAATGCGCGACGTGGAACTGCACTGCCATGTAGCCGCCCGCAGAGATGCCCGAAGCCGTGACCGACCCCGCCGCGATTGGCAATGCGGCGAGGCGATCGCCGCGTTTGCCGGCACTGGCGTCGTGGTCGCCGCAGCCCGCGAGCGCGAGCGCACTGAACAAGCCCAAGGCCGCCGTACGTAAGGCTGCCCTGCAGGACGGCACCTGCGGCGAGTGTAATTCGCGGCGGGCTTCGAGCGAGTTCACTTGCGGGTCTTCGCGGTACGGGCCGGCTTCGCTGCCCGACGCTTTGTTGCGCAGAGGGCGCGAAAGCCGGCGGCGCAATACGGCACGAGCCGTTCGTGGACGCTATCCAGGTCGCTCGAGCGGCAGGCGCCGCCCGACAGCTTGTCGATGCGTCCCGTCTCGGCGAACGTGAGCGTCAGCGCGCCCGACAGGAAGTGGTAGGCCCAGTACAGGTCGCGTTCATCACAGCCTGGCAATGCCCGCCGGATTGCGTCGATGAACTTCTCGACGACCGGATCGAAGAACCGCGTCATCAGCACCCCGCCGAATTCCGGCGAGTTGTTCACCTCGGCGATCAAGGCAAAGTAGCTCTTCCAGCCCGGACTGCCGCGCGAGGAGCGATCGAGCAGCGGATGGGTGAACGCGTCGATCACGTCTTCGAGCCGCGGCGGGCGGCGACCACTGGACGCGGACAGGACCTCGTCGAGGCGGGCGATGCGCTCGGCATTGAGATCGTCGGCACGACGCATGAACACGGCCTCGAGCAGGCCCTGCTTGTTGCCGAAGTGATAGCTCGCGAGGGCGACATCCACCCTGGCGGCGCCCGTGATGTCGCGCACCGAGACGCCGTAGAACCCGCGTGCGGCGAACAGGCGCTCGGCCGCGTCGAGGATGCGTTCGCGCGTTGCCTGCGAGCGGGAGCCGGTGCCGGTCGCCTTTGCCAGCGGCGGGCGCCCCCGCCGTGGGCTCGCATGGCTTGCCGCCCCTTTCTTCTGCATCGCGTTGCGAACCCCCCCCCGCGTGAAGCCAAAGCCCGATTCTGAGGAACCGGGGGGCCTTCCTGCAACGACTATTGTGTTTCAACGAACGTTCAACTAAATTCCAACACTCGTTGAAACACCGGTCGTCCGCCGAGACGGCCACAGCAGGGGGATCCATGAAGAAGCTCGCCGTTTATTCGGTGCAGGCCGCCGCGGCCTGCGCCGCCTCGATGTTCACGGTGCCGGCGGTCCTGGCACAGGACGCGCCGTCCGCCAAGGCCGCCGGTCTCGAGGAGATCATGGTCACCGCCCGTCGCCGCGAGGAAACGCTGCAGGACGTGCCCATCGCGCTCTCGGCATTCTCCGCCGAACGCATCGAGAATGCCGGCGCGCCTGACATCACGTGGCTGCAGCAATCCACGCCGAACCTCACCCTGCAGGTCGCACGCGGCTCCAACTCCACGCTGATCGCGTTCATCCGCGGCATCGGCCAGCAGGATCCGCTGTGGGGCTTCGAGCCGGGCGTGGGCCTCTACGTCGACGACGTGTACGTGGCCCGCCCGCAGGGCGCCGTGCTCGACATCTACGACATCCAGCGCCTCGAAGTGCTGCGCGGCCCGCAGGGCACGCTGTACGGCCGCAACACCATCGGCGGCGCCATCAAGTACGTGACCAAGCCGCTCGGCAACGAGGCGCGGCTCGACACCAGGCTCACTCTCGGCACGTATGCGCAGCACGACTTCATCGCCTCGGGCGTGCTGCCTGTCAGTGACACGCTCTCGATCGGCGGCAGCGCCGCCATCTACCGCCGGGACGGCTACGGCGAGAATCAGTACACCGGCAATCAGAATCACTATGCGAAGGACGTCGACGCGTTCCGCTTGAGCGCCGAATGGAATCCGACGGACGCACTGAGCTTCCGCCTGGCCGGCGACTACGTCGAAGACAATTCGCCGGCCAAGCACGGCCATCGCGAAGCGCCGGGCATGGGACTGACGGCGGGCGAAGTCGTGCTGCCGGACGTCTACGACACCCGGGCCGGCATGGGCGACGAGAACCTCGTGCGCACCCAGGGCCTGTCACTCACTGCGGCGTGGGAACTCACCGACGCAATTACGCTGAAGTCGATCACCGCGTATCGCGACGGCAAGACCAACACCAAGATCGATTTCGACACCAGCCCGGCGCCGGCGCTCGACGTGCCCGGCCAGTACAAGGACGACCAGGTCACGCAGGAACTTCAGTTCCTGTACGAGGGCGAGCGCCTGCACGGCGTCGCCGGCCTCTACTACCTCGATGCGCACGCGGAGGGCAAGTTCGACACGATCGTCGGCCTGTTGAACCTCACGATCGCGACGTCCGGCTTCGTCGACACCAAGAGCTACGCCGCGTACGCGGACTTCAGCTACGACATCACCGACAGGCTTTCGGCCTCGCTCGGCGGTCGTTACACCAAGGACGAGAAGGAAGGCGGTGTCTACCGCCAGAACTTCACCGGCCTCTACTCGCCGCTGTTCGGCAACGATGCGGCGATACCCGGGCTGGTGCGTTCGGATTACACGAACGACCGCACCTTCGACCAGTTCACGCCGCGCGCGAGCGTGAGTTACGAGGTCGCGCCCACCCTGACGACGTACGTGTCCTATTCCGAAGGCTTCAAGTCGGGCGGCTTCGACATGCGCGGCGACGTGGTGCTGACTCCGGACACGGTCAACGGCTACGACCCGGAATCGGTCCAGTCGTACGAAATCGGCCTGAAAGGCACGCTGTTCGATGATCGCCTGTCGTACAACTTCGCGGTCTTCCGCGCGGACTACAGCGACCAGCAGATCACGCGCCAGCAGCCGACGGTCACGGGTTCGATCGCGAGCTTCGTCGACAACGCGGGCGCCTCGACCATCCAGGGCGCCGAACTCGAAGGCGCGATCCAGTTCAGCGACCGGTTCTCGCTGAACTACGGCGTCGGCTGGACGGATGCGCAGTTCGACAAGTACGAGACGTACCAGGTCGTCACGAACCCCGCGCCGCCGCCGGCCACGATCACCGTGCCGGTCGACCTCTCCGACACGGCCGTGTTCCAGAACACACCGGAGTGGAACGGCAATCTTGCGCTCAACTACGCGCAGCCGTTGCCTGGCGCCTGGGGTTCGTTGCTCGCGACCGTGTCGGCTTCGTACCGCGACTCGTACCACATGTTCGAGTTCCCGAACCCGTTGATCGACCAGAACGACGCGTACACCCTCGTCGACGCGAGCGTCGCCTGGACGTCCGCCGACGACAAACTCCGCTTTCAGCTGCTGGGACGCAACCTGACGGACGAGGAATACAAGATCGGCGGCTACTACTTCCCGGGCGCGCTGTACGGCAACATCGCGAACAACTTCTACGGTCCGCCGCGGACGGTCAGCCTGAGCGTGAGCTATCGCTTCGACTGACGGCAGGCGTGAGGGCACGGCCATGGGCTGGTACGACGTACCGCGGCCGATCGTCCCCGACCTGATCGTCCAGCACGGTCGTAACCAGGCCGGCAAGCCGGCGCTCCTCTGCGGAGAGCGCCGGTGGACCTGGGCCGGCTTCGACGCTGCGACGAACCAGGTCGCAAACGGTCTGTTGCAACTGGGTCTCGCGCCGGGCGCGCGGCTCGCGGTGCTGATGCAGAACAGCGCTGAAATGGCGCTGCTGCTGTTCGGTGCCGGCAAGGCAGGCGTGTCCGTCGTGCCGCTCAATACGTCGGTGAACGATGCCGCCGTCGCGGCGATGGTGCACGACAGCGGTGCCACGGCAGTCGCGGCCTCGGGCGAGCACTGTCGACGCGTGGACGCGCTGCTCGCGACAGGGCAATGGCCGGGTACGATGGTCAAGCTCGGCGTCGACGTTCCGGCCGCGGGTCACTGGACCGAGGTCACGCCCTGGCTTGCGCGACAGTCGACCGCTGCCCCCGCGGCCAAGGTCGTTCCCGACGCCGAGTGCAACATCATCTACAGCTCGGGCACCACCGGGCTGCCCAAGGGCATCGTGCACACGCACGGTTGTCGCTATGACTGGGGCACCGATCTCGCCATTGCCCTGCGGTACCGCAGCGACTGCGTGACCGTCTGCTCGCTCGGGCTCTACTCGAACATCAGCTGGGTCGCGATGCTGTGCACCATCGTCGTGGGCGGCACCATCGTCGTGCTGCCGACGTTCAGCGCCGCGTCGCTGGCCGACGCGATCGAACGTCATCGCGTCACGCACGGCGGCTTCGTGCCCGTGCAGTTTCAGCGCCTGCTCGAACTGCCGGGCATCGAGACACGCAACCTGGCTTCGCTGCGGGCGATCATGTGCTGCGGGTCGCCCTTGCCGGCACCGCTCAAGCGCGCGACGCGCGACGACGCTCGACTGCGAGCTCATCGAACTTTACGGCCTGACCGAAGGCATCATTACCACGCTGGCACCCGAAGACTTCGACGGGCACCTCGAATCCGTCGGCAAGCCGATCCCCGGCCAGCAACTCAAGCTGGTGCGTGACGACGACGTCGAAGCGGCGCCGGGCGAACTCGGCGAGATCTGCGGACACGGTCGCCTGGTGATGGAGGGCTATCACAATCGGCCCGAGGCGACGGCCGAGGCCACCTGGGTTGATCCCGAAGGCCGCCGCTGGCTGCGTACCGGAGATATCGGGCGCCTCGACGCTGACGGCTTCCTCTACATCGTCGATCGCAAGAAGGACATGATCCTGTCGGGCAGCCAGAACGTCTATCCGGCGGACATCGAGGCCGTGATGCGCAATCATCCCGCGGTCACGGACGTCGCGGTCATCGGCGTGCCGAGCCGGCGCTGGGGCGAGACTCCGCTGGCGCTGGTGGTGGCCGCAGCGGACAGCGGCGCGCCGGCTGCAGCGGTGCTGGTGGAATGGACCAACCAGCGTGTTGGCAAGCAGCAACGCCTGGCGGGCGCGGTGTACGTCGCCGAACTGCCGCGCAATCCGAATGGCAAGATCCTGAAGCGCGAATTGCGCCAGCGTTACGCCGACTGGGAGAAAGACAGTGACCACGCCCGCGACTGATCGATTCTTCACCTCCGGCGACGGGCTGCAACTGTTCTATAGCGATTTCGCACCGCTAATGCAGGCGGCGAAACTGCCCGTGCTGTGCCTGCCAGGGCTGACGCGCAATTCGCGGGACTTCACTCACGTCGCCGAGCGCATCCGGCGGGACCGCCGGGTGCTCGGCGCCGATCTTCGTGGCCGCGGCCGTTCGCAGCGCGATCCGGTCTGGCAGAACTACCACCCCGGGACGTACCTCACCGATATCGGCCTGCTGCTGCAGGATGCTGGCGTCACGCGCTGCGTTCTGCTCGGCACATCACTCGGCGGGATTCTCTCGATGCTGCTCGCCGCAACGAACCCGAGCCTCGTGGCGGGCGTCATTCTCAACGACGTCGGTCCTGAGGTGGCGCCGGAGGGCCTCGCGCGTATCGCAGCGTACGTCGGCCGTCATGCGCCACCCACCACCTGGGATGAAGCAGTGGCGACCGTCCGCGCGACTTATGAAATCGGCATGCCGGGCCTCACGCACGAACAATGGCTGACCCACACGCAGCGCAGCTACAGCGACGTCGGTGGCGTGCCGCGCCTCGACATGGATCCGATGATCGGCGAGGCCGTGCGGAACGCGCCGGCCGCTGCCGCGCCGGATCTCTGGCCCCTGTTCGCGGCGCTCCTGCCGGTGCCGACGCTCGCGCTGCGCGGCGCCACGTCCGACATCCTCGCCGTGGCGACGTTCGACCGCATGCTGCGCGAGAAGCCCGACCTGGTGCGGGTCGAAGTCCCGCAACGCGGGCACACGCCGATGCTGGACGAGCCCGTCAGCGTCGCGGCGATCGACGAGTTCCTCGCGCGCGTGCCCTGACGCGCCAGCAACCTGCCGCCGGAGTCGGTTCCGCATGATGCTCGACTGGATCGGACTCCTCGGCAGTCTTGCGCTGCTCGTCGTCCTGACGATGCGCGGCGTCGACCTGCTGCTGGCGGCACCGGTCTGTGCGCTCCTGCTCGCGTTCTCCTTCGGTCTGCCGCTGTTTCCCCAGCTCGCGGGCGAGGGCGCGGATAATTTCACCGTGGCCTACATGACGGGCTTCAGTGGCTTCATCGCCTCGTGGTTCTTCGTCTTCCTGCTCGGCTCCGTCTTCGGCAAGGTGATGGAAGACAGCGGCGCGGCCGACAGCGTCGCGCACTGGGTGGTGCGGCGGTTCGGTGCCCGCCATGCGCTGGTAGCCGTGATCGTCGCCTGCGCGGTGCTGACGTACGGCGGCGTGAGCCTCTTCGTCGTCGCGTTCTCGGTGTTTCCGCTCGCCCTCGCGCTGTTCCGCGAGGCCGGCCTGCCGCGGCGCTTCATTCCCGGCGCCATCGGCTTCGGCTCGGTCACGTTCACGATGACGTCGGCGGGCTCCCCCGAAATCCAGAACTGGATCCCGATGCAGTACCTGGGTACGACCCCTTACGCCGCCTGGCAGGTGAGTCTCGTGGTCGCGGTGCTCATGGCCACGGTGGGCTTCACCTGGCTGCGCTGGATGATCGGTCGTGCCATCGTGGCGGGCGAACGCTACGACGCGCGCGCTGGCGATCCGCAGCCGAAAGCGGGCGGGCTGCCGCATCCGGCCACCGGATTGATTCCGCTCGCGGCGGTGCTGGGCGTCGCGTTCGTGCTGCACGACTCTCTGAAGCAGTCCGCATTGATCGTCGCGCTGCTCGCCGGCGTGCTGACGGTCCTGGTCGTCAACCGCAAGTACTTCATCAACCTGCCGCATGCCGTGTCGAACGGCACGCTCGGCGCGCTGATCGCCATCGCCAACACCGCGGCCGTCGTCGGTTTCGGCGCAATCGCGAAGCTGTCGCCGGCCTTCAGTGCCGCCGTCGACTCGCTCACCTCACTGCCGGGCGTGCCGCTCGTCAGCGCGTCGATCGCAGTCACGCTGATCGCCGGCCTGACGGGGTCCGCGTCCGGCGGCCAGGCGATCGCGCTGCCGATCCTGGCGCCGCACTACCTCGGCCTGGGCGTGGATGCGAACGCTTTGCATCGCGTGGTTGCGATCGCCTCCGGTGGGCTCGACTCGCTGCCGCACAACGGGTACGTTGTGACGACGATCCGCGGTGTTTGCCGTGAGACGCACAAGTCAGCTTACTGGCCCATGTTCTGCATGACCGTCCTCGTCCCGTTGCTCGGTCTCATCGTGGCATTGCTGCTGTTGTAACCATGCGCCTGTCCCGTGGAGCCTGGTCGCGTGCGGTGAGCATCGCGCTCATCGGGACGGCGGCTGCCTCGCTTGCGGCACTGCTCGCGCCGCTCGGCTGGCCCTTCGAGTTGTTTGCGCACTTCCGCTGGCAGGTGGGCGCCGCCGCGCTTGCGTTGCTGCTCGCGTCGCTGGTCCTGCGCCGGCCCTGGATGATGGTCGTGGCCTGCGTCACCGTCGCGCTGCAGTGGCTGCCCGGTGTACTGATGAGCGGCCGTGCTTCGGCGCACGAGCCGGCCGCGCTGACCTGCAGCGACGACCAGCTGCGGGTGGTGACGGCGAATGCATGGTTTACGAACACCGATCATGCAGCGTTGGTCGCATGGCTGAGTCGCAGTGACGCCGACATCGTTGCCCTGCAGGAAATCACGCCGCAGTGGGCGCTGGCGCTCGAGCCACTCGCGCGAACCTACCCCTACCGCAAGGTGATGCCGCGCGACGACCCCTACGGCATCGCGCTGCTGAGTCGATGGCCCATCGATGACGCGCAGCTGGTGGCCTTCTCCGGACGACGGCCTGCCGTCGCTGGTCGCGAATGTCGACGTCCACGGTCGCAGGCTCCGGGTAATTGTGCTGCACACGCGCTGGCCGATCGCGCCGGAACTGCAGCTTGCGCGCGACCGCGCGCTGCAGCAGGCGCGCGGCGCTCGCGCTCACGCAACCCGAGTCGACGATCCTGCTGGGCGATCTCAACCTGACGCCCTACGCACCGGCATTCGCACGGCTTCTGTCCGAGTCAGGATTGCGTGACGCATTTGCCGGCGAGGCATGGCGGCCAACGTGGCGGGCGGGCTTCTGGCCGCTCGCGCTGCCGATCGATCACGTGCTGGTGCCGCGGGGCAGTTGCGTCACCGGTCATCAAATCGGTCCCAACGTGGGCTCCGACCATCGGCCGCTGCAGGTCACCCTGCGCCTGCCCTAGCCGCAGATCAATCTTCGGCGTAGTCGACGTCGCGCCGACCGAGTGAGCGGCGCCGGTTGTTGTCCGTCGACCAGTCATCTCGTATCGACGTACGCAGTCCTGAGCGCCTGGGACCTGCGCGACGATCATCGTGGTGCTGGAACCTGCAACGGCAGCCGCCGGGGTTGGTGCAGCCGACGACAGGTAGTCGCGGCGCCTCGGCCGAAAGCAGGCGGACGCCCGTCGAGCGCCTTGACCTGCGCACAGGCGCTCGGGCCAGCAACGATGCTGACAGCGTGGAAACGGAGGCGGCGCGGTTGCGGTCTTGGGTTGGCCTGCCATGGCGCTGAATTCCCCCGATGCTGTTCTGGTTTGGCGCCACGCTACGCCAACCCGTGTTGCTCGCCAAGGGGAGGGGAATCCGACCGGGGCGCCTACTCGACTCCCAGGGTCTCGCCGACCGGCGGGGCAAATTCGCGGCAGCAATCGAGCAGCCAGGCCCGGAACCGCACGACTTTTGGCAATGAAAAGTTCGCCGGAGGTGCCACGAAGAACCAGGCATTTCGCTGCTGCACGCTCGGGAGCATCGGACGTACCAGGCGGCCGGCGGCAATGTCGGCCGCCACCAGCGACCAACGGGCCAGCGCAATGCCCTTGCCCTGTTCGACCGCGACGAGGGACGCCGCGGAATCTTCCATCGGCGGGCTGGTGTCGGCTCGCGTCGTATCGCCGCCGACACGGCGCAGCCAGTCCTGCCATGGCTCGGTGCGGCTGTGGACCAGCGGGTAGCGCGCAAAATCTGCGACCGTCTCGATCGGGCCGAACCTGGCCAGCAGTGCAGGGCTGCAGACCGGAAACACGTATTCGTCGAGCAGGCGCTCGGCCTTGAGGCCGGTCCACTGGCCGGGACCGTAGACGATGGCGGCGTGGAAATCGTCGCGACCGAAGTCGAGGCCGGCAGCTCGCGGCGGCCCGAACCGGACCTCGATCTCGGGGTGCCGGCGCGTAAACTCGCCGAGGCGCGGCAGCAGCCAGCGCTGCAGGAATTCGTTCGGCACGCTGAGATTGAGCATGCCGCCGACGCGCTCGCGACGAATGCGCTCGACCGAGCGGCGCAGCTCTTCGAGGCCACGGCGGACGCCCGGCAGCAGTTCGGCACCTTCCTGGGTAAGGGCCACGGCGCGCGTGTGGCGGCGGAACAAGGGCACGCCGATGTCGGCCTCGAGCGCCTTGATCTGCGCGCTGACCGCGGCGGTGGTGACGCCGAGTTCCTTGGCCGCCGCAGTGAAGCTCAGGTGCGCAGCGACGGCCTCGAAGACGCGCAGGGCGTTAAGCGGCACTCGGTCCTGAGGGGTCGCCATCGGCTGCCTTCGAGTAAAATGACGATTAACAATACGGTGCGAAGCCCACGTAATCAAGGGCATTCGCGGGCCGCTATCGAGGGAATCTATAGAAATGAGGTGTGCACCATGACTTTGCGGGAACCGCTCCGCATCGAGCCGGCCCAGCCTGCCGACGCCGCGCTGATCGTTGCCCTGGTGCGCGAACTCGCCGCCTACGAGCGCTTGCTCGATGACGTCCGCATCACGCCGCACGACTTGCACCGCGACCTGTTCGGGCCGCGAGCCTTTGCGGAGGCAGTCGTGGCACGGGTCGGTGCCGAGCCTGCCGGCTTCGCGCTCTGGTTCCACAATTACTCGACCTTCGAGGGCCGGCCTGGTCTGTACCTCGAGGACCTGTTCGTGCGGCCAGCTTTCCGCGGACGCGGCTACGGCGAGGCATTGCTGCGGCACCTCGCCCGCGTCGCCGTCGAGCGCGGATGCGCACGCTTCGAGTGGTCGGTGCTCGACTGGAACGAGCCGGCGCTCGCGTTCTATCGCAAGCTCGGTGCGGTGCCGATGGACGAGTGGACGGTGCAGCGGGTGAGCGGCGCGGCGCTGCGCGCGTTGGCTGCGGGAGCTGAGCCGGGAGGAGTGCGCAAATGACCGATGCAACCCGAACCAACTACGCGACCGGCACCCCGTGGGAGCCCGTCGTCGGGTACTCGCGCGCGGTCCGGGTCGGACCGATGGTGTTCGTGTCGGGCACGACGGCCACGGGCCCGGATGGGCAACTAGTCGGTGGCGAGGATGCCGGTGCCCAGACGCGCCAGGTGCTCGCCAACGTCAAGGCGGCGCTCGAGCGTGCCGGTGCGCGGCTCGAGGACGTCGTCCGGACGCGCATCTACGTCCGCGACATTGCGCAGTGGGAAGCCATCGGGCGCGCGCACGGCGAGGTGTTCGGCGCGATCCGTCCAGCCTCCGCAATGGTGGAAGTCAGCGGACTGGTCGATCCGGCCATGCTCGTCGAAATCGAGGCGGACGCGTACGTCACCACCGCCGCTGAAGCATGAATCCGCGGCGTGTCCCGGATCGAACTTCCCTGACACCCACGGAGTCATATCGACATGCGCAGAATGCTGATGGCCGCCTGCCTGCCCGCGGTCGCGCTGCTCGCCGGCTGCAGCGGCGCCCCGACCATTCCCGTCGCCAGGGACGTCGACCTCGATCGCTTCATGGGCGACTGGTACGTGATCGCCAACATCCCGACGCGGTTCGAGGTGGGGGCGCACAACGCGGTCGAGTCGTACCGTCTGGACCAGGACGGCAGCATCGCGACGACGTTCACTTACCGCGACGGGGCATTCGACGGGCCCGAGAAAGTGATGCACCCGCGCGGCTTCGTGCGCCAGGGAACGGGCAACGCCATCTGGGGCATGCAGTTCATCTGGCCAATCAGGGCCGAGTACCTGATTGCGTACGTCGATTCCGCGTACACGCAGACCATCATTGCCCGCAGCGCCCTGGACTATGTCTGGATCATGGCCCGTACTCCTACTTTGTCGTCAGGCGAATACGCACAACTGGAACGTCGGGTGCGTGACCTCGGCTACGATATGAGTAAGCTGCAGAAAGTGCCGCAGCGCTGGGACGCTGCCACCGCTCCGTCGCCGACGCATTGAGCGACGCGATCCGGCTCAAAGGAACAACATCCTCATGACCAGTAACGTTCTGTCTCGTAGTCGTCGCCGTGCCGATGCTGGCGTCGTCATCCGTGCAGTTTCGTATGAACGACACCCGGACACGGAGCGTTTGCTGAAAGTGAAGCGTGCCCTGGCTGCACTGTCGCTTGCGGGTGCGCTGTGGCTTGCCTTCTCGGTCATTGCCATGGCCGGCGAACCTGCCGTGACACCGACGCCGGCTGCACGGCTGCTGCGACGACACCGGCTCCCGCTGCAGTGGTCGTCGCACCGCTGAGCCAGGAAGCGCTGCTCGAGCAGCAGTCCAGCCATCCGGAGCATCTGTTCGTGCTCGACGTGCGTACGCCGCAGGAATACGCGGACGGCCACGTGCCGGGCGCGGTCAACGTGCCGTACGATCAGCTGGCGTCCCGCCTTGCGGAAGTGCCGCAGGACAAGGACGTGGTGCTGTACTGCAAGTCGGGTCGGCGAGCAGGGATCGCCGCAGACGTGCTGGCGGCGAACGGCTACACGCGGTTGTCGCATCTCGAGGGCGACATGAACGCGTGGCTCGAGAAAGGCCGCCCGGTCGCGAAGCCTTGAGCGACAGCTCGTCATCGCGTCGATTGATTCGCGCGGTGACTATCGTCGGCGATTGCTCGTTCCCGGATTCTCGGGTCCGGGGACACGCCGTGAATACGTCCCTGTAGGCTCGCCCGCGCCGTCCATGGCGCGGGACGGTCCCCGGACCCGAGAAGTCCGAGACGATCACGCCTCCGTCAGCTGCGGACGCGATTGGCTGTCGACAGGGCTCGCGCGATGCTGACCAGCCAAAGAGCTCGACGCGATCAGGCGTCCAGCGCCTGATCGAGGTCCGCGATCAGGTCGTCGACGTGCTCGAGCCCGATCGACATTCGCAGCAGTCCCGGTGGCGTCCTGCTGTGCGGGCCTTCCATCGACTGCCGATGTTCGATGAGGCTCTCCGTCCCGCCGAGACTCGTCGCCCGGGTGAACAGCTGCGTCTTCGCCGCCACCGCAAGAGCCCGGTCGCGCCCACCCGGCACCTCGGCCGACAGCACGCCGCCGAAGCCACCCGTCATCTGCCGCAACGCGATTTCGTGTCCGGGATGATCCGGCAGACCCGCGTAATGCACTTTCTCGACGCGCTTGTCCGCATGCAGGAAGCGAGCGACCGCCAGCGCGTTCGCCGCCTGCGCCCGCACGCGCAACGGCAGCGTCGGCAAGCTGCGCAGCACCAGCCAGCAGTCGAACGGGGAGGGCACGCCGCCCGCCGTCGCCTGGTAGTCACGCAACGCCGCGCACTCGGCGTTGGCATCCCGCGTCACGACGATGCCGCCGAGCACGTCACTGTGACCACCGAGGTACTTGGTGGTGCTGTGCATGACGACGTCGGCACCGAGCACGAGAGGTTGCTGCAGCACGGGACTGGCGAACGTGTTGTCGACGCCTGCCAGCGTACCGCGGTCGTGCGCGAGATTGACGAGTGCGGCTATGTCCGCCACCCGCAACAGAGGGTTCGACGGCGTTTCGAACCATAGCAGGCTGGTCGGCGCCGACAGGGCCTGCGACACCTCGGTGAGGTTCGTCACGTCGACGAATTCCACGTCGACGCCCCAGCGCGGAACGATGTCGCGCAGCTGCTTGGCGGTGCCGTGATAGCAGTCCGACGCGCAGACGATGCGACCGCCGGGCGCCGCCAGCGCAAAGACAGCCAGCGACGCTGCCGAGCCGGAGGCGAAAGCGACGGCGTCCTTGCCGCGCTCCAGCGCGGCAACGGCGCGCTCGAGCGAAGTGCGATTGGGGTTGCCGCTGCGCGAGTAGTAGTACCCGTGCGGGTAGCTGCCGTCCGCACTGCGTTCGAACGTCGTGGACAGATGCAGCGGTTCGCGCACTGCGCCGGTGGCAGCGTCGGGCTCGCGCCCTGCGTGAATGGCGAGCGTTTCGAATTTCATGGGGGTGACGCCGGTGCCTCGTATTCCTGCAGACCAACGACGAGCATACCCGGTCCACCGTGCGCGCCGAGCGCGCTTCCGATCGCAACCAGCTGTGCGTACGCCACGTTCGGCAGGCTGAGTTCCTGCAGCAGCCACTGGCCGTCCGCCTCGCAGTTGGCGTGGCCGACGATGAGCCGGTAGGTGACGTCGTCCCGCATGCGCCGTCGCACCCAGCGCGCGAACTTCGACTTCAGGTCATGCCGGCCGAACAGCACGCCGCCCGCGGCAACCTTGCCGTTGCGGTCGTTGTGCAGGACGGGCATCAACCGCAACGCGTCGGCGACGCGCTTGACCCAGCGCGGCACGCGCCCGCCGCGCACGGCATATTCGAGCGAACCGGCCACGCCGAACGAGCGTGTCCGCGGCAGGATGGCTTTCGTCGCAGCGACTATGCGGTCGGCGTCGTAACCCGCCGCCGCGCATTCCGCGGCATACATGGCGATGAGGCCCTGGCCCGCGGAGACGTTGCCCGTGTCGATCACGCTCACCTTGCCATGGGTGGCGGTGCGAGCCGCGGCCGTCCGTGCCGCGGCACACGTGCCGCTCACGCGGCTCGTCAGGTTGATCGAGATCACCGCGCTGTGGTGCGAGCCCAGGAATTCGAACTGCCGGCGGAAATCGCCAGGCGGCGGCTGGGATGTCTTGGGCGGTTCGGCGCCGTGCTCGATTTCGGCATAGAACTCGTCCGAGGTGATGCCCACCTTGTCGAGGTAGCTGCGGGCGCCGAAGTGCACGCGCACCGGGATCATGTGGATGTCGAGCCGATCGAGCTCTGCTTCGGGAATGTCCGCGGCGCTGTCGGTGACGATCGCGACGCGGCGATCGGTCGAGTGCGCCGAGTGCTGCTGCCGCTGCATGTCGTCGGCCTTTTCGCCCGCGACCGTCCCGAAACGCGCGGCCACGCGGAACACCTCGGACGGGTCGTTCACGTGGATGTGCACGCGAACCTTGCTGTGCAGGCCAGCGACCACCAGGCTGCCGCCGATCGTCGACAGCTGCTCCCGCAGATGTCGTCGGTCGATGCGTTCGCCGGTGACGACGCACTCGGTGCAGTACCGGTACGCCAGTTCGTCCGCACCGCTGCCGGCCGTCACTTCTTCGGACGCGCTGGTGACCAGCGGCGATGCACTTCCGGCCGGCTCCGCGTCGGAGCCGCTCTCCAGATAGCCGGTCACGCCCTCGATCAGCTCGACGAAGCCCTGCGCACCCGCGTCGACGACGTTCGCCCTGCGCAATGCCTCCAGCTGGAACGTCGTCTGCTCCAGCGCCACCTGGGACGCAGCGACGCCCTGGCGGAGGATCGAGCGGAAATCGTGCATGCCGTCCCTGCGCGCCCGTTGCACTGCGTGTGCGAACGCAGTCAGTACCGACAGGATAGTACCCTCGCGCGGTTCGCTCAGGCTTTCGCGGGCGTACTCGGCGCCGCCGTCGACGCCTGCGGCGAAATCCGCCGGGTCGATCTGGTCCAGGTGGCCGACACGATCGCAGAGGCCGAGGAAGAATTGCGCGAGGATCGCGCCGGAATTGCCGCGCGCGCCATCGAGCGCCGCATCGGCCACGCGCGTCAGCGTCTTGCCCGCGTGCCGGTCGGGCCACTTCCGCAGCGAACCGAGCACTGCGTTCACCGTGAGCGCGAGGTTCGTGCCCGTGTCGCCGTCAGGCACCGGGAACACGTTGATCTTGTTCAGGTGTTCCTGCCGCGACAGCAGCCGCAGGATGCCCGCCTGCAGCGCGAAATTCAGCCGCAGCCCGTCGAGGCTGTCGGCAGCGACCGATACAGCATTCACTTGCGACCGACTCCCCTCAGTTCAGTCGTTGGACAGCTTGAACCGGCTGCCCCGGAAATTCAGCACGGCTCCATCTGGCGTGATCTGTTCCACGAGCGGACCCTCGGCCAGCGTGTCGCCTTCCTTGTATTTGCGCGAATTGACGAAGATGAAACGCTGCTGCGGCTGCGCCGCATACACGTGCAGGTCGAGGTGCAGGGCCGCCACGCCGCCCCGCGCCGCAACCTCGTCGGCATTTGGCATGGCTGCGACTTGCGGCGCTGCCTGCTGCACTGCAGGTTGTGCGGGCGGCGGTGAGTACGGCAGGTCGGACGCCTCAGGCACCGGTGCGTAAACAACCGAGCCACCACGCCGGTCGCTGCCATTCTTCACGACGGCCCGCGGGCCCGCCGGCACGGCTGCCGCCGCAGATCGCGACGAGGCTGCAATGGCGCCGGACGCATCACCCACTTCGTCTGCCAGCGGATTGCGTCCATCCAGGCCTGCCGGCTCGTCGATGGGAGCCCGCACCGGCGCGGCGCCTTGCGTGACCGGTGTTCCGACCGTTGGCGACGGGGCGACCAGCGCGGAATCTGCAGGACCGGGTGCAGGGTTCGCGACAGCTGCGGTCGACGCTGCGGCGTCTTCTTTATTTGCGCGGCGCAGCAACAGGATGCCCACGGCGAGCAGGTTCACGACCAGCAGTGCAACCGCAGCCGTGGCCCAGACATTGGTCTTCGGCTTGGTCGGCGCAACCGGTACCTCGGCGAGACCCGGCCCCGTCTGGCGCTGGCGTGCGTGCTCGGACTTGCGCAGGGCATCAAGGATGAACGACATCGCTCAGCCTCCTGTCCGTTCGGGTGCGTCGCCCAGCGTCGGCGAACCGGACGGATTCAAGACCGTGTCGAGCACGATCTGTGTCTGCACGCCGGCGACACCATCGGCGTTGAGCCGGTGCGTCCGCTGGAAATCCTGCACGAGGCGGGTGAGCTCATCGTCGTAGCGGTCGTTGGCCGGCCGTGCCTCGGGCAAGCCCTGGGCCGCACGCAGGTTGTCGCGCAGCCAACGGACCTCGGCGCCGCGCATGCCCGGACCGAGCGACTTCACGACCGCGAGCGGCGGCCGCCACAGCAGCAGGAAATCGCCGAACCAGTAGCGCGAGATGGTCGCGATCGGCACGTCCTGCGGCTCGCCGCCGAGTTCGATCGTGGCGGTTTCGTCGGTGAGCGCGATCAGCAGCACCTGGTGCGTGCCGCCGACGTCATCGGTCAGCGTGAGGATCGCCGGGCGATTCAGCGTGCGCAGCTGCGCCCATGAGCCCTTCTGGAACAGGCACTCCAGACCTTGTGCGGTGGCCTGTTCGCAGCCGCGACCGCGGTTCGGGGCGTAGGTCAGGTTCCAGCGCGCAAAGAGGCGCGCGAGCGCTGCCTCGGTGGTGGTGTCGTTCGCGTTCTGTGCCAGCAGTTGGTCGAGGGCGGGCGCGACCGCGACGGGTGGGGAGGCCGCCACCGGTGCGGCAACCGCCACGGTTGCCGGCACAGCATTGCTGGCGCCAGCAGCCGACGGAGTTTTCGCGGCGGCGTCGCTGGCCTCGTCACGTCCGAACAGTGACCACGCCCCGAACGCGACCAGCGCCAGTGCCGCTGCGACGGCGCCAGCCGTGGCCCAGCGCAGCCACGGCGCGGGAATCGGCCGGCCGTACACTTCGGAGGCGGCCTGGCGGATATAGGACGCGCCGACCCGATGCTCCTCGCGCGTGAAGGCGCCGAGCAGCGCGCGGTCGCTGATGACGTTGATCACGCGTGGGATGCCGTTGCTCAGCCGATATATTTCGCGCAGCGCGCCAGGCGTGAATGCTTCGGCCGTCGCGCCCGCTACGCGCATGCGGTGCTTCACGTAACCCGCGGATTCGTCCGTGCCAAGCGGGCTCAGGTGATACCGACCCGTGATCCGTTGCGCGAGCTGGCGCAGGCCGGGCTGGGCGAGTAGCGCCCGCAGTTCTTCCTGGCCGATCAGGATGATCTGCAGCAGTTTCGTGGTCGCCGTCTCGAGGTTGGTGAGCAGGCGCACCTGCTCGAGCGTTTCGAAACTCAGGTTCTGTGCCTCGTCGACGATCAGCACGACGCGGCGTCCGCGCGCATGGGCTTCGAGCAGGTAGTGCCCGAGCAGGTCCATCAGCGCCTTGGTGCTGTTGCGGCCTTCGGCGGGCACCTGCAGGTGCAGTTCCTCGCAGATCGTCAGCAGGAACTCCGGCGGTGTGATGCGCGGATTCAGGATCAGCGCAACTTCGGCATGGCCCGGCAGCTGCTCGAGCAGACTGCGGATGACCGTCGTCTTGCCGGTGCCGACCTCGCCCGTCAGCTGGATGAAGCCGCCCGCCTCGTTGATGCCGTACAACAGGTGCGCCAACGCCTCGGCGTGCCGCTCGCTGAGATACAGGTAGCGCGGATCCGGCGTGATCGCGAACGGTTTTTCCTGGAGGCCGAAAAAGCTCGTATACATAAGGGGTTACGCCTGCCGCGACCGGCGGGGGACGCCAATGATGCCTGATCCTCGGCCTGCGCTCACTCCTCATGCCGCGCCGGTCGGCCGAACCCCGGCCGGGGGTGCTGTTACATTCCGGAGTGAGTCTGGGCCTGGAGAGGTACCGATGGCCACGCGCCTGCTGCTGTCGCTGCTGATCAGCCTTGTCACGCTGTCGGTCGTCCGGGCCGCGGAACCCGACTATCCGCGGGCCCGACCGTTGACGGACCGCACCTTCGAGGTCACTTCGGGCCGGGTCGAGCGCGGGCAGTACCTGACAGAGCACCTGCTGCAGTGCTTCGTCTGCCACTCCGAACGCGACTGGGATGCGCCGGGAGCGCCGCCCATCGCCGGCAGGAAAGGGGCAGGGGTGGTGATGAGCGAGCGTGGAGAGCGCCGCATCGTCGCACCCAACCTGACATCCGACCCGGAGACAGGCGCGGGCCGCTGGACCGACGACATGCTCGCCCGCGCCATTCGCGAAGGCATCGGACACGATGGCCGGGCCCTGTACTGGGGCATGTGGTACCAGTCGTTCGCCGGCTTGTCCGAAGAGGACCTTGCCGCAGTCGTCGTGTACCTGCGCACCTTGCCGCCGGTGCGCAACGCCCTGCCGTCGACCGTGCTGCCCCCCGACGAGCTGGCCGCCAATGCCAGGAGTCCGAAACCCATTTTGGCGCCTGTGACCGGGCCCGCCCCCGGCGACACGAAGGCGCTGGGTCGCTACCTGCTTGGCGTCGCCGATTGCGCAGGTTGTCACACCGCGTGGGAGGCGCCACGCAATCCGGGCCTGTTCGGCGGCGGCAACGTCGTCGGACGGGGGTCGAGCAAGGCGTTCAGCGCCAATCTCACGCGCCACGAATCCGGCGTCGCCTACCCGCGGGAGACGTTCATCAGCGTGATGCACACGGGCAAGGGCAGGTCGCTGCATCCGATCATGCCGTGGATCGCGTTCAGTGGGCTGACGGACGAGGACCTTGGTGCCATGTACGACGCGTTGGGCGACGTGTATCCCGTGGCGCATTACGTGGGCAACACCGGCGAGCCCCGCCACTGCGACGTGTGCGGGCAGGAACACCCGTTCGGCGAGCACAACCGCGTGGTGCTGCCGAAGAGCGTGCCAGTGACGGAAGCCGTGCTTGAGCGTTTGCCGGGTACCTATCGTTCATTGGAACTCGACTGGACAATCGAGGTGCGCCGCGAGGCCGGCAGGCTTTATGTGCGCGAGAACGGCGGTACGACGGACATCGAGTTGATCGCCTTGAGCGAAACTCGCTACGTCGGGTCCGGCCTGCTGGCGCCGGTCGAGTTCCGGCTTGCGGCAGCAGGCGCGGCCACGGGTCTCGTCTCGCTGGAAATCGAACCGATCCTGCTCGAGCGCGTGCGCTGAACCGTCACTCGCGTGGCTTGACGATCGTGCTGGCGGCTCGCAGTGCTACCGAACCGAACTTCTCGCGCACGGCATCAACGGTCGCATCGAGCTGCCGGTTGCGCGTCGACTCCGGCGCGCCGAACAGGTCCGCCTGCACTTCTTCACCGAGATCGCTGACGCCGACACCCAGCAATCGCAGCGCGGCCCCCGGCTGCGTCCTGCGCCAGGCATCGAGCAGTTCGGTTGCAATCCGCGCCACGACCCGTCGTTTCCTGCGTGCGCGGCTCGACCTGGCGCTGGCGTGTGTAGGTCGTGAAGTCGCCGCGGCGAATCTTCACCGTGACGCACCCGCCCACGAGCTTTTTCGCGCGCAGCCGGGTGCACGCCTTGTCGGCCAGCCGGACGATCTCGGCATGCAGGCGCGCGGGATCGGCGATGTCGGTGTCGAAGGTTTCCTCGGCACTGATCTGCTTTTCGTCGACGTCGGGAATCACCGGGCGATCGTCGATGCCGGCCGCGCGTTGCTGCAGGCGTTCGGTGTAGCGGCCGAACAGCGGGCGCAGGCGTGAGGGCGCGGCTCGCCGCAGCTCACCCAGCGTGTAAATACCGAGCGCTTCGACCTTGGGCGCCGTCTTTGCGCCGAGGCCGAACAGTTTGCGAACGGGCAGCGGGTCGAGCAGGCCGCGTATTTCCGACTCGCTTACCAGCACGAGGCCGTCCGGCTTGCGCAGGTCGGAGGCGATCTTGGCAACCAGCTTGTTCGGCGCCACGCCGACGGATGCGGTGAGTCCGGTGCGTTCGCTTATTCGCCGCTTGATCTCGCGTGCGATGTGCTCCGCGTTGCCGAGCGCGCTCCCGCTGGCGGTCACGTCGAGGAATGCCTCGTCCAGCGAGAGCCCCTGCACCAGCGGCGTGAACTCGTGAAACACGGCGAAGATCTGCTTCGATACCGCGCCGTAGTGGCCGATGCGGGGGTGAACCACGATCGCCTCGGGGCAGCGTCGCAACGCTGCACGTGTCGGCATCGCCGAGTGCACGCCGAACTTGCGTACTTCGTAGCTTGCGGCCGCCACCACGCCCCGATTGCCGTCACCACCCACGATTACCGGCTTGCCGCGCAGTTCAGGGTTGTCGCGCTGCTCGATCGATGCATAGAAGGCATCCATGTCGACGTGCAGGATGGAGCGGAGGGCGGTCATGGGACTGCCTGCGACGCGCTACAGCGTCAGCGCGGTGTAGAACAGCAGCCCGACCAGCGTCAGGGTCATGAACAGCAGGTAGCCGATGCCCAGGGTCGAGTACTTCAACAGCGTCACGATACGACCCTGGCCGTAGACGCGGCGCATCGCGCGGTACAGGTAGTACGGCACGTAGAAGACGAGTATCGCTATCAGGAGGTTTTCCGCCGCCTTCAGGACTCCTTCGGCTCCCGTGCCGGCAAAAGCCGTGGCCAGCCGTGCCAGGGCGACGACGACGATGCCGCTCAGGAAGAAGAACGCGTGGAAGTGCACGAAGAACAGCAGGTGCTCGACGTAGAAGCGGCCAGAGCCGAGGTAGAGCACGAACATCACGAGCGCGATCAGCGGCAGGAAGATGAACATCATCTTCGGTACGTTCTCGTACAGCGCGCGCCCGAAGATCTTTGGATTCTCAATGATCTTGCGGCAGGCACCGCGCAACCTTTCCTCGTATTGCTTGCCGGCGGGACCGATGTCGATCTTCAGGCTCTCGGTGCCGCACGGGTCGTCGACGAGCCGCTTGACCGGTGCAATCTCCTCAGGCGACAACGAGGAAAACTCTTTTTCCAGGCCCGCGCGCGCTTCCGATCTCTGCGTTTCCGGCACGCGCTTGACGATGGAATCCACTATCGTCTGTCGCTCGGGGTCAAGCCTGGTTCCGGTCGCGGGGGCAGGCGCCGCCTCGCCAGGTGCGGGGGCTTCTGCGCTCCCTGGCGCGACCTGCAGGCTGGCCCCACCCTCCTTGTCGACGCTGAACACGAGGTCGTCGCCGGGATTGCTGCCGAGCGACGTCAGCAGGAAGAACGCGACGCTCAGGATCAGGTACATCCTGAACGGCGGCGAATAATACGTGCGCCGACCGCGCAGGTACTCCTCCGTGAGCGCCCCCGGCCTGAAGGCGAGGGGCCGCAGCGTCCGCCAGATGCGCGAGTCGAAGTCCGTGAGGTCGCCAAACAGGTCGCGCAGCACGGTGCCGAGCGACAGTACGCGCACCTTCGCGCGCTGCCCGCAATGCGAGCAGTGCTGGCCGCGCAGGACCTCGCCGCAGTTGAGGCAGTTCTCGGTCGAGAACGTCCCGCGGATGAATTCCTCGCGATGGGCAAGCAGGCGGCGCTCGGCCCGGAAACGGTCGCCGAACTTCTCGATACCCTGCGCCTGCATGCGGGGCGCCTGATCGCGCAGGTAGGCGTCGAGCGCCTGCTGGTCGCGCAGGCGGTACTGGACGATCCGCCGGATGCGGCCGTCTGCCGCCGTGTCGTCGCCTAGAATCTCCGCCGACAGGAACCCGTCGAACTGCAGCACGTCCGCGATGTGGTCGCGCAGCCAGGTGTCGAATGGGCCCTCGATAGCGGCGTCCGCGTCGAGATTGACCTCGTACAGTACGGTCTCGTTGTCGTCATCGGCTACCACGGCACAAGGTTAACGCAAGCCGCGGCGCGGCAGGATGGCTTCGTGACGCTGTTCCCGGCCCGGCGGTACCATCTCTGCACTTCCGCCGCGCTGTTGCGCGAGACCCCTGATAACGACGGAGGGTTGGCAGATGGACCGCATGCTCCGAGTCAATGGCACCGACCTGCACGTGAGAATCGACGGTCCGGCGCGAGGGCCTGGCCACACTGGTCGAGGGCATCATCCAGCGCTGGTTCACTGCAGACGCGATAACGCGCCATGCCGTGACCGTCGAGCGGATAAGGCAGACGCTGCTGTAAACGCCGGTGGCCGGTTATGTCGGCTGCTGCGAAGCCCTGCGGGACATGGATCAGCGCGCCGAACTGGCGCGCATCGCGGCGCCGCAGCGGAGTTCAATGAGGCGGTGCTGTCCTTCCTTGGCCAGAGGACCGGGGCCCAGGTTTCTGCTCCGACTAACCCCTGACCCCCGCCTAGGCAACGTTCAGTCGTGCAACGCCCGCCGGCTTCGGCTCGGCCTGCACCGCGGCCATCAGCTCTTCGGTCGCGAAGTCATCCACGTCGATGATCGCCATCACCTTGCGATCGAACTCGCGCAGCGTCGCGGCCTCGTTGGCGTTGATGATCCCGGCCGTGAGCGCCTGCTCGATCTGTCCGGGCAGATCGAGCGCCGTGATGAGGCCCGTCTTCACCCCTTCCACGCGAATGCGCTTCTCGAGCGGCTCCGCCGTCACGGAAAGCTCCAGGGCTTCCTGCAGCAGTCCGAGCGGGTTGCCCGGCTCGATCGTGCGGTAGATGCCCCATGCGAGCCGGTCGCGTGTCGCGCTCGGCATCATGAGTGGCTCGACGATCGCGCGACCCAGCCGATCGCTGGCGGCGAAGTACGTGCGCCCGCGCGGGAAGATCACCAGTCGCATCGCGCCGGCGACGAAGCGGTTCGGGAAGTTGCGCAGGAAGTCGTGCAACTGCTCCTGTGCCTTGTAAAGCAGCGTGCGGCAGCTCCACTCGACCAGCGGCAGGTCCGCATCCGGCCGGCCCTGGTTTTCGTAGTGCTTCAGCACCATCGAGGCCAGGTACAGCGACGACAGCACGTCGCCGAGGCGTGCCGACAGGTGCTCCTTCTGCTTCAGGTAGCCGCCGAGCGTCAGCATCGCCATGTCCGTCGCGAAGGCGAACTGCGCGCTGAACTTGTTGACGTGCTGGTAGTACCGGCGCGTTGACCCCGTGTCCGGCGCATCCGAGAACCGCGCGAACGTCGCGGCCATCACGAACGAGCGTGCGGCGTTCGACAGCGTGTAGCCGATGTGGCCGAACAGCGCCTGGTCGAACTCGCGCAGGCTCCTGCGCTTGTCCTTGTCCCTGGCCGCGTTCATTTCCCTGAGCACGTACGGGTGGCAGCGGATCGCGCCCTGGCCCAGGATCATCAGGCTGCGCGTGAGGATGTTCGCGCCTTCGACGGTGATCGCCACCGGCACGACCTGGTAGCCGCGACCGAGGTAGTTCTTCGGGCCGAGGCAGATGCCCTTGCCGCCCTGCACGTCCATCGCGTCGTTCGCGACCTGCCGCGCGAACTCGGTGCAGTGGTACTTCAGCATCGCGGCGGGCACCGACGGCTTCTCGCCGCCGTCGATCGCGCCCGTGGTCACGGAGCGCGCGGCATCGACGATGTAGGCGGCGCCCGCCATGCGCGTGAGCGCGGCTTCGACGCCTTCGAACTTGCCGACTGGCTGGTTGAACTGCCTGCGGATGCGCGTGTACGCCGCCGACGCAAAGATACCTGCTTTCGCGCCGCCCGCTGCGTTCGACGGCAGCGAGATACAACGGCCGACCGACAGCTGTTCGACCAGCATGCGCCAGCCCTGGCCGGCCATCTTCGGTCCGCCGATGATGCAGTCGAGGGGCACGAACACGTCCTTGCCCGACAGCGGCCCGTTCTGGAACGGGATGTTGAGCGGGAAATGACGGCGGCCGATCGCGAGCCCCGGCGTGTCGCGCGGAATCAGTGCGCAGGTAATGCCGTACTCGGTCTTGTCGCCTCCCAGCAGCTTGTCCGGGTCGTACAGCTTGAAGGCGAGGCCGACCACCGTCGCGATCGGCGCGAGAGTGATGTAGCGCTTGTTGAAATTGAGGCGCAGGCCGAGCACTTCCTTGCCGCCGTAGACGCCACGGCAGACGACTGCCCGTGTCGGGAATCGATGCGGCGTCGGAACCGGCGCGTGGCGCAGTGAGCGCGAAGCAGGGCACGTCCTCGCCGCGGGCGAGTCGCGGCAGGTAATGGTTCTTCTGTTCCTCGGTGCCGTAATGCAGCAGCAGTTCGCCGGGGCCGAGCGAATTCGGCACGGCCACGGTGGACGACACGGTCGCGCTGCGGCTCGACAGTTTCACCAGCACGCAGGAGTGCGCGTAAGCGGAAAACTCGAGGCCGCCGTACCGCTTCGGGATGATCATCGCGAAGAAGCCTTTCTTCTTGAGAAAGTCCCAGATTTCGGGCGGGAGGTCGGCGCGACGGTGGGTGATGTCCCAGTCGTCGATCATGCGGCACAGTTCCTCGCACGGGCCGTCGATGAACGCCTGCTCTTCGGGCGTGAGCCCGGGCGCCTTGGCCGACAGCAGCTTGTTCCAGTCAGGTCGGCCGGTGAACAGCTCACCGTCCCACCACACGGTGCCGGCTTCGAGCGCCTCTCGTTCCGTGTCCGACATCGACGGCAGCATGCGCCGGTACGTCTTCAGGAACGGCCTGGTGATGAAACGCAGCCGGAAGGCGTCGAGGTTGAGCAATGCCATCACGCCGAAGGCCAGCCACCACGCGACCAGCCAGGGTGTCGAGGGTTGGCGCAGCAGCGTATAGGCGAGGAGCGCGATGCCCGTGGCCAGCGTCGCGGCGCGCAGGGAAACGCGCTGGTAGGCGAGATAGAGGGCGCCACCGACGAATACCAGGATCCAGATTGCGGTAGTCACTGCTGCATTCCTCGCAGTGGAGCGGGGCGAAATGCCCTGCCGGGACCCTGACTATGCCTCCGATTGCTGCGCCGCCGCAATATCCAGGCCGTCAGGCAGCGCAACGACTTACCGCCCCGGGCTGACGATCTGAAACGTATGTTCCGCCCTGGCCCTCAGGGCGTGACGAGGCGATTGACGAACTGCTCGATCACGTCCCGCATCGCTGCCGGATCCCGATTTGGACGTCGGACGGCGCTGACCGCCAGGCCATTCCAGACCTGCATCAGCAGGTCGGCGCGCCGCGACGCGATGTCCGGCGGCAGGCCGAGTCCCCGGTCGTCCCGGTCGCGCACCATCCACGCCTGCAGGGCTTCGAAGATGTGTTCGTCGGACTCCTGCAGGGCGGCGGCGATCTGCGGGTCGCGCGTCGCTTCGGCGCTCATCTCGAGGTACAGCGCCGGATTCATCACCGACGGGTCCCGGGTGAGCCAGCAGGCGGTAGGTCTGCAGGATGCTCGCGGCAAGGTCGGCCGACGTGTGCAACTGCTCGATCTGCGCGCGCCCGTCCTGCAACTGGCGTTCGACGATGGCCCTGACGATGGCGCTCTTGTTCTCGAAGTAACGGTACATGAGGCCGGCGCTCATCTGCGCCGCTGCAGCGATGTTCGCCATGCTGGCCGCGTGAAAGCCATGCTCGATGAAGCACTTCTGCGCTGCGCAAAGGATCCGTTCGCGCTGTACCTCGGCGCGCGGCGTATCTTTACCCGTGCAGACCGCGTGCTCCGCTCACGGCCCGCGCTCCAGCCAGCCGCCGCCCAGCGCCTTGTACAGCGTGACCCGGTTCGTCTGCTCGGCCAGACGGGTCGCCACCAGTGTCTGCTGCGCCACGTAGAGCGTGCGCTGCGATTCGAGCAGGACGAGGTAGCTGTCGCGGCCCGCTTGGTAACGCGCGCGCGAGAGTCGGTCGGTCTCGGTCGCCGCATCGACCGTCGCCTGCCGGGCGGCGCGCTGCTCGGCGAGCGTCGTGGTGAGCGCGAGCGCGTCTGCCACGTCGCGAAAGCCGGCCTGGATCGCCCGCTCGTACTGCGCCAGCGCGATGTCGCGATCGGCACGGGCGACGTCGAGCCTGGCTCGCAGGCGACCGCCCTCGAAGATCGGCAGCTTCACCTGCGGCACGAATGCCCAGACGCCCGTGCCCGCATCGAACAGGCCTGACAATTCGTCGCTCGCGGAGCCGATGGAGCCCGTGAGCTTGATCGACGGAAAGAAAGCCGCGCGTGCCGCACCGATGTTCGCATTGTCGGCGCGCAGCTGATGTTCGGCGGCGAGCACGTCGGGACGACGCAGCAGCACCTCGGACGGCAGGCCCGCCGGCAGGGGCGCGAGGCCCGTGACCGACTCGCCGAAGGACTGCGGCAGCAGGTCGGCTCCCACCGGCGCGCCGACCAGCAACTGCAGCGCGTTGGCAGTCTGCGCAGCCTGGCCGGAGTAGCGGGCGACGTCTGCGCGCGCGGCTTCGACCTGCGTGCGGGACAGACTGACGTCCAGCGCGGAGACCGCGCCGAGCGCGTATCGCTGCTGCGTCAGCGCATGGAATTCCTCGCGCGTCCTGAGCGTCGATTGCACGACGCGCAGCTGTTCCTGGTCAGCGGCCAGCGTCAGGTACGCGTTAGCGACCTCCGCGATCAGTGTCAGTTGCGCGCTGCGCCGCGTTTCCTCCTGCGCGAAGTACTGCTGCAGGGCCGCCTGGCTCAGGTTGCGCACGCGACCGAACAGGTCGAGCTCGAACTCGGTGATGCCGACGCCCGCGGTGAATGATTCGGTGACGGGGGCGTCGCCGCCGGTACGGACCATTGCGGCGGTCGCCCCGACGGACGGCACGCGGTCTGCCCGCTGGATGCGGTAGAGCGCCCGCGCCCGCTCGACGTTGAGCACGGCTACCCGCAGGTCGCGATTGTTGGCGAGGGCGCGGGCGATCACCTCCTGCAGTCGCGGATCGACGAAGAAATCGCGCCAGCCGATGTCGGCCGTGGCCGGCATCCCGGGCGATGCCTCTGCGTCACCCGCGGCCGCGGTCGGAACCGCCGTCGCAGCCGGCATGGGCCACTCAGCCGGAATGGACGGGGCGGCCTCAGGCAATCGCGGTTCGAGTGCGCCGCACCCACCGGACAACACGGCGGCAGCGAGCAGCAGCAAGGTCATCGTTCGCCTAGTCATGAGCTTTTCCCTGCACGAACAGGCGCTCGATCACGACGAAGAACAGCGGAATGAAGAACAGGCCCAGCAGGACGCCCGCCACCATGCCACCGAGCACGCCGGTCCCGATCGCCCGCTGTGCGCCGGAGCCGGCGCCGCTCGCGACGGCAAGCGGCAGCACGCCGAATCCGAACGCCAGCGAAGTCATCAGGATCGGTCGCAAGCGGACCCGCACGGCCTGCATCGTGGCCTCGACCAGCTCCATGCCGTGCTCGAGGTTCCGCTTGGCGAACTCGATGATCAGGATCGAGTTCTTGCTGGTGAGGCCGACGGTGGTGAGCATCGCCACCTGGAAGTACACGTCACGGTGCATCCCGAACAGGGTGCTGGCCAGGGTCGCGCCAAGGATGCCGAGCGGCGCCACCATCAGCACCGCCGTCGGGATCGACCAGCTTTCGTACAGCGCCGCGAGGCACAGGAAGACGATCAGGAGCGACAGCGCGTAGAGCAGGGGCGTCTGCGACCCTGCCTCGCGTTCCTGGTAGGAAACCGCGGTCCACTCGACGCCGAAGCCCGCCGGCAGCTGCTCGACCAGGCGCTCCACTTCGGCCATCGCTTCGCCCGTGCTGACGCCCGGCGCGCCCTGGCCATTGATCTCCATCGCCTGCACGCCGTTGTACCGCTCGAGGCGCGGCGAGCCGTAGTCCCAGCGCGACGTCGCAAACGCCGCGAACGGCACCATGCTGTCCTTCGGCGTTGCGCACCGACCAGAGCTTGAAGTCGTCGGGCGTCATGCGAAACGGCGCGTCGGCCCGGACGTAGACCCGCTTCACGCGACCGCGGTCGACGAAGTCGTCGATGTACTGGCCGCCCCAGGCCGCGGAGAGCGTCGAATTGATGTCGGCGGTCGCCAGCCCGAGCGCGGCGGCCCGCTCGTTGTCGACGTCGATGTGGAACTGCGGCGTGTCTTCCTGGCCGTTCGGGCGCACGTTCGCCAGCAGCTTGCTCTGCGCGGCGGCGCCCAGGAACTGGTTGCGCGCGGCGGTGAGCGCCTCGTGGCCTGCCCCGCCGTTGTCCTTCAGGAAGAAGGCGAAGCCCGCCGCAAGGCCGAGCTCCGGTATCGGCGGCGGCACGAACGCGAAGACGAAAGCGTCCTTGATCTGCGACAGCCCCGCCATCGCGCGGCCGGCGATCGCATCGGCGTGCAGCTCAGGCGCCTTGCGCTCGCTCCAGTCCTTCAGGTTGATCCAGGCCATGGCGTTGTTCTGGCCGGTGCCGCCGAAGCT
The DNA here is from genome assembly GCA_963793675.1 of uncultured Gammaproteobacteria bacterium. Taxonomy (GTDB): domain Bacteria; phylum Pseudomonadota; class Gammaproteobacteria; order Steroidobacterales; family Steroidobacteraceae; genus RPQJ01. The sequence goes on along the minus strand of CAWCBA010000002.1, from coordinate 214,143 downwards.
GAAGCCCTGCACGCCGAAGACTGCCTTGACCGCGCTTTTCTCGCCCTCGAGGAAATGCTGTTCCACCTTTTCCAGCGACTGCAGGGTGCGCTGCCTGTGTCGCGCCGACCGGCGCGATCAGCTGTGCGAGCAGGGTCCCCTGGTCTTCCTGGGGCAGGAACGCGGTGGGCAGGCGCGCGAACAGCAGGCCCATCAGTACGGCCAGGGCGGCGAACACGAGCATGAAGCGGCCGCTGCGCGCCAGGATGCCGCGCACGCCGTTCTGGTAAGTCGCGCTGCCGCGCTCGAACACGCGGTTGAACCACCCGAAGAAGCCTGTCTCGGCGTAGTGCTCGCCCTTGCGCACCGGCTTCAGCATCGTCGCGCACAGCGCCGGCGTGAGCACGATCGCGACCAGCACCGACAACGACATCGCCGACACGATCGTCGCGGAGAACTGCCGGTAGATCACGCCGATCGAACCCGGCATGAACGCCATCGGCACGAACACCGCCGCGAGCACCATGCCGATGCCGACCAGCGCGCCGGTGATCTCCCGCATCGACTTGCGCGTGGCCTCGAGTGGCGACAGTCCCTCCTCGTGCATCACGCGCTCGACGTTCTCGACCACGACGATGGCGTCGTCCACCAGCAGGCCGATCGCCAGCACCATGGCGAACATCGTGAGCATGTTGATCGAGAAGCCGAGCGCGGCCAGCACGCCCATCGTGCCCGAGCAGCACCACGGGCACTGCGATCGTGGGGATCAGCGTGGCGCGGAAGTTCTGCAGGAACAGGTAGATGACCAGGAACACGAGCGCGATCGCCTCGGCCAGCGTCGTGATCACCCCCTTGATCGACATCCGCACGAACGGCGTCGTGTCGAACGGGACGACTGCTTCGAGGCCTGTCGGGAAGTACGGCCGCAGTCCCGCCAGCGCCCGCTCGACGCCGGCCGCCGTTTCAAGCGCGTTGGCGCCGGTCGCCAGCGAGATCGCCATGCCGCTCGCCGGCTGCCCGTTGTAGCGACTGATGAACTCGTAGGTTTCGGCGCCGATCTCGACCCGCGCGACGTCGCCGAGCTTGAGCGTCGACCCGTCGGGATTGCTGCGCAGGACGATGTCTGCGAAACTGCTCAGGCGTCTGCAGGCGCTCCTGCGCGCTGATCGTCGCGTTCAGTTGCTGCCCCTTGACCGATGGCGCGCCGCCGAGCTGGCCGATCGTGACCTGGGCGTTCTGGGCGCGCACCGCCGTGATGATGTCGCCGATGGCGAGGCCATAAGTCTCGAGCTTGTTCGGGTCGAGCCAGATGCGCATCGCGTACGGCGATCCGAAGAGCTGCACCGTGCCCACGCCCGGGACGCGGCTCAACGGGTCGATCAGGCTCGCGCCGACGTAGTCGGAGATGTCGTCGCGCGTCATGCTGCCGTCCTTCGAGACGAACGCGATGACCATGAGGAAGCCGCTGCGCGACTTGGTCACGTTGACGCCCTGGCGCTGCACTTCCTGCGGCAGCGCGGGCATCGCCAGCTGCAGCTTGTTCTGCACCTGGACCTGGGCGATGTCGGGATCGGTGCCGGACTCGAACGTGAGCGTGATCGACGCGTTGCCCGAGGCATCGCTGGTCGCGGACATGTAGATCAGGCCGTCGAGGCCCTTCATGTTGCGCTCGATGATCTGCGTCACGGCGTCCTGGACGACCCTCGCCGACGCGCCCGGGTAGTTGGCGCTGATCGTCACCGCAGGCGGGGCGATGTTGGGGTACATCGAGATCGGCAGCTGCGTGATCGCGAGGCCGCCCGCCAGCATGATGATGATCGCGATGACCCACGCGAAGATCGGTCGGTCGATGAAAAAGCGTGCCATGGCGGTGCGCCTACGGCTGCTGTGCGGGGGCGGTCGGGGCGGCGGGCGGCGGTGCGGCCCCGGCTTCGGCAGGCTGCACGGGCGCGCCAGGCCGTACCTTCTGCAGGCCTTCGACGATCACCCTGTCGCCGGCGGCCAGGCCTTCCTCGACCAGCCAACTGTCGCCGATCGCCTGGCTCACGCGCACCGGGCGCACTTCCACCGTGTCATCCCGGCCGACGACCATCGCGGTCGTCTGGCCCTTCGGGTCGCGCGCGATGCCCTGCTGCGGCACGAGCAGGCCTGATTGCCGGGTTCCGGTGCCGACGATGGCGCGGACGTACATGCCGGGCAGCAGGATGTGCTCGGGGTTGGGGACGACGACGCGCAAGGCAAAGCTGCCGGTCGTCGGGTCGACGCTGACTTCGGAGAATGCGAGTTTGCCGGGCTGAGCGTAAGGCGTGCCGTCCTCGAGGACGATTGCGACCGGCATGTTTTCCGCGCCCTCGAGCCGGCCCGCCGCCAGGTCCCTGCGCAGTGACAGCCATTCCGCGCTCGACTGAGTCAGGTCCACGTAAATGGGGTCGAGCTGCTGCACCGTTGCAAGCGGCTGGTCCTGGTTCGCCGTTACCAGCGCACCCTGGGTCACGGACGACTTGCCGATGCGACCGCCGATGGGCGCGGTAATGCGTGCGTAACCGAGGATCACCTCGGCGCTGCGGACAGCCGCCGCCGCGGCGGCAACGTCGGCTTCGCCCTGCTGCAACGCAGCTGCGGCGTTCTCGTCGTCCTGCCTGCTGACGGCGTTGATCGCGAACAAGTCGGCGGAGCGCCGTGCGTTGAGGCGGGCAATGTTGAGCGTCGCTTCTGCGCGGGCAAGTGCGGCCCTGGCGCTCGCGAGGTCCGCCAGATAGGTCGCATCGTCGAGTTGGTACAGCGGTTGACCGGCCTTCACCGCAGACCCTTCGGTGAACAGGCGCTGTTTTACGATCCCGTTCACCTGCGGCCGCACTTCCGCGACGAGGTACGGCGTGGTGCGTCCCGGCAGCTCACGGCGCAGGACGACCGGCGCCGTGGCGAGCGTGACGACCGTGACGGGCACGGCTCCGCGGCCCTGTGGTGCGCCCCCCGGTTTGCCGCAAGCCGCCACTGCGGTGAGCCCGACGACGGCGAAAACGGCCCTGCGACTCGCGAACTTGGGCGATGACATGTGGCCTCGGCAGAGTGGATCGTGCTGGCCCGGATGGGCGGTGCGGGATTCTGGTCAAGATCAAGAATGAACGTTCATTCTATAGCTGTCAATCGCCAGTGTCCGCAACAGGACCGCTCCGACGAGGCCGAGGTCGCGCCGCTGAGCCGCGGCGGCTAAGCAGCCGGCATCCTCTCGTCGCGCAACGTCACCGGCAGGATCACCAGTTCGATTCCGTGCACGTTCAGCAGGCGCTGCATCGCGAGCGGGGTTTCGCTGTGGAGCAGCCGATTCCACCAGCGCTCGTGCTCGAACACGAGGCGATTGGTGAAGAAGACGCTGTGCGGAAACGTCTCCCGCACCGTCAGCGCGAGTCTCTCGAGTTCGGCGAGACGGTCCGCGCCATACGCGTCGAACCAGCACGCGCCCTTGCCGTGCACCTGCGCGTAGTTGACGAGGCCGTCGAGCGATGCGCGCGTCTCGTACTGCAGCGTGCGCAGCGACTGCTCGCTGCCGAACGACTCGCTGTCGACCGTGCCGACGCTCACGAACACGAAATTCCGGAAGTGACCCGGGAACAAGGCCTCGACGCGTTCGACCGTGTGCAGGCCGAGCCGCGGTTCGCGCTGACCAGGAACACGGCCGTGGGCTGGACCGGATCGATCGCCGGCGGCTCGCCCGGCAGGTCCCGCCACTTCCAGCGCACCGAACGCTCGAGGGCATGGGCCATTTCGCGCACGCGCGAATAATGCCGGCGGATGAGCAGTCCGGTGACGACCACCGTGGAGGTGATGAACAGCGTGACGATGCCGCCCTGCAGGAAGCGCTCGACCACGATCACCGCGAGAATCGACAGCGTGATCAGCAGCGCGAAGACGGCCAGCAGCAAGCGGTTGCGCGCCTGCGGCACGTCGCGCCGCTGCTTCCACCAGTAGCGCGTCAGTCCCAGCAGTGACAGCGCGAACGTGATGAAGACGTTCACGGTGTAGAGCACGACGAGCAGTCCGACGTAGCCCCTCGTCCAGACGAGGATCGCCAGCGCCGCCGCTCCCATCAGCAGGATGCCGTTGCGGGTGACGAGGCGCGAGGACAGCGCGCTGAACTGGTTCGGCACCCAGCGATCCACCGCCATGTTGGCAAGCACTGCGGGGCCGCCGAGAAACCCGGTGTTGGCCGCGACGAACAGCAGCGCGCCTTCGAACACCAGCACGACGACCAGGATCAGGTGGCTGGTGTGCGAATCGAAGCCGAGGTTCGCGATGATGCTGCCGAACACCACGGCGTTCAGCGTCTCGCCCGTCGTCGACGGCTGCACGTCCCACAGCAGGTACAACAGGATGATCCCCGCCGCGGTGAGGCTCAGCGAGAGCGCCATCAGGAACATCGTCCACTTGCCGGTCCGCACGCGCGGCTCCTTCAGCATGTTGACGTTGTTCGAGACGGCTTCGATGCCGGTGTAGGTGCCGCCACCGAGTGAATACGCCTTGAGGAACAGCGCCATGGTGAAGAACCAGCCGGACTGTCCCGCGAGCGCGTGTGTCTCCTCGATCGTCTGGCGGACTTCCGCCGCGAGCCCGTACTCGTGCGCCCAGATGCCGTAGCCGATCAGCGCGAAATGCGTGACGCAGAAACCGATGAAGATCGGCGCGAGCAGGCTGATCGATTCGCGCATGCCGCGCAGGTTCAGGTAGATCAGCAGCACCACCACAACGATCGCCGCCTCGAGCTTCACGACCTGGTGCACCGCCGGCAGCAGGCTGAACAGCGCATCGATGCCGCTCGCTGCCGAGATCGCGATCGTCAGCACGTAGTCGACGATCAGTGCGGCACCGGCGACCAGACCCGCATAGGGACCGACGAGCCTGGTCGCCACCTTGTAACCGCCGCCGCCATTCGGAAACAGCTCGATGACCTGGTTGTAGGCGAGCGAGATCACGAACACGGTGAACGCGGTGGCGACCGCGAGGTAGAGCGCGAGCTGGCTGTGCGAGCCGAGCGCCATGAACGCTTCGGCGGGGCCGTAGGCGGAGGACGACAGGCCGTCGGCGCCGATGCCGATCCAGGCGAGGAACGCGGCGAGGGCCATGTGCTTGCGCGTCCCGGGCGCCAGCGGGTCGCGCGGTGCACCGAAGATCACGTCACGCAGGCGGTTCTTCTGTTCAGACGTCATGTGTGCGGATGGCAAGACGGGCGATGGAATCGCATCCATCGCCCGCCAGTGATTGAGGCCGCGCTTCGAGAGTCAGGTCGGAAGTTGTTCCGACTAAGCCCTGATCCCCAGCCCCTTCCTAGATGAGGTCCTTGACCCCGTCGCGCTCTTCGAGGAGTTCCTTGTGCGTCGCGGCCATGCGCGCACGGCTGAAGTCGTTGATGGCGAGACCCTGCACGATTTCGTACTTGCCGCCGCTGCAGGTCACCGGGAAGCCGTAAATCACGCCTTCCGGGATGCCGTAGCTGCCGTCCGAAGGCACGGCCATCGAGACCCAGTCACCGGCCGGAGTGCCGAGTACCCAGTCCCGGATGTGGTCGATCGCGGATGACGCAGCCGACGCGGCAGACGATGCGCCACGCGCCTTGATGATGGCCGCGCCGCGCTGCTGCACGACGGGAATGAAGGTGTCTGCGTACCAGGCCTGGTCGACCAGCGAGAGCGCGGGCTTGCCCGCAACCGTCGCGTGGTGCAGGTCGGGATACTGCGTCGCCGAGTGGTTGCCCCAGATGATGACTTTCTTCAGGTCGGTCACGTGCGTGCCCGTCTTCTCCGCGAGCTGCGAGAGCGCGCGGTTGTGATCGAGGCGGACCATGGCGGTGAAGCGCTTCGGATCGAGGCTCGGTGCGTTCCTCATCGCGATCAGCGAATTGGTGTTCGCCGGGTTGCCGACGACCAGCACGCGCACTTTGCGATCAGCGACGGCGTCGAGCGCCTTGCCCTGCGCCGAGAAGATCTGCGCGTTGGCGAGCAGCAGGTCCTTGCGCTCCATGCCCGGGCCGCGCGGTCGCGCGCCGACCAGCAGCGCAGCGTGACAGTCCTTGAACGCGACCTTCGCGTCGTCCGTCGCCACGATCCTGTTCAGCGTCGGGAACGCGCAGTCGTTGAGTTCCATGACGACGCCCTGCAGCGCACCGAGGGCCGGCGTGATTTCGAGCAGGTGCAGGTTGACCGGCTGGTCGGGACCGAGCATCTGGCCGGAGGCCACTCGGAAGGCGAGCGCGTAGCCGATCTGGCCCGCGGCGCCGGTGATGGCGACGTTGACGGGGGTCTTCATGGGGAAATTCTCTCCAGTTGTGTCGGGTCCCGGGTCGCTCGCGGCGGGTCAGGGCGCCCGTCGCTCGCATCTGGTCTGGGGTTCGGCATTTTAACGCGCTGCAAAGCAAGCTTTGCCAGAAAGCCACCGCAGCCCGGCTCGACTTATACGGACGGGCTTGCAAAGTGTTTAGTGTTGTAGTTAACTAGAACACCAAGGAAACCCGTTCACGGAAGAGGTGATCGCCATGAAGACGTCAGACAGGCTCTGGGCAACGGTCCTGGCCGTCGTCGCATGGTTGATCGCAGGGTATGCGGTCGCATCGAGGCCGGTGGCGCTACAGGCCATCACGCCCCCGGCTCTCGATGCGCACCCCGCCGTAGCGATCCCGCGCACCGGTCACCCATGAAAGTGGCAGGTCTCGGTGTTCTGCTACAGTAGAGCAGCGCACCACCATGTTCCGAACTTTGACGACGCATGGACTCCACCTGGAACGACAACCAGCCGATCTATCGCCAGCTCCGTGACAAGGTGGTGGCGATGATCCTCGAAGGCACGCTCGGCGAAGGTGAGGCATTGCCTTCCGTGCGCAGCGTTGCCGCCGAGCACACGCTCAATCCACTGACAGTCCTCAAGGGTTACCAGCAGCTCGTCGACGAGGGGCTGGTCGAGAAGCGTCGCGGTCGCGGCATGTTCGTCACGCCGGGTGCGCGCGTGAGCTCTCATGCGGGACGAGCGCGAGAAATTCCTCGTGACGGAATGGCCACGCGTGCTGTCGACGATCGAGCGCCTCGGCCTCGACGCCGGAGATCTCCTGAAGAAGTGATCAGTGACGAGTGATCGCTGATTGCCAATGACTCGGCTCTGCCACTGAGTCGTGCTGGCCGGCGCGAGGTCTGCGGGTCGAAAGCAGACCTTCGTCCAGGACGGGATTCGGCCAGGAGCAGACGTTCGCCCGAAAGAGAAGCCCCGGCGTGAGGCCGGGTCCTCCCAGAGCGACAGTGGCCTTTCCGAGATCACGGTAGTCCCGTGAACTGTTGGCCGTTGGCCAGCACGCTAGGCGGTCAAAAGTGTCTGACTCCGCCGACTTGTCAGGCGGCGAGGAGCACAGAACTGGCGGCCAGATCATTGGGGATTCCATGAATCCACTCGTAGCTTCCACACACCTCCGACCTTTCTAAGCACCACCGTAAACACGAGCTTTGCTAACTGCCGATTCCGCATCGGTAACGAGAGAGTTGGCCCGTAGCGAAAGCCAAATCTCCTTCGCTTCCAGCCTTTTCTGTAACTATCTCGACCTTCTTCGGTTTAGTTGCGATTACCGATTCCCAGAACGCCCGGATCGATTCCTTCCCACGCGTTTCAGCCAGCCATTGGAGCAATGATGCAGCCATCGTCGGTGTAGTCGTTGACTAAGAAATCAACATCACCAGCCATTACTGCGTTCTCGAAAGCTTTGTTCGCTGCATCGAGTTCTACGAGGATGGAATCGGCGCTCGAAATAGATGCGAAGAAAACACAGATCACAATCATCGCGACTGTGGTGAACCTGGACATGGTGCGTGTCCCCCCTGACAAGCAAATGTTATTGCCACTCATTTGTGGCCCGCCGGCGCCACTGTGGCTGATTCGACGGCGTCGAGATACGTCACTTGGGCGTTGCCCGCACCAGGAAGAACGAGTGGAAGGTGCTTTACCTGCGCGTGGGCCGGGTTGGAGGACGCGAAGTCCACAGTCGGCACATTCCGTGCTTGTGCCGATCGCGACGACTACCCAGATCCTGTGAACCGATAATGGCCGCTTTGGGTCGTTATTCCCCGTTGACCGTCTGCTTTGGGCAAACGGCACGCACTACATCGAGCTTCGCCACGCGCAATGGTGACGGCGCCATGGAAGTTGCTGGCCGCGGCGACGGTGCATGCGCCGCCCTCACCACCCTCCGCCCTGACTCGTTATCCCGTGGAACGCTTGACTCACAAGGCACCGTTCAGCCCGCCCGCGTGACGGCCAGCGAAGCATCGACTTTCGCTTCGGGCAGCACGACGATTGACGGTGGCAACATCTTGTACATCACGGGCGTGACCAGCCGGCCGAGCAGAGTCGACGACACCAGTCCGCCGATGATCACGATCGCGAGCGGCGAATACAGCCCCGAACCCTGGATCGCGAGCGGCAGCAGGCCGCCGATCGCCGTGGCCGACGTCAGCAGGATCGGCAGGAAGCGGATTTCGCCCGCCTGCGTAATCGCGTCATCGAGCGGTACGCCCTGTTCCCGCAGCTGGTTGGTGAAGTCGACCAGCAGGATCGAGTTCTTGATCTCGATGCCGATCAGCGCCACGATTCCGATCGTCGCGGTGAACGACAGGTCGTAGCCCGCCAGGAACAGTGCGATGAAGCCACCGGCCATGCCGAGCGGGATCACGCCGGCGACGATCAGCATCGAACGGAAGCTGCCGAACTCGAGCACCAGCACGGCCAGGATGCCGAACACCGCAACCAGCACGGCCGTGCCGATGCCGCCGAAGCTTTCCTGTTGCGCCTCGAGTTCGCCGCCGGCGCGGATCGAGTAACCGGGCGGCAACTCGAGCTGCCGCAGGTTCTTGAGCACGCCCTGTGTCACCTCGGCCACGTTCATGTCCGCGGTCGGATGCGCCGTCAGCACGTATTCGCGCAGCCGATCGTGCCGGCGGATCGCGCTCGGCGCCGTCGCAAATACCGGATCGGTCAGCTGTCGCAATGGCACGGGCTGCCCGCTCGCCGAGGCCACCTCGATGTAGTCGAGCGCCTGCAGGGTCTGCCGTCCCTGCATCGGCAGGCGCAGCGTGATGTCGTATTCGTCGCCATCCGACTCGCGATACTTGCCGACATTGAGCCCCGCGACGGCTGCACGCACCGTGCGATCGGCTTCGACCGGCGCGACACCGAACAGCGCAGCCTTGTCGGAATCGATGCGCAGGTCGAGGTCGGTACGCAGGCGGCGCGCCGGGTTGTCGACGTTGCGCGTGCCCGGCGTCGCGACCATGAGCGCTTCGGCCTGGTTCGCAAGCTTCTGCAGGGCATCGAGGTCAGGCCCGACGATTGCGATTTCGATCGGAGCGTTGATCGGCGGTCCGTTGCGATAGCTCTCGACGATGATCCGCGCGCCGGCATAGCCGGCGAACGTCTGCCGCAGCCGTTCGAGCAGTTGCGGGGTCGTGCGCGGGTCGAACTGCTGCAGCTCGACGAACACTTCGCCGACGTTCGCCTTCTTCTCCTCGGGGAAGATGTTGTAGTAGACGCGGGGGTTGCCGCGACCCACGTTCGCGAACACGTGCTTCACTTCCTCGTGCCGCTGCAGCTCGGCTTCGACGAAGTGCACGGCGCGATCGGTGTCGGCCAGGCTGGCGCCGGTCGGCGTTTCGACCGCGATGCGGAACTGCGGGATGTCGGCGTTCGGAAACAGGCTGAAACCCATCAACGCAGTGAGTCCGAACGCAGCGATCACGAAGGCGAGCGCCGCCAGCAGGGTGCGCCGCGGCGCGGCCAGCGCGATGCGCAGCGCCGGGCCGTAGATGCCGTGTATGACGCGCATCAGTCCCTGCAATGCCTTGTTGCCTGCGGCGCCGTGACCTTCGGCCCGCAGCAGGCGGCTCGCCAGGAAGGGGATGACCGTCAACGAGACGAGCAGCGAGGCCGCCACGGTGTAGAGCACCGACGCCGGCAGTGAACGGATGAACTTGCCGGCGCCCTCGGGCAGGAACAGCAACGGCAGGAAAGCGAACAGCAGCGTCGCCGTGCAGCCGATGACGGCGAGCGCGATCTGGTCCGTGGCGGCGATCGCAGCCTCGACCCGCGTGTACCCGGCGCGCAGGTACCGCTCGATGTTCTCGACGACGACGATCGAATCGTCCACCAGCAGGCCAAGCGCGAGCACGAAACCCGCAATGGAAAGCTGGTTGAGCGAGAAGCCGGTGAAGTAGAGCGCTGCAAGACCGATCGACAGCGAGAGCGGGATGGAAATCATCACCACGCCGGCCGCCCGCAGGCCGAGCGGAACCAGCGTGAGCAGCACGAGGCCGATCGCGATCGCGAAGTCGAGTCCCAGGCGGTCGAGCCGGTGCTTGACGTTGCGAGTCTGGTCGAAGCCGCGCGCGAGCTTCACGTTCGGCGGCAGGCTGCCTTCGAAGCGGGCGAGGCTGCCGTCGATGGCTTTGCGCACGTCGAAGACGTCGACCCGGTCCTTGGCGCTCGCGGTGACGAAAATCGCGCGCTGGCCGTTGTAGCGACCGATGTACTGCTGCTCGCTCGTGTCCCACGAGACTTCGGCGACGTCGCGCAACCGGACTACCCGGCCGTTGCGGCTCGCGACGACGGTGCCGGCGATTTCGTCGAGCGAATCGTAGCTGCCCGAGGTCTTCAGGTTGAACTTGCGCAAGCCGAGGTCGACCGAGCCACCCGGGATCGACGCGTTTCCGCCGCGCACGGCCGCTTCGACCTGTCCCAGTGAAATGCCCGCGCGGCCCATTCGTTCGAGGTCAACGGCGATGCGGACCTCGGGCTCGGGCAGCGCGAATACCTCGCTGCGCCGCACGCCGGGCAGCGTTTCGAGCTCGTCGCTCAGCGCGCGGCCGAGGTCGTCGAGCTCACGGTACGAAGCCTCCGGGCTGACCAGTGCCACCTGCATGATGTTGACGAGGCCGGAGCCGGTGCGCCGCACCTCCAGGCTCGCGATGTCGGCGGGCAGTTCGGCGCGGATGCGGTTCACCTCGCGCACCACCTCGTCGTACTTTTCGTCCGGATCCTGGTCCCACTGGAACTCGACCTGGATGATGCCGACGCCGTCGAGCGAGCGGCTGTCCATGCGCTTGATGTCGTCGAGTTCGTTGACCGCGTCTTCGATCGGGTCGACGATCAGCCGCTCGATGTCCGCCGGATCTGCGCCCGGATAGGCGACCACGATGATGGGCACGGGCGCATGAAATTCGGGGTCCTCGGCGCGTGGAATGTTCCTGAGCGTGGTGAACCCCACGCCGAGCAGCAGGCCGAACAGCAGCAGCGTGAACTGCCAGCGCCGGACCGCGAATTCCCACAGGCGCACGGCTCAGCCCCGGTCGTCGGCGACAACGCGGACGCTGCGGCCGTCCGTGAGCCACGCCGCGCCGTCGGTGATCACCGGCTCGCCGGTGACGAGGCCCGCGGTCACGATCACCTGCTCCCCGAGCAGGGGGCCGAGCGTGACATCCTTGCGCAGCGCGATGTTCCTCGCGCGATCGAGCACATACACGGTCGCACGCTGGCCGTCGGCCTCCACGAGTGCCGTGACCGGCACGACCGTCGCGTCCGGGGCCACGTCCGGAAGTCGCGCGAGCGGCAGTGTGACCTTGGCCACCAGCCCGCGCGCGAAGCGGGCGCCCTGCGGGTTCACCTCGACTTCCACTTCAAACGTGCCCGTCGCGCGGTCCGCGGCGGCGCCGATACGCGTCACCCTGCCCTCGAATTCACGGCCCGGGAAGGCATCGAACGTCACTTGCGCCGGCGCACCCGATTCCATGCGCACCACGTCGCGGTCGGCAAGGCCCACGCGCACGACCCAGCCCGAATCCGTCGAGCCCACCACGAGCACCGGCTGTCCGGGCTGCACCAGCTCGCCGCCCTCGACCATGCGCTCGAAGACGATGCCGTCCGCCGGCGCCTCGATGCGTGCGAAGCGCGCGTTGAAGCGCGCCGCGTCGAGACTGGACCGGGCGAGGTTGTAGGCGGTCGTCAGGTCCTGCACCTGCTCTTCGGTCGCGACTTCGTCGATGCGCAGCTGCTTCGCACGGTCCAGGTCGCGGCGAGCCTTTTCGACGCCCTCGGCCGCCTGCGAGACCGTCGCATCCACTTCGGCGCGCTTCAGTTCGGCGAGCACCTGGCCCTTGCGCACGATGTCGCCCGACTTGACGCGCACCGAATCGACGACGCCGCCGACCTTGAAGGCAAGACGGATTTCATCGCGCGGCGCCAGCACGCCCACCGCGCGGGTCTGCGCCGTGACTGCGACGCTCGCCACCGGTACCGCGCGCACCGCGGCGGGCTGCGCCTGAGCGGCGTCGCTCTGCTCTTGCGCGTTGCACCCGACGAGCAGGGCTGCCGCGGCAACGATGAACAACGCCTTGCGGGCTGGCTTCTTCACATCCGCTCCTGATCCAGCCGGCGTGCGTCGCCGATGGAGAATTCGAGTTCTGCGAGGCGCGCGAGGTATTCGGCACGCACCCTGGTGACGTTGAGCTGGGCATCGGTCTGCGCTCGCCGTGCGTCGATGAACTCAGCCTGGTTGATCTGGCCGAGATCACGCTTGCGGCTGGTGATCGTGAATGCGCTGGTGGCGGCCTCGGCGCGCTTGGCAGCGGTGTCAAGCGAGGCCTCGGCGACCTCGAAGTTCTCGAGCGCCTGCTGCACTTCGAGGCGCACGCGCTGGCCGGCGAGTTCGCGAGTCGCGCGCAGTTGATCGGTGAGGGCGCGGGCTTCGCGCAGGGCGGCCTGGTCCGCGCCGCCGCGGAACGCGTTGAAACGCAGCACCAATGACGCGAGTACGTAGCGGTCCTCGTCCGCGAAACCGTAATCCGTGCCCTGGATCCCCGCTTCCGCGCCAAAGGCGAGCGATGGCTTGAAGGCCGCCCGCGCCAGGTCCTGTCGCGCTTCGCCCGCTGCGATCGCCGCATCGAGGCTCTTCAGTTCCTCGCGGCGCTGGCTCGCGAGGTCGCCCAGCTTCAGCGCGTCCGCCTGCCGTCCCGCGAGCGCGGACAGCAGGCGGGTGCGGAAGCGTTCGATCGTCTCGGCGTCCAGTGCTGCATTTGGCAGTGGTTGCGACAGCGGCGCATTGCGCAGCAGGTTGACGTAGCTCTGCGCGATGCGCACGCGGCTGGCCGTTACCAGGCGTTCCTGCTCCACCTCGAGCACGTCGGCCTCGGCGCGATAGACGAGATCGCGCGTGACCTTGCCGTTGCGATACAGGCTGTCGTTGGCCTTGAGGTTCGCGCGCGTGGCTTCGAGCGTCGCGTCGAGCACTGTTACGGCCTGTTGTGCCGCGATCCAGCGGTAGTACGCCTGCTTGACGTCGCGGACGACCTGCGATCGCAGCGCGGCGAGGTCCGCTGCGGCACGCGTCGCATCGGCTCGCGTCGCGTCTACGGCCGGACCGATGCGCGGTTCGTATATCGGCTGTTCGAGCACCAGCTTCGTTTCCTGCTCCTGGTCGCGCAGGAAGGCGATCGACTCGTTCTGGACGCGCGGAAACTGCGCTGCCTGGCCCTGCGCCACCAGCATCTGGTCCAGCGTCTCGTACACCGGATTGAGCAGGTCGCCCACCGGGAACTCGATGGTGCGACCGCCGTCGGCCACCGAGTAGCGCGCCGCGAAGTCGATCACCGGGAGGTAACGCGCACGCGCCTGGTCGAGCGCGGCGAGTCGCTGCTGCACGGTCGCGCCGGATGCGCGCAACTCGAGGTTGGCAGCGAGTGCTTCGTCGATGATCTGGCGCAGCCCGTCTTCCATGGTGACCAGCGGCTGCGCCGCGCGTGCGGCGGTCGCAGGCGAAGGCGATGCGGCCTGTGCCCAGGGCGCACCGCCTGCCACGAGCAGGGACAGGATCAATGCAGGCGCGTGCTTCATGGCCTGAGTGCCCGCAGCGCAAGGTCGAGGCCATGCTCGATGAACGACTGCACCGACGTGCCCTCGTGCTCGATCTGGCCCCCCTTGGTCGATGCGATCTGGATCATGCCGTGGGTGAACGCCCAGAGCGTCAGCGCGGTGACGAACGGGTCGCCGATGTCCGCGCGGATCGAGCCGTCAGCCACGCCGCGATTGAGCGATTCGACGATGACTTCGTGGACGCTGTGGCCGGCGACTTCGCAAGCCGCTTCGTTGCAGAGGGCAGCGTCCGCTCGCGTGTTCGCCCGTCGGGTGCGCCTGGTAGCGCGCGCAGGCGTCAAAGTAATGCGGCGTCTCCACGGAGAAGGCGAGGTAAGCGCGACCGATGGCCTCGACCTCCGCGATACCGTTCGGTCGGCCATCCCGGGCCGCAACGAAGCGCTCGCGCAGCGCCTCGAGCGAACGCTCGACCAGCGCCATGTGCAGGTCGCTCTTGTCCCTGAAGTAAACGTAGAGCAGGGCGCGGCTCAAGCGGGCCCGGCGCGCGACCTGGTCCATGGTGATCCCGTCCCAGCCGGTTTCGGCATACAGGGCCTCGGCCGCGTCGACGATTTCGGTGCGGCGGCGATCCTTTTCTTCCTGGCGGCGTTCGGTGAGGTACGACATGACTGACAGCGTGATCTGAGATTGACAAAGTGTCAATATATGGACGAATGTTATATAAAAGTATCGACACGAGCAATCGTCGGTGGCCATGTCGATGACATGGCCGAGCGCATCACCGCGCTGGGCGGAATCGCCGAAGGCACGATTCAGTTGGTGCAGGGACGGTCGCAGCTGCCCGCGTACCCCCTCGGCCTGACGGAAGGTCGCGCCCACCTGGAAGCGCTGGCGGGTCCTGGGCTATCCCATCAGCAGCCGGCTCTCGGCCAGCTGCACGTCCTCGGGACGTCCCCACAGCACCAGCACGTCCCCGACTTTGAGGCGGGTCTCGGGATCGGGGTCGCGGCCCGTGATCCCTTCGCGCCGGATCGCGCTCACCGTGACCGGGCCACGTTCCAGCCCCAGGTCGCGAATGGTCTGACCCACGCCGCGCGCACCTGGCGGCAGGACGACCGTGTACAGCTGCTGCCGCTCCTGCCGGTCGTCCTCGGGATCGAGTGGCGCGCGGTCTTCGCGCCGGCGGAAAAAACTGCGCAGGACCGCGTAGCGCTCGTGCCGGATCTGCTCGGTCGTCTCCAGCACCTCGGCTGGCGGCACCCGCAGGAACAGCAGCACGTGCGACACGAGCGCCAGGCTCGTCTCGAAGATGCCGGGCACGACCTCGGTCGCGCCGGCCGCCTGCAGCGGTTCGAGGAACTTGTCGTCCTCGGTGCGCACGAGCACGGGCACGTCGGTGCGAAGCAGGCGCACGGCGCGCACGATGCGCACGGCCGTGGCGGGTGCGTCGAACGAAATCACCACGACCGAGGCTTGTTCCAGCCCCAGGGCGCGCAGCACCTCGGGATGCGTGGCATCGCCGTACACCACGGGTTCGCCGGCCATGCGCGCGTCACGGACGCGGAACGGGTCGTAATCGAGCGCGATGAACTCGAATCCGCGTTGTTCCAGCACGCGCGCCAGGTTCTGACCGACGCGGCCGAAGCCGCAGATCATCACGTGCTCGCGTCGTGCGATTTCCCGCGTGGCCACCGTCTCGAGCGCCACCTCGGAAGGCTGGGCCGGCGGGCGGCGCAGGATCCAGTCGGCGATGCGGCCGTTGTAGCGCACCAGCAGTGGGCCGAGCAGCATGCTGAGTGCCACGGCGGTCAGCAGCGCCTGCACGATGCGGTCGTCGACGGCGTCGCCGCGCAGCAGCAGCGTGAGCAGCGCGAAGCCGAACTCACCTCCCATGCTCACCGCAATGGCGGTGCGCAAGGCCTTGCGGTTGTTGGGCACGAACCGTCGCACGACCAGCGCGACGATCACCGCCTTGATGAGCAGGAGCACCACGATGAGCAGCAACACGAACGGCAGTTGCGTCAGCAGCAGGCGCAGATCGAGCAGCATGCCGACGGACACGAAGAAGAGGCCGAGCAGGATGTCCTGGAACGGCTTGATCACCGCCTCCGTCTGGTGCCTGAACTCGGTCTCGGCCAGCAGCATGCCGGCCAGGAACCCGCCGAGTGCCATCGACAGTCCCATCCGGTCCGTGGCCCACGCGGCAAGCAACGATACGAACAATACCGTCAGGGTGAAGGTCTCGGTGCTGCGGTGATGCGAGATTTCGCGAAAGAGCGGGCGCAGCAACCAGCGTCCGCCGACCAGCACGACGATGAGCGCGACCAGGCCGCGTCCCGCCATGCCGAGCAGCCACGCCGGTCCGGGCACTTCGCCCGTCACGCTGAGCGCAGTGGCGAGCGCCAGCAGGGGCGCGAAGGCGAGATCCTGGAACAGCAGGATGCCGAGCGCGAGCCGGGCGTGGGTGCGCGTGAGTTCCATCTGGTCGCCGAGTTGCCGCAACACGATCGCGGTGGACGACATGGCGAGCGCGCCGCCGATGACGATGGCGGCGCCCGCGTTGACGCCGAACGCGAAAGCCATGCCGCTGAAGGCGAGGCCGCACAGCAATACCTGCAGGCCACCGATGCCGAGCACCTCGGATTTCATCGCGACCATGCGTGCGAGCGAGAATTCCAGTCCCAGCGTGAACACCAGGAACACGACGCCGATTTCGGCGAGTACTTGCACGGCGGCGACGCTCGGCACGAGGCCGAGCGCGTGCGGCCCGAGCACCATGCCGACGAGCAGGTAGCCCATGATCGGCGGCAGCTTGAAGCGGCGTACCAGGCTCAGCACGAGCAACGAGCCCGCGAGCAGGATCAGGATCTGGCTGAGAAAGTTGTGCGCCATCGGGCCTCACGCGGCGGATGCGCCGATGCTAGCATTCCGACGAGCCATTCCCGCCCCTGGAGATCCACCCGCAGCCCAGGCCGGTCGCGCACGCCCGGACAGCCGCCATCATGCCGAAAGTCCCCGCATTCGAGGCCCGCGTGGATTCCGCCGAGGGACGGCTGACGCTGGCCGGCGACTGTCGCGCTGCCGATCTCGTCACGCTCGAGACCGCCTTGCGGGAATGGGCCATGTCAGGCTCGCGCGGCGTCGACCTTGCCGCGGCGGGACGTTTCGACATCGGGCCGGCCTGGGTCCTCAAGCGGGCAATCGCCGACGCAGCGACGGCACCTGCAGTCAGCGGTTCGCTGCCCGCACACTTCAAGTACCTCGACGAACTGCTCGATGGCGCCAGCGTGCGCACGGCAGACATCGCGCCACCTCCGCGCGAGCCGGACGGCCTCGTCCGACTCGGTCGCGCGCTCGAGGTCCGCGGCGAAAACTGGTACGAAGCGCTGACATACGGCGGCAAGCTCATCAGCACGGCGGGCTCGGCCTGGCGTTCCTGGAAACACCTGCGCATTCCGTCGGTCGTGCGGCACGCGTACGAGACCGGTTACCAGGCCGTGCCGGTCGTCGCCGTGATCGCCTTCCTGATCAGCGTGATTTCCGCGTACATCAGCGCGCAACAGCTGCGGCCGTACGGCGGTGAGATCTACACCGTCGACATCGTCGCGCTCGGAGTCCTGCGCGAACTGGGCGTGCTGCTCACGGCAATCATGGTCGCGGGTCGCACGGGCAGCGCCTACGCGGCCGAACTCGGCGTGATGAAACTCAATGACGAAGTCGACGCGCTCGAGTCGATGGGCATCGATCCGTACGAGGTGCTGGTGCTGCCACGCGTCCTCGGCCTGATAATCGCGCTGCCCCTGCTCACCATCATTGCGGACTTCATGGGGCTGTTCGGCGGCGCGATGCTGACACGCTACCTGATCGACCTGCCCTGGCCGCAGTTCTTCACGCGGCTGGACGAGGCGATTGCGCCCACGACGTTCTGGGCCGGCCTCGTGAAGGCGCCCGTGTTCGGCTTGCTCATCGGCCTGACCGGCACGCTGCGCGGGCTGCAGGTGCGCGAATCTTCGCGTGAGCTCGGTCGGTTGACGACGGTGGCCGTGGTGCAGTCGATCTTCCTCGTGATCTTTGCCGACGCGCTGTTCGCCATCTTCTTCCTCGAAATCGATTTCTGATGGCTGCCGCCACTCCCGCAGTGATCATTTCGGTGCGCGACCTGGTCAACCGCTTCGGCCAGCAGACCGTGCACGATGGCGTGTCGTTCGACGTCCATGCGGGCGAGGTGTTCGGCATCGTCGGCGGCTCCGGCAGCGGCAAGTCCGTGTTGCTGAAGACCATGCTCGGGTTGCGCAAGCCCGATTCCGGCGTGGTCGAGGTCGAGGGGCAGGACATCACGTGCATGTCGGATCGCGAGTTGCGAGCGGTGAAACGGCGCTACGGCGTCACGTTCCAGCACGGGGCGCTGTTCACGTCACTCACCGTTACGGAGAACGTGATCCTGCCGATGGTCGAGTTGCTCGAGCTTGGAGAGGCCACGCTGCAGAGCCTTGCCGAGCTGCGGTTGCGCATGGTCGGCCTGCCGGTCGATGCGGGTGCAAAGTTTCCCGCGCAGCTGTCGGGCGGGATGACCAAGCGCGCGGCACTGGCGCGCGCGCTGGCGCTCGATCCGGCGCTGCTGTTCCTCGATGAACCCACTGCGGGCCTGGATCCGATCGCGGCCACCGCCTTCGACGACCTGGTCCTCTACCTGCGCCGCACGCTCTCGTTGACGGTGGTCATGGTGACTCACGATCTGGACACCCTTGCGCGGACGTGTGATCGTGTCGCGGTGCTCGTCGACGGCAAAGTCATCGTGGATACGCTGCCCGGCATCGTCCGGAACGAGCACCCGTGGATCCGGGAATACTTTCACGGTGCGCGCGGGCGCCTGATGGGCCCGGCCGGCGGGGGCGAAGACCGTGGAGCGTGACGCGAAGTACGCAACGCTTGCCCTGTTCGCGCTCGCCTGCGTGGCGGCAGCCGTGGCGTTCGTCTGGTGGTATTCGGGGCGCGGCGACCGGCGCGATTACCAGACTTACGAGATTTACTTCCAGGGCACCGTAAGCGGCCTCTCCAAGGGCAGCCCGGTGCGCTACCTCGGCGTGGACGTCGGTCGCGTGACGTACCTCGGCGTGGACAAGGCCGATCCGGGCCAGGTGAAGGTCCGCGCTGACATCGACTCCAGCGCGCCGATTTCGGGCGGCACGCTGGCAAAGCTCGGCCTGCTCGGTCTGACCGGCCTGCTCTACATCGACCTGCAGCAGGACCCGGACACGTCCGGCACGAACGCACTGCAGCCGGGAACGCAGTATCCGGTGATACCGTCGCGCAAGAGCAGCATCGAGGCCTCCGTCGAGCGCTTGCCGGAAATCCTCGGGCAGGCCACGGAGGTGCTGTCCCGCATCGCGCTCGTGTTGTCGGACGAGAACGTGCGCTCGGTCGGCCAGACCCTCGCGCACATCGAGAAGGCCTCGGCAGATCTGCCGGCAACGATGGCGCAAGCGCGTGCCCTGGCGAGCGAACTGCGCGGGATTTCGAGCTCCACGCTCGAGCTCACCAACCGCCTGAACCAGACGCTGGGCAAAGTGCAACCCGATCTCGAGGCGACGCTTGCCAACACGCGCATCGCTTCCGAGAGGCTGGCCCGCACGGCCGATGGTCTTGATCGCCTGCTGAACCAGGACGGCGGTGGGCTCGGCAAGGCCACCGGCGCCAGCGTCGCCGAACTGCAGCAACTCGTGATCGACGTCCGCAGCGCCAGCGACGAAGTGCGCGAACTCGCGCGCACGCTGCGGGAGCGACCGTCGAGTGTCCTGTTCGAGCCGAAGGCGGCCGGTGTGGAGATCCCGCGATGACGATTGCAACGGCCAGGGCTCACACTCCGGCGGGCTGCGTGGCTGGCCTGCGCCTCTTCGATGGCGCTGCTGCTCGGGGGGTGTGCGGGAAGCCTGCTGCAGTCCGACGCCGAGGCGCCCGATACTTACCGTCTCGGCTTCGCCACCGGGACTGCAGCAACCACGGCCAGCGCAACGTCATCGACGTCCGGGCTCGCCATCGCGGTCGCTCGTCCGCGTGCTGCGCCTGCGATCGACACGGATCGCATCGCCGTGCGCTCCGCAGGCAATCGTTTCGATTATTACTCCGCTGCACGCTGGGCCGAATCCGCCCCGCAGATGCTGCAGCAGAACCTCGTCAGCGCACTGTCAGCCACGGCTCAGTTTGGCGGTGGCGTCATGACAGCCCCGGCTCGCGTGCCGACGGAACTCCTGCTCGACGTGGAGCTGCGACGATTCGAAGTGGTCACCGCGGGTGCTGATGCAGCGTCCTCGGGTGCGGCACCGGTGGTCCTCGTCCAGGTGCAGGCGAGCCTGGTCGATTCGCGTCGAGCCGCGCGCGTCACGAGCTTCGTCAGCGAAGCTTCAGTGCCCGCGACCGAAAACCGGTTGAGCGCGGTCGTCGCCGCGTTCGATCGCGCGAATGCACAGGTCGTGAGCGACATCGCCGCGCGGGTGCAGGCTGCGGCTGCGGCATTGCCGGCGCAATAGCCACCCGCCGTGCCCCTTCGCGCGCAGTCCATCACCGTCAGGCTGAGCTTGCGGCGCCCTTGGCGGGCACCTGGCTCATCGCGTACTCGGTCATCGCGGTGATGGTCAGTGACGGGTTGACCCCGGGATTGGCCGGAACGGTCGAACCGTCGCAGACCAGGAAGTTCCGGTAGCCGAACAGGCGGCTGTTCTGGTCGACGACTCCGTTCGCGGCGTCGCGACCGATCACCACGCCGCCGAGGATGTGGGCCGTGGTCGGGATGTTGGCCCAGGCCTCGAGCAGCATGCTCTGCGCGTAGCCGCCAGTTCGCTGCGCCAGCCATTCAGCCGCACGATTGCCCACGTCGATGAAGGTCGGATTCGGCTTCTCGGGATCCTGCTCCGTGGTGAGCGAGACGCGGCCGAACCAGCCGCGTCTTGCCCGGAATGCAATGGCGTTATCCAGGCTCTGCATGACCAGGAGCAGCACCGAGCGCCTCGACCAGCCGACCGGCCAGAGCGTCTTCAGGAAGGTCAACGGATGTCGCAGCACCTGGCCGAGCCACAGGAGGGGGCGCGTCAGCCGGGTGCCATCGCCCGTCAGCAGCGTATAGAGCAGCGCCATGAAATCGCCGTGGCGCCCGTAAGTCACGAACTCGATGTGCGTATCCGGCCGCGGGTAGACGCTCGCGCTGATGGCGACATCGTTCCATGGCCTTGCCATGCCCTCGGGTAACGTAACCGCGAGCACCGACTCGCTGTTGGTCCGCACCAGTTCCCCGAGCCGGTCGCTGATCCGCGGCAGTGCGTTCGACAGCTTGCACTCGGCGAGCAGCCGGTTGGTACCCAGTGCGCCGGCAGACATGACGATACCGCGCGCGGTGAACGTGCGTCGCCGCTTGCGCAGCCACGCCCCGGGGCGCTCAGTCGTCACGACATAGCCTGCAGATCCATCCTCGGCGCCCAGTGGGCGGATGTCCACCACCTGCCGCTCCGGGTGGATCTCGACGCCGAGCTTCTCCGCGAACCACAGGTAATTCTTGAGCAGCGTGTTCTTGGCGCCTTCGCGGCAGCCGACCATGCACGCGCCGCAGTACGTGCATCCTGTCCGGTCAGGGCCGGTACCGCCGAAATACGGATCCGGCACCGTGGCGCCGGCCTTGCCGAAGAACACGCCGACCGGCGTGCGGTGGAACGTGCTCTCGACGTTGAAATGCCTGCCGACCTCCTGCAGCAGCTTCTGGCCGTCGCTTGCGCGCGGCACGGTCTGCACGCCGAGCATTTTCTCGGCGGTGTCGTAATGCGGAGCGAGTGCGGCTGCCCAGTCATTCAGGCCGGACCACTGCGGGTTGGTGAAGAAAGAGGGAGCGGCCCGATACAGCGTGTTGGCATACACGACGCTGCCGCCGCCGACGGCTGAGCCGCTGGCGATGAACACGTCCTTGAACGGCGTCAGCCGGAAGATGCCGCGCAGTCCCAGTGACGGCGCCCACAGGAAACGTCGCAGTTCCCAGGTGGATTTTGCGTAGTCCTCGTCGCGGTAACGACGACCGGCCTCGAGCACGCCGACCCGGTAACCCTTCTCGGCGAGTCGCAGCGCCGAGACGCTGCCACCGAAACCGGAACCGATGATCACCCAGTCATAGTCGAAGGCGACGCCGTTGCTGGTCATCCTGTTGTCCCCTGGTGCCGGCGAGCGTCGCGGCCGGGCGGTGCTGCCATAGGAGACAGTGACAGTAGATCAATGCTGCGTCCAATGCATTCCCGGCATCATCCGGTTGTTGCTGAAGCATTGGCTCCACGCGTCGCCGGTGGTGCGTGCGTGACGGTCCGCCGGTATCCAGCCCGCGAAGCTCAGCGCGGCAGGATGTCGAGTCTCTGCTCGAGTTCCGCGCGATCGCCGATGACCAGGCAGCCGGAGGGCAGGGCTGGCCTCGTCGATGCCCCGCGCGCCTTGCCCGCCGATCCACACCGGCACGTCAGGCCCGAGTGCCTGGCGAATGACCGCAAGTTGCGAGGCGAGCGTCGGGCACGCTTTCGCACAGGATCACGCTGATGGCGACCAGCGCCGCAGCGACCTCGCGCGAGTAGCGCGCGATCTCCTCGGCCGGCAGGTCTGGCCCGAGGTAGTGCACCTTGCAGCCGTGGCTGGCGCAGATCATCGCCGACATGAGCAGCCCGAGTTCGTGACGCTCGCCTGGCAGCGTCGCGAACACGATCGATTGCCCGCGGGCGCTGCGGTCGTAAGTCTCGACGATCAGGCCGATGTGCTTGCGCACGCTGGTCGACACCATGCGCTCCTGCGCGATCGAGAACTGGCCCGAATGCCAGCGCTCGCCGACTTCACGCAGCAGCGGCTCGAGCACGTCGTCGATCAGTCGCGCGGGAGAAAGCAGCGAAATGGCGAGCGTCAGCGCCTGCTCACACGAATCAGATGAGTAGCGCTCGGCGGCTTCGAGGACGCGCTGGACGAAGGCCGAGGGTGCTGCCACCGGCGGCGCACTGGCGCCTGCCTCGTGCAACAGTTCGACGAGGCCCGGCTCGTCCATCTGCACCAGCCGGCCAATGGGATGCCCGCGCTCCGTCGCTTCCCGCAGGCGGCGCAGCCGCAGGACGTCCTCCGGTCGATACACGCGCCGGCCCAGATCGTCGCGCTGCGGCTCGACCACGTTGTAGCGCCGCTCCCACGCCCGGAGGGTCGCCACGGTCAGGCCCGTGGCCTGTGAAGCTGCCTTGATCGAATACATGCGTGGTGGTGTACGGCGGCGACAGGCTGGTGACTGGTGCGAAAACTCGCGGGTTGCGGCGGGCGAAACGAGCCGGTACCCCGAACATTCTCGGGTACGGCGCGATTGGATTCACGCGGCGGATGCCCCGGGCGCGGCCTGCGTCAGGCCGGCAACTGCAGTACCGGGTGTTCTCCGGTCGCCTGCCGCAGCAGCAACTCCAGGAATGCGTCGCTCGAGATGGCATCGCCGAACAAGCGGCCCTGCCCCATCTGGCAGCCGCTGTGGAGCAGGAAATACCGCTGCTCCTCGGTCTCGATTCCTTCCGCGAGGACCTGCAGTCCGAGGCTGCGTCCCATCTCGATGATCGTGCGCACGATGGTGGCGTCGTCGGGATCGGTCGCGGCGTTGGTCACGAACGACCGGTCGATCTTGAGCGTGCTGATCGGGAACTGCTGCAGGGCGCTGAGGCTGGAATACCCCGTGCCGAAATCGTCGATCGACAGGTGGATGCCCATCGATCGCAATTCGTCGAGCAGCGGGAGCGTGCGCTCCGCATCGAGCATGAGCGTCGTCTCGGTGATCTCGAGTTCGACGCAGGAGGCGGACACGTTGTGCCGTTCGAAGACCGAGCGGCAGCGCGGGATGAAGCTTGCCTGGCTCAGTTCCTTCAACGACAGGTTGATCGCGATGCGACCTGGATCGCTCACGTGCCGCTGCCAGGCTGCATAATCGATGCACACCTGGTTCAGCACCCACGCGCCGATGTCGAGGATCAGGCGCGATTCCTCCGCCAGCGGGATGAACTGTGAAGGCGCGATCTCGCCATGTCCGGGCAGCCGCCAGCGCAGCAGGGCCTCGGCGCCCACCACTTCGCCGCTCGCGAGGTCCACCTTCGGCTGGTAGCGCAGCACGAATTCGTCGCGCTCGAGCGCGCGGCGCAACTTGCTCTTCAGCAGCAGGCGTTCGACGGCAGCGGCGTTCATCTCGGGCACGTAGAACACGTGGCAGTTCCGGCCCTGGCGCTTGGCGTGATACATCGCCGCGTCGGCGTTGCGGATCAGGTCGATGACGTTGTCGGCGTGTTCGGGCACCAGTGCCACGCCGATGCTCGCCGTGACGTCGATCTCCTGGCCGGGCAGGTGCACCGGCTTGGCGATCTCGCCGAGCACGAGTCGCGCCAGATCGTGGCCCTGGTCGTGGCCGGCCTGCTCGCCCTCGATGCCCTCGGCGAACACGGCGAATTCGTCACCCGCCAGCCGACCGGCGACCGACTCGCGGGGCAGCGCCCGGCTCAGTCGTTCGCTGATCGTCTCGAGCACGCGATCGCCCGTGTCGTGGCCGAAGGTGTCGTTGATTTCCTTGAAGTTGTCGATGTCGATGTACAGCAGCAGGAGTCCGCGCCCCTGCCGCGTGTTGCGGGTGATGGCCTGGTGCAACTGGTGCTGGAACTGCATGCGGTTCGGCATCTTCGTGAGCGTGTCGAACCGCGCGAGGTAGCGGATCCGCCGCTCGGCCCGCTTGCGTTCCGTGATGTCGCGCAGCACCAGGATCGTGCCGCGGTTGCCGCCCGAGGCTTCGCGCCCGAGGGACGAGATGTGTACCGACACCGGGATGGTCTGGCCGCGCCGGGTGCGGATCACCGTTTCGCCGGGTGCGGCCTTCAGTCGCTCGAGGTTGAAAGCTGCCACGTGGTCCGGCGCGATCAGGTCCTTGAACGCAACGCCGATCAACTCCTCCTCCGGCACCCCGAACAGTTCGGCCGCGGCTGCGTTTGCGGTGCGCATGCGCCCTTCCGTCGTCATGACGAGCACCGCGTCCTTGATGCCGTTCAACACATCGTCGAGGAAATCGCGCGATATCGTGGTGGTGGTGAGCGCCTGGCGCATCTGCTCGAGCGAGCTTTCGAGCGCGGCCACTTCGGCGACACCGCTGACCGCGACGGGCTCGGCGTAGCGTCCACGTCCGATCGACTGCGCGTTGTCCATCAGCGCAACCAGCGCGCGATCGATCCGGATCATCAGCAGCAGGACCACCAGGCCCGCGATGAGCGTCAGCAGGGCGCCGGCGATCGCAATGCGTACCGTTTGTTCGTCGTACGCGCTCTCGACGACACGTCGCAGTTGCTGATTCGCAGCGGCGATGCGGGGATCCAGCGCCGAGATCGCGTCCAGCTGTGCTGCGACGGCACGGAGTTCATCTTGCTCGGCAGTTTCGGCGTAATGGCTGACCGTGGCGACCCCCGCGGTCAGCAGCGCACCCACCGTCAGCACGGCGAAGACGTAACGCAGCTTGAGTCCTGGCCCGACCATCGACGTTGAGTTCTCCCGGCTGCTTTCCCCGCCCCTTCGATCTCTTTATTTTGTGTGCGGTTCGACCGCCTGCGCGGCATCATATCCGACCTCGATCCCGGGAACACCGACCGCATGAACGCGCTGGAACTGACGGGTCGCGCTCGCACCCACGTCATCGAACTGGACGCACCGCGCTGCACGCTGCACTACGAGGCCGTGGCCGCATTCCTCGGCATGCGCGACGCCGCGCGCGCCGAGGACATCGACCTGCAGGCGGTCTCGAGCTTCCGGGACTTCGACCGGCAACTGGCGCTCTGGAACCGCAAATGGCGGGGCGAGCGGCCACTGTACGATCGCAGCGGCGCGCTGCTCGACCATGCCAGGCTCACGGATCCGCAGCGGGTCGACGCGATCCTGGCATGGTCCGCGATTCCGGGCGGCAGCCGGCACCACTGGGGATCGGACATCGACGTGATCGATGCGGCCGCGATGCCCGCGGGCTACCAGGTGCAACTGGTGCCCGCGGAATACGCCTCCGACGGCGTATTCGGCCGGCTCACGGCCTGGCTCGACCGCAACCAGGGTCGCTTCGGCTTCTTCCGGCCATATGGCTCGGACCGTGGCGGTGCGGGCATCGAGCCCTGGCACCTGAGCTACGCCCCCGTGGCGCGCGAAGCCGTCGAGGCGCTGTCGCTTTCTGTCCTGCGCGCGGCCATCGCCGGCGGGGACATGCTCGGCAAGGAACACGTACTCGACCGGCTGCCCGAGATCTACACCCGCTTCATCCTGGCGGTCGACCCGCCTTTCTTGCCTGAGCGTCCCGGAAAGACTGCACCCGCTTGAGGAACCAGCGCGGGAACCAGCGCTTGAGCCGCCACGCCCAGCGATATTCCGGCGGCCAGACGACGTGAAGCTCGCCTGCGGCCGCGGCTCCGAGCAAGCGCGAGCGCCGCCTCGTCGGGGTCGTGACCCGAATTGTCCATGATCCGGTGCGCGAGCCGGTTCTCTTCCGGCGGCGCCCGCATGTGGTCGAGCAGGTGGGTGCGGAAAAAGCCCGGCATCGCGCACGACACCTGTAGCCCCGTCCCCGCCAGCTCGCTCGCAAGCGTTTCGCTCAGGGAAATGACGCCGGCCTTGGTGGCGTTGTACGCCGACATCTGCGGCGCCGCCGCGAAACCCGCGGAACTCGCGACGTTGAAGATCAGGCCGCTGCCCTGGCGCTTCATCACCGGCAAGGCCGCGCGGCAGCCCCAGACGACGCCGAGCAGGTTGATGCCGACGATCCAGTTCCAGTCGTCCACCGGAGTGGCCTCGACCGCACCAGCCACGGCCACGCCCGCGTTGTTGACCATCACGTCCAGCCCCTGGTGTGCCTGGCTGAAGCCTGTGATGGAGCCGGCGACGAATTCATGAAGCGCGACGTCGCCGGGGTACGCGGTCACGCGTGGCAGCGCCCGCGGCCAGCAATTGAGCGACGGCACGCTCCAGGGCCTCGCGATCGATGTCGAGCACGCCCAGTGTCCAGCCATCCCGGGCCAGCAGCTGGGCCATCGACAGGCCGAGTCCGCTCGCAGCACCGGTAATGAAGGCGCGCTTTGACGGAAAGCGCCGGGACAGTAAGGTAGCGGGTGACGCGTTTGCCATCCCGCCATGCTACCGGGCAGGCCGGCCGGCGCAGCAGCTTTTTCCCCAATACCGACGCCGCCGCAGGGAGCGAAACTTGCGCAAGGTTCACACGGCCGAGTCGATCATCGAGATTGCGCACCTGCGCAACGTGCTCGAACAGGCCGGCATCGCGTGCTATGTGCGGAACGAGCGCCTCGGTGGCGCGGTTGGCGAAATTCCCTTCGTGGAATGCTGGCCAGAGCTCTGGGTCCTGCGCAACGGCGACGCACTGCATGCGCGGGGACTGATCGATAACGCGCGTGCCGCCGTCGTCCCGTCACCGGACTGGACCTGCCGCAGTTGTGGCGAGCGCGTGGAAGGACAGTTCGACGCCTGTTGGCGGTGCTCGGCACCGGACGAGATTGCCGGAACGACTGCAGGAACCGAACGCTGATGCCGGAAGCCACCTCACTGACCATCGCCCGCCGCTTCCAGGGACCGCCCGATTCCGGCAACGGCGGCTATGTCTGCGGCGCGTTCGCCGTCGCCGCGAAGACTGACCTGCGCATCCGCCTGCTTGCGCCGCCTCCACTCGACACGCCCCTGGCACTGGAACACACGGCAACCGATGGCCTGTGGCGGCTGCGGCACGGCGAGCAGGTAGTGGCGTCCGGAACGCCGGCCGGACCGCTGCGACTCGAGGTTCCGCTCGCGCCGCCGTACGTGCAGGCAGTGTGGGCATCACAGCACTACGTGGGATTTCACGAGCACTCGTTCCCCGATTGCTTCGTGTGCGGCCCGCACCGTCGCCGCGGCGATGGCATGCGGATCTTTCCAGGGCTGCTCGACTCGGGCATGGTCGCCGCGCCCTGGATTCCCGCGGACGACCTGGACGGCGGCGACGGCAAGGTGGCCGTCGAGTTTCACTGGGCTGCGCTCGACTGCCCGGGTTACTTCGCCGCGATCCGCGACACGCCCCGGACGATGCTGCTCGGCGAGATGCAGGCGCACGTGGATCGTCGCGTGCACGTCGGCGAGCCCTGCATGGTGCTGGGCTGGTTGCTCGCGAGCGAAGGCCGCAAGCATCGGTGCGGCACGGCCATATTCGATGAAGACGGCGAACTCTGCGCCCGGGCGCTGACCACCTGGATCGAAGTCGCCCGCAAGTAGCCCGCGCCCCAGCCTGTCCCGCTGCTGTGGGAGAGGGGCAGCCGTTCAGCGGCGCGCGAGCAACGCCGTCAACAGGCCCGCAGCCGTGAGCAGGACGCCGGGCATCCAGTCCGTGCGGAAAGCCAGCCAGAGAATCCCGGCCAGCAACACGGCGGCCCCGATGACGGTCTGGTCGCGGCGCCTGGCGCTCGCCTGGATCTCGCGCCGCAGCTCTTCGAAGGACTCATCGTCCACCCGGATGCGGAGCGTGCCTTCGGACGCCTTCTGCACGAACTGCTGCAGCAGCTGCGGCAGCATGCGTATGGACTCGGACAGGTCGGGCAGTTGCCGGCGCAGTTCCTGGGCGATGTTCCGGCCGCTCAGCCGGTCGGCGCCCCAGTCCTGCATGATCGGCTGCGCGGTCTTCCACAGGTCGAGTTGCGGATAGAGCTGCCGTCCGAGGCCCTCGATCTGCAGCAGGGTCTTCTGCAGCAGGATCAGCTGCGGCTGCACGCGCATGTCGAAACGGCGCGCGACTTCGAACAGGCGGATCAGCACTTGCGCGAACGAAATCTCGGACAACGGCTTGTTGAAGATGGGTTCGCACACGGTGCGTATGCCCGCCTCCAGTTCGTCGACGCGGGTGTCCCTGGGTACCCACCCTGAATCCACGTGCAGTCGCGCGACACGGTTGTAGTCGCGGTCGAAGAACGCGAGGAAGTTTTCAGCCAGGTAGTGCTGGTCGCGTGCGTCGAGCGAGCCGACGATGCCGAAGTCGACCGCCGCGTACACCGGCCGTTGCGGGTCGTCGGTCTGTATGAAGATGTTGCCGGGGTGCATGTCGGCGTGGAAGAAATTGTGCCGGAACACCTGCGTGAAGAAGATCTCCACGCCGTTCTCGGCAAGGGCCCGGATGTTGGTGCCACGACGGAGGAGTTCGTCCATGTTGCTCACCAGCACGCCGTGGATGCGCTCCATGACCATCACTTCGGGCCGGCAGTAATCCCAGTACACGTCGGGCACGTACAGCAGCTCCGAGCCGGCGAAGTTGCGGCGCAACTGCGCGGCGTTCGCCGCCTCGCGCATGAGGTCGAGCTCGTCGAGGATGGTCTTCTCGTATTCCTGCACCACCTCATAGGGCCGCAGCCGGTAGCCTTCCTTCGAATAGTCGCGCGCGAGCCGCGCCAGGACGTACATCACCTCGAGGTCGCGGTCGATCTTCGCCCGGATGCCGGGACGCACGACCTTGACCACGACCTCCTCGCCGGATCGCAGTCGTGCGGTGTGCACCTGCGCGATCGAGGCGGCGGCAAGCGGCGTCTCGTCGAACTCCGCGAACACTTCGCCTACCGCTCTGCCGTAAGCGCCCTCGATGATGGCCTTGGCTTCCAGCCCCGGGAACGGCGGCACGCGGTCCTGCAGTTTCTCGAGCTCGTCGGCGATGTCGACCGGCAGCAGGTCGCGTCGCGTCGACAGCGCCTGGCCGAACTTCACCCAGATCGGCCCCAGTTCCTCGAGCGCGAGACGGATGCGCTCACCCCGCGGACCGCCTTTGCGGCGCTCGAACCACGTGGCAGGCGAGAGATAGAACGCGAAACGCAGCGGCCGGAACAGGTGCGTCGCGAGAATGATCTCGTCGAGCCCGTGGCGGACGAGCACGCGCTGGATCTGGAGCAGGCGGGTGGCGACGCGGAAGCGCATGGGGAAGGGAGGAAGTAAAGGAAGGGGAGGAAGGGGTTAGGGGTTAGTCGGAAGGGGCTGCACGTCGGGCATCGAGTGTGCGGCTACTTCGAGCTTTGCCTGGCGCGGGATTCGGCACGGCTCAGGCGGGCGTCGAACCGGTCGGTCGCTTCGCGCAACTGGTCGACGGCTTCGAGGAATTCCTCGACTTCGACCCGGGCCGGCACGTCGCGGCCTTCTTCCTGCAGGTATTCCGCCACGTTGCTCGAGAGCGAATCGGCCGCCTTGCGACTCCAGTCGAAGAGGCCGCGGGCGATATTCGCCACCTGGTGCGCCGCGACGTCGCCCACGACGCGCGACAGCTCCTCCTCGAAATCGGGCTGGGCGTGCTGCAGCAGGTCGCGAAAGCGCTGCGCCACCTCGGCGTCGCCCGCGATGCGGATCGACGAGCCGCGCAGTCGATCCGCGGCGCCCGGCCCGACCAGCGAGAGCAGCGACAGCGGCGAGCCGGATAGAGTTGCGTCGACCTCACCGGCGTCGCGCATGGCGAGCGCGATACGGCCGTCAGCAACGCGGAAGGAAAACGTGAGCGGCGTGCCTTCGAATTCGAGCGCGAGGCCGCGCCCCTCGAGTTGCCGCGCCAGCGCCGCGGCGCGCTCCGATTGCGCGACGTTGCGGTTCAGCATCGTCGACAACCGGTCGAAGACGGCATTGACCGGATTCGCGCTCAATAGCGGAACCCCTTGTGCAGGGCGACGATGCCGCCGCTCAGGTTGTGGTAGCGGCAGTCTTCGAGACCGGCTTCGCGCATCATGCCCAGCAGCGTTTCCTGGTCGGGGAAGCGGCGGATCGATTCGGCGAGGTAACGGTAACTGTCCGGGTCGTTCGCGATGCGCGCGCCGAGCCACGGCAGCACGCTGAAAGAGTATGCGTCGTACACGGGCTTGAGACCCGGGAACACGGGCTTCGAGAATTCGAGGATCAGCAGCCGGCCACCCGGCTTCAGCACGCGACGCATCGACGCGAGCGCTGCCGCCTTGTCCGTCACGTTGCGCAGGCCGAAGCCGATGGTCACGCAATCGAACGTCTCGTCGGCGAAAGGCAGGCACTCGGCATTGGCGAGCGAGAACTGCACGTTGTGCAGCAGGCCGCGGTCGAGCAGCCGGTCACGCCCGACCTCCAGCATCGCCGCGTTGATGTCGGAGAGCACCACGAGGCCCTTGTCGCCGACCTGGCGGGCCATGCCGGCAGCGATGTCGCCCGTGCCGCCGGCGACGTCGAGCGCGGACATGCCGGGGCGCAGCCCGGTCTGGCCCAGCGTGTAGCGCTTCCAGAGCCGGTGCACGCCGGCCGACATCAGGTCGTTCATGACGTCGTACTTGTCGGCGACGGAATCGAACACCGCGCGAACGCGGCGTGCCTTCTCGGGCTGTGGCACTTCCTCGTAACCGAAATCGACCGACGGGGTCGCTGCGGCGGAGGCGGGGGCCTTGCGGGGTGGGGCTGTTTCGCTCATGGGGACGGGCATTCTACGCCGTTCCGACCCTCCCGATGGGTGGGCAGGGGCCCGCCGAGCCCGGTCAGCGCGAGCCCGCGGGTTCTCAATCGACGACCGGCATCCCGGGCGGGTAATGCGTGATCTCGAATCGGATGCCGTCGGGGTCCTGCATGAACAGCGCCGTGGCGCCGGACAGTTGCTGGATCCGCGGCACCGGAAACCCGCCGTCCTGTTCTGATCGAGGTTCGGCGCCGCTCAGGCCTTCTTGTGCGAAACCTGCGTGGGGTACGGGATGCCGAGCTGCTGCAGCCGGTCGAGGTAGTGCTGCCACTTCGCGGCGCGGGTCTCGCCGAGTTCGTAGAGGTAACCCCAGGTGTACAGGCCGCTGTCGTGGCCGTCGTTGAACACGAGCCGCACCGCGTAGTTGCCGATGGGATCGACCTTGACGACCTGCACCTCGTGCTTGCCGAGCTGCAGCGTCTCCTGGCCGGGGCCGTGTCCGCGCACCTCGGCCGATGGCGAATAGACGCGCAGGTACTCGAACGACAGCTCGAACCGTTGCCCGTCGTCGAACGCCACGTCGAGCACGCGTGACTGCCTGCGCAGCTTGATCTCGGTGGGGGTGCGAGCGGCCCAGCGCTCCATGTCCGTGCGCGCCGTGGTCACAGGATGTACCTGGCGAGGTCTTCGTCCTGCGCCAGCTTGCCGAGGCTCGAGTCGACGTAGGCCCCATCGATCACGAGTTCGGTGCCGAAGCGGTCGGAGGCGTCGAAGCTGATCGCCTCGAGCAGCCGTTCCATCACCGTGTGCAGCCGGCGCGCGCCGATGTTTTCGGTGCGCTGGTTGACGTCGAAGGCGACTTCGGCGACGCGACGGACGCCGCTCGCGTCGAACTTCAGCGTCACGCCCTCGGTGGACAGCAGCGCGCCGTACTGGGTGCACAGCGACGCGTCGGGCTCGGTCAGGATGCGCACGAAGTCTTCGACCTTGAGCGCCTCGAGCTCGACGCGGATCGGCAGGCGGCCCTGCAATTCAGGGATCAGGTCGGACGGCTTCGACATGTGAAACGCGCCCGACGCGATGAAGAGGATGTGGTCCGTCTTCACCATGCCGTACTTGGTGTTGACCGTGCTGCCCTCGACGAGCGGCAGCAGATCGCGCTGCACGCCTTCGCGCGAGACGTCGACGCCGGAGACGGCATTCTGGCCCCTCGCGATCTTGTCGATCTCGTCCAGGAAGACGATGCCGTTCTGCTCCGCATTGCGCAGCGCCTGCGTCTTGAGCTCCTCTTCGTTGAGCAGCTTGGCGGCTTCTTCGTCGGTGAGCAGCTTGAAGGCTTCGCTGACCTTCAGTCGGCGCGACTTCGTGCGATTGCCGCCGAGGTTCGCGAACATGCCTTGCAGCTGCTGCGACAGCTCCTCCATGCCCGGCGGGGCCATGATTTCCATGCCGGGACCCGCTGCGCGCAGCTCGATTTCGATCTCGCGATCGTCGAGCTGGCCTTCGCGCAACATCTTGCGGAAACGCTGGCGCGTGTCGCTCTCCTTCGCTGTCGGCGGCGGCTCGTCCGCCGGCATGCCGAAACCCATCGCCGGGCCGGACGATGCGCGCGGACGCGGCAGCAGTTCATCGAGCAGGCGTTCTTCGGCCGCATCCATCGCGCGGTGACGCACCTTTTCCATTTCCTGCTCCCGCGTCATCTTCACGGCGACGTCGACCAGGTCCTTGATGATCGAGTCGACTTCGCGGCCGACGTAACCGACCTCGGTGAACTTCGTCGCCTCGACCTTGATGAATGGGGCGTTCGCCAGTCGCGCCAGCCGCCGCGCGATCTCGGTCTTGCCGACGCCGGTCGGGCCGATCATCAGGATGTTCTTGGGCGTGATCTCCGCCCGCAGCGGTTCGCCCACCTGCATGCGGCGCCAGCGATTGCGCAGTGCGATGGCGACCGCGCGCTTGGCAGCGGCCTGGCCGACGATGTGCTTGTCCAGTTCCTGGACGATTTCGCGGGGAGTCATGGATGACATAGGAAGTGGGGGAAGGGGAGGAAGGGGTTAGGGGTTAGGGGTTAGGGGATAGTCGGAAGGGGTTAGGGGTTAGTCGGAATGCAGAGTCGAGAGTGGGTGCACTTCGGTGGCCTCGTGAGGAGCGTAGTGCAAAGGCGGGCGTTTCAGGTCCAGGCAGCGGCTGCGGATTATGTTCCGACTAACCCCTAACCCCTAACCCCTAACCCCTACCCCTTCATAGCTCTTCAACGGTGATGTTGCGATTGGTGTAGATGCAGATGTCGGCCGCGATGCCGAGCGCGCGTTCGGCGATCGAGCGCGCGTCGAGCGTGGTGTTCTGCAGCAGCGCGAGCCCCGCGGCCTGCGCAAACGGGCCGCCTGAACCCACCGCGATGAGATCGTGTTCCGGTTCGATCACGTCGCCGTTGCCCGAGATCACGAACGTGTGGCCGGCATCGGCCACCAGCAGCAGCGCTTCGAGGCGGCGCAGGCTGCGATCGCTGCGCCAGTCCTTCGCCAGCTCGATCGCTGCGCGCGTGAGGTTGCCGTACTGCTGCAGCTTGGCTTCGAAGCGCTCGAACAGCGTGAACGCATCGGCGGTGCCGCCGGCGAATCCCGCGATGACCGAGCCGTCGTGCAGGCGGCGCACCTTGCGCGCATTGCCTTTCATGACGGTGTTGCCGAGGGTGACCTGGCCGTCGCCGCCCATGGCGACGCGGCCGTCGCGCCGGACGCAGAGGATCGTAGTGCCGTGGGGGTCGAAGACGGACATCGGGGATGAGGGTGCAGGGGTTAAGGGTTGGTCGGGGCCGGAGTTGGACCTGAAAGCGCCTCAGGGATCGGACGATGAGTCGGGGCTCGAAGGAGGTCGTTTGCGGCGGGCCCGGGGGTGGGCCGCATCGTAGATGCGGGCCAGGTGCTGGAAATCAAGGTGAGTGTAGACCTGGGTCGTGCTGATGTTCACGTGCCCGAGCAATTCCTGCACGGCGCGCAGGTCCTGCGACGATTCGAGCAGGTGGGAAGCGAACGAGTGCCGGAACATGTGGGGATGCACGTGCTCGGGCAATCCCTGCAGCCGGGCCCAGCGGGCGATGCGGCGCTGCACGATCCGCGGACCGAGGCGGGCGCCATTGACGCCGACGAACACGGCGCTGTTCGCCGACCGCGGCAATCGTCGTCCGTGCTGCGATCCAGCGTTGCAGCGCTGCGATCGCCTGGCGACCGACAGGCACGATCCGCGTCTTGTTGCCTTTGCCGACGACCCGGACCGTGCGATCGCGGAGGTCGAGGTCGAGCAGGTCGAGGCCCAGCAGCTCCGACAGTCGCAGTCCCGACGAATAGAGCAGCTCCATGATCGCTTTGTCGCGGACCCCGAGGCTGTCGTCTCCCCGGAACTCCAGCAGCCGCGCCATCGTGTCGGCGTCGAGCGGCGTCGGCAGGCGCTTGCGGGCCTTCGGAGCCTGCACGTCGCCGGTCGGGTCGCGCTTCAGCTCGCCCTCACGCAACAGGTAACGGAAGAGGCCGCGGCAGGCCGAGAGCCGGCGCTGGATGCTGCGTGGCGCGAGGCCGCGACGGTGTTCGCGAGCCGCAAACATCCGCAGGTGCTGCGGATCGAGCTGCTGCCAGTTGTCGATGCCCTGCGACGCGCAGTAATCGAGCAGCGCAGCGAGATCACGGCCGTAATTGCTCGACGTGTGCGGTGACAACCGCCGCTCGTTGCGCAGGCTTGCGAGGTAATGATCGACGCCGCTCTGCAGCGGCTCGCCGGTCATGCCAGTCGCGCCGACACCGCTTCGGTCACGATCTCGCCGATGCGCACCAGGTAGTCGGTGCTCATCGTGGGCAGGTAGCGTTCGGTGTCGTGGCTTGCGATGGCGAGCAGGCCGAGGCCAGCGCGCTCGCCGAGCGGAATCAGCACGGTCGAGCCCACCTGGCTGCCTTCGCCGCCGAAGAGATAGTCGCGCTGCGTGTCACGGATCTGGCCGCTGCGAGGACGCCCGGACTCGAAGAAGGTCTCGAAGATCTTGAGTTCCGGGCTGCCGCGCGGCACGACGCGCACGTGGCCGTTCGGCAGGTTGCCGAGCGCGGACACGGACGGATCGGTGGCCAGCAGTACCCAGCGCGAGGCGCCGAAATCCTCGCGCAGCGAGGTCTCGAGCGCCGCGACGACGCCGGCGGCATCCCGCGCGCGCAGCAACCGGCGCGTGAGGCGATGCAGGCGATCGGAGATCGCGTCGTTGGTACGGCCGTTCTCGATCAGTTCGTGCAGCTTCCTTTCGAGCACCGCGTGCTTGTCGCGCAGCACCAGCACCTGGCGCTCGACGAGCGAGATGGCGGCGCTGCCGCGCTGGTGCGGCAGCTTGATGCGTGCCAGCACGGCGCCGTGGCGCTCGAAAAAGTCGGGGTGCGCAACGAGGAAATCCGCAATCTGGTCTTCGGCCAGCTGCGTGGGGGGCTCGGTACCGCGGATCGGCTTGTTCATCTGGAAGACTCCGGCGACTCGGCGCCCGTCACTTCAACCTGGCCTGCAAAGGCCGTTTCGGCCGGACCGGTCAGCCAGATCGGCTCGCCCGGGCCGGGCCAGCGGACGATCATTCGCCCGCCAGGGACATCCACGTTCACTTCCTCGGCCAGTGGCCCGTGCCGCCGTCCGACGGCCACCGCAGCGCAGGCACCGGTGCCGCATGCCCGGGTTTCGCCGACGCCTCGCTCGAACACGCGCAGCCGCACGTGGTCGGGCGCGACGATCTCGAGGAAACCCACGTTCACGCGCTGCGCAAAGCGAGGGTGATTTTCCACTGCGGGTCCGACGCTGTCCACGGGAGCTTGATTCACGTCGCGGACGCGGATCACGGCGTGCGGGTTGCCGATGGACACTGCGCTGATTTCCACCGGGCCGGCGCGCGTGTCGAGGTGATAGGTCTCCGCGG
Organism: uncultured Gammaproteobacteria bacterium; assembly: GCA_963793675.1. Classification (GTDB taxonomy): domain Bacteria; phylum Pseudomonadota; class Gammaproteobacteria; order Steroidobacterales; family Steroidobacteraceae; genus RPQJ01. The sequence continues at coordinate 177,883 of CAWCBA010000002.1, read as the reverse complement.
CCGCTGGCGCGTCGAAAGGAAGCGAGGCCGGATCGAAGTTCGGCACGCCCATCGCCACGGACACCAGGCCGTCGGGCCGCAGTCGCGCCTGGACGACGCCACCCGGGCTGTCCATCTGCAGCGGGCGGTCAACCTCGCCGCGCCGGCTGGCGACGAGTCGCGCGATGCAGCGCGCACCGTTGCCGCACTGTTCCACCTCGGAGCCGTCGGCGTTGAAGATGCGGTAATAGACGTCGGTGCCGGCGCGTCGTGGCGGCTCGAGGACCAGCGCCTGGTCGAAGCCGATGCCGGTGCGCCGGTCGCTGAGACGGCGCAGGTCGTCGGGAGAGGGCAGGTCGGTGGCAGAGCCGGCATCGAAGACGATGAAATCGTTGCCGAGGCCATGCATTTTCGTGAAGGCAAGCCGCATCCGGGCAGGATACCCGACTCGTGGCTCACTCACGCATCGAAGCGCGGTCGACGTAGATGCAGCGGTCCATCACGACCGTCATGCCCGCAGCGACCGCACGTTCAGCGGCCGGCTCGTTGATCACGCCCTGCTGCAGCCACAAGGTGTGCAGCCCGAGCCTGAGACACTCGTCCACCAGGGTGCCCACGTGCGCGGGTCGCCGGAACACGTTCACGATGTCGATGCGCTCGTCCGGGCCCAGCGCCTGCACGGCCGCCGCCAGCGTCGGATGCGCGGGAATGCCTTGCCACTCCGTCAGCGCGGGATTCACCGGCAGGATGCGGTAGCCGAAGTCGCGCATCGACGTGCTCACGCCGCAGCTCGGCCGGGCGGGATTGCCCGAAATGCCGACGACGGCGATCGTGCGCGAGGCGCGCAGCAGTTCGCGAATGTCGGCCATGGCGGGATTGCGGAACGTCGTCACGTTGCGGCTGCCTGCCGTGCGTGGCGCATCTCGGCGATGCTCGCGAGCACGCCGGACTGCAGAGTCGGGTACTGCAGCCGCACTCCGAGCTCGGCCAGCATCCGTCGGTTATCGACGCGACGCGATTCGAGCAGGAACGACAGCATGCCGGCGGGAATCTTCTCTTGTGCCTCGGCCTTGCCGATGAGCGGGGGAGGTTCGATCCCGGCCGCCGCGGCGGTCAGTTGCAGGTAGGTCGTGGTGCTCGAATGGTCACCATCGGTCACGTTGAACACGCCATGTGCCGACGGGTGATCGATTGCGGCCACGATCGCTGCCACCAGGTCGTCGACGTGAATGCGATTGCCCGGGCCCGCGTCCTCCTCGCGCAGCGCGGGTTCGCGCCGCTGCAGCCGCTCGAGCGGCAGTCGATTCGGTCCATAAATGCCCGGTACGCGGAGGATCACGCAACGCACACCCCGCTGCCGCGCACCAGGCCTGCGCCGCGCCTCGGCTGCGACCCGTCTGCGTGAGCGGTCGTTCGACGGCGCGACCGGAGTCAACTCATCGACGTGCGCGCCACCCGCGTCGCCGTAGACGCCGGTCGTGCTGATGTAGACGAAGACCGCCGGCGTGGCGTCCTCGACCTGTGCCAGGAACGCTGCCAGCCGCGGGTCCGTCGTGCCGCTGTCGGGCGGGGGAGCCAGGTAGACGACGGCCGAGTGGTCGGCTGCTGCAGCCAGCGCGTGCTGCAGTGCAGGTGTCGGGGGCGCAGTCGAGGTCGAGGCGCAGCGTGCGCACCCCGGCCGACTGCAGCGTCGGCTGCGTTCTGGTCCGAGCGCACGAGCGCGAGGAGCGAGCGTCGGGCCGACTCGCGGCGCGCCAGCCGCGAACCGACGTAGCCGCAACCCACGATCAGGCATGATAGGAGGACATCCATGCGGAAAGCATACGCGAAGGGATGCCCAACGCCGTTGTGCCGCGCCGGAGTCCTGCGTCGATGCCCCAAGTGACGATCGTGCCCACGGGCGAAAGTTTCGCCGCCGATCCGGGCGAGCCCGTGCTGACGGCGGCGCTGCGGGCTGGCCTCAACCTGCCGCACAGCTGCAAGGGCGGGCACTGTGCGTCCTGCCGGGCGCGGCTGCTGTCGGGCGAGACGACCTATCCGACGCGCGAGCTTCCCGCCGGAATCACGCCGGACGAGGCAGCCGAGCGTTTCGTGCTGCTGTGCCAGGCCCAGGCCGTCACGGACATCAGGATCGAGACGCGCGAGATGCGGCCGGCCCGCGAAGTCGAGGTGAAGAGCCTGCCGAGCCGGATCGATCGCATGGAGCGCCTGGCCGATGATGTCATGGCCGTGTTCCTCAAGCTGCCGGCCGTCGAGGACCTGCATTACCGCGCGGGGCAGTACATCGATTTCATCCTGTCGGGTGGACGCCGTCGCAGCTTCTCGCTGGCGAGCGCGCCGGCCGACGGCAGGATGCTCGAAGTGCACGTGCGTCGCGCATCGTCGAGCGGGTTCACCGGCCAGTTGTTCGACACCATGCGTGCCGGCAACCTGTTGCGCGTCGAGGGTCCGCTCGGACAGTTCTGGTTTCGTGGCGATTCGCCGCGGCATGCAGTGATGATCGGCGGCGGCACGGGCTACGCGCCGCTGCGCGCCATGCTGCGGCAGTTGCTGGCCGTCGGCGACCGTCGCCCGCTCACGCTCTACTGGGGCGCACGCACCACGCAGGATCTTTACGAGCACAACTGGCTGTCCAGTGTCGAGGCCGTCCGTCCAGCTTTCGCCTACCGGCCGGTGTTGTCCGAGCCACAGGCCGAGGAATCGCCGTGGGCGGGTCGCAGCGGTCTGGTGCACGAAGCGGCGCTCGCCGATCTCGGCGCCGACCTCACGCAGTACGACATTTACGCGAGCGGCCCGCCGGCGATGGTGGAGGCGATCCGTCACACGTTCGTCGAGCGCGGGTTGCCGCGCGCGCAGCTCTTCTTCGATTCGTTCGATTACGCGCCCGATACGCTTGCGGCGATGCGGAAGACGGACGACAAATAGCGCTGAGATCAGGACGCGCGCCTGCGGCGGCTACGGGAATCCAGGAGAGTTCCGGAAGGCACGCCGTGAATACATCCCTGTAGGCTCGCGCGCGACGTCCATGTCGCGCGACGGCCTTCCGGAACTCTCCGGATCCCCGTGCCCGCTGGCGCGTCGAATTCCGAGGCCTTGACCGGCATCGTCTAGCGCCGCCGCAAACGCACGCGCGGCAATGCGGGTCGACGGCCGACGGAACGCGCGACGCTGTCGCGCAGCACGGTGCGCGCGCGATCGCCTTCACCGAGCTGGTCGAGCAGCTCGGCGTAGAGCAGGCTGTTCTCGGCCGACGGTTTGCGGGCGAGCGACGCCTCGAGATAGCTGCGCGCCTTGCCGATCAGTTCCGCCTGCAGCGCGAGGCGTGCGCAGGCTGCAAGCAAATCGGGATCCGCCGGCGCCTTGCGCAACCAGCTCTCTGCGCGGTCCAGCGGAGTCAGTGCGTCCGGCAGCACGAGCTCGCCGTAAAGCCGCACCAGCACGGGCTCGAGCCGGTCATCGATGGCTTCGCGCAGCAGCTTCTCGGCCGCCACTACCTCGCCCGCGGCGACGAGCGCGCGAGCGTAGATTGCAATCGCCTGCGGCAGCTTGCGCGTCGCACGCGGCAGGCTGGACCAGGCCTCGTTCGCGGCAGGCACGTCGCGACGCTCGCCTGCCGACCGGACTTCTTCGAGCTGCACCTGCGCCAGGATCTCGTTGACCTGTGTCTCCGGCAATTCCTTCGCGCTGCGCAAGCGTGGCCCGAGGGCGCGCAGCTGCTCGCCGCGTCCGAGTTTCTGGCACAGCCGCGCCATGAGCTCGAGCCCGCGCGAGTTCATGTCGCCCGACGCATCGAGCTGTTCGAGGGTCTGCAGTGCGGCGGTGTCCTGTCCGCGTCGCATCTGCATCTCAGCGAGCGTGACGAGTGCCGCCGCCCGTTCCGCGGGAGCGGCTTCCTGCGCCCGCGCCAGCCATTCGTCGCGACGTTCGACGGCGTCCTGCAGGTCGGCGGCGCGGGCTGCGACCAGGTAGTTAGCCGCGGCCGAGTCGGCTTCCGGAGCCGCGCGCGAGAGCAGGTCTTCGGCGCTGCGCCAGCGTCCAGCCGCAAGATCGAGCAAGCCGCGCTGCGTATCGTTGCGTGCGCGGCGCCTGCGACGTTCCATCCGCAACGTAGCCAGGCGGCGTCGCGCCGTCAGTGACTCGATGATTGCGCGCGCCAGGAAGTACAGGCCGACGAGCAGCAGCAGGAGCACTGGCACCGTCGTCTCGAACAATGAACTACCGACGCTGATCGCGACGTAGCCCGGATCGTCCAGCACGAGGTGCGCGAGGAAACCGCCACCGACCAGCGCCGACGCCGTGAGGACGCTGCCCTTCATGGCTTCGCGGGCGAGCTCGCGCGGATGACCCGCTGCAGCAGTTGGGCGGCGGTGCCGATCTCGGGCGCCGTCGGGTTCACGTCGATCGCAGCGAGTTGCGCGAGTTCGCTGCGGGCCGCGCTCACGGTCTCGTCGCGCGTGTCGAACGAGCGGTCGAGCAATGTCGACGCCGACTGCAATGCCTGCGCGTAGCCTGGACGATCCTGCTGCATGGCAGCGATCCGCGCCATGAACAGCTGCAATTCGAACTGCTGGCGGCGCAGCGATTCTTCCTCGCGCGTGACCAGTCGCGAACGTGCTGGATCGACACGCCGGTAGGAAAACAGGTCCCGCCACGCCTGGCGCAAGCGGCGGGTCGCGCGGTCGAAGGCATTCTCTGCGACCTCAGCCTCGGTCTTGTCGAGGCGACGCGCCTTGGAGACGGGCACGCCGAGCACGCGGAAATCCGCGGCGGCCGTCTCGACGGCTGCGAGTCGTGACAACACGGACGAAATGTCGGGTACGTCGACCGCGCGCAGCGCGGCGAGTTCGCGCGCGAGTTGGGCCCGCACCTCGGCCACCGCGGGATCCGGCAGGGTAGCGAGGCGCGCATCGGCGGATTCAAGCGCGGCTACCGCCGTGGGCACGTCGTGTTCGAGCCGCAGGCGCCGGGCCCCGAGTTCCAGCAGGTACAGAGCTTCCGCGCGTACCCAGGTGCGCTGCGGCGCGTCGGTGCGGGCGCGCAGTTCGGCGAGGCTCTGGCCGAGCTCTCCCAGCTGCGTGGGTACCTCGCGCAGCAGGCGGATCTGCGACCGCACCTGGGCATTCGCCTCCTGTAGCTGCGTGCCGACCACTCCGATCTGCGCGTCGAGGCGATCCTGCATTTCGCGCAGTTCGACCACCTGCCCGCGCAGCCGGTCGATGCGTTCGTCGAACTGACCGAAACGCCAGTGCGCATAGGCGGCGAGCAGCAGCGCGATGCCGCCGACGGCGAACAGCATCGGGCTCACGCCGCTGCCGGTCCGGTGCGCGTTCATGTCCGTGGTGAGGGATTCGATTTCGTTGGTCATCAGCACTCGCGGGCCATCCGGGACCGGCGACCACGGATGCTATCACGCAGGCGGCTCATGCCCCGCAGCGCAGGCCCTTGAGGGCGGCGAGCATGGTCTCGTCTTCGGCAGTGGCTGCCGCGACGACCGGTCCGGTCCACCCCAGGTGCGCGGCGGCCGCAGCGACTCGCGGACCGGGCACGAGCAGCATCCGGCTGCGCAGCCTTGCTTTGTCGTCGCCGGCCACGTGATCGAGCAACGATTGCAGCACCTCGGCACTGGTCACGGCGACGACCAGCGGATCCGCATTCGCCAGTGCGACATGCAGCTGCGCCCTCGCCGCTGCGGTCGGTGCCGTGACCGAACGACGGTACACCTCGAGTTCGAGCACGTCGGCGCCCCGCGCGCGCAGGGCATCTCGCAGCAGCGCGCGACCGCCGCTGCCCTTGACCAGCAGCACGCCCCGGCCCGCCAGCGCGGCAAACTCCGGCAACTCCAGCAATCCTTCGGAATTCGCGCTCTCGGGGCGCGCATCGACCTCGACCCCACGCTGCTCGAGCGTGCGGGCCGTCGCCCGGCCAACGGCGGCATGCCGCGTCGCGAGCGGGGCGGGGCATTGCGTCGAGCGCCGCTTCGACCGCGTTGGCACTGGTGAAGATGGCCCAGTCCCAGGCGCGACTGTGCAGGTGCGCGCGAGTGGCGTCGTCCAACTCGATGCGGTTGATCTGCAGTGTCGGGTACGCGAATGCACGCGGCGCCGGCGGCTCGCGCGAGCTCGATAAACTGGCTGGCCTGGGCTGCCGGGCGCGTCACGACGATGGTGACGCCGTCGAGCGGGAGCGTCACGACGTTGCGGCGGCCTCCTGCCGCAGGCGCTCGAGCAGGGTTTCCGCCCCGGCCGCCTGCATGCGACGGGCGAGTTCGCGGCCGAGCGACTCGGCCTCGATGGCCGGCCCACCCACGCGATCGCGATAGGTTTCGCTGCCGTCTGGTGCTCCGATGAAGCCGTGCACGGTGAGCGTGCCGTCGTCCAGCGTGGCATGGGCTGCGATCGGTGAATGACAGCTGCCGCCGAGCGCGGCGGCGAACGAACGTTCCGCCACCAGCCGTGTAAAGGAATCGGCATGATGCAGCACTGCCAGCGCCGCGCGACTGCGCTCGTCGTCCGCACGGCTCTCGATACCGATCACTCCCTGACCCACGGCCGGCAACGACAGCTCGACGCTGAGCTGCTGCGTGATGTGGTGGCCGATGCCGAGGCGCTCGAGTCCGGCGCAGGCCAGCAGGATCGCATCGAGCCCGCCTTCGTCGAGGCGGCGCAGCCGGGTATCGACGTTGCCGCGCAGCAGTTCCAGCCGCAGGTCGGGACGTGCGTGGCGCAGCTGCGCCTGGCGTCGCGGGCTCGACGTGCCGACGCGTGCGCCGTGCGGCAGGTCTTCGAAACGCCTGAAGCGACGCGAAATGAACGCATCGAGCGGATTTGCACGCGGCAGCACGGCCACGATCGCAAAGCCCGGCGGCAATTCGCTCGGCACGTCTTTCATCGAATGGACCGCGATGTCCGCGCGGCCTTCCTGCATCGCGACCTCGAGTTCCTTGACGAAGAGACCCTTGCCGCCGACTTCAGCCAGCGCGCGGTCGAGCACGCGGTCGCCCTGCGTGCTCATCGGCACGAGTTCGACCGGCAGCTCCGGGTGCGCCGCGCGCAACAGTGACTGCACGTGCTCCGCCTGCCACATGGCCAGTTTGCTGCGGCGGGTCGCGATGCGTAGCGGTGTGTTCGACAAGACTCGACTCCTCGTGCCGCCAGGCGGCTTAAGCTTCGTTCGATCCGGGCGCGAGCTCTTCCGACGTGAAGCGGAACAGCGCAACCAGCAGGCCCAGGACGATCGGCCCCAGGAACAGGCCGATGAACCCGAACGCAGAGAGGCCGCCCATGACGCCGATGAAGACGGCAAGGGTAGGGACATCGGTGCGGCCGGAAATCAGGAATGGCCGCAGGACGTTGTCGACGGCGCCGACCACGACCACCCCCCACGCCAACATGAAGACTGCGTAATACGGCTGACCCTGCGACAGCAGCCAGAGTGTCGCGGGCACCCACACGATGGCGGTGCCGACGATGGGCACCAGTGCAAACAGCGCGCCCAGTACGCCGAATACCAGCGGCGACGGCAGGCCGGCGATCGCGAATCCGATGCCGAGCAGCGTGCCCTGCACCAGCGCCGTCAGTCCGATGCCCATGAACACCGCGCGCGTCACGTCGAGCAGGTGCCGCCACAGCCTGCTGCGCAGCTGGTTCTCGATGGGCAGCATGCGTACCAGCGTCTGCGCGATCCGCGGGCCGTCACGCAGCATGAAGAACAGCACGAACAGCATCAGTACGAAGCTCATGATCGTGCCGAGCGCCCCCAGGAACATGGCGCCGCTCGAGGCGGCCACGACCTCGAGCAGGCGCTTGGCGCCCATGACGATCCAGCCCTCGATCTGCGAGAGCGACAGGCCCGCCGTCGTCTCGAGCCACGCGAGTGGGCCGGCCAGCAGCGGAAAGTCCGCGAGGTCGAGGTTCGACGCGCGCAGCGATGAGGCATCGATGCGGTTCACGAGTTGCGCGGCCTGTGCCGCCACGGCGCCGCCGATCGCGAGGATGGGCAGCAGCAGGAGCAGCACCACGGCAGCGGTCATGAGGCTGCTGGCGAGTCTCGGGCGATTGCCCAGCCGCGCCGCGAGCCGGGCTGTCATGGGTGCGAGCAACGCTCCCAGCAACATGGCCCAGACAACCGATTGCCACAGCGGCATGACGATGCGCCAGACGAGGTACAGCAGCCCGGCCATGAGCAACAACATGCCGACGCGGGCGAAGTAGACCTTTTGCGAAGCGGCGGCCTGCGGATCGGGCAGGGTGGTCGTCGCTTCGCCGACGTCTTCGCGGGAGGAGTTCATGGGGTCTCACTGTCCGGTGCGGATCTGGCGCAGGGCCTCCGCCGCGTAGCGGCGGCTGACCTGCAGGGTTTCGTCGCCGTCCGTGAGTCGCACGAACAGGTGGCCTTCGGGGCTGCGCTCGACGAGCTGCACGTAGCGGCGTGCGACCAGTGAGTTGCGATGAATGCGGATGAAGTCCGGCGCGAACTCCTGTTCGAGCGCGCGCAGCGATTCGTCGATGAGCTCGCGCCCGCCGCGGTGCCGCAGGGTCACGTACTTCTGCCCGGCGCTGAAATACAGCACGTCCTCGACGGGTACCAGCCGCAGCTGGTCGCCGAGGCGCGCGCAGATCTGCGCCCGGCGGCGGCCGAGCTGCGATTGCTCGGCGAGGCGGGCGAGCTGCGGGCCGGCGATCCGCGCCGCGTGTCGCACGGCGCGTGCGAGCTTCTCGCGGCGTATCGGTTTCAACAGGTAGCCCACGGCCTCGGTTTCGAACGCCGCGAGCGCGTATTCGTCGTGGGCGGTGGTGAAGATGACCGCCGGCGGTTCGTCGAGTGCGCGCAGGTGGCGGGCAGCCTCGATGCCGTCCATGCCGGGCATGCGCACGTCGAGCAGCACCAGGTCGGGATCGAGGGTTGCGCAGCGGTCGAGCGCTTCGGCGCCGTTGCTCGCTTCGCCGACGATCGTCACGTCACCCAGCTCCTCGAGCAGGCGACGCAGTCGTGCGCGCGCCGGTGCCTCGTCGTCGACGATCAGCGCTCGCAGCTTGTCCGAATCGGCGGGGAAGGGGGTGCTTTCGTCCATGCGCGGACCGGGATTGTCCGATGGACCGGGCCGCGTGTCACGAAGGCATCACGCCACCGCCCTGCAGCGCGGCAGCCGGGACGGCGGGTTGGTCTTCGGTGTGCGGGAATCGCAACCGGACGGAGTACCGGCTCTCCGCATCGTCGACTTCGACCGTCGCGCGGCCCGGGAAGGCCAGGTCCAGCCTTTGCCGGATGTTGTCGAGCGCCATCCGGTGACCGCGGCGGAGCGGCGGCGGCATGCCCGACGGCTTCGGATTGGTCACCTCGAGCATCACCGTGCCATCGTCGAGCCGGCCGCGCACGTCGACGATGCCTCCTTGCGGCAGGGGCTCGATGCCGTGCCCGATCGCGTTTTCAAGCAGTGGCTGCAGCAGCAGGCTGGGCACCACGCAGCGCGGCGGCAGGTCGCCGACGTCCCAGCGCACCTGCAGCCGGTCGCCCAGGCGCAGCTTTTCGATTCTCTGGTAAGTGCGCGCGATTTCGATTTCCTCTTCCAGCGTGATCTGCGCGCGCGCGTCGCTCAGGCTGACACGGAACAGGTCGGACAGGTCCTCGATCGCTTCCTCGGCCTGAGCCGGGTTCGAGCGCGTCAGCGACGCGATCGTGTTCATGCTGTTGAAGAGGAAATGCGGCCGGATTCGTGCCTGCAGCGCACGGATGCGCGCGCGCGCCTCGAGTTCGACCGAGCGGCGCCACTGCTGCGACACGTAGAAATAGCGCAGTGCGAGCGCGCCCACCACGGCTGCGATCAGCACGTTGGGCAGCACGAACCGCCAGTGCGTGTCGGGGAGGATGGCGGATGGCGCGCCGAGTCGCGCAGTCCACAGCCGGCCGAGCAGGTAGACCGCTTCGGACAGCGCCGCCACTGTTCCCACCATCAGCAGCAGCGACCAGGCGATCCCCGCGCGCAACGATTTCCCTGCGAGCCAGGACCGCGAGCGGCACAGCACCGCGGCGCACAGCAGCCCGGCCCAGAGCAGGAAAGCCGCGGTGCGCGCTAGGTCGAACCAGAACAGGCCGTGGCTGGACTGGCGCGCGAGCGCCAGCACGAAGCCGAGCAGCGCAGAGATCAGCACGATCGCGAGCACCGCCAGCGGTTGGCAGAAGTCGGGCAGGAAGAAGTCGCGTTCGTCGACGCTGCTGCGCTCCGGCGGGGGCGCCGGGACGTTCATGCGGGTTTGGGGGATCTTCCGCCGGACTGCGCAGCGGCCGTGGCGAACAGCGCGTCCTTGACCCGGAACAGCACGGAGATGTCCTGATCGCCGTAACCCTGCGTGATCAGTTCGCGGTACTGGGCGAGGGTCGCCTCGACCACCGGCAGCTCGACGCCGAACTGTGCCGCCATGTCGCGACAGATCTTCAGGTCCTTTTCGTGCAGCCGCACGCGGAAGCCTGCCGGGAACGCATCGCGCACGATGTTCGGCGCGCGGTTCACGAAATACCAGCTGGAGCCCGCGCCTTTGCCGAGCGTTTCGATCAGCTGCGGCAACGGCAGACCCTGCGCCTTGGCGAACGCCATCGCCTCCGCCACCGCCTGGATGACGCCGGCGCACATGATCTGGTTCGTCGCCTTGGCGGCCTGGCCGGAACCGCTCGGGCCGAAATGCGTGACCGTGCGGCCCATGGCCTGCAGCACGGGCTGCGCCCTGGCGAACGCCGACTCGGTGCCGCCGGCCATGATGGCCAGGGTGCCATCACGCGCGCCTTCGACGCCGCCGCTCACCGGTGCGTCGAGGAATTCGCCGCCTTGCGCGGCAAGCCGGCGCGCGGCCTCGCGGGCCGTATCGGCGCTGACGGTCGAACAGTCGATGACCAGCGCCCCGGCGCGCAAGCCGGGCAGCAACGCTTCGACGACGGCCAGCACGTCGGCGTCGGCCGCAACGCAGAGCACGACGACGTCGCAATCACGCGCGAGCGAGGCGGGGTTGGCAGCCGCGACGACGCCGAGTTCGGCGGCGAGTTCGTCGGCATGGACAGTGGTGCGATTCCACACGGCTCGCAGCAGACCCGCCTTGTGCAGGTTGCGAGCCATGCCCCGGCCCATGGCACCGAGGCCTGCGAATCCGACCCGGGCGTCAGTCACTGCTTCATTGACCCGTGCAGAACTCGTCCATCATCTTCTTTGCGTCGGCGCGCGCGGCATCGATCTCGTTCGAGTCGAGGTAGCGGCGCTCGTCGGGCGAGGAGCCTGGTTCGTACAACCGGCGCGCGTTCATGATGGTCTGGTAGTGCGCACGGGATTCCTGGCAGCGCTTCGCCTTGTCCGCGGCAGAGAGTTCCTTCGCCTGCTGCTGGTCGGCCGATCTCTTTGCCGCGTCTGCCTTGGCTTGGTCGGCTGCGGAGTACGTCTTCATCTCCTCTGCGTACTGCTGCTGCACCGCGGCCGGGTCCGTGCCCCTGGTCGCGACGTGGACCTTCTGCGCCGGCAGGCTATCGGGGCGATCGGTGTAGATGGGCCGGCCCTGGGCGTCCTTGGTGACGAACACCTCGCTCGCCTGGGCGGTCGCGAGGACCATCAGTGACGACGACTGGCAGAAGCAACCTTTGCATGGCGCACTCCGGGAGGAAAGGGGCTAGGGCTTAGGGGCTAGGGGTTGGTCGGAGGAGAACGCTTCGCGGAGCGTCAGATCCGACTAACCCCTAACCCCCATCCCCTGGCCCCTTGAAGTCTAGCAGCAGCCCCGCCCCTGCGAGTGCACCTTGGGCGCTGGAAATCCGACCCAGTTCAAGTATTTGGCGCAAAAAAAAGCGGGCGCCGGAGCGCCCGCAAGCGGGGGAGAAGGCGGCCGGACCAGGAACCGGCCGCCCTCCACAGACACCTTCGGATTCAGTTGTATGCGCGCTCGCCGTGCGACACGGTGTCGAGGCCTTCGCGTTCGGCTTCTTCCGGCACGCGCAGTCCGACCACCAGGTCGATCAGCTTGAACGCGATCGCAGCGACCACGCCCGACCAGACCAGGGCCGTCATCACGCCCCACAGCTGCGCCTTGAACTGGGCGGCCATGTCGTACGGGGCGACGGCGTCGGCGACGTAGTCGTACACGCCGGTGCCGCCGAGGGCCGGGTCGCAGAACACCGCGGTCAGCAGGGCGCCCACGATGCCGCCGACGCAGTGCACGCCGAACACGTCGAGCGAGTCGTCGTAGCCGAGCTTGTGCTTGAGGCCGACCACGGCGAAAAGGCAGAGCAGGCCGGCGATGATGCCGATCGCGATCGAGCCCATCGGACCCACCCAGCCGCAGGCCGGGGTAATGGCGACGAGGCCGGCGACGGCGCCCGAGGCCGCACCCAGCATCGTCGGCGTGCCACGGTGCACCCACTCAGCGAACGACCAGGCCAGCGCCGCAGCGGCCGTGGCGAGAATCGTGTTGGCGAACACCATGCTGGTGAAGCCGTTGGCCTCGAGGCCCGAGCCGACGTTGAAGCCGAACCAGCCGACCCACAGCAGCGAGGCGCCGATCATGACCATCGGCACGTTGTGCGGCGGCATCGCCGCGGTGCCGTAGCCGATGCGCTTGCCGACCATCAGCGCGCCGACCAGACCCGCGATGCCCGCATTGATGTGCACGACCGTGCCGCCTGCGAAGTCGAGCGCGCCCTTCTGGAACAGGAAGCCGGCGGTCTTGCCTGCCGCCTCGGCCGCAGCCGCATCGGTGTACGCGTCCGGGCCGGCCCACCACCAGACCATGTGCGCCATCGGCAGGTAGGCGAACGTGAACCAGATCACGACGAACAGCAGCACTGCGCTGAACTTTATTCGTTCGGCGAACGCCCCGACGATCAGGCACGGCGTGATGCACGCGAACGTGAGCTGGAAGATGAACCACGTGTACTCGGGGAGGTAGACACCCTTGCTGAAGGTCGCCGCCAACGAGCTCGAGTCCATGCCCTGCAGGAACAGCCGGTCGAAACCGCCGATGAAGTCGTTCCCGCCGGTGAAGGCCAGGCTGTAGCCGTAGATCGCCCAGAGCAGCGCAATCAGGCAGAACGTCATGAACACCTGCATCAGCAGCGACAGGACGTTCTTCTGGCGGACCATGCCCGCGTAGAACAGCGCGAGGCCGGGAATCGTCATGAGGATGACGAGCACCGTCGAGGTCATCATCCAGGCCGTGTCGCCCTTGTCGGGCACGGGCGTGTCCTGGGCAAGCCCTAAGGCGGGCGCGAGCATGGCGCCCAGTGCGAGCGCGGCGGCCCACGTGCGGCTTGGCGCGGCGGTCAAGGTCTTCACTGGTGTTCTCCTGTCGATGAGTCTGTGCAGCAAGCAGGTCAGGGGGGTTGGCGGTCCGAAACGCGACCTAGACGGCGTCGGCGCCGGCCTCACCCGTGCGGATGCGCACGACCTGGGCCAGCTGGGTCACGAAAATCTTGCCGTCGCCGATCTTTCCGGTGCGGGCGACGTTGGTGATGGCTTCGATCACCTGCTCGACGATCGTGTCGTCGACGGCAATCTCGATCTTGGTCTTGGGCAGGAAGTCGACCCGGTACTCCGCGCCACGGTAGAGCTCGGTGTGTCCGCGCTGCCGGCCGAAGCCTTGCACCTCGGTCACCGTGACGCCCTGCACGCCGATGTCGGCAATGGCCTGGCGCACTTCATCGAGCTTGAAAGGCTTGATGACGGCGGTGATGAGCTTCATCGAGGGTCTCCCGTGGCGACTGGGTCGCGCATGAACGTCGGAGACCCTCGATGCAGGAAGCGTGCCACGCTGCCGCTGCCGCTCTGTCCGGTGAATCAGGCCGGGGCACCCGGGACGGTGCACCACGATGGAGCGCTGGCGGGGTGCCGTGCACCGAATCACGCCGCCGGCTGCCTGCCGTTGCGCGCGCCGGCCGCTACACTACGCGCCTCGTCCACGAGCCCCGCGGTCACCATGGCTTTCGACCCCCGACTGATCGACGACCTGGCCCGCCGCCTCGCGGGCGCCGTCCCCGAGAACGTGAGCGCCCTGCGGCGCGACCTGGAACAGAACTTCAAGGGCGTGCTGCAGTCGCAGCTCGCGCGGCTCGACCTCGTGACGCGCGAGGAGTTCGACGTGCAGAGCGCGGTGTTGCGGCGGACGCGCGAGAAACTCGCTGTGCTGGAGCAGCGGCTCGCCGACCTGGAAAGCGGCAAACCCGCCTGAACGCCCGCAAGCGGCCGGAGCGGGCGTGAACACGATCATCGGCAGTTACGTCCCGCCCTTCGTCCGCAAGGTCCTGGTCTGCCTCGAGCTCATTGGTCTCGCTTACGACATCGACCCGATCACCCCTTGCTTCGGCGACGACCGCTTCGCCGCGTTGAGTCCGTCGCGGGTTTCCTGTTCGACTCGACGCGGATCGGTCTTGCCGATGTTGCGATCGCCACGCGCTTCCGCAATCTCGGCTTTGCACGGCAGCGCGTGGATGCCGCCCGCTGCCCCGTGACCACATCGTTCGTGGACCGCGTGCTCGCGCAGCCGGTGTTCACGAAGCTGCAGCCGTTCGAGGACCGGCAGGTCCGCACGCCGGGCGCAATGATCCCGATCGGTCCGCGGGCAGGTCCTGAGCGTGCGAGGAAGTGCTGCTGACCGGACTTCGGTCAGGGGCAACTGGTGGCGCCCGGCACCTTGCCCGCGAGCAGCAGGAAATTGCCGAACGGGCCCATGTTTCCCATCGCCTCGCCGTACGGGCCGCTGAACGAGAGGCGTCCGAGCATCATCGCCTTCATTGCGCCGTACTCGCCGGCGCCCATTTCCTTCCAGCGCGCGGTCGTGGCGTGCATGACGTAGTCCGCGCCGTGGTCGAGCTTGTCCGCCTGTACCGGCCCGCCATAGACGCATTGCGCCTTGCCATCCAGCAGCGCCACGCGCAGTTCGACCGTCGGTCTGTCGCCACAGTCCGAGCGGTAGACCTGCAGGACTTTGTAGCCGCGGCCCTTGTCGTTCTTGATCCAGCCGCTGTCGACCAGGTCCTTGGTCAGGACCGGATCTGCGTTCCAGGCCGCGCAGGCGGCGGGCCCCCATTCGCCTGACATGAAAGCCGGCTCGGCCGACTGGGCGGCGGTGGCCAGCAGCGACCACGCGATGACCAGGCCTTCGAGCAATCGCCGGCGATCGCGGGCGCCGGGCAGGGCAGGGCGGTCATTGGGCAGGTGTTGCGCGTCATGGGTGGATTCCTCGGGGAATGCGTGTATGGCCCAGAGCGCTGTGTAGCACGCCCGCGAAAACAAATGAATAGTTTCTAATATATAAGTTGGCCGCCGCCTGCCGCGCGTTCCCCGGTCTTGAGTCCTGCGGCATGCACGCCAATACTCGCTGCATGCCTCGGGTTCCGGATCGCGTCAGGGACAGCGCCTGCGAGCAATTCGGCAGGCTCGCGCCCGGCGCGAAGCCATCCGCATGACTGCCGTTCGCCTGGGCTTGGGCGAGAATCTGGCGCAGTTCTCCCTGCTGGTCGTGGTAAACGCCTTCGTGGGAGCGATGGTCGGGATGGAGCGCGCCATCCTGTCGCCGATCGCCGAGCAGGAGTTCCATCTCGCGGCCAGGACGGCGGTGCTCTCGTTCATCGTCGTGTTCGGCGTCACCAAGGCGCTGACCAACTACCTCGCTGGACGTCTCTCCGATCGATTCGGACGCAAGCACGTGCTGGTGGCCGGCTGGATCGTGGCGGCGCCGGTGCCGTTCCTGCTGATGTGGGCCCCGACGTGGTCGTGGGTGCTCGCGGCCAACGCCCTGCTCGGCGTGAGCCAGGGACTCACCTGGTCGACGACCGTCATCATGAAGATCGACCTTGCCGGCTCCAAGAACCGCGGGCTCGCGATGGGGCTGAACGAGTTTGCAGGTTACTTCGCGGTTGCTGGCAGCGCACTCGCAACCGGCTACATCGCCGCGCGCCATGGCCTGCGTCCCGAGCCGTTCTATCTCGGGATAGGGTTCGTGGCCGCCGGACTGCTGCTGTCGGGACTGCTGGTGCAGGACACGCGTCACCACGTCGCGGCCGAGGCGAAGATGCACGGCGAACTGTCGTCCGACGCGCTGCCGACCCAGCGTGAAATTTTCTGGCGCACGACGCTGCACGACAGGAATCTTTCGAGCGTGAGCCAGGCCGGTCTCGTCAACAACCTGAACGACGGAATGGCGTGGGGGCTCTTTCCGCTGTTCTTCATCGCTGCCCGGATGAATCTCGAGCAGGTCGGGACGCTTGCGGCAATCTATCCGGCAACCTGGGGCGTTGCGCAGCTCGCGACCGGCGCCTGGTCGGACCGTGTCGGGCGCAAATGGTTGATTGCGACGGGCATGTGGGTGCAGGCAGTCGGCATAGCGGTCGTGGTGCTGGCGCAGCGGTTCATCGGCTTTGCGGGCGGGGCGGTACTGCTCGGCGTCGGTACGGCAATGGTCTACCCCACCTTGCTCGCTGCGATCGGCGACGTCGCCCATCCCGCCTGGCGGGCATCGTCGGTCGGTGTGTACCGGCTCTGGCGCGATCTAGGCTACGCGGTGGGAGCGCTGCTTGCCGGCATCACCGCCGATGCATTCGGGCTGTCCGCCGCACTGTGGGTCGTCGCAGCGCTGACGTTCGTCTCCGGTCTCGTGGTGGCATTGCGCATGACCGAGACGCTGCACCGCGCGACCGGCTGATCGCCCCGGGTAGGTGTTGTTACCGAGGCGACGCGAGTCCCGCGCCATTAAAATATTAGCACATACTAATTAATGCAGCGCAGGAATGAGGTCGTGAATCGAATATCGCGCAGGCGATTCCTAAAAATCGCGGGTCTTGGTGCCGGGGCAGCGACGCTGGCCGCTGCTGCGACCCGGCGCATCGCTGGCGCAATCCCGGCGGGCCCGGCCGGCAATCGAGTCGTACCCACCTTCTGCGACATCTGCTTCTGGAAGTGCAATGCCCTCGCACACGTCCGCGATGGCGAGTTATGGAAGATCGTCGGCAACCCGGACGATCCGCTCTGCAAGGGCCGCCTGTGCCCGCGCGGCACCGGCGGCATCGGCGCGAGCATCGATCCCGACCGGCTGCGCGCGCCGCTGCTGCGGCACAAGGCGCGCGGCGAGGAAAAGTGGGTCGAGGTGACCTGGGACGAAGCGCTCGGGTTCATCGCCGATCGCCTGCAGAAGATCAAGGCGACGTTCGGCCCGGAAGCCGTCGCGCTCTTCAGCCACGGCATCGGCGGCACGTTCCTCAAGCACACGCTCAAGGCGTACGGCATCACGAATATCGCAGCACCGTCGTTCGCGCAGTGCCGCGGTCCTCGCGACGTGGGTTTCAACCTCACGTTCGGCGAGGAAATCGGGTCGCCCGAGCGCACCGACATCCGCAGCGCCCGCTGCCTGGTGCTGATCGGTTCGCACCTCGGCGAGAACATGCACAACACGCAGGTGCAGGAGTTCGCGGAAGCGAACGGCAACGGCGCGACGATCATCGTTGCGGACCCGCGCTTTTCCATCGCGGCCAGCAAGGCGAAGCATTACCTGCCGGTGAAGCCCGGCACTGATCTCGCGCTGCTGCTCGCGTGGATGAACGTCATCGTGGCCGAGGCCCTGTACGACTCGGACTATGTCACCAGGTACGGCTACGGCTTCGACTACTTCAAGGCGGAGATAGCGCAGTACACACCGGAGTGGGCGTACCCGGAGACGGGGATCGCACCGGAGACCATTCGCGAAACGGCGCGCGAGATGGCTCGCCACCGGCCCGCGACGCTGGTGCACCCGGGTCGCCACGCAACCTGGTACGGGGACGATACGCAACGCAGCCGCGCCATTGCGCTGCTGAATGCGCTGCTCGGCAGCTGGGGCCGCAAGGGCGGCTTCTACTACCCGTCGAGCATGGACGTTCCAGGCTATCCCTACCCTCCCTACCCGAAGTCCGAGCGCGGCAAGGCCGACAACCCGAACCAGCGGTTTCCGTTCGCGACCGAGGCGATTACCTCAGGCATTCGCGAAGCGACGATCACCGGCCGGCCGTATCCGATCAAGGGATGGCTCGTGTACGCGACCAACCTGATCCACTCGATGCCGAACCAGGAGGAGACGATCCGCGCGATCAGGGCGCTCGACCTGCTGGTCGTCGTGGACGTCATTCCATCGGAGATCGCCGGCTGGGCCGACGTCGTGCTGCCCGAGGCAACCTACCTCGAGCGCTATGACGACCTCAACGTCGAGACCTTCCGTGAGCCGTTCATCGCATTGCGTCAACCGGTGGTGGCGCCCACGGCCGACCAGAAGCCGAACTGGTGGATCGCCCGCGAGCTCGCGCTCAAGCTGGGACTTGGCGCCTACTATCCCTGGCGGGACATCGAGGAATACCTCGATTACCGACTCAAGGGCGCTGGGCTCAGCCTCGCCGAGTTGAAACAGAAGGGCCTCGTCCGCGGCCCGCAGCAGCCGCTCTACTTCGAGGACGGCGTCCCGGCGGAATTCCCGACGCCCTCCGGGAAGATCGAGTTCTATTCGACGCAGTTGAAGGAAGCGGGTTTCGATCCGGTCCCGCGTTACACGCGCCCCGCGGACGGGCCGCCCGGCTCGTTCCGCCTGCTGTTCGGCCGTGCTCCGGTGCACTCGTTCAGCCGTACCCAGACGAACCCGATCCTGCGCGATGCGATGGCCGAGAACGAGGTCTGGATCAACGGCGACGTCGGTGCGCGTCTCGGGCTGCGCAGTGGCGACTACGTGCGCCTGCGCAACCAGGACGGCGTCATCAGTGGCCGCGTCAAGGCTCGCGTCACGGCCGCGATCCGCGCCGACTGCGTCTACATGGTGCACGGCTTCGGGCACACGTCGAAGGGCCTGCGCAGCGCTTTCGGCAAGGGCGCGAGCGATGCGCAACTCGTGACGCGTTACGCCGTCGATCCGCTGATGGGCGGCACGGGTGGCAACGTGAACTTCGTGACCATCGAACAGGGAGCCTGAACCGTGGCGCGCTTCGGCATGGTCATCGACACGAGAAAATGCGTCGGCTGCATGGACTGCGTCGTCGCGTGCAAGACGGAGAACGACGTCCCGGACGGTCACTGCCGCGACTGGATCAGCCAGCGCCTGCAGGGCGAGATGCCCGACCTGCGGCTCACCATCACCTCGGAGCGCTGCAACCACTGCGACTCTCCGCCCTGCGTCACCTGCTGCCCGACCGGCGCGAGCCACGTGCAGGATTTCGGCCGGGTGGTGCTCGTCGATCACGACAAGTGCATCGGCTGCAAGGCGTGCCTCGCCGCGTGTCCCTACGGCGCGCGTTTCATCCATCCGGACGGCTATGCGGACAAGTGCACGTTCTGCATGCACCGTGTCGCGCGCGGGCTCGAACCCGCCTGCGTTGCCGTCTGCCCGACCCACTGCATGCATTTCGGCGACCTCGACGACCCCAATTCGGAAGTGAGTCGCCTGGTCGCCACTCGGCGCCACTTCGTGCTCAAGCCGGATGCGGGAACCCGGCCGCGCATCTTCTACCTGGAGTGACGCGGCGATGATCGAACTGCTCACTACCCGTCACAATCCGCTGGTCGATCCCACGCTGCACGTGTGGGACTGGCAGATCCCCGTCTACCTGTTCCTCGGCGGCTGGGTCGCCGGCTCGATGGTGCTGACGGGCTACCTCCAGCGGCAGGCGCGCGCTCCAGGACAAACGACGGTCAGCGACCGGCTGCCATGGGTCGGACTCCTGCTCATCAGTCTCGGCATGGGCGCGCTGTTCCTCGACCTCGAACACAAGCTGTACGTCTGGCGCATGTACCTGACGCTGCAGCCGCTCTCGCCGATGTCCTGGGGCGGCTGGATCCTGCTGCTCGTCTACCCGGTGCTGGCACTCGGCGCGCTGGCCACGCTGGCGGATGGCTGGCTCGACCGCTGGCCGGCGCTCGCCGCCTTTGCGCGGCAACTCAAGTCGCCGGCGGCAACACGATGGCTCGGTCTCATCAACATCATCGTCGGCGTGGCACTCGGCATCTACACCGGCATCCTGCTCAGCAGCCTGGGTGCCCGGCCGCTGTGGGCCAGCGCGGTGCTCGGTCCGCTCTTCCTGGTCTCGGGCTTGTCGGCCGGAGCGGCCTTCGCCCATCTCATCGCCCCCGATCACGATGAGCAGCAGCGACTGCTCCGCTTCGACAACCTGTTCCTGATGACGGAACTTGGACTGATCGCGCTGTTCCTGATCGGGCACCTGACGGCGGGTATGGTCCACGCGCAGGCCGCGCAACTGTTGCTCGGCGGTCCGTACACCGCCGTGTTCTGGGTCCTCGTCGTGGGGCTCGGGATCCTGCTCCCGCTCGCGATCCAGTCACTGATGATGGCGGGGCGCATCCCGCACACGGTTGTCGCGCCAGTGCTCGTGCTGCTGGGCGGGCTCGCGTTGCGTTTCGTAATTGTCTTTGCTGGCCAGTACAGCGAGTGGATCTCGCCGTGACCCGCGGCCGCGCCCATCACCTGGAGGTCAATGACGTGTCGAGCGACCATCGTTCCGCCGCGATGCCGGGATCCGGCCTGCCGGCGAGACCCTACTGGAACCCCTATCTCGCCGGTATCGGCCTCGGGCTGGTGCTGCTCGCTGCGTTCGTGCTGGTCGGTCGCGGTCTCGGCGCTTCCGGCGCATTCAGTTCCACCGTCGCCTGGCTGGTCAACATCGTGGCGCCCGCGCACGCGCAGTCCAACGAGTTCCTGCAGGGCTATCTCGGTGACGGCACGACGCACCCGCTCAAGGCCTGGCTGGTCTTCGAGGTGCTGGGCGTCATGGCCGGCGCGCTGTTCTCGGGATTGCTTGCCGGTCGGGCGCGCATCGCGGTGGAGAAAGGCCCGCGCGTTTCGACCGCAGTGCGGCTGTTGTGCGCCTTTGCCGGCGGCATCCTCATGGCGTTCGGCGCGCACCTCGCGCGCGGCTGCACCAGCGGGCAGGCCCTCACCGGAGGCGCGCTGCTCAACGTTGGCAGCTGGGCCTTCATGCTGATGGTGTTCGTTGGCGGCTACGCAGTCGCCTGGTTCATGCGCTGGCAGTGGCGGTGATCATGGCTCCCTTCTACAAGTACGGCTTCTTCGGCGACGAGATGTCCCTCGTCGTCGCCTTCGTCCTGGGCACGGGCTTTGGCTTCTTCCTGGAGCGTGCCGGTTTCGGCAGCGCCCGCAAGCTCGCAGCGCAGTTCTACCTGTACGACATGTCCGTGTTCAAGGTGATGTTCACTGCCATCGTCACCGCGCTGCTCGGCGTCACCTACCTCGGCTGGATCGGCTGGCTCGACTTGAGCCAGGTCTACCTCGTGCCCACGCATCTCGTGCCGCAGATCGTGGGCGGTCTCGTGCTCGGTGTGGGATTCGTCGTGGGCGGTTACTGCCCGGGCACCTCGGTGGCATCGCTCGCGACCGGGCGGGTCGACGGCCTGGTGTATGCGTTCGGCATCGGTGCCGGAACGCTCGTCTACGCGGAGGTCTATCCGGCGATCAAGGACTTCGTGAATTCGAACGACATGGGACAGGTCACGCTGCCGGAAGTGCTGCGTCTGCCCTGGGGCCTGGTCGTGTTCGCGGTCGTCGTCGATCGCCGTCGCGGGCTTCTCTGCGGCAACGCTCGTTGAGCGCCGCTTGCGGAGACAAGGCATGAAGCTCCCCGCGCTGACGCTGAACCAGAAGCTCGCGGCCGCGGCTCTGGCGCTCGGTGTGCTGGCTCTGTTCAGCGTTCCACACCGTGGGCCGGTCGTGACGCTCGACACGCGCGAGCTGGCGCTCATCGTCGAGAAAGAGGTCGATCACGTCACGCCCTCCGAGCTCGCCGGCTGGATCGTGCAGGGCCGCTCGGACTATCGCCTGATCGACCTGCGCGCCGAGCCGGATTACGCCGCGTACCACATCCCCACGGCGGAGAACGTCACCGTCGCGGCGTTGCCGGAGTTCCCGTTCCTGCGCACCGAGAAGATCGTGCTGTACTCCGACGGCGGCATCCACGCGGCGCAGGCATGGATGCTGATGCAGGCGCAGGGGTACCGCGCGGTGTACACGGTGCTGGGTGGCCTCGAGGGCTGGAAAGACGAAGTGCTCTACCCGGCGCTGCCCGCGCAGGCGTCGGCGGTGGAGCGCGCGCGATTCGAGCGGGCGGTTGCGCTGTCGCGATTCTTCGGCGGCGAACCGCGCGCGGAGGGCGGGGCGGCGGCCACTGCACCCATGGAACTGCCGAGGCTGGTCGCGCCGCCGCCTTCAGGTGCTGCGTCCCCGGTCGCGCCGCGCAAGAAAAAGAAAGAGGGTTGCTGACAGAAGAATAGGGGACGCTCACCTATTTCCTCACCTAGTTCCGAAATAGGTGACGCTCACCTATCTCCTATTTCTCTGTTTCTTCAGCACTTGCAGAACTGCTCGTGCACGGTATGCATCAGCGCGATGGCTTCGTCGCTGGCGAGGCGGTATCGAATCGACTGTCCAATCCGGCGCGTCTTGACGAGGTGCTTGCCGCGCAGCACCGCGAGATGCTGCGACAAGGCGGATTGACTCAGACCGATGAGCGGCTCGAGTTCTCCGACCGACTTCTCGCCCTCGGCGAGGTGGCACAGGATCAGCAGGCGCGAAGCATTCGACATCGCTCCGAGCAGAGCGCAGGCGCGCGTGGCGTTCTTCTCCATCCGCCGCACCGTGGCACGATCCATGACCACCGCCGGGCTGGCCGTTGCCCGCGCGACGCTGCGTGACTTCACGCGCATCCGGCGAAGCCGTCGGCGGTCATCTTCGCTTCATACGGCCCGGCCACCTGTGAACCGACCACGAGCCCCCCTTTCACGCTGTCCCAGTCTTCCGGCTTGAGGACGATCAGCCAGCCCTCGCCGTATGGATCGGCGTTCGCGACGCTGGGCGTCGCGACCAGGGCGTCGTTGATTGCAACCACCGAGCCGGCGGCGGCGACCTTGGCCGGACCCACCCACTTGCCACTCTCGACGGTGGCGCACGACTTGCCTGCCTTGACGTCCTTGCCGACGCCCTTGGGCGTGTAGGCAACCAGCTTGCCTGCCATGGCGGTGGCCACGGCAGTCATGCCGACGCGCACCGTGCCATCACCCAGTTCCTTGTACCAGATGTGATTGTCGACGTCGTACAGAAGATCGTCCGGGAGATTGCAACCTTTCACCGTCGCCATGATCGAGCCTCCTCAAACCGGTCCGGAGCGCGCCACGCGGCTGCATGGGGCTGCGGGTTTACTATGACTAGTTGCTAATATTAGACCAGTTCATTCCCGCACGCTGCCCGCCTCGCCGCATTGACGAGTGCTTGGCCGGCATCAGCGGACACGCACCGACATCGCGCCGCCGCCGTCCGGATCCAGCACGTGCACGGCGCAGGCAATGCACGGGTCGAAGCTGTGGATCGTGCGCAGAATCTCGATCGGCTGGTCGGGATCGTGCAACACGTGCCCGGCCAGCGCGGCTTCATAGGCGCCGGGCTGGCCCGTTGCATCGCGCGGGCCGGCATTCCAGGTGCTCGGCACCACCGCCTGGTAATTGTCGATCCGCCCGTCTTCGATGACGATCCAGTGGCCCAGCGCGCCGCGTGGCGCTTCCATGAAACCGGCGCCCCGGGCCTGCGCCGGCCAGGTGGCCGGGTCCCAGTACCGGTCATCGAACGTCCTGGTGTCGCCCGCCTTGACGTTTGCGAGCAGCTGGTCGTACCAGCCCTGCATCGCATCCACGAATATCTTGGTCTCCAGGGTCCGCGCGGCGGTGCGACCGAGGGTCGAAAACAGGCCCGCGAGTGGCAGCTGCAACGTGGACAAGCGTCTGGTCCACGAGTTCCTTCGCCTGGGCGTGTCCGGTGGCGACCAGCATCAGCATGCGCGCCAGTGGCCCGACCTCCACGGCCTTGCCGCGCCAGCGCGGCGACTTCAACCAGGAGTAGCCCTGCGCGACGTCGAGCTGCGAGTAGGGTGGTTGCGGCCCCGTATAGTTGAGCGTCGTCTCGCCGTCATACGGGTGCAGACCGCGGTCCTTGCCGCCGCCGTAGTCGTAGTACGCGTGGCTCACGAACTCCTCGATCTGCGCCGGATCGTGCAGGTCGACCTCCTCGATGTGCGACAGGTCGCGATTCGAGGATGACGCCCCGTGGCACCAGGAACCCTGCGGTCTCGAAGATCGACTTCGCCGGGAAGTCGCCGTAGCACATGAAGTTGCCGAGACCCTCGCCCTGCGTCGCCCAGTCCTTGTAGAAGCCGGCGATGGCCAGCGTGTCCGGGACGTAGACCTCGTCCACGAACTGGCGCATGCGCGAGACGATGTCCTGCACCTGCGACAGGCGCTTGGAGTTGATCGCCGAATCGGACTCGAGGTCGATCGGGTTCGGCGCGCCGCCGACGACGAAATGCGGGTGCGGATTCTTGCCGCCGAAGATGGCGTGCAGCCTGGCGACGTCACGCTGCCACGCCAGTGCGTCGAGGTAGTGCGCCACGGCCATCAGGTTCGCTTCCGGCGGCAGCTTGTAGGCCGGGTGCCCCCAGTAACCGTTGGCGAAGATGCCGAGCTGGCCGCTCTCGACCAGTCCTCGCACGCGCTTCTGCACGTCCGCGAAGTACCCGGGCGAGGATCGCGCGTAGCTGCTGATCGACTGGGCGAGGGTCGAGGTGGCCTGCGGGTCCGCCTGCAGCGCCGAGACCACGTCCACCCAGTCGAGCGCGTGCAGGTGGTAGAAGTGCATGACGTGGTCGTGGACGTACTGCGCGCCGATCATCAGGTTGCGGACGAGGTTCGCGTTCTGCGGAATCTCCCAGCGCAAGGCGTCTTCGACGGCACGCACCGATGCGATGCCGTGCACCAGCGTGCAGACGCCGCAGATGCGCTGCGCGAAGGCCCAGGCGTCGCGCGGATCGCGACCGCGCAGGATGATCTCGAGACCGCGCACCATGGTGCCGGAGCTGTAGGCCTGGGTGATGCGGCGGTCTGCGTCGGTGGCGACTTCGATCCGCAGGTGTCCCTCGATCCGGGTCACGGGGTCCACCACGACGCGGCGTGCTGCGGCGCTCATTGATCGTCCTCGATCAGATTGTCGGCGACGAGTTCGAGCAGGCTGTACATGGTCTTGTCCCACTTGAAGTGCGCTTGCCCGTCGTCGAAAGTCTGCCGGCAGTTGGCGCAGGAGGTCACCGGCAGCTCGGCGCCGGTCTGCTCGATCTGTTCCATCTTGATCTTGAACACCTTGTGCCGCAGTTCATCGGCGCGGTGAATGGCGACGACGCCGCCGCCGCCGCCGCAACACCAGTTGGCGCCTTTGGTGGGATACATTTCCCGCAGCTCGACGCCCAGTGCCTGCAGCACCTCGCGCGGCGCCTCGATCGCGCCGCCACGGCGCACCAGCTGGCACGGGTCGTGAAACGTCGCGGTCTTGCCGAGCTTGCGCAACCTGAGCTTGCCGGTGCGCACCTGCTCGGCGAGGAACTCGGCGATGTGCATCACCTTGAACGGCAGCGGCTTGCCGTACATGTTCGCGCCCATCCAGCGCAGCGCCGTGTAGGCGTGGCCGCATTCCGGCAGGACGACCACCCGGGCGCCACAGGCGGCGGCCGCGTGGATGATCTTGAGCGTCAGGTCCTTCTGCGTCGCTGCATCGCCCGTCAGCAGTCCGAAATTGGTTGCCTCGTAACCGTCCAGGCTGAACGTCCAGTCGGCGCCAAGGTGCTTCATGATCCTGGCCGTGGCAACGATCGACTCCGGGTACTTCATGATCTCGATCGAGGACATGGCGCACAGCACGTCCGCCCTGGGCTTGTCGATCGTGATCTCGACGTCGTGTTCGTCCGCCAGCCACTCGCAGCGGTCGGCAAACACCTTCGGCGTGGCTCCGAGCGGGCTGCCCTCGCGCCGCGCCCGCTCCGTCACCGCGGCGAGTTCGTGCGGTACCAGCCCCGCCTTGAACATGCCGTGCCGCGCCTGGGAGACCAGGCTGGCGATGTCGATGCCCATCGGGCACATCAGTGAGCAGCGGCCGCAGACGGTGCAGGAATCGTAGATGAGGTGCTGCCACTGCTGCAGCTCGTCTGCGGTCACCTTCGGCTTCAGGTTCAGCGCGCGATAGACGAACGCGAACGGTCCGTACTCGCGCTTGTAGGCCTGCTTGAACGGCTCGAGCTTCCAGATCGGGGTGTACTTCGGGTCCTGCGTCACTTCGTAGAAGTGGCAGGCCTCGGCGCACATGCCGCAATGGATGCAGGATTCCATGTACACGGCTGCCGTCCGGCCGAAATCGCGGACGAAGCTGTTCATGGCGCGCTCGACGCGCGTCGCGTCAGGTACCTCGCCCTGCGAGTCGAAGCGATGCTCGGGTTTGCGGATCGAGACCCGGGGCTGGTCGAATTCCAGCGGATCGGGCTCGCGCGTCATGGGTGTCGTCTCGGTCACAGCGAGGCTCCCTTGCGTTCAAAGAGCATGCCCGTCGCGCCGCGTGCAGCGAAGATCGTGAACGCGTGCATCAGCTTGCCGAACGGGAACCACACCAGCAGCAGTTCCGCCGAGAGGATGTGGACGGCCAGCAGCCGCTCGTACGGCCATCCGCCCAGGTGTGCGAAGGCCGCCATGCCGGTCGCCAGCGGCGCGATCGTGACCAGCCAGCTGAAGTAATCGTCGAAGTTGGAGATCAGGCGCTTTACCGGGCTCACGACGCGGTGGATCAGCACCGCGACCAGCGCGGCGATCGAGATGGCGCTCAGCAGCGTCACCACGCCATTCGGCAGCGTCGGCCAGTGCAGTCCCGTCAGTCCGTGCAGGTCCGTGCCGAGCAGGCCGCGCGCGATGTCGGCGAAGAACAGCACGTGCGGAACGAAGAAGAACAGCGCCAGCAGGAAGCCGATGTGAAAGGCGTAGCCCATCACCTCGCCGAACGCCGTGCCGCCCAGGAACTCCTTGCGTGGCCAGGAGCGCAGCGCGATCAACCTGAGTCCCTTCCAGGCTGCGTCCTTGCGCGGCGCGGAGAGGTCCTTGCGCGTTCGCAGCAGCAACACGCCGAGCAGGCGCCAGAGCATTCCCGCCACGAAGATGAAGACCGACCACTGCAGCGCGGGACCCCGCGCGAAGTCCAGCAGGCTCATCTCAGGCTCCCTCCGCGTCCTTCTGCCGCTTGCGGGCCAGCGCCGCGGCAGCCAGCCCGAGCGCCGCGCCCACGCCGACCGCCGTGCCGACCGTCCGTGCCGAGCCCCACTGGCCGGTGGACAGCGGCTGGTAGAAGCCGCCCTTGTCCCAGAAGCCGGGCTCGGAACAGCCGATGCAGCCGTGGCCGGCCTCGATCGGGAAACTCGTGCCGTCGTTCCACTTCACGGTGGCGCAGGCATTGTGCGTCGTCGGTCCCTTGCAGCCCAGCTTGTAGAGGCACCAGCCCTGCCGCGCGCCTTCGTCGTCGAAGCTGTCGGCGAACTGGCCCCGTTCGTAGAACGGGCGCCGGTAGCAACGATCGTGGATCGTCTGGCCGTAGAAAGACCTTGGCCGTCCGAGGGCGTCGAGCTCGGGCAGCTTGCCGAAGGTCAGGTACTGCGTCAGGACGCCGGTGATGACCACCGGGATCGGTGGGCAGCCCGAAACGTTGATGATCGGCTTGTCCTTGACGACCGCGGACACGGCAACCGCTCCAGTGGGATTAGGACTGGCACCGGGGATGCCCCCGAACGCTGCGCAGCTGCCGAGGGCGATGATCGCGGCCGCGCCGCGCGCGACTTCCTGCAGCAGCGAGAGGTTGTCGCGGCCGGCGACGGTGCTGAAGCCTTTGTTGCCGGTCGGAATCGATCCGTCGACGATCAGCAGGTAGCGACCCCAGTTCTCCTTCATCGCCGTCTCGCGCGCACGTTCCGCCGCGTCACCGGCGGCGGCCTGCAGCGTGTGCTGGTAGTCGAGCGAGATGCCCTGGAAGATCAGGCTCTCGAGGGTCGAGCCGTGTGCCCGCGTGATGGACTCGGTGCAGCCGGTGCACTCCTGGAACGGCAGCCAGATCACCGAGGGTCGCCGTGCCTGCGCGAGCGCGGCCGCGACACGCGGCACCATCGCCGACGAGAGTCCCATCAGCGCAGCCGTGGTGGTGCAGAACTGCAGGAAGTCGCGACGGGTGACTCCGCGCGATCGCAGGAATTCGCCGAGCAACGGTGACGACATGACGCTTGCCCTCAATGCTCCTGCCGGCGCTCCCCGACTCGCCGTCGTGCGGGGAGGACAGGCGTGGTCCGTCAGGGGCGTATTAGCTTGCCCTGATGTGTCCGCGTGCGGCTGTACGTAGCTGCCGAAACCACGCGACGGCTGCGGCAGGGCTAGTCGCTCGCTGGCGTCCGACTGCCACGCCTCGAGGATCGCCCGCGCCTGCGCGGCGGCCGGCGCGATCGACGCCTGCAGCGACGGGCTGAGCGACGAGCCGATCGCCACCCGCTGCGGTTGCACGCCGACGAACGCCCGCCGCGCGGGGAGTGTGCCCATGAGCCGGGCCGCATCGAGCAGGTCACGGATACCGACCTCGTGGACCGAGCCGCGGGCGTTACGAAAGAAAGCATCCATGTCCGCGCCCTGCAGCACGCACAGCTCGCCCGGTGTGCCGCCGAGCTGTGCCGCGTCGAGCACCAGCAATGCTTCGCAATGCTCGAAACGCGGCAGCAGCAGCAGGTTCAGGGTGCCCGCATCGAGGTAGTCGACCTCGTCGAGCGCCGGTTGGCGTCGTGACAGTGCCTCGAGCACGTGCAGGCCCACGCCGTCGTCGGACATCAGCGGGTTGCCGACCCCGAGTACGAGGGCTCGCATCCCGGCGCTCCCCTCAGCCGGTCTCCCGGGACTCGGCCTGCTGCCGGATGGGCCGCGAGGCGCAGCAGAAGTCACCGAGTGCCGCGACCTGCATCTTGCCGGTCACGAACAGGAACAGGTGCCTGGCGACCATCGCCATCATCAGCCGCCGCTGTGGCGTCGCGGGATGCTGCGGCATCCGACGTCAGCAGGTTGTGGTGGTAGGCCAGCTCACGGCAGGTTTCCCGGCAGGCATTGAAGCTCGGGTCGTCCGTGCAGCCCTGGCGGTGCAGGGCGAGCAGGCGAAATCCCTCGCGGGTGTCCTGCGTGGGCGCCAGGCCCTTTGCGTTGACCCAGTGCTCCAGCACCGTCCTCGCCGAGTTCGACCAGCTCCGCTGCGGCGACCGTGCAGGAGACGCCCGCACCTGCCTCGAGTTCGTCGAGGCGTTGCTCGATCTCAGCGAGCGACCTCACGCGATGCCCTTCTCGCGCAGGAACCCGAGCGAATCCGAGATGTTTTCGTGCACGCCCACCTGTCGCGGGGACAGCCCGAGCGCAAGTCCCAGCAGCTGGGTGAAGTAGAGGATCTTGACCTTCGTCGGCTGGTTGAACTTCTTCTCGGCCCGCACCTGGTGCATCTCCAGGCCGGAGTGGCACGTCGGGCACTCGGTGGCGATCACTTCGGCGCCGGCGGCTTCCGCCGTGCGCAGGATGTTCAGCACGAGCTTGGTCGACGTGTCGCTGTCCGAGAGCGTGTGGGCCCCGCCGCAACAGGCCGTCTTCAGCGGGAACTCGACGTTGACGGCTCCGGCTGCGCCGAGCAGGTCGTCCATGAAATGCGGCTTCGACGTCGACTCGGTGCCCGGCCCCTTGTCCTTCTCCGGAAAGATGTGCCGCGGCCGCGTGTACATGCAGCCATAGTAGTTGGCGACCTTCAGCCCCTGCAGCGAGCCCTTGAGCCGTTGCTTCAGCCCGTCCTCGCCGATGCCGTGCATGATCCAGTCGAGCGCATGGATGGTTTCGACCTGGCCGGCTTCGTAAGTCGCGTGCCCCGCCTTCTTCGACAGGCGATCGACCACTTGCACGCTGGTCGGGTCGTGCGCCAGGTCGTACTCGGCCTTCTTCAGGTTGTGGTAGCAGCCGTTGCACGGCGCCATCACCACGTCCATTTTCATTTCGGAGGCCGCGATCGCCATCACCCGCGATGACAGGTAGGTCTGCAGCTTCGGGTCGATGTTCTTGACTTCCATCGCGCCGCAGCAGTTCCAGTTCTTCACCTCGACCAGGTCGAGGCCGAGCGCCTTGCCGACCTGCTGGGTCGACCGGTTGTAGGAATGTGCCGTTCCCTCGAGCGCGCAGCCCGGGTAATAGGCGACCTTCTGGTACTTGCCCTTCGCGGTGCTCATGACCTTGCCCCTTCGCCTGCCGTGGCCGGTCCGGCATCGCGTTTCGCCGCCTCGATCAACGTGTCCAGGCCGAGTGCGCGCCGCCGCTTATGCTCCTGCTCGTGGACGTACTCCTCGATCGCGGCACGGGCACCGGACCAGCCGCTGGTGCTGGGGGCGACCAGCGTCGCGAGCCCGAGCTTCGTCAGCATGCCGAGCGGCAGGTGCCGCAGCATCCGTTTCATCATCTCGATGAGCCATGGCTGGTTCAGGCTCTGGCCGGTGCGCTTGAAGAAGCGCTGCATGACCCGGCCTTCCTCGATCTTGCCACGCTGGAACACCTGCTCCGAGAACACCTCGTCGAACACCATCGACGGCGAAGGCTTGACGTGCCCCTTCAGCTCGAGCCAGTGGGAGAGGGCTTTCATCACTCCTTCCGGCACCACGTCACGCGGGCAGGCGTAGGTGCATTTGTTGCAGGAGACGCACTGCCAGATGATGTCCTTGTCGCGCAGGATCTCCGACTCCATCCCGATGCGGACCAGGTAGATCCAGTGACGCGGGTTGAACTCGGGGTTGATCGCGTTGACGGTGCAGGAGTTGGTGCAGGAACCGCACTGCCAGCAGCGGTGTATGTGCTCGCCGCCGGGCAGTGCCGCGACCTCGTCCTGCATCGCCTCGTTATAGTCCGAAACCACGCGGGACTGGATGAACGTGCTCCAGTGGCCGGATACGTCCACCCCGTCGATCACGAGCTGCTCGTGGGTCTTGAGGTCTTCCGGTCGTATCAGTGACTGCTCATGGATGGGCATGGGCTTGCCTTCTCAGCCGGAGACCGGCGGGCTGGATGGGTCGGCGACGCTCAACGCCTCGCCGTCGATGGTCTTGATGCGCAGCCGGCCGCTGCCGGGACGGATGCCGTCGAGCCCGAGCAGGCGCCGCGAGTGCTGCATCGGGTCTTCCGGCGCGGTGAAATCGGTACGCAGGTAGCTGCCGCCCTGCTCGCAGATGTATCCCGCATAGACCTGCGCACAGAGCATGTCGACGAACTGCAGCACGTCGCGGAACACGCCGTTGCCGCTCAGGAACTGGCTCAGCTCCGCGCGCAGCACCAGGAACGTCGCGTGATCGTCGCGTGCGGCAATCGTATGGTGGTCGACATCCGGGGCGTGCCAGATCTCACGCAGCACGCCGGTGTTGGTGCCGGCATCCCAGACCCAGCGGGTCATGAGCGGATAGCGCTCCGGATCGCAGTTGTGCAGCAACTCGGCCGCCAGGTCGCGTGTCCAGCGGTGGGAGTCGTCCTGCGGGAAGCTGGCGCAGAAGGCGCGGATGCGCGCGTCGGTCGCGGAAGTGTCGTCAGCCGGTTCGAGCAGCATCGCCACCGCGGCGCGCAATTCGCTGAACAGTGGTTCCGCGAGCCAGGGCACGATCCGCCGCCGCACTGTCGGCAGGAAGGCACATAGCGGCATGAATGCCGCCGCTTCGATCTGCCGCGCTCGCTGCCCGTCCCGGGACACGAGCGTTTCGCGGAAGAGGGTCTGCTTGAGCTTCAACTGCGTCCACGTAGCGCTCGATGCCGCCGTGCGCCTCGGCGCCTTGAACGAGTGTCTCGAACGCCTGTCGCAGGCGCGGGCCGCTCAGATCGAGCTGTGGCCCCTCCGGGACGACCGGAACGCTCGCGCGGGATGAGCGGCCAAACATCTCGCCGGCCGTCCTCAGGCGCGCGCGCGCGCCGGCTGCAGCAAGCCGAGCGTTGCCAGCGCGGCCGCGTGACCCTGCGATATGGAGTCGTCGATCGTCTCCGGTCCGCATGCCGCCCCGGCGACGAACACGCCGGCACGCGACGTCTCCGCCGTGTTGCCGTAGGAGTTGCCGCGGGCGACGTAGCCGTGGCCCTCGAGATCGATGCCGAAGGTCGAGGCGATCGTCTTGTTGTCCACGTTCGGGTCCATGCCGATGGCGTGGACCACCATGTCGAACGGGATCGTGATCGGGCGCTTGACGAGCGTGTCCTCGCCCTTGACCACGAGCTTCTCGCCGTCGGACGTGACCTCCGCGATGCGCGCCTTGATGTACTTGACCTTGAATTCCTCCTGGCTGCGCCAGTAGTACTTGGTCTCGTACAGGCCGAAGGTGCGGATGTCCATGTAATAGATGTAGACGTGGCAGTCGGGGAGTTCCTCGCGGATCTCCATCGCCATGTTGGCCGACACGGTGCAGCAGATCTTCGAGCACCACTCGCGGCCGATCTGGCGGTCACGCGAGCCCACGCACAGCAGGATCGCCACGCGCTGCGGCTTGCGGCCATCCGACGGGCAGCGCACGCCCTTGCCGGAGGAGATCATCTGCTCGACCTGCGTGGTCGTGACCACGTCGGGGAACGTGCCGAAGCCCCACTCGGGCTTGTTGACCGAGTCGAAATGCGTGAAGCCGGTGCACAGGATCGCGGCAGCCGCATCGACGCTGGCGCCGTTGCTGAGCCGGGCGCTGAAGGCGCCGGGCTGGCCGGCGAAGGATTCCACTCGTGCGCTCGTCTGCACGTCGACCAGCGGGTCGCCGCGTACGCGATCGACCATGCCGCCGATCGCGTCACGGGCCCACTCGCCCGAAGGAACCAGCTTGGCGTAGCCGGAGAGGATCGGCGCGCCGCCGAGACGATCCTCCTTTTCGACCAGCACGCTGGTCTGCCCGACACGCGCGAGCGCATGCGCGGCCGCGAGGCCCGCCGGCCCGCCCCCGACGATCAGGATTGGCTTGTTCATTTTGCTGCTTCGATCCGCTTGTAGCCTGGGCCCGAGGTGACCATCCGCCGCGGGTCATAGAGGGATTCAAACCGGCCGGCCGCCACTTCCTTGAGGTAGGCCTCGAACTCGGCCTTCTTGGCGCGCCAGTCGATGCCGAGCTTTTCCATCAGGGTCTCGGTGGACGAGGCGTGCCAGTGCGACTGCACGATCTTGTACGGATGCGCGCCGCAGACCATGGCCGCGAACTGGCAGTCGGCCAGTACCGGCACGTCGACCGGCTTGCCGGTGGCCTGGCCGATCCACTGGTTCTTGTCGAGCGTCGTGATGCAACCCGTATCGTGACCGATCATGACGTCGGCGTGCGCCTCGTCCTGCGCCACGCGCAGCTTGCGGTCGATGGCGAAGGAGCGCGTGAACTCGCGCTCCGAGATGATGTGCCGGAAGCCGAAGCCGCAGCAGTCGTACCAGGTGCTGTAGTCGATGACCTGGGTGCCGAGCGACTGCATGATGCCGGTGGACACGGCAACCCGGTTGCCGTCGAGCACGTCGTCGTCATAGACCACGTCCTCCGGCACCATCTTGTAGACGTGGCACGCGGGATGGATCGTGGCCCGGACATGGCTGCAGTCGATCTCCTGGTGATTCGCGACCTGGCCGCGCATCACGTGCAGCCACTCGGAGTAGTGCACGACCTCCTCGGGGATCAGCAGCTTGCCGTCGACCAGCCGGCCGAGCTTGCCGAGGATCCTGGTCACGCTCTCGCGCAACTTGGCCGAGCGCAGCAGGTAGCCGCGGACTTCCTTGTAGTTGCCGAAGGACGTGCCGCAGTGAACCAGCGGGTAGTAGTAGCTTGCCGGCAGGCCCTGCGCCTTCGCGGCGACGTAGGCCTGGTGAAAGTTGCGGAGGAAGACGGCTGCCAGGCTCTCGATGTTGCCGATGCCCGAGCCGTGGTAGTTCCACGCCGTGCACGACGTCTGGTCCGTCTCGTCGAGGTATTCGATGTCCATCTTGTTCATGAGCCAGAGCAGCGAGGCCGGGTAGCCGGGAATGTTGCCGCACTGGCCGCAGGACTTGTGGTGCCAGAGCCGGGTGGTCGGGATCTTCTTGTCCCAGCCGTACAGCGTCTTGACCATCACGGGCTGGTGCTCGTCGCTCACGCGGTGGACGACGATCTCGCCTTCCTTCTCGAGCTGCCACATGAGGTCGCGCACGTCGTCCACGCGGTCCTTCTGCGTCAGCATCGAGCGCTTGTCGATGACCTGCTCGACCCAGGCCGTGGCCATGTTCGCGTCCCTGCGCGAGAGCTTCACCTCGCGCCATTCGGGGCCGTGGCCCGTGAAGCGCTCACCAGGAATCTTGCTGTCCGTCGTCATGTCCGTCTCCTCCCGAGCGTGTCTGCGTCAGGGTCATTGCTGCAGGTGCGTGGCCTGCTATTCCTCTGCCTGTTCCTCGAGCCATTCCTCGAGCTCGTCGCGTTTCTCCTCCATGATGTCGGCGATGACGTCATGCAGGTTCATGTCGATCGTCTTCAGGCTGCCGAGCACGCCCGTCTCTTCCCAGATGGTGTAGAGCTCGACGGACGTCTTGAGATTCACTTCCCAGGCCGTCTTGGTCGTGTGCAGCGTGGGCATGGGGATCGCCTTGCGCAGGATCGCGAGCGGCGCGTCCACCTTGGAGATGTTCGGTCCCCAGTCGGGGAAGCCTTCCTTGTTGATCATGTCCGGCGCGAGCTGGTTGCCCGTCGAGATCAGCTTGAGCATCACCCGGCTGAACGGCCGCAGCACGTTCTTGGCCGATTCCATGCCGTGCTTGATCGCCACCTCGCGCATGACCATGACGAGGCCGCCCGGCGAGTTGCCGAAGGGGCAGCGTGCAGCGCAGGTGTAGCACTGGGCGCAGGCCCAGATCTTCTCCTGCATGGCGTCGTAGATGCCCTCGAGGTTCTCCGTCCACAGCAGCTGGACGATCTCGCGCGGGCTGTAATCGTAGTAATGCGCGGAAGGGCAGGTGGCCGTGCAGATGCCGCAGTTGAGGCAGCCGTTCAGCTCGTGGTCGAAACGCATGTCCGACTGGATGTCGGAGAAGATCGCCTCGAGCTGCTTGCGGTCGACCGGCGGCGTGTCCGAGACCGGGTCGCCGATGAACTCCTGTACGCGCGTGCCCGCGTGTTCCATGTCCCCTCCCGAGCCGCTGCGGCCGCGACCTCAGTACGTCAAGACTTCCGAATCGTCTTCCATCACCCGCTCGATCAGGTAGGCGCCGCCGATGATGCCGTCGCATTCCGGGATCAGGTCGTCCTTGGTCATGTCGAACAGGTCGAGGTTGGGCGAACAGCAGTAGAATTTCACGCCCGCCTCGTGCGCGTCCTTGATGAAGTCGTAGACGCTCTTGGGAGAGCCTTCCTTGACCCACAGGCGCTCCGCCACGCCTTTCTTCATCAATCTCCCGGCGGTGGCGGTGCAGATCACCTCGACCTCGAAATCCATGGCGGCCGCGACAGTCGCCTGGAAGATCGGTGCGCCGATCTCCTCGCCGTTGCGCGGATCGCTGTTGGCCATGACGATGATCAGCTTCTTGTCTGCCATCTGGACTTCTCCGGTTCACAATGACGCAGCGCAGCACGCACGGGCGTCCGAAAGTATTAGTGCACCCTAATTTAATTACGCTCCGCTCGCAATACGCGTCGTGGCGAAGATTCAGCCCATGAGCGCGAGCACCTTGACGACCCCGGTCATGATCGGCACCAGCGCGTCCTCGATGCTGCGTTGCAAAGAACGCAAACGCGCGAGCTGGGCAGCTGGATCCGCCGGCCCCTCGTCGAACTCCATGATCAGGTCCTCGACGATGGCGGCCTTTGTTCCCGGGTGCCCCGTGAAGCCCAGCGCGTTTGTCCCGACCTGGAACAAGGCGGGGCGACCGTCGAGATCCCGGGCGAGTATCCGGGCTGTTGCCGGGGGTTGCGGCCGGTCGCGGCCGTACACGACCAGGGGAAACCTTTGCGGCAGGTATCCCTGCAGCGCGTCGGCGTCGGTGCGCTCCGCTTCGCTCACCGAGAACTCGAGCGGTGAGGGCGACGATCCGCCACCTGACGCGATGGCCAGGATCTGCGCTCCGAGCCCGAGCGCGAGGACCGGCAAGCCCTTGTCGAGCGCGGTCCGCGTCAGCGCGATCTCCTGCGCGAGCGTAGGAACGTCGCGCGTGCCGGCGCTGCCCCATGGTCCGCCGCCCAGCAGGACCAATCCGTCGTGCAACGCCGTCAGGGCCGGGTACCCGTCCGCCCGTGGCGAACGGCCGTGAATAGCGGAAGCGGATCCGCCGGCCTTCGAGGTGATCCTCGATCAGGCCGAGGTACTCGGCCGAGGTGTGCTGGACGACCGCGAGTGTCTTCACGACGGGCGCTGGGCACGGGCGGCCGCCAGTGCGCCGTCGAGCGATGCCTGGAAATCGGCGGCCGTCACACTGAGTGCGTTGATCGGTCGTTCCAGGAAGAACTGCTCGATGATCCCGTCGGCGTCCGTGACGTAGGCGCCGCGTAACGCTGCCTCGAGGTCGTACACGACCCGCGGTGGCGCCACGAAGAAGTCTCCCGTGATGAGTGCCTGGCCGATGCGCTTGCGCGCGGCGCCCTCGAGCCGCAGGTAGGTGGTCACCGTGCCGCCCGCACCCGTGTGCGTGCCTGCCGCAAAGTCGGCATCGTGGGCCGGGTCGTCGACCTCGGCGACGAATTCATCCGTGCCGATCTCTTCACGATGATGCTTTGCCGCGAGTGCCTGCTCGGCCGGGCTCAAGGGCTCCGAGTTCCAGTCGAGTTCGAAACGCTCGCTGAAGGCCTCGAGCAACGCGTTCTGGATGGCCGGCAGGCCGGGCGTTGCCGGACCCAGCAGTTCACGCAGGGTAACGACGCGTTGCGCCGCCGAGTCGAGTTGCCGCTTCTCCAGCTTGGCGCGCGGCACGCGCAGCGCGGCGACCATGGCGGCGGGGTCCATGTCCACCAGCACGGTGCCCTGGTAGATCAGCGTGTCGCCGTCGAAAAACCCGCCCGTGCCACTGATCTTGCGGCCGTCCACCTCGATGTCGTTGCGCGGCCGGTAGCGGGCATTGACCCCCAGCCGGCGCAAACCCGCGGCCACGGCCTGGCAGATGGCGCTCGCGACCTCGGCCAGCGAGACCTGGCCCAATGCCGTGCGGTGAAATACCAGGCCCCAGCCCAGCTGGCCCTCATCGAGATAGATTGCGCCGCCGCCGGTGATGCGCCGCACGATGCCGATGCCGTGGGTCCGGCAATACTCGACGTCGACTTCCTGGCGCAAGGCCTGGTGTCGCCCGATCAGCGCCGTCGGCGGAAAGCGCATGAAGCGAAACGTGTCGGGGATGCGTCCGGCCTGGTGCTCTTCGATCATCGCCTGGTCGATCGCGATGTTGAACCGGCCCTCCATGACCCCGGTATCGACGACGCGGAATCGCCCGGCCATGGCGGATCAGCCCTGCACGACGGGAATCTTGAGCTGGCGGCGGATCTTGCGCAGGTCCTGCTTGTTCGGCGGGAACGGATAGCTGGCGATGTTGCTGGGCGGCGAGTCGCCGTAGGGCCGGTCGCACGCGGAAACGTCGTCACGGAACTTGCCCGGGCAGCCCGAGGTCCGGAACGCGACGCCCTCGGCGATCACCGTGTCGATCTCGGCCGGTGCCAGGCCGTAACCCGTGACGCGTCCTTCCGCGTCGAACGACATCTGGTCCACGCGGACTCCCGCATAGTCGATCAGGTAGCGCGCCAGCTGCACCCGCCGCCACTGGTCGCGCGGCGTCGCCGGCAGGTGGTCCATCAGCGATCCCTGCTCCGGGAAGAAGCAAAACAGATGGCTGTGGCCGCCGAGATCGACCAGCTGCTGCACCAGCGCCAGCACCTCGCGTTCGGTTTCGCCCATGCCGACGATGATGTGCGCGCCGAATTTCTGCGGGCCGAAAATGTCGCGCGCGTGCAGCATGATTTCCCAGTACTTCTGCCACTTGTGCGGCGACTGCACGCCCTTGCCGCGGGTGCGATCGAAGATTTCCGGGGTCGCTGCATCCAGCGCCACGGTGAAGATGTCGGCGCCGAGTTCGCGCAGCTTGCGCACGTCGTCGCGTTCCATCGTCGTGGGGTTCGACAGGATCGAGACCGGGATGGTCGCGGGGTCGATTCGCGACGTCCACGCCTTGAGCACCGCGACGGTATCCGCGTCGGAGCGCGGATGGGTGATCATCGAGATGCACATGCGATGGAACGGACTGCGGTCGCCGTCACGCGCGACCTTGTCGACGATCTCGGCCATCGGCACCGCGGGCCAGTCGACCCGGATGAAGTTGCGGTCGGCGTAGTCGCGGTCCGCCTCGCGGTGTCGCGCAAGACCGCAGTAGGCACAGTTCGCGCGGCAGCCTTCCGGGTAAGTGAGCAGCAGGTTCAGGCAGCGCGTGCATCCGCAGCGGTGCATCCTGCCGGCCATGAGGCCGAGGGTAATCGCCGCCGCGTTCGACATCTGCACGTACTCGGGCGAGCGCATCTGCGGCGTCAGCACGTTGTTGTTCGGCAGGTACACGCCCTGCGGCGGGACGGCCGCTTCCTTCACGCGCCGGCCGTTGCGTGCCGCGGCGGGTGTGGTCGCCGGCGCACGCGGCTGCATGTCTTCGAACGCATTGAAGGATCGATCCCCGGCCGGCGTCGAGTCCATGGCATCGGTGCTCTGCTTGACGCAACTCATGTTCGGTATCCTGCGTTGAGTCCGTGCGCCGTCAGGCGGCGCAGGTGCGGGACTGAGCGGGCCGCGGCGCGGCTCCCAGTTTGATCGAGCAGCAAGCGTGTTCCTGGTGGAACGGCCGCCCGATCGCGTTTGCAACCGCGACGGCCCCATCCGCCGGGAAGGCGATGCCGTCGAGGCCCGCCATCACCGCGTAGGTGTCCGTTGCCCGCTTGTGCAGGCCTGGAGGCCGTGCGCAACCAAGCAGCACCTGGCGGTCGGCGAGGCGCCTGCGTGCCTCGAGGAAGATCCTGCCGACATCGCTCGTGTCAGGCACGACGTAGAGCCCCGGCTTGGCGTAGAAAGGCATGACGACCACCAGCACGAGTGCGTTGAGCGCATAGCGGCTGACGATGTCCAGCGCGTTCGGTTCGCCGAGGATGCGGCCGTAATGCAGGCCGATGACGATGTGCGGGCTGATTTCCATCGAGGTCGCGCACAGCGCAGCCAGCGTGGCCTCGAAGTCCTCGACGGGGCGGTCGAGGTGATAGACCTCACGGATCGTCGCCTCGGCGCCGATCACGTCCATCATCGCCGTGTCGACGCCTGCGGCCTCCATCGAGCGCGCGCCGCGCTCGTCGGTCAGCGCGGTGTGGATCGCGATCTTCATGTCCGGAAAATCGCGTTTCAACTGTTCCACGACCGGGTAGTAGCGCTCGTAGGGAATTTCGTTGCGCCGATTGGAGCCGCCGGAGAGCAGGAAGCCCTGCAATCCCTGGGTGGCGACCAGGTGGCGCACTTTCTGGTCGAGCATGGCCGGCGAGGTGGCGGGCAGCATCGGCTTGAGGATTTCCGCCCGGCAATGGTCGCAGTTGAGGCCGCAGGCACCGGCCGTGATTGAAAAGGACGGAAAACTGTTCTTGGAGCAGCCCGCGAGTTCAGTGCTCGCGTAATCCTTGAACGTCGGCGTGGAGAAACGGATCGGGCGCGCAGTCGACGCCGCTGCGGCGGCTTCGAATTCCGCGACCAGCCCGGCGTCGAGACGGACGTCCTCGAGGTCCTCGATCCGTGCCATGGAGTCAAGCCAGTTCATGCAGCCTCCGTCTCCCGTGTGTCGCCACGAGGCGTCGTACGTCCTTGCGCACCGCTCCCACGTTCGGCGAATCCGACAGCGTCGTCAACCATTCCGGGCGGACATCCTCGTCGTCGACGAGGTCGCATTGCAGGTCCGCCAGGATCCGGCCTGCTGCGGACGGCAGTGTCGCCGGGATGTCGCGTCCGGATAAGCGGCCCCACAGCCCGGTCCAGCACCGCGCGAGGGTCCACGGGTTGTAACCACCGCCGCCCAGCACCACCGCGGCACCGATCGGCTCGACGAGGCGTTCAACGGCGCACCACAGTGCGCCATTGCTGAGCGCAAGGCGTGACAGCGGGTCGCCATCCAGCGCATCCGTGCCGCAGGTGATCACGACCGCCTGCGGGCATGAAGGACTCCGCCGCGGGCAGCACGAGATTGTCCAGCAGGAACTCCAGTTCGCTGTCGTTGAATCCGGGGGGCACCGGCAGGTTGATCGCGTTGCCTCCGCCGGTGTCGTCGGCGGCGCCCGTGTGCGGCCAGCGACCGTCTTCGTGCACGGAGATCGTCAGGACCGCGGGGTTGTCCGCGAACGCATCCTGCACGCCATCGCCATGGTGAGCATCGAGATCGACATAAAGCACGCGCT
Source organism: uncultured Gammaproteobacteria bacterium (assembly GCA_963793675.1). Lineage (GTDB taxonomy): Bacteria > Pseudomonadota > Gammaproteobacteria > Steroidobacterales > Steroidobacteraceae > RPQJ01. Next base: position 137,602 of record CAWCBA010000002.1, on the reverse strand, counting down.
GCAGTCCGCGCTCGAGGAAAGCCATGATCGCGAACACCGGGTCGTTGAAATAGCAGAAGCCGCTCGCCCGCCCCGGGCGCCCGTGGTGCGTGCCGCCCGCGGGATGGAACACGACGCACCCCTCGAGTGCGAGTTCTGCGGCGAGGATCGAGCCCCCCACGGCCGTCGCCGCGCGCGCAAAGACGCCCGGAAACAGCGGATTCTCGAGTGTGCCGAAGCCGAAGCGCTCGCGGGTCTCTGCCCGGACGGTCCCGGACGAATCGGCCTCACGCAAGGCTTGGACGTAGTCCGGGTCGTGGAATCGGAGCAGGCGCTCGACGCTGGCGGCTGGCGCCTCGCGGAAGGATCGTCGGTCGAGCCAGCCGAGTGTCTCGCACAACTGCAACACCGTGGCGACCCGCGCAATGGCGAGTGGATGGTTGCGACCGAAGCCGGCGGTCCTGCAGTACAGGCTGCTGCCGACGAGCAACGGCGCTGCGCCGCGCGGCATCGCTCCGATGCTGCGGTGCGTCAGGACATCGCGATGGAAATCGGCGTCGGTCACGGTCCGAGCGTAAGTTATTCGTATTTGCTAATAAAGATTTCTCTGCTAATTTCGCTGCACGATCGAATCAAGACACAGCGGGGGATCGATCATGTCCGAATCGTCCGGCACCAAGAGCATGTCCATCATCGTTACCAAGGGCTCGCTCGACTGGGCTTACCCTCCGTTCATCCTGTCGACGACTGCCGCCGCAATGGGGCTCAACGTCACGCTGTTCTTCACGTTCTACGGCCTGTCCCTGCTGCTCAAGGACCTCGACCTGAAGATGACGCCGCTCGGCAACCCGGCGATGAAGATGCCGATGATGGGCGGGCACATGGGCATGCCGAACTTCGCCTCGATGATCCCGGGCGTCGACGCCGGGGCCACCGTGATGATGCAGAACATGATGAAAAAGAAGGGGGTCGCCTCGATCCCCGAACTGCGGGACCTGGCTCTGGAATCCGACGTGCGCATGATCGCGTGCCAGATGACCATGGATCTCTTCGAATACACGCTCGACGACATGATCCCCGGCATCGAACTCGGCGGCGCGGCTACTTACATCGAAGTTGCGACGCAGTCCGAAATCAACCTCTTCATCTGAGTAACCCACATGGCTGACCAGACACTGGACGCGAAGGGGCTCAATTGCCCGCTGCCCATCCTCAAGGCCAAGAAGGCGCTGACCGCGCTGGCCCCCGGCGCCACCCTCGAGGTGCTGGCGACGGATCCCGGCGCGGTAAAGGATTTTGCGGCGTTCAGCCGCACCACGGGTCACGAACTCATCGAGCAATCCGTCGAAGGCAACGTCTATCGCTTTGTCCTGAAGCGCAAGGCGTGAAACCGGCAATCGTTGCCGCAGGGCAACAGTCGCAGGATACAGAGCCCCGGCGTCGGAAAGCCCGAGTTGTGACGGGTCATCGACCGCGCCGAAAATTCAGCGTTCTCTAATTCATTTCACTCGCGACCGCAGGAACGGTCACAGGGGTCCCCATGAGCAAGCTGCAAGTCCGCAACCTCGTCGGGCTGTTCGTTGTGCTGGCACTCGCCGCGGCCAGCGCGTCCGCCACCAACGGCTACTACACCACCGGCACCGGCACCAAGAGCAAGGGCCAGGCAGGCGCGGGCAGCGCCAATCCGCAGGAAGTAATGAGCCTCGCCACGAACCCCGCGGGCATCGCGTTCGTGGATGAGGCCATCGAGGCGGGCCTCAGCATCTTCAGCCCGATGCGTGACTACAAGACGACCCCAAGCCAGGCGCCCGGTGCCTGCTTCGGCCCGGGCCAGTGCCTGCTTACGATCGGCCCGAACGACCTGAGCAGCAAGAACGAGTTCTTCCCCATCCCCTACGTGGGCATGAACTGGAAACTCACCGACGTGGACAACCTGGCGCTGGCCTTTTACGCGCGCGGCGGCATGAACACGAAGTGGGAAGGCGGCACCGTCACCTACGATCCCTATTTCGGCGGCCCGGGCTCGCAGGGCGCGGTCACGCTGCCGGGAACCTTCGGCGCCAACACGGCCGGCGTCGACCTCATGCAGGGCTTCCTCAACCTCACCTACGCCCGCAAGATCTCGGACCAGTTCTCGGTCGGCGCCTCGGCAATCTTCGCGATGCAGCGTTTCGAGGCGCGCGGCCTCGCCAACTTCGCGCCGTTCACCCGGACCTACGTCTCGACGTTCAACCCGGCGACCGGCGGCCAGATGCCGAAGAACCTGACCAACAACGGGCACGACATGTCGTACGGATACGGCGCATCCGTCGGCTTGCAGTGGAACCCGACCGACATGTTCAGCTTCGCTGCCGCCTACACGACCAAGATGTCGATGGGCAAGTTCGGCGACTACGCCGACCTGTTCGCCGAGAAGGGCGGTTTCGACATGCCGTCCACCTGGACGGTCGGCGTCGCGCTCAAGCCCAACGACCGCTGGGCCTTCATGTTCGACGTGCAGGACATCAACTACAGCGACGCCGCGTCGGTTAGCAATGGCATCGCGAACCTGTTCAACTGCCCGATCCTGGGGGGCACCGACCTCGAGGGCTGCCTCGGCGGCAAGCGCGGCGCAGGCTTCGGCTGGGACAACATGACGGTCTACAAGCTGGGCGCGTCATGGCAGTACAACGACGACTGGACATTCCGTGCCGGCTACAGCACGACCGACCAGCCGATCCCGAAGAGCGAGATGACCTTCAACATCCTCGCCCCGGGCGTGATGGAGGACCACTTCACCGTCGGCTTCACGCGCCAGCACGCGCGAGCGGCAACGAACTCAACTTCTCGTTCATGTACGCACCGGAAGTGAAAATCAAGGGTCCGCAGAACTTCGACCCGACCCAGACCGTCGAGCTGAGCATGTCGCAGTTCGAACTCGAAGTCAGCTACAGCTGGAAGCGTTGATCAGCCTGTCACGCGCGGTGCAACGGCACGACGAGCAGAACCCATGAAAGTCCTGCCTGGATTGCTGCTCGCCGCTGCACTCGCGATCCTCGGCAACATCCTGGCGGACTATCTCGCCGCAGCCCTCGGCTTCGGGCACGGCGCGATCAGCGGCATCATGGTGGCGATCCTGCTGGGGCTGGCCCTCGGCAACCTGGCGAAGCTGCCCGAGGCGTTCAGCGCCGGCATCTCGTTCGCGGTGAAGCGTGTCCTCAGGCTCGGCATCGTGCTGCTCGGGCTGCGCTTGAGCATCGCGGAAGTGGGCAGCATCGGGCTCAAGACCCTGCCGGTGGTGCTGGTGACGGTCCCGGCCGCCATCCTCATCGTCTCTTTCCTGGGCAAGCGCATCAAGCTGTCCGACCGGCTCGCCACGCTGATCGCGGTTGGAACCAGCATCTGCGGCAACACCGCCATCGTCGCCGTCGCGCCCACGATCGGCGCCAAGGACGAAGAGACCAGTTACGCCGTCGCGTGCATCACGGTCTTCGGCCTGGTGGCGATGCTGGCCTACCCGTTCGCGGCGCACTGGCTATTCAGCGGTGATGCCTTCAGTGCTGGCCTGTTTCTCGGCACGGCCGTGCACGATACGTCGCAGGTGGCCGGCGCGGGCATGGTCTACCAGCAGTATTACCACGCCCCACAGGCGCTCGACGTCGCGACGGTGGCGAAGCTCGAGCGTAACCTGTCGATGTTGATCGTCATCCCACTCATGTCGATCCTGTACCACCGGCGTGCAGCCACGGGTACGGCCGCCGCCGGCCTGGTGGACGCTGGTGCCGCTGTTCGTAGTGGGTTTCGCCGTAATGAGCGCGATCCGCTCGATCGGGGACCTGGGTGGCGACCGGCCGTTCGGCCTGCTCGATGCCGCGCAGTGGAAGAGCTTCCTGTCGCTGGCGTCCACCACGGTGAGCTATTGCCTCGCCATCGCGATGGCCGGCGTCGGCCTGGGCACCAGCGTCAAGGGCCTGAAATCCATCGGCTTGAAGCCGCTCGGACTCGGCCTGCTTTCCGCCCTGATCGTCGGTGCGATCAGCCTCGCGCTCGTCAAGACGCTGTACTGATCGGCTCGTCCAGGGGTGCTGACGCGCAGTCCCCGCTGGCGGCACCAGGCGGGTCGCTGCGGTTACGCGGCTGTCAGGGCGACGCGGGTGCCGACTCTTTGCCGTAGTGACTGTCGAGATAGGTGACGACGGTGGCAACGTCGTCCGCCGCCAGCGGCGCGCCCATGACTTTGACCATCTTGTTGACGGTCTTTTCCCAGCCCGCCTTGTCGAGGAACGGCGAGTTCATCTGGATGTAGTCCAGGCTGTGGCACATCGAGCAGGTTGCCTGCACCTGCGCCAGGCCCGTGCCTTCGGCCAGGCGGATGCCGGTTTCATCGGCAGCGGCCGCCAGGATGGGTGCCACCAGGAGCACCGACAGGGCCGCGGTGCGCACGGCGCCTTTACGCGACATGGTAGTCCACCTTCTGCACCACGTTGTTGTGATAGCCGGCTGGGTTGAAGACGAGTGCGTCCACCTGCGTGGACCCGTCGCGGGCCCGGGCGCGCGCCATCAGCGTCATCGTTCCGGCCTGCTCCGGCTTGATCGCGAATCGCCATTGTCGCCAGGAGTACTTGCCGAGATCACGGTCGAGCCTTGCGTCTCGCCAGTTCGCACCGCCGTCGAGCGAGACCTCGACGCTGCGAATGCCCGAACCACCGTCCCAGGCGATGCCGAGCACGTCCACGCGCCTGCCGCGCTCCAGCACGGCACCCGGCGCAGGGTCGACCACCAGCGAGTTGACCTTGATCGAAGTGATGGGCGAATTCTGTTCCGTGTCCTGGGACTCAAAGCCGCTGGCGCCGAACATGCCCTTCGGCACCCGGTACGCGGTCTTCATCCAGAAGCCATCGAACGGCTTGTCGGTCACGGTCAGGTCCGCGACCGCCTTGACCCAGTAAGTCGCTGTCCAGCCCGGGGCGACCAGTCGTGCCGGCGCGCCGTTCCACCTCGGCAGGGGCTCGCCATTCATCTCGAAGGCAATCAGGGTGTCAGGGTCGAGCGCCTTCCACATCGGCAGGCTCTTCACGAAGTCGGGACCCGTCAACGGCGGCGCATCCGCACCGTTACCGACCACTTCCAGGGCGCTGGCATTGAGTCCGGCATCCTCCAGCACGTCCTTCAATCGCACGCCGCGCCACACCGCGTTCCCCATGGCGCCATAGCCCCACTGGACGCCAGGCACGTGCGGCGAGGACAAGCCGCGACGGTTGCCTGAGCACTGGTTGACTGCGGCGACTTCCGTCATCTTGAACTTGCGCCGCAGCGTGTCGTAGTTGAACTCGCGTTCCGGCTTTACGCCCGGACCGGAGATCCGCAATCGCCATTCCGCCCGCGTGATTTCAGGAACCGCGGTATGCCAGCGCACGTAGAAGGCGTCGTTCGGCGTGTACGCATGCTTGTAGAAGCTGACGGGCGTTTCGTAATTCGGTGGCCGGAAGCTGCGCTTGATGAGAGGCTGCTTGCCTGTCAGTGCGTCCAGGATGCCGGAGCTTACGGTGCCGGCCGGCAGGCCTTCAGCTGACGCCGTGCCGAAGATTCCCGGCAACAACAAGCCGCCTGTGACCGCGCCCGTGGATCCGAGAATGAATTTCCGCCTGTCCATGTTGCCTCCGTGCGCACTGCGCTTCGGCCACAATCGATTTGATCCCAAGGCTGGAATTTCCGCAAGCGCCAACGCACCTGGTCGCATCGGTGCGGCCGAGGTGTTCCTGCGCGGGGTGCAGATTACTTCGCCGCGTCAATCATCCGGGTGATTGCCATCTCGACGTCCTCGGCCACTCGTCGCAGTTCAGGGGAGTCCGAAAGGCCCGCAAGCATGGCCGTCGGTTTCACCATCGCGATGCGGGTCCGGCCGCCGTCCTCGTAGACCGAAATGCGACACGGCAGGGCGACGTTCATGCCCATGTCGGCGGCCAGCACACGTGCCGCCTGCTGCGGGTTGCAGACGTCGAGAATTCTGCACTCGTGCGCCAGTTCGACGCCCTTGCCTGCCAGGGTCTGCTTCAGGTCGTACTGATGCAAAACGCCAAATCCGCCCCGGCGCACGGCCTCCTCGAGATCCGTCGTGGCCTGCTCGACGCTCTTGGTGCTCTGGACGACGTATCGCATGGTCGACTCTCCGCTCGCGTACTGGTCAATTTCTCAACGGCCGGCTGATCCTGTGGCGGCGTGACCGACCAAGCCGAACCCGTGACGGAGGTCGGCGAAGGACTGGATCGGGTCGAATCTGGTCATCGCTGGCCTCGCTAACACAGATACGTCGAGCCGGAATGGCTGTGTGAACCGCCGGCCACCCTCGCACGCGTCGCCTGACGACTCGAACGCCCGGCGCACCTCTGGTTCGACAGCCGCGAAGATTGCGGTCCTCGATGCGTCGATGGCAACGATCCGCCGTCGCAGCGCGTCCACGCTCTCGTAAACGACATCGGCAACCAAGGTCTGTGCGTGACGGCGACGACAGCCACCCCGCGGCGACGGCTCGTGCGATCGCGGCCTGCGCCTGCGCTCGCACCGTCGTCTCGTCGTCGACGAGGCGCGTGAGTTCGAAATGCGTCCCGGAAGTCAGCGGCTCGAACACGTACAGCTCCCCCGTCGGCCGTGTCACCCTGCGCGCTTCGCGCAGCGCCTGCTCCATTTCCCGGGCCGGGACGTGGTGCAGCGAGGCCCGAAATAGCGTCGCGTCGAAAACACCGGTGTCGAACGGCAGGGACTGCCCGACGCCATACAGGTATTGTTCGCCGCCGACCGGGGGCGCCTGCCGGCACAGCGCAAGCTGGGCCTCCGAGCATTCGACTCCCGTGACCCGCGCGCCTGCGCGAGCGAGCTCGCGCACGAACGCACCGTCGCCGCAACCCACATCGAGAATTCGTGCCCCGACGAGAGACATTCGACTGGCGATCGCAGCGGTGAAGTCGCTCAGTATCGATTGCACGGAACCACTCCTTCGCGCCATCCCGCGCTGCGCTCACGGGCCGCAAGTCGCGCGTATCGGCATCAGTATGTCAGGTTGAGCTTTAACCACAGGGTCCGCCCAGGCTCGTTGACCCTGGTCGTCTGCGCATAGCCCGACACCATGGCGCCGCCCCGGCTCAGGTGCTCTGCGTACGTCCGGTCGAACAGGTTGTCGATGCCTGCCGTCAACAGCACGCCCTCGCGTGGGTGCCAGCCGCCATTCAGCGACAGCACCGTGAAACCCGGCGTCGGCCCGAGATCCTGGCCGACGACGTTGCCCTGGTTGACGACGTAACGGTCCTGTTCCGCTACCGCGCGCAGCAGCGCGCCCGCAGACCATGCGCCACGCACGAGGTCGAGGCCCAGCCGTGCCTCGAGCGGCGGCATCTGCGCCAGCGGCGCAGCGTCCGTCTCGTTGCGGCCTCGCGTGTAGGCCAGGGTGCCCGTGAGCCTGAGCGACGGCAACACTGCGAACAGTGCATCCGCCTCGCCACCCCAGGTGCTCGCATCGACGTTGCGCGTGATCGTCGCGCGCCGCATTCCCTTCGGATAATTCGACTGGATCAGGATGTAGTCCTTGACCTCGCCGTAGAACGCGGACAGCGAAAACGACGAGCGCGGCGTGGCGTACACAGGCCGGCATCCAGCTGCGTGGTCTTCTCCGGCCGAGTGTGAAACGCGCTCAGGCTGGACGCGCTCTCCTTGCCGGCCGAGATCAGTTCCCAGTAGTCCGGGAATCGCTCCACGTGGCCAAGGCCCGCGTAAACGGTATACAGACCATCGGCAAGGTCGCGCTCGTAGCGGCCGAAGCCACCCACCAGGGTCTCGTTGCGCTCCGCGCCCGCCGTGGGATTCGCGGCCGTGCCCATGCCGACGTTCAGCGTCTCCCGCGAGTCCTTCGCGTACCAGTCGTCGATACGCAGCCCGCCGATGACGCGCCCGGATTCGCCTGCCGCGATCGTGAACTCACCGAACACGCCGGCGTTGCGGAAGCGTCCATCTTCCGCGCGGGTCATTGCCTCGTACGGCATCGTCGTCTCGTTCATCGTCGAGCGCAGCGCGTGCCGGTTTTCCTGCAGGTCGATGCCGACCGTCGCCTTGACGCGCGCGCCGATCGCCAGGTCCGCAGTCACCTTGCCGCCCGTCGTCCGCCGATCCGGATTCGAGACGGACCGGAACGGCATCATCGTGGCAGGCGTGAATTCGCGCAGGCTGTAGTTGTCCATGACGTGATCGACGTAGTTGTAGTACGCCTGGGCCTCGAGTCCCTTCACGTACGCGCCGGTCAACTGCCGCTCGAAGCGCAGGCCGACGTTGTCGCGCGCGAACTTCACGCCGTCCATCGCACGATCGGCGTAGGCCGCCTCGCCGTCGCTGAGCGCCCCGCTGAGTTCCAGCCGCGTCTGCTCGTCCGGGGTCCACCCGAGCGCCGCGTTGCCGCTCCAGCGCAGGTAGCGCGAATGCACGTTCGCGCCGCTGCCGTCCGTGTAATCGTCGGATTCGGCGCGCGTGCCGGTCAGCTGGCCGTAAACGCCGGGCGTGCCGATCCGCAGATCGCCGACCAGGTCCGTGCGTCCGAAGCTGCCGCCGAGCACGCTGCCGGACCCGTTTGCGCCAGGCTCGCTGAAGCGCTCGACGTTTCGCTCGAACGAGACGGTCGCGGCGGAGTTGCCGGGGCCCTGCAACACGGTCTGCGGGCCTTTGACGACCACGATGCGGTCATACGCTTCCGGGAACACGTAGGCCGTCGGCGGATCCATGCGCATGCCGCAGCCGCCGAGCACCTGTTGCCCGTCGATGAGCACGTTGACGCGCGAGGCTGCCATGCCGCGAAACACCGGGTCGCCGTCGGTGCCGCCCTTGCGGATGACCGAGAAGCCGGGGATCGCCTTGAGGTAATCGGCGCCATCGTGCGCCGGCAGCGGCTGGTGGGGTTGCTTCGGGTCGGTCACCACCAGCAACGGCGCCGTCATGCGCGGCGCGGTCACGACCACCTCATCCAGTGGGTCGGCGGGCTGCACGCTGTTGGCCGACGCGGCGAGGGCTGTGGCAGAGACCAGCAAAGGGGCCAGCATCGCGGCTCCCGTTGGCATCATCGATCGAAGTGCCATCGCGCACCCCTGTTGCAATAGCGCTCATCTCGGGAACTCCCGGGAATGGAATTGTTGACTGATTTCCGGACTGGCCGACGCACGACCCGTTTGCCGCGCGGAAAGCGGCGCGGGGCGGGCGGGGCCAGCGGTCGGTGAGAGTCAGACGAGCGGGGGAGGGGCCCTGGGAGCGTGTGCTCTGGCAGTCGGCCTGACGTGCAGGGCGGCGAACAACGGCAGGACGTGATCGTCCTGCAGCGTCGGTGCCGCGGCGACAGTGGCGACCAGCGGTGGGGGTGCACCGCCCGCCGTCGCGGCAAAGACACACGGCGCCTCGTGCTGCGGCGAAGTCGGCTGCCGTGGCTCAGTCGGCGCCGCTCCGCCATGCTGTTGCACGATGAGGGATGGGGCCGCGTGCCCCGAGCACATCGCCATCGTCAGTGTGAGGCCATGACTCATGGCTGGCATGAATCCGGGCGGCACGGCTGCGCGGATGAGAATTCCGGGCAGGACCAGCAGCGCCAGCAGCATCCGGCGCGAGCGCAGCTTGTGGAGGCAGCCGTTCACGTGCTTAGTCTAACCAAGCGGGCCGGACTGCAGAACAGTCACGTGGTGCCCTATCCGGCATGGGGGTCAGACCGTCTTTTACATTAGTGTAGACTAATATATATGCAATGACATTCCCGGGCCTTACCGCACGATCGAGGCGCTCCAGTCAGGAAAGTGAATCATGACGACCCTGAACGAAGCCGAGATAGCCGCGCTGCACGACGCGCTGGCAGACGAGCATCACGCGTGGGCGACCTATGACCAGGTGATCCACGACTTCGGACTGGTGCGCCCGTTCAGCAACATCCGCGATGCCGAGGCACGGCACATCGAAGCGCTGCGGTGTTTGTTCGAGCAATATGAGCTGGCGCCACCGCCGAACCCATGGCCCGGCAAGGTCGAGCGCTACCCGAGCCTGCGCGCCGCCTGCGCAGCAGCGGCGGAGGCCGAGGTCGCCAATGCCGCACTCTATGAGCGGCTGCTGGCAAGCACCGACCGATCGGACATACTGGCAGTGTTTCGCAACCTGCGTGACGCGTCTCAGCAGCGACACCTGCCGGCTTTCCGACGCTGTGTCGAGCGTCGCCGATAGTCAACGAGGAGAACCGCATGAGCCACGAAGAACTGCACGAAGCCGCGAGCGATCTTTCCGAGGCGACCCGCGACATGCATCGCGCGATCGTTTCCCTGATCGAGGAACTGGAGGCTGTCGACTGGTATCAGCAGCGCGTGGACGCCTGCAAGAATCCGGAACTCAAGGCCATCCTTGCCCATAACCGCGACGAGGAAAAGGAGCACGCAGCCATGGTGCTGGAGTGGATACGGCGTAATGACGGTGCGTTCTCCAAGGAGCTGAAGGACTACCTCTTTACGAGCAAGCAGATCGCGCACGGCTAGCGCTGCACATCGCAATCAGTGCAGCAGCCGCGGCCCGGCGTCCATGGCGACGAAGAGCCCCATCACGACGAGAAAGATGCCAAACAATCGGCGCAAGGAGGATTGTGGCAGCCTCCGCCCGAGCCGATTGCCCGCGAGGCTGCCGATCACCCCGATGGCCGCGATCAACAACAGCGTGTGCCAGTCGAGTTCGATGCCCTTGGCCTCCAGCACGTGCAGGTATTTACCGAAGCCGGTGAACGAGTTCAGCGCAATGACCGCGAGGCTGGTGCCGACCGCGCTCGTCACGGGGACGCCCGCCAGCAGCACCAGGGCGGGCACGATCAGGAATCCGCCGCCCACTCCCACCAGGCCGCTCAGCGCCCCTACGGCGGTGCCGCCGGCAATGATGACGAAGGGGTGGGGATGCGGCTTGGTTGCGCCGGTAGCGACCGGGTTGCTCTGCAGCATGCGCCACGCGGCTACGAGCATGACAGCCGCGAACAGCACGAGTTGCGCCGGGCCGGGTACCCAGCGCGCCAGTGACGCGCCCAGCCACGCGCCCAACATGCCGGGCAAGCCGAACCACAGGACATTGCGCCAGTCCACCTGGCGTGCAATCGCGTAAGGAACGCAGGCGGCAGCGGCGATCAGGCCCACCACCAGCAGCGAACCACCGATCGCCACCTGCTCCGGCTGGTGCAACAGGTAGTGCAGCACCGGCACGGTCAGTATCGATCCGCCCGATCCGAGCAGACCGAGGCTCAGGCCGATCGCAAGAGCCCCCAGGAGCGCGGCGAGCAAGCTCAGGAACTCGCGGTGTCGGGCCGGGACGCAGCAGTCATCGCTGGCAGGGCGTACGGGATCCCGGTGCGGATTCTTTCGGCACCGAGGGGACGTCGCAGTAGATGTCCTGCAGCAGCGCCATGATCCGGGTCACGGGACCGGCCGGCAGCGAGTAGAAAATGGATTGCGCCTCACGGCGGGTAACCACCAGGCCGGACTCGCGCAGCAGCGCGAGATGCTGGGAAAGCGCGGATTGGCTCAGTTCGAGCCGTGCGTTAAGTTCACCTACGGAGAGTGGCGGGCCGAGCAGATTGCACAGGATCAGCAGGCGCTGCTCGTTGCCGAGAGCCTTGAGCACACGCGCAGCTTCGCCCGCGTGCGATTGCATCTCGTCGATGCGCGAGAGATCGGGTGTGCCCGCCTGGGCCACTGGTGGTCGGGCGCCGCTCGGCATGTCGATGGTCTCCGGTTGGCTGTCGCGAATGATACTACAGACTTGACTAATTTAGCAACCGCTAATATTCTGTCGATCCACTGAAGGATCCCCACGCATGCAACCTGTCGTTTCAGCGTTTCACCACAGCGCCACCGGGTCCTGGACTTACCTCGTCATGGACGAGGCAACCCGGGCGGCCGCGGTGATCGACCCGGTGCTGGATTACGACTGGCGCTCGGGGCGGACCGGAACCGCGAGCGCCGATCAGGTCGTCGCGCACTGCCGCGCCGCGGGCGCCAACGTGCTCTGGATTCTCGAGACGCACGCCCACGCCGACCACCTGTCGGCCGCGCAACATCTGTGCACGTCGCTGGGCGGGTCCATCGCCATCGGCCGCGGCATCCTCAAGGTGCAGCAGACGTTCAAGCGCGTGTTTGGTCTCGGCGCTGATTTCGCTGCCGACGGGTCTGACTTCGACCGACTGCTGGCGGACGACGAGGGGTTGTCGCTCGGTCAACTCGAGATCCGCGTGATGCCGGTTCCAGGCCACACCAACGACAGCGTCGCGTACGTGGTCGGCGATGCAGTGTTCGTCGGCGACACTGTTTTCATGCCTGACGGCGGCACCGCACGCTGCGACTTCCCCGGTGGAGACGCGCGCGAGCTGTACCGATCCGTACAGCGCATCTATCAGCTGCCACCTTCGACGCGCGTCTTCGTCTGCCACGACTACTCCCCTGGTGGGCGAGAGCCGCGCTGCCAGAGTTCGGTCGCCGAACAGCGTGCCAGCAACATTCACATTCGCGACGGAGTGGCTGAGGACGCGTTCGTGCAGATGCGCCGCGCGCGCGACGCCACGCTGGACGTGCCGAACCTGCTGATCCCGGCCGTGCAGGTGAACATCCGCGCCGGTCGCCTGCCGCCTGCCGCTGCCGACGGCGTGAGCTACCTGCGGGTGCCGCTCAACGTCCTCGGCCGTCCCCTCTGATCACCAATCGCCAGTCACTTGTTAGGGGTTCTGCATGACTCACCACGACAGCCAGGTCACCAACGCCACGCCGGAGCAGGTCCGGGCATGGTTCGAGGCCGGCGAGATCCTCCTGGTCGACGTTCGCGAGGTCAACGAGTACGCGGCCGAGCGAATCCACGGCGCGCTGCTCTATCCGCTTTCGACCTTCGACCCGAAGGCCATCCCGCTGGAAGGCCGCAGGCTGGTCCTGCAGTGCGGCTCGGGCAAGCGCTCGCTGATGGCCGCACACAAGCTGCAGGCTGCCGGCTTCGGCCACCTCACCCATCTTGCGGGCGGCATACAGGCGTGGAAGGCGGCGGGACTGCCGACCATCCGCATCGACCTCCAGACCGGCCGCGTCGTCGACCACGACCGCCATTGAACCCACAGGAGACTTCTGCCATGAGCATCGACAGGGTCGTGTTTGCCGTCGCTGGCGCGATGATTCTGGTCAGCCTGCTGCTCGGTCACTACGTGAGTCCGTACTGGTTCTGGTTCACCGCATTCGTCGGCGCCAACCTGTTGCAGTCGGCATTCACGGGCTTCTGCCCGATGGCACTCATCCTGCGCAAGGTCGGTGTCCGCTCCGGCGCGGCATTCTGATTCCTGCCGGAGAATGCAATGAGATGGAATAGTCCAGCGGCGGCGATGGCGGCAATCCTGTTCGTCGTCCTCCCTGGTGCGAAGGCAGCCGCTGCGGCAGAACTCGCGACAGTGACGGTCGGCGAGGAATCCAGCATGACGGAGCGGATGCTCGACGGCACGGTCGAGGCGGTCCATCAGGCGACCATTGCTGCGCAGACCGCCGGCCGGGTCGCGGCAATCAACGTCGACGTGAACGACTACGTGCCGGCCGGCACCGTGGTGATGCGACTGCGCAGCACGGAGCAGGTGGCGGGGCTCAGCCAGGCACAGGCGGCGCTCAAGGAGGCCACTGCCCGCGAGAGCGAGGCACAGGCTCGCTACGACCGGATCCGCGACATGTATTCGCGACAGGTTGTCGCCAAGGCCACGCTCGACGAGGCCACGGCTGCGCGGGACGCCGCTGCGGCCCGGTTGGTGGCGGCGCGGGCCGGGCTCGATGCGGCCCGGGAAGGCGTGTCCTATACCGAGATCCGTGCGCCATACGCGGGCGTCGTGACGCAGAAGTTCGTGCAGGTCGGTGAGACTGTCGCGCCGGGCACGCCACTGATCGCCGGGGCATCCCTCGATGCGCTGAGGGTGATCGTCGAGATTCCGCAGAGCATCGTCGACCAGGTGCGCGTGCAGAACAAGGCTGCCGTATACGTCGATGGCCGGCGCATCGAATCCACCGCCATCACGTTCTATCCGTCCGCCGAGCCGCAGACGAACACGTTCCGCGCCCGGATCGAGTTGCCGAAGGACCTGCAGGGCCTCGCGCCCGGCATGTTCGTCAAGGTCGGGTTCGTCACCGGCGAGTTGCAGCGGTTGCTGGTGCCGCGGTCCGCGATCGTCGAACGCAGCGAGATGCGTGCCGTCTACGTCGTTGCTGCGGACGGCCGGGTGTCGCTGCGGCAAGTGAGGCTCGGTCACACGAGCGGCGACCGGATCGAGATCCTGGCCGGTCTCGCCGCGGGCGATCGCGTCGCGGTCGACCCGACGGCTGCGGGCATCCGGGCACGACAACCGGCACCGAAGCATGACTGAAAAGCTCGGCATCAGCGGCCGGCTCGCCGCGTTCTTCCTCGACAACCAGTTGACGCCCCTGCTTGGGCTTTCGGCGCTGCTGCTTGGCCTCTTCGCCGTGATGGTCACGCCGCGCGAGGAAGAACCGCAGATCAACGTCACGATGGCGAACGTCATCGTGCCTGCCCCCGGGGCAAGCGCCAACCAGGTCGAGACCCTGGTGGCCACGCCGATGGAGAAGGTCCTCGCCGAGATCTCCGGCGTGAAGCACATCTATTCCGTCTCGCGTCCCGGTGCCGCGGTGCTGACCGTGCAGTTCGAGGTCGGCGAGGACCGGACCAGCGCGATCGTCAGGCTCTACAACGCAATCTATTCCAACCAGGACTGGCGTCCTGCCGACGTCGGCATCCTGCAGCCGCTGGTCAAGCCGAAGGGCATCGACGACGTGCCCATCCTGAGCGTGACGCTCTGGACCAAGGACCCGCAGCGCGGCGCCTACGAGCTGAGGCAGGTTGCCCACGCCATCGAGGCCGAGGTCAAGCGTGTCCCGGGCACGCGCAACGTCTACACCATCGGCGGTCCCGACGAGACGGTGCACGTCACGCTCGACCCGCAGCGTCTCGCCGGCTACGGCCTCACCGTGGGCGAACTCGCCGCCTCGCTGCGTGCCGCGAATGTCGTGCAGCACGCGGGCACGCTCGTGGCGAATGGCGGCAACGTGCCGGTGCAGGCCGGCGAATTTCTTGCCGACCGTGACGAGGTTGCGCAGCTGGTCGTCTCGGTCCGTGAGGGCAGGCCGGTCTACCTGCAGGACGTCGCCACGATCAACGCCGGTCCCGACCAGCCCGAGCAATACGTGACATTCGGCGCGGGCCCGGCGGGGGCGCAGAAAGGCATCGACCTGGCCGGGACGGCGCCGGCCGTCACGCTCGCGATCTCGAAAAAGCCCGGCGAAAACGCCATCGACGTCGCCAATGCGGTGCTGCAGCGGATCGAACAGCTGCGCGGCTCCTACATTCCCGACGGCGTGGAGACGACGGTCACCCGCAACTACGGCGAAACCGCGAACGACAAGGCGCTGAAGCTCATCCAGAAGCTGATGTTCGCCACGGCCTCCGTCGTGCTGCTCGTGTGGCTCACGGTCGGCTGGCGCGAGGCGATCGTCGTCGGCGCCGCGGTCGTCATCACCCTGGCTGCGACGTTGTTCGCCTCGTGGGCCTACGGTTTCACCATCAACCGCGTGTCGCTGTTCGCGCTCATCTTTTCGATCGGCATCCTGGTGGACGACGCGATCGTGGTGGTGGAGAACATCCACCGCCACATGGGATTCGGCAGCGGTCCGCTGGGCCAGGTCATCCCGCGCGCAGTGGACGAGGTGGGCGGTCCGACGATCCTGGCGACGTTCACGGTCATCGCGGCCTTGCTGCCGATGGCGTTCGTCAGCGGCCTGATGGGCCCGTACATGAGCCCGATCCCCATCAACGCCAGCATGGGCATGCTGATCTCGCTGGCTATCGCGCTGGTGTTCACGCCCTGGTTCTCGAAGCGGATGCTCGCTCACGCGGGCGTGCACCCCGCCGGGCATGGCGAAGACACGCGCCTGCAGCGCTTCTTCGAGCGGGTCATCGCGCCGTTCCTGCGTGGTGATGACGCGCGCCGCCGCCGGCACAAGCTCTACCTCGGCACGCTGCTCGCGATCCTGGTCGCAGTCTCGCTGGTCGTGGTGCAGTGGGTCGTCATGAAGATGCTGCCCTTCGACAACAAGTCGGAGTTCCAGGTCGTCGTCGACATGCCCGAGGGTACCGCGCTCGAGGAGACGGGCCGCATGCTGGACGAACTCGCGGCCGAAATCGTCAAGCTGCCGGAAGTCACGGACTACCAGGTCTACGCCGGGACGTCGGCGCCGATCAATTTCAATGGCCTCGTGCGGCAGTACTACCTGCGCGCTGGCCATGAACTCGGCGACATCCAGGTCAACCTGGTGGACAAGCACCACCGCGACCGCAAGAGCCACGAGATCGCGCTCGCGGTGCGTCCGGCGCTGGCCGAGATCGGCCGCAAGTACGGAGCAGCGGTAAAGATCGTCGAAGTGCCGCCCGGCCCACCGGTGCAGGCGCCGCTGGTGGCCGAGATCTATGGTCCGTTCTACGGCGAGCAGCAGAAGCTGACGCGTGAAGTCCGCAAGGTGTTCGACGCCAAGCCGGAGATCGTGGACGTGGACGACAGCCTCGAAGCGCCGAACCCGCGCCTGGTCGTGCGCGTCGACCGGCAGAAGGCCGCCTTGCTTGGCGTGAGCCAGGCCGAGGTGGTGCAGGTGCTGGCGGCAGGTCTCGGCGGCCTCGATGCCACGTACGTGCAGATCGGACGTGAAAACTACCCGATTCCGGTCCGGCTGGAACTCGACGTGCCGGACAAGGCCGACCTGGCCAGCGTCCTCTCGCTGCAGGTCCGCTCCCGCAGCGGTGCGAGCATCGCGCTCTCGGAAGTCGCAATAGTCGAGCGCAAGCCCTGGGACAACGCGATCTATCACAAGGACCTGTTGCCACTTGCCTTCGTCACCGCGGACTCCGTTGGCGAGACCGACAGCCCGCTGTACGGCATGTTCGACCTGGTCGGGGCGCTCAAGCGCCAGCTGCCGGCCGGCGCGGAACTCGAGCAGCGCTTCTTCAGCCAGCCCGCCGACCCGTATCGGCCGAGCCTCAAGTGGGATGGCGAGTGGCAGATCACGTTCGAGACCTTTCGTGACATGGGGCTCGCGTACTCGGTGGGCCTGATCCTGATCTACCTGCTGGTCGTGGCGCAGTTCGGCTCGTATGCCGTGCCGCTGGTGATCATGGCCCCGATCCCGCTGACGATCATCGGCGTGATGCCCGGGCATGCACTGCTCGGCGCGCAGTTCACGGCCACTTCGATGATCGGCATGATCGCGCTCGCCGGCATCATCGTCCGCAACTCCATCCTGCTGGTGGACTTCATCAACGTCGAACTGGCGCAAGGGCGGGAGCTGGCCGATGCGGTCATCCGTTCGGCGGCCGTGCGCGCGCGACCCATCGCGCTGACGGCCGTTGCCGCCATGACCGGTGCGTTCTTCATCCTCGACGATCCCATCTTCAACGGGCTCGCCGTGTCGCTCATCTTCGGCATCCTCGTCTCGACCGTGCTGACGCTGGTGCTGATCCCGATCCTCTACTTCAGTTACCGCAGACGGACACTCGCCGCTGCCTGAGTGCAGCAAGGGGCAAGCATGGCAAAGGTAATCGTGATGGGAGCAGGTCTCGGCGGCGTCGCCTGTGCCTACGAGATGAAGAAGAAGCTGGGCAAGGGCCACGACGTCACCGTGGTCGGCAGCAGCGCGTATTTCGAGTTCACGCCCTCCAACCCGTGGATGATGGTGGGCTGGCGAACGGCGCCGCAGACGCGAGTCGATCTTGCGCAGCCGCTGGCCGGCAAGGGCATCACCTGGGTGCCAAAATTGGTGACTGCAATCGATGCTCCGGCATCGACCCTGACGCTCGCGGACGGCACCGCGCTCGGTTACGACTATCTCGTCATCACGACCGGTCCGAAGCTGGCCTTCGAGGAAGTGCCGGGACTCGGCCCCGCGGGTTTCACCCAGTCCGTCTGCACGCAAGGGCATGCGCTGCAGGCCTGGGAGAAGTACCAGCAGTTCGTGCAGGCACCGGGCCCGATCGTGGTCGGTGCGGCCCAGGGTGCGAGTTGCTTCGGCCCGGCGTACGAGTCGGCGATGATCCTCGACACGGACCTGCGCCGCCGCAAGCTTCGCGACCGGGTACCGATGACCTACGTCACCTCCGAGCCGTACATCGGCCACATGGGGCTGGGCGGCGTCGGGGACAGCAAGGGTCTCATGGAGTCCGTGCTGCGCCAGCGCCACATCAACTGGATCACGAACGCCAAGATCCTCAGCGTCGAGGACGGCTCGATGACGGTCGCCGAGCACGGCGAGGACGGCACGGTCAGGAAGGAGCACAAGCTGCCGTTCAAGTATTCGATGGTCCTTCCGGCGTTCAAGGGTGTCGACCCGGTCGCTGCCGTCCCCGAGCTCTGCAATCCGCGCGGCTTCGTCCTGATCGACGAGTACCAGCGATCGAAGAAGTACCGCAACATCTTCTCGGCCGGCGTCTGCGTCGCGATCCCGCCCGTCGAGGCGACTCCGGTTCCGACCGGCGCGCCGAAGACCGGGTACATGATCGAGTCGATGGTGAGCGCGATCTGCGAGAACATCGCCGCCGAGTTGAACGGCAAGCCGGCTGCGGCGCGCGGCACGTGGAATGCGATCTGCCTGGCGGACTTCGGCGACACGGGAGCCGCGTTCGTCGCACTGCCGCAGATCCCGCCCCGCAATGTCACGTGGGCGAAGGAAGGCAAATGGGTCCATGTCGCCAAGATCGCGTTCGAAAAGTACTTCCTGCGCAAGGTGAAGACGGGATCGGTCGCGCCGCTCTACGAGAAATACGTGCTGAGCACGCTGGGCATCGAGGCCCTGAAGAAATGACGCAACCCCGCAGCGCGACCATCGCCGCTGCCCTGGCGGCATTGCTCACGTGCCACGCCGGTCATGGCGAGACACTGGACGAAGCGTGGGCGCTGGCCCTGCAGCAGGATCATTCGCTCGCGGCGGCCCGCAGCCAGGCGGAGGCTGCGGGCTTCGAGGCGCAGGCGGCGCGCGCGCAGCGCTGGCCGACGCTCGCCGTCGGTGGTTCCTACACGCAGCTCGACGATTCGCCCGCGTTCGATTTCTCGTTCACCGGTCTGCCGATCACGCCACCCGAACTGTTCAAGGACGACAAGTTCATGACGGGTTCGGCGACCGTCACGGTGCCGCTGTTCACGAGTGGGCGCATCTCATCGAGCATCGCCGCAGCCGAGGCGCGCGAACGCGGCGTCGGTGCCCAGGTGTCGGCGGCGACGTCCGACGTCAAGCTGGCCGTGGCCGACGCCTATGTCGGAGTGCTGCGCGCCCGCAAGGCGCACGGAGTGGCGACCAGCAACGTGCAGACGCTCGAGGCGCTGACCCGCGATACCACCAGCATGTTCGAGCGCGAGCTGGTGCCGAAGAACGAGCTGCTGGCCGTGCAGGTGGCGCTGGCCAATGCGCGCCAGAACGAATTGCGCGCGGCGAATGCAGAGGAAGTCGCGGCCGCCGCATACAACCGTCGCCTTGGTGCGCCGCTCGACCGGCAGGTGGAGTTGAGCGAAACGCTGGCAGTGCCCGCCGACCTGTCACAGGATCTGCCGGAGCTGGTGGAGCAGGCAAAGTCGCGACGCACGGAGCTTGCCGCTTTCGACGCGCAGGCGGAAGCCTACGGCCAGCTTGCGCGCACCGAGCGTTCGCGCGTCCTGCCGCAGGTCGCCTTGAGCGGCGGGTACCAGTACCTGGAGAACCAGTTCCTCGATGACGATACGGTCGGCATGGCGGGCATCGGCGTGCAGTGGGCGATGTTCGACGGCGGCCAGTCGCGCAAGCGTGCCGCGGCGCTCGATCGCAATCGCCGTGCGACGGAGCAGCAGCGCGCCGACGCGTCGAGCCAGATCGAACTGCAGGTGCGGCAGGCATACCTCGACATCCACGAGTCGCGCCAGCGGGTAGTCGTCACCGCGCAGGCGGCGGAGCAGGCGGACGAGAACCTCCGCATCGCCCGCGAACGCTACACCGCGGGACTCGGCACGCAGACGCAGCTGCTCGAAGCGGAGACGCTGCGGGTGCAGGCGCTCAAGAACCGGGACGACGCCACGCTCGATGCCGGGCTTGCACAGTTGCGGCTCGCTCGCGCCGTCGGGGTGCTCTGACCAGGGCGTCGCCGGCGAAACGACGACGGGGAGCGATGAACGGCCCGGGTGCTTCCTCGCGCCCCATGTCGAACGCCGAAGCTCGAGCGCAGGAGCGAGGCGGCACTGCAGCGGTGCCGCTTCCGCGCTGACACCATCGCCTCGCTCCCGTTCGAGCGAGGATCGCCGTGAATCGCACAGTTCCTCTGGGCGATTCACGAGGCGCGCGAGACCCTGGGGCCCGAGGAAACACCCGGGCCGTCCGCCGCTCCCCGACCATAGAACGTCCGGTGCGTGCGGTCTCAGCCCGCCCGCAACGCGCGACCGAGCCGCTTCTGCCCGAGCGCTGGCGTGAACCCCGCGCCGTCCCAGGCCAGCTCGCCGGCGATGTACACCGCCGCGACCACGCCGTCCGAGCGATTGACGAGCTGCTCGTGCTCGAAGATATCGCGATAGATCATGCGACGGTTCGCGTCGGTGTCGTACGTCCGCAGTGCCTCTGGATCGATCAGCACGATGTCCGCCTGGGCCCCGACATCGAGCCGGCCCGCGTCCACTCCAAAGAATTCCGCCGGCTCGCGTGTCAACCGCCGCACGGCCTTTGCGACCATCTCGAGCGATTCGCGCGCTGCGATCTGCAGGGTGAGCAGGTTGCCGTCGAAGAATGCGAGATTGATCAGGTGCGCGCCGCTGTCGTTGAACCCTGGCAGCAGGTGTTTGTGGAACAGCAGGTCGCGCAGGATTTCCGGTCGATCGTTCGCGACGGTGAAATACCAGCGCAGTGCGCGGTCGTAGCGGCAAAACAGGTGCAGCAGGAATTCGCCTTCCCTGCGCAACGGGTTCGGGAACGAATCGAACGCGTCGGATTCCGTGGCGCCGCGCGCAGCGGAGCGGTCCCCCGCCTGGAACTGCAGCAGGCGACGGTGCACCGCGCCGAACGACTCGCCGCACCATTGCGGCACCGGCGCGCGCTCGATGTGCAGCGCGTCCAGGTCGCGATTGAACGTCGACACGGCCCTGGCGTCATGCCATTCGCGCACGAACAGCGCGCCGAAGTCCGCCGAGTCCATTTCACGCTTCCGGCCCGCGACGTCCTCGATCTCCAGCGCCATCAGTCGCCGCGAAGACTCGAATTCCTCGAAAATGGGGCAGATGGCGCCTTCGGCGAACATGCGGAACGGCGTACCGAGCACCTGGAAGTGGAACCTGCCGTTCACCAGCCTGGAATTCAGCAGGTTCGCGATGAGCGGGAACAGCTTGTAGGTGTTGCGCTCGTGCGTGAGATCGACGGCAGTGAGCGCGCTGGTCTTGAGCGGCTTGCCGAACAGGCGGCCACTCGTCAGGAAGAAGCGCAGGAACGTCTTCGCGCGGTTCGCAGCGTCCGGCGTGCACTGCCAGACGCGATCGTGACCGCGAACCACGTCGAGCAATTCCCTCAGCTCCGACCACGACGCGTGCTGCGCGGGAATGCGCTCGCTCTTGTGCGGATCGTTGGCGAGGTAGTGGAAGGGGATCGAGTCGGTCGACAGGCCCGCGTAACCCTGCGCCATTGCTTCCCCCAGCAGCGTGCGCATGCGCTCGCGCTCGGCTGCAGTGGGTTCACGCGTCACGGCGGCGTCGGTGCTGCCCATGGCTTCGATGCGCAGCATCGAATGCGGCAGCAGAGGCACGACGTTCGGGCCCAGTGGCAGCTGGTCGAGGTGTGCAAAGTACTCGCCCGTGGTGTGCCAGTCGATGCAATCCACGACCTTGCGCAGCACCGGCTTGGGCATGTTCTCGACGCGCGTGAAGCAATCGAGGATCGGGTCGTCCCCGTTGCGGCGCTGTGCGCCGAAAGCGGTGCCCAGGCTGCAGTTGCCGACGACGACGGTCGTCGTGCCGTGTCGTACCGACTCCGGCAGGCCAGGCGCCAGTTCCACCTCGAGGTCGAGGTGAGTGTGAATGTCGAGCAGCCCCGGCATCAGCCACTGCCCGGTGGCATCGACGACGCGCTCGGCGCGGTCGAGTGGCAGGCCGGGGCCGCGAGCTGCGATCCTGCCACCTGCGACTGCGATGTCTTCCACGGCAGATGGTCCGCCAGTGCCGTCGAACACGCGCGCGCCGCGAATCAGAACCTGCCAGTCCGGGTGCATGAGGTGGCTGTCTCCCGTGCGTCGTCAGTTGGATGGAGGAGTGGCTGCGGCTCAGCCGGGCAGCACGCGCCCCGGGTTCAGGATGCCTTTCGGATCGAGCGCCTGCTTCAGCTTCTGCATCAATGCGATTTCAGCCGGGCTGCGACAAAGCTCGAGCCATGGCCGTTTCTCGCGACCGATGCCATGCTCGGCCGAGACCGAACCGGCCCGCGACGCCAGCGGCTCGTAGACGCAGCGCTCGATGCCGTGGCGCGCCTCGACGCTGGGTGGTCCTGCCGCGACGATGTGCAGGTTGCCGTCGCCCAGGTGGCCGAACACGAACCGGCGGTAAGCGGGCCACTCGCGCTCGAGACGTCCCACGACTTCGGCAACGTACCCTTCCATTTCCGCGAGCGGCAGGCTGACGTCGAATGCAACCGGCATGCCGAGGCGGAAGATCCCTTCGACGTCGTCGCGCAGCGACCACAATGCCTCGCGCTGGGCTTCGGACGCACACACTACGGCATCAACCACGAGTCCGGCCTCGATGGCACCGGCAATCGCCTCCTCGAACTGCGCCTGGTCCCGCGTCGGGTCGCCGCCCGCGCTTTCGACCAGCACGTAGTAGTCGTGCGTCTGCGGCAGCGGCGGAGTTCCCTTCGACGGCGGTGTCGTCACCATCCGGTAGAACTCGTTCCACATCAGCTCGAATGCCGAGAGCGAGCCGCCGAGCGCGCCGTCGATCTGCTTCAGGAAGCGGGTCACGTCGGTGAACGTCGGGCACGCGACCAGCGCCGACTGCGTGCTGCGGGGACTCTCGCGCAGCCGCAACACCAGCCGCGTGATGACGCCCAGCGTCCCCTCGGAGCCGATGAACAACTGCTTCACGTCGTAGGCCGCGTTGTTCTTGATCATGCGGTTCATCGCGGGGATCACCGTGCCGTCGGCGAGCACCGCTTCGAGTCCCAGCACCGAGTCACGCGTCATGCCGTAGCGGATCACGCCATTGCCGCCCGCGTTGGTGGCGGCGCTGCCGCCAATGTGCGCCGAGCCTCGCGCGCCAAAGTCCACCGGATACAACAGCCCGTGCTTTTCCGCCTCTTCCTGGATGCGCTGGATGGCTGCGCCGGCCTGGACCGTCATCGTGCGCCCGATCGGATCGATCGATTCGATGCGATGCATCCGCTCGAGCGAAAGCGCGATCTCGTGCTCGCCGGCAACGCTGCCCTGCACCAGTCCGGTGAGGCCGCCGAACACGACGACCGGCTGGCCGGTTGCGTGGCACTCGGCCAGCACGCGCGACACTTCGTCCGTGCTGCCGGGTCGCACGATCGCCTGCGCCTGGCAGGGGCGGCGATCCGCCCAGCCCACGGCGCGCGCGGTTACCTGTTCACCGGTGAGGACGTTGGCGTCGCCGACGATGGCGGCGAGTTTCTCGATCAGCATGCGGTGGACTCCGGTCTATTCGAGGGTGGCCGCTGGCCCTGTCGCTTACGACACGAGCGCGTCGGTCACGTCTGCGAATGCATCCTGCAGCCTTTCGACCTGGGCCTCCGTGGTCGCCGGACACACCAGCATCATGTTGTGGAACGGCGCGATGAGGCAACCCCGGTTGAGCAGCGCCAGGTGGATCGCCTGCTCCAGCGCCGGTGCGTGCGCGGCCTCCGCCTGCGTGCCGTTACGCAGGGGGCCGGTTGCGCAGACGAACTCCACGCGCGCGCCAACGCGCACGACGTGCCATGGCAGCCTGCAGGCATCGACCGTCGCCTGCAGTCCGTCCGCGAGCACGCCGGCCAGTCGGTCCATGTGCCGGTAGGCGTCCGCGGTCATGACGTGCTCGAGCGTGGCGCGCATCGCGGCCAGCGCAAGTGCGTTCGCCGACAGCGTGGTGCCCATGCCGGAGTGACCGGGCGTCGCTTGCGCCCGCACTTCGCTCAGGCGGCGAGCCACGTCGTCGGTGAAGCCCCAGACGCTCGCGGGCACGCCGCCGGCGATGGGCTTGCCCAGTACGAACAGGTCGGGATCCAGCCCATGGGCACGCGTGTAACCGCCGGGGCCGGTCGAGATCGTGTGCGTTTCATCGATCAGCAGCAGCGTGCCGGTCGCGCGCGTCAGTTGCCTGACCTGATCGAGAAAACCCGGTTGCGGCAGCACCATGCACGAGTTCGTGAGCACGGGCTCGGTGATGACGCAGGCCACGTCACCGTGCGCCAGTTCACGGCGCAATCCGTCGACGTCGTTGAACTCAACGACGCGTGCGAGCTGCGTGAGGTCCGTGACCTGGCCCAGCAAGCCCGGGCGGTGGACGACCCGGCCGTCGACCAGGCGCACGAACGTTTCGTCGACCGTGCCGTGGTAGCAGCCGTTGAACACCAGGATCTTCGGGCGTCCCGTCACCGCGCGCGCCACGCGCAGTGCGAAACGATTGGCATCCGTCGCCGTCGTTGCGACCTGCCAGTGCGGCAGGCCGAAACGCTCCGCGAGCAACGGCCCGATCGCGATCGCGTCCTCTGTCGGCAGCATGTATGTCAGGCCCTTGTCGGCCTGCCGCGCGATGGCTGCCGCGACCGGCGCCGGTGAGTGCCCGAACATCGAGCCGGTGTCGCCGAGGCAGAAATCGGCGTACTCGTTGCCGTCGATGTCGCGCAGCGTCGCGCCCCGGGCCGACTCGACGACGAACGGGAAAGGCATCGACCAGTCGCGCATCCAGTGCATCGGTACGCCGTCGTAGAACCCAGCGATGCCGCGCCCCGTCCGCTGCAGCGATTCCGGGTGCGCAGCGACATACCGGCGCTGCTCGGCGGCGAACAGCTCGCTGATCCGCTGCAATGCCACGCCACCGAGATAAGCCGCTGCCACGTTGGAGAACCCCTGGGACCTGCAGGTCCGACAGTTTAGAGCAGGAGGAGCACGTTCTTGACGGTCCGCACCCGCCCATGGATACTGCAGCGCGAGATGAACTCAACCGCGCAGAACACGCTGAATACCCGTTGGTGGTGGCGCCACTTCTAGGAGTGGGGCCAGCCGCGTCAGTCTCTTTCGCAGGATTCCAGGACCCATCTCCGCGCAGCACCGTGGGATGGGTTTTTTGTTGTCCGTCCCCCGGGCCCCCCGCGACAGAGGAGCCGTAGGTGACGACGACCTTGTTCGACATTGCCGCCGACCTCGACACACCGGTGTCGGCCTATCTGAAATTGAAACCTTTCCGCCCGCGCTTCCTGCTGGAGAGCGTCGAAGGCGGCGAGCGTCTTGCCCGGTACTCGTTCATCGGCTTCGGCGACTGCATGGAATACCGGCTCGACGCTTCGGGCCTGGTGGTCAATGGTGCGCGCGAGTCCCGGCCCGCCGACCAGGCGCAGCTGCTGGCTTCCCTGCGGCAGGCTCTCGCCCGATCGCCCCGGCCCGACGTCACCCAGGCGGGTTTCCCGCTGCTGGGCGGCCTGGTCGGGGCGGCCAGCTACGACCTGGTGCGCTATTTCGAACGGCTGCCGTCCAGGGCACGGGTTGAAGGGGATGTGCCGGACGCGCATTACGTCGCGCCGCGCTCGGTCCTGGCGTTCGACCACCTCACGCGCCGCGCCGCGCTGCTGCATGCCGGCCCGGAGCAGGAGCGGCTGGCGCTGCGTCGCGAGGTGATCCAGGCCCTGCGGGGCGGGTTGCCGGGCCCGGTCCGTGCGACGAAGTTCGGGCCGGCTGCAGCCAGCCTGTCTGAAGAGTCTTTCCTGCAGAACGTCGCCCGCACCAAGGATTACATCGCGTCCGGCGACGTCTACCAGCTCGTGCTGTCGATCTGCTTCGCAGGTCGTTGCGACATGGATCCGTTCGAGGCGTACCGGGCGCTGCGGCTGCTGAATCCTTCGCCCTACATGTATTTCTGCGAGCTCGGTGACCGGGTCATCGTCGGCTCTTCGCCCGAAGCGCTGGTGAAGCTGGAAGGCGGCATTGCGCACCTGCGCCCGATCGCCGGCACGTTGCCACGCGGCGTCGATGCGGCGCAGGACCTGGCGAATGAAGCCAGGCTGCTCGCGGATCCGAAAGAGAACGCCGAGCACGTCATGCTGGTGGACCTTGCGCGCAACGACCTCGGTCGCGTGGCCGAAGCCGGCAGCGTGCGCGTCGATCCCTACCGTTCGATCGAGCGTTACAGCCATGTCATGCACATCGTGAGCGGCGTCAACGGCCGTCTCGCGGCGGGCCGCGACCAGTTCGACCTGTTCGCTGCCGCGTTCCCGGCCGGCACGCTGGTCGGTGCGCCCAAGGTGCGTGCGATGGAAATCATCGACGAACTCGAGCCGGTGCGTCGCGGACTCTACGGCGGCACGGTGGGTTATTTTGGTGCGGGCGGCGACATGAACCATGCGATCACGATCCGCACGATGGTCTTCCACGGCGACACTTACAGCTTCCAGGCCGGTGCGGGCATCGTGGCGGACAGCGTGCCGATGAACGAGTACCGCGAGGTGTTCGCCAAGAGCGACGTGCTGCGGCGTGCACTCGAGATTGCGCGGGAGGGGCTGTGATGACGAAGCCCGTTCCCCGCCTGTTGCTGGTCGACAACTACGACAGCTTCACCTACAACCTGGTGCAGGCGTTCCTCGTGCTCGGCGCCGAAGTGCTGGTGCATCGCAACGATGCGATCACGATCGAGCAGGCGCAGGCGCTGCAGCCGACGCACCTGTGCATCTCGCCGGGTCCCGGTACGCCGCACGGCGCCGGCGTGTCGATGGACATGATCCGCGCGTTCGCCGGCCACATCCCCGTGCTCGGCGTGTGCCTCGGGCACCAGTCGATCGTCGAAGTGTTCGGCGGCGACGTCGTGCGCGCCGGGCGGCTCATGCACGGCAAGGTCTCGCCCGTGCATCACGACGCCAGCGGCGTGTTCACCGGAGCGCCCCAGCCGATGGCGGTGGGTCGCTACCATTCGCTGATCGCAAAGCCCGAGACGCTGCCGTCGATACTCGAAGTCACGGCCCGCACGGCTGAAGGCGAAATCATGGGCGTGCGGCACCGCGAGCTGAACGTCGAGGGCGTACAGTTCCACCCGGAAAGCGTCCTCACGCCTGAAGGCCCGCTGCTGATGGGCAACTTCCTGCAGTTCACCGGGGGCCGGCGCTAGGCCCGAGACGATGGCAGAACTGCGCGCAACACTCGAGCGACTGCTCAACCGCGAGGACCTGGCGGAGCCCGAGGCCGCGGCGCTGCTGGTCGCCCTGACCGATCCGTCGATGGCGCCTGCGATGGCCGGCGCACTGCTGGCCGCGTTGCGCAGCAAGGGGCTGACGGCCGACGAAGTGCGGGGATTCGCCTCGGCGATGCGCCGCCTCGCGCGCCGACCGAGCTTGCCGCCCGGCCCGCCGGCCATCGACATCGTCGGCACCGGTGGCGACGCCTCGGGCAGCTTCAATATTTCAACTGGCGCTGCGCTGCTGACGGCGGCGATGGGCGTGCGCGTCGTCAAGCACGGCAATCGCTCGATCTCGAGTCGGTCCGGCAGTGCCGACCTGCTCGAAAGCCTCGGCTTGCCGCAGCCGCTCGACGAGCAGCGCTGCGGGCGAGTGCCTCGCGGCGACGGGCTTCACGTTCCTGTTCGCACCGCACTACCACCCGGCCATGAAGGAAATCGCGCCGGTGCGCCGTGCGCTTGGCGTGCGGACGGTGTTCAACCTGCTCGGTCCACTGACCAATCCGGCCGAGCCGCCGTTCGGACTGATCGGCGCCTACAGCCGCGACGCGGCACGCCTGATGGCGGAGACGCTGGCCGGCATGCCGATCCAGCGCGTGTTCGTCGTCCACGGTGAGCCCGGCTGGGACGAACCGACGCCGTGCGGTCCTTTCGAGTTGTA
Organism: uncultured Gammaproteobacteria bacterium; assembly: GCA_963793675.1. Taxonomy (GTDB): domain Bacteria; phylum Pseudomonadota; class Gammaproteobacteria; order Steroidobacterales; family Steroidobacteraceae; genus RPQJ01. Next base: position 109,505 of record CAWCBA010000002.1, on the reverse strand, counting down.
CGACGTGACGCCAGGGCACGTGGTTCGTACGGAGCGCGATCCGCTCGATTACGGGCTCGCGCGCTGCACGCCGCAGTCGCTTGCCGGTGGCGACGCTGCGCACAACGCGGTCGGGATGCGCGCCGTGTTCACGGGACAGGATCGCGGCCCGCACCGGGACGCGCTGGTGCTGAACGCAGCGCTCGCGCTGGAGGTGACGGGCAACCTTGCCGACCCGCATGCGGCCATCCGCGCCGCCGGTGATGCACTCGATCGCGGCGACGGCGCGCGACTGCTCGAAAAGCTGGCCACGTTCGGCCGTTCGATCAGCGGGGCGCCCTGATGGGATTGCTGTCCGACATGGCCGCCGGCAGCGAACAGCGATTGTTCGCGGCGCGCGCAGCCGTAAGCGACGTCGAGTTGCGCAGGCGCTGTGCGGCGCTGCCACCGCTCCCGCGCCTGCGGCTTTCCGCCGGGGCGTTCGACCTGATCGCGGAGCTGAAGCTGCGTTCGCCTGCGCTGGGCGATCTCTCCGCGCGGACGATGGATCCCATCGCGCGGCTGCGCGGGTACGCGGAAGCCGGCGCGGCGGTCTGCTCGATCCTGACCGAGCCCTCGCGCTTCGACGGCGACCTCTCGCACCTGCGGCAGGCCGCCATGGCGCTCGCGCCTTACGGCGTGCCGGCGATGCGCAAGGACTTTCTGGTCGATCCGTACCAGGTGCTCGAAGCGCGGGCCAGCGGGGCCGGTGGCGTGCTGCTGATCGTGCGCATGGTCGGGCGCGAGCGCCTCGTGGCGATGCTCGACGCCGCCGCGGAGCAGGGCCTGTTCGTCCTGCTCGAGGCATTCGACGCCGACGACCTCGCCATCGCTGCCGACCTCGCCGCCGAGCGGCGTGGCCGCGACGAACAGGTGCTGATGGGACTCAATTGCCGCGACCTGCAGACGCTGCAGATCGACTTTGCGCGTTTCGCGCGATTGCGCGGGCAAATGCCGACGGAGTGGCCCGCGGTGGCCGAGAGTGGCGTCATCACACCGGGCGACGCGGCGATCGTTGCGGGCCTCGGTTATCGGCTGGCGCTGGTCGGCACGACGCTGATGCAGCGCGACGATCCCGCACAGGCTGTCGGTGAGCTGCTCGCGGCCGGACGCGGGGCCGCACGATGAGTCGCCTGTGGATCAAGGTCTGCGGACTGCGAACCAGCGACGCGCTGGCAGCTGCCGTGGATGCCGGCGCGGATGCGGTCGGCTTCGTGTTCCACGCGGCTTCGCCGCGCCATCTGGCGCCGACCGCGGCCCGGGCCATCGCCGCGGACGTGCCACGAGGCATCGAGAGAGTGGCGGTGTTCCTGCACCCGACGCAGGCGGAGCTCGACGCGGCGATCGATGCCGTGCGCCCCGACTGGGTGCAGACCGATGCCACGGACCTGGCCGCGCTCCGACTGCCGGCTGGCCAGCGCGTGCTGCCGGTGTATCGCACCGACCGGCCGCTGCCTCCCCGGCAGGATCTTCCGCACCGTTTCCTGCTCGAAAGCGGGCGCAGCGGAACGGGCGAGCGCGCTGACTGGAACGAAGCCGCCCGCCTGGCTGCCGCGGGCGAACTCGTGCTCGCCGGCGGGCTCGATGCGGCGAACGTCGCCGACGCCATCGCAGCCGTGCGGCCGTTCGGCATCGACGTGAGCTCGGGCGTCGAATCCACCCGCGGCGTCAAGGATGCCGCGCTGATCCGGAATTTCGTGGACGCGGCGCGAGCAGCGCATGCGCGGGTTGCGTCATCGTCTTTGGGAGTAATGCAGCAATGAAGACCCAGGCCCTCAAGATCGACCGCGAAGCGCTGCTGGCACAGACGCTCAGGGGCGAGTTTCCGGATGCGCGCGGCCGCTACGGCCCGTTCGGCGGCCGCTACGTGCCCGAGACGCTCGTGCCGGCGCTCGATCGCCTCGAACAGGGCATCCGCGACATCCTGCCGGACCCCGCCTTCAAGGCCGAACTCGACATGCAGCTGCGCACCTGGGTCGGTCGGCCGACGCCGCTCACCTTTGCCGCGGCGCTGTCGCAGCGCTGGGGCGCGGAGGTGTGGCTGAAGCGTGAAGACCTCGCGCACACCGGCGCGCACAAGATCAACAACGCGATCGGGCAGGGCCTGCTGGCCAAGCGTCTCGGCGCGAAGCGCATCGTCGCGGAGACGGGCGCCGGCCAGCACGGCGTGGCCACGGCTGCCGCGTGTGCACGCCTCGGCATGCCGTGCACGGTCTACATGGGCTCGATCGACATGGAGCGGCAGGCGCCGAACGTAGGCCGCATGAAACTGCTCGGTGCCGAGGTGGTGCCGGTGACGGGCGGCGACAAGACGCTGCGTGCCGCCATCGACGAAGCCCTGCGTGACTGGGTCTCCGACCCGAACGGCACGTTCTACATTCTCGGCTCGGCCGTGGGCCCGCATCCGTATCCCTACATGGTCCGCGAATTCCAGCGCGTGATCGGCGTCGAGGCGCGCGCGCAGATGCTGGCGCAGGCGGGAGCGCTGCCGGACGTCGTGGTCGCCTGCGTGGGTGGCGGCTCGAACGCCATCGGCCTGTTCCATCCGTTCGTGCCGGACACCGAGGTGAAGCTGCTCGGCTTCGAGGCCGGCGGCATCGGTCCGGGTCTCGGACAGAACGCCGCTTCGCTCGCTTACGGCACGCCGGGCGTGCTGCAGGGTTGCTACTCGTTGCTGCTGCAGGACGAACACGGCCAGATCCAGGAAACGCAGTCGGTCTCGGCCGGCCTCGATTACCCGGGCGTCGGGCCGGAGCACGCGCTGCTGGCGAGCATCGGCCGCCTTGGCTTCGCCGCCTCAGAGGACGACGAATCGCTCGAGGCGCTGTCGGAGTGCAGCCGGTACGAAGGCATCCTGCCGGCCATCGAGACCGCGCACGCATTCGCGGGGGCTCGCAAGTACGCGCAGAAGAACCCTGGTTGCCGCATCCTGATCGGCCTGTCCGGCCGCGGCGACAAGGACATGCCGACGCTGCAGCGCACGTTGCTGAAGGGGCAAATCTGATGACGACCCTGACAACGACTGGCGCTGCGCAACCGCGCGACGGCATCAGCACGGCGATCAAGGACGCGGCGGCGAGCGGCCGGCCTGCCGTCGTGGGGTTCATGACCGCGGGGTTTCCGGACCGCGCGCACTTCGCGCAGAACCTGCGTCAGATCGCGACCGAGGCCGACGTCGTCGAGATCGGCGTGCCGTTCAGCGACCCGATGGCCGACGGCGCCACCATTCAGCGCGCGAGCTTCGCGTCGCTGCAAGGCGGCTTCACGCTGACCTGGTTGCTCGACGAACTCGAATCCATGCAGCCGCGCCCACAGGCGCCCGTGTTGCTCATGAGCTACCTCAATCCGTTGCTGGCCTTCGGGCTCGAGCGGTTGCCCGAGGTGGCAAGGAAAGCGGGCGTGTCGGGATTCATCATTCCCGACCTGCCGTATGAAGAAAGCGCCGACATGCGGGCGGCACTCGACCGGGTCGGCATCGCGCTGGTGCAGATGGTCACGCCGGTGACGCCGGATACGCGGCTGCGGATGCTGTGCGCAGGCAAGCCAGGGCTTCGTGTATGCGGTGACCATGACGGGCACCACTGGCAAGTCGGTGGCCGTGCCGGATGCGGTGCTGGACTACATGGATCGCGTGAAGTCGATGTCACCGGTGCCGGTGTGCGCGGGCTTCGGCATTCGCACGGTCGAGCAGGTCATGCGCATGCGGGGTCACGTCGACGGCGTCGTCGTGGGCTCGGCGCTGGTCGAGGTGCTCGAGCGCGGCGAAGATCCGGCGAAATTCCTGCGTGGGCTCAAGCCCTGACGCATGGCGTTCGCGCCCCTGGGCGCGAAGCCCGCGGCCGCATTTCAGGCTGTTTCGACCGCCATGCGGATGTGACGGATCACCAGCGAGCGCATGGTTTCCAGCGGATTCTTTTCCCACGTGAACACGGGCGGCGAGCGCCGCAGCATGTTCCAGTTGCCGGTCTCGAGCACGCGCGTCAGGTAAGCCAGGTTGCGGTTGATCGCTTCCAGGTACGGATTGCGGCCGCCATACAGGCTCTCGACGTAGCGGTAGGCCCCGCCGAACTCACCGTCGAGACGCGTGCGCATCGTGTAGTTCGAAGAACAGCGGCGTCTGGCGCAGCACATCGAGCCCCGAGCCGTACTGGACCTTGAGGCCGCCGTTGTCCTCGCGCTGCATGGCGACGCCGCCGAGCACGAATTCCGGGTACAGGCGGTCGCGGCATTTCTCGAGATAGCACCGGTCCGACATCTGCGCGAGCATGTCGGCCGTGCCGAGCAGGTGACCGACGCGCCGGTCGCGCACGTCATCCAGCCGGATGTCCTTGAACGGCACCTCGTAGCCGGTGAAGTGAATCACCTGCGTTGCGACTGGCGCCCAGTTGGCGAGACCGATGGTCGGCAGGTAGCGCGAGAGAAAGTTCGCGCCCCGCATCACGTGGGTGCGGGTGAATTCCGCGCCGTTGCGATGCTGCGTATCGTCGATCTGGCGGATGTAGCCCGAGTCGTGGAACAGCCCGACGACGATGCCGAGCAGCGCGCGCTCGGCGCCCAGGCGCTGTTCCGGTGCCTGCGTACGTTCGTAGCCGGCGAGCAGGCGCGCCATCGCGAGCGTGTCGTCCAGCGAATGCTGCATGTCGTGATAGACGGTGTCGCAGCCCAGGTAGCCCGGAAACTGGCCCGAGAACAACCGCTCGAAATCGGCGAACGCAGTCGTCAACCGCTCGCTGTTCGCGCCCGGCCAGGTCTGGTGGAAGAGTTCCTCGACGGCTTTGCGCACGGATGCCACCGAGCTCACCTGCACGGTGTTGGTGACGTCGTAATCGCTGCGGCGAAATTGCATGGGCGTTAAGGCGCGCGCTGGTTTCGGGCGAGTCTATGCTCTTGGCCCGAAAGTGCCAGAGCAAAAAGGACCCGCGCTGGGTCAATTCAGGCGCTTATTACCCGTGCCAGGCCCTATATGTCAAAACTCGCGACGACGGGAGCGTGGTCCGACGGCCGTTCCAGCTTGCGTGGCGCCTTGTCGATGTGACACGCGCCACACTTCCGAGCGAGCGCGTTCGAGGCGAGGATCAGGTCGATGCGCAGGCCGGCATTGCGCCGGAATGCCATCATCCGGTAGTCCCACCACGAATACGATTTCTCGGGCTGTTCGAACAGCCGGAAGCAATCCGCGAGCCCGGTGCCCAGCAACGCCTGCAGCGCGGCGCGCTCGGGCGGGCTCACGTGCACCGACCCTTCCCATGCCTTGGGGTCGTGCACGTCGCGGTCTTCCGGCGCGACGTTGAAGTCGCCGAGCACGACGAGCTGCGGGTGGCGCGCCAGCTCCGCAGCGACGTACTCGCGCAGCGCATCGAACCAGCGCAGCTTGTAGGCAAACTTGTCCGAGCCGACCGTCTGTCCGTTCGGCACGTAGACGTCGATGACGCGCAGGCCCCCGAGCGAGACCGCAAGCACGCGACGCTGATCGTCGTCGAAGCCCGGAATGCCCGCGACGACGTCGGTGGCCGGATCGCGGCTCAGGATGGCGACGCCGTTGTACGTGCGTTGTCCGCTGAACGCGGAATTCCAGCCGAGCGCCTGGAGGTCGGCTGCGGGAAAATCGGCATCGGGCAGCTTGGTCTCCTGCAGCGCGATGGCATCGACCGGGTTGGCTGCGAGCCACTCCGTGAGGTGCGGCAAGCGCACCCGCAGTGAATTCACGTTCCAGGTGGCGATCGCACGGGTCATGCCGCCAGGCCCAGCTGCCGCAACAGCGGCTCGAGTTCGGGCTTGCGGCCCCTGAACTCGACAAATGCTTCCATCGCGTCGCGGCTGCCGCCACGCTCGAGGATCGAGCCGAGGAAACGGCGGGCAGTCGCGGCATCGAAGATGCCCGATTCCTCGAACGCGCCGAAGGCGTCTGCCGACAGCACCTCGGCCCACTTGTAGCTGTAGTAGCCGGCGGCGTAGCCGCCCGAGAAGATGTGCTGGAAGCTGTGCGGGAAGCGGTTGAACGCCGGCGGTCGCACGACGGCCACCTCGTCACGCACCTGCGCCAGCGTCTGCATCAGTCGCGAGCCGTGCTCGGGAGAGAACTCGGCGTGCAACCGGAAGTCGAACAGCGCGAACTCGAGCTGTCGCACCGACTGTATGCCGGCCTGGAACGAGCGCGTCGCCTGCAGTTTGCGCAGTGCGTCGAGCGGCAGCGGTGCGCCGGTCTCGACGTGGCCCGAGATCAGCGGCAGCACCTCCTCCCGCCAGGCGAAGTTCTCCATGAACTGGCTCGGCAGCTCGACCGCATCCCACGGCACGCCATTGATGCCGGCCACGCTCGGAAGAGTCACGCGCGTCAGCATGTGGTGCAGGCCGTGGCCGAACTCGTGGAACATCGTCAGCACTTCTTGGTGCGTCAGCAGCGAAGGCCGGTCCGCGCTCGGCGGCGTGAAGTTGCAGACGAGATATGCGACCGGCAGTGCGTGCGTACCCGCGAGGTCGATCCGCCCCACGCATTCGTCCATCCAGGCGCCGCCGCGCTTCCTGGGTCGCGCGTACAGGTCGAGGAAGAATCCGCCGCGAGCCTCGCCGTCGGCTCCGAAGATGTCGTAGAAGCGGACGTCGGGGTGGTACGCCTCGACGGTCGCGCGTTCCGCGATGCGTACGCCGTAGAGACGCTGTGCCACGGCGAACAGGCCCTGCAACACGCGCGGCAAGGGGAAGTACGGACGCAGTTCTTCTTCGGAGACGGCCAGGCGCTCGCGCTTGAGACGCTCCGAGTGGAACGCGACGTCCCAGGCCTCGAGCCTGGTGCCGGCGAACGCCTCGAGCTCGGCGAACTCACGCTGCGCGGCCGGCCGGCACAGGCGCGCCAGCCGACGCAGGAACTCCAGCACCTCGGCTGGATCGCGCGCCATCTTGGTGGCGAGCGAGTATTCCGCGAAGCTGGCGAATCCGGCGAGCTGCGCAGCCTCGTGCCGCAGCGCGAGGATTTCTTCGATCAGCGCCGTGTTGTCCCACTGCGCCGGGCCCTGCTCGGAGGCGCGCGTGAGCCATGCCGTGTAGAAATCCTGGCGCAGCTGCCGGTTTTCGGCATGCGTCAGCACCGCCTGGTAGTTCGGTGCATCGAGCGTGAAGGTCCAGCCGCTGCGGCCGTTCTTTTCGGCTTCGGCGCGTGCGCGGGCAATGACGGCGGCGGGCAGGCCGGCGAGTTCAGCCGCGTCCGCGACGTCGCGCGTCCAGGCATTGGTGGCATCCAGCACGTTCTCGTCGAACTTCGCCTGTGCGGTCGACAGTCGCTCCATGAGTTCGCGGAAACGCTGCTTGCGCTCGGGTGCGAGCGCGACACCGGACAGACGGAAGTCACGCAGCGCGTTGTCGACGAGCTTGCGCTGGTCCGGCTTCAGGTCGGGGTATTGCGTGTCCTTGATGCGCTGGTAGGCCGCGCACAGTGCCGCGTTCTGTGAGATCTCGGTGTGATACGCGGTGAGCAGCGGCAGGCACGCGTTGTAGGCGGCCCGCAGTTCATCGCCGTTCACGACGCCATTGAGGTGACCCACGGGTGACCAGGTGCGTGCGAGCCGATGTTGCATCCGTTCCATGGGAACGACGATGCCTTCCCAGCCTTCGGCGCCCGAATCGAGCAGCTCCTGCAACCCGCGCCGATTTTCTTCCAGCACCTGCCGGATGGCCGGTTCGATGTGCTGCGGGTGGATCGCAGGAAAGGCCGGCAGCGGCGCGTCGTACAGAAGGGGATTATCCATGCCCTCCATTCTAGCGGTGCGGCCGCCCTGGATTCAGCCGAACGCGCCCTGCAGCAGCCAGCCCAGTGCGTACACGGCTGCGACGAAGCCGAAGAAAGCGAAGACGGCCCGCCTGCGGTAGCGGCGGGCCAGGTCGCCCGGTGGCAGCGCGGCAAGCAGGAACAGCCGATCGTCGTCCGGGCGGCACAGTACGTGGTAATTCTGCCGGGGCGGGCGCTGGGCTCTGCGTTCCGTGAGCGTCCGCCGGGCCTCCTGCCGCGCGGCGTCCCACTCGACCAGGTCGATCCGGCCATCGCCATTCTGGTCGAAGCGCTGCAACAGGGCCGGCTGGTCCTGTTTCCATTCCGCGAGCACCTGGGCCAGTTCCACCTGTTGGTCCGGTTCGCCGGACGATGCCGTCGAGCGAAAATCGCCGAGGGCATACAGGCGTTCGTGCTCGTAGATCCGGTCCTCGACGTAGCGGTAGCCGCGGCCCCCGGTCAGCGACAGTTTCCTGTCCGGTCCCGACTCAGGCCATGGTGTGTTGCCGTACCAGGTGGTCGACTCGGTGGGCACGATTTCGGCGCCGTCGGGCTGCACGATGCACTGGCCGGTCCCGTCATCGAGCAGGAAGGGCAGTGACGACGTGCCGGAGGCGATCGTCTGCCAGCTTTTCCGCCGGCTGTTGCCCGTGCCGCGTTCCGTCCGCTTGGAAATCCTGTAGCGCCACCACACGCAGGGCCGCTGCGTGAGCGGCGCGGGATTGTGCGTGCCCGGCAGGGCCAGCCCGCTGCCTGCGAGTTCGACGTAGCCCTGCGCCGCCGACCGGACGCGTGATGTCGGGGTGTCCTCGATGAGTCGCGCGATCTTGAGCGAGCGCAGTGCCGCTGCGCCGCCTGCCACGACGGCGACGCCGAGCGTGAGCAGCCAGAACCAGAAGTCGCTATCAGCCAAAGAGCTTGCCCAGGTCCACGTCGCGCTTCTGTTCGTCGGTGAATTCGAGCAGCTGTGCCGGCTTGAACTCGAACATCCGCGCGACCAGCAGGTCGGGGAAGGTCTGGATGCGGATGTTGTTCAGGTTCACCGACTCGTTGTAGAGCTCGCGGCGGTCCGCGATTGCTTCTTCCAGCTGCGAGATGCGCGTCTGCAGGTGGCGGAAGCCGTTGTCAGCCTTGAGTTCCGGGTAATTCTCGGCCACCGCGAACAGCCGGCCGAGACCCTGGCGCAGCTGGTCCTCGGCCACGCCGAGTGCGGCAACGTCCCCGAGACCCTGCGCCTTGAACACCGCGGCGCGGGCCTGCATCACGCGCTCCAGCGTTTCCTGCTCGTACTGCATGTAGCGCTTGCAGGTCTCGACCAGCTTCGGCAACTCGTCGTGGCGCTGCGTGAGCAGCACGTCGATGTTGGCCCAGGCCTTGCGCACGTTCTCGCGCAAGGCAATGAGTCCGTTGTAGATGCGGACGACATAGACGGCCGCCACGAACAGCAGCGCGGCGAACAGCAACAGCATGACCAGCATCGGCGGCTCCCTGTCATTTTCCGGGGCGGGAATGACCCCGCGAGCGGCTAGATTGCCGGTTGCCCGGTGGCAGCGTCTAGACTGTGCGTCCCAGATCCAGGAAATGCGAGCCGTCCAGCATGGCGCTTCGAACCTATCGCGGCGTGTCTCCCACCTTGGGGCCGGGCGCGTGGGTCGATCCTGCGGCGCTGGTCATCGGCGACGTCGTGCTCGGTGCGGACGCGTCGATCTGGCCGTTGGTGCTGATCCGCGGCGACGTGAATCGCATCCGCATCGGCGCCCGCAGCAACGTCCAGGACGGCAGCATCATCCACGTCTCGCGTCCGTACCCTGGCAACGACGCCGGCTGGGCCACGATCCTGGGCGAGGACGTCGTCATCGGTCACAAGGTTGCGCTGCACGGCTGCACGATCGCGGACCGCGTGCTGGTCGGTATCGGCGCCATCGTGCTGGATGGCGTCGAAGTCGCGAGCGACGTGATCATCGGTGCCGGCAGCGTCGTCACGCCGGGCAAGCAACTCGAATCCGGTTACCTGTACGTCGGCCATCCCGCGCGTCGATCGCGCGAGTTGCGGCCCGATGAGATTGCGCGCATCCCGAAGATGGCGCGCGATTACGTGTTGCTCAAGAACGAGTACGCGCAACTTCCGCCAGGTACTTAGCGCGGGCGTACAGCGCTTCCAGCACGGGCAGCGTCTGCGGGCGCATGCCGCGCCAGACGAAGAACGCTTCGGCCGCCTGTTCGACGAGCATGCCCCAGCCCTGTGCCACGTTCCTCACGCCGCGATCAAGGGCCCATTGCGTGAACGGCGTTTCGCCGATGCCGTACGCCATGTCGTAGCACGTGGTGTTCCTGTCCACCGCGCCGGAATGGATCGGCGGCACCTCGCCTTTGAGGCTGGCCGAGGTGGCATTGATGATCAGGTCGAACGGCTCGAGCGGCTCGACACCGTCGAAGGCAGCGCCGCTCACTTCGCCGCGGCTGGAAAACTCTGCGGCCAGCTCGATGGCGCGATTGGCCGTGCGGTTGGCGATCACGAGAGTCGACGGCTTCAGCTCCAGCAACGGCCCGATCACTCCGCGCGCTGCGCCGCCGGCGCCGAGCAGCAATATTCGTGGCGACGTGAGCTGCAGCCTGAGGTTCTGCGTGAGATCGTTGACCAGGCCGACGCCATCCGTGTTGTCGCCAATCAGTTCGCCATCACGACGCAGGACGGTATTGACGGCATCCGCGAGCTGGGCCCGCGGCGTGAGTTCATTGACCAGCTCCGCGGCCGCGCGTTTGTGCGGCAGCGTGATGTTCGCGCCGCTCCCGCCCTGCTCGAAAAAGAACTCGAGCACGTCGTGACGGAACTGGTCCGGCGGGGTTTCATGCAGCCGGTACAGCATGTCCTGCCCGGTCTGCCGGGCGAACAGGCCGTGGATGAACGGCGACCAGCTGTGATAGACGGGGTAGCCGAAGAGGGCGTAGGAGTCGGTTCTGCCCATCAGCCTCTTTCCTTGAGCCATTCGGCCGCGCGCTTCGCGAAGTACGTCAGGATGCCGTCGGCGCCCGCGCGCTTGATGCAGCTCAGGACTCTCGAGCGCGACCGCGCGCTCGTCGAGCCAGCCGTTCCGTGCCGCGGCCATGTGCATCGCATACTCGCCGCTCACCTGGTACACGAAGGTCGGCGCGCCGAACCGGTCTTTCACGCGGCGCACGATGTCGAGGTACGGCATGCCGGGCTTCACCATCACCATGTCCGCGCCTTCGGCGAGGTCGAGCTCGACTTCGCGCAGCGCCTCGTCCGAATTGCACGGATCCATCTGGTAGTTGTACTTGTTGCCCTTGCCGAGGTTGCCGGCCGAGCCCACGGCATCGCGGAACGGGCCGTAGTAGCTCGACGCGTACTTGGCGGAGTAGGCGAGGATGCGCGTATGGACGTGGCCCGCGGCTTCGAGCGCGTCGCGCAGTGCGCCGATGCGGCCGTCCATCATGTCGGAGGGTGCAACCACGTCTGCGCCCGCCTCGGCATGCGACAGGCCCTGCTGCACCAGCGCCGCGACCGTCACGTCGTTCATGACGTAGCCGGTTGCGTCGATGATGCCGTCCTGGCCGTGGGTGGTGAAAGGATCGAGTGCAACGTCGGTCACCACGCCGAGTTCCGGCACGGCCTGCTTGATCGCACGCACGGCTCGCTGTGCCAGGCCGTCGGGGTTCCAGGCTTCGCGGCCGTCGAGGCTCTTGGCCTCGGGCGGCGTGACCGGGAAGAGGGCGAGTGCCGGGATGCCGAGGCGCGCGACGGCTTCAGCCTCGCGCACCAGTTCATCCACCGACACGCGCTCGATGCCCGGCATCGACGGGATCGCCACGCGCTGCTTCGTGCCCTCCATGACGAACATCGGGTAAATGAAGTCGTCCGGCGTCAGCGTCGTCTCGCGCATCATGCGGCGCGAAAAGGCGTCGCGGCGCATGCGGCGCATGCGGACACGGGGGAACTGGCCGGGGACGTCGGGGTGGGTCATGGAGGCGGACGTTTTTTCGTTGGGAATCCGGACTTTATACCCGAGTGGGGCCGGCCGCGAAAAGGACGCAAAAACCGCAGCGTCGAGGGCAGAATCGGCGCATGAGCACCAGATCCCGTTCGTCCCGGTCGCAAGCGGCCGCAGGCCGCCCGCAGCCTCTCGCCGCCAAGGCCGCCCGGAAGGCCGTTGCCAAGCTCAGGATGCCCAGGGCGGCGGCCGTTCAGCCCGCCTCTTTGGCCCCCGATGCACGACCCCGGTGCGGCTGGTCGTATTCCGGCATGAGCGCGGAATACATCGCCTATCACGACCAGGAATGGGGCGTTCCGGTCCACGACGACCGGCGGTTGTTCGAATTCCTGGTCCTCGAGGGTGCGCAGGCCGGGCTCAGCTGGTCGACGATCCTGCGCAAGCGCGAGGGTTACCGTGAATCGTTTGCCGATTTCGATCCGCTGAAGGTGGCGCGCTTCGATTCGCGCAAGGTCGAGAAGCTGCTGCAGTTTCCGGGCATCGTGCGCAACCGGCTCAAGGTGGAGTCGGCAATCACCAATGCGCGCTGCTTCCTCGAGGTGCAGCGGGAATTCGGCAGCTTCGCGACCTACAGCTGGCAGTTCGTGGGCGGCCAGCCGATCGTGAATCGCTGGCGCGAGATGTCACAGGTGCCGGCGACCTCGCCGGAGTCGGATGCGTTCAGCAAGGACCTGCGGCGGCGCGGCTTCAAGTTCGTGGGCTCCACGATCATGTATGCGCACATGCAGGCGACGGGGATGGTGAACGATCACGTGGTGACGTGTTTCCGCTACGCGGAAGTGCAAGGCAGGGGAGGAAGGGGAAGGAAGGAGGAGGAAGGGGAGGAAGTCGGACTGACCCCTGACTCCTTCACTCGCCGATCCACCACTCCACGCTCGTCCCGCCCGCACCGTCGGGCACCAGCAGCCGGTGCAGGTCCGGCAGCAATTCCGCGAGCCGCTCGTCCAGCAGCCACGGTGGGTTGACGATCACGAGCCCCGATCCGCGCAGGCTCACGGCCGTGTCGTCCGGCATGACGCTCATCGTCACGTCGAGCACCTTGCGGATGCCCGAGCCTTCGAGATTGCGGCGGAAGCGCAGCGGTGCCGCGCGCTCGGTGAGCGGGTACCAGATGCAGTACGTGCCGGTCGGCCAGCGTTCATGGCCGGTTTCGAGCGCGGCCAGGATGCGGTCGAACTCGTTGTCCGTCTCGAACGGCGGATCGATCAGCACCAGGCCGCGGTTCTCGCGCGGCGGCAACTGGGCCTTCAGCGCGGCGTAACCGTCGCTTTCGACGATCGACACGAGCTTCTGCCAGCCCAGGCTGGAGCGCAGTGCCTGCGCTTCGCGCGCATGCGTCTCCGCCAGCACCATCCGGTCCGTCAGGCGGCGCATTTTCGCGACGATGGTCGGTGAGCCCGGGTAAGCCGTGATCGCGCTGCGCCCCGGGCCTGCGCACTGCCTTGACCAGGCGCACGTAGCCGGCGACTTCCGGCGCCAGCGCGGCTTCCGGAAACTCGAGCAGCCGGCCGATGCCATTCTTGTATTCGCCGCTGCGCTGCGACTCGCCGAGGCTCAGGTCGTAGGTGCCGCCGCCGGCATGCGTGTCGAGGTAAAAGAACGGTGCGGGCTTCTTCTTCAGGTGCTCGACGAGCATCATGAGCACGACGTGCTTCAGCACGTCCGCGAAGTTGCCCGCATGAAACGCGTGGCGATAATTCATGTCTGACCGATCCGGGGTCCCGGGTCACGCAACGGAGTCACGCTGGATGCCGACAAGAGTACTGCACCGGACACGTCCTGTTTCGATGGTTCGCTGGCGCGGAGCCCTGACCGGCGCGTGGCTGGCCTGCACGCTCGCGTCCGGGTGTGCGCTGGCACAGGCCGCGGGCGGCCCGCCTCCTGCGGTCGAGGAGAAAGCCGTGACCAACGCTCCGGCCGAGATGATCGAGGCCGCGCTCGACGATGCCGACAACCGCTCGACCACCGCGCGGGCCGACATCAAGGTGGTCAGCGAAGAAGCAGTGACCTGGCCGGACGGTTCGCTCGGTTGCCCGAAGCCCGGGATGATGTACACGCAGGCGCTGGTGCCCGGGTATCGGATCGTGCTGCAGGCGGGCGAGCAGACGCTGAATTATCACGCGATGTCGCGCGGCAGGCCTTTCTACTGCCCGGCGGGTCGCGTCGCGCCGCCGGTGCCGGCATCCGCCGATCCCGCGTCCTGATACGGGGCTTGGCGGTCCGTGCGTCGGCCGCGGCAGCGCTGGTCCGTGGCGGCCCTGGATGTCCATTTCGGGATTACGTTAAATCGATATCTCGCGCGCGAGGCGGCGAGGGTAGTCTCCGACGGGCAGGAACAAGAATCAGCCATCCGCGCCGGGCATGACCGCCTGGCAAATGCTCGCGCCGCATAGGGGCGCCACTGAAGGAGTGCTTCATGTCGAGTTATTTTCGTTTTGCCGCCGTCAACCTCGTGGCCTTGACGGCCCTTGGTGCCGGATCCGTCCTTGCCGCGCCGACGCCGGACGACCCGAGCGCCCTCCTGGCCGAGACCAAGCAATCGCCCAACGCCAAGCTCGGCCCCTGGCTCGATAACCTGTACCAGGAATACCAGGAGGCCAGCGGCAAGGGCGTCAAGAGCAAGGACTTCCGCAGCACCAACAAGGCGCTGCGCGTTACGCGTGCCACGATCGGGCTCGATGCCATGGCGACCGACGGCGCCGCGCTGGCACGCTCGTTGAAGGCGATGGGCGCGACCAACGTCCGCAACCAGGGCCCGCTCGTATCGGCCCGCGTGCCGGTCAGCGCGCTCGGCAAGCTGGCTGCGGATCCGGCGCTCAAGTACGCGCGCGCGCCGCTGGCCATCACCGAGGCGTTGCCGTCCACGGCGGTCTCGCAGGGTGACGTGAGCCTGAACGCCGACATCGCCCGAGGCAAATATAAAGTCGACGGCAGTGGCGTCACGGTCGGCGTGCTGTCTGACAGCTTCGCCTGCAATCCGCCGGCCTTCCAGCCCGGTGCGCCGACCTCGACCAAGGACCAGGACGTCTCCAACGACGAACTGCCCTCAAGCATCAACATCCTGAAGGACGGCCCGTGCCCCGACGGCACGGACGAAGGCCGCGCCATGGCGCAGTTGATCCACGACGTGGCCCCTGGAGCCTCGATCGCCTTTTACACGGCGTTCGAAAGCGAGCAGGACTTCGCCGAGGGCATCCTGCAGCTCAAGGATGCGGGCGCCGACGTGATCGTCGACGACGTGCGCTATTTCGCCGAGCCATTCTTCTCAGACGGCATGGTCGCGCAGGCCGTGGACATCGTCGCTGACGGGCGGTGCCGGCGTGCCGTACTTCTCCTCGGCCGGCAACTCGGCGCGCGAGTCGTACGAAAGCGACTACCGGCCGGTCAACGTACTGACCAACGCCGGCAAGAACCTGAATGGCGGCAAGCCTGTCGTGCGCCGATTCCACGACTTCGACCCGGATCCGGCGTGATCAGATCCTGCAGCCGGTCGTAGTGACGCCGGACGGCGGAGCCGGCGTGATCATCTTCAGCTTCCAGTGGGACCAGCCGCACAAGACGGCGACGACCTATGCCCGTCTCAAGGCCCAGGGAAATCTCAACGAGTCGCCGTGGGCGCCACGACCGACCTCGACATCGTCGTCTTCGACTACAAGGGTCACGTCGTGCGTCGCTGCCCGCCGGGCGTATCCCGAAAGGCATCACCTGCCAGATCGCGGGTGACCGCAATCGTCGGCGGTGACGCGGTCGATCTCTCGGTGCTCTACTACGCCGGACCGCCGAAACAGGAGCAGCTGTTCTACATCGGCTTCGTGTACTCGGGCGGCGATGCCAGTGTCGATGCCGTCACTCGCGTCAAGTACACCTGGTCCGAGGCGCAGGGCTCGTTCGGCATCCTCGATTTTGCCACCAACAGCCCGACGTCCTACGGCCACTCGAATGCTGCGGGTAACATCGCGGTCGGCGCCGCGTCCTGGTATGCGACGCGTGCCGTTCAGCACCAGTGGGCTGGTGCCGCCGAACGACAAGGATCTGAGTAATCCGATCGATCTGAGCTCGTGCAATCCGGCCTGCCTCAACGACTTCTCGTCGGCCGGCGGCATCCCGATCTACTTCGACAAGTTCGGTGACGCGTCTGGGCGCAAGCCTGTGACGCGTCAGGTGCCGAGCGTCACGGGTCCGGACGGCGGCAACACGAGCTTCTTCTACTCGGACTCGAGCTACGATGACGACGACGGCGACGGGTCGAACAGCCCGTTCAGCACGTTCGTCTCGGCGACGCTGGACCGGCCCGGGCGACGAGTATCCGAACTTCTTCGGCACCTCGGCATCGGCACCGCACGTGGCGGCGGTGGCCGCGCTGATGCTCGACAAGAATCCGAGCTGACCCAGCAAAAGGTCCGCGAATATCTGGAGAGCAGCGCGCGTCCGATCGACAAGCGCTTCACGTCGGCGCGACCCATCGTGACGACACCGATCGTGTCGGGGCGGCTATAACTTCGACGCTGGCGTCGGCCTCGTCGATGCGGCTGAGGCTCTTGAGGCTGGTCCTGCTCCGCTCCGTAATCGCTGCGTCCGAAGCAGCGGTACTTGATCTGGAAGCCCGGCCAGATGCGCCGGGCTTCTTTCTTGGTGGCGAGTGTCGGGCACCGGGCGGCCGTGGCACGTGGATGTCGCAGCGACCGCAGCCAGGAATCTTGAGGGCGACGACCGGTACGGCCGTCAGGCCGGCAATTCTGCAGCCAGTCCCTTGGCCGCAGAAAATCCTTGTACAGCCGCTCTTCCGGCGTCCCAGGCGCCGGTTTGTAGTCGTACTCCCAGCGCACCAGCGGCGGCAGCGACATCAGGATCGATTCGATGCGGCCGCCGGTCTGCAGTCCGAAGATCGTGCCGCGGTCGTAGACCAGGTTGAATTCAACGTAACGTCCCCGGCGGTAGAGCTGGAAGTTCCGCTCGCGCTCGCCGTACGGCGTGTCCTTGCGCTTCTCGACGATCGGCAGGTAGGCCGGCACGTAGTGATCGCCGACGCTGCGCATGAAGGCGAACGACTTCTCGAACCCCCACGCGTTGAGGTCGTCGAAGAACAGCCCGCCGGCACCGCGCGTCTCGTTGCGGTGCTTCAGGTAGAAGTAGCGGTCGCACCAGTCCTTGTACTTTGCGTACACGTCGGGGCCGAACGGGTCGCAGGCCGCCTTCGACGTGCGGTGCCAGTGCAGCACGTCTTCGTCGAAGGGGTAGTACGGCGTGAGGTCGAAGCCGCCGCCGAACCACCAGGCCGCGGGCAGGCCGTCCTTGATCGCCATGAAGAAGCGAACGTTGGCGTGCGAGGTCGGCACGTAGGGATTGCGCGGATGGATGACCAGCGACACGCCGGTCGCTTCGAAGCTCGCGCCTTCCAGTTCAGGCCGTTGCGCCGTGGCGGAGGCGGGCAGCTTGCCGCCCATCACGTGCGAGAAGTTGATGCCGGCCTGCTCGAACACGGCGCCCTCGCGCAGCACGCGCGATTCGCCGCCGCCGCCTTCCGGTCGCTGCCAGCTGTCGTGGCGGAAGGTCGCGCCGCCGTCGGCCTGCTGCAGTGCGTCGGTGATGCGGTCGTGGAGGTCGCGCAGGTACGCGATGACGACGGACGTCGACGGTGTGCCGGTGCTCATCCCCATCATCCTCAGGCGGATTTTCTTCGCGGGTGCCTTTTTCTTTGCGGCGGCCTTCTTCTTCGGCGCCGCCTTCTTCTTCACGGCCTTCTTCGGCTTGGCGGCGACTTCGGCGTCGACCGTCTTCGCAGCCGTCTTGCCCGCGGTCTTCGCGGCCGTCTTGCGGCCCCAGCGATTCGTGCCGCGCTCCGGCGCCACGGCGAGTATGGCCTGGCACTCTTCGAGCGTCAGCGACTTCGGGTCGCGGTCCTTGGGGATCTTGCCGTTCTTCTTGCCGTCGGTGATGTACGGGCCGTAGCGGCCGTTCAGCACCTGGACGCCGGCATCGGTGAATTCCTTGATGATCCGGTTCGCCTCGATCGTCTGCTTCTCGCGGACGATCTCCAGCGCGCGCTCGAGCGTGACCGTGTACGGGTCGTCTTCCTTCTTGAGCGAGGCGTACTTCTTGGCGCCGTACTGCACGTACGGGCCGAAGCGGCCCACCGCCACCTTGATCGGGTAGCCGTCTTCCCAAAGCCCAAGCGTGCGCGGCAGCTGGAACAGCTCGAGCGCCAGCTCGAGCGTGAGGTCGTCCATGCGCTGGCCCGGTTTCAGGCTCGCGAACTTGGGCTTCTCTTCGTCCTCGCGCGTGCCGATCTGCGCAAACGCGCCGAAGCGGCCGTAACGCACGCTCACCGGCCGGCCCGAGACCGGGTCGATGCCGAGCGGGCGTTCCATCGCGACATCGGAGCGCGTGACGTTCTCGGAGACGTCGTCGACCTGCTGCTTGAGGTCCGCCCAGAAGCGCTCGAGCATCGGCAGCCAGTCTTCTTCGCCGCGCGAGATGTTGTCGAGTTCGTCTTCCATCGCGGCGGTGAAGCCGTAATCGACGTAGCGCTCGAAATTGCCGGTCAGGAAGCGGCTCACGATCTTGCCGAGGTCGGTCGGGATGAAGCGCTTGTTCACCAGCTCGCAGTACTTCTTGTACAGCAGCGTCTGGATGATGCTGGCGTAGGTCGAAGGGCGGCCGATGCCGTGTTCTTCGAGCGCCTTGACCAGGCTCGCTTCGGAGTAGCGCGGCGGCGGCTCGGTGAAGTGCTGTTCGGTGTCGATCGCGAGCAACCGCACCTTGTCGCCTTGCTCGAGCGCGGGCAGCAGGCGGTTCTCGTCGTCGTCCGGGTTCAGCGACACGTCGTCGAAGCTTTCGCGGTAGACCGCCAGGAACCCCGGCGACAGCAGCGTCGAACCGTTGGCGCGGAAGGTGTTGCCCGGGCCCGCAGCGAGATCGACGGCGACCGTGTCGAACACGGCGGCTTCCATCTGGCTCGCGACGGCGCGGCGCCAGATCAGCGTATAGAGCTTGTGCTCGTCGGCTTCGATCCTGCCGGCGAGCTCTTCGGGCGTGCGTGCAGCCGACGTCGGTCGCACGCCTTCGTGCGCTTCCTGCGCGTTCTTCGACTTCGTCTTGTAGACGCGCGGCGTGTCGGGCAGCGCGGCAGCGCCATACAGCTTGCCGATGACGCTGCGGATCTCGCTGATCGCGTCGGCGCCCAGGCTCACCGAGTCGGTACGCATGTAGGTGATGAGGCCGACCGGGCCTTCGCCGAAGTCGACGCCTTCATACAGGCGCTGCGCGAGGCGCATCGTGCGCTGCGCGCCGAAACCGAGCTTGCGCGCGGCCTCCTGCTGCAGCGTTGAAGTCGTGAAAGGTGGCGAGGGGTTGCGCCGGCGCTGCTTCTTCTCGACGTTGGCGACGACCAGGGTGCCGTTGCGCGTCGCGCTCGAGCTTCTGCTTCGCCGCCTGCGCTCCGCCCGCGTCCGTGACGGTGAACTGCTCGACCTTCTTGCCGCCGAGCTGCGTCAGCTTGGCCGTGAAATTCGCGGCGTCCTTCGCCGCCTGCGCGTCGATGGACCAGTACTCGCGCGGCTTGAACGCCAGGATCTCTTCCTCGCGCTCGCAGATCATGCGCAATGCCGGGCTCTGCACGCGGCCGGCCGAGGCGCCGGACAGGCCGGCCTTCTTCCACAGCAGCGGCGACAGGTTGAAGCCGACGAGGAAATCGAGCGCGCGGCGGGCGAGATAGGCTTTCACCAGCTCGTCGGCGATTTCGCGCGGGTTGTCGACGGCTTCCTGCACCGCTTTCCTGGTGATCTCGTAGAAGACGCTGCGATGGACGGTCTTGCCCTCGAGCGCGCCCGCTTCCGTCAGCAGCTGCTGCAGGTGCCAGGAGATCGCCTCTCCTTCGCGGTCAGGGTCGGTCGACAGATAGAGCGCGTCGGCCTTCTTCACGGCGCGCGTGATCGCGTCGACGTGCTTCTTGTTCTTTTCTATGAGCTCCCAGCGCATCGCGAACTGACGCGTGGGGTCGACGGCGCCCTCCTTGGGCACGAGATCGCGCACGTGGCCATAGGACGCCATCACCTCGAAGTCCTTGCCCAGGTACTTCTTGATGGTCTTGGCCTTGGCCGGCGACTCGACGATGACGAGATTCTTGGTCATGTCCCTCAAAAAAACATGCCGCGGCGGTCCGCGGCAGACGAAAAAGAAAGGGGATAGGGGTTAGGGGTTAGGGGATAGCAAGAAGCTGCATCGCTCCTCGGGGCCTTCCGACTAACCCCTAACCCCTATCCCCTAACCCCTTCCCTCAGTGGATCGCTCCGCTGCGGTCCTCGAACACCAGGTCTTCCATGCGGGAGAACGCGGTCTCCTGCCCGGGCTGGCTGAAGAGCACCATCAGCACGACCCACTTCAACTTGTCGATGTCGATCTCGTCGCCCTCGAGCGCCATCAGCCGGTCGATGACCAGCTCGCGCTGCGTTGGCGACAGGATGCCCACCTGCTCGAGATGCACCAGGTAGCCACGGCAATCCGTGTCCAGCCGCGCCTGCTCGAGCGCGGCGAATACCCGGATCGCGCGGGAGGTGGGTGTCGGGTGCAGCCTGTCCGGGTCGGCCGCCAGCTCTTCCAGCCAGCAGAGGGCCCGCTCCACTTCCGATCCCGGAAACCCGGCTTTTTCGAGCTCGAGCTTCAGCGTCTCGCGGTCGGGTTCGAAGCCGTCTTCGGTTTCGGCGTCGAAGTAGTTCTCGAACAGGTAAATGAGAATGTCGAGAACGCCTTCCTTCATCACACCTTCCCCGGCAACCGGCGGCTGAAACGACCGCCCGGCTGCTGTTGTACCCGGCCGTCAAGCTCCAGGATCAGCAGCATCGAGGCGACTGCACCGGCTTTCAGGCCCGTCCGGACCACGAGATTGTCGAGTCCAGCCGGCTCGAAGCCGAGCGCATCTAACAGGATTTCATACTCCTTGTCCAACGGCGGGGTGCGGAGATCAGCCTTTGCAGGGGGCTTTTCCTGTGTGATCCGTTTGATTTCGCCGAGGATTGCCTCGAGTTCGGCGAATATGTCCTCCACGCTCTCGACCAGCCGGGCGCCCTGGCGCAACAGGCGGTGGCATCCCCGGACCATCGGATTGTGAATGGACCCGGGAATGGCAAAAACCTCCCGCCCTTGGTCGCCCGCCAGCCGGGCCGTGATCAGCGAGCCGCTCTGCAGTGCCGCCTCGACCACCAGCGTGCCGACGGCCAGGCCGCTCAGGATCCTGTTGCGGCGCGGAAAATTCTGCTTGAGGGGCGGGGTGCCGACCGCCAGGTCGGTGACGAGGGCGCCTTGCTGCCCGACGATCTCCCGCGCCAGCGCTTCATTCTCCCGGGGATAGATCGCATCCAGGCCACGACCCACGACGGCGACGGTGCGTGCGCCCGCATTCAAGGCACCGCGATGCGCGGCGGCGTCGATGCCGAGCGCCAGTCCGCTCGTGATGACGAGCCCCGCCCGCGCCAGGTGCAGCGCGAATTGCGTCGCCGTGTCGCGTCCAGGGGCCGTCGGATTGCGGCTGCCGACGATCGCAAGTTGCGGCAGGCAGAGCGCCATGGGGTCGCCTTCGACGTACAGCACCAGTGGCGCATCGGGAATCTGTGCCAGCAGCGGCGGGTATTCCGCGGAGCCCCAGGTGACGAGCCATCGATTCGGCGCGGCCCGCAGCCAACCGCAGTCGTCTTCGATGGCTGCGCCATCGGGTTGCAGGAGGGCCTGGATCGTGGCTTGGCCGAGCCCGATGGACGCGAGCGCCCGGCGCGTTTCACGCGTGAGGTCGATGGGCGACGCACCCTGTGCAAGCCAATCCTGCAGCTGTCCTGTGTGCAGGCCCGGCGCATGTGCAAGCGCGAGCCAGCGTTTCGGGTCGTCCATATGCAAAGAGCCTACCGGGCTTCATTCCCGGCAGGCTCCTGCAAATCTGGGCTGAACGCAGAGAACTGCGTTCAGCGTCGTGTCAGCGCGAGAAGTTGGTGCTGCCGCCTTCCTTGTGACCGTACTGCGGATGCGCGACGAAATCGCCCTTGCGGATGATCTGCGACGACTGCACCACGAGGCCGTAGCTGATGCGGTCCTTCACCGTAAACAGCAGGATCGTCGCGCTGCGCTCGTCAGGCAGCCGGACCTTGTCGTAGTTTGCGGTGTAGGCCGACCAGCTCTGGCGGTCATAGCGGTCACGCAGCAATTCGCCGCGGTAGAACACGCCGAGCGCGTTACCCGGCACGAGCCCGTGCTTCTTGCCGCGGTTGATCGCAACCACCTGGTACTTGCCGGCGACATACACGCCGTCGACGATGGCGATGATCTGGCCGAGGATGGCTTCGTTCGACGGCGCGGACGGCACGAAATCCGCACCGATGTCGGCCTGTGCCGGGAACAGCTTGTCGCCCTGCATCACTTCGCGGCCCGTCTCGATGACGCGCAGGTGCGTGAGCGGTTCCTCGCGCTTCATCTTGAAGATCGAGTCTTCGCCGGGCACCACGGCGCCCGTCGACTGGATCACTTCGCCCAAGGCTGCGAAGTGCCCGATGTAGCCCAGCAGGTCGCCGTCGTCCGGATCGCGCAGTTCCTCGCCTACGTGCATGATGTTGTAACGCGTGCCTGCAGCGGGATTGTCGAGCCCGCGTGCGTACGCTTCGTTGGCCGTGGAACCGACAATGTGGTGGTCACGCATGCCGACGACGTATGGCTTGTGCTTGACGTCGTCCTTCGAGATCAACCCCGGCCGGCCGACGAAGTCCATCAGCAGGTCGTACGGGATCGCGCGGATCGCGCCGTCCAGGTCGGACGTGCGCACTTCCGGCGACAGGCGGGTGGAGCCGGCCGGTTCGAGCGAGACACGCGGCTTGCCGTCGACGTAGCTGAAATACAGCACGTCGCCCGGATAGATCAGGTGCGGGTTGCGGATCGACGGATTGACGTACCAGATCTCCGGCCAGTACCAGGGATCCTTGAGGTACATGCCCGAGATGTCCCACAGCGTGTCGCCTTTCTTGACGACATAACGCTCCGGGGCGTCCGGGGAGATCGGCACGGACATCGAGCGGCCCGCCTCGGCTTGCGCCAGCGCAGCCCGTGGAATGGCGGTTCCTGCCCCGATGCCGGTGACGGCAATGGCCAGCAGCAACGCACGCATCCAGCGCCGCGGGCGCCGCGAAGTGTACGACTCAGGTCGAAGGTTACGATCCATCCCTCTCTCCATCGGGTATCGGGGTCGCGACCGTCGCCTTATAATCCAGGCTGCCCGGCGGCCGCTGCCGACCACGTCTCAGTCGCGCTATTCCGCTGGCAGGCGACGGCTGCCCAGCGGCCCATTGTTCATCATTAAATTCAAGCGTGACATAACTTTAGCAGTATTTTCAAAAGAATGGCGAAGCTCACCATCCTCGAATATCCAGACCCTCGACTGCGTACCAAAGCGGTGCCGGTCGAGCGCGTCGGCGCGGAGCTCGGACAGCTGATCGACGACATGTTCGAGACCATGTATGCCGCGCCGGGTATCGGCCTCGCGGCGACGCAGGTCGACTTCCACCAGCGCCTCGTGGTGATGGACGTCAGCGAGGACAAGTCGAAGCCGCTGGTCCTCATCAACCCCGAGATCATCGAGCGGTCGGGCGCGCTCGAAATCGAGGAAGGCTGCCTTTCGGTCCCCGGCGTGTTCGACACCCCGACCACCCGCTCCGAAAAGGTCCGTGTGCGCGCCCTCGGTCGCGACGGCAAGCCGTTCGAACTCGAGGCCGACGGCCTGCTCGCCATCTGCATCCAGCATGAGCTCGACCACCTCGACGGCAAGCTGTTCGTCGATTACCTCTCCGAACTCAAGCGCAATCGCATTCGCAAGAAGCTCGAAAAAGACAAGCGCAATCGCCCGGGGGCTGCCGAAGGCGCCCGGACTCCCGCCCTCTGATGCCACCTTTGCGAATCGTCTTCGCCGGCACGCCAGAATTTTCGGTGCCGGCCCTGCAGGCATTGCACGATGCAGGGCACGCCATCGTCGCGGTTTACACGCAGCCCGACCGGCCGGCGGGGCGGGGCCGCGAAATCGCGGCGAGCGCGGTCAAGCAGCGAGCGCTCGCGCTCGGCATACCCGTCGAGCAGCCACCCACGCTCAAATCGACCGAGGCGCAGCAGCGGCTTGCGGCGTACGCGCCCGACCTCATGGTCGTGGTGGCGTATGGGTTGATCCTGCCACAGCCGGTACTCGACCTGCCGCGGCTGGGTTGTCTCAACATCCACGGCTCGCTGTTGCCGCGCTGGCGTGGCGCAGCCCCGATCCAGCGCGCCGTGCTGGCAGGCGATGAGCGCACCGGCATCTCGATCATGCTCATGGACGCCGGGCTCGACACGGGGCCCGAGCTGTTGCGGCGCGAACTCGCGATCGGACCGCGCGAGACAGCCGGCGAACTGCAGGATCGACTCGCGCCGCTCGGGGCACAGGCCATCGTCGTGGCGGTGCAGGGCTGGGCAGAGGGCTCCATTCAACCGACGCCGCAACCGGCGGCTGGCGTGACGTACGCCGCCAAGATCCGCAAGGACGAGGCGCGCATCGACTGGTCGCGGTCCGCCGACGAGATCGATCGCCAGGTTCGTGCGTTCAATCCCTGGCCGGTTGCGCAGACGCGGCTCGGTGACGCGCAGCTGCGCATCTGGGAAGCGCGCCCAGTGACCGCAGAGCTCGCCGAGCCCCACGCCTTGCCGGGCGCCGTCGTGAAGGCAGCGGACGGGCGTATCGTCGTCGCCACCGGTGACGGACTGCTCGAACTGCTGACAGTGCAGTTTCCCGGCCGCAAGCCGCTCAAGGCCCGCGACATTCTCAATTCCAGGCCGCTGCGCGGCGAGCGCTTCGGCGAGGTGATTGCATGAGCGCGCCCACGGGTCCAGCGGAAGTACGTGCATCTGCGGCGATCATCGTCGCGGCCGTCCTCGACGAAGGACGCTCGCTCGACGACATGCTGGCCGTCGAAAGCGACGAGGGCCCGGCGCGCGGGCTCAAGCGCTCGCTGTGCTACGGCACGCTGCGTTGGCACGTCCGGCTGGCGGCGGTGCTCAATGCGCTGGCGACGCGTTCGCCGGACCAGCTCGCGCCGCGGCTGCGGGCGCTGATCGAGATCGGCCTGTTCCAGCTGGTCTCCGGCGAGACCGCGGCCCATGCCGCCGTATCAGAAACCGTCAGTGCCGCCAGGGTGCTCGGGTTCGAGCAGGCGGCCGGGTTCGTCAACGCGATCCTGCGGCGGTTCCAGCGTGAACAGGCGGACATCCTGCACGCCATCGACCGCGACGTGGCACTGCGCACCGCGCATCCGCGCTGGTTCGTCGATGCGCTGCGCTCGGACCGCGGCGAGGTGGCCGCCCTGGCCACGCTCGACGCCAACAATGCGCACCCGCCCCTGTGGCTGCGGGTGAACACGATGCGGGGCGACGTGGCCTGGGCCAGGGGCGAACTCGAGGCCGCGGGCTTCACGGTGACGCCGCACCCGCTTGCGCGCGCGGCACTGCAGGTGGCGCCGCCCACCGACGTGCGCTCATTGCCGGGATTCATGGATGGCCGACTTTCGGTGCAGGACGCCGCCGCCCAGCTGGCCACCGAGCTGCTCGACCCGCAGGAGGGCGAGCGCATCCTGGACGCCTGTGCGGCGCCCGGCGGCAAGACGTGCCACGTGCTGGAGCGGACCAACGGCAACGCGAACGTGACGGCCATCGACGTCGCCGAGCCCCGTCTGCTGCGCATCCGCGAGAACCTCGAGCGGCTTGGCCTGCAGGCCAACCTGGTGGCGGCCGACGTCGAGAATGTCCGCGGCTGGTGGGACGGTCGACCCTTCGACCGGGTCCTGCTGGACGTG
Organism: uncultured Gammaproteobacteria bacterium; assembly: GCA_963793675.1. GTDB lineage: Bacteria > Pseudomonadota > Gammaproteobacteria > Steroidobacterales > Steroidobacteraceae > RPQJ01. The sequence continues at coordinate 83,871 of CAWCBA010000002.1, read as the reverse complement.
CCGTGCTCGGCCACCGGCGTCATCCGGCGGCATCCCGACATCAAGGCCCTGAGGCGGGCCCGGGACATCCCGAACCTGGCGCGGAAGCAGTCGAACCTGCTGGCGGCAACGTGGGGGGTGGTCAAGCCGGGCGGTCGCCTGGTGTACACCAGCTGTTCAGTGCTGGCGGCTGAGAACGAGCGCGTCGTCGCGTCATTCCTGGCCCGGACACCCGCCGCCCGGGACCTGACGCCTGAACTGACGGCGGGCTGGCCGTCCCGCCCTGCCGGGGCTGGGCCCGGGTACCAGGTCCTGCCCGGGGAGGCCGGCATGGACGGGTTCTATTATGCTTGCCTGGGCAAGCCGCTATGATTGTTGGAAATGAGCTACAGAGCTTCCTCTGTCCGGCATAAATTGCCATTTTTCGCGCGATGTTCCGCGTACCTGGTGCTGTGCCTAATTGCAACGGCGGTGCCGGTCGCGCACGCCGAGGACGAGTCGAAGCTGAAGATCCGCGAGGTCCAGGCTGCGCTCGACGAGGGCGTCTACGAACTCGATGTGAAGACCGACCTCACGCTGCCGGACGCCGCGCGCCAGGCCGTCGAATCCGGCCTGACGCTGCGCCTGACCTACGAAATCACCGTCGATCGCGTGCGTCGCTACATGCCCGACGCCGGCATTGCCGCGCTCGAGCAGCGCTACGAGGTGAGCTACCACGCGCTGAGCCAGCGTTACCTCGTCAAGAACCTCAACACCGGCGAGCAGCAGGATTTCGGCACGTTGCAAGCTGCACTCGACCGCGTCTGCGATCTCCGTGGCCTCCCGGTCATCGACAAGGCGCTGGTGGCCGACGGCCGCGTCTACGAAGGTCGCATTCGAGCCGTGCTCGGGATGAATACCGCGCCCGACGTCTTTGGCTGGCTGCTGTTCTGGACGGACGACTGGAGCACCGAGAGTAACTGGAAGACATGGACGCTCCGACCCTGAAACGTGCCGCCTCCGCGGTGACCATGGGTCTGGGCGGCCTGCTCTGGCTTGCGGCCATTCTGTTCATGGCGCAGACGGCGCAGAACTCGGAACAGTTCAGCCGGCTGCACCCCTGGATCCTGGCGATCAACATCGCCGGCCTCGTGGTGCTGGTCGGGCTGCTGGCCACCAAGCTCACGCAGCTGATCCGGGACTGGCGCGGACACGTCATCGGCTCGCGGCTCAAGGCGCGCATGGTCTGGATCTTCGGCGTGCTCGCCACGCTGCCGATCCTGCTCGTGTATTTCTTCGCGGTGCAGTTCCTGAACAAGGGCATCGACAGCTGGTTCAACGTCGAGATCCGCAGGAGCCTGGACGACGCCCTGGTGCTCTCACGTTCCGCACTCGAAGTGCGCATGCGTGAGCACCTCGCGGATTCGGAACTGATCGCCGAGGAAATGGGTGTTGCCGGCGCCTCGATGCCGGGCCTGCTGGAGACGATGCGCCGCCAGGTGGGCGCCATCGAGCTCACGGTCGCGACACAGTCGGGCCGCGTCATCGCGGTCAGCAAGGGACTCTCGTCGGAAGTCGTTCCCGAGAACGTCCCGGACGAAGTGCTGCTGCAGCTGCGACAGGGACAGCCGTTCGTCAGCCTCGAGCCGCAGCAGGAAGGCGGTTACCTGATTCGCACTGCCGTGCCCATCGGCGGTGAGCCGATGCAGGGTGGGGAACGGCTGCTGCTGCAGAGCATGTACCCCGTCGCGGAGCGACTCGGCGCCCTCGCGGACACGGTGCAGGCGGCCTACAAGCAGTTTGGCGAGAAGGACTACCTGCGGCGGCCGCTCAAGGCGAGCTTCATCCTTACCCTGACCGTCGTGCTGCTGCTGTCGCTGCTCGCCGCATGGTACGGGGCGATCTTCACTGCCCAGCGGCTCGTGCAGCCGATCCAGGACCTCGTGCAGGGCACGCGCGCAGTGGCGCAGGGCGACCTCGACACCAAGCTGCCCCTCACGTCGCACGACGAGATGGGTTTCCTCGTGCATTCGTTCAACGACATGACCAAGCGGCTGCGGCGTGCGCGCGAAGACCAGCGCAGCGCGCAACTGGCGGTGGAGACCGAGCGTGCCAAGCTCGCGGTCATCCTGGCGCGACTGTCGACGGGCGTGATTTCACTCGAGCCGGATTGGCGGGTGCGCACGGCAAATCGCGCGGCGGCGATGATCCTGGGAGAAGACATCGAATCGCGCGTGGGCGCGCCTTTTGGCGCTGCCGGCGCGGAGCCCGAGAACCTCGCGCGTCAGTTCGCCGAAGCCTGCCAGCAGCGTTTCGAAGGTGGCGCCGTCGAATGGCGTGAGCAGTTCTCGTTCCAGACTGGTGCCGGGCGCCGCATCCTGATGTGCGCTTGCACGCCGCTGCCGGTCGAAGGCGATGCGCCGGGCGGTTACGTGCTGGTGTTCGACGACATAACCGTGATGCTGCAGGCGCAGCGCGAGGCCGCATGGGGCGAAGTGGCCCGCCGCCTGGCGCACGAGATCAAGAACCCGCTCACGCCGATCCGCCTTTCCGCCGAGCGACTGCGGCACAAGCTGCTGCCGAGCATGACCGATCCCAGGGACGCGCAGATGCTCGAGCGCGCGACCGAGACGATCGTGCAGCAGGTCGAGGCGATGAAGGAAATGGTCAATGCGTTCAGCGAGTACGCGAGGGCACCGCGACTCGAGATGGCCACGGTCGACCTCAACAAGATGGTGACCGAGGTCAGCGACCTCTACCGCGCGCAGGGCGCGATCCGCGGGGTGCGCCTCAAGGTCGACCTCGACCAGGGAATCGATACCGTGGTCGCCGACCCCGGCCGCCTGCGACAATTGCTCAACAATCTGCTCACGAACGCGGTCGAAGCGCTCGAAGGGCAGGCCGATGGTTCGATCGCAGTGTCGACGCAGCGCGTCGTGCGCGGCGAATCTGACGTGGCGCGGGTCACGGTGGAGGACAATGGGCCCGGGTTCCAGCGCGAGCTGCTCGGGCAGGTGTTCGATCCGTACGTGACCACGAAGACCAAGGGCACGGGGCTGGGACTCGCGATCGTCCGCAAGATCGTGGAAGAACACGGCGGGCACATCGAGGCCGACAATCGCGCCGGCGGCGGCGCGCAGGTTCGTATCGATCTGCCGCTGCGTGAGGCAGCGGCGGACACGGCGCTCAGGCGCGGCAGGCTGGAGTCAAGGAGAGAACGCGCATGACCAACGCGCGAATACTCGTCGTCGACGACGAGAGCGACATCCGGGAACTCGTTCGGGAAATACTCTCGGAGGAGGGCTACACCGTCGAGACTGCGGGTAATGCCGCCGAGGCGCGCGCCGCATGCGCGCAGCAGGCGCCGGACCTCGTTCTGCTCGATATCTGGATGCCCGATACCGACGGCATCAGCCTGTTGCGCGAGTGGCAGCAGTCGCAGGTGCTCACGGCGCCGGTCGTCATGATGTCCGGCCACGGCACGGTCGAAACCGCCGTCGAAGCCACGCGGCTCGGCGCGATCGACTATGTCGAGAAGCCGCTCTCGCTGGCCAAGCTGCTGCGGACCGTTGCGCGCGCGCTCGAGGAAGGCAAGCGCCGGCAGCGGGCCACGCGGACGCTGGTTCCGCCACTGATTGCGCCGGTGGGTCGCAGTCGCCTGATGCGCGACCTGCGCGAGAAAGTGAAACAGATCGCGCCGCACGAGGCGCCGGTGCTGGTGCTGGGCGAGCCGGGGACGGGTCGCGAAGCCTTCGCCCGCTACATTCACGCACTGAGCGCGCGTTCCTCCGGACCGATCATCAGCCTGTCCGCCGGGGCGGTCACCGAAGGCAACGCCGAAGAAGTGCTGTTCGGGGCAGAGAACGGCAGCGGCGTGACCGCGGGCCTGCTCGAGCAGGCGCAGGGTGGCGTGCTGTTCATCAACGGCCTCGAGGACCTGCCGCCGGGTGCGCAGCGACTGCTGCTCGCCGCGATCGAGTCGGGCACGTTCCAGCGCAAGGGCGGCCGCACGCCGTTGCGGTTCGACGTGCGCATCCTCTCGTCCGCGCAACCCGGCTTCGAAACGCGGGGTCCGGTGCCGTTCCGGCTGGACCTGCTGTCGAACCTGAACGTGCTGACGCTGCGGATTCCTCCGCTGCGTGAATACGCCGAGGACGTGCCGGAGCTGCTGCGCTATTACGTCGACCGCCTCGTCGATGACGAGCGGTTGCCGTTCCGGCGCTTTGGCGTCGCGGCACAGAACCGCCTGCGCAACTATCCGTGGCCCGGCAACATCCGCGAGCTCAAGAACCTGGTGCAGCGCCTGCTGATCCAGGGGGGCGCGGAAGAAATCCGTCTCGAGGAAATCGAGCGCGAGATCTCTTCGCAGTCGCCGGTCGACGAGCCGCTGGTCAAGCAGGACCTGCTGGCGTTGCCCTTGCGCGAAGCCCGCGAGCATTTCGAGCGCGCCTACCTCACTCAGCAGTTGCAGCTCTGCAATGGCAAGGTCGGCCAGCTCGCGAAGCGCGTTGGCATGGAGCGCACCCACCTGTACCGCAAGCTCCGTTCGCTCGGCGTGGATTTCCGCCAGGCGGACGACTGATGGCGTCAGCGGCTCAGGTTCACTGCAGCGGGCCCCGGGGCCGATCGGCCCCGACGCAACCGGGCGTCAATGAGACGCCGGCGAGACGACTGCCGTAACGTCCCGCCCCATCCCCAGCTGGTCGAACAGGAAGGCCAGATAGTCCGTGGCCTGGTCTATCTGCAAAGCCAGGGGGCTGCCCATGCCGTGCCCCCCCGCGCCGGTCGTGATGAGAAAAACGGGATGATTCGATCCGGTCGCCGCCTGCAAGCGCGCCGCCATCTTGCGCGAATGCATCGGGTTTACGCGACCGTCGTTCTCGCCGGTTGAAAAAAACACGGCCGGGTAACGCACCCCATCCTTTACGTTGTGATAAGGCGAGTACGCGTTGAGCGCCCTGAAATGCTCGGGGGTTCTGACCGTGCCGAATTCAGTCACGTTGAACTCCCCGTTGGGGTCGAGTTCGACCCGGAGCATGTCAAAAATTCCGACCTCGGCCACGACGGCGCGGAACAGTTCCGGGCGCTGCGTCAGCAACGCACCCATCAACAGGCCACCGTTCGATCCGCCGCGTATCGCCAGCCTCTCGGGCGTCGTGTATCCCTGCTTCAGCAGATACTCGGCGCCCGCGGCAAAGTCGTCGAACACGTTCTGCTTGCGGGTCAGCATGCCCTGCCGGTGCCAGTCTTCGCCGAATTCCCCGCCGCCCCGGATGTTCGCGATTGCATAGACGCCGCCAGCATCGAACCACACGCGCCGCGAAGCGCCGAGAAAAGCAGGCGTCATGCTGATGCCGTAGCCACCGTAGCCATACAGCAAAGTCGGGTGCGAACCATCGAGCGCCATGCCCTTGCGGCAGATGATGTTCAGCGGGATCCGAGTCCCATCCTTCGAGGTTGCGAAAACCCGCCGCACCTCCATGTCGTCAAATTGCACGGGGCTCGTGACCTTGAGGGCCGTTGCCGTGTTCCGTCCGTCCGTCAATCGATAGAACTGCGCAGGCGCGAGGTAAGTCTCGACGCTGTAAAGAACGTCGGCGCCGATCGGCTCGATCTCGCAGACCGAGGCGACGTCTGGCAGCGGCACTTCGCCCGCGGGCTTGCCATCGAGACCGAAAGCCCGGATGCGCGACGGACCACCCGCAAGATAGCGCACGTACATTCGAGTTCCAGCGAAGACGATGCTGTCCTCACCAAAGAAGTCCACTGCCACGACGTCTTCGCCCTGCGGGACGATCGTTACCGCGCGCCGCAGATCGAACACACCCGGCGCGAGCCGCTGAATCTGGCGCCGCGGCGCATTGCGCTCGGAGACGACGTAGAGCGCGCCGTCGGGCCCGAACTTTGCAAAATCGACACCGTCCTCGAACCGCGTAACCTGCGTGAAACGACCATTCGGTCCGCCCACATAGTGCGCGAACTCGCCGCCGTCGCCGTTCGCCACGGCGATCAGCAATTTCCCCGCCGCCTTCGAGTAGTCGAGCTGTATCTCCGCGATCTTCGGCAACCCGTCGCCGAAGACACGGGCATCCTTCTGCGGGTCGTCGCCAAGGCGGTGAAAATAGACCTGCTGGTAGAACCCGCGATCCTCCGGGCGGTCCGTCACCGGATAACGCGTGTACCAGAACCCAGCGCCATCGGGCCGCCACGCCACGTCACCCCCACCGGTAGCGAACTGCACGTTCGCAATCGTCTTGCCAACCTGCTTCCCGGACCCGGTGTCGTAAACGTAGAGGGTGCCCGTCTCGCTGCCACCCCTGGAGAGCGAAACCGCGACCCGGGCGCCGTCTGCTGACGGGACGTACCAGTCAATGGCCGTACCGGCGTCCGGATCGATGACGTTCGGGTCGACCACGGTTCTCGCCCTGGCCGGATCGGCGTCGGCGCCCATGACCACCAGTGAGGGCTGCTGGCGCGCTGGATCGAAGTACATCGAGAACAGCCGGCCGCCGGCATAGGTCAGGGAATAGTGGCGCGGTGATGAGCGAGTGATCAGCGACTCGAGCCGCTCATGCAGGGCCGCCCGATAGGGCAGCGCATCAAGGTAGGCCCGCGTCCGCTGGGTCTGCTGGGCGACCCAGGATCTGACCTCAGCATTCTCGGAATCCTCGAGCCAACGATAGGGGTCAGCGACCCGGACGCCCTGGAGCAACTCCTGGACATCGCTCGAACGCGTCGGCGGCGCCGTGGCATCGCGTGCCCCTGCGGTGCCTATGACGCAGATAGCAGCGATTGCCATGACGGCGACCCTGGATGCCTTCGACATTCCGGGCACTCCTTTACCCTGGCTCCCAACGCCCTTTTTCCGACGCTAGCGCACCGGAAAGTCCGCCATCGCCTGCGCGACGGCCTGGTTGATGGCTGCGGGTTCGACGCTGCCCTTGGTCATCTTGCCGGACACGCGGCCCTGCCAGACTTCGGCATTGCGGGCCGTGTCGACGGCGTGCACGACCAGCGTGCCTTCGGTGAAGTTGCGGACGCTCGGGCTGCCCATGCTGACCGAGCCTCCCATGTTGCCGCCCCAGCTGCCGACGCCGATGCCGATACGAACCGGGTTGCTTTCGACCTTCTCGGCGCTCGCGGTCTCGTAGGCCATGCGCAGGTCGGGCGTCGCGTCCGCCGCTGCTTCGACGTAGCCCTTGCGCTTCATTGCGTCGGCGATCGCGGCGCGGATGTTCGCGTCGAGCAGCTTGAGCGGCGCGTCGCCCGCGTCCACTGCGCCACCCGCCGTCCAGCCGAACGTCCTGAAGTTCGCGAAGTTCACGCTCGGGTCGCGCATCGTCTCGGGCTTCGGCGGCGGCGAAGCGCAGCCCGCGACCAAGCCGGCCGCGGTCGCGGCCAGCGCGATGGCCAGGATGAAACGCCGCAATGCCGTAGCGGTCGCCACGCTCACTTCGCCTCGCTGACCAGGTAATCCACCGCGTTCATGACCGACTGGTCGCTCAGGTCCGTGCGGCCACCCTTCGGCGGCATGTAGCCGGCCTTGCCCTGGTAACCCTCGAGCGCGTGCTTGTGCAGCAAGTCCATGCCCTGCGCGATGCGCGGCGCCCATGCGGCCTTGTCGCCCGTCTTCGGCGCGCCCGCGACCGCGGCTCCATGGCATGCCGTGCAGACCTGCTGGTAGACCTGCTCACCCGGCAGGTCGACGGCTGCTGCCGTCGGAGCCGCGGCGGGCGGTGCCAGCGCGGAATTGTCCTGGCCCGCGACAGCGACGCGGGCGACCGGCGCGATCCGCGAAAGGGTTTCCTCGACCTTGCGTGGGTCCTGGTCGTGGTACTGCTTCGAAGTCCGGTCGGAGATCATGCCCGCGAGCACCATCAGGCCGATGGTGATGGCCGCGAGGATGCCGAGGATCAGCATGAAGGTGTCGAAAAACTTGCGATCGTGCTCAGCACTCACGGTCGAACTCCGGACGGCGATTTGGACGGGGCCGCGAAGTATAACGTGCAGATTCGGCCATGGCGCACCCCGAGGTGCACCTCGCGGGCGGAGCGGGCAGGGCACCGGCCGGGCCCAAATGGACGTGCAAGGGTGCCGGGGCTATGATTCCCGGCCCCTTTTCCGGGGGCAGCCACGCGCCCGTAGCTCAGCTGGATAGAGTACTGCCCTCCGAAGGCAGGGGTCACTGGTTCGAATCCAGTCGGGCGCGCCATTCACAGACCACCGCTGCGGCCGCGAGCAGTTCAGCTTCGATCTGGTCGTCGAACTGCTGCCCGGCGTCGATCTCCGGGTCCCACCAGACGGTCCAGCCCTTCGCCTCGATTGCGGCCACGAGCGGTGCGACGCGCGTCTTGTCGCTGCGGGCATACGAAAGGAATACGTCAGCCATGCGCCAGTCTTCTCCGGACCGCTCGATCCCTGCGGGCCGCTAGCTTACCGTGGAATCGCGGACACACCCGCGCCCGTGCTGCGCGCGACCGCTGCCGCGGGAGCGGGCGAGGCGGAGCAACTCAGGTCACCGCCTTGACGACGTAACCACCGGATTTCTCGTCCTTTTCCAGCCCGATCAGCTTGCGGTCGCGCGCTTCCTCGAGCAGCTGGTTGAAACTGCGGAAGCCGTGGTAGCTCTCGTTGAACCCGGGACGTTGCCGTTTGAGCGTCTGCTTGATCATCGAGCCCCAGATCTTCTCGTCGGCTTCGCGTTCGTCCGCCAGCGCTTCGATAGTGGCGAGCACCTGGTCGAACGCTTCCTGCTTCTTCTCGTCGTCGGACTTGGCGCGCGACGGCGTCTTGCGTGACGGCTCGGCTGTGGCCGGCGCTCCGTCGATCTCCGTCGCCGGGACCGCCGCTGCCGGTGCAGCCGGGAGGCCGGCCGGTGGCTTCGACGTCGCGGATTGCCTGCCCGCGGGCGCGCCGGTGGCTGGCGCGGCGGCGGTTTTCCTGCGCCGACCCCGCTGCTCTTCCTTGCGCACGAGGTCGTCGTAGTAAATGAACTCGTCGCAGTTGGCAATCAGCAGGTCCGAGGTCGAGCTCTTCACGCCCACGCCGATCACGAGCTTGTTGTTCTCGCGCAGCTTGCTCACGAGCGGCGAGAAGTCCGAGTCGCCGCTCACGATCACGAACGTGTCGACGTGCGACTTGGTGTAGCAGAGGTCGAGCGCGTCGACGACCATGCGGATGTCGGCCGAGTTCTTGCCCGACATGCGCACGTGCGGGATCTCGATGAGTTCGAACGAGGCCTCGTGCATCGGCCCCTTGAACTCCTTGTACCGCTCCCAGTCGCAGTAGGCTTTCTTGACGACGATGCTGCCCTTCAGCAGCAGGCGCTCGAGCACCTTGTCGATGTCGAACTTCGCGTAGCGTGCGTCGCGCACGCCCAGGGCGACGTTCTCGAAATCGCAGAACACCGCCATGTTGTTGATCGTGGGTCTGGCCATGCTGGTAATCCTACACCCGAGTGGCGACCAGCAACGCGGCGAGCAGCATCAGCGTGCCCGCCACGCGGTGCAGCGTCCGCTGGGCACCCGCATCGGCAAAAAAATGACGGGCACGGGCGCCCAGCATGGCGTATGCCCGCGTTGATGCCCCCGATTACGACGACCAGTGTCAGCCCGACCAGGGCAATGTCCCACAGCGTAAGGCGGGAAAAGTCGACGAAACCCGGCAGCAGGGCGGCATAGAACAGCATGGCCTGCACGTGCCCGAACATCAGCAGCAGCCCGGCGCCGTAGTTGCGCCAGAAATGGGACTCGTGTGCAGCGCCGCCTGCGGGCGTCGGGGGACCTGGCGTGAAACGCCAGAGCCGGATGCCGGCCCAGACGAGGTACGCGGCGCCGAGCCATTGCAGCAAGGTGAACAGCTCGCCGAGCGATCGCGCCGCCGCGGCCATGCCGGCGGCCGCCAGCGCGAAGAACAACAGGTCGCCCGTGACCACGCCCGCATTGATCGCGAGCGCGGGTCGAACGCCATCGGTGATGGCACGCGCAACGATGGCGGTCACGGCCGGCCCGGGAGTGAGTGCCGCCACCGCGATCGTCGCGGTCAGGGCGAGGTAGACGCCCGGCGTCATCGGTGGGTGGCGGGCTCGGCGGCGGGCCGGACTACAGCCAACCCTTGCGGCGGAAGTAGACGTAAGGCACCAGGGCCGAGAACAGCATGGCCAGCAGGGCCAGCGGGTATCCCCAGTGCTTGTCGAGTTCCGGCATGAAGTGGAAGTTCATGCCGTAGATGCTCGCAACCAGCGTCGGCGGCAGGAACATCACTGCTGCAACCGAGAAGATCTTGATGATGTTGTTCTGCTCGAGGTTGATGAGGCCGAGCACCGCGTCGAGCAGGAACTGGATCTTGCTGCCGAGGAACGAGGCGTGATCCGACAGCGACTGCACGTCACGCAGCGTCGACTTGAAGCGATTGCGCTGGTCCGACGAGAGATCGAGGTTCGGGGTCTGCTGTACGTACATCAGGATGCGCTGGAAGCTTATGAGGCTTTCGCGCGCCTTCGAGACCAGGTCGCCGTCGGCGCCGATCTGGCGGATCAGGGCGTGCAGGTCGGCGCTGCTCGGCGAGGTTGCGCCGCCGCGCGGGAAGATCGCGAACGAGACGGCATCGAGTTCGGTCTGCACCCGCTCGAGCAGGTCGGCGATTCGCTCGACGAAGGCTTCGAGCAGCCCCGCGAACAGCGTGGCCGAGGAAGTGCACGCCGCGGGGGACCGCTCGACGAACTGCATGAAGCGCTGCACCGGCGTCGGGTTGACGTAGCGGTTGGTGATCATGCGTCCATTGGCGAGGATGAACGTGATGGCGCTGCTCTCAGGGCGCTCGCTGTCGAGCTTGCTGCCGACCGTCGCCGTCATGTACACGGCGCCGCCCTCCTCGTACAGGCGGTTGGAGGTTTCGATCTCCTTCATCTCGTCGCGCGTGGGCACGTCGACGGTCAGCAGCGCCTCGACGGCGCGCTCTTCCTCGGGGGTTGGCTCGAAGAGGTCCGCCCAGAGGAACTCGTCCGGGAAGGGCGCCGGCGGGTTGTGCTCGACCCAGGTGTAACCGCTGCCGGTGGGGATAAGTAAGCGCAGCATCCGCAGATCCGCCCTGAAGTCCGGCCGCCGTTGTAACACAGGGCGCAAGCAAAAGCCGCCGCGCGCGGCGGCTTTTGGCAATGATTGTTCAGTCCAGAAAAAAGCCGCCGCGGTTTCCCGGGGCGGCGCTCGTTCGGTCGCCAGCTTCGGCTGAATTCAGCTCGCCGGCTTTTCCCTGGCCACCAGCGCATTGATCACTTCGAACAGCTTGTCCTCGCTGCCGGCCATGGCGACATCGGTGACGTACTTGCCGTTAACGACCACCGTGGGGGTGCCCGTGATCTTGTAACGGCGGTTGAGGTCTTCCGCCTTCATGATCTTCGTGTCGACCGCAAAACTCGCAAATGCCTTCTGGAAATCGGCCTTGGAGACGCCGCGCGACGTGAAGAAGGCCTCGATAGCCGCCGGGGTATCGAGGTGATTGCCTTTGACGTTGATCTCGCGCCAGATATCGCCGTTCAGATTCTGCTTGCCGAGCAGTTCCATCGTGTAGAAGACGCGCGCGTGCGTCTTGAGCGTGTTGTTCCAGGTGGCCGGCAAGCGCACCAGTTCGGCGTTGGCGGGTTTGCCGCTGCGGCTCCAGGCTTCGAGCTTGGGCTCGAGCAGGTAACAATGGCCGCAGGCGTACCAGAACACCTCGACCACCTCGACCTTGCCCGGGGCGACGTTGGTCGGCTGAGCAGGCGTCAGCAGCTTGTAGTGCACGCCCTGCTGTGGGGCGAAAGCGGCGGACGCCGTGCCAGCCGCCAGCAACAGCGCGCCGGCGGCGAACGCCTGCCAGGCCCGGGAAACCAAGGTCTGCTTGTTCATGGTGGCTTCTGACCGTCGACGGGCCGCGAGGTTCAACGCATGCCCTGCAGGTACGAGGCGACGGCATCGATTTCCTCGTCCGTGAGCCTGGACGCGATCGTGCGCATCATCGAGTTCGGGTCGGTGGCGCGGGTGCCCGACTTGTAATTGCGCAGCTGGATCGCGGCGTACACCGCGTGCTGGCCGCCGATCATCGGGAACGCCGCGCCCGCGATGCCATGGCCGCTCGGGCCGTGGCAGCCGGCGCACGAAGGCACACCCTTCGACGCGATGCCGGCACGGTAGATACGTCTGGCCGAGCTGGAGCTTCGAAGGCTCCGTCTCGCCCGTCGGCTGGCGCGTCTGCGACGAGAAGTACGCCGCGAGGTCTTCCATGTCCTGGTCGGCCAGGATCATGGCCATCGGGCTCATCAGCGCATTCTGCCGCTCACCGGCCTTGAAGTGCTTGAGCTGCTTCACGATGTACGAGGAATGCTGGCCCGCCAGTGCCGGCCATTCGGGATTCGCGCTGTTGCCGTCCATGCCGTGGCAGGCCATGCAGGTGGCCGATTTGGCCTGGCCGGCTTCGACGGTGCCTGCTGCCTGGGCGGAGCCGGTCCAGCCGAGCACGGCAACCAGCGTGAGGGCGGCGAACTTCGCGGTCATGTCTGAATCCACTCCCAAAAACCGAACGGGCGCCGGGCGCAGAAAGGCCGGGGACTTTGCTGTTCTGCGGCCTGCCGGGCAAGCGGCAAATTGTACACTAAGGCTTTCGCGCGTCGTGGGCGCGTCCCACTGGCAGGAAGCATGGCCGCATACCCCGAAGTCCGATTCCTCACGAGCGCGAACAAACTGGGGCAACTGCCCCCGGATACGGGAGTCGAAGTCGCAGTAGCCGGCCGCTCCAATGCCGGCAAGTCGAGCGCCATCAACGCGATCACGCAGCGCAAGGGGCTGGCCCGGACCAGCAAGAGTCCGGGCGCCACCCGGCTGCTCAATTTTTTCGAGCTGCAGTCGGGCCGCCGGCTCGTCGACCTGCCGGGTTACGGGTTCGCCAAGGTGGCGGGCAGCATGCGCGCCCACTGGGGCACGCTGCTCGAGGGCTATTTCGCCAAGCGCGCCGCATTGCAGGGCACGATCGTGGTCATGGACGTGCGGCATCCAATGACCGACCACGACCAGGACATGCTGGCGCTGGCTTCGTCGCGCGGCTTGCCGGTGCACATCCTCCTGACCAAGGCCGACAAGCTCGGCCGGGGTGCGGCAGGCAATGCGTTGCAGGGGGTCCGCCGCAAGCTGTCAAAGGACGGCCTCGTCACGGTGCAGTTGTTCTCCGCGCACTCGGGGGATGGCGTGCAGGAAGCGCGGGGCGCACTGGAAAAGCTGCTCGATGGAAAACGCATAAAAGAAACCCCGGCAGGATCAGCGGATCCGGCCGGGGTTAATCAACCCGGTATTGGGGGATGACCGGGCAGACGCCGGGCCCAGGGAGGTAGGCCGACGCCAAGCATCGCAAGGACGCTCAAGCAGATTAGAGGGGGTCGCACCGGGAAAGTTCCGGCTGCACGCAGCCTGGTTTCTTCTCGTCTTCAACCCGTCAATAATCCATTTCCGGTCAATGGGTTAGATTACAGGAACGTCCACGTGACGCCGATCGAGAACAGGTCGACCGTGTCCGCATTGGAAATATCGAACACCTCGTACTCGCCGCGGATGCTCAGGCTCCACACGCGGAACTGCGCACCGATGCCGTAGGTCAGGTCGGTGCCGTCATCGCTGCCCTTGATGCCGAGATTCGGAGCCTTGAGATCCGCATTCCAGTTGATGGCGCCGACGCGCGCGAACAGGTCCACCGGGCCGAGGGGCACGAAACCCAACCGCCGACAGTGAAACGCCATTGACGTCGGACTTGATTTTTTCGCCCAGCACCTTGTCGTCGCCGGAGCCGAGGTCGACGTAGTTGCCCTCGATCGACAGCCAGTCGAGGAAGCGCCAGCCTGCAATGGCCTTGAAGCCAGTCGAACTGGCATCGAAGTTGAATTTCTGGCCTTCCAGATTCTCCTGGTACTGGACGCCGCTCTGGCCGACGCTGGCGCCGAGATAGATGCCGTTGTCCACCGCCAGCGCTGGCAGGCTGAACAGGCCGCATGCAGTAGCGAACGCGGCGGCGACGATGGTCTTGCGCATGATCTGTCTCCTTGACTGGGCGGGACGCCCGGATGCGGCATTTTACGGCTGTTTCACCGGGCACACCGCGGCTAACTTCAGTGCGCTTCATCCCAGTTCTTGCCGACGCCGACTTCGACCTTGAGCGGAACCCGCAAATCCGCCGCGGCCACCATGTGCCCGCGCAGTTCAGCAAGCACGCCGTCGACGCGATCTTCCGCCACTTCGAGCACGAGTTCGTCGTGCACCTGCATCATGAGGCGCGCGTGAGCCTGGCCTGACAGCCAGCGGTGCACCTCGATCATCGCGCGCTTGATGATGTCCGCCGCCGTGCCCTGCATCGGCGCGTTGATCGCGCTGCGCTCGGCGTACTGTCGCATCTGCGCATTGCGCGACCTGATCTCGGGCAGGTAGAGCCGGCGGCCGAACACGGTTTCGATGAAACCCTGCTCGCGCGCCGTTGCGCGCGTCTCGTCCATGTAGCGCTTCACGCCCGGGTAACGCTGGAAGTACAAGTCCACGTACTGCTGCGCCGCGCCGCGTTCGATGCCGAGCTGGCGCGCGAGCCCGAAGGCGGACATGCCATAGATGAGCCCGAAGTTGATCGCCTTGGCCGCACGCCGCTGGTCGGGCGTGACCTGGTCGGGGGAAGGCGCGCCGAACACTTCGGCAGCGGTGGCCTGGTGAATGTCGCGGTCGTGCGCGAAGGCGTCGAGCAGGCCGGCGTCGCCCGAAAGGTGCGCCATGATGCGCAGCTCGATCTGCGAGTAGTCCGCCGCAATCAGGACATGGCCCGGCGGCGCAACGAATGCCTGGCGGATGCGGCGGCCTTCCGCCGTGCGGATCGGGATGTTCTGCAGGTTCGGGTCGGTCGAAGACAGGCGCCCTGTTGCCGCCACGGCCTGGTGATACGACGTGTGGACGCGGCCCGTGCGTGGATTGACCTGTTCCGGCAGCTTGTCCGTGTAAGTGGAGCGCAGCTTCGCGAGTCCGCGGTACTCGAGGATGATGCGCGGCAGCTCGAACTCGTCGGCCAGTTCCTCGAGCACGTCTTCGGCCGTCGACGGCTGGCCCGTCGGCGTCTTGCGCTTCACGGGCAATCCGAGCTTGCCGAACAGCACCTCCTGCAGCTGCTTGGGTGATTCGAGGTTGAAAGGCTGCGCTGCCGCCGCATGCGCGCGCTTCTCGAGTTCGACGAGGCTGCGCGAGAGTTCGTGGCTCTGGCGCTTGAGCATCTGCGCGTCGACCAGCACGCCGCAGTGTTCCATGTCGAGCAGCACGGGCACGAGTGGCTGCTCGATCTCCTGGTAGAGCCGGGCGAGCGCAGGCACCGCATCGAGCCGTGGCCAGAGCGTGCGGTGCAGGCGCAGCGCAACGTCGGAATCCTCGGCCGAATATTCCGCGGCGGTCTCGACGGCGACGTCGCGGAAATTGAGCTGCCTGGCGCCCTTGCCCGCGACGTCCTCGTAGTGGATCGTCTCGACGCCCAGGTACAAGCGCGCGACGGAATCGAGGTCGTGTCGCGTGGCCGTGCTGTTCAGCACGTACGACTCCAGCATGGTGTCGAAGCGCATGCCGCGCAGTTCGACGCCGTGGTTGCGCAACACGTGCGCGTCGTACTTCAGGTGATGGCCCAGCTTGCCGCGACGCTGGTCCTCGAGCAGCGGTTGCAGCCGCTGCAGCACTTCGGTGCGGTTCAGCTGATCCGGCGCTCCCGGGTAGGTGTGAGCCAGCGGCACGTAGGCCGCGGTCCCGGGTTCGACTGCGAACGAGACGCCGACGATCTCGGCCTGCATGTAATCGAGCGACGTCGTTTCGGTGTCGAACGCGAAGACGTCGGCGGCGCGCAGCGCGTCGAGCCAGCGGTCGAAGTGTTCCGGCTCGAGCACGAGTTCGTAGTTGCGACCGGGTGCCCAGCCGTCGGAGGAAGGCGGGGCAGGCGGGGAAGGAGAGGAAGGCGGAGAGGAAGGGAGGAAGGAGAGGAAGGAGAGGAAGGAGAGGAAGGGAGGAAGGGGCGGCGTCCAGCGACTTCAGCAGCGAGCGCAGCTCGAGCCGCGTGTAGAGCTCGCGCAGCCTTGCCACGTCCGGTTCGTGACGACGCAGCTGCTCGGGGCTGAGGTCGAGCTCGACGTCGCAGCGAATCCTGGCGAGCTCGCGCGACAGCGCGAGATCAGTCGTCGACGCACGCAGGCTTTCGCCGACCTTGCCTTCGATGCGGTCCTGGTTCTCGAGCAGGTTGTCGAGCGTGCGGTACTCGTTGAGCCACTTCGCGGCCGTCTTCGGGCCGACCTTGGGCACGCCGGGGATGTTGTCCGAGGTGTCGCCGACCAGCGCAAGGTAGTCGATGATCTGTTCGGGGTAGACGTCGAACTTGATCTTGACGCCGGCCCGGTCGAGCGACGAGTTCGTCATGGTATTGACCAGCGTGACGTGCTCGTTGACCAGCTGCGCCATGTCCTTGTCACCGGTCGAGATCAGCACCTGCAGCCCTGAATCCACGGCGCGCTGCGCGAGCGTGCCGATGACGTCGTCCGCCTCGACGCCGGCGATGCGCAGCAGTGGCAGGCCGAGCGCCTGCACGGCGTCGACCAGCGGCTCGATCTGGGAGCGAAGGTCGTCCGGCATCGGTGGCCGGTGCGACTTGTACTCCGCGAACAGTTCGTCGCGGAACGTCTTGCCCGGCGCGTCGAACACGACGGCCACGAGCTCCGGGTTCTGCTCGCGCTGCATGCGCAGCAGCATGTTGAGCACGCCGAGCACGGCACCCGTCGGCTCCCCGCGCGAATTCGTCAGCGGCGGCAGCGCGTGGAAGGCCCGGTACAGGTACGACGAGCCATCCACGAGCACCAGTGTGCGGGCGTCAACCACCGTGGGCTGGTGCCCGGGTTGCCGCCCGGCAGCGGCGGGGGCGGGATCCGCTCGTCCCTGGGTTTGGCCGGGGCTGCCTTGGCTGGCTCCGCAGGCGCGGCCTGGCGCCCTCGCCGCGCGCGAATGGTGACCTCATCGGACTTCGATGGCAGGGCAAGCGTGCCCTTGAGGCCGCAGCCACTAGCGGCCATTGCGGCCAGCAGGATCACCGTCAGTGCGCCGCCCCAGGTGTGCTTCATCATTTGGCCGTCCCGACGATCGTCATGCCTCTGCCGGGCGCTGCAATTACCGCCATGGTCAGTCTCGAAACGCAGGTCAGTCGCCCGGACTCGTCCCGCAGCTGGATGTCCCAGACTTGGGACCGGCCACCCAGATGCACCGGCCGGGTGGTCCCGGTCACCCGCCCGGAACGCACCGAACGGAGGTGATTTGCGCTGATTTCCTGCCCAACGGCGTAGAACATGCTGGTATCAATGCACAAATTGCTGGCGACGCTGCCGAGCGTTTCGGCCAGGACGACGCTGGCCCCACCGTGTAGCAGGCCGAAAGGCTGACGGGTGCGCTCGTCCACCGGGATCGACCCACGCAGGTAATCGTCGCCGATCTCGGTCAGCCTGATGTCCAGGTGCAGGTTGATGTCGCGGACACTGCCGAAACTGGCCTGGACCTGCTCGATCGTCGTGGGTCGAAACCAGATGCTCATCCGAACCTCGCGGCAAGACGGCGATTGTACCCGGCTGGGGCCAGGCTGACATGGCACGACCCGCCCGGGCAGGGCAAAATGGATTGTTGCACAGCACAAATGCCCCCGACGGAGCCGACCATGCCTGACTACAGCGCCCCCCTGCAGCAGATGCGTTTCACGATCGAGCACCTCGCCGATTTCAAGGACGTAACGGCGCTGCAATCGTATTCGACGGTCGACGCCGACACGGTCGAAGCCGTGCTCGAAGAGGCCGGACGCTTTGCCAGCGGCGTGCTCGCGCCGATCAACTGGCTCGGTGATCGCAAGGGCGTGCAGGTCGTGGACCGGGCGGTGCAGGTACCACCCGAGTTCACCGACGCCTTTGCCAGGTTCAGCGAGGCCGGCTGGCCCGGCATTGCCGCGAATCCCGACTTCGGCGGACAGGGCCTGCCGAAGACCATTTCCGTCGCCTGCGATGAAATGTGGGCGGGCGCCAACGTCGCCTTCGCGCTGTGCCCCGAACTTTCCCAGGGCGCGATCCTTGCGCTCGATCGTCACGGCTCCGAAGAACTGAAGGCGCAGTACCTCGGCAAGCTCGTCTCGGGCGAATGGACCGGCACGATGTGCCTGACCGAGCCGCAGGCGGGCTCGGATCTTGCCGCACTGACCACGCGCGCCGAGCCGCAGGCCGATGGCAGTTACCTGCTGACCGGGCGCAAGATCTACATCACGTGGGGCGACCACCCCATGACGTCGAACATCGTGCACCTGGTGCTGGCGAGGCTGCCGGGCGCGCCGCAGGGCACCAAGGGCATCTCGCTGTTCCTCGTCCCGAAGTACAAGCTGAATGCCGACGGCACGCCGGGCGAGCGCAACGACGTGTTCCCGGTGTCGGTCGAGCACAAGCTCGGCATCCACGCGAGTCCCACGTGCGTGATGGCGTTCGGCGACGGTGGCGGGGCGCAGGGTTACCTGGTCGGCGTGCAGAACGAAGGCCTCGCCGCCATGTTCACCATGATGAACTACATGCGCCTGGGCGTCGGTGCGCAGGGCGTGGGTCTCGCCGACCGCTCGTACCAGGCGTCCGTCCAGTACGCGCGCGATCGCGTGCAGGGCCGCGCGCCTGGCGAAAAGGGCCGCGTCGCGATCATCCGGCATCCGGACATCCGTCGCACGCTGCTGCTGATGCGTTCGCTCACGCAGGCGTGCCGGGCAATCTGCTACTACACGGCATCGTGTCTCGATCGCGGCAACCATGGCGACACGCCGGAGACATCGGCTGCCTGGCTTGCGCGCGGCGACCTGATGACGCCGATCGCCAAGGCGTTCTCGTCGGAAATCGGGCAGGACGTCACGGCACTCGGCATCCAGGTGCACGGCGGCATGGGTTACGTCGAGGAGACCGGCGTCGCGCAGTTCTATCGCGACGCGCGCATCGCTTCGATCTACGAGGGCACCAACGCGATCCAGGCAGCCGATCTCGTCGGCCGCAAGCTGCTGCGCGACGGTGGCGCCACTGTTTCCGCGTTCGTGTCGGAGATGCGTCTCCTCGACGCGCCGCTCGCGAACGCGGGCGAGGACCTGGCGAGCGTCCGCCTGTGGCTCGCGAAAGGACTCGACGAACTCGTGCTGTGCTCGTCGCACGTGCTCGCCGGCGAGCGCAAGGATCCGGAACTCGTCGGCTCCGCGGCATTCAACTACCTGATGTTGATGGGCACCGTCATCGGCGGCTGGCAACTGGCACGCGGCGCGCTGGCCGCGACCACCAAGCTCGCGACCGACGGCACCGACCCGGTCTTCCTGCGCACGCAGGTGCTGCTGGCGCGGTTCTATTCAGAGCACGTGCTGCCGCGCGTGCTGGCCTACGGCGTGGCCGTGCGCGCCGGCAGCAGTTCGCTCATGACGCTGACCGCCGACCAGTTCTGACACGCTGCAGGCGCTTGGCCAAGCCCTCGCACTGGTCGCCACTCGCCGCCGTCTCGGCGCGCGTGCCGCACGACCTGCTGTCCTGGCTGGCCGAGCCGGGAATGCTCACCGCGCGCGTCCGTGCATTGTGCGGTCCGGCGATGGGATTCCGGCGCCTTGGCACGTTGCGCGAATCTGCGCTCTCGACGCCGCTGCGTGAACGGCTCAAGGTCGACGACGAAACCTGCCTGCTGCGCGAAATCGAGTTTTGCGCCAGCGGCGAGCGCATCGTGTTCGCGCAGACCGTGCTGCCGGCCTCGACGATCGAGCATTACCCCTGGCTGCGAGAACTCGGCGACTCGCCGCTCGGTGAGGCACTGCGCCAGGTCGACGATCCGCTCGAGCGCGAGCCGCTCGAATACGCCGAACTTGCCGCGGGCCACCCGCTTGCCGAGGCCGCGCGCGCCGTTACGGGTGACGCGTCCGTGTGGGCCCGCCGCGCCGTGTACCGGCTCGGCGGCCTGCCGATCCTGGTGCAGGAAGTCTTCCTGCCCGAATTGCTGCGCGTGCAGGCATCGGCCCGTTCGCACACCGAGGAGCACACCATGACAGCCGAACAGATTCCGTTCGCCGTGCCGCGACCGACCGTCGCGATTTCAGGCGCCTCCGTGCGTTTCCCCGTCCACCGCATCTACTGCGTCGGGCGCAATTACGCCGCGCACGCGCGCGAGATGGGAGCGGATCCGACGCGCGAGCCGCCGTGTTTCTTCACCAAGCCTGCCGACGCAGTGGTCGCGAACGGTTCGCCGGTGCGCTACCCGCCGCGCACGTCGAACCTGCACCACGAGGTGGAACTCGTCGTCGCGATCGGCAAGGGCGGCAAGCAGATTGCTGCGGCCGAGGCGCTCGAGCACGTGTTCGGTTACGCAGTTGGCAATGACCTGACGCGTCGCGACCTGCAGGCGCAGGCGAAGGAGAATGGCCTGCCCTGGGACGTCGCCAAGGCGTTCGATCATTCGGCGCCGATCACGGCGATCCGTCCCGTGACCGACGGTGGGCACCCCACGTCGGGCCGCATCTGGCTCGAGGTCAACGGTCAGTCGCGACAGGACGCCAACCTGTCCGAGTTGATCTGGAGCGTGCCCGAGATCGTGGCCGAGCTCTCGACGCTGTTCGAACTGCAGGCAGGCGACCTGATCTTCACCGGCACGCCGGCCGGCGTCGGTGCCGTGCAGCGCGGCGACAGCATCGTGGCCGGTATCGACGGGCTCGACACGTTGCGCACGACCATCGTCTGAAACCCCCGGGGGCAAACAAATGGCATTCCGGCTGTACACTTACTGGCGCAGCTCGGCGGCGTACCGCGTCCGCATTGCACTGGCGCTCAAGGGTCTCGAATACGAGTCGGTGCCGAAGCACCTGTTGCGCGACGGCGGCGAGCAACGCAAGGCCGATTACCTCGCGGTCAACCCGCAGGGACTGATCCCTGCGCTGGCTGACGACGGCTTCGTCGTCCCGCAGTCGCTCGCCATCTGCGAATACCTCGAAGAGATACATCCCGAGCCGCAGTTGCTGCCGGGCTCGGCGCGGGACCGCGCGATCGTCCGCGGCATGGCCATGGTCGTCGCTTGCGACACGCATCCGCTCAACAACCTGCCGATCGTGGGTTACCTGCGCCGCGAATTCGCCGCGGACGACGCGGCCATCAACCGCTGGGTGGCGCACTGGATCGATCGCGGCTTTGCGGCGCTCGAACGCTGGGTGGCATCGATTCCGGGTGCCCCGGCCGAGGCCGGCCAGCAGCGCTTCTGCTTCGGCAACGCCCCGACCCTCGCAGACGTGTGCCTGGTGCCGCAGATGTACAACGCACGCCGTTTCAGCGTCGACGTCACGCCCTATCCGCGACTCGTCGCGATCTGCGCACACCTCGAAGGACTGCCTGCGTTCACGTTGGCCCGGCCGGAGAACCAGCCGGACGCCGAAGGGAAGTGATCAGTGGCTAGTGATTAGTGATTGGTGAATGGTGGCCAGGGGCTAGAATCCGTGCTGGCTATTCACTAATCACTTCCGAGGCTTCCCATGGTGACTGCCGTCGTCCTGATCAAGGCCGAGACCGACAAGGTGCCGGAGCTGGCCCAGACCATGGCCGAGCTCGAGGGCGTCAGCGAAGTGTTCTCGGTCGCCGGCCAGTACGACCTCGTCGCGTTGGTGCGCGTGCGCGAGAACGAGGACCTGGCGCGCGTGATCAGCGAGAAGATGCGCAAGCTGCCGGGCATCACCGGCTCCGAGACGCTGATCTCCTTCAAGGTCTATTCGAAGCAGGACCTCGACGCCGGCTTCCAGCTCGGGCTCGACTGACTTTCTTCACCTCGCCAGCCGCCGCTAGTCGTCCTGGCCGCGGATTCGGGCGGCCAGCAGCGGCATGAATACCATGGCCAGCAGGCCGAAGACCATCAGGCCGCCGCGCGACAAGTCATAGTCGCTCAGGATGCGCCCCCACTCGTAGTGAAACACTACCCGGCCCAGCGCGATCTCGAACGTCACCGTCAACGCGACCCACAGCAGGCCAATACCCAGCAGCTGGGCTCTCGTGCGTGCACCCATCCAACGCGCAAACGCCAGAGCCAGAACGAAAATAATCGCGGTGCCGATGAAGACGCCGACGCGGCGCGCTGGAAAATCACCGATCGCCGGCGCGAGATACAACGTCCGCAGGGTGCCATGCACCGATTCGGCGAAGATGATGACGAGCCAGACCAGCAGGGCGCGCAACCATGGCATGGTGAACTTGCCCGACTTCGCGCTGCGCTAGAGCGTTCCACCCAGGCGTCGCAGCGCATCCGGCTGGAAGTCGCCGACCCTGGCCTTGGCGTTGAACTGGATCGGCTCCTTGACCTCGTTGTCGAGACCGCCGACCAGGTAACCGCCGCTGTTGAGGTCGTGGTAGATGCCGAAGCGGTAGAACGGCACCTGCGCGTCGTATGCCTGCAGCAGGCCGTGCATCGAAGCGCGCCAGAGGCCGCCGCGCGTGTCGTACGCGTCCTCGGCGAGCACCGACCAGCTGTCCTCGTCGAGATAGAACGTACGCCTGCCGTAGACGTGGCGCTGACCCGGCTTGAGCGTGCCTTCCACCACCCACACGCGGTGCAGTTCGTAGCGCACGTAGTCGGGATTGATCGTCTTCGGCTGGATGATGTCCTTGTACTTCAGCGACTTGTCGGAGAGCTTGTACGAGTTGTACGGCACGAAGACTTCGCGCTTGCCGAGCAGCTTCCACTCGTAACGGTCGGGCGCACCGTTGTAGCCGTCGACCTGGTCGGTCGTCAGCATGCCCTCCGAGCCATCGTTGATGCCGTCGTACGCGAGGTCTGGCGCGCGGCGCACACGACGCTGTCCGGAGTTGTAGATCCACGCCGAACGCTGCTCGGCCACCTGGTCGACCGGTTCATGCACCAGGAAGATCGTGCCGCGCAGCGTGGCGGGTTCAGTGAAATAACCGAGCGCGTAGAAGAGCCGGTTGGGTTCGACATTTTCGACGTTCGGCGCGTAGATGCGTTGTGAGCGAAACCCGATCTTGTAGAAATCGCCGTTGGGCCGGACCGGAAAGGAGTGTCCCGCGCGAACGATGCCGCCGCCGAGGTAGCGCACCAGGTGGTTCCAGATCGCCTCGAGCCCGTTATCGGGAATCGGGAAGGGCGTGGTGGAGCCGTTCAGGTCCTTGAGGCCGAAGCCCTGCAACGAAACCTTGCCCGCCTGCGCGATGACGCGATCGGTCACGGCCTTCGGAAAGCCGATCGTGCGCCGCGTCGGGTACACGTTCATGCGGAAGTTCTGCGGGAACTTGCGCAGCAGCGCCGCCTGCCCCTTGGTCAGCTTCGCCTCGTACTGGCCGACGTTGGTCGAATCGATCGTGAACAGCGGCTTGTCGTCCGGAAACGGATCGATGTAACCCTGCTGCGGCGTCCACCCTGCCGGGGGTTGCAGCAGCCCGCCTTCCCACGCTGGAATCGTGCCGTCGGCATTGCCGGCGCGCTCGGCGCCGATGGGCGTGAGGTCTTTGCCGAGGCGGGAGAAATCCGCGGCGCCGGCGCTGTCGGCGCAGCCCAGCAACGCAATCGAGGCAGCGAAGACGCGAAGCGAAACAACGCCGACACGTACTCCGGAAAGGTTCCGGCAGACCGTCGCGAGCCATGGACGGCGAGCGCGAGCCCCCAGGGACGGGTTTACGGCGTGTCTGCCGGAACCTTTCCGGAGTGCGGTGGTGGCGGCTGCGTGCATCGACATTCCCCTGCGTCACTAGTGGATACCGATGCTAACGCTTCCGCGCGCGGCGCGTTACTCCTCGCGGCGGTGCCTGGCCCCGACGCGCCTGTACGCTTCGCGGAAGGGGATGCCTTCCTTCGCGACCAGTTCGTTCGCTTCGGCCGCCGCGTGAATGTCGGCGTCCATCCGGATGCGCTCGGGCACGAACTGCACCTGCGCAATCGCAGCTGCCATGATGCCGAGCGACTCGAGACAGATGTCGATCGAACGGAACAGCGGCGCCTTGATCAGCTGCAGGTCCCGTTGATAGCCCGAGGGCAGCTTGGCCGTGATGCCAAGCACTTCCGCCAGGCACGCCTGCGCCGTCGCCGTGCGGCCGCGCACCAGTTCGAAGACGTCAGGGTTGCGCTTCTGCGGCATGATCGAGGAACCGGTCGTGAACGCGTCGGGCAGCTGCACGAAGCCGAACTCGCGCGTATAGAAGAGCAACAGGTCGGACGCGAGCCGCCCGACGTCCTGCATCAGCAGCGTCACCTGGAACAGCACTTCGGCTTCCGCCTTGCCGCGTGACAGCTGCACGGCCGTCACCGGCTCGTGATTCGCCGGGAAGGCGAGCTTCGCGCGGGTCGCATCGCGGCTGACCGGCAGGTTGGGTGTGCCGTAACCCGCCGCGGAGCCCAGCGGGTTCTTGCCTATGCGCCGGTGTGCGTGGCGCAGCCCTTCGATGTCGTCGCGGATTTCCGCGGCGAAGCCCTGCGCCCACAGTGCGACCGAACTCGGCATCGCCTGCTGCATGTGGGTGTAGCCGGGCAGCGCGATGGAGCCCTGGTTGGCCGCCAGCCCGTCCAGCGCTTCGGCGACCAGCCGGGCTCCTTCGGCAAGAGTCTCGACGGCGTCGCGCAGGTAAAGTCGAAGTGCCGTGAGTACCTGGTCGTTGCGCGAGCGGCCCGCATGCAGACGCGCGCCCGCAGTGCCGATCCGGCGTGTGAGCAAGGTCTCGAGCGCAGTCTGGCCGTCTTCGAGCTCGAGCGTCACCGACCACTCGCCACGGGCGTGGGCGGCCGCGATTTCGGTCAGGCCGCTGCGGATAGCATCCAGTTCGTCCTGGGCGAGCAGACCGCACTCATGCAGCATCTCGGCGTGCGCGATCGAGGCGCGGACGTCATAAGCCACGAGCCGGTTGTCGAGGGCGTGGTCCTCGCCGGCCGTGAAGCGCAGCACACGTTCGTCGAGGGGCGCGCCTTTGTCCCAGAGCCTGGTCATGCAGTGGTCCTTCTATTGGCCCTGCTCGGCCGCAGTCAGGGCCTTGGTGTCCGCGACCACCAGCGTGCCCTTGCCTTCGTTGGTGAAGATCTCGGCGAGCAGCGAGTCGGTCTCGGCGTACGAGATCACGTGCACGCGGCGGACGCCCCCGCGAATCGGCGGCTTCGATGGCGCTCGACTTCGGCAACATGCCGTCGGTGATCGCGCCTTCCTCGCGCAGTCGGCGCAGGCCGGCCACGTCCGTGTACGAGATCAGCGACTGCGGATCGTCGACACGCTCGAGGATGCCGGGGGCGCCGGTGCACAGGATCAGCTTCTCGGCGACCAGCGTGCCGCCGATCGCCGCGGCCACCGTGTCGGCGTTGATGTTCAGCAGCTGGCCCGAGTTGTCGCAGGACAGCGGGCTCACGACCGGCAGGAAGCCGCTGTCCAGCAGGCGCGTGATCACGGTGCCGTCGATGCCGTCGATGTCACCCACCATGCCGTAGTCGACGACTTCGCCGCTTGCGAGCGTCACCGGGGCACGGCGATGCGCCTGCACCAGGCCGCCGTCGCTGCCGCCGATCCCGATCGCGGCAATGCCGAAACTGTGGCACAGGGCGACCAGTTGCGTGTTGATCAGGCCGTTCAGGACCATGCTGGTCGCGTCGATGGCCGACGCGTCCGTGACGCGACGGCCCTGGACCATGCGCGTCTGCACGCCGAGCTTCGCCGTGACGTCGTCGAGCTGCGGGCCCCCGCCGTGCACGAGCACGACGCGGATGCCGAGGTGGTGCAGGATCGCCACCTGCTCGACGAAGGCACGCATCGTCCCGGTGTCGCGGAACGCACCGCCCCCGGTCTTGATGACGAAGACCTTGCCCTTGTACATGTGGATGTAAGGAGCTGCGCCGCGCAGCGCCCGCACCGTGACAGCCTGTTCGACCTTGTGTCCGATCATCGTCAATTCCCCTTGAGCAATCGATGCAGCACGGCCATCTGGACGACCATGCGGTTGGCGGCTTCGCGGATCACGCGGCTGCGCGGCCCGTCGAGAATTTCGTCGGCGACCGCGACGTTGCGGCGCACCGGCAGGCAATGCATGAAGTGACAGTCGGCCTGCGCGCGCTGGAACCAGCTCTCGCGCACGCACCAGTCGCCGAATTGAGCGCGCGCCTTCGCTTCGCCGTCGGCGTCACCGTAGTGCAGCGGCGAGCCCCATTCCTTCGCGTACACGACGTGCGCGCCACGCATTGCCGATTCGCGGTCGGCAGTCTCAGCGACGTTGCCGCCCGAAGCAGCGGCCGCCGCCCGTGCCTTGTGCATGATCGCGTCGGGCAGCGCGTAGCCCTCGGGCCGCAGCACGACGACGTCCATGCCGCGGTGCGCCGCCATGTGCACGGTTGCGGCCGGCACGGCGAGCGGCAACGCACGCGGGTGCGAGACCCAGCTCAGCACGAACTTGCCGGTCCGCGGCACGGCGAGTTCGTCCATCGTGCGCCAGTCCGCGAGCGCCTGGCACGGATGATTGACGGCCGATTCCATGTTCACGAGCGGCTTCGGGCACAGGCTGGCCATGCGCATGAACTGCTCTTCGGCGATATCCGCCGCGAGGTCCTTGCCTTCCGCGAACGAACGGATGCCGAGCGCGTCGCAATACGAGGCGAGCACGGGGATCGCCTCGCGCACGTGTTCTGCCGCGCCGCCATTCATGATTGCGCCGTCCCGTGTCTCGACCTGCCACGTGCCCTGGCCCGGCGTCACGACGAACGCCGTACCGCCAAGACGCTGCATGCCCGCCTGGAACGAGGCCAGCGTGCGCAGCGACGGGTTCAGGAACAGCAGGCCGAGAATCTTCCCGGCGAGCGCGGTCGGCTCAGGCCGGTCCTGCAGGCTCTGGGCGAGCGCGAGCAGGTCCACGACTTCATCGCGCGAAAGATCGGCCAGGTCGAGAAAGCTACGCATGAAGTTCAGGCAGGCAAAGAGGACAAGGCGTCGCGCAGTTGCTCGACGTGTTGCGACTCGAGCACGTACGGCGCGAGGATGCGGACGACGTGCGGATCAGCGCTCGTGCCCGTGAGGATGTCGTGCCGTTCGAGCAGTTCGCGCTGCACGTCCTTCGCCGGACGGCGCGTGCGCAGGCCGAGCAGGAAGCCAGCGCCCTGCGTGCCCGTCACCGGCCCGACGACGCAGGTGTCGCGCATCTGCTGCGACAGCTGGCGCACGTTCGCGAGCAAGCCTTCGCTTTCGATGATGTCGACCACGGCCTCGATCATCGCGCAGGCCATCGGTCCGCCCCCGAACGTCGTGCCGAGATCGTCCACTCTCAGGTGACTCGCGACGTGATCCGCCATCAGCAGCGCCGCGCACGGAAAGCCGGCGCCGAGCGCCTTGGCCGTCGTGATCATGTCGGGCGAGACGCCATGCATGTTGGCGGCGAACGGGTAACCGGTGCGGCCCATCCCACACTGCACTTCGTCGAATACGAGCAACGCGCAGGTTGCGGTGCAGCGTGCGCGCAGCGCCGCGAGGAACGGTTCGCCGAGGTCGAGCGCACCGCCGACACCCTGCACGGGCTCGACGATGACGGCCGCCGTGTCCGTGCCGATGATCCGCTCGATCGCGGCCAGGTCGCCGCGTGGCACGAATTCGACGTCGAACGGCGCCTGGGGAAAGCCATACCATTTGCTGGCCGCGCCCCAGGTCACGGCGCCGGCCGCGGCCGTGCGGCCGTGGAAGCTGCCTTCAACCGCAACGATCTTGCGTCTACCTGTGATCCGCAGAGCGAGTTTCAGCGCGTTTTCGTTCGCTTCGGCGCCGGTGCTGATGAAGAACGCTGTGTTGAGGCCGAGACCGGCGAAGCGCGTCAGGCGCAGCGCGGCCCTTGCACGCACGTCGAGTGGAACTGCATTGCTCTGGAAGATCAGCGCTTTCGCCTGGGCTTCGAGCGTGGCGAGCAGTCGCGGGTGCGAATACCCGAGCGCCGCAACAGCGTGGCCGCCGTACAGGTCCAGCACTTTCCTGCCGTCGCGCGTATCCAGGTACACGCCAGTGCCGCCGACGACGTCGATAGCCCACTGCGAATACACAGGCGCCAGATGGTCGGCGGGGGGTGTCCAGTCCACGGCCGCGCTCATCAGGTCCACCCCGGTGCGGGCGTCATCAGGCCGGCGGTCTCTTCGTGCCCGAACATGCGGTTCATCCATTGCACGGCGCCGCCGGCCGCACCCTTGGTCAGGTTGTCGATCGCGCACATCACGGCGACAGTACGGCCATTGCTGACGCCGGAGAGCTCGGCGAAGTTGCTGGCGACGACCTCCTTGAGGCGTGGCATCTCGCCGCTCACGCGTACGAAGACGGACTGGTCGTAATACTCACGCAGCGCATGCACGAGTTCGTGCGTCGACATCGATTCCTGCAGCGTCGCCTGCACCGTCACGTGGATGCCGCGAGCGAACGGACCGCTGTGCGGCACGAAGGCGAAGTCGGCCTGTGTTCCCGAGGCAGCCAGTGCGAGTGCCGTGATCTCCGGCGTGTGCCGATGAGCGAGCACGTTGTACGAGTACATGTCGCTGTGACGTTGCGGGTGGTGCGTGCCGGCCACGGGCTGACGGCCCGAGCCGGTGCTGCCGGTCACGCCGGACACGAACAGGCGCGGCTCGACGAGGCCGAGCGAAAGCAGCGGCACGCTCGCGAGCAGCACGGCGGTCGCGAAGCATCCGGGATGCGCAACGTGCGGTGTCGGGAGTGCGTTCAGGTGTTCGGGCACCGCGCAGGTGAACTCGCCGATCCGGTCCGGCGCGCCATGGGCGTGCTTGTACACCGCTTCATAGGCATCGGCACTCGCGTAGCGGAAGTCCGCCGAGATATCGACGACCCGTGCCTGCGTTTCTGCCTGCTCGGCCGCGGTCAGCAATCGATCGATCAGGGCTGCCGACACGCCATGCGGTGCTGCCGAGAACACGGCCGTCGTCGGGTTGGCCGTGACGTATTCCAGGATCTCGTCGTGGCTCGCGAAGCGCAGGTGCGGCAGCACGGGCTGCAGGTGGCGGAAGAACTGCGCGACCGGCTCGTCCGGCTGGCTGTCCGATGCGACCGCCGCCAGGTCGAAATACGGGTGCGACGCGAGCAGGCGCAGCAATTCGCCGGCGACGTAGCCGGTGCCGCCCAGCACGATTGCGGGCGTGCGCGCGCTCATTGATTCACTGCCGCCGCGGCCTGCGCCGCGAGACCCACCGATTCGATGATGTGGTCGCCGAGCGCGGCGCCGGCGGTGATCGCGTTGAACGCACGCACCTGCATCTGCTGCTCGATGATGTTCACGCCCACAGCGTTGTCGGTGGCGGGGCCCGTGACCGCGCAGGGTTCGATGCTGAACCGCTCCCGCAGCAGCTTCACGCCGCCCCAGGCTGCGACCGGGTCATTGGCCGAAAGAATCACGGCTGTCAGCGACCTGGCGATGTCCGGTGCGGACAGGATCGCTTCGACGCCGTAAGCGCCGAGGAGGCCATCGCCGAGCTCGAAGATCACGATGTCGGGCTTGCCCTGGGTCATCTCCGTGAGCATGGTTCGCGTGAGGGCGGGACCGGACGCCGCGGTCGTCGTGACGATGCCGAAGTCCGTGAAGATCTGGCTGCGACGCGCGCCCGCGTCTTCCATCGCGAGAATGTCCCTGCGCAGCGAGACGCCCGTCGCCTTGAAGGCATGCACGGCGAGGCCGCGATGCCGCATCCGGCTCACGATCGCGCAGGCCGCTGCCGTCTTGCCGGCTTCCATGCACGTGCCAGCGAGTGCCACGACCGGCACGCCGTGCGTGTCGAGCGTCGTGGCCTGGTCGAGCCGGTGGTACCCGACCCGCGCCGGCACGCCGATGCGCTCGCCGAGAAACGGAAACTGCAGCACGCAGCCGAGCACGCGTGCGTCGAACGGTTGGCCGCGGTCGGGGTTCACCGAATCGCAGATGCCGAGTACCCCGCCGATGTTCAGCACCTGGATGATGTCGCCTACGGCCACCTTGTCCGGGATGTGGCCCGAGTAGCCGAACAGTGCCTGGCGGTGACCGAGCGCGCCGACCATCACGTCGCCCTTCGACACCTTGGCCATGCGGCCGCTGGTCAGCTCGAGCTGGTTGTAGGTCGACTTGTTGGTGAGCACCTCGACGACCAGCACCACGCCTTCCTCGCACGGAATGTCGGTGGTGGCGACGCGCAATTCGTGGCCGAGGCCGCAGGCCTGCGCGATGGAAGCGATCTTGTCGACGACGACTGTCTTCATCTGCATGACGATTTCCCTGGCCGCAGCCGGTGCTCAGTTGCGCCCGGCGCGCGTGTAGAAGATGCCGGGCAGCGCCAGCATCTTGGAGAAGCCGTGGGCCTCGGCGGCCGTCCATTCGCCGGCCGATTCACCGTAGGCGCCCTTCGACGCCTTCATCAGCGAGTACGGCGACGAGGTGCCCTCGACGAAGACGACACCCGGACGGAACAGGACGTGCACTTCACCCGTGACGCGCTGCTGCGTCGAGACGAAGAAGGCCTCCATGTCGCGACACACCGGGTCGAGGTGCTGGCCTTCGTGCACGAGGTCGCCATACGGCGAAGCGAGCGTGTCCTTGAACCGGGCCTGTCGCGCGGACAGCACCAGCTTTTCGAGTTCGCGATGCGCCGTGAGCAGCACTTCGGCCGCCGGCGCCTCGAACGCGACGCGGCCCTTGAAGCCGATGATCGTGTCGCCCAGGTGAATGCCGCGGCCGACGCCGAACTTCGCGCCGATCGTCTCCAGCTGCTCGATGAGGCTCACCGGGTCGAGGTGCTTGCCGTCGAGCGAACTCGGTATGCCGGCTGCGAAGCCGATCGTGTGGCGCTCCGGCGCGTGCGGGTGCGTGAAGGCGTCCTTCGTGAGCACCCAGGCCTCGTCGGGAATGCAGGTCTCGGAGACCAGCGTCTCCTTGCCGCCGATCGTCACGCCCCACAGGCCGCGATTCACGGAGTAGGCCGCGCCGAACGGCGGCACCGGGAGCTTTCGCGCCTGCAGGTACTCCAGTTGCTCGGGCCGCTTGAACGCCTGGTCGCGGACCGGCGCGAGTATCTCGAGTTCGGGTGCCAGCGTGCGCAGCGCGACTTCGAAGCGCACCTGGTCGTTGCCCGCTGCAGTCGAGCCGTGGGCCACGACATCGGTGCCCAGCTGCCGCGCGAACTGCGCGACGGTCTGTGCCTGCAGCACGCGCTCGGCGCCGACGCACAGCGGGTACAGGTTGCCGCGTCGCACGTTGCCCATGATCAGGTACTTGAGCACCTGCTCGAAGTAGGCCGGACGCGCATCGACCAGGTGGTGCGCGACGGCACCGAGCGTCTGCGAGCGTTCCGCGAGCACTGTCGCCGCCTCGGCGTCGATGCCGCCGGTGTTGACGGTCAGCGTGACGATCGGGCGACCGTACCTTTCCGCGAGCCAGGGCACGCAGAACGAGGTGTCGAGTCCGCCGGAAAAAGCGAGCAGGATGGGCATGGCGCCCTGGGGCTTCGTGGTCATCTGGAGTTCTCAGCGTCCGAAGTGGGTGCGGAGGTGATCGTGCAGGCGGCGCTGCGCTTTGGCACTTTCCGTCGCAATGAAGATCGTGT
This sequence comes from uncultured Gammaproteobacteria bacterium, assembly GCA_963793675.1. GTDB lineage: Bacteria > Pseudomonadota > Gammaproteobacteria > Steroidobacterales > Steroidobacteraceae > RPQJ01. Next base: position 52,306 of record CAWCBA010000002.1, on the reverse strand, counting down.
CGTCACCGGCGATGGTGCCGATGACTTCGGGCCAGCCCGACTTGTCGAGCGCGATGGCGACGCTCTGGGCGGTGCCCACCGACGTGCGCAGCACCGTCAACGTGGGCCCGGCGGCGCGGTAACCTTTCACGAACGAGCGGACCGTCTCGAAGTGGCTGGGGGTGAGCGCGTCTTCGACGGCCGGCAGCAGGTAACGGTCGCCGCCCTTGACCACGCCGAGCTCGCGCAGGTCGCGGCTGACGCTGGACTGGGTCGCGTCGTGGCCCTCACGGTGGAGCAGGGTGACCAGCTCGGCCTGACGCGCGACAGCGTGCTGCCGCAGGATGCGGACGATCGCATCGCGACGCTGGGTCTGGGCGTTGAGGTCGGCGGCCAAGGGTATTGTGTCCAGTTAGGCGAATAAAAGGTGCGCAAATGTGCATAATTATGCAGGGCGTGTCAAGCCCGGAATTTCCGGAATGAAGGATTTGCGCCTGGAACACTTCCGCAACCTGCAGGCGCTGGCGCGCACGGGCCTGCATTTCTGCAAGGACGAGTACGACCGCGAACGCTACGAAGCCATCGAGCGCATCGCGTCGGAACTGCTCGCCGCGGGCGCCGGTGCAGATCCGGCCGAGTTGCGGGCCGAGTGGTCGCGGGAGGGCGGTTACGTCACGCCCAAGGTCGAGGTGCGAGGCGCCGTGTTCCGTCCAGCCGACGGCAAGGTGTTGCTGGTCCGCGAAACGGTGGACGGGTTGTGGACCCTGCCCGGCGGATGGGCGGACGTGAACGACTCGCCGTCTGGCGCCATCCGCAAGGAAATCGTGCAGGAGTCGGGTTTCCGCGTGCGGGTGGTCAAGCTCGCGGCGCTGTACGACCGCAACGCACACGGTCACACGCGGTCGCTGCATCACAGCTGGAAGGCGTTTTTCCTCTGCGAGATCGAGGGCGGCGAAGCGCGTGGCAGCTACGAAACGGATGGGGTCGATTTCTTCGACCCGGACGAACTGCCGCCCATGTCCCTTGGCCGTTGTACGCCACAGCAGGTCCTGCGCATGCGGCAGCATTTCCTGCGGCCTGGGATTGCCACGGACTTTGACTGAAGTGTCGCTGCCGGCGGGTGCGCTTGATCGATTCAATCAACCGCCCGGCGAGCCCAGCACATCAGCCTCGGATTGCCTGAGCAGCGTCTTGAGCAGTGGCGGTGAGAAGTGCCGCTGTACTGAGATGGCATAGAAGTTCTCGTGCAGGTCCGGCACCACGCCGTACTCCACGAGGCGCCCACTGCGCAGCTCGTCCTGCACCACCACCGTGGGCAGCAGCGCAACGCTATCGGAGTCGCGGGCCAGCAGGCGCAGCAGCGCCATGTCGTCGACCTCGGCGCGCAGCCGGTAGCGGATGCCCAACCGCTCGCACATCAGGTCGAAACCGGCGCGGATGTCGTTGTCGCGCCCCGGCAGCAGCAGTGGCACCTCGGCCAGTTCGTCGGGAAACCGGAATGCTTGACGCTTGCGCCGGGGCTTGCCGACCAGGCTGACGGGTTGGCGCGCAATTCGCCGACATCGCCATGGGTCGTCGGCACTTGCGTGCACCTGCCGGTTGGACAGGATCAGGTCCAGCGTGTGCACCCGCAGCCGCGACAGCAGGTCGACCAGGCTGCCCGACTGCAGCACGAGTTCGACATCGTCGCGCTCCAGCAGCGGCCGCAGGAAGTTCTCCTGGAAGTTGCGCGACAGCGTGGCCACGGCGCCGACGCGCAGCACCTGGCGTTCTTCGCGGCGGCCTTCGCGCAACAGCGCCGTCAGCTCGGCGCCCGCCGTGAAGATCGAATCGGCATAGCCCAGCGCCAGCTGCCCGGCCTCTGTGAGCTGCAGGCCGCGGCCGATGCGCGCGAACAGCGGCTGGCCCAGCTGCTCTTCGAGCTGCCTGATCTGCGCCGAGAGCGCCGACTGCGAAACGTGCAGCCGTGTCGCTGCGCGCGTGAGATTGCCTTCCTTGGCGACGGCCCAGAAGTAGTGCAGGTGATGAAAGTTCAGACGTGGCATACGAGTTTCGTTCTGATAAACAGCACGTAACGTGCTTAACAATGCATTTTACGGAATGTTATTGAGGAGGCACAGTGCGCTCAGTGCCCCACGCGGACGCGGCCATGAATCTGCAGCCCGACATCACCTTCACCCTGCCGATCTGGCACGCCGCCCTGCTGTTCGGGCCGGCGCTGGCGGCCGCTGCGGCGGCGCTGTTTGCCGGTCCCGGTGCCGCCACTGCCGCAGCGTGGCGCGGTGCGCGCTGGGCGGCCTCGGCAGCCCTGGGCTTCGCCGCCTTGTCGCTGGCCGCGGTGCTCTGCGGCTCGCCGGGCTCAGGCCACGGCGTGCGCGCCGATGCCGTCGGCGCCGTGGTGCATGCTGCTCGTGGCCTTCGTCGGCTGGGTCATCGTGCGTTACTCGCAGCCCTACCTGAATGGCGAGCGCGAAGAGCGCCACTACGTGCGCTGGCTGATGGCCACGCTGGCCACGGTCAGCGTGGTCGTGGCCACCAACCATGTGCTGGTGCTGGCGCTGGCCTGGACGGCCACCAGCCTGGCGCTGCACCGATTGCTCACGTTCTATCGCGAGCGTCCACCGGCGGTGGTGGCCGCGCACAAGAAGTTCATCGTCGGCCGCGTCGCCGACCTGTGCATGCTGGCCGCCGCCGGCCTGCTGTTCCAGGCTTTCGGTACGCTGCACATCGATCAACTCGCTGCGCACGCTTCCGCCGTGCCGCAATTGCCCGGCGCCGCGCAGGCCGCGGTGCTGCTCATCGCCTGCGCCGCGCTGCTCAAGTGTGCGCAGCTGCCTTTCCACGGCTGGCTGATCCAGGTGATGGAGGCGCCCACGCCGGTCTCGGCGCTGCTGCACGCCGGTGTGGTCAACCTCGGCGGCTTCGTGCTGCTGCGCTTTGCGCCGCTGGTGGCCGAGGTACCCGCAGCCCAGGTGCTGTTGGTGGCCGTGGGCACGGCCACCGCGGTGCTGGCGGCGCTGGTGATGACCACGCGCATCAGCATCAAGGTGATGCTCGCCTGGTCGACCTGCGCGCAGATGGGCTTCATGCTCATGCAGTGTGGCCTGGGTGCGTGGGAGATGGCGCTGCTGCACCTGGTGGCGCATTCGCTGTACAAGGCGCACGCCTTCCTGGGCGCGGGTGGAGCGGTGCGCCGCGCGATGCTGACGCAGCTCACGCCGCGGGCCGCGGAGCCTGGCCCGCTGGCGCTGGCCGTGGGTGCCCTGGTCGGCGTGGGCATGACGCTGCTGGCCGGCGCCACCGTGGGTTGGCTGCTGCCCGGTGACGCGGCCTCGCCGGCGATCTGGGTGCTGGCGGGCATCGTCGGCCTGGCACTGGTGCCGCTGGTTCACGCGCAGTCGCTGCGGCTGGGTGGCCTGTGGCTGCCGGCGCTGGTACTGGGAGCCTTCGGCGTCGCCCTGGCCTACTTCGCCCTGCACGCCGTGCTCGCGGCGTGGATGCTGCCGAACGCGGCTGCCCCGGCGGCGGCGCTGTGGGTCGGTGTGGCGGTGGCCTTCGGCGCGCTGTTCCTGCTGCAGTCGATCATCACCGTCGCGCCTCGAGGCGCGCTGGCGCGCGGCCTGTATCCATGGTTCTACGGTGGGTTGTTCCTCGACGAGAAGTTCAACCGCATCGCCTTCGCCCTGTGGCGCCCGCCGGGGCCGACGGCCGCGCCCGCGACGCTGCCCGCGGCCGACACGACCAGCGCCGTCGACATCGATACCGCAGGAGCTCATGCATGAACGCCGTTGCCGAAGCCCCGCAGCTGCACGCACAGCGTCTGGCCGACCACATCGCCACTGCGGGCGCGCGCGTCGCGCCCACCTGGCCGCTGGACGAGTTCATCGCCGTCAACCCCTACTGGGGCTGGGTCGACCGCCCGATGCCCGAGGCCGCCGCGGTGCTGGGCACGCTGGCCGGAACGCGGCTGACGATGCCGCGCGAATGGTTTCGAGAGCAGTGGGCCGCCGGCCGCCTGCAACGCCGGCATCTGCAGGCAGCGGCCGCAGACGAAGTCGCAGCGCTGAACACGAACGGCGCCGACGATGCCCGCGTGGTGGCGTTGGTGGGCGAACTCGAGTCGGCGCTGCAAAGCCCATCGGCGCCGCTGCCGCGCCTGCCGCTGGTCACCGACCTGCGTGACCGCGGCGCACCGCCGCGGCCCGGCTTGCGCTGGGCCGAGCTTGTCACCCACCAGGTCAGCCAGCACTGCGCCGCGTTCTTCGACCGCCACCAGGCAAGCTGGACGATGGACCGCTCGCGCGGACTGTACGACAGCTGGCGCCGGCAACTCGCCGCCGACCACGGCCTGCCCTGGCGCCAGAGTCGGGCCGCACTGCGCGCTCGCCTGACGGCTCTGCCCTCTGCGCCCCAGGCACTGATCGCCGCCGCGCTGGACGGCATGGCCGTGCCCGAGGATGGCCACGAGCCTTACCTCAGCGCCGTGCTGATGGCCATCGGCGGTTGGGGCGCCTGGTGCGCCTATGAGCGCTGGCAGGCACGCCTGGGTGGCGGCGACGACGACAAGATCGTGGACCTGCTGGCCATCCGCCTGGCTTGGGAGTGGCTGCTGTTCGAAGATGCCGCGCACGGCTCGCTACCGGCTGGCTGGGCGGAGCGTTGGGGCGAGGCAAGAGGGGCAGCCGACGCGCTGCGGCACGCGCAGCGCACCGACTGGCTGCTGCAAAGCGCCGCCGAGATCGCCTACCGCGAGCCCCTGATCGAAGGGCTGAGTCGGCCACTGCCTGCCGCCGCTCCCACGTCGCCGGCCGTGCAGGCGTTGTTCTGCATCGACGTGCGCTCCGAGGTCTTTCGGCGTGCGCTTGAGTCGGTCAGCCCCGCTGTGCAGACACGCGGCTTCGCCGGATTCTTCGGCCTGTTCATCGCCTACTCGCCCGTCGGCAGCGCGCTCAAGCGCCCGCAGCTGCCGGGTCTGCTGGCACCCAGGTACTGCGTCAGCGAAGACGTCGGCAGTGACGACCGGAACCAGGCGCTCACCACGCAGCGCCGCAACGCGCTGCAGTGGCGCCAGCGCTGGGCCCGGTTCCGCGGCGCGCCGGCCTCGGCCTTCAGCTTCGTCGAGACCATGGGCCTGCTGTACGGCCCCAGGCTGCTTGCCGACAGCCTGCCTTCGAGCGCCGCCCCTGCGCGGTGGGAGGACGCCGGCCTGTCGCCGCAAGCCGCGGCAGCGTTGCGGCCCTGCCTGTTGCAGGCCCGCGCCGACCCGGCTGCCGCCGCCGCCATGGCCAGGGGGATCCTCGGTGCCATGGGCCTGGTGAGCGGGTTCGCGCCGCTGGTGCTGCTGGCCGGCCACGGCAGCCGCAGTGCCAACAACCCGCATGCCGCAGGCCTCGACTGTGGCGCGTGCGGCGGCCAGACGGGCGAGGTCAACGCCCGCGTGCTGGCCGACATGCTCAACACCCCGGCCGTTCGCGAGCACCTGCGCAGCCTGGGCATCGACATCCCCGACGGCACGCACTTCCTGCCGGCGCTGCACAACACCACCACCGACGAGGTGCTGCTGTACGACACCGACGCCGTCCCCGTGGCGCTGCAGGCCGCGCTCGGACAACTGCGCGCGTGGCTCGAGGCCGCAGGCCAGCGCGCGCGTGCCGAACGCGCACCAAGCCTGGGCCTGGGCACACTGGCCGCAAACCCCGCGGCGTTGAAGCAGTCGCTGCTGGAGCGCGCCAGCGACTGGGCGCAGGTGCGGCCCGAATGGGGCCTGGCCGATAACGCCGCCTTCATCGTCGCGCCGCGCGCGCGCAGCAAGCACCTGAACCTGGCCGGCCGCAGCTTCCTGCACGACTACGATCACCGACTCGACCCCGACCTGGGCGTGCTGACGCTGATCATGACCGCGCCCATGGTCGTTACCCACTGGATCAACATGCAGTACCACGCGTCCACCGTGGACAACCGGCGTTATGGCAGCGGCAACAAGGTCCTGCACAACGTGGTCGGCGGGCACCTGGGCGTGTTCGAGGGCAACGGCGGCGACCTGCGCATCGGCCTGCCGATACAGTCGCTACACGACGGCCATACCTTGCGCCACACGCCGCTGCGGCTGAGCGTCTTCATCGAAGCGCCGCGGACCGCGATCGACGCCGTGATGGCCGGCCATGAAATCGTGCGCCAGCTGGTCGGCCACGGCTGGCTGCACCTGTTCAGGATCGACCCGGAAACGAGTGCCATCGAGCGGCATGACCACGGGCGATGGATGACGGCGGTCGGCACATGACGACGAAGCAACTCACCCACCTGCAACGGCTCGAGGCCGAGAGCATCCACATCATGCGCGAGGTGGTGGTCGAGGCTCGGAACCCGGTGATGCTCTACAGCATCGGCAAGGACTCGACCGTGATGCTGCACCTGGCGATGAAGGCCTTCTGGCCGGCGCCGCCGCCCTTCCCGCTGCTGCACATCGATTCCACCTGGGAGTTCCGCGAGATGTACGCGCTGCGTGAACAGGTGGCCGACCGCTATGGCGTGAAGGTGCTGGTGCACCACAATCCCGAGGCGATGGCGATGGGCATCAACCCGTTCGACCACGGCAGCGAGGTCCACACCGATCTCTGGCGCACCCAGGGCCTGAAGCAGGCGCTCAACGCGCACGGTTTCGACGCGGCCTTCGGCGGCGGCCGGCGCGACGAGGAGAAGTCGCGCGCGAAGGAACGCATCTTCAGCTTCCGCACCGCCCAGCACCGCTGGGACCCGAAGAATCAGCGCCCCGAGCTCTGGCGGCTGTACAACGGCCGCAAGATGCAGGGCGAGTCGGTCCGCGTGTTTCCGATCAGCAACTGGACCGAGCTCGACGTGTGGCAGTACATCCACCTGGAGCAGATCCCGATCGTATCGCTATACCTTGCCGCCAGGCGGCCGGTGGTCGAGCGCGACGGCACGCTGATCATGGTGGACGACGAGCGCATGAAACTGCACCCCGGCGAGGTGCCCGTGATGAAGTCCGTGCGCTTCCGGACCCTGGGCTGCTACCCGCTGACCGGGGCGATGGAGTCCGAGGCGCAGACGCTGCCGGCCGTCATCCAGGAGATGTTGCTGGCCCGGGGCAGTGAACGGCAGGGCCGCGTGATCGATCGCGACAGCGCCGCCTCGATGGAGAAGAAGAAGCAAGAGGGCTACTTCTAGTTCTCTGGCGGCCTCGCATGCCGCAGCGCATGCTGCGGCCGGCGTCATCGAGCTTGCGGTTGACCTGGGTTCACCGTCCCGCAGGCGGGACGAGGCTACCGCTCTATCCGATACTCGATATCCGCGCTCTGCTCGATACCCGCCTCGGCCTTCAGCGACCACCGCTCGTTCAGCGTGTACCTGAGCTTGATGGTATTGATCGCCTCGACGATCGAGATGCCGTAACTCACGAACAGCTTCGGCGACAGTGCCTTGCCCAGCACCACCGTGGTGTCGCTGTCGCCGGTCCGCTCGACCGAGACTTCGTCGAGCCCGAGCCGTGTCCCGAGGCCGCCGAGCAGCATGCCCCCGCCGCTCAAAGCCAGGTTCTCGGCCGCCTGGTTGACGTTCGTAGCCTCGCCGGACTGCAGCGTGTCAATCGAGCGGCCCGTCAGCAGGTACGACAATGCTTCGTTGCTAGGCATGGCCGGCTGCGAAGTGATCGTGATGAAGGGCTGCTCGATCGTCCCGCGCACGTTGACCGCCACGGTGACGTCCTGGTCCTTGATCTTTCTCTCGGCAACGATGTCGAGCACCGGCTCGCTGAGCGGCGAGTCGTTGTACGACAGCGTGCCCCTGGTGATGCGAATGTCCTGGCCGAATGCCTTGTACTGGCCCTCGGCGACCCGGATGACGCCATTGCCGCGCGCCACGTCGTCCGGCACCGTCGACACCGTCACGCCGCCCTGAAGTCGCGCCTTCAGGCCATAGGCGTCGACGCGCACCGAATCGCCGAGCGTCACCTTGATCCGGGTGGTGATGCGGTCCGCCGATGAGGGTTCCGTGTCCTCGACGTCCGGAAGGCCGACGACGCGTTCGTCCGGCGACGTGCTGACCGAGGTCGTGATCTCGCGCGGTGAGATCCGTGCGTTCGGAATCTTCACCTCGCCTTCGACGTGGTAACCGTCTGCGCCGGCGTGCAACACGATGTCGGGCGAGGCGAGGGCGCGCAGCTCCGGCGTATCGAACACCAGCAACTGATCGCCGCGCAGCCGCATGGTCCCGGTCATGACGCCTTCCGGCCAGGTGAAGTGGCCGTCGACCGTCAGCTTGCCTTTGCCGGTGTCGCCGGTCGCATCGAACCTGAGGGCATCGCCGTCGAACGAGCCATCGGCCTGCAGCGCCGAGATCTTCAGGTTGGTTCGGTAGAGTTCCAGCACGCCGTCGCGCACCTGGAAGTCGCCGGTGAATGTCGGCTGGCCGAGCGTGCCTCCAAGCATGACGTTGCCGTCGAGCCGGCCGGCTGCCCGATCGATCTCCGGCACCAGCAGCGGCAGGACCTTGATCGCTTCGGACGTCCCCTTGATGTGCCCGGTCAAGGTCGAGTCGAGCGGTGCGCCAGGGTGTCGCTGCACCAGCGCGTTACCCTGCACCTTGGTGGTTTCGTCGATGTCGAGGGCGAGTGTTGCATGGATCTGCGCGGGTTCGGCGAGCAGGTCGAAGCGGCTGCTGCCCAGCTGGATGCGCTCGACGCGGAACTTGTTGCGCTGCACGTTGATCGTCGGCTCGTGCACGAGCAGCGTCGATCCGCCGATCCATTCCTTGCCCGGCGACTTTTCCGCCCAGCCGCCCGCCTGCAGCCGGCCGTCGAACTCGCGCCACCCGAGCAGCGATCGCAGCACGCGTTGCAGTGGCCAGTCCTCCGCGCTGTAGAGCACGCGCCACGACAGCGGTTCTGGCCGATACTCGCCTTCGACGCACAGCCGCGCGTCCTGGTCCGTGCGCAGGCACAGCGGTGTGGAACTCAGCAGCGCGGGACCGAGCACCAGCGCGGCCGGCTGGATCAGGCGCGCATCGCCTTCGGGAAACTGGAGCTCGGCCTTCGACAGGTCGCCGGCCCACTGGCTGCGCGCGAGGTCGTAACCGCCATCGGCGACAAATTCGCCACGGAATTCCGTGATGCGGCGTCCGGGGTCTCCGGGCGAGGCGAAGTCGAGCGTGGCCTGGTGATCGCTGACGAGGCCGTTGAGACTGCCGCGGGCAAAGTCGAACGCGAGCCCGGCGACCTGGATCGTGCTGGCACTGAACGCGACGCTCGAACGACGCTGGTCGCTCGAGTCGATGTCCGCATCGGCGTCGAGGCTCGCGATCTGCACGCCGGCGTAATCGAACTGGCGGATGCGGGCGGTGCCGGCGACCACCGGGCGTGTGGGTGTACCACGAGCGGTGCCGCGCGAGACGAGTGTCCCGGACATGCCAGGCAGGGCAACGGCCAGCGAACGCAGATCGACGTTCCACGTCAGGTCGAGCGCCTTCGGGTCGATGCGGCCGTCGACGTCGGCGAACGAAGTGCCGTTTGCGATGCGCACTCCCTTCAGTTCGAAGGCCCCGTCGCGATGGGCAATTTCACCGTGCCCGGTCAGCGGCCGGCCAAGCATCGTGCCGGAGAGTGCAGTGAGCCGGGCAGTCCACGGCGCCGCCGCGCTGAGTCCCGGTGCCTGCGATCGTTCCCTTGGCGCTGACGAGGCCTTCGACGCCCGGTCGCAACTCGCTGATCGCGAGTCCCTGTGCGTCGACGTCGAAGCTCCAAGCCTGGTTGCCCGACCACGACAGCTTGCCGCGGCCGTTGATCCGCCCACGCAGCGCGTAACCGGCGAAGCGATCGAGCACGATCCCCGCCTGGTTGACGACGCCAGCTGCCTCGAAGCTCGTCGCGGGAATGGCGGGGCCCACGACCTGTGCACGTGTCGAGAAGCGGTACGGCATGGAGCCCTCGAGCGTGTACACGCCCTGCGGACTCTGCACTGCAGGCTCGACGTCCAGTTCGATGGGCCATTGCAGCGCCGACCACTCACCGTTCAGCGCGAGCAGCGGCAGCGTACCTTCCGGTGCGTCCGCAGCGGGCAGCTTGATCGTGCCGCTCGAAGTGACTGACAGCCCCATGCGCGGCAGCCACACCTGCAGGTTGGCGAGCGAAACTGTCTGCTCGTCCCAGCGGCCCGCGCCCTGCACGCGCAGTTGCTGGCCTGGCAGCGCCGGCGAGGTGAGCGTGCCATCGATCCCGAGCGATGCGAGGCCCGCGGCGAGCGTGATCGTGCCTGTCAGTTGCGGGAATCGTCCCGCGGGTACCCACGGTGAGCCGTCGAACTCGCTCATGCGGAAAGTGCCGTCCGCTCGCGGTTGCCCGGTCAGGTCGAGCAGCGTGCCTGCAAACGTCAGCTTCGCCGGCGCGTCGAGGAAGGCCTCCGCACCGAGCCGGTCGAGATTGCCGCGCGTGACGACCCGGAAACGATAGTCGAACGCATCGCCCGGCAGCCGCCATTCCCCGCGCAGGTCGGTCCGCAGGCCCAGCGGCTGCGTGGCCCGGAGGGTCAGATTGCCGGTGATACGTCCGTCCGGTCCCTGCACGTCCACGGGATCGAGATCGAGCCGCCAGCGCGTCAGGCTGAGTGAACCTCTGGCTGCGCGTGCTTCGATGCGCCGCCCGTCCTTCAGGGTGAGCGCGATGTCGCCGAGCCGGAAGTCCGGGGCCGTGATGCGCAGACCGGCCGGGAGGAAATGCAGAGGCGTGTCGGGTTGCGGCGGCCGTTCCCTGAGAGTCACCTCCAGGCGCGACACCTGCAGCCCTTCGAGCCCGAAGTGCCCAACGATCAGGCCGCCCGGCTCGGGATTCACGGCCAGGCCGCGCGCGACGACGTGTACCGCTGCGTGATCGACGACGATGCTGTCGGCGGTCAGTGGTCCGGCGAGCGAGCCGCGCGCGCCGCGCACCTCGATCTTCAAGGCGGGCAACCTGCTGAGCTGCGCGATCGAGAACTCCAGTCCCTGCTGGGTGAAGAGCAGCCAGTGCAGGAACAGTCCGACGCTGCCGACCAGCGCCAGCAGCAGTCCGAGCAGCACGACGGATCGGCGGCGCACGCTACAGCACCTGCGTGATGTTCAGGTGGAAGCGCGGCTTCAGGTCGGGCTGCGACAGCGCCTGCGCCACGTCGAAGCCGATCATGAGCATCGGCAGCTTCCAGCGCACGCCGACGCCGGCCGAGTATTCGAGCGGTGTGTTCCAGTCGTTGAATGCGTTGCCCGTATCGAAAAACACTGCGCCGCGGAAGTTGCGGGGGAAGTCGCGCTCGATTTCGACGCTGGCGACGACCTTGTTCTCGCCGCCGCCGCCCTGGCCCGACGACGCGCCGGTACGCGTTTGGCTCGCCGGCAGCGGCGGGCTCAGTGAGTTGAGCGCGAAGCCGCGAACGCTGCGATCGCCGCCCGCGAAAAAGCGCTGCGAGGCGGGCAGCGTGGAGAGCTCGTTGACCCAGCTGGTGCCGAACTCCGCGCGACCACGCACGTACCAGGGCCCATGGATCGGCCACACGCGCTCCGCCCGGCCATAGAAGCGCAGGTAGGACGCATCGGATCCCAGCGTTGCCGGGCTGCCGCTCAACTCGACGTAGTACGCTGCGTCACGCACCCATCCCGTCAGGAAGTTCGGCGGCAGGCTCGCATAGCTGATGCCTGGGATCAGCAGCAGGGCGTCGTCCGAGCTGCCATCGGGATAGATCGTGCGCTCGTCGTTGAGCTTCAGGAACATCACCTGCTGCCAGCGCCCGAAGACCTGCGTCAGGCCGCCGGTGAGCTCGGTGCGCTTGCTCCTGAGATCGCCGATGTCCTCATCGACATAGGCGAGCGAGAACTCGAGCTTTTCGAGACTCGGGTCGCCGACTGGAATCGCGTAGCGAGCCAGCGCTTCGTAGCGGATCTCGGAGGCCGTGAGTTCGATGCGCGAGCGGTGGCCCTTCGTATTGACCAGCCGGTTGTCCCAGGTGAACTGGCCGCGAACTCCGGTGTCGGTGCCGTAACCCGCGTTCACGCCGTAGCGGTCGCGCTTGATCGGCTCGACGTGGATCTTCACCGGGACCGTCAGCTTGTCGCGGTCGCGTTCACCAGGAGTGACCACGACGTTTGAGAAGTAGTTGCTGTCCTCGAGCGCGAACTGGGTGCCATTCAGCTTTTCCGGCGAATACGGCTGGCCGGGCGCGAATCGCACGTAGGCCCGCAGCAGGTCGTCATTGATGACGTCCTGCTCGAGTTCCAGGGCGCCGAATTCGTAGCGGCCGCCGGTCTCGAGCGTGATGCGGGCATCCGCCGTCAGGTCGATGGGATTCACGACCAGTTCGCGGCGCGCGAGCGTCGCGTCGAGGTAGCCGCGATCGCGCGCGGTGCGCAGCAATGACGCCTTGAGTGCCTCGTAGCTGGTGTGGTCGAGCCGCGTGCCGGGCTTGAGCGTCGTCTCGGCGACGACCTGCGTCAACGACTTGTCGGCCGCCCCCGCGCCGACGATCTCGACGTCGACGGTTTTCATCCGCACCGGTTCCCCGGGGATGATCTTCAGCCTGACGATCCACTTGGGCTCGTCGCGGCTCGTGCGGCTGCGGATGGTCGGAGCGTAATACCCGTAAGGACGCAGCGCGTCGGCCGCCTCGTCCACCGCGCGATCGGCGAGCCGACGCACCTGCGGATCGGTCAGGTCGTCGCGGGTCAGGTAACGGGACAGCGTCAGGTACGAGCGGACGTTGTCCGCCATGTTGTCAGGTACGCCGTCGATCTTGATCTCGATGCGTTCCTTTGGCATGGCCGCGAGAGTCAGTCCCCACCAGCCGAGCGTGCAGGCGAGCACGAGTCCGCCGAGCAGTCTCGTCGGCGTTCGATGCCGGTGCGCGCCGATGTTGCTCATGCCTGCGCCGGGTCGAACTGCTCATGCTCGGAATCGAGCCAGCCCTCGGGTACGTCGGCGCTCGCGAATTCGAGTCGCGTTGCGCCGGTCGTGTTGCCGCCCTGCGTCGAACCGTCGCTCGCACACCGTCGTGCGACCATCACGCTCGATGAGCAGCACCGTCGAGCAGCGCGTGCCGTAACGTTCGTGCACGACGAAAGGCGAAGACAAGGCACGCTCCCACTCCGGCGGCAGGCCGGTGTCCGGCGTTTCGTCGAGGTCGGCTGGTGCGCGATCGGCGAGCAGTGCGAACAGCGATTCCGGTTCGATGGCGTCGGTCGCGATCAGTCGCGACAGCCGCGTCCGCGTGCGCAACAGCTTGGGCCACGGGGAGTCGAGCCGGTGGTTGCTGAGCCCGTAGATGCCGCGCTCGAGCGGTCTCACTCCGAGTTCGTCGCGGTTGGAGTAGTAACAGAGCGAGCGCGGCCCGCCGAGCAGCAGGTTGAAGCCGGCGTAGCGCGGCGCGCGCTTGCGCAGGTCGTCGAGGTACTCCTGCGGCGACGTCGCTCCGGCGAGGAAGTGCGTCACGAGGTCGCCGCGCGACGGTGCGTCTGCTGCGGGTCGCTCGAGTTCACGGAAATTGGTCACCATGCCGAACCGACCGGAACGCGCGGCGCCCATCCACGTGCCGGATCCGCGCAGGTCGCGGCCCGCGAGAATGCGCGAGTCGTCGGGCCACCATCCGAGTGGGGCCGTCGGACGGTCATGGAACTCGTCGCGGTTTGCGGCGACGATCAGCCGGTAGCGCGGGTGAGACTTCCATGCCAGCACGAGCAGACACATAAACCCGGCTCAGCGCTCCCGCGGCGCAGCGATGGCGTCGACCTTGCGGCGCCCGGAAAGATGCGCCCTGTCTTGCGCACCACCCAGACGAGCAGCACGACGATCAGCGCGAGTGCGACCAGGGGCAGCGCAATCGCGAACAGCGACAGGCCCGTGGCGCCAATCGTTTCCGCGGTGGAGACCGCGGGATTGCCGAGGCCACCCGTCATCAGGCCGGACTTCGCGCGGACAAGTGCCGAGCTGCCTTTGGTCAGGCCGGCGATCCCGCTGCCGCCGATGATCGCGACGGGCCAGAGGATGCTCGGCGGCAGGTCGGTCATCACCGCGGCGCTCGCGACCGCGCCGGCCACCAGCGTGGCAGGGCTCGCCATGACGTCGAGTGCATGGTCCACGCCAGGAATGTAATACGCGAGGACTTCGGCCGTTGCGGCCGTGCCGAGCATCACGAGCGCCGGAATGCTGGCGAGCCACTGGAAGTTTTCCGACAGCGGGATGTAACCGAAATGCGCGGCGAGTCCGGCAATCAGCAGCGGCAGGAACACACGGAAGCCCGTCGCTGCGGCGAGGCCGATTCCGAGCGCGATGCCGGCGAACGTCGTCCAAGAAAGATCCATGCTTTTCACCTCAGCCGCGCGACCAGTCCCACCCACGCATTCTAACGGTCCGGACGCCGCGCCTGTTCAGAGGTGCAGTCGGATGGCGTCCCACGCCGTTTTCGCGATCAACGTGAACACGACGACCAGGAACACCTTGCGCACGAGCCCGCTGCCCCGCCGGATCGCAAGGTGACTGCCGAACTGCGCGCCGACGACGTTGCAGACCGACATCGAGAGTCCCAGCAGCCAGAACAGCTCGCCGGTCAGCCCGAACAGGAGGATGGCCGCGACAGTTGGTCGCGGCGTTGACGATCTTGGCCGAGGCGGATGCGTGCAGGAAGTCGAGCCCGAACACGCGCACGAACAGGAAGACCAGGAAGCTGCCGGTGCCCGGGCCGAAAAAACCGTCGTACAGGCCGATGATTCCGGCGCTGCCCGCCGCGAGCCAGCGGCCGTTCCGGCCGAGGACACGCGGACGGTGAACGCTGGCCCAGGTCCTTGTTCATCAGCGTGTAGACGAGCACGAAGCTCAGCAGCAGCGGCACCAGCGCGCGGAACCGTTCCGGCGAAACACCCGTCGCGAGCCACGCGCCGACGAGTGCAGCGGCGAATGCGCCGCCCGCGGCCGGCAACAGCAGTCCCCAGTCGAGTTTTACGTGCCGGATGAACCGGGCGATCGCGCTCGAGGTACCGGCGAAACCCGCAAGCTTGCCGGTGCCGAGCAAGGTGGTGTGCGGTGCATGCGGAAACGCCGCAAACAGCGCGGGCAGCTGGATCAGTCCGCCGCCGCCGGCCAGCGCGTCGATGAAGCCGGCGCCGAATGCGGCGACGAGGACGAGAAAGACTTCCAACGTCACGGTACGGCTGCAATGGTAGCGGGCATTGGGCGGGTGTCAGCCGCGCCGCGAGCCCCAGAGCGTGATGCCGGGCGTCTGCGCGAGGGGCAGGTCGGAGCCGGAGTCGTACCAGTGCTCGATCAGCCGGAACGAAACGGACTGCGGTGGCGGCAGCCCGGGAAAACCCGACGCAATTTCCTGGCGAGTGAACCAACGCACGTCTTCGAGTTCTTCGTCGGCGCGCGGAATGGACTCCCCGCTGGCAAACGCGGTGTAACCGATCATCAGCGACGACGGGAACGGCCACGGTTGCGACGAGTGGTAACTCGAGTCGAGCACCGTCACGCCGGTTTCTTCCAGTACTTCGCGGGCCACCGCGTCCTCCAGGCTCTCGCCAGGTTCGACGAAGCCCGCGATGGTCGAATAGCGCCCGGCCGGCCAGGCAGCCTGGCGGCCGAGCAAGGCCCGCTCGCCATCCGTGACCAGCACGATGATGGCGGGATCGAGACGCGGGAAATGATCGATGCCGCAGGCGTCGTTCGTGCATTTCATCACGTGACCGGCACTGGCGCTGCGGGTTGGCCTGCCGCATGCGCCGCAGAACCGGTGACGACTTCGCCAGTAGAGCATTGCGCGTGCATAGGCGAGCACGCCAGCCTGCTGGCCCGGCAACTGTCCACCGGTCATGCGGAGATCCTCGAACCGTACCGAGCCCTCGGGAAACAGGGCCTGGACCGGCTCCGGGCTCGGCACTTCCGCCGCGAAATAAATGCAATCACCAAAGCGACCGAGCATCACCGGTTCAGCGGCGAGCGCGGGCACGAACCGCGAGGTGCGCGGATTCAGCATAAGCGGCGGACCATCCGTCGGGGCCACGCTGCACGAGGATCCTTGACTCGTACACGGGCACGATGCGGGCCGTCGCGCCCTGCAGCGCGTCGGCCACGAACTCTGCGTCCTTGCGCAGGTGCGCGACGCGATCGAGGTACTGTCCGGCGAAGACGTTGGGTGGGGCAGGCACGGCCGCTACCGATAGGCGAGGGGACCGCGAGTCTAGCGCGGCCCCTGCCTGTCGCCCCCGTCACGTGCGACAGGGCTGACCGCGACGGCATGCCGGACAGTTGTACGGGATGATCTCCAGCGTGTCCTGGAGCCAGAGGGAATCGCAGTCGGGGCAGTTCGACAGCACGAATTCGTCGTTGTGGCAGAAGACCTGCCAGAGGTGCCAGGCGTGCTCGAACGAGATGTGACCTTCGGGCCAAAGGCTCAGGTAGGTCTCATACGCGTCGCAGAAGCGGCCGACGTCCTCCAGCACGGGCCGGAAGCCGCTGGGATACCGTTGCAGCAGGTTGCATAGCCGCAGCAGGGAGCCCAGCAGCGCCGCCTGCTGTTCGTGCCCGAGCGAACGCCGGAAATACGACATCTGCCGCGGCGACTTGCCGCGCCGGCGCCGCACGACATTGCCGCCGAGCGAGGCAAAATAGTCGCGGTACATGCGCCGGATCCGGTCGTCCGACAGCTGCGTCGCGAGCCGGATAGTGCGGGTACGTGCTTCCAGCGCGATCATCCGGTAAGCGATCGCCAGCCGCAGGCGGTCACGGTCGTACCGGCTGTCTGTGATTCTCATGGCCTTTCTCCCATTCTTGATGTTTTGGCCATATATGGTCTATTCAGACCATATATGAGATTCTATATCCATATATGGTCCGTTTGGACCATATATGGAGCATAGAGCATGTCTGAACAGAAGCTGACGCTGCCAACTTCCGCTTGGCCGCACCATGGCAACCTGCTCAATTCGGCGGTTCGCCGGGATATTGCGGACCTCAATCGGCTGTTCCTGGCCCACGCGCTTGACCCCGGCCACGGGACCGACTGCTGGTTCCAGCTCCCAGCGGCAACCGTGAGACGGCTTGTCGAGGTCCGGCCGGAAGCGCGGGATCGTGCCGCGTGCAGCCCGATCTCGCTGTTTGAACTCGCGCTGCCGCAGGACGACGAGGCCCCGCCCTGGCGTCTCGCGGCCGTTGCGGACACTGATGCGCAATCGACCGACCGCGTGCGTGCCGAAACCCGTCGCTCGTTCGGCCTGGTGGCGCTCGGAGTCGCGCGACGGCTGGCCGAAAACGTGCCGTTCTCGTCACGCATCGCCTTCGGGCTGGGGTCGACATCCGAGGCGCGCCTGTCTGCACTCACGCCCTCCGACTCGTTTCGGCTCGCCTCGTGGCCTGGGTTGGTGCGGCCGCGATGGCCGGGGCATGCGCGTTACTGGAGCCTGCTGGCCGAGGCCGCGGCAGGCACGGTGCAGGAGGACCTGAACTGGGCCTATTCGGCGGGGCTGTGCCTGCTCGGGCACTGCGGGCGCGATCCGGTCATCGCGCGCTACGGTCCCGCGCGCCGGACACGCGCGACTCATCGCAGGGGACCCGCCAGCGAAACTGACGTTCCTTGCTGAGGAGGTGCAGGCACATTACCCTTCGCTCCCCTCCCGTGAACGTCCGCCCCGCCATGAAGGCCTTGTCGCTGCGCCAGCTTTGCAAGACGTACAGCAATGGCGTCCAGGCCTTGAAGGGCATCGACCTCGACGTGGAGGAGGGCGATTTCTTCGCGCTGCTCGGGCCGAACGGCGCCGGCAAGTCGACTGCGATCGGCATCGTGTCGTCGCTCGTCAACAAGTCGAGCGGCACGGTCACCGTGTTCGGGCACAGCATCGACACCGACCTCGAGGCGGCCAAGTCCTGCCTCGGTGTCGTGCCGCAGGAAATCAACTTCAACCAGTTCGAGAAGATCTCGACGATCCTGCTGAACCAGGCCGGCTTCTACGGCATCCCGCGTCCCGTTGCGCGCGAGCGGATGGAGTACTGGCTCAAGCAGCTGCAGCTGTGGGAGAAGCGCGAGACGATTTCGCGGTCGCTGTCGGGCGGCATGAAGCGCCGGCTCATGATCGCGCGCGCGCTGATCCACGAGCCGCAGCTGCTGATCCTCGACGAGCCGACCGCCGGCGTGGACATCGAGGTGCGCCGTTCGATGTGGGAATTCCTGCGCCGGATCAACGAGCAGGGCACCACGATCATCCTGACGACGCATTACCTCGAGGAAGCGGAGAACCTCTGCCGCCACATCGCGATCATCGACGAAGGCCGCATCATCGAGAACGACCGCATGTCGACGGTGCTGCGCAAGCTGCAGACCGAGACGTTCGTGCTCAACCTGCGTGGACCACTGCGCGGGACGCTGTCGCTGCCGGGGTATCGCGTGACGGCGCCGGACGAAACGACGCTCGAGGTCGAGGTGAACAAGGACCAGAACCTGAACGAGATCTTCGGCGCGCTGTCGGCCGTCGGCGGCGAAGTCGTGAGCATGCGCAACAAGGCCAATCGCCTGGAAGAACTCTTCATGCGCCTCGTCGAAGGCCGCGACGTCGGCAGCGGGCAGCCAACGGTGCCACCGGCCAGCGGGGCGGACGCATGAGCGCGGCGCCTCCGAATCGCACGCCCGGCGCCAGCCCGGGCAGTCATGCGCAGGTGACGCTGGCCGCCAACATGCGTCGCGCGCGCCGCGTCGGCTTCGCAACCATCGTCATCCGCGAATTCAGCCGCATCATGCGCATCTGGGGCCAGACGCTGGTGCCGCCCGTGATCACGGCGACGTTGTACTTCATCATTTTCGGCAACCTGATCGGCGGGCGCATCGGGCAGATGGGCGGCTACACGTACCTGCAGTACATCGCCCCCGGCCTGATCATGATGTCCGTGATCACCAACAGCTACGGCAACGTGGTGTCGTCGTTCTTCGGCGCGAAGTTCGGCCGGCACATCGAGGAGTTGCTCGTCTCGCCGCTACCCAACTGGCTGATCGTGCTGGGCTACGTCGCCGGTGGCATGCTGCGCGGATTGCTGGTCGGCCTGATCGTGACGATCATCGCGCTGTTTTTCACCCACCTGCACGTCGAGCACCTGTTGGTGGTGATCGCGGCCGTGCTGCTCACCTCGATCGTGTTCGCGCTCGGCGGTTTCGTCAACGCGGTATTCGCCAAGAATTTCGACCAGATCACGTTCGTGCCGACGTTCATCCTGACGCCGATGACGTACCTCGGAGGCGTGTTCTACTCGATCCAGATGTTGCCCGAGTGGGCGCAGACGGTCTCGAAAGCGAATCCGATCCTCTACATGGTGAACGCGTTCCGTTACGGCTTCCTCGGGCAATCCGATGTCGACGTCGGCTTCTCGTTCGCGATCATGACCTTGTCGGTGGTGGTGCTGTTCGCAGCCTGCGTGTGGCTGATGAACAAGGGCACGGGCACGAGAGAGTAGAGGAAGGCCAGGAAGGCCAGGAAGGCCAGGAAGGCGAGGAAGTGAAGCCAGCAAGCCTTGTCCGGCTCTTCGTTGCCCAACGAACCTCTTGCGCAGATCTTTCGCAATGCGCGTTTCCTGCTAACCTCTTCCTGACCTTCCTGACCTTCCTGACCTTCCTGACCTTCCGGCCTTCCTCCCCATGTGCGGTCGCTTCGCCTTCTACTCGCCCCATGAAGCCGTCGTCCGGCTCTTCGGATTGCCGGACGACACGCCCGCGATCGAGGCGCGCTACAACATCGCGCCGACCACCTTCATCCCCGCGGTGCGCGAGCTGCCTGACGACGCATCGCCCGACATCGCCGCCACGCGGCGTCTCGCGATGCTCTACTGGGGGCTGGTGCCGGTCTGGGCCAAGGAAAAGTCGATCGGCGCGCGCATGATCAATGCGCGGGCGGAAACCTTGCGAGAGAAGCCCGCCTTCCGCGCGGCCTATCGCAAGCGTCGCGCGCTGGTCCCGGCCGATGGGTACTACGAATGGATGCAGCTCGGGCCCCGTGACAAGCAACCCTATTTCCTGCGGCCCGCAAGCGGGGGTCCGTTCGCGCTCGCGGCACTGTGGGAAGCCTGGCGCGACCCTGCCACGGGCGAGCCGCTCGAGTCGTGCACGTTGATCACCACCGTGCCACCGAAGTCGATCGCCCACATCCACGACCGGATGCCGGTGATCATTCCGGCCTCCGCTTATGCGGAGTGGCTTGATCCGCGCAACCATGACGTCGAGCGCCTCGACCGGCTGCTGACCGCTGACGGCGCGGGCGACATGGTCGCGCAGCGGGTGAGCCGGCTCGTCAGCAATGCGCGCAACCAGGGACCGCAGCTGATCGAACCGGCGCCGGAGCCACCGCAGCCGATGCGGCTGGATCTCCCGCCAGGGTCCGACGACGACGATTAGAGCGCCCGCCACATCGGGGCGCCTCGTCCATGACCCGCAACCTCGCGCATCCGTGCGGCCAGGCGCAGAATCGCACGCATGCAGCGCACGCCCTACGCCGGCAAGATTTTCGCTATCGGCTTCTACAAGACCGGCACGACCACGATCTTCGAAGCGCTGAAGGTGCTGGGGTATCGCACGATCAACGGCGACAAGCCCGGCAGCTACCCGGGCGCCGACGACGGCGAGACGCTGCTGCGGCAGATCGAGCGAGGGGACTACCGGCTGCCGACGTTCGAGCTCTTCGATGCGTTCACTGACAACCCCTATTTCCACCTGTGGCGTGAGATCCATGCGCAGTATCCGGACGCGAAATACATCCTGACGGTACGCGACGAGGCAGCGCTGGATCGAAAGCTGTGCGAACTTTTACCGCAATCGCCGTATCCGACCGATGCGCGTGTGGATGTTCGGCAAGCACGCCAACCCGGGCGACAGTGCCGAGAGTCGGCAGGCGTGGCTGGATGCGTACCGCGCGCACAACGCCGCCGTGCGCGAATATTTCCGCAGTCGACCGGACCAGTTCCTCGAATTCGACCCGACGCAGATGCGCGAGTGGGGTCCGCTGTGCGAGTTTCTCGGCAAGCCCGTGCCCAGCGAGCCGTGGCCACACGCCAACGTGACGCTGTCCGACAAGCCGTGGCGCAGCGCATGGCGTCGTGTGCGCCGTGTGCTCGGGATGGAGATGGAAACTCCCGATGACGGCTGAAGTCGGAGGCGCCGACCGGAGCAGGGGTTAGTCGGAGGCCAGGAAGGCCAGGAAGGCCAGGAAGGCCCGGAAGGCCAGGAAGGACAGGAAGGTCGGCAGCGACTTCTTCCCCTTCCTGACCTTCCTGGCCTTCCTGCCTTCTTGGCCTTCCGGGCCTTCCGCCCCTTCCTACTCGGCTTCCTCGTGCGGCTTGAACGCCGACACCAGTTCCTGCTGCTTCCGCAACGGCACCGGATCGTAGTGACTCAGGTCCATCGTGTACGTGCCCTCGCCGCCAGTCAGCGCCTTGAGGCGTGACAGGTAATCCTGCAGTTCGCTGAGCGGCACCAGCGCCGCAATCTCCGATCGCCCGCCCTGCAGCGTGTCCTGGCCGTTGATGCGCGCGCGTCGCGTCGCCAGGTCGCTGCTGACGTCGCCGATCGACGCGGTCGGGCAGCTGATGACGACGCGCACGATCGGCTCGAGCACGATCGGGGCCGCCTGCTTGATGGCCTCGACGAACGCCTTGCGGCCCGCGGACACGAACGCGACTTCCTTCGAGTCCACCGCGTGATGCTTGCCGTCATACACGCTCACGCGGATGTCCTGCAGCGTGAAGCCGGCGATTGCGCCTTCGGTCAGCACCTGGCGCACGCCTTTCTCGACCGCGGGGATGAACTGGCCGGGGATCGCTCCGCCGACGACGTCGTCGACGAACTCGAAGCCCGCGCCGCGTTCGAGCGGCTCGATGCGCAGGTACACCTCGCCGAACTGGCCGGCGCCCCCCGTCTGCTTCTTGTGCCTGCAGTGGCCTTCGGCCGGACGTGTGATCGTCTCGCGGTAGGGCACTGCGGGCGGACTCGTCTTGACCGAGACACCGTAGCGCTCGGTCAGTCGTTGCAGCATCACGCGCAGGTGCAGGTCGCCCAGGCCGTACAGCACCGTCTCGTTCTGGGCGACGTGATGCTCGACGCGCACGCACGGGTCCTCGGACATCAGGCGGTGCAGGCCTTCGGACAGCTTCTGCTCGTCGCCGCGCTTTTCGCTGCGGATCGCGAGCCCGAGCATTGCCGGCGGGAACGTCACCGACTTCAGGTGATAGTTGTCTTCGTCGTGCGAGTCGTGCAGCACGGCGTCGAAATGAATCTCGTCGATCTTGGGCACCGCGCAGATGTCACCGGGAATGGCCTGCGTGATCTCGACGTGGTCCTTGCCCTGCAGCTGGTAGAGGTGCGCGAGCTTGATCGGCTTGCGTGCGTCACCCACCAGCAGCTGCGCGCCGGGCCGCACGGTGCCCTGGTGCACACGGAAGATTCCCATCTTGCCGACGAAGGGATCGATCGTGACCTTGAACACGTGCGCGATGACGTGCTGTGCCGGATCGGGGCTGACGGCAACGCGCTCGGCCGCATCGCCGTCGCCTTTCAGGAACGGCGGCGGATTGCCCTCGGCCGGGTTGGGCGCGAGTCGCGCCAGCACGGCCAGCAACTCGGGGATGCCCGCGCCGGTTTCCGCGGAGCAGAAGCAGACCGGGATCAGGTGGTCCTCCCGCAGCGCCTGCTCGAACGGGTCGTGCAGCTGCTCGGGGTTCAGCAACTCCTCGCCCTGTTCCAGGTAGAGCGCCATCAGCTGGTCGTCGACCTCGACCACCTGGTCGATGATCTCGGTGTGCGCGGCAGCGACTGACGAGAAGTCAGTCGCCTTGCCCTGCGACTGGAAGAAACAGTCGACGACCGAGGCGCCGCTTTCCGCCGGCAGGTTCAGCGGCAGGCAGCCCTTGCCGAACGCTTCGCGCAGCTCCAGCAGCACCTCCTCCGTGCGCGCATCGCGCGCGTCGATCCTGTTGACGACGATGAGCCGGCACAGGCCCCTCGCCTTGGCGAAATCCATCATGCGCTGGGTCATCGGCTCGATGCCGTTGGCGGCGTTCACGACGACCACTGCCGTCTCGACCGCCTCGAGCGCGCTCAGCGTGCGACCGAGAAAGTCGGGGTATCCCGGGGTGTCGATCATGTTGACGCGACGGCCCTGCGTCTCGAAACCGCAGATGGCGGCATCGAGGGAGTGGAGCAGGGCTTTCTCCTGCGGATCAAAGTCGCACACCGTCGTGCCGCGGGCGAGCGACCCCTTGGACCGGATTGCACCGGACTGCGCGAGCAAGGCTTCGGCCAGCAGCGTCTTGCCCGCGCCGGCTTGGCCCACGAGGGCGATATTGCGAATGTCCTGGGTTGTATAGGGCATGTTGTGATGCCTCCGTTGCCTATTTGACTCAGTCGATGGTCGAAGCATACGCCCGGAGTCAAGCGGCACCACTTCCACTTGCCGGGATTGGCTTCGGGCCTCATTCAAGGTAGAAAGCCGGTACACGCGGCACCTGTCAGGTGCCTCCAGAAGGACCCAGGGATCACATGACGACGGGCAAGCGCGCCCTGATCGTGGACGATTCACGATCGGCAAGAGTCATCCTGAGCCGGATGCTCGAACAGCAGGGCCTGGCCGTGGATACGGCCGAGTCGGCCGAGCAGGCGCTCGATTACCTGCAGCGGAGTCGTCCGGACGTCATCTTCATGGATCACCTGATGCCGGGCATGGACGGGTTCCAGGCCGTCCAGACCATCAAGGCCGACCCGCTGACCGCGACGATCCCGCTCATGATGTACACCTCGCAGGAAGGCGAACTGTACGTCAGCCAGGCGCGCGCGCTCGGTGCGGTCGGCGTGCTGCCGAAGACGGTGCGGCCGGTCGACGTGTCACGGATTCTGTACCAGCTCCACCTGCTGCCGGATCGACGTACTCAACGCCAGGCACTGTTCCCAGGGCCCGCGGCGGCGGCGGCGGCAGCAGCCGAAAGCTCGCCCGACGGGGCGGCGATGGCTGCCGCGCTGGCGGCTGCGAACCCTGACGACACCCAGACGGTCGATGCGCTGTCGACCACGGCGACCCGGCAGGCGCTGGCGGCAGCACCGCTGGCGCCTTCGCCGGCTTCGATGGCCTTCACGCCGGCGCTTGCGTCCGAACTGCAGGCGGGTCTGCGCAACTCCGTCCAGCACCTGGTGAAGGAACAGCTGAACGAACAGCGCCGGTTCCTGCTCGCCACGTTCGAAGCGTTCGCGCGCCGGCTGATCAGCGAGATGAAGGAGAGCATCGGCAAGATTCCGCCGCCGCCCTCCTTCGAATCGCTTACGCCGCAGCCACCGCGCCGCCAGTGGTGGCCGGTCGTCCTCACCGCCCTCTTCGCGGCCGTACCCGCTGCGGTGCTCGGCTACGTGGCGTGGCAGGCGAACCTGTCCAACGCGTCCCTCGCGCGTGAACTCGCCGACTCGCGTGCCGCGGTCGAACGGGCGAAAGCGGCGGCGATGATCGCGGCCGCGGCGGCGAGTGCCACGGTTGCGAGCAACGCGTCGCTGGCGGCCACGTCGGCGGGCGGAGGTGTCGGTGGACCAGCCGCCGGCCCGATCGCGACCGAGTACGTGCCTTATGGTGAGGCGCCGCTGGCGGGCAGTCGCCTCGAGCGGCTGCGCGCGCTGGTCTCGATGCTCGAAGCGCAACAGTTCAAGGGCCGCATCCGCGTCGAGTCCTACGTCGGCGACTTCTGCCTGGGCGGCAATGCGAGCGATGGTTTCTCCCCGGCAGACGTCAACCTGCCGGCGACCAAGTGCGATCTCGTCGGTAATCCCTTCGACGACTCGCTGTCGATGGCGCAGCGGCAGTCGGTCGACTTCGCCAACTTCGCGGCGACATTGCGTCGCCGCACCGGTGGCGACATCCAGATCGAAGTCGTCAACGGCGGACGCAGCCAGCCCGTCGCGTATCCCGAACAGGACGAAAAGACCACGGCCGGCAGCTGGAACATGGTGGCGGCCCGGAACAATCGCGTCGAATTCCACGTCCTGCCCGCCTCATGAGCGCGGCACGGCTGGTCATCTATGGCGCCACGGGGTACACGGGCGAATTGATCGCGCGCGAAGCAGTTCGCCGTGGATTCCAGCCCGTGCTGGCCGGTCGCAACGAGGCGACGGTCGCTGAATTCGCGCGGGAACTCGGCTGCGACTATCGCATCGCGTCGCTCGACGATCCCGGCGCACTCGATCGCGCGCTGCAGGGCGCGACCGTGACGATGCACTGCGCGGGTCCGTTCTCGGCCACCTCGGCGCCGATGGTTGCGGCGTGCCTCCGCCAGCGCAGCCATTACCTCGACATCACCGGCGAAATCGACGTGCTCGAAGCCGTGCATGCGCGTGATCCGGCGGCACGCCAGGCGGGCGTCGTGTTGTGCCCGGCCACGGGTTTCGACGTGGTTCCGACCGATTGCATTGCGGCGCGTCTGCAGCAGGAACTGCCCGACGCGACCTACCTGTCGCTGGGTTTTGCCTCGCGTGGCCGGCCGAGTCGAGGCACGCTCAAGACCAGTATCGAAAACCTTGCACATGGCGGACGCATCCGCAGTGCAGGGCGCATCACGCCGGTGGCCCACGCTTTCCGCGAGCGCGACATCGATTTCGGCCAGGCACGCTCACGGCGGTGACGATTCCGTGGGGCGACGTGAGCACCGCCTACTGGACGACCGGCATCGGCAACATCGAGTGCTACATCGCGATGCCCGCCGCCAGCATCGCCAGGCTGAAGCGCCTGAACACGTTCGGCGGGTTGCTGCGGCTCGGGTCCGCTGCAGGGGTTGCTGAAACGCATGGTGTCCAGGGGTCCGGCGGGGCCGGACGCAGCTGCGCGTGCGGCAAACACGATGCTGGTGTGGGGCGAGGCCCAGGCGCCGAGCGGCGACCGGGTGACGGCGCGGGTTCGCGTCGCCAATGGCTACGACGTCACCGTGCATGCATCGCTTGCGATTGCCAGGCACCTGCTCGACGGCAGAGCCTGTCGAACCGGTCACCGCACGCCATCGCAGGTCATGGGCAGCAGCTTCGTCGAGACCCTGCCCGGCTCGAGCCGCATCGAGATCGTCCGCGATCGCGCCTGGAATCCGCAGCCTCCTGCCGCATGAGCGAAGCACCCCGACAAGCCGCCGGCACGTCGCCTGACTTCGTGCCGCCCTGGCGGCTGCGACATCAGCACGTGCAGTCGATCTACCCGAGCCTGCCGCTGCGACGCGCGGGAGTCGAGCGGCGCGCGTCCGTGCTGCGTCAGGCGTCGCGCGAACTGATCGTCGATTGCGGCGACGGCGTGCGCCTGCTCGCGCTGGTCGCAACGCAGGCTGATGCGGGACGACCGCCGTCCGACCGCCTTGCCGTGCTGCTGCACGGCTGGGAGGGCAGCGCGAACTCGATGTACCTGCTCTCGCTCGGACAGAATCTTTTCGATGCCGGCTACGATGTCGTGCGCCTCAACCTGCGCGATCACGGCGACAGCCAGCATCTCAATCCAGGAATCTTCCATTCGTGCCGCATCGCCGAAGTGGTCGGCGCCGTGCGCGAACTGCAGCGGCAACATCCGGGCAAGCGGCTCGCGCTCGCGGGGTTCTCGCTCGGCGGCAACTTCTGCCTGCGTGTCGGCGCACGCGCTACCGATGCGGGCATCGCCGTCTCGCGCATCGTCGCGGTCTGCCCGGTGATCGATCCCGAGCACACGCTGGCGTGCCTCGAGTCGGGGTGGGCGCTCTATCGCGAGTACTTCGTGTGGAAATGGCGTCGCTCGCTGCGCCTGAAGCGCGAGGCGTGGCCCGACGTATACCGCTCGCTCGACGACATCCTGGAACTGGGCAACCTCACCGAGATGACCCAGCGGCTGGCGTGCGCCTACGGCGGATTTTCGTCGTTGCCGGAATACCTGCGGGGTTATGCGCTGGTCGGTCCGGACGCTCGAGCCGCTCGAGAGCGCTGCGTGATGCACGCGTTCGCATCATCGCGGCGGACGATGACCCGATCATTCCCGCGGCTGACCTCGAGCGCATCGCGCGGCCATCCGTGCTCGCCATCACGCGCACCCGTTACGGTGGGCATTGCGGCTTTTACGACGGCGTCACCGGGCCGACCTGGGTCGAGCGACAAATCCTGGCGTCGTTCGACTCCGGCTGAGTCCTAGGTCGCAGCCGGTGCGCACGGCCATCGCGGCGCGCCACTCACCGAACCGGTCGAGCACGGGATGCGCCTCCCGTCGGCGCAAATGATTTTTCGATGGGCACGGGCTGCCAGTCCTGCGGCTGGCCCGCGGCCAGGTAAGCGATGCCGCGAGACGTCGCTTCAAGAGCCGCGGGCCGTTCCACGGTCATGCGCGTGGCTTCAGCCAGGACTTCACACAGGTAGTCGCACACGGCGAGTCCGCCGGTGATCGTCAGTCGCTGCAGCGGCGTCGCACGGTGCATGGCAAGCACGTTGACTGCGACCAGGAACGCGATGCTCTCGACGACCGCACCGATCTGCTGCAGTTCGGTCGCGTCTTCCACGTTCGTGGCGGGGCCGCCGGCGACCGCCAGGAATTCGCTCTGGAAATCGGGCAGCCAGTAAGGCGCGCCGAGCCCGCCGATTCCGTTCATGAACAGCAGCGGCACGTCGCCGCCGGCAAGCGATGCCGACAACGTCTTCAGCGTGCGCTTGACGTCGACGCCGACACGCTTGCCAAGCCATTCGAGCGCGGCGTAGGCGCCGTTGATCGTGCCTTCGTGGCAATAGAGCGCACCCGCGGCATCGTCGGTCCGCGCGTACAGCACGCTCTTCAGCAGCCCGCGCGGTGCAGGACCTGCGCCGTCCCGCAACACGCGCTGCACGAACGCGCCGGTGCCGGCGTTGACGTAAGCAGTGGTCGTCGAGGGTGGGCCGAACGCAAAGACGGCGGCGGACTGGTCGCCGCTGCACGCGAGCAACGGCGCACGCCGGGTTGCATCGACGGGGACCATGCCGAAATCGTGCAGGGTGCCGACGCAACGTGGCAGGACGGCGGCCGGGATGCCGAAGGCCTCGAGCAGCGCAGGCGACCAGTCCAGCACCGCGGGGTCGAACAGCAGCGTGCGCGATGCGTTGGCCGGATCGACGCAGGCTTCGTCCGCCGCGCACAGGCCCTGTACCAGGAAGCTGGCGAGCGGCCCGATGCAGAGTCGTTCGTCGCGCAGGGCCAGCCGCACTGCGGGAAGCTCGTCCAGGCACCAGCGCATCTTGCTCGCGCCATAGTGCGGCGACAGCGGCAGTCCGGTGAGTTCCCGCACCCACCCGGAGCGTGCGCCCAGGTGTTCATCCAGCCACGACGCGTTGCGGCGATCCTGCCAGGAGAGTGCGGGGCTCAACGGCGTCCCGTCGTTGCGGTCCCAGCAGCAGATGGTCGAACGCTGCGTGGCGAGTCCGGCCGCGACGATCGGGCGGCCGGCCGCGAGGGGCGACTCCGCGACATCGTGCGTGGCCGTTCGCAGCGACTGCAGCAGTTCGGCCGCATCGTGCTCGACGCGATCGTCACCCGTCCTGCGCGTATTGATCGGGACGTGGGCGGTTGCCACTTCGCGGCCGAGTGCATCGAACAGGACCGCGCGACTCGACGTGCCGCCCTGGTCCAGCGCCAGGTACAGCGCACGCGATTCGCCGGGAGGCAGCAATTCGCGGCGGATCGCGCTCAGTTCACCGGCGAGCCAGGTAAGGTCTTCGTCACCGTCGTGGGCACTCATGCTCCGGGTGCGGCCTCGTCATACTCGCTGCGCAGGCTGCGCACGGCCATCGTCTCGACGTACTGTGCACCCAGCTCACGGCAGTGACGTGCCGTTTCGAGGTCGCGCACTTCGTAGATGGCCCAGTCCCACGGCCCTGGCCACAGCCGGTCCGCCGTGGCGGGCACGCGCTCGAGGTTGCAGAAAAGAAATTCAGGCGCGAGTTCAGTCGCTTCGCGCAAGCTGTCCGCATCGTACCGATCCAGTACCCAGCCGATCCGCGCGCCCGTCATCAGGCGCAGGATCTTGACGGCGGCGAGATCGAACGAAATCAGCACGCAGCGGTTCAGCACGGGCTGCAGCACTTCGCTCACCTGGCGCAGCACGGTCTCGCGACCGAACTGACGCAGGCTCGCGCGTTTCACTTCGACAAATGCCGTGACGCCGTCCCAGCCGGCGATCGCATCCACCGTCTGTGCCAGCGACGGGGCGCAGGTGTGGGCGAAGCGATCGCCGAAGCGGCTGGACTCGCCAACCGGAATTGCGGCGAGTTGCGGCCAGGACAGTGAATGCACGCTCTCGGGTCGGTTGCCGACGCGGGCGAGATCGGAATCGTGGATCACGACGGGAACGTGGTCGGCCGTCAGTTGCACGTCGAACTCGACATGGCGCACGCCGAGGGCTATGGCCGATTCCATCGCCTGCAACGTATTCTCGGGGAACTCAATGGCATTGCCACGATGCGCGATGATGACCGGCAGCCGGGTGTCGTTGCTGTTCATTGTCCTGCTCCGCGCGAGTGGCTGCGTCCCGGACGCGGAGTTTACTTAATGTGCGCCCCTGCGCGCTTGGCGACCGTGGGGTCGAACGCCGCGCAATGTGACGGACCTCACACATGGACAGTGCCGGTCACTGCGATGGACGTGTACTGTCACCCACGCCTGATCGAGACCAGCCTAACTGCCTGTAATTGCTTGGCCGGCGCGTTGGCATGCAAGTTGCTAACTCCTTCCCCAGGAACACCTGTACACCAAGACCATGTCCGACACGATCATTCCAGAGGAAGTCCTCGCGCTGCTGTTTCCGGAACCGGCTTCCGCTGGAAACCCGAGTCCGTCGGTAACGGCTTTCGTCCGCGATCCCCATGGCGGGTTGATGCTGGCGTCCGTGGTGCCGAGCCGCACCCTGCTCGAGGCGGCCAGGGTCACCGGCCGCTGGAACAGCGGCACGCCGATCCTCGATCCCCAGACCCGCGAGATCATCGGTTACGAACTGGCGCCGCTCGCGGTCGCCTGACCAGGCTGGTCTTGCCTCGCCCTGCCGTGGGAGAGGTAACGCTAGAACGCGTTGATGCCCGTCAGCTCGCGACCGATGGTCAGCTGGTGAATGGTCTCGGTGCCTTCGTAGGTGATCACGCTCTCGAGGTTGAGGGCGTGGCGGATCGGCACGTACTCGGCGCTGATGCCGGAGCCGCCCAGGATGTCGCGTGCATCGCGCGCGACTTCGATCGCTGCGCGGCAGTTGTTCCACTTCGCGAGCGACACCTGCGAAGGCGACATCAGTCCCTGGTCCTTCAGGCGGCCGAGCTGCAGCGACATGAGCTGCGCCAGCGTGATCTTGCGTGACATCTCGGCGAGCCGGATCTGGATCGCCTGCGTCGCGGCCAGTGGCCGGTTGAAGAGAATGCGCGTCCTGGAGTACTCGAGCACTTCCTTGAGACAGGCCTGCGCGGCGCCGATGACGCCCCAGGTGATGCCGTAGCGCGCCTGCGTCAGGCACGAGAGCGGAGCCTTGATGCCGCACGTGGTGCCGGGCAGCATCGCTGACTCGGGCACGACGACGTCGTTCAGGAAGATTGCGCCGGTGGCCGACGCGCGCAGCGAGAACTTGTTCTCGATCTCCGGCGTTTCGAGGCCCTTGGTGCCGCGGTCCACCAGGAAGCCGCGAATGCCTTCCTCGGCCCGCGCCCAGATGATGAATACGTCGGCGATCGGCGAGTTGGTGATCCACATCTTGCCGCCGTTCAGCACCCAGTCACCGCCGCGACGTTTCGCGTGCGTCTTCATGTTGGCCGGGTCCGAACCACCGTGCGGTTCGGTGAGACCGAACGCACCGATCACTTCGCCCTTCGCCATGCGCGGCAGGTAGCGCTGCTTCTGTTCGTCGCTGCCGTAGGTGTAGATCGGGTACATGCAAAGGGACGACTGCACCGAGACGAAGCTGCGCAGGCCCGAATCGCCGCGCTCGAGTTCCTGGCAGATGAGGCCATAGCTCACCGCGTTCATGCCCGCACAGCCGTAGCCCTCGAGCGAGCTGCCGAGCAGGCCGAGCCCCGCGAGTTCGCCAACCAGTTCCTTCGGGAACGTGTGGTTCTCGAAATGCGGCCGGATAATCGGGAGCACGGCGTCATCGACGAAGCGCGCCACGGAGTCCTGCACCATCCGCTCTTCTTCGGAGAGCGAGGCGCGGACGTCGTACAGGTCGAGCGGATTGAGGGCGTTGGCGGGCACGGGAGCTCCCGGTCGGATGCTTGTTCGGGGGGCGCAATTCTAGTGGAAACAGTGGCCCGAAACCCTGCGCCGGCACTATGCTGGCGGCCAGGACGACACGCCATGAACATCCTTGGAATCCTGCTCGTTGCCGGCTTCCGGCAACCGGCTTCGCGGACCGGCATCTTGTCGGTCATCACAGGCGAACGGGTCAGTTGAAAACCTGCAGTCGCTGCACCGTAGGCAGCGGCTCACACGCTCGCGAAACGCACCGCTCCCGAGGAACTCGAACCCGCTTGATCGAATCTAGAGACACGTCGGGCCGTCAGCGCTGCGGCGCATGTGGTCACAATCGAACCAGTATCAATCGAAATTGTATAATCACACAGTAAACGCAGGCCTGCTTACGGACTGTGAATCTTCTTAACCAGGAGTTGCTCATGAATCGTGCCGCAAGATCCGGCTTCATCGCCCTGTTTGCCGCTGCCTCGGTCGCCCTGGCCGGGTGCGCGTCGATGCAAGACATGGCCACCAGCCCCGACAAGGAAAAAACCCGCAAGGGCGCCGGGTACGGAGCCGCCGCGGGTGCGGTGGTTGGACTGCTCAGCGCCGGCAACAATCCTTTCAAGTCCGCGATGATCGGAGCGGCCGCGGGCGCGCTGGTCGGCGGGTCCGTCGGTTATTACCAGGACAAGCAGGAAGCGAAGCTGCGTCAGCAGATGGCCGGCACGGGCGTGGACGTGGTGCGCAAGGGCGACAACATCACGCTGGACATGCCCGGCGGCGTGACGTTCGCGTTCGACAGCTCCGACCTGAATGCCCAGTTCTACCCGGTACTGGACAAGGTTGCGGCAACGCTCACGGAGTACGACAAGACCGTCATCGAGGTGGCGGGGCACACCGACAGCGTCGGCAGCGACGCATACAACCAGCAGCTGTCGGAGAAGCGCGCCAACAGCGTCGCGTCCTACCTCTCGAGCCACGGCGTCACCCGGACACGCATCGTGACCGTCGGCGCCGGGGAGGCTCACCCCGTCGCGACGAACGAAACGGAAGAAGGTCGTGCGCAGAACCGGCGCGTGGAAATCACGATCGTGCCGGTCACCGAGGACAGCGTCCAGAAGGCGAAGCAGGGGTAGGAAGGCGGAAGGCCAGGAAGGCCCAGGAAGGCCAGGAAGGTCAGGAAGGTCCGGAAGGTCAGGAAGGCCAGGAAGTTCAGGGAGTCTTACTTCCTTCCCTTCCTTCCTGGCCTTCCGGACCTTCCTGACCCTTGTGGCCGTCAGGCGACGACGAGCTTCTGCAGCTTCTTGATCGCGTTCGCCTCGATCTGGCGGATGCGCTCGGCCGACACGCCGTACTGGTCGGCCAGGTCGTGCAGCGTGGCCTTGGGCTCTTCCATCCAGCGCGCGCGCAGGATGGCGCGGCTGCGCTCGTCGAGCTGCGTCATCGCCTGCGCGACACGTTCGCCGACGTCCTCATCCCATTCGGCGTTCTCGATTGCCACCGCCGGGTCCGAGTCCGGGGCCGGCAGGTAGGCGGAAGGGGAATACGAAGACGAGTCTTCGTCGTCTGCGTCCGGCGTCGGGTCGAACGAAACGTCGCGCGACGACAGGCGCCGCTCCATCTCGGTCACGTCGTGCTCGGTAACGCCCAGATCGCGCGCAACGGCCGTGGTCTCCGCGGCCGAAAGCCAACCCAGGTTCTTCTTGCGCTTGCGCAGGTTGAAGAACAGTTTCCGCTGCGCCTTGGTCGTGGCGACCTTCACCAGGCGCCAGTTGCGCAGTACGTACTCGTGAATCTCCGCGCGGATCCAATGGACCGCGAAAGAAACGAGGCGCACGCCGACCGCCGGGTCGAAGCGCTTGACCGCTTTCATCAGGCCGACATTGCCTTCCTGCACGAGGTCACCCATCGGCAGGCCGTAGCCGGCATAGCCGCGCGCGATGTGCAGCACGAACCGCAGGTGCGACAGCACGAGCTGGCGCGCCGCGTCGAGGTCGCCTTCGCGGTGGTAGCGGACGGCAAGTTCCTGCTCGTCCTCGCGGCTCAGGACCGGGATGCGGCTGACCGTGTCGGCGTACGCGTCGAAACTGCCGATCGGGCCGGCGAGGGCCAGTTCAGCGGGCGTGCGGGATACGAGGGCGGTGGCCATGGTCATCGGTTCGAAGTACCTCCCAGTACCGGTTTCAGACTCATATTAGCAGTCTGTCGGTTGGAGTGCTAAATGCCTGGGAAGTTCCTTATAACCGTGCCGGAGCGGCAGAAACAGCAATTAAAACAATAGGTTGAGTCTGAGGAGGAAGGACAGGAAGGCCAGGAAGGCCAGGAAGGCCAGGAAGGGCCGGAAGGCCCAGAAGGCCGAGCAGGCCGACCTTCCTGGCCTTCCCGGCCTTCCTGGCCTTCCTGGCCTTCCTCGCCTTCCCTACTTCGGCTCGATCTCGCGCAGTTCGCGGGTGGCCACGATGAAGGAGCCGAGCCAGCCTAGAAGCGCGCCGCCCAGCAGCAACGCGATCCAGCCGACGATGCCAACACCCTGCAGCTCGAACTGGCTGCCATACAGGCCGGCGATGCGTTGTACCGGTGCGCTCAGCACCGCGACGACGGTGGCGACGATGAGGCCCGCGATGAGCCCGCCGGCCAGCCCGTACCAGACGCCGTTGTAGAGGAACGGCCGGCGCACGAAGGCGTCGCTGCCGCCGACGAGCTTGGTCACTTCGATTTCGCCGCGGCGGTTCTCGATGTCGAGGCGGATCGTGTTGCCGATGATCACCAGGATGCCGAGCGCGAACAGCGCAGCTGCCAGGAAAACACCGCGGCGAATCACGTCGAGGATCGCGTTGAAGCGGCTGACCCACTCGGTGTCGAGTTGCACGATGTCGACGCCGTCGATCTTCTTGAGCTCGTTGGAGAGCTCCTGCACGCGTCCTGCCTCGCGGTACTCGGCGTCCGGCCGCACCACGAGCGCGTGCGGCAGCGGGTTGTTCTTGAGGGCATCCAGCGCGGCGCCGAACCCCGAGTTGCGACGGAATTCGGCAAGCGCGGCATCGGCTTCGATCAGCGTGACCTCGTCGACGTCGCGGCGTTGACGGATGCGCTCGGCCGCGCGCTTGGTCTGGTCCAGCGACGCGTCGGGCTTCATGTAGACGGAGATGTCGAGCGCGCTGTTCCAGCCGCCGCTCGCGACGCGCACGTTCTGCACCAGCACGTGCAGGCAGGCCGGCAGCGCGAGCGCGATGCCGATGACGACGATCGTCAGCATCGTCGCGAACGGCTGCTGCCAGAGCCGCCCCAGCGAGCCCACCAGCGTCTGCACGTGCCGTTCGAGCCACTGGTTCATGATCGATCCGCCCGGATCTCGGGCAAGGCCGGTTCGGGATGGGCATCCCACGAGTCGACCGTGCGGCCCTGCGCCAGGATCACGCGCCGCACGCCGAAGCGTTCGATCAGGTGGATGTCGTGGCTTGCGATCAGCACGGTCACGCCGACTTCGTTGAAGCGCTTGAAGATGTTCATGACCTCGATCGCGAGGTCGGGGTCGAGGTTGCCGGTGGGCTCGTCGGCGATCAGCAGTGCCGGCTTGCCGATGATTGCGCGCGCGATGCCGACGCGCTGCTGCTCACCGGTCGAGAGTTCGATCGGCCGCGTGCGCTCGCGGCCCAGCAGTCCCACCTGGTCGAGCGCGGCACGCACTCGTTTCTGGATTTCCTTTTCGGGCACGCCGGCGATGACGAGCGGCAGGCCGACGTTGTCGTAGACCGGCCGGTCCATCAGCAGCTTGTGGTCCTGGAACACGACGCCGATCTGGCGACGGAACGCGGGAATCTTCGAGCGCGGCAGGGCCGACGTGTTCTGTCCGTTCACGACCAGCGTGCCCTTGCTCGGACGCTCGATCAGCGCGATCAGCTTGAGCAGCGTGCTCTTGCCCGCGCCCGAGTGACCCGTGAGAAACACCATCTCGCCGCGGGCGATGTCGAGCGAGAGGTCGCTGATCGCCTCGCGTCCGTTCGGGTAACGCTTGGAAACGTGATCGAAGCGGATCACCTGCCGGCCCCCGTGCGCGAGGGCGACAGCACCGCATCGACGAACGCGCCGGCATCGAACACGTCGAAGTCGGCGGCTGTTTCGCCGATGCCGATGTAGCGGATCGGCAGTTTCAGCGTGTCGGCGATGGCCAGCACGATGCCGCCCTTGGCGGTGCCGTCGAGCTTGGTCATGACGAGGCCCGTGACGCCCACGGCCTGCTGGAACTGCTGCGCCTGCGCCAGCGCGTTCTGGCCCTGGCTGCCATCGAGCACCAGCAGCACTTCGTGCGGCGCGGTGGGATCGAGCCTGGTGATGACGCGCCGCACCTTCTTGAGCTCGGCCATCAGGTTGCTCTGCGTGTGCAGGCGGCCCGCGGTGTCGGCAATCAGCACGTCGGTGCCGCGCGCCTGCGCCGACTGCAGCGCGTCGAAGGTGACCGCTGCCGGGTCGGCGCCCGCGCCCTGCGCGATCACGGGGACGTTGTTGCGCTCGCCCCAGACCTGCAACTGTTCGATCGCGGCGGCGCGGAACGTGTCGCCTGCGGCGAGCAGCACCTTGCGGCCCTCGGCACGTGAAGCGGTGCGCGAGCTTGCCGATCGTGGTGGTCTTGCCCGAGCCGTTGACGCCCACCACGAGGATCACGAACGGCTTGCTGGCCGCGTCGATCACCAGCGGCTGCGCCACCGGCTGCAGGATCTCGAGCATCGCCGAGCGCAGTGCGGCGAGCAGCGCGTCCAGGTCGCCGAGTTCCTTGCGCTGCACGCGGCCGCGCAGCGAGCCCAGGATCTTCTCGGTGGTCTCGATGCCGACGTCGGCCGCGATCAGGCGCGTCTCGAGTTCGTCGAGGACGGTCTCGTCGATCCTGCCGCCGGGAAGAAGGTTGGTGAGGTCGTAGGTGAGCCACGAGTCGCCGCGGTTCAGCTTGGCGCGCATGCGGGCGAGCCAGCCTTGCTTCGGCGTCTCCGCGGCCTGGGCCGGTGGAGATGCCACGGGCGCAGCTTCCTCGGCGTCGGGCTGATCGCCCTCGCTGGTCTTGTTCGACCGGAAACCGAATAGGCCCATGGTATTGCGTCGTCATCCAGGCGTCAGGAACGGCGATTGTAGCGGACCCTAAAAAAGAAGGGCGGGATCGCTCCCGCCCTTCCGGTCATGCCGACTGCGCGCGCGTCAGTTCAGGTCGAGCACCGTCGGGTCGGTGATCACGACAAACGGGCCGCCCGGCTGCGCGGCCGTGGCTCCGAACAGCACGGCCTGCCGTCTGCATCTCGACGGTCGCCGCGAGACTCACGGATGGGCTCAACAGCGTGCCGTGATAGCCCTTGGTGAAGAACGTATACGCGCCCGCGCCCGCGCTCACCGGGTTCGGACCGATGGCTTTCGCTTTTGTCAGGCCCGCGGCTGCGATCAACGCGTCCTGGGAGCTGTTCGGCACCGTCTGGTCGTCCTTTACTTCGAACAGCAGCAGCGGGTGCAGGTTGGCTGCGTCCTTGATGTGGTTGTACGGGTCGGCCGAATCCACCACGGCCTGGACGTCACGGAAGACCAGTGTTGTAGGTGTACGAGCCGGGTGTCGCTTGCGCTCCGACGAGCGTCTTGGCGATCGGACCGAAGTACGCCGAGTCCTGCGCAATCAGCGCAGATCGGTCCGCCCGGGTTCGCCAGCACGATGGTTTGCGTGTCGTTCGGGAAGTGGGCGTGCGAGCCGCCGATCATGGCACCGATCGAGTGGCCGAGGAAATGGATCTGCGTCGCGTCCACGCCAACCGGGATCGGCCCACCGGGGCTCGCGATGGCGAGACCGGGGATCGACTTCGTCAGGTGCAGCGACGTCGACTTCGCTCTGCCGCAGGTTGTCGCGCCACGTCAGCGGATACGGGAAGTTGAAGTAGTACAACCCGTCCTTGCCGCCGGCTGGCATCGATGATGCCGTCTTTGCCGGGCTTGCCAGTGGTGTTGTTCTGGATGTCGATGTCGAACGTGCGCTCCGTCGCACCGAGGCACTGGGCGTAACGCCGGAGTGCAATAGAACGGGCTCGTCGTGTCGGTGATGCCATGCAGCGGCAGGTCCATCGACGCGACGATGAAGCACGCGTCGGCGTACGCATCGGCAACCGGCAGCGCATACGTCCGATCGTTC
This sequence comes from uncultured Gammaproteobacteria bacterium, assembly GCA_963793675.1. Classification (GTDB taxonomy): domain Bacteria; phylum Pseudomonadota; class Gammaproteobacteria; order Steroidobacterales; family Steroidobacteraceae; genus RPQJ01. Next base: position 14,979 of record CAWCBA010000002.1, on the reverse strand, counting down.
GTGACGCCGTGCTGGAAGATGACCACTGGCCAGCCGCCGTGCCGGCTTGGCGGCGCACTGCGAGGTGGCATTCGGCACCGTGACCAGGATTGGGACCGTCACGTCCGCGACCTTGGCCGGCGAGGGATTGAACATCGTCAGGTTGGCGCCGCCCGCCGCGTCCAGTTCTTGGTCAGTACCGAGACCGAGTCATTCGGGTTGGCGGGCGGTGTCAGGTAGTACGGCAGCCTGGTCGAGCCGACGTAGATGTCCGCCTTGCCCAGCGCAGGATTCACGGCCTGCGTCGTGAGCCCGGTCGGCACGATCAGCGTCGGCTGCGGCGTGGCCGCCGCGACCGTGGCGGCGAGTACATCGTCCACCGACTGCGTGGAGAACCACCAGGACACGATCACGTCGGCGGGGTCCACGCCGGTCACGGCTTTCGCGATGCCAAGATGCGCCTGGGTGACGAGCGCAAAGACCCTGATACTTGACCTCGAGGGTGGCGCAGCTCGCCGGGGGCTTGACGCTGGCATAGACAGTGTCGGCCGCGAAGGCCTGGCCGTCGGTGGCCTTGAGTCCGTTCGTCAGGACGACGAGGTAGCCGACGTTCAGTACCTTGCCCGCGTTGGGGCCACCGGCGTTCGCCGCCGGGCCCTTGCTTGCTGCCAGCGGCTTCTTCGGGATGATCCGCAGGAACTTGCCGCCCGAGTCGACGTCGGGTGACACGTCTGCCGTGAAGTCAGTGCCGTAGGACAGCACGCCGGCCACCGGGCTCGTCGCACCGACGGGCAGGTAGTTGGGATTGGTTGCTGGCGCCTTGGTCGTCGGGTCCACCCACAGCTTGATGATCTTCACCGAGCTGGCGCTGATCGAGGCGGGATCGATCGGCAGGCTGAAGCTGGTGTCGATGGCCGCGTTCGTGGACCAGCCGTCGAGTGCGTTCAACGCCGGCGACAGAGGGTGCCAGGCGATCGTCGCCGGAATGTTGAGCGTGCCGTCCGTGCTGCCCGAGAAGAAGAAGTCGAACGGGTAGGGCACCTTGCCGGTGACGTCGCTGAAATTCGCGACAGCGACGTCCGTCGGCGGCGGTGGCGACTCCGGTCCGTCACTCGATGCATGACATCCGCCGAGCGCGATGCCTGCTAACGCTGCTGCGAGCGCGGGCGCGAACAGCCTGTTCCTGGACTCGAACATTTGCTTTCCCCTCGGTTTGAACCGCGCGTAGCATCGCGCGTATTAATAACTTTCACAGAGCCTACGCTCGCCCGCAGATGCCGCGCAACAATCGCCCGGAACCCCCGCGCGCGGGCCGTATTGCCAAAGCAACAAACGGTCCGGAGGGCGGTCCCCCGACACGCCGCGCGGCTGCCTCTGCAGGCGGCCGCTTCGAAGTACGAATCATCGGTGGCGAATGGCGCGGTCGCAAGCTGCATTTCCCACCATCGGCAGGCTTGCGTCCGACTCCGGACCGAGTCCGGGAAACGGTGTTCAACTGGCTGCAGTTCGAACTGGCCGGCGCGCGTTGCCTGGACCTGTTCGCGGGCAGTGGCGCGCTTGGGTTCGAGGCGCTCTCGCGGGGTGCCGGTGAAGTCGTCTTCGTCGAACGTGATCCGGCAGCCGCCCGGGCAATCGGCGACATGCTCGCCCAGCTCCGCTGCGATCGTGGGCGCGTGGAACAGGTGGATGCCATGGGGTGGCTCGAGCGTCGATCGCCCGCTTCGCAAGCCTTCGACATCGTGTTCCTCGATCCGCCCTACGGCGAGGCGTGGTTGCCGGTCCTGGCCGAAAAACTGGAGCGTGGCGGGTGGCTCGCCCCCGGGGCGTGGATCTATCTGGAGGATGCCGCGGCGCGTGGTGAACCGGCGCTGCCGTCCGGCTGGACCCTGCATCGCAGCAAGCGGGCAGGCGAGGTCGGCTATCATCTGGCCCGCCGGGGCTCGCCGGCCCATAACAACGATCACCAGGCACGGGGGAGCGAATGAGCAGTCGCGCAATGTATCCAGGCACGTTCGATCCATTCACGAACGGCCACAACGACCTGGTGCGGCGGGCGAGCCGGATCTTCGACAAGGTCGTGGTCGCGATTGCCGCGAACCCGGGCAAGGCGCCGCTGTTTCCGCTCGAGAAACGCATCGAACTGGTCAAGCTCGTGCTCGCCGACCTCGATAACGTCGAAGTCATGGGTTACACGGGGCTCACCGTCGAATTCGCGCGCGTCAACGGGCTCAACGTGATGATGCGCGGCCTGCGCGCGGTGTCGGATTTCGAGTTCGAGTTTCAGCTCGCGACCATGAGCCGGCACCTGACCGACCAGGTCGAGACGGTGTTCCTGACGCCGACCGAGCAGTTCAACTTCATCTCGTCGACGCTGATCCGCGAGATCGCGAGCCTCGGCGGCAACATTTCCGAATTCGTGCATCCGGCCGTGGCCGACGCCCTGCGCGCGCGCTTCGCCAAGCAAGCGCTCTGACGTTCGCGCCCTCGGCCAGGCGTCGACGTCCGCGCCAACCGTGCATTTCGGCGCGCTTTCATCGCATATGAGCCGTGTCCTGGGTCGTGGCAGTCATGAATATGGCTGCTCCCCGACCGAGGAGCCCCGATGTCGTCGCTACCGCTGCCCCTGTGGCCCGAAGCCGAGCGTCCGCGCGCAAAGCTGCTGAAACTGGGCGCCACCGCGCTCTCGGAGGCCGAATTGCTGGCGATCCTGTTGCAGACCGGGACGCGCGGGTACACGGCTGTCGACACGGCCCGCGGATTGCTGGGTGAGTTCAAGTCGTTGCGTGGCTTGCTCACCGCAGAGCGACAGGTGGTCTGTCGAACCCCGGGCCTCGGCTTCGCCAAATACGCCCTGCTGCACGCGGCGCTGGAACTGTCACGACGGTACTACGCGGAACAGATGCTGTCGGGTCCGCCGTTGGCCAACCCCCGGGCCACCAGGGACTTTCTGCGAGCCCGGCTTCGGGATCGCGAACATGAAGTCTTTTGCTGCCTGTTTCTCGACAATCGCCACAGGGTCATCACTTTTGACGAGGTTTTCCGTGGCACGATCGACGGCGCCAGCGTCCACCCGCGCGAGGTGGTCAAGCTCGCGCTGAGCCGCAATGCCGCGGCCGTGATCCTGGCCCACAACCACCCGTCGGGCATCGCCGAGCCCAGCCAGGCCGACGAATTGATCACCGGACGCCTGCGGGACGCCCTGGCGCTGGTGGACATCCGGGTGCTCGATCACATCGTGGTCGGGGACGGGGCCTGTGTGTCCTTTGCCGAGCGGGGCTCGCTGTAGAAACAAGGGGTTAGGGGTTAGGGGATAGGGGTTAGTCGGAAGGAGACACCCCGAAGTGCTTGCCCGAAACTGGCTGCACTGGTATAAAACGCGGCTCGTTTATCGGGGTCCGCCATTCGGCCGGCCCGTCTGTTACAGGATCAGCACCATGTCGAAAGTCTGTCAGGTCACCGGCAAGCGGCCGATGAGCGGCAACACCGTTTCGCACGCCAACAACCGCAAGCGCCGCCGCTTCCTGCCGAACCTGCACACACAGCGTTTCTGGCTCGAAACCGAAAAGCGCTGGGTCAGCCTGCGCGTGTCCGGCAATGCCATGCGCACGATCGACAAGAAGGGCATCGAAGCCGTCGTGAACGAGCTTCGCGCCCAGGGCGTCAAGGTCTGACGGCCCGGCTGCAGCAGGAGTCACTCACATGCGCGACAAGATCAAGCTCGTTTCGACCGCCGGCACCGGCCACTTCTACACGACCACCAAGAACAAGCGTCTCCACCCGGAGAAGCTCGAGGTCAAGAAGTTCGACCCGAAGGCCCGCAAGCACGTGACCTACAAGGAAGCGAAGATCAAGTAGTCCCTGGTCGCGTTTTCTGCATCCGGCCCGGCCGGATGTCTCGAAGAACCCGCCTTCCGGCGGGTTTTTCGTTTCTGGCGAGGGCGCGCAGTAGCTACCGGACAGGACCAGGGTCCGGCCGGCCCCCTGTTTTTTCGGCGGCAAATAGCGGAACGTCGCGAACCTGATGCCTGAGTTACCCGAAGTCGAAACGACACGCCGCGGAGTGCGCGAAGCCATCGTCGGCCGCGCCGTCACGGCGTTCGACCTGCGCGAGCCACGCCTGCGCTGGCGCGTCGAACCGACGCTCGTGCGCGAACTCGTCGGCCAGCGTATTCACGATGTGCGCCGCCGCGCCAAGTACCTGCTGATCGATCTCGACCGCGGCTCGCTCATTGCCCATCTCGGCATGTCCGGCAGCCTGCGCGTGATGCCGGCAGGTTCACCACGCTTGCTGCACGACCACTACGACCTCGTGCTCGACTCGGGGCAATGCCTGCGCTTCAACGATCCCCGCCGGTTCGGCAGCCTGCTCTGGTGCACGGGCCCGGTCGACGAGCACCCGTTGCTGGCGGTGCTGGGTCCGGAACCGCTGGAGGACGCCTTCACTCCCGACTACCTCGCGACCAGGGCGAAGCGCCGCAAGGCCGCCGTGAAGCAGTACCTGATGGACCAGCATGTCGTCGTCGGCGTCGGCAACATCTATGCGAGCGAGGCCCTGTTCCGCGCTGGGGTGCGGCCGCGGCGGGCTGCGGGGCGCATCAGGACGGCCGAGTGGCAGCGGATCGTCGAGTCGATCCGGCAGGTTCTCGGCGAGGCGATCCGGCAGGGCGGCACCACGCTGCGCGACTACGTGAACGCAGACGGCACGCCCGGTTACTTCCGGCAGCAGCTGTTCGTGTATGAACGCGCCGGCGAGCCCTGCCGCCGCTGCCGGACGCCGATCCGGCACCTGGTCCAGGGCCAGCGCTCGACGTATTTCTGCCCGGAGTGCCAGAAATGCCCCGACGCCGATCGACGCCAGAGCCAGCGGTTATGACCTGAGACCGCTGCGCCAGAATGCGGTCAGTCCCTTTGCCGTGCCCCGCAACACCCCCCCATAATCGTCTGCCATGCCAGCAACAGAAGCCTTGAACCTGCGCGTCGTGCTCGGTGTCACGGGCGGCATCGCCGCCTACAAGAGCGCCGAACTGACGCGGCGACTCAAGGATCACGGTGCCGACGTGCAGGTCGTCATGACCAGCGGCGCGCAGCAATTCGTTGCCCCGCTCACGTTCCAGGCGTTGTCGGGGCGACCCGTGCGCACTGAGCCTGTGGGACGCCGCCGCCGAAGCGGCCATGGGGCACATCGAACTCGCGCGCTGGCCGCAGCGCATCGTCATCGCGCCGGCGACGGCGGATTTCATTGCGCGGCTCGCGCACGGCCTCGCGGACGACCTGCTGTCGACGCTGTGCCTTGCAACCGACGTGCCGATCATCGTCGTGCCGGCAATGAATCGACTGATGTGGGCCAATGCCGCGACGCAGGCGAACGTGGCCGCGTTGCGACAGCGCGGCCTGACGATTCTCGGTCCGGCAGAAGGCAGCCAGGCCTGCGGCGAGACCGGCGCCGGCCGCATGGTCGAACCGCAGGAAATCGTCGAGGCCGTGTTTGCGACCGTGCGCGTCGAAGCGATCGGCGTGCTGCAAGGGAAGAAGGTCGTCGTCACCGCCGGTCCTACCCGCGAGCGCATCGACCCCGTGCGCTTCATCACCAATCGCAGCTCCGGCAAGATGGGTTACGCGGTGGCCGAAGCCGCGCGCGATGCCGGTGCCAGTGTCGTCATCGTCAGTGGTCCGGTCAACGTGCCCACGCCGCCCGGCGTGAAGCGCGTCGACGTCGAGACCGCCGAGCAGATGATGGAGGCGGTGCAGGCCGAAATCGCGGACACCGACATCTTCATCGCTGCCGCGGCCGTCTCCGATTACCGCATGCGCGAAATCGCGGAACACAAGATCAAGAAAACCAGCGACGAGCTGTCGCTGCACCTGGCGCGCACGCCCGACATCCTCGCGACCGTGGCGGCAGGATCGCCACGCCCGTTCGTCGTCGGCTTCGCGGCCGAAACGCAGGACGTCGAGCGCAATGCGCTGCTCAAGCTCGAGGGCAAGAAGCTCGACATGATCGCCGCGAACCAGGTCGGCGAAGGACTCGCCTTCGACTGCGACGACAACGCGCTTACCGTGTACTGGGCCGGCGGCAAGCGCGAACTCGCGCGCGCGCCGAAGTGCCGGCTCGCCGGCGAGTTGATCGAGGTTGATTGCCGGGCGATTTGCCGGGAGCCGGCTGCGATGAGTGCGCAGCGACCGAAGCTGCAGGTGCGTATCCTCGATGCACGCATCGGCAAGGACTATCCGCTGCCGCATTACGCGACGCCGGGTTCCGCCGGGCTCGATCTGCGTGCCTGCCTCGATGCGCCGCTGCTACTCGAACCGGGCCAGACGCAGCTGGTTCCCACGGGCATCGCGATCCATCTCGAGGATCCTGGCCTCGCCGCGGTGCTGCTGCCGCGCTCCGGCCTCGGCCACAAGCACGGCATCGTGCTCGGCAACCTCGTCGGCCTGATCGACTCCGACTACCAGGGTCAGGTGATGGTTTCGTGCTGGAACCGCGGCCAGGCGGCATTCACGATCGAACCGGGCGAGCGCATCGCACAGATGGTCATCGTGCCCGTGGTGCAGGTCGAGTTCGACGTGGTCGAGGAGTTCTCGGCGAGCGACCGGGGCGCCGGTGGCTTTGGCAGCTCTGGAAGAGGCTAGGAAGGCCAGAAGGCCAGGAAGGAAACGGGAGGTAGGGGACGCTCACCTATTTCCGGAAATAGGTGAGCGTCCCCTATTTCCTTACTGGATGCCCTTCAGCTCTTTGAAGCGGCTGATATCCGCCGCAAATTCCTGCGTCACGCGCTCGCGTTCGGTCGTGTTCTTCGTCAATTCCTGCTCGTAGACCTGCAGGCCCTTCACCGTATTCACGATCTCGCTGGCGATCTGCTCGGGCAATGCGGGTGCGTTCGGTTTCGGGCTGTATGGCCGGAAGCGCTGCACCGATTCCATCAGCCGTGCCTCGCGTGAACGCAGGTTGGTGATGTACTGGCGCGTCACGACGTTCTGCTGTTCGAGCAGTTCGATGCGCTGGTTGCGCAGCCGTTCGATGTCGGCGACCGTGAGGTACGTGGCGAGCAAGGTGCGGTCACGCTGCGCAGCGGCAGCCTTGGCGTCGTCGGCGGCTTTCTGCGCGGCGAGTTGCTCCAGCGTCTTCGCGCCCGGGATCATGCGCACGACGCGGCCCGTCTGGTCGAGCACTTCGACGTCGGCGCCCATGCACTCAGGCGGGATGTTCTGGCCGAAGAAGCTGTGACCGGACGCGCTCTTGCAGCGGTAGATGTGCTCGTCGGTCAGCGAGGGCCCGCTCGACTTGGCTTTCTTCTGCGCGGCATCGGCGACACCGGCTGCGACGGCACAGGCCACCAGCACCAGGGCAACGGCCACGCCGAGACGGACGCGGGCGGGCGCCGGGGAGGAAGCGGTCAGAGGGACTGCGCGCATGACGGGGATTCTGAGGCCAGACCGCCTCCCTTTTGCAGCATTTTAGTGCCTATTGGGCTCAGCAGTGTGACCTGCTTCAAACTGGGGGCCACCTTCAGACCCCGTACTGGTCGCGATAGGCCTGCACCGACTGCAGCACTGCGCTGTCGCCGCTGGCCTCGAGGTGGGCCTGGAGGTCGCGCAGTCGCAACACCGCAATGACCGGCAGGCCGAACGAATCCTGCACTTCCTGCACGGCCGACTTCGACCCCTGGCCGCGTTCTTCGCGGTCAAGCGCGATCAGGACGGCAGCCGGCGTTGCTCCCTGAGCACGGATGATCTCCACCGATTCGCGGATGGCCGTTCCGGCCGTGATCACGTCGTCCACGATCAGGACGCGGCCCTTGAGCGGCGCGCCGACGATGGTGCCGCCTTCACCGTGGTCCTTGGCTTCCTTGCGGTTGAAGGCGAAGGCCAGGTTGCGGCCTTCGTGCTCGGCCATCGCGGCTGCCGTGGCCGTGACCAGGGGGATGCCCTTGTAGGCCGGGCCGAACAGCATGTCGAACGATACGCCGGACAGCATTGCCGCACGTGCGTAGGAGCGCCCGAGCGAGCCGATGGCATGGCCGGTGTTGAACAGGCCGGCGTTGAAGAAGTACGGGCTCTTGCGGCCGGACTTGAGCGTGAACTCACCGAATCGCAGGACGCCGAGTTCGAGGCACAGGCGGATGAAGTCGGGTTGGTGCATGGGCGTGTACTTTATACTTCGCGCCCATGCGCATCATCACCCTCAACGCGAATGGCATCCGTTCTGCGGCGCGCAAGGGCTTTTTCGACTGGTTGCCGGACCAGGACGCCGACGTCGTCTGCCTGCAGGAGACGAAATGCCAGCGCGACCAGATCGCCGAGCCCCAGTTTCACCCGGCCGGATACCACTGCTACTACTTCGACGCGGTGAAGAAGGGCTACAGCGGCGTGGCCATCTATTCGCGCGAGAAGCCGCTGACAGTCGTGGCCGGCCACGGGTCGAGGGAGTTTGACGGCGAGGGCCGCTACATCGAGGCGCGCTTCAAGAACCTGAGCGTGATTTCGCTCTACCTGCCGTCGGGCTCGTCGAGCGAGGAGCGCCAGCAGGCCAAGTTCCGGTTCCTCGCCGAGTTCATGCCGTACCTGCGTGCGCTGAAGCGCAGGCGCCGCGACTACATCCTCTGTGGCGACTGGAACATCGCGCACAAGGAGATAGACCTGCGTAACTGGCGCTCGAACCGCAAGAACTCGGGTTTCCTGCCCGAGGAGCGCGCGTGGCTCGACCAGCTGTTCGACGACGTCAAGTACGTCGACGCGTTCCGCGAAGTGAATCCCGAGCCCGACCAGTACACCTGGTGGTCGAACCGTGGCCAGGCGTGGTCGAAGAACGTCGGTTGGCGCATTGATTACCACGTGCTGAGCCCGGGCCTGCGCGGCAGCGTGCGCAGCGCGGAGATTTACAAGGCACAACGCTTCTCCGATCACGCGCCGCTCACCATGACGTACGACCTGTGAGCGGGGACGCAACGCCGGCCGCATCCGCCGTCAAGAGGCCCTGGTGGCGCGGCTGGGCGGACGCGGTGCTCGCGTACCGCAATCCGCAGGTCGCCGCGATGCTGTTCCTCGGTTTCTCGGCCGGCCTGCCGTTCATGCTGGTGTTCTCGACGCTGTCCGCATGGCTGCGCGAAGTCGGCATCGAGCGCGCCACGATCGGCATGTTGTCGTGGGTCGGCATCATCTACACGGTCAAGTTCTTCTGGGCGCCCGTGGTCGACAAGCTGCGTGTGCCGGTGTTGCATCGGTGGCTTGGCCGGCGGCGCAGCTGGATGCTGCTCGGCCAGGTCGGCATCGCGATCGGCCTGCTCAACATGGCGCACATGAGCCCGGTCGGGCACCTGGCTGTCGTGGCATCGCTGGCGCTGATGGTGGCGTTCTCATCCGCCACCCAGGACATCGCGGTGGACGCGTGGCGGATCGAATCCGCACCGGCCGTGATGCAGGGCGTGATGGCGGCCGCGTACCAGCTTGGCTATCGCATCGCGATGATGGTGGCCAGTGCCGGCGCGCTCTGGATCGCGGCCGACCACGGCTGGGCCGTGTCCTACACGTCGATGGCGGCCTGCGCGTGCATCGGCATCGTCACCACGCTCGTCATCCGCGAGCCCGCGGTGCGCGTGATCAAGCACACCCTGGCGCAGGAAGCGCGTGTCAGCGACTGGCTCGAGCGCAAGGCGCACTGGCCGGAGTCGATGCGCAATCTCGGTGCGTGGTTCGTCGGCGCCGTCGTGAATCCGTTCATCGACTTCTTCACGCGCTACGGCGTGAAGCTCGCCGTGCTGATGCTCGCGTTCATCGGCAGCTACCGGCTCGCCGATTTCACGATGGGCGTGATGAGCAACCCGTTCTACCTGGACGTCGGTTTCACGCTCAAGGAAATCGCCGCGGTCGCCAAGGGTTTCGGCGTGTTCTGGTCGATCCTCGGCACCCTGGTCGGCGGCATGGCCGTGGCGCGCCTTGGCGTCATCCGTTCGCTCGCGCTCGGCAGCGTGCTGGTGATCGTCGCCAACCTGCTGTTCGCCGCATTCGCGTCGTACAACCAGCCGAATCTCTACGGGCTTGCCTTCCTGATCAGCGCGGACAACCTGGCCATGGGCATCGCGGGCACGTCATTGATCGCCTATTTGTCGAGCCTCACCAGCGCGTCGTACACGGCCACGCAGTACGCACTGTTCTCGTCGATCTATGCGCTGCCCGGCAAGCTGCTGATGGGCACGTCGGGCTTCGTCGTCGATGCGATCGGTTATCCGGCGTTCTTCGTCTATACCTCGACGCTCGGCCTGCCCGCGCTGGTGCTGCTGTTCTTCCTCGCGCGCAAGATGCGGCAGGAAGCCCGGTGAATCGGGGTGGCAGACGAGATCGACATGACGCGAGTGATCTGCCCGCTGCATGAGCTGGCGGATCCTGGTGCGCGTGGCTTCACGATGGGACAGGGCGAATGGCCCCTGAAGGGTTTCGTGGTGCGGCAGGGCGGGCGCGTCTACGGCTACGTCAATCATTGCCCGCACGCGGGCTTCCCGCTCAACTGGCAGCCGGACCAGTTCCTGGTGCCGGGCGGCAACACGATCCGCTGCGTGATGCACGGCGCGCTGTTCGAAATGGAGACGGGAAGCTGCCTGTCCGGCCCGTGCCTGGGCTTGGGCCTGCAGCCGCTGCCGGTCCATGTCCGGCACGGCTATGTGCTGCTCGACGATTCGGTTCCGCTGCGGGACCCCAACTGAACCTGGCCCAGGTCTACGGGCGCTCCCGCGGCTCATCGGGCAGTTCGAGCTCGGAGTAGCCGTCCGCCTCGCCGCGATCGATGGCGTCGAACGGGCTGCTGCCGTTGCCGGGCGCCGCATCGAATTCGTTCTCGGTGTCTTCGGGGTCGACGTCGACCGAGCCGGTCCAGTCTTCGGGCGCTTCCGCCGCCTCGATTTCTTCTTCGCGCCAGCCGTCGAAGTCGATCTCCTCGATCGTGCCGTCGAAGTACTGGATCTCGATCGTCCCGTCGTCACGGTCGATCGCCACCACCTCGAAGGAATCGCCGCCGGGTCGGGCGTACCATTGACCAATGACAGGTGCGGGGTTGCTCATCGTCTTGTCCTCGACGCGTCCTTGCGCTTGGTATCCTGACTTCGTTTGTAGACCTGCGCGGCCCGGAGTTCAAGTCGCGAAACACGCGAAGGCGCCATGCTCGACGAACTGGTGAAATTCTTCGTGGTCCTGCTGGTGGTGGTGGAGCCGCTGTCGCTCCTGCCCATCCTCGCGGGGCTGACGGAAGGCTCGAATGACGCCTTCCGCCGTCGCATGTCCTTCAAGGCCGTCACCATCTCAGCGGCGGTGTGCGTCCTGTTCGCCGTGGGCGGGACTGCGCTGCTCAGGCTGCTCGGCATCAGCGTCGACGCCTTCAAGATCGGCGGCGGCATCCTGCTGTTCATGCTCGCGATCGAGATGGTGTTCGCGCGGGAATCAGGCGTGCGCTCGATCACGCCGGGCGAGGGCGAGGAAGCGCATCACCGCGTCGACATCTCGGTGTTTCCGCTCGCGTTTCCGATGATCGCGGGGCCCGGTGCGATCGCGACCATCCTGCTGGCGTTTGCCGCCGTGCCATTCGGCTCGGTGCAGTTCTTCGCGCAGCTCGCGGTGATCGGCGTGGTGCTGGTGTTGACGCTGGCGCTGATGCTGGTTACAGGCCCCGTCATGCGGGTCGTGGGCGTGACGGGCAGCGCCGTGCTCGGACGCTTGCTCGGCGTCCTGCTCGCGGCACTCGCGGCGCAGTTCGTGATCGACGGGGTGCGCGGGGCGATGGCCTGAGCCTGTCACTCCCCTGGTCGGCGGAATGCCAGGTCCCACACGCCGTGTCCGAGCCGCTGGCCGCGTCGTTCAAAGCGCGTCAGGGGACGGCTGTCCGGCCGCTCCACGTAGTCACCGGTCGCGGATTCGTTCTTCAGCAGCGGGACTGCTGCTTGCCGTCACGAGCATGTGTTCGGCGTAGGGCTGCCAGTCGGTCGCCATGCGCAAGACGCCGCCCGGCTTGAGCTTGCGTGCGACCAGTGCGACGAACGGCGGCTGCACGATGCGACGCTTGTGGTGCCGCTTCTTCGGCCACGGGTCCGGGAAATAGAGCAGCACCTCGTCGAGCGATGCATCCGGCACCCGTCGCTGCAGGACCTGCACCGCGTCGTCGCAGATCACGCGTACGTTGCTCAGCTGCGCTGCTTCGCAGCAAAGCAGCAGGTGTCCGACGCCAGGCGGGTGCACCTCCAGGCCCAGGTAGTTGCATTCAGCATGGGTCGATGCCAACGCGACCAGCGACTCGCCATTGCCGAAGCCGATTTCGAGCACGACGGGCGCTTCCCGGCCGAAAACGGCCGCGAAATCGAGGGGTTCTTCGCCATTTTCGATGCCGAGCAAGGGCCACAGTTCACGCCAGGCCCTTTCCTGTGCGCCGGTCATGCGACCCGCGCGCACGACGAAGCTGCGGATCGCGCGATGGTGCGACGTGTCGGGCGCTGTCGCTGCGGAAACGACCTCGTTCTCGGCGTCTGGCTTCCGTGACGGCAAGGGGCTAGAGTTTCGGTGACCTCGGGGGACTGCAATCATAAGGCCCGGTCAACGGGCGTGGAGAAAAACGATGGCCCGATCGGACGGACTGCTGGCCCAGCTCGGCGGCGACGCCAAGACCCTTTGCAAACGAACCTGGTGGGTGTTCCTCGTCGGCGGCATCGCCGGCGTGATCTTCGGCCTGCTGGCTTTTTCAAAGCCGGTGGCAGCCTGGCTGGTCGTCGCCGATCTTTTTCGCCGCCTCGATCCTGGTCGATGGCGCGTTCAACGTCTTCGGGTCGATCCAGCATCGCGACAAGGACGGCTGGTGGATCATGCTGCTGATAGGCGTGCTCGGCGTCGTCGTCGGTGGCTACGCGCTGCTCAATCCGCTCGTCAGCATGGCTGCCTTCATCTACCTGGTCGCGTTCCAGGCGATCATGCTCGGAGTGTTCCTGGTGATGCTCGGCTACAAGGTGCGGGCTGCGACGGAACGCGAGTGGATCCTCTACCTCGCAGGCGGGCTGTCGATCCTGTTCGGAATCCTCGTGATCGTGAACCCGGCGGTGGGCGGACTGTCCGTCATCTGGATGATCGCATCGTGGGCGATCATCACGGGCGTGCTCAAGATCATCTTCGCCTTCAAGGTGAAGAACCTGCCGGAGCGGGTCGCCAACCGCTTCGTGTGACGCTGCATAGCTCTCCCGCTTCGAGCGGGAGAGGTCGCCCGCGTGAGGGGCGAGGGCTCGTCAGGCGATCCTGCCCGCGATGCGTCCGCCCAGCAGGCAGCCGCCGAGGAACGTGCCCTCGAGGCCGCGTTTGCCATTCATCCCGCCGCCGCCGAAGCCGGCGCTCTCGCCTGCGGCATACAGCCCGGGAATCGGTTCGCCGGAGTGGTCCAGCACGCGGCATTCCAGGTCGGTCTGCAGTCCACCCATGCTCTTGCGGCTGATGATGAACTCGCGGATCGCAATCAGCGGACCCGCAGACGGCTCGAGGATCTGCTGGAACTTGCAGGTGCGCAGCCGGTCGCCGATCCAGCGGCGGGCGAACTCGATACGGCGCAGCTGGTCGTCGGTGTGGAACCTCGGGCCGAGACCGATGATGTCGTCGTAATTCGTAGCGGCCGTGCGGACCGCGTCGACGTCGACCGACCCGTCGCCCGCCAGCACGTTCATCTTTTCGACCAGTGCCTGCACGGTGGGCGCGACCACGACGTCCGGACAGAATCGCGTCATCTGGTCGTAAAGCCAGTGGTTGCCCAACACCATGTCGCGTGCGACTGCCAGCCGGTTCTTGCGCCGAAACGCCGGATTGAATTCGCCGCCGGAGACCGCCAGTTCCTTGAGCATGATGCGGCGGTTCAGCAGCTGCCAGGAATAGGCGCGTTCCTGCCGGCAGATCTGCGCGACGAGGTCGTGCGTGTCGAAGCCCGTGACCAGCGGCATCGGACCGATGCGTTCGCCACGCCAGTTGAGCCACAGCGCCGATTTCGGTGGCACGAGCGAGAGTCCGTGCGAGGGTTTGCGCGGCTGCCAGTGGTGCACGCCCGCGGCGTAATTCCATTGCCAGTCCAGGTGCGTGATGCGCGCGCCGTGCGCCGCCGCGGCGTCGTGCAGGGTGCCGTCCGCATACTTGTGCGAACCGTTCAGCAGCGTGGCCGGCGGTTGCGACCAGTCCGCGTGCCAGTTCTGCCGCACGCGCTCGAGGTTGCCATTGATGCCGCCGCTCGCGATCACGACGTTCTCGGCGCTGGCCTCGAACTCGGCATCGCTGCCTTCGAGCCGGCCGCGGCAGCCCGTCACGCGGCCGTTGGTAACGTTCGAGTGACTCGACACGGTGATCGAAGCGCAGGTCGAGCTGGTCACGATTCGGGCGCGACAGCAGGTGGGCGTTCAGCACCACCTGCAATTCGTGCCCGGTGCCCCAGACGATGTGCCAGCGGGGAACGGAATTGCCAGGCGTATGGAGGCCGCGCTCGACCCACAGCGGCATCGGCATGAACTGCACGCCGATGCTGCGGAGCCAGTCATAGATCTCGTCGTTGGCGCGATGGACGTAGGCCTCGGCCCAGGCGCGCGGCCAGCGGTCGTCCGGCCCGAAATCCGCGAAAGCGTGCCAGTCACGCAGGCCCTGCTGTGCGCCGTCGCGGATGCCGTAGCGTCGCTGCAGCGGCGTGCCGGCAAACCAGATGCCGCCGAAGCTTTCCTTCGCGAGACCGCCCATGTTCTCTTCGCAATCGCGATCGAGCAGCAGGACGCGCCGGCCCCGGTTCAACAACTCGATGGCCGCCGTCACGCCCGCAATGCCGGCGCCGATCACGATCACGTCTGCCGAATACCGGATCATTCGACCACTCCCGTGGAGGATGGCGAGGTGCCAAGCGTACCGCGCCGGTATCATTCCTCGCATGAGCAACCTCCGCAGGCCACGCGAATCGCTGTCGCTGCCCGAGGCGCGGCGGGTCGCGCTGGCGGCGCAGGGGTTCGGTCGCCC
>CAWCBA010000001.1:0-352249 GCA_963793675.1 uncultured Gammaproteobacteria bacterium | reverse complement strand
GCGCCCCGCCCGGGACATCCTCAAGGCTGATGTCATGCGGATCGTGCGTGCGCTGGGCCTGCTGCAGATCGACTCGGTCAACGTACTCGTCCGGTCGCACTACCTGCCGTTGTTCTCACGTCTCGGGGCGTACGCGATGCCCCTGCTGGACGAAGCGGCATACGGCGGGCGCAGGCGACAGGTGTTCGAATACTGGGGTCACGAAGCGTCGCTGCTGCCGGTCGAGCGCCAACCGCTGTTGCGCTGGCGCATGCAGCGCGCGAAGAACGGTGATGGCACCTGGGGCAGCGTCGCACGGTTCGGCCGCGAGCGTGCCGCGTTCTGCGCCGCAATACTCGCGGAAATTCGCGACCGGGGCCCGCTCGGCGTGTCCGAAATCGGCGCCGGCGACCGCCGCAAAGGCAGTTGGTGGGGCTGGAGCGAAGGCAAGATCGCGCTCGAGTGGCTGTTCTGGACCGGACAGGTCACCACGCATTCGCGGCGACGCTTCGAACGCGTCTATGACCTGACTGAGCGGGTATTGCCGCAAGCCGTCGTAGACGCGCCGACGCCAGCGATCGAGGACGCGCACCGCGTCTTGCTGCGACTCGCGAGCGTGGCGCTGGGTGTTGCCACCGAGCGTGACCTGCGCGATTACTTCCGGCTGGGACCAGCGGACGCGAAGACACGCGTCGCGGAGCTCGTCGAGTCGGGGGATCTACTGCCGGTGCAGGTGGAAGGGTGGAAAGGTCCCTCGTACCTGGCGGCCGGCACGAGGGTGCCTGCGCGCATCGAGGCCCGCGCCCTGTTGTCGCCGTTCGATTCACTCGTGTGGTTTCGTGACCGGCTGCAACGCCTGTTCGATTTTCACTACCGCATCGAGATCTACACGCCGGCGCACAAGCGCGTTCATGGCTATTACGTGCTGCCGTTCCTGCTGGACGAGCAGCTGGTGGCGCGCGTGGACCTGAAGGCCGAGCGCGAGACAGGCAAGCTGCGCGTCATCGCCACTCATTACGAACCGAAGGTGGACCGACGCGCCGTCGACGCCGGCTTGCGTGACGAACTCGACCTGCTTGCGCGCTGGCTCAGCTTGCACGCCGTCGTTCGGGGCCGGGCCAGGAAGAAATCATGAGTCTCGACGCCGGTCGGAAGCTGCGCGCCCGTCGGGGTGGTGGATCCGGCGCGCTCGTTGCGTTCGTCACCATCTGCTGCGCCGTCTCTGGTTGCGCCTTGCCACCGGCGGCGACGTTCGATCCACCCGCAGGTGCGGCCAGCAGCGTCCAGGCGCCATCGTCTGAATTCTCCGATGTGCAGGCAGCGCAGTCCCTCGTGCAAGCCATCGACGAGCGGCTGGCGATCATGCGTGACGTGGCAGCTGCGAAATGGCTGTCGGGCGCGCCGATCCTCGATGCGGAGCGTGAAGCCGTCGTGCTGCAGCAGGTGACGGCGCGAGCCCGGTCGCTCGGCCTGGATCCCGTGACGACGCAGGCGTTATTCGCCGAGCAGATCCGGCTCGCTCGCGACGTCCAACAGCGCTGGCACGACGAATGGAAGCGGGCAGGCCGCTGTGCGCCTTGCGACGCGCCAGCCGACCTGCAGGCCGTGCGCGAGCGCATCGATACGACGAACGAACAGCAGTTCTTCGCGTTGTATCGGCTGGCGCCCTTGCATGACGACGCGGCCGGCGCCGTGACGGAGCGGATGCAGGCAGCGATTCTTCGTCACGGGCTGCCGACGATCGAGGCGGATGCACTGACCACGGCTGTGCGCAACGTCGTGCGGGTCGCAGGCGGCCCGATCCTCGAGCGTGTGCAGGCGACGCATTTGCTGCGCATCGCCACGACCGGCGATTACGCTCCTTTCAGTTTCGACGCCAATGGGCATTTGTCCGGCGCGGACATCGAGCTCGCGCGCGACCTGGCCGCGCATCTCGGTGCGGAGCCGGTATTCGTGCGCACCAGCTGGCCAGGGCTCGTCGATGATCTGCGTGCCGGACGGTTCGACGTCGCGCTGAGCGGCATCGGCTACACCGAAGAGCGCGCGGCGTCGGGGCTCTACTCGGCTGCCTACCATGAAGGCGGCAAGACCTTGCTGGCACGCTGTGCCGACCGCGAACGGTTCGACACGGCTGCCGAGCTCGATCGCCCCGGCGTGCGCGTGATCGTTAATCCCGGCGGGACCAACGAGCGCTACGTGCGCGAGCACGTGCACCAGGCGCAGATTCTCGTGCATCCGGACAACCGCAGCGTGTTCGCCGAAATTGCCGCGGGCCGGGCCGACGTGATGGTCACCGATGATGTCGAAGCCGAGCTGCAGGCTCGACGCCGCCCTGGGCAGCTGTGCCGGACGTACCCGGGCACGTTGACTCGGGGCGAGAAGCGGATTCTGATGGCGCGCGACCCTGCGCTGCGGGCGGTCGTGGACCAGTGGCTGGCCGGGGCGATTGCCGCCGGCGAGCCTGCGCGTGAGCTCGAACGAGCCATGCAGGCGTATGTCACGGGCGATAGAGGCCACTGAGCCAATAAAGGGATTGCAACACCGATGAAAAAGACAGGTGCCCGAATGCGGATGCGAATGTTGGGATCGATGGCGTTGCTCGCGTGCTGCCTGGCGACGACGGCCAATGCCGAGGCGCCTGCCAGCGTGCGCGCCGATGCACGCGTCATCCTCGACCAGATCATTTCCATCCCGAGCGAAGCCGGACGCGGCCAGGTTCCGGTAGTTGCGCAGTACCTGGCGGATCGCTTCCGGGCGGCCGGATTTCCCGAGGACGACATCCACATCCTGCCTTCGGGCGAGACGGCGTCGCTCGTCGTGCGCTATCGCGGCAACGGCAAGGGCGGCAAGCCGATCCTGGTGATCGCGCACATGGACGTCGTCACGGCGAAGGCGGAAGACTGGGAGCGCGATCCGTTCAAGCTCATCGAGGAGAATGGCTACTTTTTCGGGCGTGGCACGCTGGACGACAAGGGCGAAATCGCAGTCATCGCCGCTACGTTCCTGCGGCTCAAGGCCGAGAAGTTCGTGCCGACGCGTGACCTCATCATTGCGTTCTCCGGCGACGAAGAGACGCAGATGGACACCGCGCGCGAACTCGCGACCAAGTACCGCGAGCTGACCGACGCCGAGTTCGCGCTGAATGGCGACGGCGGTGGCGGCACGCTCGACGACGAGACCGGCAAGCCGCAGTTCTATGCGTTGCAGGGCGCCGAGAAAGCCTACGCCAGCTATTCGCTCACGGCACGCAACCCCGGTGGCCACAGTTCACAGCCGCGGCCCGACAATGCCATCTACGAGCTTGCGGATGCGCTCAAGGCATTGCAGGGATACGCGTTCCCGGTGATGTGGAACGACTGGACGATCGGCAGCTTCAAGGCGGCGGCTCCCGTCACGCCCGGCGAGCTGGGCCAGGCCATGGCGAAGTTCGCTGCCAACCCGGGCGATGCCGGGGCCGCAGCCGTCCTTGCCGGGACTCCGGCATTGATCGGCCGCACCCGCACCACTTGCGTCGCGACGATGCTCGCCGGCGGACATGCGGACAACGCCTTGCCGCAGTCAGCGACCGCCACGGTCAATTGCCGCATCTTCCCCGGCACCAGCGTCGCCGAGGTGCGCGACTCGCTGCAGCAGGTCGTGGGCGACAAGATCGAAGTGAAGGTGCTCGGCGAGCCGCACTCGAGCCCGCCGTCCCCGATGCGCGGCGATGTCATGGCGGCCGTGACCAAGGCGGTCCGCGCGAGCTACCCGGGGGTGCCGATCGTGCCGGACATGGCGCCTTATGCCACGGACGGTTCCATCTTCCGTGGTGCGGGCATTCCAACCTACGGTGTCTTGAGCTTCTTCAAGAAAGAAAAGGACGATTTCCAGCACGGATTGAACGAACGCGTACCGGTTGCATCGTTTTATGCCGGTTTGAATCACTGGTACGTGCTGCTCACTACGCTGGCTGGCACGAAATAGCGGTTTCAGGCATACTGCGTCCACAGTTTGCCGCCGCGCAGTCCGGTCTGCGCACGAGGTTCTTCAGCGCTTCCCTTCGTGGGAATGCCTATGCGGCCCCTCCTGCAGACTGATCGAAGTCTGCATTTCGCTGCTCGATTCATCAAAGTTACGGCGCCAGTCCGGTGCCTGGCCGTATTTGGGGACGTGCACCTATTTCCAGCGGAAATAGGTGCACGTCCCCAAATACGGCCAGGCCAGGCGCCCGGAAAAGTCATTCAATGTCATTCGAAAATTTCGGCCTCCAGGCCGAACTCGTGCGTGCAGTCGTCGAAATGGGCTACACGCAGCCCACCCCCATCCAGTCGCGCGGCATCCCCGCGGTGCTCGAAGGTCGCGACCTGCTCGCCGCCGCCCAGACGGGCACCGGCAAGACGGCCGCCTTTGCGCTGCCGCTGCTGCAGAAGCTGCACGAAGACCAGCCGAACCCGCGTGGTTCACGTGCGCCGCGTGCGCTCGTGCTGGTGCCGACGCGTGAACTCGCGGCACAGGTCCAGCAGTCCATCGCCGATCTCGGCGCCCACCTGCGCCAGCAGTCGGCGCTGATCTTTGGCGGCGTCAGCCCGCGCCCCCAGATCGACCTGCTGCGCCGCGGCGTCGACATCGTCGTCGCCACGCCGGGCCGCCTGCTCGACCACGCGAACGAACGCAACATCGACCTGCGCAGCGTGCGCTACCTGATCCTCGACGAAGCAGACCGCATGCTCGACATGGGTTTCATCCGCGACATCCGTCGCGTGCTCGCGATGTTGCCGCCGAACCGCCAGAACCTGCTGTTCTCGGCGACGTTCTCGGACGACATCCGCGGACTCGCCAATGGCCTGCTGCGCAATCCGCTGACGATCGAGGTCGCGCCGCGCAATGCGCCGACCGAGCTCGTCGACCACCGCGTGCACCTGGTTTCGCAGGGCGAGAAGCGCGCCGTGCTGAGCCACCTGCTCAAGTCCGGTCCCAATGCGCAGACGCTGGTCTTCACCCGCACCAAGCACGGCGCCAATCGCCTGGCCGAGCAGCTGACGCACGACGGCATTCAGTGTGCGGCGATCCACGGCAACAAGTCGCAGAGCGCGCGCACGCGCGCGCTCGAAGACTTCAAGGAATACAAGGTGCAGGTGCTGGTCGCGACCGACATCGCGGCACGTGGCCTCGACATCACCGAACTGCCGCAGGTCGTGAACTACGAGCTGCCGCACGTGCCGGAAGACTACGTGCACCGCATCGGCCGCACGGGTCGCGCGGGTTCCACCGGCCAGGCGTTGTCGCTGGTCTCGGACGACGAGCGTGATCGCCTCCGCGCGATCGAGCGCGTGCTTGGCCGCAAGATCAGCGTACTGCCGCTCGACCGCACGCAGATTCCGCGTCCGTCGGGCGAAGGCAAGACGCGCGAACCGCGTCACGTCGATCCGCGTGCCCAGCAGCAGCGTCACGCGAAGCCCCAGGGCCAGCGTCACCGCCAGGGCGGCAGTGCGCAGGCGCACGGCGGCGGGCAAAGCCAGGGCCATGGCCCGGGACACGTGCAGGGTGCAGCCCCGGCGCATGGCAGGCCCGGCAGCGGACGTCCCAAATCAAGGGGTTATCGCTCGCAGGCGTAACGACGAGGCCCGGCATTGTCCGGGCCTCAGCTTTTCTGGCTGGGCTCGTTCGCTGCTTCCTCTCCCGCGCCGGTGGGCGAGGGCCTCCATGCTATGCAGCCTGCCTGAACTCGTACGCGTCCATCGACAGCGCCGCGCCTTCCATGCCCTGGTAGACGCGGGTCGACTTCGCGCCGGCACCCGCAGCCCCCAGCGCAACGTACAACGGCAGGAAGTGCTCCTCCGTCGGGTGCGCACGCGCGGCCTCGGGCGCCTGTTCGCGGTAGGCGAGCAGCGCTTCCTCGTCGTCGCGCGCCAGGCTGTTTTCCAGCCATTGCGAAAACGCCGCTACGTAAGGCAACGGCTGCAACGCCGCGCGACTCGTCATCCAGTCCCGCAGATTGTGCGTGACGTGGCCCGAGCCGATCACGAGCACGCCACGCCCGGTGAGCGACTGCAGTGCGCGTCCCACCTGCAGGTGATGGGCAGTGCCCAGTCCCGGCGCGCCCGGCGCGTCGTACCGCAACCGGTACAGCGGTTCAGGGAAACCCCCGAAGTCGTGGATCGTCCTGAGCTGGGCACCACCCGTCAGCATCGGCAACGACGTCTCCCAGTGAGCCGACACCATCAGGATCGTGCGCGGCTTCGGCAGCGAATCCGCGATGGCACGCCAGGCCCTGCCGGCGCCACCTGCATCGAGTGCGTGCAGCGGCGATCCGTGCGAGAGAAACAGTGTGGGGAAACGGTTCATTGGCTGCTTTTATTCTCGGCCCTGTCCCGGCCATCTCTCCTCTGCGCGTGCAGGAAGCTCAGCCGCCGAACAACTTCTCGAAGAGCTGCCTGGCCATGTCCAGCGTCGCCTGCGGATCGCTGCCGGCCCTGGCGGCAAAATAGAGCAGGGTGCCGACGTACAGCACCGACACCAGCACCACCAGGTGTCCGAACAGCAACAGCACGCCGTCGCGCTCGGCCATGCCGAGGCATAGCAGGATGATGCCGATGCCCGGCAGCGTGTTGGCCAGGGGGATCAGCGGCAGCGGCGCCATCAAGGCAATTACCGCGACGACGAGCGCCACGCCGTTCACGGCGTTGACGGCGGGCGCCCCCGTCAGGACCAGCAGGCGCGGACGCACGAGGTGTTCGAATCGATCGGCGGCCCTGGCCGCGCGCTCGAGCACGTGCCGCGCCGTTGCACTCGGCAGCGCATGATCGAGCAGGCGATGCGGCAGCCAGGGTATGCGGTTCATCGTCACCGCATAACCGATGAGCAGCATCGGCGCCCCGAGCGCCGTGCTCATGAACGGCAGCGAGACCGGCAGCAGGAACGGCATCGCCAGGATGGCGCAGAAGACGAGCAGGCCTTGTTCGCCGACCAGTGCAAGCAATTCGCGCAGCGTGACCCGTTCCCCGTCGATCGCGTCGCGCGTCGTGGTCAGCGCCACGGAGAGTCGGACTTCGGGATTGCGGAACTTGACGGTGGTCATGGGTACCGCCATTAGACTATGTCGGCACGGGCAAATCGACAGTCCGGCCCGGCTGTTTGAACGGTGGCCAGGTCGTAAAGCCATCGACCATCGTTTCGGCTCGCATGCAGTAGACTCGGTCCTGCGTATGAATCATGTTGAACTCAACCGCAACGGCCGTTGTTCCGGAGAGTGCGGCGGCCAGCCGTGCTGGGGGGCCTGAGTCCATGCGGACGCGTGGAGCCGCCAGGATCCGTAAAGCAGCGAGCAGCCGAGGTCATCCGTCCTATCGTTGGGAGGATTACGACGACGCGGCACTCCTCAGGCTGCGTTTCTGCGACCTGCGGCTGCGGCTCCGCGACTGCGAGGCGTGGCCCGCGGTCGAGCGACTCTACGCCGCACTCGAGCGACGCGGCCTGCGCTTCCGGCCGCACGTCTGGTTGGGCGAAGAGTGGTTTTCGCCCGACGGGGTGCCCGGCATTGCGATCCCGTTCTATGTCGCGCACCCGCGGCTGCGGCAGCTGGAGCGAGTGCACATGGGCGAGGTGGAGGGGGGCAGCCAGAAGTGGCTGACGCGAATCCTGCGTCACGAGGCCGCGCACGCCATCGACACTGCGTATGGACTGCGTCGCCGCGCCGACTGGCGCCACGTGTTCGGGCCGTCGTCGCAGCCGTACCCCGGCGACTATGCGCCGCGGCCGAGCAGCCGCCGCCACGTGCTGCACCTCGGTCACTGGTACGCGCAGAGTCACCCGACCGAGGACTTCGCCGAGACCTTCGCGGTGTGGCTGCAGCCGAAGGCGCGCTGGCGGCGCGAGTACGCCGACTGGCCGGCGCTGCACAAGCTCGAGTACGTGGACCAGTTGATGCAGGAGATCGCCCGGTGCGCGCCGGTCAATCGCGACCGGTCCGTCGTCGAGCCTCTCGCGACCAACGAGCGCACCCTGGCACAGCATTACCGTCGCAAGGCCGCAGCGTACCTCCAGTACGACCGGCGCTATGATCGCTGGTTGCGCCGGACATTCGCGGCGCGGGACGCCCGCCCCAGGCCGGTATCGGCCGCGCGGTTCATTCGCGAGATCGAGCCGCAGCTCAGGCGGCTGCTCGTGCGACGTGCACGAATGCATCCGTACCTGGTCGACCACGCGATGGCAACGACCGTCCGTCGCGTGCGCGAACTCGACCTCGTGCTCAGGGGCCCGCGGCGCGAAAGCAAGCGCAGCGTGGTGCGCCTGCACGAGCGTGTCGTGCTCGACGTGCTGCGGCGAAACCGGGAGAACTACACGCTATGAAGAGACGCCGCATCCTGTTGATGGTCCACGAGACGCTGGTGCCGCCCGACGACCTGGCCGGGCTCACCGAGGCCGACATCGAGGCGTGCCGCACGGAATACAACGTCATGTCGGTACTGCAGAACCTCGGCCACCACGTGCGCGTGGTCGGCGTCGGGGACCGGCTGACCGAGTTGCGCGAGGCCATCCGCGACTGGCGCCCCCACGTGGTGTTCAACCTGCTCGAGGAGTTCTCGGGCATCGTCGCCTACGATCATTACGTGGTCGCCTACCTGGAGCTCATGCGCCAGCCCTACACCGGTTGCAATCCGCGCGGCATGATGATTTCTCGCGACAAGGTGCTGACCAAGAGAGTGCTGGCGTCGCACCGCATCCCGACCCCCCGCTTTCATCTCTTCGCGTTGGGACGGCGCTTCCGCGAGCCGCGCCGCCTGCAGTTCCCGATGTTCGTGAAGTCTGCGACCGACGACGCCTCGCTGGGCATCTCACAGGCCTCGGTCGTGGAAGACATGGCGCGGTTGCGCGAGCGCGTCGAGTTCATCCACGAGCAGACGCACAGCGACGCGCTGGTCGAGGAGTACATCGACGGCCGCGAGATCTACGTCGGCGTCCTCGGCAACGAGCGCCTCACGGCGCTGCCCGCCTGGGAGATGAATTTCGGGACGCTGCCGCAGGCCCAGTCGGCCATCGCGACGCGCAAGGTGAAGTGGGATGCGGCTTACCAGGAAAAGCACGGGATCTCGACCGGTCCGGTGCAGGACCTTCCCGCCGCGCAACTCGACGCAATCAGCCGGCTCGCGAAGCGCATCTACCGCGCGCTGGACATGAGCGGCTTTGCCCGCATGGACCTGCGCATGCGCCGGGACGGCAGCCTGTTCGTGCTGGAGGCCAATGCGAACCCCAACCTGACATTTGGCGAAGATTTCGCGGAGTCAGCCGAGCTGGCGGGGATCAGCTACGAAAGCCTGCTGACGCGAATCGTGAACCTTGGCATCGCCTACCGGCCGCAGTGGCGATTGTTCGAGAGCTGAGCGACGACACCACGGGTGCGGATCACGTTCCGCCGGCAGTGCGGCGTGCGGTGGTCAACTCAAAGCGCCCGGGGCGCGACTGGGACGGCGGGGAGCTCTTTCCAGCCTGAATATTCGCCTACGGCAGATGACCGGCGCGGGTGCAGTTCAATGGCAGTACTGCAGCGTCCCGGGCCGCCGCATGCAGGTTGTTCCGCTGAGCATCAGCGCAGACCGGCCGGCTGGCACCAGCCCTAGAGACCCACGAAGAAATTGATCGCCAGCGCATTGATGATGTCAATGAAGAAGCCGCAAACCAGCGGTACGATCAGGAATGCCCGGTTGGCCGCACCGTACTGCTTGGCCACGGCCGTCATGTTGACGATCGCCGTTGCGGTTGAGCCGAGTGTAATGCCACCGAAGCCCGCCGAGATCACCGACGCCTCGTAGTCCTTTCCCATCGAACGGAAGACGACAAAGACCGTAAAGAGTACGGACATGAGGATCTGCAACGCCATCACCACGGCCAGGAAGGCGATCGCGCCGTGCAGCTCCCAGATCTTCAGCCCCATCAGTGCCATGACCAGGAACATGCCGAGCGCGATGTCCGAGATCAGTGCCAGCCCCTGTTCCTGGCCTTCCCACCTGATTCTCGGGAAATACCGTTTGAATACGTTTCCGATCACTATTCCGGCCATCAGGCAGGAGACGAACTGCGGCAGCTTTATGCCAGCCTCCTGCAGTCCCAGATCAATGAAATAGCCAATGATCAACGCGACGTTGAGCCAGAGCCAGGCCCACAGCACTCCGTAGGAATCCACCGGCGCATGCTGTTTGTCGTGCGACACGCCGATGTCCAGGTCGTCGTTGCTGCCGGTCACCAGCTTGTGGCGGGTGATCAGGTAGTTCGCGACGGGTCCACCGATTACACAGGCGGCGATGAGGCCAATGGTGTTCGCCGCAATGCCAAGCTCCTTGGCATTGGCAATTCCGAGCTCCTCGACGAATGTCGGTGTCCAGGCAACGGCCGTTCCGACGCCACCGGTCAGCGAGATCGAACCGGCCATCAGCCCGGCCTTGGGATCCATGCCAAAGGCGGTGGCTACCCCGATTCCAAGGACGTTCTGGATAAGGATATAGCCCGAGGCCAGCAGGATCAGGATGGCCAGCGGACGTCCGCCGCTCAGAAGTGTCTTGATGTCCGAGTTGAGTCCGATTCCGGCAAAAAAGTAGAGCAGCAGGTAGTCCTGCACGCGGAGCTGGAAAGTGACCTGGACGTCGAACAGCAGGAAAAGAGCCGCAACCACGATCGCAGCCAGGAATCCGCCGATCACCGGTTCAGGAATGCTGTACCGGCGCAGCACCTCGTAGCGCGTCAGCGCGATCTTGCCGACAAACAGCAGGATGATCGCGAGTGTGAAGGAAACGAAGCCGCCGATTTCAAGTTGTTCCATGTCGTATCTTCAGTTGTTGCGACGCAGAAAAGCGCCTTTGAACGGCCTCTTGTTCACCGCTGTTCGGTGCCCCTCGTGCATCCGTCACGACCATGGCTGGTCGGCAGGATCCCGCGCACAGGGTATCGGCGCCGGCCCGCACGGGCAATGCGCTCACGTCCGGTGCTGGGTGAACCGGGCGACGCGCGTCGCAACTGGGTGACAGAGGATGGGCCTTGTTCAGCGCTTACTCGCGGGGCGAGCTTCAACGCTGCTGTTGACGTTCAGTCGCGCTGATCCGGATCTTCGCGAACATGCGCAATGGCATCCAGGCACGCCCCGGACTCCGTTCGCGCCATTCGGCCCGGCTGGTGTCGCTGCATCTGGCACACAACTGAAAGCCGGCGCGTGAGGCCCTGCCCGGCGCGTCTCGTGACGTTCTGCGTGTCTTCGTCCGGCTTCAACTACACTCGTGCCACCATTGGCCGAGGCAGGCACCGTGAAAGACCAGAACAACCCGGTGCGCGGCGAGCCCTCCGCCAACGCCGCCGACCACCCGATTTTCGTCGCTGGTTTCAAAGGCAGTGCCGAGGAAATCGAGCGTCAGTGGTTCGAGAGCGTCTACACCGGTCGCGGCGACCGGATGAAGCAGCTCACCTGGCGGGCGGTGCTGATGGGAACGGCGCTCGGTGGCGTGCTGTCCCTGACCAACCTCTACATCGGCCTGAAGGCGGGCTGGGCTTTCGGCGTCGCCATCACGGCCTGCATCGTCTCCTATGCGACCTGGAACGTCTTCCTGCGAGTCGGGCTGGCCAGGACGCCGATGACGATCCTCGAGAACAACTGCATGCAGTCCACTGCCAGTGCGGCGGGTTATTCGACCGGCACGACGCTGGTGTCGGCCTTCTCGGCCTTCATCATGATCAACGGCACGTCGCTGCCCCTGTTCGAGATGCTCGCCTGGGTGTTCGTGCTCGCCGTGCTGGGCGTGACCATGGCCATCCCGATGAAGCGGCAGATGATCAACGTGGAGCAGTTGCGCTTTCCCAGCGGCATCGCCGCGGCCGTGACCTTGCGCACGCTGTACTCCGAAGGTGCGAAAGCGGCCCGCTCGGCGCGGGCGCTGGGCATCGGCGGCCTGCTGGCTGCCATCAGCCAGTTCTGGATGGATGGCATGCACCTGCTGGGAGCCGGTGCCGCCAAGTACAGTCTCGGTGCCGCTTTCGCCAAGTTCAATGTGGCGACCTTCGGTCCCGCATGGATGGGCCGGACGGTATTTTTCCAGTGGGATCCCATCTTCATCGCCGGTGGCGCGTTGATGGGCATCCGCGCCGGAGCCAGCATGCTGCTGGGCGGCACCTTGTGCTGGGTGGTGTTCGTGCCAATGCTGCAGGCCAATGGAACCATCACGGGCGAGGGCTACCGGGAGATCGTGCAGTGGCCGTTGTGGGGCGGCGTCAGCTGCATGGTGACTTCGGGCTTGCTGGCTTTCTTCATGCAGTGGCGCAGCATCGTGGCCGCAATGTCCTCGATCGGAACGATGTTCGGCAGGAAGCCGAACGTGGACGGGGATGCGCTGGCCAGCCTCGAGGCGCCGATGTCGTGGTTCTTTCTCGGGCAATTCGTTGCGCTGGTTGCCATCGTCTGGCTGGCCAAGACCGGCTTCGACATGCCGATATGGCAGAGCTCGCTTGCCGTGTTCCTTTCGTTCTTCCTGGCGCTGGTTGCCTGCCGTGTGACCGGCGAGACCGATACGACGCCGACCGGGGCGATGGGCAAGGTGACCCAGCTCACCTTTGGTGCGCTCAGTCCCGGCAACATGAACGTCAACCTGATGAGCGCGAACATCACCTCCAGTGCCGCGATGTCCGCGGCCGACCTGCTGACCGACCTCAAGAGCGGCTACCTGCTGGGGGCCAATCCGCGCAAGCAGTTCCTCGCCCAGTTCGCAGGCATCTTCATCGGCACGCTCGTGAGCGTGCTGGCCTTCCGCGTCATCGTGCCGGACGCCTCGGTGCTCGGCTCGGACCAGTTTCCCGCCCCCGCCGCCCAGACCTGGCGGGTTGTCGCTCTCGCGCTGGGGCAGGGCCTGGATGCACTGGAGCCCCTGAAGATCTGGCTGATGGCGGCCGGCGGCACCCTCGGCATCGTGCTCACCCTGGCGCCACGCTGGCTGCCCCGGTACAGGGAGTGGATCCCCTTGCCCACGGCCTTCGGCCTCGCCTGGACCTTCCACTGGTACTACGGCCTGCTGTTCTTCACCGGTGGCCTGATCGGCACGATGCTGCAGCGACGCAACAGCTCCATGGCCGAGGAGTTCACCTGGCCCGTGGCCTCCGGGGTCATCGCGGGCGGCTCACTGATGGGCGTGGGACTGGTGCTGTGGGAAAACGGCCCGGCCATGCTCAGGCAACTGATGGGTGGCTGACGGCCGCGAATGGCAGCCATCTGCCGCAGGCCGAGGACTCTGCCGCTCGGGTCGGGGGCAATTTGCCGCTTGGGCGGGCACCGCATAGAATCCGCTTCGATAAGCGGGTGTAGTTCAATGGTAGAACTGTAGCTTCCCAAGCTACTAGCGTGGGTTCGATTCCCATCACCCGCTCCACTCCCCTTTCTATCCGGATTCGTCGCGTAAGGGCCACCGTTCTGGCCCAAGATTGTTGCGTGACGCGCAACGCGATACACTTATGCGATGATCCAGGCTTTCCGGCACAAAGGACTGCGGCGGTTCCATGAATCGGGGTCCTTGGCCGGAATCCAGCCGCAGCATGCGAAACGGTTGAGGATGCAGCTGGCTGCCCTCGATTCGGCCCAGGTCATCGAGGACATGGATATCGCTGGCTTCCGTCTGCACCCACTGAAGGGTGCCGACCGGGGACGGTGGTCGATCTGGGTGAACGGCAACTGGCGGCTGACCTTCGAGTTTCGCGACGGGCAGGCGTACGTGCTCGACTACGAGGACTAGCACTGATGGCTATGCACAATCCTCCGCATCCCGGCGAGTTCATTTCGGCCGTATACCTGGAGCCCAATGGGCTGAGTGGTCGTGAGCTGGCCACCAAGCTGGGTGTGGCCCCCTCCACGCTGAATCGGGTGCTGACCGGAGCCAGCGGCGTGAGCCCTGAGATGGCGTTGCGGCTGTCGAAGTGCTTGGGTCGTTCGCCGGAGAGCTGGCTGGCGATGCAGTACAGCCACGATCTCTGGCGGGCCCGGCAGCAGGTGGACCTGAGCCGCGTCGCCAAGGTGCGACTCACGGCCGCCTGATCGTGTCGAGATCGCTGGACCACGCAGCTTCCCGCAGAAGTTGACCAGCACCTTGCCGACTTCGCGACTCAGCCATTCGTCCCGGACCCCACAGAGAAAGTAGCCGTAGTCTTGCGGGTCGACCGACCGGTCGGTCACGACACCCTCATGGCGTAACGATCGCGAACCGGCCGTCGGGCTTGTCGATCAGGGACAGGAATGACAGCAGCTTGAGCCGGCTGCCCTGGACCTTGAGATCGTCTGACATCACGATTTCCTTGATTCCTGCCTCCCCGATGCCCAGCCGCACCAGCAGATCGCGCGTCAGGTGAACCGTGGCATCCGCGTCGGGCAAAGGATCCGCCTGCCGGTGATGGAGGACCGCGTTCTCCAGTTCGACCACGTGCGACTCCTGCACGTCGTCGAAGATGAAGTTGAAGCTCATGTGCTTGCCGTCTGCGTCCGGTCCGTTGAGCCGCACTGCCATCGAATCCAGCGACCGCGCGGCAGGTGTCGCGCGCAACAGGCCCATTGCATTCGCAGGATCATTCGCCATGCCCTGCGTACCGTTGCGAAGTTCAAAGGCGCCGGTCAGGTATACGTCGCGCCATGGACCGGATTCCGCCTGGTAACCGAGTTGCTCGTAGGTCGAGGCGAGCAGTTCCTTCGCGTCCTTGTTCGAAGGAGTGGCGAACACCAGGTGGTTCAACAACGTCGCAGCCCAGCGGTACTCGCCACGGTCGAACGCGATGCGACCCATCCTGATCACGTTGGCTGCACCGCCCATCGCCTCCACGTATTTCTTCGCCGCCGCTGCGGGGGGCAGAGGATCGAGGTTCGCGGGATTGGCGTCGTACCAGCCGAAGTACGCCTGGTACACCGCCTTCGCGTCGTGCTTCACCGTGCCGTAGTAGCCGCGGTTGGCGAAACGATTGCGCAGGGTGGACGGCAACTCGATCTGCTCCGCGATCTCCTGCGAGGTGTGACCTTCATTGGCGAGCCGCAGCGTCTGGTCGTGGATGTACCGGTAGGTATCGCGTTGCGCCTTCAGGTAATCCGCCACGCGCGCGTTGCCCCAGACAGGCCAGTGGTGACTGGCGAAGACAACCTCCATGTCGCCGAAACGGTGCAATGCGTCATCGATGTATCCGCTCCACTTGGCCGCATTGCGCACCTTGGCGCCGCGCAACGTGTAGAGGTTGTGCAGTGTGTGCGAGACGATTTCTGCGCCGCACCATGCCTTCAGCTCCGGGAGGTAGAACGTCAACTCGGCCGGCGCTTCCGATTCCGGCGTGTACTGGAAAACGAACCTCACGCCGTCGAGTTCCATCTCCTGCGGCGTACGGTCGACCAGGATGGTCGGCTCGCGGATGCTGATCGTGCCGACCGAAGGCGCCTTGCCGAGCCCGGTATCGACGTGTCCCGTCGCTGAACGCGGCAGCGGCGTGCCGTACATGAACGCCGCGCGACGTCCCATCGCAATGCCGGCCAGCGTGTTCTCACTGGTCGCTTCCTCCATGAAGCCGCGGGGCGCCACGATCGGAATCTTCGCAGCGGCCACCGGGTCTGCAGGCAGCACTCCGTCCACGCCACCGAAATGATCGACGTGGCTGTGCGTGAAGATGATGGCCGACACCGGACGATCGCCCAGGTGCTTGCGTGCGAGCGCGAGCGCCGCCGCTGCCGTTTCGTTTGCCGTCAGCGGGTCCACCAGGATCCAGCCGGTCCTGCCCTCGATCAGCGTCATGTTCGATATGTCATAGCTGCGCACCTGGTGAATGCCAGGGACGACTTCGAACAATCCGTGCTGGCCGTTCAGCATGGCCTGACGCCACAGGCTCGGGTTGACGCTCGGCGGCGCATCACCCTGCACGAAGCCGTATGCAGCCATGTTCCAGGCTTCACCGCCATGGGGGCCGGCGATGACGACGGGCTCGTCATTGCCGATGAAGCCGCGTCGTGCGTCCTCGAAGTCCTGCTGGTCAGCGAGCGGCAGCGACTGCGCGATCTTGCGATTGAGCGATGCGGTTGCAGGCGTCGCGGCGCTGGCGGGGCTCTGCTGGCCGGTTGCGGAGCCGGTACCCGGGGGTGGAGAACACGCGGCGAGGCTCGCGGCGACGATGAGCAGCGCGACGCAATGCAGGCGTATCCGGCGTGTCATGCAGTTTCCCCGGCGGTGGTGTGAGAGTTGCGCAGGGGCCGACCTTAGAACAACGGGATGGCACCCGTGAAGGCCTGGACTCTGCACAAGATGATAATCGTCGCCATCGCAGCGCTGCGGCCGCGTAAAATACGACCAAACGCAGGTTGCGCCGATGCTGAACGCCGGATCCGTCATTTCATCCCGCCACCCATGGTCGCATCGCTCGCTCGTCATCGCATGCGCGTTGACGCTGGTCGCCATCGCGCCCACGGTCCGCGCCGAGACAGGTGCCGGCACGGCCGAACCGCCCGATCCGCACCCCGCGCTCGATCGCACGCTCACGCGGATCGGGTTCGGCTCGTGTGCCGAAGGTGGCAAGGAGCAACCCATCTGGGAAGCGGTGCTCGCGGCGAAGCCCGAGCTGTTCCTGTTCCTCGGCGACAACATTTACGGCGACACGCGTGACATGACCGTACTTCGCGCCAAGTACGCAGAGTTCGCGCAGCAGCCTGGGTTTGCCAGGCTGCGCAGCACCACGCCCATCGCAGTGACCTGGGACGACCATGACTTCGGCGAGGACGATGCCGGCGGCGACTATCCACAGAAGGAAACGTCGCGGCAGATCTTCTTCGACTTCTGGGGCGAGCCTGCCGACTCCCCGCGCCGGGCGCGTGACGGCGTGTACGCGTCCTACGTGTTCGGCCCACCGGGCCGACGCGTGCAGGTGATCATGCTCGACCTGCGCTACAACCGGACGCCGCTCGTGAAACCGGAGCCTGGCGTTCGCAACTACCGGTCCTGGGCGTGGGGCAGGTACAAGAAGGGGCTCGAGGTGCCGGGTCCGTACGCCCGCAACACCGACCCCAAGGCGACGATGCTCGGCGAGCGCCAATGGCAGTGGTTCGAACGGCAACTCGAAACGCCCGCCGACGTGCGCCTGATCGGGTCGAGCCTGCAGGTGCTCGCCGACTTTCCAGGTTGGGAAGGATGGTCGTTGTTCGCCCACGACCAACAGCGACTGATCGAGCTGATCCGGCGCACGCGTGCAAACGGCGTGGTGTTCCTGAGCGGTGACATGCACTACGCCGAGCTGTCGAAGCTCGACGTCAACGTGCCCTACGCGTTGTGGGACCTCACCTCGAGCGGGCTGACGGAAGTGTGGCCAGCCGCCACGCCGAACGCCAACCGGGTGAGCGAGGTGATCCGCGAGCCGAATTTCGGGCTGGTCGAGATCGACTGGCAGGGCGCGCGGACCACGGTGACATTGTCCGTCGTCGACCAGCACGGTACGCGGCGTATCGAGCAGCGCCTGCCCCTGGCTGATCTGAGCGCACGATCCGTCGATCGTCCATGAGCTGAGATCAGGCGCGGTGCAGGCTCACCGGCAGGCGCTTTGATCCCCAGGTGC
The DNA here is from genome assembly GCA_963793675.1 of uncultured Gammaproteobacteria bacterium. GTDB lineage: Bacteria > Pseudomonadota > Gammaproteobacteria > Steroidobacterales > Steroidobacteraceae > RPQJ01. Next base: position 334,705 of record CAWCBA010000001.1, on the reverse strand, counting down.
CTGGTCGGGACGCGAACACGCCGGGCAGTTTCTCGCCGCATGTCTCGCAACAGCCATCGGCCGTGAGACCCCAGTGACCGAGTTCGTACCAGTCGCGCTCGATCAGCAGCGCGTGGCAGCGATGGCACCAGGTACTGCCACCGGCGCGGTCGTGAACGTTGCCCGTGTAGACGTACCGCAATCCGTTGCGCATTGCGATCTCGCGCGCACGCGTGAGCGTGGCGGGAGGCGTCGGCGCGTGGTCGCTCATTTTCCAGTCCGGGTGAAACGCCGAGAAGTGCAGCGGCACGTCAGGCCCGAGCTTGTCGGCAATCCACTGCGTCATCTCTTCCAGTTCCGCGTTCGAGTCGTTCTCGCCCGGGATCAGCAGCGTGGTGATCTCGAACCAGACGCGGGTCTCGTGCTTCAGGTACACGAGCGTCTCGAGCACCGGGGCCAGCTCGGCCCCGCAGATCTTGCGGTAGAAACGCTCGGTGAATGCCTTCAGGTCCACGTTGGCGGCGTCGATGGAGGCAAAGAATTCTGCCCGCGGCTCCGGGCAGATGTAACCGGCCGTGACGGCCACGGTTCGCACGCCGGCGTCATGGCAGGCAGCCGCCACATCGATGGCGTATTCCATGAAGACCGTCGGGTCGTTGTAGGTGAACGCCACGCTGGCGCAGCCGAGCCGGCTCGCGGTAGCCGCCAGTTCTTCCGGCGAGGCCGAATCCGCGAGCGTGTCCATCTCGCGCGATTTGCTCATGTCCCAGTTCTGGCAGAACTTGCAGGCGAGGTTGCAACCCGCCGTGCCGAACGAGAGCACGGACGAGCCGGGCAGGAAGTGGTTGAGCGGCTTCTTCTCGATCGGGTCCACGCAGAAGCCGCTGGACCGCCCATACGTGTACAGCTCGATGCCATCGCGGCTGCGTCCACGCACGAAGCACAGCCCGCGCTGGCCCTCGTGCAGCCGGCACAGGCGCGGGCAGACGTCGCATTGCACGCGCCCGTCGTCGAGGCGTGTCCAGTAGCGAGTGGGAACGGGGGAGAAGTCGGTATTCATACGATTGCCGTCCACAGTCCCCGGGCGGGATATTGGTTTCGCTTCATCGCGTCACCACATACGTGTGCATGCGAACTGCCATGGAACTACGATGTTGAGACGGGACAGCGACAAGTCAAGCGTGCGACCGCCTGCGGTGGCCGGACTGTTCTATCCTGAGAATGCGAACGAGTTGCGACACGACGTGAGCGGCTACATGACCGAGTGTCCGCCGCGCACTGCGGTGGCGGGCCGTCCGAAGGCGCTGATCGTGCCGCATGCCGGATACCGGTATTCCGGGCCCGTCGCCGGCGTTGCGTATCGGCGGCTGCGCGACTGGTCCGCGACCATCCGTCACGTGGTGATGATCGGCCCGAGTCATCGTGTGCCGATACACGGACTCGCCGTCCCATCAGTCGATGCATTCGCGACGCCACTGGGCCGGGTGCCGGTCGACGTGACAGGTCGCGAGCGTCTGCTCGAACTCGGGCTGGTCCGGCATCTCCGATGCGGCGCATGCCGCGGAGCATTCGCTGGAAGTACAGCTGCCGTTCCTGCAGGTCGTGCTGGAGGATTTCGACATCCTGCCGATCAGCGTCGGGTTCGCTGCCGCAGAACTGGTGGCGCGCGTGATCGACGCGGTGTGGGGCGGGCCCGACACGCTGCTGCTGGTCAGCTCCGATCTCAGCCACTATCACACCTGGAGTGAAGCGCGGCAGCTCGATGCGGAGACGACGCGCGCGATCGTCGAGCGACGCAGCGACCTGCCCGATGAATGGGCCTGCGGCGCGCGTGGAATCAACGGGCTCATGCAGGTCGCGCGCCGGCGCGGCCTGGCCGTCGAATTGCTCGATCAGCGCAACTCGGGCGACACGGCAGGTGATCGGTCACGGGTCGTGGGCTATGGCAGCTACGCACTCCATGAACCTTGAACCGTCGGCGCGGCAAACCGTGCTGCGAACGGCCGCGACGTCCATCGAGGCGAAGCTGGGGCTGGTCGAGGCTGCGCCACCGGCGGCGGACGCACACGGCGCACTGGGCGAGCCGCGCGCGAGCTTCGTCACGCTGACGATCGAAGGTGAGCTCCGCGGCTGCTGCGGCACGCTCGAGCCGGTCAGACCGCTGCTGCTCGACGTCTGGATCAATGCCCAGGCGAGCGCGTTCCGCGACCCCCGCTTTCCGCCGCTGACGGCGCGCGAGTGGCGCTGGTCCAGCCTGGAGGTCTCGTTGCTGACGCCGTGCGAGCGAATGGCGGTCAGCACGGAGCAGCAGTTGCTGCGCGAGCTGGTCCCTGGACGCGACGGCCTGGTGCTCGAGTGGCGTGGCATGAGGGCGACCTTCCTGCCGAAGGTCTGGGAGCACGTCACCGGGCCGCACGATTTTCTGCGGCGGCTCAAGGAGAAAGCGGGGCTGCACGCGGATTTCTGGGCGGCAGACGTGCAGCTCTGGCGCTACGAGACGGAGATCATGACGGTGGAGAGGCCGGCAGCGCTCTCGGCTGCCCAGCCGATCGGATGACCTGCGTGGGTGGCCACCACTGCAGGCCGTGCTCGAACTCTCTTACGCGGCCGCTTCACCCGAGCCGCGCGGCACGTCATCGGTTTCCGCCAGCAGGAAGAACTCCCGGCCGAGCGCGTTGGTGACGCCGGCAATTGCCGCCTGCATCTCGTCCAGGCCTTCGTGCAGGCCACCAGCCAGCAGGTCGTCGGCAGTCTCCTCGGCCAGCAATGCCGTGAGCCGGCGCATCAGTGTCGAGGCACCGCGCTTGGCCATGTGGCCGTGTGTCAATCGCAGTTCGTGCAGGTGCTGGTTGGCAGCGAGCACGCTGGCGGCGACCGACCGCGGGAAGCGCTTGTCGAACACCAGGAAATCGATCACCCGTGCCGGCGACATGCTCTGTGGATGGACGCGGCGGAAAGCATGGAAACCCGCCGCTGAACGCAGCACGGTGTTCCACTGGGCTTCGTCGATCGGCGAGCCGACGTCGCTCGGCTGGGGCAGCAGCACCTGGTACTTGACGTCGACCAGCCGCGTCGTCTGGTCGGCGCGCTCCATGGCACGACCGAGCTGGTGGAAGTACCAGGACTCGTCGCGGTAAAGCGTTTCCGCCGTGATGCCGCTGTGGGTCTGGCACGATTCCTTGATGTAGCTGCAGAGCCGGTTCAGGTTCTCGACCTTCAGGTCGGGCTCGGCGCAGTCGACTCAGGCGATTGTGGAAACCGTTCAACTGCACCCACATCTCGGTGGAGATCAGCGGACGCAGCGCGCGCGCGTTCTCGCGCGCCATGCAGATGGTGCTCAGCACCGAGTTCGGGTTGTGGTCGTCCAGGATGTAGTAGTGAATGACCGCGTCCGCCGTCGGACGCCGCTCCGTGGCCCTGAAATTCTCTTCGTCGCCATACAGCCGCAGCACTGATTCCCAGTCGTGCTCGCCGCGCGCATTGCGGCTGAACGTCTCGTTCACGTCGAGGATGCGCGCGGTGCTGTTGGCCCGTTCGACCTGTCGGGCCAGCCAGAAGATGCATTCAGCGTGTCGCGAAAGAAGGTTATTCAAGGACCCAGGTATCCTTCGAGCCGCCGCCCTGCGACGAGTTGACCACCAGCGACCCCTTGCGGAGCGCCACGCGCGTGAGCCCGCCCGGCAATACCCAGGTCGAGCGGCCGGTGACCGCGAACGGGCGCAGGTCCACGTGCCTTGGTTCGATGCCGGTGCGCGTGACTGTCGGGCACACCGACAGCTGCACCACCGGCTGGCTGATGTAGTTGCCCGGATCGGCGCGCAGCTTGCGACGGAACTCGGCCAGCGCCTTGCGGCTCGCGTGCGGCCCGATCAGGATGCCGTAACCGCCCGACTCGCCGACCGGCTTGACCACCAGGTGCTCGAGGTTCTTCAGGGTGTACTCGAGACCCTCGGATTCACGGCAGATGTGGGTCTCGACGTTCGGCAGGATGGCTTCCTCGTCGAGGTAGTACCGCACGATGCGCGGGACGTAGGCGTAGACCGCCTTGTCGTCCGCGATCCCGGTGCCGACCGCATTCGCCAGCACGACCTTGCCGGCCCGGTAGGCGCGCATCAGGCCGCGCACGCCGAGCAGGCTGTTCGGATTGAACACCTCCGGGTCGATGAACTCGTCGTCGATGCGCCGGTAGATCACGTCGACGCGCTGCAGGCCGCCGGTCGTCTTCATGAAGACGTAATCGTCCCGCACGATCAGATCGCGGCCTTCCACCAGCGGCACGCCCATCTCGCGGGCAAGGAAGACGTGCTCGAAATACGCAGAGTTGTAGACGCCGGGCGAAAGCAGCACGACCGACGGGCCACGGTCGGTGCCGCCGGCCAGCTCCATCAGCTGGCCGATCAGCCGCTGCCCGTAGTTGGAGACCGAGCGCACCCCGATGTTGCGCATCAGGTCGGGAAACGCGCGCTGCGTCAGGTGCCGGTTCTCGACCACGTACGACACGCCGGACGGTGTGCGCGCGTTGTCCTCGAGCACGTAGAAGCGGCCGTCGCCGCCGCGGACGATGTCCACCCCGCAGATGTTGACGTAATTGCCGAAGGGGACCTTTACGCCCTGCATCTGCGGGCGATAGTTCGCGTTGCCGAGCACGAGATCGGCGGGCACGACGCCGTCGCGCAGGATCCGCTGCTCGTGATAGATGTCTTCGATGAAGCGGTTGAGCGCCGTGACCCGCTGGATGACGCCGCGCTCGATCGTGTCCCACTCGGCGGCCGACAGGACGCGGGGGATGACGTCGAACGGCAGGATGCGGTCGATCTGCTCGCGGCTGGTGTAAACGGTGAAGGTGACGCCGAGATTGAACAGCTCGCGCTCGGCTGCCTGTGCGCGGCGCCGTAGTTCAGCGAGGCTCAACCCCTCGAGGCGTTCGCGGACGATCCGGGTATGCGGTGCGGGCCGCTTGCCGCTCCCGAAGAGCTCGCAATGGAAACCGCCGGGATCGTAGCCGGCGAGCAGTCCTGCGGGTCTCCGGTCGGTCATGATGTCGATCTTCCTGCAGCCTGCGATGGTTCGACCGCGATCACGTCGACGGCCACGTCGACGACGTGCTCGCCGCCGCCGAAGATTATCCCTTTGATGGGACTGATATCACCATAGTCCCTGCCCCAGGCCAGCGTCACGTGCTCGTCGCGCACGAGCGTGTCGTTGGTAGGGTCGAGGTCGACCCAGCCGGCCTCCGGGCACCACACCGAAATCCAGGCGTGGGAGGCGTCGCTGCCGACGAGTTTTTTCTGGCCTGGCGGCGGGCGCGTGAGCAGGTAGCCGCTGACGTAGCGGGCCGGGATGGCAAGTGCCCGCAGGCACGCGAGCTCGAGGTGGGCGAAGTCCTGGCAGACCCCGCGTCGCAGCCTGAAGACTTCGTCCACCGGGGTCGAGACATCGGTCGCCGAACCGTCGTAGCGGAAGTCACGATGGATGCGTCCGGTCAGGTCGAGCGCGGCCTCGAGCACCGGGCGGCCCGGCAGGAACGATTCACGCGCGTAGGCCGCGAGATCGGCCGTCGCCAGCGTGTACGCGGAGTCGAACGCAAACTGCAGCGTGGCAAGCCCTGCGGGCGACCTGCTCTGTTCGAGCCGTGGAAAGACCTCTTCCCAGGAAATCGTCTGCGAGGGCGTCCAGGGCTCCGGGGCAGCGACATCGATCAGCGACCGCGCCTCGATTTCCAGCTCGTCGTGCTGCTCCTGGATCGTCAGGAAGGTGACCGGGTTGCCGAAATAATCGACGGTGTCGCTGCGTACGGCGGGGCGAGGCGAAACGGTGATCGACGACTCATGCAGCACCTGGCGGTCGCAGCGGCGCGGCGCAAGGTGCAGCACGTGGTGCGAGATCGACACCGGCTGGCCGTATCGGTAAGTCGTGCGATGCCGGACCTCGTAGCGCATGCGATTCAGAGGGTTGTAATGCCAGCCGTCGAGACGGACCGGACATCGTCGGCATGGCTGAAGTAGGTGCGCGTGATGCCCGTCGTCAGCTGCGGCAGGTCTTCCGCGACACCGCTCAGCAACGCCTCGAGCCCGGGGCGACCGCCGTGTCCGCTCCGGCGGGACAGCTGCGTGATGTCGGCGAGGCGCAGCTCCGCGAGCAGGGCATGCACGGCGTGCAGTTCGGCGCTTGCGGCCGGCCCGGTGGAATCGCTCGGCAACTGCTCGAGATGCGCGGCCAGTGCCTCGAGCTGGAAGGCGACCGAGCGTGGATTCGTTTCGTCCAGCAGCAGCAGGTCGAGCACGGGCGCAAGCTGCGGCGTCAGCAGGTATCGCGACCGGTAGGTCATGAAGCTGTCGGCAATCTCGAGCACGAGGATCAGGCTGCCGTCGTCCTCGGGCTCGTCCGCCGTCAGCAGGCACTGCAGCAGCGCGGTCGTCTGGATGCTGCGCTCGACGCGCCGGCCCATGTCGACGAAGCGCCAGCCGAAGCTGCGCGTCATGTTCTCCATCCCCATGCCGCTGAAGGCGGCCAGGCGCTGGATGCCCAGGTCGAGCGAGGCGAGGACCGCGGCGATCTGGGCTCGTCGTGGCGGGGCGGCCAGGCTTGGGCGTCGTGCGAAATCGTCGGGCTGCAGGCTGCGCAGGATGCGCCAGGAATCGGCCGACAGACGGTCCCGGCCCAGCGACGCCGTGCGACCGAGATCGCGCAGCGTGCGCCGCAAGCCGTAGGCGCGGTCGGCATCGAACACCAGTTCGCCCAGCTCGCGCTCCAGGCAGGCGTGAGTTCCTGCGCGCAGTTCGTCGGCGTCGGGTGGCGCGATGCCGGCCTTCGCAAAAGTCGTGCGCAGCACGCGATCGATGGCCAGCAGGTCTTCGATCGGGCGTTCGTCGTCGACCAGGCGCACGATCGAGCTGCGGACCTGGCGCATGATGCCCTCGGCCCGTTCGGCATATCTCCCCAGCCAGAACAGGTTGTCGGCCGTACGGCTCGGCAGTTCGCGTCCCGTCCGTCGCAACTCCACGGCCCCGGCGCGCGTGCGCCGCATCGGGCCGGTTCGCGACTGCGAGTCGGTCAGGACCCAGGTGTCCTTGCCATCGCCGAACCGGCCGAAATCGAAAGCCTGCCCGGTGTGCGGCGGGCAGAGCCTGGCCAGCCCGCCCGGCATCACGACGTAACCGTCTGGACCCGCCGCGACAAAGACGCGCAACGCGAACGGCACGGGCCGCAGGCCCTGCTGGCCGATGACCGGTGTCGTCGACAGCTGCATGGGTTCGCGCGCGATGTAGGCGAAACCTCGTCGCGCAATGAGGTCCGCCCGGCCGCCAACGCGCCACGCTTCCGGGCCATCGGGATTCTGCGTGCCCGGCTCGCTGGCACCCCGGTAGAAGATGTCCCGCGTTTCCAGTCGCTCGAGATTCTGCAGCACGTACTCGCGCGCGCGGTCCTCGCCGCACCACCAGGTCGCGAGCGACGGTAACTGCAGGTCCTCCTGCAACAGGTTGCGGCAGAGCCCGGGCAGGAACGGCATCAGGCTCTCGGTATCCGCCAGTCCGCTGCCGAGCGCGTTCACGACGCTGACGGTACCGGCGCGAACAGCCTCGACCAGGCCGGGCACGCCGTGCGGCGAATCGCTGCGCAACTCCAGTGGGTCGCACGATGCCGCCTCGACGCGACGGATGATCACGTCCACGGGACGCAGGCCCTCCAGCGTCTTCAGGTACACGCGATTGTCGCGCACCGTCAGGTCGGCACCTTCCGCGAGCACGTAGCCCTGGTAACGGGCGAGATAGGAATGTGCGAAATAGCCCGGCGCACTGGGTCCCGCCGTCAGCACGACGATGCGCGGCTCAGTCCGGCCGGTCAGCGCCGTGTGGCCTTCGTGCACCGACTGGAAGAAACCCGCGAGTTGCTGCACCTGGTTGGCGGCGAACTCGTCCGGCAGGCAATTCCTGAGCGCGATGCGGTTTTCTAGGGCGTACCCGCCACCCACCGGGGATTCGCAGCGGTCCTTCAGCACCCACCAGCTGCCGTCGGGCGCGCGCCCGACGTCGGCGGCGTAATAGTGCAGGCGCCGGCCGCCACTCACCGGCACGCCATGACAAGGCCGCAGCAACTGGGGATTGCCCAGGATGAGCGACGCTGGCAGGCGTCCTTCGAGCATCAGCCGCTGCTCGCCGTAACAGTCCGCCAGCACGGCGTCGAGCAGTCGTGCCCGCTGGATCAGCCCGGCTTCCAGGCGGCTCCAGTCGGTCGGCGAGATCAGCAACGGCATCGCATCGAGGCGCCACGGGCGTTCGGTCGCGTCGCCCTCGCCGTAGATGTTGTGGGTCAGGCCATTCTCGTAGAGGATCCGCTCGACACGCTTCCAGCGTGCTTCCATCTCCGTGGGGCTCAGCGAGCGCAGGGCTGCGACCAGCCTCTGCCAGTGCGGCCGCACCTGGCCATCGGCGGTCTGCATTTCGTCGAAGATGCCCGGCAGCGTCCGGTACGCGTCGAACAGCGGCGCGAGCGTCGCGTCGGTCGATCTCGGCAGTGGCTCGATCAGCGAATTCAAGGCGCAGGATCCTTGCAGGCTCAGCCGGCGACGCGCCGGAGATCGAGCGTCAGTGGAAACTCGGGATGGGCTTCGTCGCGAGGCGGCGTGACCGGCCCGGGCGTATGCCCGAGTTCAGAGAAGCGCGCGAGCCTGCGGCTCTCGGCCTCGAACGAGTTCACGGGAAACGTATCGTAATTGCGGCCGCCCGGGTGGGCGACATGATAGGTGCACCCGCCGAGCGAGCGACTGGACCACGAATCGAGCACCTCGACCACGAGCGGCGCGTGCACCGGAATCGTCGGGTGCAGGCAGTGCGCGGGCTGCCAGGCGCGGAAGCGAACGCCGGCCACGGCTTCGTCCGCGGCGTCGGTCGGTCGCAGCGGAACGCGGTGTCCGTTGCAGGTGACCACGTGACGCGCCGGATTGAGGCCGCGTGCCCGGACCTGCAGGCGCTCGAGCGACGAATCGACGTAACGCGCGGTGCCGCCGACGGCGCCTTCCTCGCCGAGCACGTGCCAGGGCTCGAGCGCCTGTCGCAGTTCGAGCTCGACACCGCCGCGCTCGACCGTGCCGTAACGCGGAAACCGGAACTCGAAGTGCGGCGCGAACCAGTGGTCCTGCAGCTCGTAGCCCGCGTCCCGCGTGTCGCGCAGCACGTCGCGGAAGTCCTGCCAGACGAAGTGCGGCAACATGAAGCGATCGTGCAGCGACGTGCCCCAGCGCACCAGCCGCTGCGTGTAGGGAGTGCGCCAGAACCGGGCGATCAGCGCACGCAGCAGCAACTGCTGTGTCAGGCTCATCTGCGCGTGCGGCGGCATTTCGAAGGCGCGGAATTCGACCAGTCCCAGGCGACCGGTCGGCCCATCGGGCGAATACAGCTTGTCGATGCAGATCTCGGTGCGGTGCGTGTTGCCGCTGACGTCGATCAGGATGTTGCGCAACAGCCGGTCGACGACCCACGGCGCGACCGGCCCGGAGGCCATCGCCCGTTCCATCTGCTCGAACGCGATCTCGAGTTCGTGGAGCTGGTCGTGGCGCGCTTCGTCGATGCGCGGCGCCTGGCTGGTGGGGCCGATGAAAAGACCCGAGAACAGGAACGACAGCGACGGGTGGTTCTGCCAATACGAGATCAGGCTGCGCAGCAGGTCGGGGCGGCGCAGGAACGGGCTGTCGGCCGGGGTGGCGCCGCCGACGACCACGTGGTTGCCACCGCCCGTGCCGGTGTGGCGGCCATCGACCATGAACTTCTGCGCGTCGAGCCGGTTGAGACGCGCTTCCTCGTACACGGTCGAAGTGATCGCGACGAGTTCCGGCCAGTCGCGCGCCGGATGCACGTTGACTTCGATGACGCCGGGGTCGGGCGTGACCTTGATGACGTTGAGGCGCTCGTCGGCGGGCGGCGTATAGCCCTCGACGTGCACCGGTTGCCCGATGCGGGCGGCGGCGCTTTCGACGCAGCCGATCAGTTCGACGTAGTCGTTGGCTGTTTCGGTCGGCGGCAGGAAGACGCACAGCCGGCCGTCCCGAGGCTCCACCGCCAGCGCCGTGCGCACCGCGCCGTCGTCCCCGGCCGTACCACCCTGTTCCATGACGCGCTGTGGATCGACGCCGGCCGCAGCCCGGTGATGGATGGCGAGCTGGTCGTCGACCGTCGGCGCGGATGCGGGCAATGGCGCATGCGGTGCGAACGGGTCGGCGGGCATGAAATAGGGGTAGCTCTCTTTCGACAGGTGCGGCAGCGACTCGAGCGGCAGCCGGAAGCCGATGGGCGAGTCGCCCGGCACCAGGAACAGCCGGCCGCGCCTGGTCGTCCAGCGCTCGCTGTACCAGGCGCGCTGGTGCGGCGCGTTCCAGCGCTGCAGCGGCATCACGTAGCCGACCGGCGCCGCGAGGCCGCGCTCGAAGACCCGGGCCAGGCGCGCGCGCTCCTCGGGATCATCGAGCTTGGAATCGAACGGGTCGACGTTCTCCGGCAGGCGCTGCTCACGGGTCAGGTACGGAACCGGATCCTCGAAGGCAGGTACCGGCAACTCCGGGTCGACTCCGAGCAGTCCGGCCAGCGTTTCGATGAAGCGCTTCGCATCGTCCAGCGTAGCGCCGCCCTTGTCGTGCTCCTGCGCGATCCACTTCGCATCGCGCCACAGGGGTTGCGCGTCACCGCGCCAGTACAGGGCGAATGCCCAGCGGGGCAGGGACTCCCCCGGGTACCACTTGCCCTGTCCGAAGTGCAGCAGGCCGCCCGGTGCAAAGCGGTCGCGCAGGCGCTGGATCAGCGTGGCCGCCAGCGCGCGCTTGTGGGCTCCGTGCGCGGCGGTGTTCCATTCCGCGGCGTCGACGCCGTCGATGGCGACGAACGTCGGTTCGCCGCCCATCGTCAGGCGCACGTCGTCCTGGACGAGTTGCCGGTCCACCGCGCGTCCGAGCGCATCGATCGACGACCAGTCGTCCTGCGAGTACGGGCGCGTCACGCGCGGCGTTTCGACGATCCGCTCGATCTGCATTGCGAACGAGAAATCGACCTGCGCGGCGTCCGCCGTGCCGGTGATCGGCGCGGCGCCGGTCGGGTGCGGGGCGCAAGCGAGCGGTATGTGCCCTTCACCCGCCAGCAGGCCCGAAGTGGCATCGAGACCGATCCAGCCGGCGCCGGGCAGGTACACCTCGGCCCACGCATGCAGGTCGGTGAAGTCGCGGTCGGTGCCGGACGGGCCGTCGAGCGCCGCGACGTCGGGTTTGAGCTGAATCAGGTAACCCGACACGAAGCGTGCGGCCAGCCCGAGACGCCGCAGGATCTGGACGAGCAGCCAGGCGGAGTCGCGGCAGGACCCTTTCCGCGAGGACAGCGTTTCCTCGCAGGTCTGCACGCCCGGCTCCATGCGGATCACGTAATCGATGTGCTGGTGGAGCTGCTGGTTCAACGCCACCAGGAACAGGACGGTGGCGACCGGCTCGCGCGCGATTTTTCCGACAAAGTCGGTGAGCAACGGGCTCTCTGGCTCGAGCTCGAGGTAGGGTTCCAGTTCCTTGGCGATGCCCGGTTCATAGGCGAACGGGTACTGCTCGGCTTCCGGCTCGAGGAAGAAATCGAACGGATTGAAGACCGCCATCTCGGCGACGAGGTCGACCTGCAGGCGGAACTCGCGTGTCTTTCCCGGGCACCACGATGCGGGCGAGATGATTGCCGAGCGGGTCCTGCTGCCAGTTCAGGAAATGCTCGGCCGGCTCCACCCGCAGCGAATAACTCAACACCCGCGTGCGGGAGTGCGGCGCCGGCCGCAGGCGTACGACCTGGGGCCCCAGCGTTGCGAGCTGGTCGTAGCGGTAGCGGGTCTCGTGGGTCAGTGCGACATGGATGGACATGAAGTTCGATGTTACGACATCGAACATGGTCCAAGGTGTTGCGTGGTTGCATCGGTCGTCCGCGGGCGACTCGTCGAACCCGACCGGGCGACTGCCGAGTGCAGGATTCTGTGGTGCGTCCGGGGCGGTGCGCCCGTAGACTCCGTCGGACAGGGCCCGACGTTTCCTGGGGGAGACACCGTTGAGTGATGCGGGCGGCGCGGCGCCGACAGCAAGCTTCGAGGTGCGACTGAGCCGCGAAATGCGGCTCTTCGACGTCGTCATGATCGGTGTCGGTGCGATGATCGGCGCCGGCATCTTCGTCCTGACGGGCATCGCCGCCGGCGTGGCCGGTCCCGGCCTGCTGCTGGCATTCCTGCTCAACGCGTTCGTGACGCTCTTTGCGGCGGCCGCCTATGCCGAGCTCGGTTCGTCTTTTCACGACGCGGGCGGCAGCTATCTATGGGTGAAGCTCGGGTTGCAGGACCCGCAGGGCTTCATGAGCGGCTGGATGGACTGGTTCGCCCACTCCGTCGCCTGCTCGCTTTACGCGCTCGGCTTCGGCGCCTATTTCAAGCTGGTGTTGCCGCTCATCGGACTGGGCGGTTTCGACACGCCCTTCATGCCAGTCGAGAAGTGGCTCGCGGTCGGCATCATTTCGCTGTTTGCCTGGGTCAACTACCGGGGTGCGTCGGAGACGGGCGGGACCGGCAACATCATCACCATCGGCAAGATCATCATCCTGGCGGTCTTCGTCGGCTTCGGAATCTGGATCACCCTGCAGCGACCCGACTGGCAGCCGGTCTTCACCGAGGATTTCCTGCCGAAGGGCTACGGCGGCGTGTTCGTCGCCATGGGCCTGACCTTCATCGCCTTCGAAGGCTACGAGATCATCGCCCAGTGCAGCGAAGAGGTGCACGAGCCGCAGCGCAATGTGCCGCGCGCCATCTTCCTGTCGCTGCTGATCGTGGTGCCGATCTACCTGCTCGTCGCCTTTGCCGCGCTGGGCGCGGTGCAGGTCGAAGGGGTTCCCAGCTGGCAGTTCCTCGGCGAGCACCAGGAAACCGCGCTGGTGGACGTGGCCAAGGGCTTCTTCCCCGGTGGCGGGCTGATGATCCTCATCGGCGGCCTGCTGTCGACCGTCAGCGCCCTCAACGCCACCATCTACTCCTCGTCGCGCGTTTCACTGGCCATGGGCCGGGATCGCAACCTGCCTGCCTTCTTCGGCAAGGTTCACGCGCTGCGCAAGACGCCGCACGGCGCGATTGCCGGATCCGCGGTGCTGATTGCGTTCATGGCCGTGGCCCTGCCGATCGAGACCGTGGCCAGCGCCGCGAACATCATGTTCCTGCTGCTGTTCATCCAGGTCCAGGCCGTGCTGATCGTGTTGCGGCGGAAGATGCCGGAGATGCCCCGTGGCTTCCGCGTCCCGTGGGTGCCGTTCGTGCCCGTGATCGGCATCCTCCTGCAGCTGTTCCTGGCCGTGTACCTGTTCTTCTACAGCCCGATGGCGTGGCTCAGCGCGGCGGCGTGGATCGTCCTCGGCCTCGTCGTCTACTACACCTATGCGCGCAAGCGCGATAAGGCCTACGAGCACGTGGTCGAGATGCGCGAGGCGGCGAAGCGCAAGGATTACCGCATCCTGGCCTGCCTGCTGGGCGCGGACGACGCAGCTCCGGTACTCGGTACGGCGCAGTTCCTGGCGCACGGCCGCGAGGCGGAAGTGATCGGACTGTCCGTCATCGAGGTTCCGGACGGCGAGCCGCTGGCCACCGGCCTCGACCACGTCGGCCCGGTCAAGCAGCGCCTGGATCGTGCGATCGGTGCGTCTGGCCACGCAGGACGTCGAACTCAAGTCCCTGGTCAAGATCTCACACCGCGCCTCCTTCGGCATCGCCGAGACGATCCTCGAGGAACACTGCAACGTCGTGATCGTCGGCTGGGCGCGCCGCGCCGGGCTGTTCCAGCGGTTCGCATCCGCGATCGTCGATCGCGTCATACGCGAGGCGCCGACGCACACCCTGCTCGTCAGCGCCGAGCGTTGGCCGGGAAATTTCCGCAAGGTGATGTTCGCTTATGAGAGCGGACCTCATTCACGGTTTGCGGCGGACGTGGTTGCCCTGGTCGCCAAGGCGACGGGGGCGAGCGTGCTGGCAGCACACGTCGTCTCGCGCGAGGCAACCACGGCGGAGAACGAACAGGCCGAAACGGGCCTGCGCAAGCTGGTCGCCGAGTTCTTCCCCGACAGCGGAGATCAACATCGTTCACTCCGGCGATATCGTGACCGGGCTGTTGCGCGCGGCTCGTGACGCCGACCTGATCGTCGCCGGCGGCACGGAGGCCGGCATGCTCGAGCACCTGCTCGGGTATGGCGTACCGCTGGAACTGGCCGAGCGTGCGCCCATGCCAGTGCTCATCACCTACGAGATGCCGGCCGACCCCAAGCGTTGGATGACTTGAAACGGGTGTAAACGTGGAAAACCAGCCATTCGAATCACTGCGGGAACTGGCCACGAGCCTGGCGGCCTACCTGCCGACGCTGCTGGCCGGCGTGCTCGTCATCGTGATCGGGTTGATCGTCGCGTGGGCGATCACTCGACTGTTCGTGCGTGTCCTGATCTTCATGCGACTCGACCGCGTCATGGCACGATTGCGGTGGACATCCGCGCTGGACTCCGGCGACGCGCGACACTCACTGTTCGAACTGGTCGGAACGGTGCTCGGCGTCTTCGTCTTCCTCATCTTCCTCGCCAATGCGTTCGTCATCTGGCGCCTGACGGTGCTGTCCGAACTTTTCACCCGGTTCCTGCTGCTGATCCCGGAGCTGATCACGGTCGTGCTGATCCTGCTCGTCGGCTGGAGCCTCGCCAGCCTGGTCTCGCGCGCCGTTCAGCGTGTGCTCTACCGAGAGCAGGTTGCCCGGGCTCGCCTGATGGCAACGCTGGTGCGTTGGGCCATTCTCGTGACCACGTTCGCCAGTGCGCTGGTCGAACTGAAGATCGCGGTCACCATCGTGACCGGTGCGTTCCTGATTGCATTCGGCGCGCTGGCGGCGTGCCTGGTGCTGGCCGTCGGTCTCGGCAGCAAGCGCGGCATTGAACTCATGTGGGAGGAGCACTTCAGTAACTCCCGGGAGGCGGGGCACGCCGGGGACGCGCATCAGCCTGCCCGCAAGAGCGACTAGGCGCGTCCCCACGATCGACGAAGCGAAGAAGCTGTTGAGCTGACCATGCAGGGCCGCAAGACTGGGCAAACCAGCGAATCATCGACGGGGCCACTGGCGGCGCAACTGAACGAAGGGTGCCAGTGCATCTGGGTCGATCGTACGAAATTGCGCGACCAGCTCCGCGCCAATCTCGGCGACGCGGGCAGCCTCCTCGAATCGCAGGCTGGACTCGTCTCGGGCAGCGTCGTGTTTCTCGCGCCGGGCGAAGCCGCCGCCATGGACCGGACCGTGCGGCTCATTACGCGGGCACTCACCAGCGGCCCCTGCCAGCAGAAGATCGAGAGGTATGCGCCCGAACTGGCTCGTCGTCCCCGGGCAAGCGCAGGCGGTGTCCTGGGTTTCGATTTCCATCTCGGTGGCCCGACCCCGCAGCTCATCGAGATCAACACGAACCCTGGCGGGTTGCTCGTCAGTCTCGAGCTGGCGCGTGCAGCCACGGCAAGTTGCGACTGCTTTGTCGCGCCGATATCCGTCATGACCGCGGCCGGTGTCGAGATAGATCAGCTCGGCCAGCGCATCACGGACAGCTTCCAGGCGGAGTGGACGAGCGTCCGCGGCGAAATACCGTTGCGCACCATCGCCATCGTCGATGACGACCCGCAGGGCCAGTACCTCTATCCCGAGTTCCTGTTGTATCAGCGGCTGCTCGAGCGCGCTGGATGGCGTGTCGTGATCGCCGATGCCGCACGCCTCACAGTAAAGGAGGACGCGTTATTTCTTGCCGGCGAGCGCATCGACCTGATCTACAACCGTCTGACCGACTTCTATCTGGCCGACGAGCGACACGCAGTCCTGCGACACGCGTACGAGTTGGATCTGGCGGTGATCACGCCGCACCCGGCCGCGCATGCGCGATGGGCGGACAAGCGGCTCCTCGCATGGTTGGGCGACGCGGAGTTGCTGCAGGAGGCAGGTCTCGACGCCGATGATCGCTCCCACCTGCGGCAGACCATTCCAGCGACGGAGGTGGTCGAACCCGCCGCGGCCGACGACCTCTGGAAGCGGCGTAAGGGCCTCTTCTTCAAGCCAGTCGATGGTTTCGGCAGCAAGGCTGCGTATCGCGGCGACAAGCTCACTCGGACGACGTTCGACCACATCCTTGCGCACCGGTACGTCGCGCAGGCGATTGCGCCTACGTCGTATCGACGCATCGCATCCGCCGACGGCGATGAGGCCGATCTCCGCGTCGATCTCCGCAACTACGCCATGCATGGCGAAACCTGGTTGCGGGCAGCGCGCCTGTATCGCGGTCAGACCACGAATTTCCGCACCTCCGGGGGTGGTTTCGCACCCGTCCTGACGCTGCCGATCTGACCCGCAGGTTGCGCCCGACAGGATCAGGGCGGGCGTCCGTTGTCGATAAACGCCAGTACCGGCTCAAGCGTGCGCTGCGGATCTTCCTCGTGGGGCACGTGCCCGAGCCCGTCGAACACCACCAGGCGACTGCCGTCGATCTCGCGGGCGAACCGCTGGCCTGACTCGAGCGGAATCAGGTGATCCCTGGCGCCCCACAGGATCAGTGTCGGCATCCGGATGTCATGCACCCGTTCCGCCAGCGATCCCGGCCTCGTCTGGTCGAAGCGGGCGACCAGCGCCTTGCGATTGCCCACACGCGTGTTCAGCTCGAAGTACCGATCCACGAGCTGGGGCGTGACCTTCGACGGGTCGCCGTAGACGTCCCGCACGCTGCTTTCGACGATCTTGCGTGGCAGCACATCACGCAGGATCACGCTGAGCACCGGCATGCGTGCGAGACGAAATCCGAGCGGAACCGACTGCGACTCGTACGGGTAACCCGCGGCATCGACCAGGATCAGCCGATCCACTCGCTCCGGATGCAGGGCGGCGGTGACCCACGCGACGTAACCGCCGAGGGAGTTGCCGGCGACGATGAAACGCTGCACGCCGAGTGCGTCAGCCATGGCGAGCACGGTGTCGACGTAACTCTCGATGGTGTAGACGCCGTCGGGCGACGGTCCGGTCAGCCCGAAGCCGGGAAGGTCGAAGCGGATCACGCGGTGATCACGAGCCAGGATCCCGGTCCAGCCGTCCCACGTATGCAGCGAAGCACCGGTTCCGTGCAGCAGCAGGATCGGCACCTGGTCGTCGCGCGGGCCTTCGTCGCGGACGTGCACCTGCATGCCGCGCACCCCGACGAACTTCGACGGTGGCTGTGCCCACTTCTCCTGCAGCGCCGAGACGGGCTGGTCCGGAACTCGATAGGCGATGAGTGCCGCGACCAGTGTGCCGGTCAGCAGCAACGCCAGCCCGAGGACGATCTTCGATATCCGCTTCATCGCAGCTGTGGCAGCTCGCTCGTGGGCAAAATCAGTCTACCGCTAAAAACCAGAAGTGCAGCGTCAGTCGGCCATAGAGCAAGTACCGCGCGTGTCCTGTGCATGAACGGGTGCCTCGAGGGCAAACGCTCAACGAAATGCTGGTCTGGGTGCAGTGGTCGGTGTCCCGTGAGAGCGTAGCCGGGTGAATCACAGGCATTTTTGCGGGCACTATTGCTATTATTGCGTACTGCCAAACGCCGGTGTCCGGGTGCAGTCTTGGCGGTCGTCACAACAAAATAGCTGTCTCCTGACACAGGGTGCCCGGATGAATGAAAAGCACATAACTCGAGGAAGCCTGACCGGTATCTTCGGCCTGGCGTCAGCCTTCATCCTCGCGGCGATGGCGCCTTTACCCACGCGTGCCGAAACTGCCGCCAGCGATTGGCAGTGGAATGCAACGGTCTACCTGTGGCTGCCGAGTCTTGGCGGCGAGACTGCCTTTCCGCCGAGCGGCGGCGGCCCCTCGATCGACGTCAGTGCCGACGCGATTCTCGACAGCCTGAATTTCGCGTTCATGGGCGCGTTCGAGGGCCGCAAGGACCGGTGGGGTTTCGCCACCGATGTCATCTACCTTGATCTCGGCGCATCCAAGAAGGGAACCCGGGATTTCGGTATCGGCCAGGCTGGCATTCCAGCCAGCGTGAGTGCGAACCTCAAGCTCGACATAACGGGTTGGCTGTGGACGCTGGCGGGAAGTTACGCGGTCGTTCAGCAGGACGGACTCTCCCTGAATGTCCTTGCGGGTGCCAGGATGCTGGATCTCGAGGAAGGCCTGCGGTGGCAGCTCAACGGTGACATCTCGTCCCTGCCGGTCCTGGACCGCTCCGGCTCCGCCAACGCCAAGGACACGGTCTGGGATGCGATAGTCGGTGTGAAGGGGCACATGAGCTTCGGCGCCGATCGAAACTGGTACGTTCCTTACTATCTCGACGTTGGCGCCGGAGAGTCCGACCTGACCTGGCAGGGAATGGCCGGGCTGGGTTACAGCTTCGATTCGATCGACGTGACCGGCGTCTGGCGCTACCTCGACTACGATTTCGGTGGCAGCAAGCCGATCAAGTCGATCGACTTCAACGGTCCTGCCCTGGGCGTCACCTTCCGGTTCTAGCCCTGGCGCCAGTCGGTTCAGCGCGGCCGGCGGGCGCTTCTTTCGACCGCGTTGAGGTCGAGATGGTTGCGCATGTACTCGTTCGAGGCGTCGCGCTGCGGCGTGAACTCCCACGGCGTGTAGCTGCCCGCACGCAATGCTCCCATCAGGAACCGCCGCCGCGCCTGATCCTGCAACACGTCTTCATGAAACCGCGCCAGGTTCCACCGCTGCGTCACTTCGCTGCGGAATTCGGCGACGGTCGCGGCCCACTCCGCGTCGCCGGCAAGATTGACCCGCTCACCGGGGTCCGTCTCGAGGTCGTACAGCTGGTCCGGATCGACGGGACAGTGCACGAATTTCAACGCACCCCGGCGCAGCATGACGATCGGGGCGCAGGCGCCCTCGGCCGCATACTCGCCAGCGACAGTTCGGTATTCTGCTTCGCCTTCACACAGTGACAGCAGCGAGCGGCCTGCCAATGGTTCGACCGCGTCGGCCACGGAACCTCCCGTCAACTCGATGATGGTCGGCAGCACGTCGACCAGCGAGACTGGCGTCGACGCGCGGCGTGCGCGGAAGCGAGCGGGTGCGTGCACGACCAGCGGAATGCGTGCGGACCCCTCGAAGAAGTTCATTTTGTACCAGAGCCCGCGCTCGCCCAGCATGTCGCCGTGATCGGCGAGCAGGATGACCACCGTATCGTCCGCCAGTCCGAGTGACTCGAGCGTCCCGACGAGCCGGCCAGTCCAGTCGTCGACATACGAGATATTTCCCAGGTAGGCGCGACGCGCGCGGCGCACGTCGTCATCGGTGATCGGCGTGCGTTCCATGTCGCATGCCACGCGCAGGCGCCGCGTGTGCGGATCCGCAGGCACGTCGATCGCAGACACTCCCGGCATCGGGATCTCGACGCCTTCGTAGCGGTCCCAGTGCTCCTGCCGCGTCACGTACGGATCGTGCGGGTGCGTGAAGCTGGCGACCAGGAGGAATGGTCGACCATCATCGGCACGGGCCGCATCGTGCAGCGCGCGCACCGCGTGGAAGCCAACCTCGTCGTCGAACAGCAGCTGGTTGGTGACTTCAGCTACGCCGGCGCCGGCGACGCTCTCCATGTTGTGATACCACCAGTCGATGCGCTCGCCGGGCGTGCGCCAGTCCGGCGTCCAGCCGAAGTCCGCTGGATAGATGTCCGTGGTGCGGCGCTCCTCGAAGCCATGCAACTGGTCGGGGCCGACGAAGTGCATCTTGCCGGAGAGCACCGTGCGATAACCGGCGGCGCGGGCGTAATGCGCAAGCGTCGGGATCGTGCTGGCGAGGTACGCGGCGTTGTCGTAGCCGCGCGTGGCTGAGGGCAGCTGCCCCGTCATCATGCAGTAGCGCGCCGGCGTGCACAGTGGGCTGTTGGTGTATGCCGCGTCGAACACCACGCCCGCAGCGGCAAGGCGATCGATGTGTGGAGACTTCACAGCGCGATTGCCGTAGCACCCGAGCGCCGCGGGGGTCAGCTGGTCGTACATGATGACCAGTACGTTCGGTGTGCTGTTCATGCGGTCACACGCTGCAGGGTAGCTTCGATTCCGGGCGGAGTACGCAGCGTCTGCAGGATGACGCAGTAGCGCTCGGTGAGCTTCACCAGCATGGTGAGTTGCTCGTCGCTTGCAGGTGAGTCGATCTCGAAGCGGATGCGGATGTCGGTGACGCCCACCGGGACCGCCTTGTCGACGCCGAGCGTGCCACGGAAGTCGCCGTCGCCTTCGACGATTACCGTGGCCGACCGAAATGCAATGCTCATCGCCGTCGCGACCGAGTTCAACGTGACGCCGGCGCAGGCGACGACCGCCTCGAGCAACATGTCGCCCGAACAGGCATCTTTGCCATCGCCACCCGCAGCGGGGTGCAGTCCTGCGTCGATGTGCCCGAAGCGGTTTTCGATGTGACAAGCAGGTCGGTCATGCAGCAGGGTTCCAACGGCCCGAAACGTCTGTTTCGCCGCGGCAGGATTCTCCCTGTAGCGAGCCTTGATCGGCGCCTGCAGTCGTCTCAGCTCTTCGGCATTCATCGTCAGTACCCGTGCGAGATGGGACAGGGGACCAGGCCACAATGGGTGCGCAATCGATCGCGCTAGACACCGTCCCGCGACATGGATTTGTCTGCGTTACGACAGCGCTCGAAACGGGCCAGCAACCCGTCGTGGACAGCGGCCTCTACCGGTCCCACCGCGATCCATTCGAGCGCGAGATCGTCGAGCGCAGCCGGGGTTATGCGTTCGCCGCTACCCATCGACTCGACCAGGCGTCGCATCTGGTATTCGCGACGCAATTCCATATCTTCCGGCGGCGAAGTCGTACCAGAGATCAACTCGGCGCGGATGCACAGCAGCCGCAGCGCCGCTTCGTTCGCGGCGAGATCGGCGCTGACGGTGCCGGCGGCGACCGCTGCGATCCGCTGCTCCAGGATGTTGCGCATCGGCTTGGGTGCATGGGCGAGATCGGCGATCGCAGACGCCGCTGACGCCCGCAACGCCTCGCATTCGGTTGGGGATCGTCCCTGGACGGTTGCGAGTGCGTATGCGCGGACCTGGGCAGCAGCGGCCAGTCCGTCGGTCCAGCCACGGCGCGCCGCCGCTGCGCGGTGCTTACGCACGGCCTCGGCGCAACGGTCGGTCGCGCGTGAAAACCGTTGACGCAGTGCACGTACCGACGCTCGTGGCAAGTCCAGCGACTCGAACTGCGCGCACAATTCGTCCAGCTGCGGCACGGCGGACAGCAAAGGCTCGGCGGTCAGTTCGGCAATCCGCTCCAGTTCCTCGCACACGCCGGTTGCCTGCACCTGGTTCGCCTCGAGCGCGACAGCGTACGCCGCCGATTCCTGTGAGCTGCGCTGGAAGACGGCGTCGCACTGCTTGCGAAACTCGTCCCAGAGAACGTTATCCAGGTTCCGCGGCACGATGCCGACCGTCTTCCAGGCTCGCTGCAGGTTCCTGGTTTCGTCGATCGCGGTGCGGGTGTCCTCGAGGTTGAGGAGCTCGGCAGTGCGGGCAATCAGGTCGCGCTTCGCCTGCACGTTGCGTGCGTACTCGGCATCGAGGCGCGCCTGCAGCTCATCCACCAACGCGTGAAAACGTGCCTGCAACGGCTTGACCACCGCCTGGTCCACCGGCGCGTATTGACGCCACTCGCGCCGCGACTCGAAACCGGCCTGGTTGATTGCACGCCAGTTCGGCTGCTCGCCAGCCTGTTCTGCAGCGAAGGCGGTCAGGCGTTCGATCAGCGCTTCGCGCCGCTCCTGGTTTTCCTTGCGCAGCTCGGCCTGCCGGGCGAAGTGTTCACGACAGGGTTCGTAGGCGCGTTCTGCCGCCTCCTGGAACTGCTGCAATTCGTCCGAGGGATCCTCACCTGCGCCCCGGTTGAGGGTCCGCCATTCGTTCCGCAGCCGGCGGATCCGTTGCGCGAGTTCCTCCGGCGCGATATCAGCGCCTACCAGCGACTGCATCTGCTGCACCAGTTCGGCCCGCTTCGGTACGACCCTGAAAGTATTCCAGTCCTGCAGCTCCGTGAGCCGCGAGTCGACCTGCTCCAACTGGTGTGCGAACCACGCCGGCAGGGCAGGGGCCTCCGGCAGCCTTTCCAGGATCGAGGTGCGCAGTCGGGCGGCGCGTGCCGTCCCGCCTTGGTCCAGGGCTGCCTGTGCCTGTCGCAGCAGCCCGAGGATGTCGCGCGCCTTGGCCTCGTCAGCCGCACGTTGCGCCTGTTCGGCCTCGTGCAAGGCCAGGCGTTCGGCCTCGCGTTTCTGCGCTTGCTCGGCCGCTGCCGCGGCTGCCACCTGTGCCTCGAGTTCCTGCTGCCGTCGCGCCTCTGCGGAGGCGAGTGCGGCGGATCGCTGTCGCTCGGTCTCTGCCTCGAGCGCCTGGCGGTGATGCACGACGACATCTTGCGCACGTCGCAGGTGCTGCGTCACATCGTTTTGAAGGTCCGGCTGCGCCTGGGGTGCAAGCGTGCGCCACCGGGCCTCGAGCTGTGTGAGGGTCGCCGGATACGTCGCATCGTACGGGCGCTCGCTGTGCCGGGTGATGGCCGCGGCAGTTTCTTCCAGATCCGCCTGCAACTGCCGGGTGCTGCGGATTTCGGCGAGCAGTTCATCCCGTCGGGAGGTGAGAATCCGATGGACGTTCTTGTCTTTGCCGTGGCGCGTAGCGGGGATCAGTTCGCGCAACTGGTCCGGATCCGTCACGCTGCGCGCCGCCATCTGGCGGATCCGCGTCGAGCTCCTTCGAGAACCCACTTGCCGATCGTGGCCTTGTCGCCGGCAGCGATGGCCTGCGTCAGGCTTGCTTCTTCTCTCCCTGGCGCGCAGCGGAGGGATCGGGCGGCGGCTGGGCCTCGACGCCGCTCTCACGTTCGCTGGCCGGCGGTGCGCCGGTCGCGGGCGGCGATTTACCAAACAGGCGTGAGAAAAGTGACATCGTGGAATCTTGGTTGCAACGGGCACGCCCGGCAATCGGCAATGTTACCTGTGCCGTGTCCCGCTCGCATTTTCCTCGCTCGCGCCCGGCGGGCGCCTGGACCTGATGATCCTCGACAGGAACCGGCTGAAAGTGGAACCTATGACGATCAAGGACATCAAGGTCGTCGCAACCATCAAGGATAGAGCGGCGGCTTGCAGGGCCCAGTGAACCGTTTCGGGACAGCCGACGTTTCTGGCGTTAACGGCAGCGTCGCTGCTTAGTGCGTGCACCACCTGCTCAACTGCCCCGTTCGACGTCGAGGCGCCGACTCGGCGTCGATGATGCGCGCGGTCGCTTCGCCGAGATCTTCTTCCCGCGCGGTGCTCGAGAGGGATGGCACCAATCTTCCGGACGGCCGCCGATGCGCCGACGCCTTGAGCCGATGTGACGAGCGCTGCGCCCGGCACCGGCAGGACCGTGGATCTCGGGCCATCCCGTCGCCGCTACCTGGCCGCAGTCGTGCCGGGTCGGCGATCCCTGTATCGCAGCGCTGGTTCCGCAGCCGGCGCCCACACCCCGCGAGCACCTCGCCCTGTTCGGCTACGAGGCACAGTTGGTCGAGGTCGACGCGCTCTCCGCCAGAACCACGAAGAATGCGGGCCAGATCCGCGAGGCAATCATGGCGTTGCCACCGAGTCCCGGGCCGCCGCGCGTCGTGCTGGTCGGTTATTCCAAGGGTGCGCCGGACGTCCTCGAAGCGCCTGGCGCGCTATCCGGAGTTGGGCCAGCGCGAGCGGTGTTCGTCAAGATCGCCGGTGCAGTTGGCGGTTCCTCGCGCTGGCGAACGACGACGCAGCATCAGGCGGACCTCTTGCGCCATGGTCGAAGGCGAAGTCACGGCGGGGGTGACGGCGGTGCCGTGGTGTAGCCTGCGGAGACGCGGCGCAGGCGTGGCTGGCGGCGAACAGGCCACCGCCGGGGATTCGCCTCTACTCGCTGGTCACGCTCACCTGCCCGGAATCGCATCTGGAAGGGCTGGTCTGACGACCAGGAAGCTCGCGAGACATTCACCTGCGCAACTACGGCCAGGTCATTTACAGCTTACTGA
The DNA here is from genome assembly GCA_963793675.1 of uncultured Gammaproteobacteria bacterium. Classification (GTDB taxonomy): domain Bacteria; phylum Pseudomonadota; class Gammaproteobacteria; order Steroidobacterales; family Steroidobacteraceae; genus RPQJ01. The sequence continues at coordinate 310,665 of CAWCBA010000001.1, read as the reverse complement.
TCGTGCCCGGTAGTACACTGCTGGGGGTCCCTGAACGCCGATCACTGGGCCGTCGTGCCGCCAATCGACCGGTCGTATCGCGCGAAAGGCAGGAACGTCCGGAAATCACAACGACTATCCGCGTGAGGCGCTGCTTGAATCCCTGCTGCGTTACGTCGAGGAGGACCTTGCTGAGAATGGACCGACGCAGCAGGCCTGCATGGTGGCGAATCGCAGTATTTCCTACAGCGCGAATTCTGCAGCGACATTGCCAGCATGTAAACGCGAGTGTCCTGTACTCCCCGGTCAGCGGCGGGATGCCGGGAAGAGGCAAGGGATGTGTCGGTTGCACGACGTCGGCGGGCCGTCCAGAACGACGGACAGTTCCGCACGCAGCGCCAGGCATGGTCGAACGAGTGCCGAGGCCTGCTGCCCAGCCCCCATCGCCGAGCCACCGGGAAGTACGCGGGTAGGCCCGCGGCCGTCGCCGGATTGCTGTCGTAACCGATGCCGTCGAGAGCGGCCCAGTCCTCACCGAATGTGCGTCGCACGCCGATGGACGCGCCCCACGTGTCCTGCAGGCCACTCGCAATCATCGGTGAGGACGATTCGGGCAGCTTCAGCGTCGACTCACCGAAATCCGACCAGTCCTGCCACGACAGGCCCAGCGCCAGCATCGTGTCGTCGTTCGCCTGGTAAGTGACGCCCAGCAACAGTTGCTGCGGCAAAGTGGCGTCGAGTCTTGCAGCGCCGTCGGGCGGCAGCAGCGTAGCCAGGACCGGATGCATGTCCTTTGCGGCAATGTCGAAGGCGACCGAGTGCTCGACCGGCGCCGAGCGCATTCAACACGATGCATCGCTTCAAGACCTGGCAGCTGTTCGCCCTTTGCGTCGGTGACGTGGGGTACGACCTGGTTCGCCATCACGTTCCAGATCGGGCACGTGCCGCCCGAGGTGGGCGTGGCCCTGCGTTTCGCGCTGGCCGGAGGCACGATCCTCATGCTGTGCCTGCTGCGCGGGGAGAAGCTAGGGTTTTCGGCCGGGCAAGCACGCGATCTTCGCCCTGCAAGGCAGCTTCATGTACGGCATTTCGTACGTGTGCGTGTACCACGCCGAACGAACACCTCGTGTCCGGCCTGGTGGCGGTGGGCTATTCGGCGTCGCCGCTCGTCGCAGGCCTCGGAGCGCGCGCCTTGTTCGGGGCGCAGATCTCGCGGCGGGGGTTCGTGCTCGGTGGCCTCACCCGGCATCGCGGGCGTGGCGCTGATCTTCTGGGCCGCACTCCCGGGCGACCGACAGGGGAGTCGCCAACACGTTGCTGGGCGCACTGTTCACCGATCGGACTCAGTCAGCTGCTATCCACGGTGGGCAGCCTCACCGCGAGTTGCAACCCGGCGCGCGGCTTGCCGTTCGGCGCCCGCACTTAGGCTACGGCATGCTCTACCGGCGCCGCCGTCTCTGCCGTGCTCGCCATTGCCCAGGGACAGGCCTTCATGCCGCCCGCCGTCTGGTCATGGTGGGTTGTCGCTGGCTGTACCTGGCGCTGGCCGGTTCGGTAGATGACGTTCGCGTGCTTCCTCACCTTGCAGGAACGGCTGGGTCCCGGGCCCACCGGCACCATCGGCGTGATGACGCCGCTGCTGGCCCTCGTCGTGTCGGTCGTCTTCGAAGGCTTCCACCCCGACGTGGCTCACGTTCCTCGGTGCGCGGCCTGGGCCGTTACCGGCAACGTGTTGATGTTGCGCCGGGCCTGAAAAGGAGTCAGATCATCGCCTCGATCAGGCGCGGCCCGCGCTGCGCGAGGGCCGACGCATACTGCGACGCGAATTCCTCGCACGTCGTTGCACGGCTGGCCTCGACGCCGAGGCCTTCAGCGATCTTCGTCCAGTTCATGTCCGGGTTGCGCAGGTCGAGCATGGACAGCGCGACCGGTCCGCTGCTCGGTGCGCCCACGCGACCGAGCTCGATGTTGAGGATGGCATACGAGCGGTTGGCGTAGATCACGACGACGATGTCGAGCTTCTCGCGCGCCATCGTCCACAGTGCCTGCAGCGTGTACGCCGCGCCGCCGTCACCGTGCGGGCAGATCACTTTCCGCTCCGGTGCAGCGATGGCCGCACCGATCGCGAGCGGCAGACCCTGTCCGATCGAACCGCCGGTGATCGGCAGGTGCGTGTGCGGTCGCGCCCGCGCGAGCGTCGACAGCAGCGGGAATGAAGACGTCGCCGATTCGTCCGCGTAGATGACGTGCTCCGGTGTCAGGTGGGCCATGACCTGGGCCACGCCGAGTGCCGTGAGCGGGCCCTGCGGCAGGTCGGGCAACTGCAGGGGCATGCGCACCGGAGATTGCGTAGGTGCACCGAGCGCATCTGCGACAGCCGCCAGTGCCTGCGCACCATCCTCGTGGGCATGCGCGAGGTAGGCCAGGTGTGACGGCGGGCGGCGAGCACCAGCTTGGCTTGCCTGGGTACGCGAAGAACGACACCGGCGGCTTGGCGCCGACGAACACGAACTGTTCGAAGTCCTTGAGGAAGTCGACGATCTGCTCGGCGAAATAGGGAATGCGCTCGACCGGCACGCGACCGGCACCGAGTTCCGCGTGCGGTGCGAACGTGTCGCACAGCAGTCGTGCACCGGTCTTGGCCTGCACGCGACCTGCCGCCTCGAGGCCGGCCCCATGGAGCGCTGCACCACGCAGGCACCAGCGCGGTCTTCTTGCCATTCGATAACAATCTGGCTGCAGCATCGATGGCATCAGCAACGACCGGCGCAGCAACCATATCCGGCAGTTTCTGTTCGGCGCGCTGTGCGTCGTTCCAGGCGGTGTCGGCCGGGAGGATCAACGTCGACACGCAACCGGGTGCCTAGCGTGCAGCCTGGACCGCCCGTGCTGCATCCGACGCAACCGCGTCAGCACTTTCGATTCGTGGATCCATGCAGACACCGGGCGCGCAAAGCCGGCGATGTCGGATGTGAGCGGCGTGTCGTACTGCAGGTGGTAGGTGGCATGGTGGCCGCCCACGATGTTCACGAGTGGCGTGTTGGCGCGTCGTGCGTTGTGCAGGTTAGCCAGGCCGTTGGCGAGGCCGGGCCCCAGGTGCAGCAGGGTTGCTGCCGGCTTGCCGGCGACGCGTCCGTATCCGTCGGCTGCGCCTGTCACTACGCCTTCGAACAGGCAAAGCACCGAGCGCATCTGCGGCACGGAATCGAGCGCTGCGACGAAATGCATCTCCGACGTGCCAGGGTTCCAGAAGCAGACCTCGACCTCGCAATTGACCAGGGTCTGCAGCAGGGACTGAGCGCCGTTCATTGTCGTTCTCCCGTGTCAGGCCGCTATTTTGGACCCAGCAGCCACCGGATGGCCCCTGCGAGCGTGCCGAGTGCCGCGACGCTGCCAGCCCAGATTGCGAGGAACCAGAACAGGCGTTTGCAGCGCTCGGGAACCATCGTCAGTGGTAACCGCCGCCGCGCGGTTCGATCTTGCCGCGGAACACCCAGTACGAGTACGCGGTGTACGCGAGGATGATCGGGATCAAGAAGGCAGCTCCCGCCAGCAGGAACCCGAGGCTCGACGGCGGCGCGGCTGCTTCCCACAGCGTGACCGACGTCGGCACCAAGTACGGAAAGAAGCTGATCAGCAGGCCGACGAAGCACAGGACGAACAGCGCCAGCGACGCGAGGAACGGACTCAGTTCCTGGCGTCGTCGTAGTCCACTGAAAAGAACGTACGCGGCCAGAGCGACAAGAGCCGGAACCGGCGCCACGAACAGTATCTGAGGCCACGCGAACCAGCGCTGCATGAACACGTCACTGAGAAAGGGCGTCCACAGGCTGACGATCCCGATGGCAGCCAGGGTCGTGCCGCCAGCGACGGTGGCGAATCGATATGCCCGCTGCTGGGTGTGGCCTTGTGTCTTGTAGACGAGCCAGCTGGCGCCAAGCAACGCATAACCCGACGCGAGCGACACGCCGGTGAGCACGCTGAACGGCGTGAGCCAGTCCCACCAGCCGCCGGCGTAAGCGCGGCCCACCACGGGAATCCCCTGCAGCAGCGCGCCGAGCGCAATGCCCTGGGCAAGCGCGGCCAGCGAGGAACCGAAAGCAAACGCGACATCCCAGAGGAACTTGCCGCGGCGCGTCTTCCAGCGGAATTCGAACGACACGCCGCGCAATACCAGGCCGAGCAGCAGCGCGATAACCGGCGCATACAGCGCCGGCATGATGATCGCGTAAGCGAGCGGAAACACTGCAAACAGCCCGCCGCCGCCGAGCACCAGCCAGGTCTCGTTGCCATCCCACACCGGCGCGACCCTGTTCATCATCTCGTCACGTTGCGGCCCGTCGGGATGAACGGAAACAGGATGCCGACGCCGAGGTCGAACGCCGTCGAGCACGACGTAAGCGAGCACCGCGAAGGCGAGAAGCCCCGCCCAGATCAGCGCGAGATCGAGTTGCATCATGCGCGCGGCTCCTTGTCCATGACCGGTCCGGGCATGATGCCGCTCGCGCGCATCGGCAGCCGCGGCGAGAGTGCGGGCTCGGACGCCTCGGGTGCCGTGCTCATCAGACGCAGCATGTAGAAGGCACCGGCGCCGAAGACCGCGAAGTAAACGAGTGCAAACGCGGCGAGTGAAGCGCCCACTGCCGCCGCCTCGATCGAGGATGTGCTCTCCGCGGTTCGGAGCAATCCGTACACGGTGTAGGGCTGGCGACCGACCTCCGTCGTGATCCAGCCGGCGATCACCGCGACGAAGCCGATGGGCCTCATGGCGACGGACGTGCGCAGCAGCCAGGGCTGCGCGTACAGCCGTCTTGTGCTCGCGCGCCAGGCTCCACACGCCGAGCGCGAGCATCGCGAATCCGGCACCGACCATCACGCGAAAACTCCAGAAGACGATGGTCGCGTGCGGCCGATCAGCGGGAGGCCACTCCTTGAGCCCGGCACGGTGCCGTTCGAGTCGTGCGTCAGGATCAGGCTGCCGAGCTTGGGGACCTCGACTGCATACCGCGTTCGCTCCGCTCCTGTCCGGCACGCCGAACAGCACGAGCGGTGCACCGCGTGCGCTTTCGTAGTGCCCCTCCATCGCCGCGACCTTGGCGGGTTGGTGCTCCAGCGTGTTGAGTCCGTGCAGGTCGCCGGCGACGATCTGCACCGGCGCGACCAGCGCGGCCATCCACATCGCCATCGAGAACATCGCGCGAGCGCCGGCATTGTCGCGTCTCGCAGCAGGTGCAGGGCGCCTGTGCCGCCGACGACGAACGCCGTGTGAGGTACGCAGCCAGCAGCATGTGCACGAGGCGATAGGGGAACGATGGGTTGAAGATGATGGCGAGCCAGTCCGCCGGAACGAACTGGCCGACGTCGTTGATCGCGTAACCGGCCGGCGTCTGCATCCAGCTGTTGACCGAAAGAATCCAGAACGCCGACAGTCGAAGGTGCCGATTGCGACCATCACCGTCGCGAGAAAATGCAATCGCGGGCCGACCCGCGTCAAGCCGAACAGCATCACGCCGAGAAACCCCGCCTCCAGAAAGAAGGCCGTCAGCACCTCGTAACCCATCAACGGCCCGATGACCGGACCGGCCTTGTCAGAGAACACGCTCCAGTTGGTGCCGAACTGGTAGCTCATGACGATGCCCGAGACGACGCCCATGCCGAACGCCACCGCGAAGATCTTCTTCCAGTAATCGAAGAGGTCGAGAAAGACGACTGCGACCGGTCCACGAGCCAGAGCGCCTTCGAGCACGGCCAGGTAGCTCGCCAACCCGATCGAAATCGCCGGGAAGATGATGTGAAAGCTGACCGTGAAGGCGAACTGCAGCCGCGCGAGTGTCAGTGCGTCGATGTCCATGGACTTACCACAGTGCTCCCGGCCTCGGACAAGCCTAATCCCTTCGGACACCACTGTCCCGTGGATTCCAGCGGACGAGAATCACGAATGATCACGCATATTCGATACGACATCAGTCACGCATGTCCGGCCGCCCTTGTGCGCGTCCCGGCATCGCGCGACCATCGCTCACCTCCCGCCGGGCAGCAATGGAAGCGAACGCGATGAACCTCACGCTGGGAATGATTGGACTGGGCCGGATGGGCGGCAACATGAGTCGCCGCCTTGCGCGCGCTGGACATGCTGTGATGGCCTGGGACCGTTCAGCCGAGGCTCGGGCCGCAATGGCCGATGAGCCACGCGTTACGCCCGCCGACACGCTGGACGCGCTGGTGGCTCGCCTGCCCTCGCCCAGGCTCGTCTGGCTGATGCTGCCCGCGGGTGCGCCGACGGAGGAAACGCTGCTCCGGCTCGTGCCACTGCTGTCGCGTGGTGATGTCGTGATCGACGGCGCCAATGCGATGTACAAGGACAGCCAGCGTCACGCGTCGGACCTCGGCGCGCACGGCATCCTGTTCGTCGATGCCGGCGTCTCGGGCGGTGTCTGGGGCCTCGAAAACGGTTACGGGCTGATGGTGGGCGGTGAAGATACGGCTGTCCGTGCGATTGAACCCGTGCTGCGGGCGCTGGCGCCTGCGCCGGATCGCGGCTGGGTGCACTGCGGACCGGCCGGCGCCGGTCACTTCACCAAGATGGTCCACAACGGCATCGAATACGGAATGATGCAGTCCTACGCCGAAGGGCTGGCGTTGCTGCGGGCCAAGAGCGAGTTCGCACTCGACCTGCCGCAGATCACTGAAGCGTGGCGACACGGTACGGTCATCCGGTCGTGGCTGCTGGATCTACGGCCGAGTTCCTGGCGCACGATGCCACGCTCGAGTCGACGGCGCCGTTCGTCGCGGACTCGGGGGAAGGTCGCTGGACGGCCATCGAGTCTATCGAACTCGGCGTGCCGACGCCCGTCATGACGCTCTCGCTGATGGAGCGCTTTGCGAGCCAGGGCAGCGGCGATTTCACCAACCGATTGCTGGCCCGCATGCGCCAGGCCTTCGGCGGGCACGCGGTGAAGGCGGAGTAACGGTCAGCCGCAGGGCGCCGTGGTCGCGGCTGCCGGCGGGTCGTACCAGCCGCCGAAGCGTTCGACCATGCGTGTCGCGGCGTCCGGTCCCCAACTGCCTGAAGCATACGGCTCCGCCTGCGGCCCGCTGGCCAGCAGCCGATCCACGATGTCCCAGGCCACCTCGACGGAATCCTGCCGCGCGAACAAGGTCGCGTCACCACGCATTGCGTCACCGAGCAGTCGCTCGTACGGCGTCATCTCGTCCGTCTGTGCATTGCAGGCATAGAGTTCGGTCTCTGCGCCGACCATCGCTTCGCCGGCATCCTTGGTACGGACGCCGAGCGCGATCGCAATCCGGTCCGGCCCGAGCCGGAACCGCAGGTAATTCGCGCGCGGCGGCAGGCTTTCGTCGAAGAGCCGCTGCGGCGGGCGGCGGAACGTTGCCATCACCTCGGTCGCGGTCACCGGCATGCGCTTGCCGGTCCGGATGAAGAACGGCACATCTGCCCATCGCCACGAGTCGATCTCGAAGCGCAGCGCAGCGTAAGTTTCGGCATCCGATTTGGGACTGACCCCGTCCTCGCTACGATAGTCCTCGTACTGGCCCCGCACGATGTCGCGACGGTCCGGATGACGGATCGCGCGCAGCACCTTCATCTTTTCGTCGCGCATTGCTTCGGGACCGGTGCCGACCGGCGGTTCCATCGCCAGGATGGCGAGTACCTGCAGCAGGTGGTTCTGCACGACGTCCCGCACGGCGCCGAGTTCCTCGTACAGCCTGCCACGGCCCTCGACGCCGAATTTCTCGGCCATGGTGATCTGCACGTGCTCGACGTGCGTGCGGTTCCAGAGCGGTTCGACGATGGAGTTGGCGAAGCGGAAATACAGCAGGTTCTGCACTGCTTCCTTACCGAGAAAATGATCGATGCGATAGATCGACTTCTCGTCGACGACCTGCTGCAGCGCGCGATTGATCGTCTGCGCGCTCGAGAGATCGCGCCCCAGCGGCTTCTCGACGACTACCCGGGCGTTCGCAGCGCAACCCGAACTGCCGAGCTTGGCGGCGACCGTGGCAAACAGGCTCGGCGGAATGGCCAGGTAGTGACACGGACGCCGCGCACCGTCCAGTGCTGGCGCAACGCCTCGAACGTGGCGTCGTCGCGGTAGTCGCCGTCGACGAGCTGCAACTTTGCTTCGAGCCGCTGCAGCGCGGCCGGGTCGGTGCCGTCGCCGTACTGCGCCAGGCTTTCCCGTAGCCGGGTGATCAATGCGTCCCGCGTCACGCCGCCGCGCGTGACGCCGACCACGACCTCCGGCAAGCGTCCGCGTCGTTCGAGGTTCTCGAGTGCGGGAAGAATCTTCTTGAAGGCGAGATCGCCCGTGATGCCGAACACGACCAATGCATCGGAGTTTTCGCCGTTCATGTCGTCAGCTACCCGGGTGTGGTTACGAGCGTTCCGGCAGCTGCAGGTGCTTCAGCACCCGATTGAGGTTCCGGCGGATCTCGGTGAGCTGGCCCAGCGCGGCGAGCGTGCGCATGAAGTCCTTCAGCGGTTGCAGCGGGTATCCGCCGTAGTGTCCGGAGACCGGCACGTCGCTGGTGACGGTCGAGCGACCCGCCAGCACGACGTCGTCGGCCAGCTTGAGATGCGCCGAGACCACGCTGTTGCCGCCCGTCATGAAGCGCCGCCCGATCGTTGTCGACCCCGCCATCATGAAGCCGGCGGTATAGAACCCGTCTTCGCCCAGGTCACAGTTGTGCGCAATGTGGCAGATGTTGTCGAGCTTGGTGCCCGAGCGGATATAGGTCGAAGAGAGCGTCGCGCGATCGATCGCGCAATTGCTGCCGATCTCGACTTCGTCACCGATGCAGACGTTGCCCAGGTGCGAGAGCTTCTGCGGCCGCCGGCTCGCGCCAACTGCATAGCCGAAGCCGTCGCTGCCGATGCTGGTGTGAGGATGCACCTCGCAGTCTCGCCCGAGTTCACACCCCGCGCCGACGAAAACGTGCGGATGCAGCAAGGTGTTCGGGCCGAGGCGCGCGTCACTCTCGACGACGGCGTGCGAGCCGATGCAGCAGCCGTCACCGATGACGGCGTTGGCACCGATCACGCAATACGGTCCGAGGAGCACGTCCGCGCCGATCGTGGCAGACGCGTGGACGATGGCCGTGGGGTGACGCTCGCCCCATTGGGCAAAGCGCTCCCGCTTGCGGTCGAAATACTTGAGCAGCACCGCCATTCCCATCGCCACGGTTTTGACCGAGAAGCAGCAGCCGAAGGCGGTTTCCGTTGCAGCGATCTGCTCGGCGATGTCGCGTTGCACGATTAGTATGGCAGCCCCGCGTTCGCGCGCGGCCGTGAGCTGCGCCTGATCGCTGACGAAGACCAGGCTGTCGGGAGCCGCATCGCACGGCATGTGGCAGTGGGTGGCTGTGGCGTCCAGATTGCCGTGCAGGTACGTGAATACGTCTCCATGCCTGCCCCGGACCGTGTGTGCGTTGAGCATGGGATCCCTTCTTGCAGTGGACGACCGGTGCTCCGTGGCCCGGCCGGACGCGGCCTCAGGAGGCCGCGCTTGCCAGTGTGACGCGCGCGGTCACCTTGCCGTCGAAGTCGAGCCACTGGTGATTGGCGAAGTCGTACAACTTGCAGCGCTGCACGACGTCCATGTACGTGCGTCGGGTGATACGGTAGTCGCAGAGATCGGGGAACTTGTCGCGCAGCAGCTGTTGCGCTTCCCGCAGCGTGAACATCGGAATACCCGGGTTCAGGTGATGCGCGTTGTGTTCCATGATGTTGTGCAACAGGCGGTCCATGCCCCACGGGAACCGCACGCAGGCGGTGGACGTGAGGTAAGCCCGGCTGCGCTGCCATTCCTGGCGGTTCAGGAACCAGGCGATGCTCGGGTTCGTGTGGTGCAGGAACACCACGAAGCCGATCACGCCGTTCCACAGCAGGAACGGCACGATGACCGCCAGCGTGAGGAGCAGCGCGACCGATTGCCCGGTTGCGGCGGCGGTGTACGCAACGACGCCGATCCATGCGGCGGCAAACACGGTCACGAGCAGGCTGTCGAGCTTGTACTTGCGGCGGCTCGAGCCGACTTCCTTCTTGCTGGCGAAGAACAGCTTCTTCCACCACATCTCGTACAGGTAGTACGCGCCCCAGCCGAGGCCCGACCGGTACACTCGCTCGAGTGCCCGGCGGTAACCGGGCAGTGCATCGAACTCGGCCTTGGAGTAGGGCGCCCAGACCTGGTCGCGACCCTTGAGGTTATTGAAGCCGTGGTGCGCGGTGTTGTGCCCCATCTCCCACAGGCTGTACGCGGTCATCGACGGCAGGAACGCGATCCGTCCGCAGATGGCATTCAGTCGCGAGCTCGAGAAAAAGCTGCCATGGCAGGCATCGTGGCCGACGAGAAACAGCCGGACGATCGCAACCGTCACGACCAGCGTGCCCAGCAGTTTCAGCAGCAGGCCATCGGGCAGCAGGACGACCGCGGTTCCCGCGCTGAACAGGGCGATGTCGAGCAGCAGCACCATGGCTGGCAGCACGACCTGGGTCCTGGAGGTCTCGAAGGAACACAGCAGGGCTTTGCGGTTCCAGTTGCTTGCTTGGGAGCTGGCCTGCATGTCGTGGGGGCCTCGTCGGTCCGTAGGGAGACAGTGCGGACGCGACGGCAAAGAGTACCGCGCGGCTGTTCATTATACCTCAGGTCGGCAGGTCATGACCTGGGGCCTGCGCAACGCAGCCGGCATGGCTCACGGGCTGCGTGGCGGCTGCTTATCGACAAGGAGTCGGTCGTGGCGCCGCAGCATTTCCTGCAGTCGCGCGTGATCGATCGCCACGAGGCGATTGCCGTCGATGCCCGTCATCGTGCGCGCCGCCACCAGCGCGTTGATGATGGCTTCTTCCGTCGCCAGCACGGTGGCTTCGAACAGGCCATCGAGCCGGTCGTTCGGAACGAAGGCCGCCTGCTGCAGGCCCTCCGTCGCGCTGGCCGCCGTTGAGTTCGCGGTCGAGAACGCGACGAAGATGTCACCCGAGCCGTTGCCCGCGGTGCCACCGGTACGCGCGATTCCCATCGCCGCACGCCGTGCGATGCGCTTGAGCTGCGTCGGCAGCAGCGGTGCGTCGGTCGCGACAACGACGATGATCGATCCGAGTTCATTGACGGGGCCTTCGTCCTTCGTGAACGGCGCGTCTTCGGGCCAATCGCGCCCGATCGGGATGCCGGCCACCTGCAGCTGGGAACGGCGGCCAAAATTCGACTGCACCAGGACTCCGACGGTGTAATCCGCCACTCCGTGTACCCGCACACGGCGCGACGACGTGCCGGTGCCGCCCTTGAACTCGAACGTGTGCATACCCGTGCCACCGCCGACATTGCCTTCGGCAATTGCACCTCCGTGCGCGCCGTCCAGTGCGGCGAAGACGTGCTCGCGCTTCACGTGGAAACCGTTCAAGTCGTTGAGGTAGCCGTCCCAGGTTTCGGCCACCACGGGCAGGCCCCACAGTTGCTCCGTGCCGCCGTTCTGCAGCATCCAGGCGATCACCGAATCGCGCACGATGCCGACGCTGTGCGTGTTCGTGATCAGGATCGGGGTGCCGACGATGCCGGATTCCTCGATCCAGATCGTGCCAGTCATTTCGCCGTTGCCGTTCCCGACCGCATAGGCGCCGAAGACCCCGCTCAGGTCCTTGCGGCCGCGTGGCAGTACGGCGGTAACGCCGGTGCGCACCGGTCCGCTACCGACCTTGAGCGGGCCATCACCTTCGACGAGCGTCGTGTATCCGACTGCGACGCCCGCGACGTCGGTGATGGCGTTGAGCGGCCCGGGCGTGCCCGGAAACGGGATGCCGAGGTCGCGGGCGCGCGGCTCGGCGGCGGAGGCGGTGCCCATGCTGAGGATTACTCCAAGTGCGGCTACGTGGAAAAGCGCGCGCGTCAGGAATCGATTTTCGTTCGTATACATGTGGGTCACCGTTGTCAGCTGCGCCGGGAAAGGTCCGTGCGCAGTGGAAATACTCGATCCTGCCGTGCGGCGAGGGAGGCTCGACGAAAATACGGCTTTGGCCCGGTTAGTCAAGCCGCGGCGCTGTCAAGCCCGCCCGCCTTCGACTGCTGACCTGGGCCACGCCGCGAGTTGGTGGCCCGGTGCAGCAAAGTGTGACGGGCTGTCTGCGCGTATTTCACCGATTACCCACCACTGTGCCGAAGTGCTAACTTTTCGGCCATGAACACCATCGAATCCGCCGTTTCCACCGGCGCCAAGGCGTCCGGCCCGCTGACCGACCAGAGCGTCGCCAAACAGCTGCTGTTCGGCAACGTGCTGGAGGAAAACCTGTTCCCGTACCCCGCGATCAACGAGCGCGACCGCGAGGTGCTCGGCATGATCGTCGAGTCCATCGACCGGTTTCTCGAAGGGAAGCAGGCCGAGTTCGCGCGCTGGGATCGCGATGCCCGCCAGCCCGACGAGTTCGTCCAGTCGCTGCGCGAGCTCGGCCTGTTCGGCCTGATCATCCCCGAGGAGTTCGGCGGTCTCGGCCTGTCCAACGCGGCCTATGCGCGCGTGCTGGCCCAGACCAGCAGTTACGACAGCTCGGTGTCGCTCACGATTGGTGCGCACAGTTCGATCGGCATGAAAGGCCTGCTGCTGTTCGGCACGGCCGAACAGAAGTTGCGTTACCTGCCGAAGCTCGCCACGGGCGAAATGATCGCCGCTTTCTGCCTGACCGAATCCGGTGCCGGCTCCGATGCTGCGGCCATTCGCACGGCGGCGAAGCGCAACGCTGACGGCAGCTTCACGCTCAACGGCGAGAAGCTCTGGATCACCAACGGCGGGATCGCGGATTTCTACACCGTGTTCGCCCGCACCGACGGACCTGAAGGCAAGGTCACGGCATTCATCGTCGAGGCCGCATGGCCCGGCGTCAGTCACGGCGCGCACGAAGACAAGATGGGGATTCGAGCCTCATGCACGACCACGGTCGCCTTCAGCGACGTGCGTGTGCCGGCAGAAAACGTGCTCGGCGACGTCGGCAAGGGTTTCAAGGTCGCGATGGGGATCCTGAACAACGGCCGCACGGGCCTGGGCGGCGGTGCCGTCGGCGGCATGAGGGCGCTCATCCGTCGCTCCGTGGCGCAGGCGCAGGAGCGCAAGCAGTTCGATCGGCCGATCGCGGAATACGGGCTCGTGCGCGAGAAGATCGCGCAGATGACCGTCGAATGCTTCGCCGCGGAGAGCGCCGTCTGGATGGTGGCGCACTACATCGACAGCGGCTGCGAGGACTACTCCGTCGAGGCGGCGATCACCAAGGTCTTCGCCAGCGAAGCGATGCAGCGCACCGCCTACGAAAGCCTGCAGATCGCGGGCGGCAATGGCTACATGCGCGAATTGCCCTACGAGCAGTACGTGCGCGACGCGCGCATCCTGCCGATCTTCGAGGGCACGAATGAAATCCTGCGGTTGTACATCGCGCTGTCGTCGCTGAAGGACGTCGGTGCCTCGTTGAAGGAGCTGCAGTCGGCAGTCAGCTCGATCTTCAACGATCCGATCAAGGGCTTCGGCGTGCTCTCCGGCTATGCCGAACGGCGCTTTGCCCGTGCCACGGGCCTGGGCGCCGCGACCAGGGTCAGCACGCCGGTCGCTCCGGCACTGCGGCCGCTGGTGCACATCTACGAGAACTACGCCAGGGCGACCGCCCGCGTGGCCGAAGGCGTGCTGCGGAAATATGGCCGGGGCATTTCCGAGCAGCAGCACGCGCAACGGCGGGTTGCGGACCTGATGATCGACCTGTTCGTCGGGCTCTGCGTGGTGTCCCGCGCCGACTCGATCATCAGGAGCCGACCCGGCGTCGGCGGCGCAGGTGACCGACATCGCGAAGTTATTCACTCACCAGGCGCGTCGTCGCATGGTCCGTAACGTGCGTGGGTCGAGCCACAACGAGGACGAGTCGATCGACGCGCTGGCGGGTGCGATCCTTGAAAAAGGCCGGTATCCCTGGGACGTGCTCTAGGCGGCCAGGTCTTCGACCTGCACGAACATGTAAAGGACGATTGCGGCGAGCATCACTGTTGCTGCGATTTCCATGGCGGGTCTCCTCGGCGCGCCGACGCGGCGCTGCATGACTGATGACCATGGGATGCCGCAGCCGCGCTCAGGGTTGCACGGGCGCAGTTCATCGCGACGAAGCGTGCGCTTCGCACGATGAGTCGAAAGCGGGTGGGCGTGCCGGTCTAGCGCGCGACGTCGAGCACCAGCTTGCCGATGTGGACGCTCGATTCCATGACGCGGTGGGCCTCGGCAGCCTGCTCGAGCGGAAAGACCTGGTGAATGACCGGGCCGGCACGGCCCGCATCCAGCACCGGCCAGACGCGCTCGCGCAGGGCCCTGGCAATGGCGCCTTTCTGTGCCGAGGTGCGTGGACGCATCGTCGACCCGGTGATGGTGAGACGCCGCCGCATGATGTCGAACAGGTCGAGGCCTTCGACGCGCGTGCCGGCCTGGGTTGCGACTTCGACCAGCCGGCCATCCATCGCCAGGCACTTGAGGTTGCGCTCGAAGTAAGGTGCTCCGACGATGTCGATGACGACGTCGACGCCGCGTCCGCCGGTCAGCTCCGCAATGCGTTCGGCGAAGTCTGCGGTCCGGTAATTGATTGCTGCGTCTGCGCCCAGTCGCACGCACGCAGCGCACTTCTCGTCGTTGCCGGCAGTGGCGTAAACGCGCGCCCCGAATTCGCGCGCGAGTTGAATGGCCGTGACGCCGATGCCGCTGCTGCCGCCGTGCACCAGGACCGTCTCGCCGCGCGCGAGACGCCCATGGATGAACAGGTTGGCCCAGACGGTGAAGTACGTTTCGGGCAGGGCCGCGGCGCGTATGGCGTCGTAGCCTGTTGGCCAGGGCAGGCACTGCGTGAACGGCGCGGCGCAGTACTCGGCGTAACCCCCTCCGTTCGCAAGCGCACACACACGTTCACCGATCGCGAAGCCTTGCGCTTCACTCCCCAGCGCGACGACTTCGCCTGCCACCTCGAGACCGATGATCGGGCTCGCCCCGGGAGGTGCCGGATACAGCCCCTTGCGCTGCGCGACGTCCGGACGGTTTACGCCCGCGGCCTGGACGCGGATCAATACTTCGTCGGCTCTGGGCTGCGGCACCGCTGTCGTGCCGATCGTCAGGACTTCGGGTCCGCCGGCCGCAGTCGCGGCCACGTAGCGCATGGTTTCGGGAATCATGGTGTATCCGTCAGTCAGTCGGGTGTTCAGGCGACAGGCCCGACGCAGGGCCGGGACAGGTCGGCGGCGAGGCGTAATCGGCCCTCACTGCAGCCACTTTTCCAGCTGCGAATACACCTCGGGGCGGCCGAGCAACTCGAGGTGCCCCATCTCGTAACCGATCCACTGCCGCTCCTTCGGCAGCCCCAGGGTTCGCGAGCCGTCTGGGTGCTTGCCGAGGGCGCTGTCGAGCGGGACGAGACCGTCACCGAGCAGTCTGTCCGCGAGCAGGCCGCGACGCTTGCCGAGTGTGGCAGCCAGCGCATAGCACGCGACGTCGTCCGGCAACGGGACGATCTCCTGCGCGACGTCAGTGATGCTGCCGTAGCGCAGATCCGTGATCCCGGCGCTGCGAGCCTTGCCCAGGCTCGTGAACGGCGCCACGTACGGGCTCAATTCCATGACGTAATCGAGACGGTTGCCGCCGCGTTCGAGCGGAGCGCCGTGGTGCGGCGTCCCGAGTGAAAAGAGCCTGCGCAGCGAGCCCCGCCACGAATGCCCGGCGGCCCCGCCGTGATGAATGGCGCTTCTTGCCACGAGACCGCCCATGCTGTGGCCCACGATCGCAAGCTGCGTCACCGGGACTGGCCAGCGCTCGAGCAACGCCTCCAGCATGACCGCGAGGCTGCGACCGTTGGCGTCGATCGAGCGACCGCTGTTGTAACGAAGATGGATGATCGTGTGGCCGGTTGCCTGCGCCGCACCTGCAATGCGGTGATGGCCGTCGCGCGCCCAGTGCTGTTCGTTGAGGCACAGGCCGTGAATTGCGAGCAGTACCTTGCCGGACGCTTGCTGCACGACCTTGCCGGGCCGCCCGGGATCCACGAAGTTGCCCTCGTGCAGAAAGCTCATCTCGATCGCGAGTGGGTTCGCCGTGCGCTCGAGGTGGTCGCCGTAGACGCCGTTGATCGCCGACACCCACGCATTCCTGCGCGCCGTGGATTCGCCTTCGGGCAGGAAGGCCGCGACGGGGGTGAGGCCGGCATCGAGTCCCTTGCCGATGGCGCGCGTCGTGCCGCGGATGGTCCGGTAGATGAGGCCGGTCAGGCCGCTGGTCGAATCTGCCCGCGACGGACCGAGCGGCGGGTGCACGAGCTGGATGGTGTGGTGCATCTTCTCCACGAGCGTGGTGATGCCGACGGTGGCGTCGAAAGCGAGACGCGCGGCACCCCGCAGGTCCGCGACGGTCGTCCGGTTGATCGTGCTCATGGTGTGTGCTGGTTCAGTCGGTGAGGGCGCGGATGACTGCGACCGGATCTTTGCGGATTGCGCGCAGCAGTGCACGCGCCGGACCGGTCGGGTCGCGCCGCCCCTGTTCCCAGTTCCGCAGCGTCGACACCTCGATCGAAAGAAGCTCTGCGAATTTCGATTGGCTCAGGCCAGTCGCGGTGCGGATGGCGCGCGCGTCGATTTCGGTCTCGCTGCGGGGGCGGGGGCGCCCGCCGACAGCGCGGGCCAGGCGGGTCAGACGGCGCACGCGCTGCTGGCGCAGTTCGCGCGCCGATTCCAGCATCTTGATGAATACGTCGTGGCTCATCGCCGCAGGAAAGTACGCCAGTGACGCAGGTACGTCAATGGCGTACTGCACGCAGGCGCGGCGCCTACGCCACGCCAGGTCGATGAAGGGCCGTCGCTCAGGTTGCCGGACCGCCCCGTTCGTACCAGCCCTTGCTGGAATTCACGATCTTCACCACCAGCAGCATCACCGGCACTTCGATCAGCACGCCGACGACGGTGGCCAGCGCGGCACCCGACTCGAAGCCGAACAGGCTGATGGCTGCCGCAACGGCGAGCTCGAAGAAGTTCGATGCACCTATCAGGGCCGAAGGGCAGGCGATGGCGTGCTGCTCGCCAAGCGCCCGGTTCAGCAGGTAGGCGAGCGACGAGTTGAACAACACCTGGATCAGGATCGGCACCGCGAGCAGGGCGATCACCAGGGGCTGTTGCAGGATCGCCTTGCCCTGGAAGGCAAACAGCAGGACCAGCGTCACGAGCAACGCCAGCACGGACCACGGGCCGGTCTGCGCCATGACCCCATCGAACGTCGCCTGTCCCGCGCGCAGCAGCGAACGTCGCCAGAGCTGTGCCAGGATCACCGGAAAGACGATGTAGAGGACCACGGAGGTGATCAGCGTGGCCCAGGGCACCGTGATGGCCGCGATGCCCAGCAGCAGGCCCACGATCGGAGCGAAGGCGATCACCATGATCGAATCGTTGAGCGCGACCTGCGTCAGCGTGAACATGGGGTCGCCGTTGGTGAGTCTGCTCCACACGAATACCATCGCCGTGCAGGGGGCGGCGGCCAGCAGGATGAGCCCGGCGATGTAGCTGTCGATCTGGTCGGCTGGCAACCAGGGCGCAAACAGGTGGCGGACGAAGATCCACGCCAGCAACGCCATGGAGAACGGCTTGACGAGCCAGTTGACGAACAGCGTCACGCCGATGCCGCGGACATGCTGCCGCACTTCGCTGAGCGCGCCGAAGTCCACCTTCACCAGCATCGGAATGATCATCACCCAGATCAGCACGCCGACCGGCAGGTTCACCTTGGCCAGTTCCATCCGCCCGATCGCCTGGAAGAGGTCGGGGAAGTAGTGACCCGCAGCCGTGCCGACGACGATGCAGGCGAAGACCCAGACCGTCAGGTAGCGCTCGAAGGCATTCATCGGTGCGTTCGTCTGCTGACGTTGCAGGGGCCGGACGCCGTTTGCTGCAGACATCTTCGACACCTCAGCGGACTTGTTCGCCGATTCGATCCAGCTCCGACTTCAGGCGCGCACGGTCCTGCCGCAGGTCCTGCAGCGGCAGCGCGATGAAGGCCTCGATGCGCCGGCGCAGCGTCTGGTAGGCCGCCATGAACGCTGCATCGATTTCTGCGTTGGTGCCCGTGGCATGAGCCGGGTCTGCGACGCCCCAGTGCGCGCGCATAACTGGACCCAGGTACGCCGGGCAGGCTTCGCCTGCTGCACTCGCACACACCGTGACGACGATGTCAGGAGTCACCGGCAGGTCGTCCCACGACTTGCTGTGGCAGCCGTCGGTGGCAATGCCTTCACGCTCGAGCAGGGCGAGCGAGCGAGGGTGCACCTTGCCGGTGGGCTGGCTGCCGGCGCTCATCGCGTGCCAACCCTCCGGGGCGAGATGATTGAAGGTCGCCTCGCCCAGGATCGACCGGCAGGAGTTGCCGGTGCAAAGGAAAAGTACGTTCATTCCGCTCCAGGCGCTGCGGCAGCAAATGCCACGAACGGAGACATGGACATGCATGCAGTCATGTGGACTTCCTCTTGCTCTTGCGGCGGGTGGCGACAGGGGCCGCGCATTCGGGTGCGCACGTGGCGGCGAGGCTGCAGCAGTGGTCGGTCAGGTAAGCCACCAGCGCGCGCATGCGCTCGAAGTCGGGGCTGTAGTGGATGAACCGGCCGTCCTTGCGTGCCGCCACGAGGCCTGCCCCGGCCAGTTCCTTGAGATGAAAGGAGAGCGTAGGCGCGGGAATTCCGAGCCGCTCGCTGATCTCGCCGGCCGGATAACCGTCCGGTCCGCGGTGCACCAGCAGGCGGAAGACCGCAAGCCGCGATTCCTGGGCGAGGGCCGCGAGCGCGGTGACGGCATCTCGTTCGTTCATATTTCCAAACATATCGAAATATAATGGACGCCAGCAACTGCGGTTGACCGCAGTTGCACGGGCACGAACACTAGGCCGCGATCAAAGGAGTACTGATGTCCAGGTTGGCGCGCATCGCCACGGTGGTGCTGTTTTGTTGCCAATGCACCGCCGTCTTCGCCGAGGAGCCGGTTCGTGTCTTTGCGGCAGCCAGCCTGACCAACGTCCTGACCGAGATTGCGGCGCAATGGCAGGCGGGTGGACACCCGGCGCCACGGCTGGCATTCGGTGGCACGGCGACCATGGCGAGACAACTCGCAGCCGGGGCGCCGGCGGACCTGTTTGCGGCGGCCGACGGTCGCTGGATGGATGAGCTCGAGAAACAGGGGAAGCTGGTGCCCGGAACGCGCACGGACTTGCTCGGCAATGAACTGGTCCTGGTCGCGCCCAGGGATCGCAGGTTCGACGTTGAGCTACGGCCCGGCTTTCCCTTCTCGCGCGCATTCCGGGGCCGGCTGTGCATCGGCGAACCGGATGTCGTGCCGGCCGGAACCTATGCGAAACAGGCGCTCGAATCGCTGCAATGGTGGGAATCGCTGCAGGGCCGGATCGTCGGTACGGAAGACGTCCGTTCCGGGCTTACGTTCGTCGAACGCGGCGAATGTGCCGCGGGCATCGTCTATGCGACGGATGCAGCCATCAGCGACAAGGTCGTGGTGATCGCTCGCTTCCCGCCGCAGAGCCATGCGCCCATCGTCTACCCGGTTGCATTGCTCAGGAATGCGACGCCGCAAGCGCAGGATTTCCTCGCCTACCTGCACAGCAGTGCGGCGGAGGCGAGCTTTCGTCGCAGCGGTTTCGTGCCGCTGAGCAGGAGTCCCTGACCGCCATGCTGTCACCCGCCGAATGGGACGCCCTGCGCTTGTCGGCCCGCGTGGCATTGTGGGCCACGCTGCTGTGCGTGCCGTTCGGCATCCTGGTCGGCTGGTTGCTCGCCCGCCGCGAATTCCGCGGCAAGTTCCTGGTCGAGGCGCTGGTGCAGTTGCCGATGGTGCTGCCGCCCGTCGTTCCGGGCTATGCGTTGCTCCTGCTGCTCGGCACGCAAGGACCGATCGGTCGCTGGCTATATGAGTGGTTCGGCATCACGCTGGCTTTCACCTGGCAAGGGGCGGTCATCGCCTCCGCGGTCATGGCTTTCCCGTTGCTGGTCCAGCCCGTGCGCGTCGCTTTTCGGCTGATCGACTCGCGGCTCGAACAGGCGGCGACGACGCTCGGTGCGACGCCGTGGAACGCCTTTCTTACGGTCGCGTTACCTCTTGCGCTGCCGGGCGTGCTCGCGGGTTCCGTGCTTTGCTTCTCGCGCAGCCTCGGTGAGTTCGGCGCCACGATGGCCTTCGTCGGCAACATCCCGGGCGAAACACGGACACTGCCACTCGCCATCTACGGTTTCATGAACGTGCCGGACGGTGAGGGCGCCGCCATGCGGCTGGCAGGAATTTCCATCGCGCTCGCCCTGTTCGCGCTGGCCGCGAGCCACTGGCTGACCCGCCGTGCCGAGCGACAGCTCGGTTACCTCGACCATCGCGTGCCGCGTGCTTGAGTTCGACCTCGAGTTCGAGCGGGGCGGCTTCCTGTTGCAGGCGGCGGCCCGCATCGAGGCGGGCGCTACCGGGATCTGCGGGCCATCAGGCTGCGGCAAGAGCACGCTGCTGGCGCTGCTCGCGGGGTTGCTGCCGCCGCGCGCGGGAACGCTGTCGTTTCGCGACCAGACACTCGTCGACGTGGCCGCGAAGAAATATGTGCCAGCCTGGCAGCGGCACTTCGCGCTCGTGTTCCAGGACGGCCAGCTGTTTCCCCACCTCACGGTGCAGGACAACCTGTTGTACGGGTACCGACGTCGCGCGGCGGGGGAGCGGCGCTTCGAACTGCAGCAAGTGCTCGACCTGCTGGAGATCGGTCGACTCGTGGCGCGGCGACCGGCGCAGCTCTCGGGCGGCGAGCGACAGCGAGTCGCCCTCGGGCGCGCATTGCTCTATTCGCCGCAGTTGCTGCTGCTGGACGAGCCGCTGGCTTCGCTGGACGAGCGGCTGAAGCAGCAGATCCTGCCGTTCCTGCGGCGCGTCAAGCAAGAGACCCGGCTGCCGATGCTGTACGTCTCCCACGCGCGCGCCGAGGTCGAATACCTTGCCGATCGCACGTTGTGGATGGAGGCAGGTCGACTGCTGGCCTGATGGGTTCCGCAGGATGCGTGTCCTGCGGAACCGTCGCATCGGATGCTACTCGGCGAGCATGTCGCCCGAGCCGCCGAACTCCTTCGGAAAGTCCTTGAACTTCGGCAGGCCGTCTTTCACTGCCATGACTTTCTCGCCGTAGTGAACGTGCAGCGTGGGTTTGTAGCTGAGTCCGGCTACCGAACCTGCCGGCACGTCGACCATGCCCATGCCCGGATGATCGACGAGAACCGCGGCGCCACAGCTCTTGCAGAACTGGCGATGGCTGTTCTCCGTCTTCTTGTAGACGCCGAGGTTGCTCGGCGCCTTTCGTGACCTTCACGCTCGTCGCCGGCCATAGCGCCGCCGCATGAATCGGCGCGTTCAACCAGCCGCGGCACGAACTGCAGTGACAGAAGGCCTGCACGGCCGGGTCGCCCGTGATCTCGAGCTGAACCGCGCCACACATGCAACCTGCTTTGTAAGTCGACATTGGTTTCCCTGCCCGGTGAATGCGACCAGGGGTCGCGACCGGGGGAGAATAGTCGTCTGGGGGGTCTCTTGCATGTGGCGATGCAACAAGCGCCCGCCATGCGGAGCACTGCTGGAGCCGCGGCGGGATATACCGCGGGGCGCGGGCTCAGCGAGCCTCGACCAGCAGGCTGCAGCAGGTGACACCCGCTTCGGCCTTGGCCAGTTCCACCTGCGGCACGGTCACGACCGCCAGCCCCGCGGCCTCGATTCGTGCGCGGGTGCGGGCATGCTGCAGCGGGTGGATCACCGCGCCCCCCAGCGCCAGCGCGTTCGCGGCATGCGGTTCGGCGGGATCGACCGTCAGCGCCCGATGATCCGTGAAGGCATGCCTGCATCGACCCAGGCCGGATTCAGCAGCACCAGGTCATCCGCGACGCGCGTCACCGCTGACTTCAGGTGCAGGCAGCCGGTGAAAGCCAGCGGAATCACCTCGTAGCCATACGGTGCAAGCTGATCGGCCAGTTGTTCGATCGCGCCGCGGGTCGTGCGCGTCGACAGGCCGATGTAGATCCTGCGCCCAGTGACCAGTACGTCACCGCCGTCCAGGGTCGCGGGCGCGCGAATGTGAATGAGGGGTCGATGCGCGACGAGCGCAGCCGCGACGGTCGCCGTCTCCGGCCGCCTGGAAGGCGCGCCCGGGCGAGTGATGACGGCCACGTCTTCGAGCACGACGGCCGCGTCTTCCACGAAAACCCCGTCCGGCAACTGCGGTGTCGGGGATAACCGCTGCACTCTCGCGCCGAGGCGTTCGAGCACCGACTCGTACACTTCGTGCTCGGCCTGCGCGCGGGCGACGTCCAGCGGCTCGCGCTCGAGGTGCGTGAGCTCGCAATCAGCAAGCGCCGGGCTGACTTCACGGGTGTAGGCGATCAGCATCGCCTCGGCCCGGCCAGCCAGGCCTGGCGGCAGTGCGCCATGCAAGGTCAACGCAGGGCGCATATGCGCGTCCTTCAGATGCCGCCGTCGTCGTCATGCGTGAGCCTTCCCGGCCGTTAGCCGTGCTCGCCCACATTATCAAGAAACCAGGAGCCGCAGGCTGCGCGGCGTGTCCGTCAGGCGCTCAACCACCGGGGCCGCGCCAGAGCTCGAACCGCTCCAGCACCCCGTCGCGCGTTCGCACTACGTACGCGCCGGGTGTCTCCCGCAGAAACTGCAGCTGGTCGCGAGTGATCGGTGCCGTGAGCGGCAGGGCACTGCGCGAGGGGATTGGAATCAGGCGGCTCATTGACGCCGATCGAACGGAATCCGTCCGGCATCGGCTGCAGTGGCAGCGTGCGGTCGTCGGCAATGATTTCGTAGCGGCTGTCGCTTTCCTGGATGGCACGCTTGTCCAGCGTCGACCAGGCGTAACCCACGAGATGCGCCGCATGGCGACCGGACGTGTTGACGTCCACCGCCGTCAGCGTGACGTAGTCACGCGCGTACACGCCCAGTTCCGGGCGGTCGCAGGCAAATACCATGGATTCGCCGGCAACCGTGATCGTCGCGGCTGTGCGCTCGTCGAGGTATTCGCGCGGGCCGGCCGGTTGCTCGCTGGCGCAGCCCGCCATGAGGACCGCGGCGATCACTGCTGCCGTTGCCAGTGAGAGCGGGACGGACCTGCGGATCCGTGCCCCTTGGTCGCGGGAGATGGCCGCTAGAAGTCATACCGATAGCCAAGGCTGAAGTAGTAACGGGATGCGTCTTCGGTGCTGGTGCCCATGTCGCGTGATCCGATCTCGGCCCCGCCTTCCACCTCGAACGTCAGGTGCTTGCCGCGCATTTCCGCCCGCAGTGCCGGCGAGTACACCAGCGCTGTCGAACGGTCGCTCTCGAGCTTGCGCTGATCCAGGCGCAGCCGGGGCCCGACGCGCCAGCGCTCGCCGATCGGCAGCTGGGTGCCGACGCCGAGCGAAAGCATCTGCGCCCTCGCGCTGGTCTGGTATTGCAGCCCCAGTGACGTGACGTCGCCGCGGCCGAACAGCCCGTAGCCCAGGGCCTGCGTCGAAACTGCAGTGTCCGTCCCCGACGACGGCGTCGCGGCCACTCCACCCGACTCGCGTGTCGAGCCGAGCGTCATGGTCGACGCATCGAGCGACCACTGCCAGCGTTCGCCGAAGGGTCGCGAGACGCCCACCGAATACATCTTCGACTCGGACGTGCGGTCGAGCGCAAGTTGCTCGATCTGCTGGGTCGTGTACAGGCCGAACAGCTCGTCGAACCGGCGCACTGGCTGGCCGATCATGGCATTGCGCGTCGACAGGCCCGGGCTCTTGCGGTGATCGAGGTTCAGGTTCAGCGTCCAGCGCGCTGGCAGCGCGAACGTGCCGAGCAACAGCATGGTATTGAGCGTGCTGTAGTGGACGTCGAAATCCGCGAGCCCGACCATCGTGATGCCGGGCCGGAAGTAGCGCACTTCGGTGCCGACCGCCTGCCGGTCCGTCACGCCGGAATACTGCTGGTCGACGGCGTAGAACGAGAGGTCCCAGGCGTTCGCGAGCGTGCCGACGTCGGCAGAGACGCCGACGAACTTGCGCTCGCTGTTCGGTCCCTGGCGTGTCGAATCCACCGGGAAACCGAAGAAGCCATTGACGCGCAGCCGGGGCCACAACTGGTATCCCGCCTGCATGCCGTCGAACGTTCCCATGAGTCCGGCCGAGCCGCCGGCCTGACGGCCGAGGCGGGCATACCAGCCCACATCCGGTCCGCGAACTCGGCAAACAGCATGGACACACGCGACTGGCTTCCTGGTCCGTCCGCGAGCATGTCGTAGCCGTAGCCCGCGCTTGCGCGGGTCGTGAAGTCGAAGCGTTCGCCGTGGCGGCGCGCAACGAGACTCACGTCGTTGAGCAAGGCGTCCTGCGTCGTCAGGTCGCTGCTGGTGAGACCGCTCTTGATGTGGCTCTGGTCCTGGCGATAGATCTGCGAGAAGCCGCCGTAGACTCGCCATGGGGATTCGTCCCCGTCGCCGCCTGCCGCTCCATTGCGTCCAGGGCGGGTGGCCCATGCCAATGTCTGCAGACGCTTGCGCACGCGCGTGGAACCGTCGCCGGTCGGATAGCGCTGCAGGTAGTCTTCGTACTCGGCCTTGGCGTGCGCGACCTGGCCGCTGCGCTCGCGCGCCAGCCCGAGCATTTCCTGGGCGTCTGCACGCTGCGGAAACTCGGGCTGCTGCGTGATCTGTGTCAGCAGCGGGATGGCAGTGGCGTAGTTCTTGTGGCGGAAGGCGTCCTTGGCCTGGGCCAGGCCCTGCTTGATTTCATCCGGCGTCATCGAGGCGTTGAGCTGCGGCGCCGTCGACCGCACGGTCGCCACGCCCGACGGGATGCCGATCTCGTTCAGCGTATCGTCATCGGATATCGCCACCCAGGCCTTCGGGAATTCGCCGCGCGAATTGGCGAGCGCCTGCCTGGCTGCCGCCTCGTTGACGAAAGGCCCGGCCCGCAGTGCGGTACCAGCGCTGCTCGTCGACAACCGTCTCGGACACGTAGGTCCTCGTGCCCACGGTCTTCGCGGCGGCTGCGACTGCATCAGGCGTGAAGGGCGTGGTCGACGAGGCCAGGTTCACCGCGTACGTGGAGACGCCCTGCGGCATCTCCTTCACCGTTACCCGTGGCGTCTCGGTGCGCAGCAACCTGACCCGCAACAGCCGCCCGTCGATCGAAGGCGTCAGCACGAACGTTTCGGACCTCGACCAGCCGATCCGGACCTCCACATCCGAGCCGTACGGCCGCACTACGTCGACCGAGCGCACGTAACCCGCTGCGCCGGCCAGCAGCGGCTGCGGTTCCGAGGCGGTGCTCCGGCCGCAATCCGGGCCGGCCGAGAAGCGGACCTGCAGTGCCTCGCCGTCCGTGGCCGGCGTGTGCGACAGGTAACGCATCGAGCAGCTGAACAGCAGCGTGACGGACACGTAGCCACGCTGCTCGCTCGCCACGACGTCCTCGATGATGCGGCCCTGTGCGTGGAGCGGGCCGGCCGCAAGGCTGCCCGCGAGCAGTGCGCCCGCTGCGAATGCGTGCAGAGATCGCCTCAAGCTCAGTTCCATGTCGTGTCGGTCACACGGTGCTGCGGGCCCGACTTGCGGGTCGAGATCGTCGTCAACGCCGAGTTCGTGTAGATGTGGCACGCGCCCGAGCAGTTACGCAGTTCGCTGACGGTGTACTTCGTCGAGCCGTACTTCGTGTGCGGATCGGACTTGAACCTGCTGGCGTGGCAACCGGCGCAGTCGGGCTTGTAGGCCGGCGTGCGCCACGTAGCCGCGTCCGTGTTGGTGGTGTGGCAGCTCTTGCAGGTGAGCGCCACGCGGTGGTCACCCGGGTAACCGCCACCGACGCGGTGCTTGAACGTGTTCGGTGTCCAGGCCGTCGTGGCGTGGCACTGATTGCAGTCGAAGTTGTTGACCGGGAATGTCATGTGGCCGGTCGACGGGCCCGTCGCATTGGTGCCGTTGTGGCAGCTCTTGCAGTTCGTGATGTTGGTGTGGTCCACCTTTGCCGGCGTCCAGGCGAGAGTGGAGTGACAGCTGCCGCATTCGGCTGTCGTCGGCAGGTGCGTCGTCGGCTTGCCGGGCGCCTTCACGCCGTCGTGGCAGCTGGAGCACGTGCCGGTGACGTGCGCGTGATCGACCCGGATCGTCGGCTTCCACGCCGTCGACTGGTGGCAACTGTCGCAGGCGTTGTCGCTCGCGATGTGGCCCGCATTCTTGCCCTTGGCCAGCGTTCCGTTGTGGCACGAGAAGCACGTGCCGATCACCTGCGTGTGGTCCACCTTCGCGGCGGGCTTCCAGCCGGTGGGGGTGTGGCAGGACTCGCAGGTATTGCTGGTCGGCAGGTGAGTGGCGTTCTTGCCCGTCGCGGCGGCGCCGTTGTGGCAGCTGAAGCAGTTGCCGGTGACGCCATCGTGGCTGAACCCGGTGGCCGGTTTCCAGGCCGTCGTGCTGTGGCACAGGCTGCACTCGGAGGTCGTGGCGACGTGCGTCGCCGGCTTGCCCGTTGCCTTGACGTTGTTGTGGCAACTCGAGCACGAGCCTTGCACCTGGGCGTGATCGACGCGGGTAACGGGTTTCCAGGCGGTCACGGAGTGGCAGGCTTCGCAGGTCGACGAGGTGAACACGTGCGCCGCGTTCTTGCCCGGCGCCTTGACCCCGTCGTGGCAGCTGGCGCAGCCGCTGGTGATACCGGCGTGCGTGAACGTTGCCGGCTTCCACGCAAGCGTGGCGTGGCAGGTACCGCACTCGCCACTGGTCGGAATGTGGTTCACACCCTTGCCGGTCGCCTTGGTGCCGTCGTGGCAACTGGCGCAGGTTCCCGTCACCTGGGTATGGTCGACGCGGGTTGCCGGCTTCCACGTCGCGACGGCGTGGCAGGACTCGCACGTGTTGCTGCTGGCGATGTGCGCCGTCGGCTTGCCCTGCGCCTTGACGCCGTCGTGGCAGCTCGCGCAGTTGTTCGTGATGCCGGTGTGGTCGAAGCGCGCCGGCTTCCAGGCCAGCGGCGAATGGCAGTTGTCGCAGGAGTTGTCGCTCGGAATGTGAGTGGACGGCTTGCCGGTGGCCTGCGTGCCATCGTGGCAGGAGAAGCACGCGCCGGTGACCTGCGTGTGATCCACGCGGGTGACGGGCTTCCACGCGAGCGTCGCGTGGCAGGCGGCGCAGGCCGTGCTGGAGGCGATGTGACCCGCGTTCTTGCCGGTGGCCGTCGTGCCGTTGTGGCACGAGGCACAGCCGCCGCTCACCTGGTTGTGGTCGACCTGCGTGACCGGGCGCCACGAGAACGTCGCGTGGCACGCGCCGCAGGACGTGCTCGCAAGGATGTGGGTCGCGCTCTTGCCCGTCGCACGCGTGCCGTCATGACAGCTGGCGCAGGCCTGGGTCAGCCCGGTGTGCGAGAAGTTGGCGGGTCGCCATGGGTGGTCGCGTGGCAACTCTCGCAGGCATTGTCGGACAGGATGTGCGTGGCGTTCTTGCCGGTCGCAACGGTGCCGTCGTGACAGGAGACGCAGCTGCCGAGCACCTGGGCATGATCGACGCGTGAGGCTGGTTGCCAGGCCGCGATGACGTGACACGACTCGCACGTCGTCGAGGTGTTGATGTGGGTCGTATTCTTGCCAGTGGCGCGGGCACCGTCGTGACACGAGACGCAGTTGGTGGCGATGCCGGTGTGGTCGAACTTGGCGGGAGTCCAGGCGTTCGTCGCGTGGCAATTGTCGCATTCCGCCGTGGTCGGAATGTGATTGGCCGGCTGACCCTTGGCCGCGAGTCCGTTGTGGCAAGTCGAGCAGCTGCCGAGCACGTTCGCGTGGTCCACCCGCGTGGTCGGCTGCCATGACGTCGTCGAATGACACGCCGCGCAGGTGGTCGTTGCCTTGATGTGACGTGGGCCGATCCCGGTGGCCCGCGCCCCGTCGTGGCAGCTGAAGCAGCCGTCGACGATGCCGTCGTGGGCGAAGCTGGCCGGTTTCCACGCCACCGTGACGTGGCAGGTGTCGCAGGCGGCCGACGTCGGTACATGTAACGCATGCTTGCCCGTGGCAGAGGTGCCGTCATGGCACGACGCGCAGGTGCCGCTGACTTGCGTGTGGTCCATGCGGATGATCGGCGCCCAGCCGGCGACCGAGTGGCAGGATTCGCAGCGCTGCTGGTCTGGAAGTGCGTCACGGACTTACCAGTGGCCTTGGCGCCGTCGTGGCAGGAAACGCAATTGCCGGTGATGCCGGAGTGGTCGTACTTCGCGGGGCTCCAGGCGGTACTGCTGTGGCAACTCGAGCAGTCCTGGCTGGTCGCGACGTGGCCCGCCGGCTTGCCCAGCGCCTGCACTCCGTTATGGCAGGTCGCGCAATCGCCGCGGGCTTCCAGGTGATCGAATCGACTGGCGGGGATCCAGGCCGAAGTGGTGTGGCACGCGCCGCATACGTCCGTGGAGGCTACGTGGGTCGAGGGCTTGGGCGTCGCGCCGATGCGCGACCCCTGCGCGTGGCACGCGGCGCACACCCGTGGGGTGCCGGCGAACACCGCGTCAACGTGGCAGCTCTCGCAGGCCTGCAGGCGGTGTGCACCGGTCAGTTCGAACCCCGTCGTCAGGTGGTCGAAGTTGCGCCCGGTCACCTGGGCCGACGCGACGCCTCCGGCCAGGAGCAGCAGCAAGGTCAGCAGTGCACGGCGGATCCATTGCAAGGTCATGGTTGCTTCTCGCTTACTGCAGCCGCGCGGCTTTGAAAGTCGTGGTTACGTGGCAGCGCTGGCATTGGCGACCAAATTGACCGAGGTGCACGTCGTCCTCGGCGTGGCACGCCGCGCAGTCCTGCGACGGCTTCACCACGTCCGGGGGCTGCTTGTGACAGCCTTCGCAGGTCGCCTTGACGTGCGCGCCGGTCAGGGCGAATTTCGTGGACTTGCCGTGATCGAACTGCCACAGGTTCCAGCCGTTCACCGAATGGCAGGCCTCGCAGTCCCGGCCGAGCGAGTCCTTGTGACGGTCGTCTGTTGCATGGCAGTCGACACACGTCTGCCGCGCTTCCTTGAACGACGTGGAACGATGACAGGCGAAGCAGGGAACGGCGACGTGGAGGCCCACGAGCGGGAACGTCGAAAAATCATGATCGAACTGCAGGTGACCACGCCAGGTCTCCACGCCATGGCATTGCGCGCAGTCGGTGCCCAGCTTGCCGGCATGCACGTCATCTCCCCGGTGGCATCCGGCGCAGTCGGTGCCGAGTTTCTGGCCGGCGACCACCGCGGTATGACAAACATGGCAGTCCAGCTTCTGGTGCGCTCCGCGCAGTTCGAACTTGCCATCGCGCGTGTGATCGAAACTCGAGGGTGTCCACGCGCTTGCGGCATGGCACTTCTCGCAGGCTGCACCGAAGCGGGTGGCGTGTGGGTCGTCGCTGCGGTGGCAACCTGCGCAATCCCTGGGCAGCGGGTCCTTGAAATTCGACGTCTTGTGGCAGGCCTTGCAGTCGATCGTGGAGTGCGCGCCCGTGAGCGCGAATCCCGTGGCCTTCAGGTGGTCGTACTTCGTGCCGGTCCAACCGGTCGTCTGGTGACATTCGGCGCAGGCGGGGCCGCGCGCACCGGCGTGGACGTCGTCCGGTGCGTGGCAGGCAGCGCACTGGGTCGGCGTGTCCTTGTATCGATTGCCCATGTGGCAGGCTGCGCAGGTCGCCTGCTCATGCTTGCCGGTCAGGGCGAACCTGGTCTTGGCGTGATCGAACCGCACGCGCGCCCAGCCGCTGGCCTCGTGGCAGACGGCGCAATCGCGACCCAGCTTGCCCTCGTGTGGTTCCTCCTTCTTGTGACAATCGACGCAGGCTGACGCCGCTTCACGGTGCTTGCGGCCCGCCAGGTGACAGGAAGCGCAGGCTACCGTCGCGTGCGCTCCCTGCAGCGGAAAGTCGGTCTGCGCATGCGGGAATGAAGCGGTCTCGAGCTTGACGATGTCAGTCTGCCGACCCTTGTGCTCGGTGTGGCAGGCGCTGCAGCGGGCGGTCTGCGCGCCTGGCAACCGGCCGTGGAAACCCTTGTGTTGTGCAATGTCGGCAGCGATCGGCTCATGACAGCTGCGGCAGAGGGCCGCCTGCCGCGAACGGTCTGCGCGATCGTGACAGCGCGAGCATTCCTGCTCGTACTTCGCATGACCCGCAATGACCGGTCCCGGCATCAACAACGTCTCGAGGGTCGCCGCGCGGGCGTTCAACGGCGACATCGCAAGCCCCAGGATCGCGAACAGGAGCCGATAGGCGCTGCGCCAGCGGAGCATGCGGGCGACTCCGTTGGCTCAGTAGACGTGTACCGCGACCACATGGACGGTCCCGGCGATGATGAGCATGAAGAAGAGCGGCATGTGCAGGGCGTGCCAGAGCGAGAAGAATTTCTGGAAGGCACGGAACTCGAGCACGCGCCGCGCCGCGCCGATGCGATCGTCGATGTAGCGATAGGCGGTCAGTCGCAGCGATTCGCGGTTTGGGTCGCGGCGACGGTCCGCTCCCGTCGCAATGGCTTCCCGGACGGCACGTCGCAGTCGGCGGCGCGCCACGACGGCCCACGAGGCGCCGAGGAGCGGCCGCAACAGCAGCGGGGTCGCGGCAAACCGTCGCTCGATTGCGTCCTGCTCCTCGTCGATGCGCCGCGCCAGCGCGGGCAGGAACGACACGGCCGACGTCAGCTGCAGCCGGCTCGAGAATTCCTTCAGCTCGTCGAGCGTGGCCTCGTGTCCATTCAGCTCCAGATGGATTCGGCGGTAGAAGTAGCGACCGAACAGGCCGCTGCCGGAGACGATGAGCATGCAGATCAGCGCAACGTTGCTGTTGGTCGCGCCGAGACTGAAGTTCGAATGGAACAGGATGAGCGTGGGTCCGAGGATGCCCAGTGTCATGTGCAGCCTGAACCACGCGCGCGTGGACCCGATGTAGCGGGCCCGCGGCAGTCGCTTGCGGACCGGGTAGAGAAGCAGAAGCAACATCAGGCTGCCCCCTGCGATCCCCAGCGCATAGCCAAGGCCGGACTGCGGCGAGAGGTAAGCGGACGTCGGCAGGTTGATGCCGAAGGCGATCGCCGCGAGCACGGCAATGAAGTAAGCGCTGGCTGGCGTCAGCAACTGGCTGCGCCTGGTCGTGCCTCTTCCCGCTTTGGCAGCCGGAGCGGCCGGGTTCGGGCTGGGCGCACCGACGGTTGCGGGCATCGTGATGCGCGGCGCAGCGTCGACGACGACACCGTCATACTGTTCCCTGAGCAGGCGTTGTGCGGTCATCGTCAGCCCTGACTGGCTGCAAGCCGTGTGGCTTCAGCAATGTTCGCTTCGATGATGCGAGCGTCGGACGAATTGGCCGGTACCACCACCAACAGGTTGCGCCACGTGCCGACGGCGTCGCGGTAGCGGTGTTCCTCGTGCTCGAGGCTGGCTTTGAGCCACAAGGCTTTAGGATGCTGCGGATCGAGTGCGAGCGCCTTCGCCAGCGCCTCCGCGGGTGCTCCCTTGAGGCTCGATCCGGCCGAAGCCAGTGCATCGGCGTAGTCGGCCCAGGAATCCGCATTCATGCGGCCCGCGGCCGCAGCACGACTGTAGGCCCCGGCGGCCTCCTTGAATTTTCGCTGCCGGCGCAGGTCGTCCGCCTGCACGATCAGGTCCGGCGACCCGGCGCGTGACGCAGCGCCGGGCATCATCGGCGACGCATTCGCTGCGGGCGTGACGCGCATCTGCAAGGTCGTCATCACGGCGTCGCCGAGACCGCGTTCTGTAACGCGCGGATGGCCAGTCGGCATCGACGCCATCGTGGCGGCGGGCTCATTGGCTGCCGCCGTGCGTTCAGTTCCAGATTCGGCGAGTCCCTTGCCCGCGAGCACTCCGACTGCAAAACCTGCCAGCGCGACAAGCGCGACACCCTTCCTGTTCATGTACGTCTCCCCCGGTCACAGTCGACCGGACGGGGCGACCATAGCGAGCCGCGCGGGTGGGCGACACCGACGCGGGCGGTTAGTTGGTGTTTCCGTGACGCAATCGACACCACGGGGGAGAGCGGGATGCGAGTCTCGCTGCAGGCGCTATTTTCGCATCGCTCCTGACAACCTTCGCACGCACCGGTCTACTGTCGATGACATTGCTCGCCGTCTACCTGCTGCCGCTCGCCTCGATCTGGGCCTGGTACCTGTTCCGGCGCCAACGGCACGAGAACGCAAGCCGGGCCACACGCGAACAATCGCTGGCCGCCGGACTGATCGATCCCGCCTCGCTGCATCCCGTCATCGATCCCGTCCGCTGCATCGGGTGCGGATCGTGCGTCAAGGCGTGTCCGGAGCAACCGGAGCACCACGTGCTCGGACTGATAGGTGGCAAGGCGCACCTCGTGGGTCCGACGGATTGCATCGGGCACGGCGCCTGTCGAACCGCGTGTCCCGCGGACGCGATCACGCTCGTCTTCGGCACGGAACGTCGTGGCGTGGAGATTCCATTGCTCAGTGCGGAGTTCGAGTCGACCGTGCCGGGGCTCTTCGTTGCGGGAGAACTAGGAGGCATGGGACTCATTCGTAACGCGCTGGCGCAGGGCAGGCAGGCAGTCGACGGGATCCATCGCAAGCGGCGCGCTGCCCGTCCAGGGCAACTCGATCTCGTGATCGTGGGTGCGGGTCCGGCCGGGTTTTCGGCCAGCCTTGCCGCGAAGTTGCACGCGATGCAATTCGTGACGATCGAACAGGAGAGTCTCGGCGGCTGCGTCTTCCAGTATCCGCGGGCCAAGCTCGTGATGACGCAGCCGGCAGAAATACCAATCGTGGGCAAGGTCAGCTTCCGTCAGACCTCCAAGGAGGAGTTGCTGGCGTTCTGGCAGGACATCGAACGCAGGACCGGCGTGGCCGGCAACATGCGCTACCGGGAGCGCGTCGAGGGCGTCGATCGGGACGGTGAGAGCGGCTTCATCGTTCGCACTTCGCTCGCTGAGTACCGGGCCGCAAACGTACTGTTGGCCATCGGCCGACGCGGCACGCCGCGCAAGCTCGACGTGCCAGGCGAGAACCTGCCGAAAGTTGTCTACCGGTTGCTCGACCCGGAGCAGTACCGCGGACAGCGCGTCCTGGTCGTGGGCGGCGGTGACAGCGCCTTGGAGGCGGCTGCCAGTGTTGCGGAGGCCGGCGGCCAGGTCACGCTCTCGTATCGGGGCGATGCCTTCACGCGCGCCAAACCGCGTAACCGCGAACGAATTGCCGCATCCGAACGTGCCGGACACATGCAGGTGCTGCTCAATTCGCAGGTCGAGCGCATCGAGAAAGAACGCGTTCTGGTGCGCAAGCAGGACGGCCACCTGATTCTTCCAAACGACGCGGTAATTGTCAGCGCCGGCGGGATCCTGCCCTCGGATTTCCTGCGGCGAGTGGGAATTCACGTGGAGACGAAGTATGGGACGGCGTGAGTCCGCGCGTGCTGGAGCGACCGCGCTGGCCACGCTGATCATTGGCGCACTCGGCGCAATGCAGGCCGTAGCTGCGGCTCCATCGAAATTCGCGGCGCTAGACCCGCTCGAGCCGGCCAAGAGCGCGCTGCGTCTGAAGCAGTTCGCGGATGCGGCCGGGCGGCTAACCTCGGACCCGCTGGCGGCTGATCCACGCGCGCAATACCTGCTGGGCACCCTGTACCTGGCCGGCCTCGGGGTCGACGAGGATGCACCGCGTGCGCGGACTCTCTTCGAGGCTGCAGCAGCCAAGGGCGAGACACGCGCGGCTTTTGCTCTGGCAGCGCTTTCCGCGCACGACTCACCCGTCGACGAGTCGGCAGCACGAACCTGGCTCGCACAGGCCGCGGCGGCCGGGCACGTCGATGCGGCGCACCTGCTGCAGGCAGGCCAGTTACCACTGCAAGTGGATCCCCGTGCCCTCGCAACGGAACCCGCAGTGACCTTGTCGATGACCATTGCGGTCGCGCGCCGCGGAGACGTCGACGCGCTGGCCACGCTCTGGCCACTCCTGCCAAAGGATGCAAGTGACGCGTTCCGACGCTCGGTGCTGCATCACGCAGCCGAATCGGGGGCTGCAGAGTCGGTGCGCTGGCTGGTCGCGCACGACGCCCAGGTCGATGCGATCGACGCGCAGGGAATCACGCCGTTGATGCTGGCGGCGACGGCCGAGCGCGCGGATGCCCTGGAAATACTTTTGCAGGCCAAGGCTCACGTCGCCGCAGTGGATGCACTCGGGAACTCGGCTCTGTTCTATGCGGCACGCCGCGGCCGCGTTGCACAGACCGAGCGCCTGGTGACGGCGGGCCTCGATCCAAAGTTGCGCAATGCAGGTGGCTGGAGCGCGGTGGATTACTCGGTGCAATCAAAACAGGACGCGGTCACCGTCTACCTCGTTGAGCAAGGATCGCAACCGGCGCGCAGGCGTGCGACGGGCACCGGTTCCGGTCCAAGGCCGTCTGGCCCGATTCTTCGCTCGTCGACAGGCGATGCTTACGCCGGATGGCCGGACGTGGTGCTCGCCGCAAGCCGCAGTGACCCGGCCATGCTGAAATCGGTGCTGGCCCGGGGCGGCGACCCGGAGGCAATGAATTCCGCGGGCAAGCCGGCGCTGCATG
The DNA here is from genome assembly GCA_963793675.1 of uncultured Gammaproteobacteria bacterium. GTDB lineage: Bacteria > Pseudomonadota > Gammaproteobacteria > Steroidobacterales > Steroidobacteraceae > RPQJ01. The sequence continues at coordinate 276,071 of CAWCBA010000001.1, read as the reverse complement.
TCGCCATCGCAGCGTCGTCGCCCGCCACGGTCGGGACCCTGCTCGCTGCAGGCGCGTCACCGACGCGCCCGGATCGCGCGGGCCGTTTGCCGCTTGATGCAGCTGTCAGCCTGGGCCGCAGGGAAATTGCGCAGCTGCTGCTCGAGCGCGGCGCCAGCCCGAACGAGCATGGCGCCAGCGAAAATGCACCTTTCACGACCGCCGTGCGCCGGGGCGATGCAGAAATCGTGCAGATGCTGCTGGCACACGGAGCCAGGGCCGACGCCGCCAAGAGCGATGAACCTCCATTGGTTCTTGCGACACTGCGCGGCGATGCGGCCATGGTGTCCCTGTTGCTGCGATCGGGTGCGGGGCGTGAGGTGACCGACGCCACCGGCCACACTGCCCTGTGGCACGCCGCTTGTCGCGACGACACCGCAATTCTAGCGCTGCTGCTGGACGCTGGAGCCAACGTGAATGCTGCGGCCGCCGACGGCATTACCCCCGTGGCCTGCGCGGCGGCGCGCGGCAACGACACGGCATTTGAAAAGCTGCTGCGTGCGGACGCCGACGTGCAGGCACGCAGCCGCTCTGGGGACACTTCCCTGATGCTCGCGGCTCGCGGCGACCACGCCGTGATCGTGCGCAGGCTGGTCGCGCTGCGAGTCGGGCTGGATGTGCAGAACACGTTTGGTGACACTGCGCTGATTCTCGCCGGGCAGGCAGGCGCCGGCGACGTCGTCGACATCCTGCTGCAGGCGGGTGCAAAGAAGACTCTGCGCAACCGTGACGGCGTGGCGGCCGCCGATGCGGCCGCGGCGCGCGGGTTCGACACCGTCGCTGCACGGATTCGATCGGGTTAGCTCGTGGGCTGACCGGCTGCCGCACCGGCAAGAACCCGCCTGGAGTCCACCGATCTGGTACACGCCGTAACTACGGTACCGGCGAACTACGCGAACATCCCGCCGTCGAGCGACTGAGCTAAGCTCCTACCCGGCCGGACGCACGCCGGCGCAGGAGGCTCGGGTGGCCACGGAATCTGCAGGCATCGGACTCGGTCATGCGGTCGTCCTGCTGGCGGCCGCCGTCATCGCGGTCCCGCTGTTTCGCAAGCTCGGCCTCGGCGCGGTCCTGGGCTACCTCTGCGCCGGCCTGCTGATCGGCCCCTTCGGGCTCGCGTTCTTCCACGACCCGCGCGCCATCCTGCACGTCGCCGAACTCGGCGTCGTGCTGTTCCTGTTCCTGATCGGTCTCGAGATGCGGCCCACCAAGCTGTGGGCGTTGCGCAAGGAGATTTTCGGGCTCGGGCTCACGCAGGTGCTGGTCTGCGGCGCGCTGCTGTCGGGCGTCGGAATCGCGTTCGGCTGGCCGCCGGCCGTCGCAGTCATCGGGGCGATGGGGTTCGTGCTGTCGTCGACGGCCGTGATCATGAAGATGCTCGACGAACGCGGGCAGACGGCTTCGCCTGCGGGCCAGCGCGCCGTGTCCATCCTGCTGCTCGAAGACCTCTCGATCATCCCGTTGCTGGCGCTGGTTGCGTTCCTCGCGCTGGCGCATGGGACCGGCGTCGAATCTTCACGGCCCGCCTGGATGACTGTGCTGATTGCGCTCGGTGCCTTCGCCGGTCTGCTGGCGGCGGGACGCTGGGCCATTAATCCATTGTTCAGGATCGTCGCGGCGCTTGGCGGCCGGGATGTCATGACCGCCGCGGCGTTGCTCGTCGTGCTCGGTGCCGCGCTGTTCATGCAGTGGGGTGGCCTGTCGATGGCGATGGGCGCATTCATCGCCGGCGTGCTGCTGTCCGAATCGACGTTTCGGCACCAGCTCGAAGCGGACATCGAGCCGTTTCGCGGCATCCTGCTCGGGCTGTTCTTCCTCTCCGTCGGAATGTCACTCGACCTCGGCGTCGTCGCGGCCGATTGGCGGATCGTCGCGGCCGGTGTCGCCGCGTTCATGGCCGTGAAAGCACTGGGCATCTACGCGGTCGCGCGGATCTTCGCTGCGGACCATGGCGAGGCCGTGCAGCGCTCAGCGCTGTTCGCGCAGGGTGGCGAGTTCGCTTTTGTCCTTTATGCCGCCGCGTTGGCGGCGGGCGTCTTCGACGCGCGTGCAGGCGCGGTGATGTCCGCCATCGTGATCCTGTCGATGGCGGTCACGCCTGTCGTGGTGCTGCTGCTGGACCGCTTCCTGCCGAAACCGGCTGTCTCGATGCACGGCATCGAGGAGCCGCCATGCCTGACGGGCCGTGTGCTGATAATCGGTTTCGGGCGGTTCGGGCAGGTGGTGAGCCAGCCGCTGCTCGCGCGCGACGTCGACATTTCGATCATCGACGTCGACGTCGACATGATCCGGGCAGCCGGCAATTTCGGCTTCAAGGTCTATTACGGCGACGGCACGAGGCTCGACGTTCTGCGCACGTCAGGCGCGGGCAGGGCTGACGCGATCCTGGTCTGCATCGACCAGCCGGAACTCGCCGACCGCATCGTCGCGCTGGCGCAGCACGAGTTTCCGCAGGCCCGGCTCTACGTGCGCTCTTTCGATCGCGGGCACACCATGCGGCTAATCCAGGCGGGAGTCGACTACCAGGTGCGCGAGACGTTCGAGTCGGCGATGGCGTTCGGCGAGCACGTGCTCAAAGGACTCGGTTACGAACCCGAGCAGATCGCGGAGACGCTGGCGGACGTGCGCCAACGCGACGAGGACCGCCTGGGGCTGCAGTTGATCGGTGGCATCACCGCGGGCCGGTCGCTGATGCGCAACAATCAGGCGACGCCGGAGCCGGCGCCGCTGACGCGGCCCAAGCACGAGGCGCGCGCCCTGAATCCGGCGGCAACCGAGGTGGTGGAGCAGGGCGGCGAGCCATGATGCGCTTGCACTGCGAGACCGGCTTTCAGCACACTGCATTCTTCCCGCTTGCCTGCCGACAAGGGCCCGACTCATGCGCGCTGTGATTACATTCTTCCCGCTGGCCATTGCCTGCCTCGGCTGCGGGGTCGCACAGGCTCAAGCGGTCGAGAAGCCGGCGGCCCTCGTCGCCGACGGCATCCCCGCCGTGCCCGTCGAACTCGCGGCGACGACGCGGCCATACCTCGAGTTCCGCACGGCGACGTTCCAGGGCTGGAATCCGATCGATCGCTCGATGCTCATCACGACGAGGTTCGGTAACACCAACCAGGTCCATCGCGTCACGCGGCCGGCCGCGTCCCGTACCCAGCTGTCCTTCGAGGAGGACCGCATTTTCGCCGCCGCCGTCGCGCCCGTGAGCGGCGACGTGACGGTTGTGATGAAAGACGCAGGCGGCGACGAATTCTTCCAGCTGCAGACGCTGTCGGATGGACGGCTGTCGCTGGTCACCGACGGCAAGAGTCGCAATCTGTTCGGCGCCTGGAGTCCTGACGGCAAGCTGGTCGGCTATACATCCACGCGCCGCAACGGCGTCGATACCGATCTCTATGTCATGAATCCACGCGACCGCGCCACCGACCGCATGGTCGCCCAGAGGGTCGGCGGTGGCTGGAGCTTCGCCGATTTCTCGCCCGACGGTGCCCGCGGGCTCGTGACGGAAAGTGTCTCGGTGACGAAGACGAACCTCTGGCTGCTCGACCTCGCCTCGGGTGCGATGACGCCGATCGGTGACCATGCGAAGCCCGTCGCGTATGGCACCGCGGAGTTTGCGGCCGACGGCACGCTGTGGGTGACATCGGATGAGGGGTCGGACTTCCAGCGGCTGGGTACTGTCGACATCGTGAGCGGCAGGTTCGAGCCGCGCGCCCCGGAATCCCGGTGGGACGTCGAGACCTTCGACGTCGCGCCGGACGGCAGCTTCGTCGCTTATGTCGTGAACGAGGCGGGCCGCAGTACGCTGCGCCTCCTGGACGTCGCGTCCGGCAGCGTGCGGACGGCGGCCCTGCCCATGGGCACGGTCGACGGGCTGAAGGTCGCGCCGTGGGGCGAGATCGGCTTCACGTTCTCCTCGGCCAGGAGCCCGGCAGACGCGTTCTCCGTCGATCCGAAGACGCTCGCCGTGACGCGCTGGACGATGAGCGAAACCGGCGGGCTGGACCCCAATGCCAACGTGGAACCGGAACTGGTCGAAGCGAAGAGCTTCGACGGTCTCGTGCTTTCCGGCTTCCTCTATCGGCCGGATCCGTCGCGGTTCGCCGGACCGCGGCCGCTCATCGTCAACATCCACGGTGGGCCGGAGTCGCAGTCCCGGCCCGGCTTCCTTGGTCGCAACAACTACCTGCTGAACGAACTCGGCATAGCGATCTTTTATCCCAACGTCCGTGGTTCGACCGGATACGGCAAGCGCTTCGTGAGCCTCGACAACGGGCCGTTTCGCCGCGAAGACTCGGTGAAGGACATAGGCGCGTTCCTCGACGTCCTCGGCAAGGATTCACGTCTCGATGCCGGACGCTTTGCCGTCGCCGGGGGTTCCTACGGCGGCTACATGTGCTACGCGAGTTCCATCTTCTACGGCAAGCGACTGCGGGGTGCGAACTGCGTGGTGGCCATTTCAAGCTTTGTGACGTTCCTCGAGAACACCCAGGGCTATCGCCGTGACCTGCGCCGCGTCGAATACGGCGACGAACGTGACCCGCAGCAGCGCAGGAAGCTCGTCGAGATCTCCCCGCTGACGCGCGCCAGCGAGATCCGGCTGCCGCTGCTGGTCGTAACGGGTGCGAACGACCCGCGCGTGCCCGCAAGCGAGGCCGACCAGATCATCGCCGCGATCCGTGCCGGGGGTGGTACCGCCTGGCATCTGCTCGCCAAGGACGAAGGCCACGGCTTCGCCAAGAAGGCGAACCAGGACTACCAGTTCTGGACCAGCCTGCTGTTCTGGCAGCAGACGCTGCTGGGGAAGTAGCCTTTCTCCGGCGCTCCGGGCGCGACGACTAGCCGCGCGGCCCTTCTTCTTCGTCCTTCTTCGTTGCGAAGGGGTAGGCGCTTTGCGCCTTGCCTCCTTTCGGCGGAATCTGCAGCGACAGGATCATCGTCAGCGCCAGCACGACGACCGTGAATCCGAGTGACCAAGACACCGGGATCTTGTAAACGTCCAGCAGCAGCATCTTGGTGCCGATGAAGACGAGCACGATGGCGAGGCCATACGAGAGCAGGTGAAAACGCTCGTGCATGCCGGCCAGCAGGAAATACATCGCGCGCAGGCCGAGGATGGCGAACACGTTCGACGTCAGCACGATGAAGGGGTCCATCGTGATCGCGAAGATGGCGGGGATCGAGTCCACGGCGAAGACGATGTCGACGATGCCGATCAGCAGGATGACCACGAACAGCGGCGTGGCCAGCCTTACGCCGTTCTGCACGGTGAAGAATTTCTCGCCGTCGTAGGTCGGTGAGATCTTCATGTGCCGGCGGATCCACTTGAGCGCCGGGTTCGCCTCGAGGTCGGGCTCCTGCCCGGTGGCGAGCCACATCTTGATGCCGGTGAAGACGAGAAAGGCGCCGAAGAAATAAAGGATCCAGTGAAACTGCGCGATGAGCCACGCGCCGACCAGGATCATGATGGCGCGCAGGACGAGTGCACCCAGGATGCCGAACATCAGCACGCGCTTCTGGTATTCGGTCGGTACCGCGAAGTACGTGAACACCAGCAGGAACACGAAGATGTTGTCGACAGCCAGCGCCTTCTCGACCAGGTAGCCGGTGACGAACTCCAGCGCCTTGGAACCGGCGACCGGATTGCCGTCGAGTCCTCCAAGGTACCACCACAGCCAGGCGACGAAGACGAACGAGACCGCCACCCAGATCAGCGACCAGACGGCCGCTTCCTTCATCGAGACCTTGTGGGCCCCCTGCCTCTCCATCGCGAAAAAGTCGACGACCAGCGCGACCAGTACGAAGGCCACGAACAGCGTCCACATCAACGGTGTGCCAGTCGTCATCATCGGAGCGTATTCCTGTCAGTGTGTTTCGACGCTGCGAGCAGTCGGCAATGCTTCCGGATTTGACAACGATGGGTCTGCCGGACCTCCCCCTCGATTCGCTGGCCGCCGGCTTCTGGATCCATTCGCCGGGCACATGGTAGCCGTGCTGAGGTTCGATGCATATCATCTGCAACTTGCAGCCGGTTATCGTTGACCTGGCGCCCGCTGCGCCTGGGAGGAGGGAGATTCACATGCGGATGAACGACCATTCCACGCGCGCGCGGTTGCCCGCCATTGCCGCCTGGGTGCTGGTCCTGGTGGGCGCCAGTGCTCAGGCCGCGGGCGAGCCGTTGCCGTCGTGGAACGCGGGTGCGGCCAGGTCGCGTATCGTTGCGTTCGTCCAGGCAGTGACCGATCCCATGGGTAAGGACTACGTCGCGCCCGCGGCACGGGTCGCCGTCTTCGATAACGATGGAACGCTCTGGAGCGAGCAGCCACTCTACTTCCAGGCAGCCTTTGCATTCGACACGGCGAAAGCCATGGCGGCGAAAGACCCGGCCATAGCTGCCAATCCGGCACTTGCAGCCGCAGCCAGGGGCGACCTGAATGCACTCGTCGAGGTCATCGCGATCACGCATGCGAATACGACCAGCGACGAATTTGCCGAACGGGTCCGGCAGTGGACGAAGACCGCGCAGCATCCGACGCTGCATCGGCGTTACACCGAGCTGACGTTCCAGCCGATGCGTGAACTGCTGGACTACCTTGAGGCCAACGGCTTTTCGACCTGGATCGTGTCGGGCGGTGGCGTCGAGTTCATGCGCGTGTTCTCGCAGGAGGTCTACGGCATTCCACCTGAGCGAGTCATCGGCTCCAGCATCAAGACGAAATACGAGTTGCGCAACGGCGTGCCAGTCATCTTCCGCCTGCCGGAGATCGAATTCGTCGACGACAAGGACATGGAAGCCCGTCGGCATCCACAAGGCCATCGGCAAGCGACCCATTGCGGCTTTCGGCAATTCCGACGGGGACTTCCAGATGCTCGAGTGGACGACCTCCGGCCCGGGCGCCCGACTGGGAATGATCGTGCATCACGATGACGTGGAGCGTGAGTTTGCGTACGATCGCGACAGCCACGTCGGCAAGCTGGAGCGGGGCCTCGACGAGGCGGGTGCGCGCGGTTGGTCGCTGATCAGCGTCAAGAACGACTGGGCGACCGTCTACACACCGCAGAAGTAGCCATTGCCCATGGCCACCCGTCTGGGGCGATAATGCTGCGGGCATGACGTCCGCGGCCATCCACTTCCATTGCGAGCGCACTGTCGCTCGGGAACACATCGAATGTCCCCACGCATGCCCCCACGTCTGTTTGCCGTCCTGCTTACGTTGCTGGTCGCGGGGTGCTCGTCGCTCCCGCCGCGGCCCGAGCTGCCGGCAGAGAATGCTGCGACACTTGCGCAGGGCACCGGGCTCGACGAACTGATCGCCAGCGCCGAGGCCGCGCACCCCGGGCAGTCCGGGTTTCGTCTCGTGCGTGAAGGGCCCGAAGCGTTTGCAATTCGCGCGCGCACGGCGCTGGTGGCCGGCCGCAGCCTCGACGTGCAGACCTACATCTGGCACGACGACACGACCGGCGCCTTTCTCGCCTATCGCGCGCTCGAAGCCGCTGACCGTGGCGTGAAGGTGCGGTTGCTCGTCGACGACATGGACGCCCGCGGCAAGAACTACCAGTTTGCGGCGCTCGATGCTCACCCGAACATCGAAGTGCGCATGTTCAACCCGTTCGGTTCGCGCACTGGAGCCCTGCGGTTCGCCTTCGAAGCCATGGGCAGCTTCAGTCGAATCAACCGGCGCATGCACAACAAGACCTGGATCGCCGACAACCGCATCGCCATCGTCGGTGGCCGCAACCTGGGTGACGAGTACTTCGGCGCAAGCGACGAGGTCAACTTCGTCGACCTCGACTTCGCCATGGTAGGGCCTGTCGTGCGCGACGCGTCCGCGTCGTTCGATCGCTACTGGAATTCCCAGGCCTCCTATCCCATGGCGCTGCTGGCGCCCGACGATGTAACGGCCGCGGCGCTCGATACGCTGCGAAAATCTGCCGCATCACGCATCGCCGACGCGCAGAACCATCCCTTCGCGGCGGAACTGCGCAACAGCGACGCGATTCAGCGCCTGGTGGCGGGCGACAGGCCCATGCACTGGACTGCGCAATACCGCTTCGTCTCGGACGATCCGGCCAAGGCCATGGGCAAGGGCGGCGGCCTGGCGGGGTCGCAAGTGCTGGCCGTGCTGGCGCCGGCGCTGCAGAACGCAACGAATCACATCAGCGTGATTTCACCGTACTTCGTACCCGGCAAGGCCGGCACCGAGTACCTGGTCGACAAGGCGGGCAACGGCGTGGGTGTGCGTGTGCTCACCAATTCGCTCGCCGCCAACGATGTCGCCATGGTGTACGGCGGCTACTCGAAAGCGCGCCCCGACCTGCTGGCTGGTGGCGTGAAGCTCTGGGAATTGAAGCCCCTGCCGGGCTCGGCCGCGAAGCAGAGCATGTTCGGCTCGTCGGGCGCGAGCCTCCACACCAAGGCGCTCGCGTCCGATTCCACGCGTTTGTTCGTCGGCAGCTATAACCTGGATGCGCGTTCGACCTCGCTCAACTGCGAGCAGGGCGTGTTCGTCGAGGAGCCGACGATCGCGACCCAGCTCGAGGCGATTTTCGACCAGGAATCCTCGGCGGAACGCGCATGGTCGGTCACGCTCGACGACGGCAAGCTGCGCTGGACGGACGGCGCGCGCACGTACGACTCGTCACCGGAAGCCTCCGCTGGACAAAAATTCCAGGCATGGCTCGCCAAGGTGCTGCCGCTCGATTCGCAGCTCTAGAACGGGGCCCCGAGCACGAAGCGCACCGCCGAGAGATCGCCGGCGAACCGATAGCTGAGCCCGACGCGGGGCAGCGGAATCTTCCAGATCCTCCATTGCGGGAGTGTGCCGAACACGACGCCCGTTTCGAGTTGGGTGCGCGGGACGTCGATGCCGGTGGCCGGTCCCGTCGGCGGATCCGCATAAACGTCGATCGTGGCAAAGAGCCCGTATTCGACCGGATGATCGCCCAGCGAGAAGCCGGCGTGGCGCTTGAACTCCAGGCTGTTGCGCAGCCGCAGGAAATCGTCGTCGGGCAGCGAGTCGCCGTGGTACGACACCCGTGAGTACGTGGCGACCGCGGCGTAGAGGCCTTCGAATTCGCCGGCGGGAAACACGCGCTCGGCCCGGATGCCGGCGCCAAAGAGGTTCGTCTCGACGTCCGGTTCATTGGCAGTGGACAGTCCTGCCTGCACGTACGGCAGCAGCCGCCAACGATCGGCGACGGTGAACTCGAATTCGACCCCGGGCACGAAACTCACCGAGTCGACCTTGTCCGGCAGACCCGTCTCGATCACGTCGGCGGCGCGGAAATCGAGGAAACCAAGCGTAATGGGCAGCCGCAGGCGCATGCCGGTCCGGTCCTCGCCCGGTTCGACCGCGGTCCAGCCGAAGGGCAGTCCGTACACCTGCAGCGTGCGGCCATTGAAGTCGTAAACGCCCGAGCCAAACTCGTGCGCGTAGGCGTAGCTGGTGAACTGCTGGTCCGCGCGGGTCGCGGCGTCGGCACCGTAAAGCGCCGGCGAGGCGACGACTGCCAGGGCGAGCGTCGCGGGCAGGCCAACAGCGAATCGGCGATTGCCGGGGGCGAAGCCCGGCTGCTTCGTGCGCGGAAGGGTCATAGGATGGAAATATCGCATGCCATGCGCGACCATGGCGACCATGGACAAATCCACCGCGCCCCCGTCGTTCGATTACTCGCGCATCCCCGGGATGCCGGCGTCCGTCTTCGTTGCGCCGCTCAGGAAGCCGGCGGGCTTGAGTGACGACTGGCTCGAGCCCGCACAGCGCAAGTACGGTCCGGAAGAGCATCGGACCTGGGACGATCTCTACCAGCGCCAGATCGGGCTCATGCCCGGGCATGCGTGCCGCGAGTTCATGCGCGGACTCGACCGCCTCAATCTCGGCCGCGGCGGCGTGCCGGACTTCAACGAGATGAGCGAGGAACTGCGCAGCCTCACCGGCTGGAGCGTCGTGCCGGTGCCGATGCTGATCCCCGATCACGTGTTCTATTACCACCTCGCCAATCGACGCTTCCCCGCCGGCAACTTCATCCGTTCGCGCGAACAGTTCGATTACATCCAGGAGCCCGACGTCTTCCACGACGTGTTCGGGCACGTGCCGCTGCTGACCGACCCGATCTTCGCGAGCTACATGGAGGCCTACGGACGCGCGGGCTGGAAAGCGCTCAAGTACAACCGGCTCAAGGCGCTGAGTGCGCTCTACTGGTACACGGTGGAGTTCGGACTGATCCTCGAGGACGACAAGCTTCGCATCTACGGTGCGGGGATTCTCTCGGGCCCGACGGAAACGGTGTTCTCGGTCGAAGGGCAGTCGCCGAATCGCATCCACCTCAATGTCGATCGCGTCATGCGCACCGACTACACGATCTCAGATCTGCAGGCGACGTACTTCGTGATCGAGTCGTTCCGCGAGCTGTTCCACCTGACGGAGCAGCGCGGATTCGAGCCAATCTATGAATCGCTCGCACCTGCGTTCCAGTACGCGAAGACAGCCGCGCTCGACACGGATCACATCTATCACCGCGGCACGCAGGAATACGAGCTGCGGGGCGGGCGGGGTTCTGGAGCAAGACCCGTCTGAGCAGCGGTCGGTTCAGCCGATTGGCCGCGACAGGTAGGACGCAGCAATTGCGATTGCGACGCACAACAGCACGGCCTGTGCCGCGTGCACGCGCGGATTGAGGCTCACGATCCCGGGCAGCAGGATCAGGGCGATCGATGCGCGCAGGCCACGCGCCCCGGACAGGTCGTAGTTGTTTTCGATGAAGAAGTGCGACAACGCACCCGCGACGACGACGCCGAGCAGCAGGCCCTGCGTCCAGCGTGCATGGCGAAAGTAATAGTCGCGCATGTCGTGGATGCGATCGTCCTCGAGATCCGGCACGGCCAGGTGACTTATCAGGTACAACAGGATCGGCACGCTAAGCAGCAGCAACGCCTGCAGCACGGTCCAGGGCGCATGTTCGTGGAAGCGCCAGATCATGAACCAGCTGACGACGTGGCCGACGAAGGTCAGTGCAATCCAACAGCTGTGCACCCAGTAGAGGCGCACGCGATCGCGCGCCTCTATCATCTGGCCGACGCTGGTCACGAGCAGTGAAACGCCGAGGCCCGCGACGATCGCGTACAGGGCCAGCAGGAACTCGAAGACGGTCACGCGGTGATTTGCCCGCAGGCCCTGTGCGGTCGCACGCTTACTTGAGCTTCTGGCCGGGGGCCAGGGTTTCCGGCACGGGTGAGACTGCCTTGAGTTCGTCGAGACCCTTGCCCGCGATCGAGGCCCACTGCGAGAACAGCGCGCGGAAGTCCGCCTGGTTGGTGACGCGGTTCGCCGGCTGCATGGCAACCGACGAACGCGATTCACGGCGATCGACGACGCGCCCGAGCAAGGCGTTCGTCCGTGAATCGCGTGCTTCCAGGATCAGCGTCGCTTCGCCGGCTTCGGTGGTATACGAACTCACCCGACCCGCCTCCATCGTGTCCGGTGCGTTGATGTAGAGGTTGGAAATCGCGGTCGACAAGCGCAGCACGTCGGGACCAGGCGCAGTGACGACCTGGTAACCGGCCTTGTTCAGCGCCTTCGTCCAGACGTCGCTGAAGTTGGAGGAGGCGGCAGCCATGATCTTCGCCGCCTGGTCGTCGTCGATCTTGCGCGACACCCAGCGGGTGTCGTTCATGTTCTTCTGCCAGTCCTTGCGGAAGGCGACTTCGGTCTTGTCCAGCATCACCTTGGTGTAGGGGCGGAAGTCTGCGCCGGGCAGAACGTAGACCATGTCCATCCGCTTCGGCTTGATCTGGACGAGACCGTCCCAGTTGTCCGGCGCATCCGCCGCGCCGGCGACAACGCCAAACGTGACGAGGCAACCCGTCAGGGCAGCCGCGAGCCAATGAGTTCGGATCATCGTGCATCTCCGTATTGTTCGAGGCAGGTGCCAATCTTACCGCCGAACGCCCGTCCCGGGGCCGCCCGCGCCGGAAACCATGAGCATCTGGCTGTCGCGCGGTCAGCGCACTTCGGTAGACTTCGCGACCGCCAGGTCTGGTGACCGTTCCCCGGGCTTGCACCCTGAACCGTCCGCGCATTGGGGAGCATCGTTGCAATTCCGCCGCATTCTCCGCGAGCCGCTGCTGCACTTCCTGTTGCTCGGCCTGGCTCTGTTCGCTTACTACTGGCGCGTCGCGCCGGACGACGACGGCAAGCGCCGCATCGTCGTGACCCAGGCTGATGTCGACCTGCTGGCCACCCAGTTCCAGGGTACCTGGAACCGGCCGCCGGGCCCGGTCGAGCTGAACGGACTGGTCGATTCATACGTTCGCGACGAGATCCTGTACCGCGAAGGCGTTGCGCTCGGCCTCGACCGTGACGATGCAGTGATCAAGCGCCGCGTCCGCCAGAAGCTCGACGTGCTGTTCGAGGAGTCCGTCGCGCAGAATCCCGCGACCGACGCAGACCTGCAGGCCTACCTCGATGCGAACCCCGCAACCTTCCGCAAGCCCGCGGTCGTGAGCTTCGATCAGATCTACTTCGGCTCGGACGCAGTCACGCCGCAGCGGCTCGAGCAGGCACGTGCTGCCCTGGCGCGTGGCGCCGATCCCGCTACGCTCGGCCAGGCGACCCTGCTGCCCGCGCGCCAGGACGCCATGCCACTCGATCTCGTCGCGCGCGACTTTGGCGAGAAGTTCGCCGAGCAGCTCGCAACGGCTCCGGTGGGTGAGTGGTCCGGACCCGTCGCATCCGGCTTCGGCACGCATCTCGTCCGCGTCAGCGCCATCGAACCAGCGCAGTTGCCCACGCTCGCCGACGTGCGCGAAGTCGTCGCCCGCGAATGGGAAAACGAGCGGCGCAAGCAGGCGCATGCAGATGCTCTCGCGAAGCTGCGAGAGCAATACGACGTCGAGATCCTGGCCGTCCTGCCGCCGGTGGCGTCACCTTGATCGCCCGTCTGCATCGGCTGGCATGCGTGCTCGCGCTGTTCGTCGCGTTCGTGGCGCCTGCCATGGCCGACGAATTTCGCCCGGCGTATCTCCAGCTCAAACAGCTCGATGCCACGACGTACGACGTCCTCTGGCGGGTCCCGGCACTCGACGCGAACACGACCTTGCGGTTGCAGCCGGTCTTTCCCGAGGGCACCCAGGAGCTGACGGTACGCAGCAGCAGCTATGCGAGCAGTGCCGCCGTGTTGCGCTGGCGCATCCACGTCGACGGGGGCATGGCCGGCAAGGCGATCGAATTTCCGCAGCTACCCGGCAGCCGCGTGGACCTGCTGGTGCGCGTGGAGCGTGCCGACGGAACTGAGCAACTCGGTCGCGTACTGCCGGTCGATCCGCGTTTTACGGTGACGTCGAGTCCCGGGCGCCTCGAGGTGGTCAAGACCTACACCGTGCTCGGCATCGGGCACATCCTGCTCGGCTTCGATCACCTGCTGTTCGTGCTTGCGCTGCTGCTGATCGTCGACGGTACGCGCCGATTGATCGCCACCATCACGGCATTCACGATTGCGCACAGCATCACTCTCGTGCTGGCATCGCTCGGCGTGCTGCACGTTCCGGGGCCGCCGGTCGAAGCGCTGATCGCACTCAGCATCGTCTTCGTTGCAGCCGAAATCGTGCATGGTCGGCAGGGCCGCCCGGGGCTGACGCAGCGCTATCCCTGGATCGTGTCGTTCATCTTCGGGTTGCTGCACGGGCTGGGATTTGCCAGCGCGCTCGCCGAGGTCGGCTTGCCGCAGAACTCGATTCCGCTGGCACTGCTGTTCTTCAACGTCGGGGTGGAGATCGGGCAGTTGATCTTCATCACCGCCGCGCTCGTGTTGATTGCCGTCGGAACACGAGCCGCTGCTTCGCTGCGGTTGCGCAGCCCGTCGTGGCTCTGGCGCGTCTCGCCCTATGCGATCGGCGGCCTGGCCAGCTATTGGGTGTTCGAGCGTGTCGCCGGGTTCTAGCGTGAGACGGCTGGTTCATTGCCTTGACGCATTGCCCACAGCAGCCGGTCAAGACGACGGTTGGCGGCCAAGCGACGACTTAAGTATCGTTGTCGCCTGTTTCCGCTGGGATTGCCCACCGTGCTTCCTTGAAAAACGCAGACGTCATCGTGCTGGGCGCAGGCATGGCCGGCGCTTCGTCGCCGCCGAACTGGCCCCAGTCCGTCGCGTCATCCTGCTGGAAATGGAAGAGCAGCCCGGATTGCATGCCACCGGGCGGTCGGTGGCGATGTTCTTCCAGACCTATGGCAACTCGACGGTTCGCGCGCTGACGCGAGCCAGCCGTGAATTCCTCGAGCATCCCCCGTCCGGCTTTGCCGATGCGCGGCTGCTGAGTCCGCGCGGCGCCATGTTCGTTGCGGATGCGCCGCGGCTCTTTGCGCTCGAAGCGATGATCGAAACCGGCCCGGCCGCGAGCGGCTATCGATCGCTCGATGTGGCGGAAGTGCGTGCACAATGTCCACTGCTCAGCGAAGACTGGGTTGCGGGTGGCCTGCTCGACGAATCCGGTCATGACATGGACGTAGCGGCGCTCCACCTCGGCTACCTGAAGCGGGGCCGGCACGCGGGCATGCAGCTGGTGACGGGCACCGGCGATACCCGGAGCGAGCGAGTCGGCGGCGTGTGGCGGGTTCACACGCGAGTCGGGACGTTTGCTGCGCCGGTGCTTGTGAACGCGACCGGCGCGTGGGCCGACGAGGTGGCGCAGCAGGCGGGAGTGCGGCCGATCGGGCTGCAGCCGCTGCGCCGGACCGCCGTCCTGCTGCCCGCTCCGGCGGGGTACGACATCGCGCGGTGGCCGATGGTTATCGACGTCGAAGAAGAGTTCTATTTCAAACCGGACGCCGGCAAGCTACTGCTGTCGCCAGCCAACGAGGACCCGATGCCTCCCTGCGACGCATATCCCGACGACATCGACGTCGCCATCGCGGTGGATCGGTTCGAGAACGCGACCCGCATGCGAGTCGACCGGGTAGGGCACAGCTGGGCCGGATTGCGCAGCTTCGTTGCAGATCGTTCTCCCGTCGCGGGCTACGATACGCAGGCGTCGGGATTTTTCTGGCTCGCAGGCCAGGGTGGGTACGGCATCCAGATGGCCCCGGCCCTGGCCCGCGCCGCCGCTGCACTGGTCGCCGGTGAGCCGTTACCTGCCGACATCAAAGGCCAGGGCGTCAGCGAGCAGGCGTTATCGCCCGCGCGGCTGGCCGCCAACTGAATCAACGGGACATGACGATGACAGCTTCGACACCGGAATTCCTGCGCACGCCGGACGATCGCTTCGATGCGTTGCCGGGTTACCCCTTCGCTCCGCACTATGCCGGGAACCTGCCGGGCTTCGAAGGCCTGCGCATGCATTACGTCGACGAAGGTCCGCGTGATGCCGCGCAGGTGTTCCTGTGCCTGCACGGGCAACCCACCTGGAGTTACCTCTATCGACGCATGCTTCCCGTCTTCGTCGAATCTGGCGCACGCGTAATCGCGCCAGACATGTTCGGCTTCGGGCGCTCGGACAAACCAGTCGACGACGACTGGTACACGTTTACGCGGCACCGCGATTCGCTGCAGGCCTTCCTGCGAGCGCTCGACCTGCGCAACCTCACCCTCGTCTGCCAGGACTGGGGCGGCATCCTCGGCCTGACGCTGCCGATGGACGACCCGCAGCGCTTCACTCGTCTGCTGGTCATGAACACGGTGCTGGCGACCGGCAAGCAGTCACTCGGTGAAGGCTTCTACGCCTGGCGCGCCTGGGTCAACGCGAACCCGGACCTGCGCGTGGGCGCACTGATGAAGCGCAGCTGCCGGCAACTCACCGACGACGAGGCGGCAGGATACGACGCACCGTTTCCGGACCAGCGTTTCAAGGCAGGTGCCCGCCGTTTTCCGAATCTCGTGTGCGATCATCCGGACGCAGACGGTGCGGAAGCCTCGCGTGCCGCAGCACGCTGGTGGCGCGACGAGTGGCAGGGTCGGGCGTTCATGGCCATCGGCATGCAGGACAGCGTGATTCCACCGCCCGCAATGCATGCGCTGCACAAGGTCATCCGGAACTGCCCCCCGCCGCTGGAAGTCGCCGAGGCCGGACACTTCGTGCAGGAATGGGGCGAGGTTGTCGCTCATGCGGCATTGGCCCACTACGGTTGACAATCAGTGCCAACGAGCGCCGAACGTCGATTGCGCTGCGTCAGACCCGTATCACCACGATGTCCACGCGAGTCGGCGCACTCCGTGTGATCACGGGGTACATCGTGTCACTGATGAACAACAGCTTGCCGTCACCCTCGATCCGCACCTGCACGGCGTAGGTATTCGAGGCCAGGATGCGCGACGCGTCGTACGGCAGCGCAAATTCGAAGGGGACCTGTCGCCCTTCCGTGCGGATGACCTGTTCGGCGATCAGCACCGAGGGCGCGTCAACCCGTGAAACATCCACGAGCCTGATCGTGACCACCGCCGTCGGTGGCAGGGCAATGCGCTCACGGTACGCCACGGTACCCGTTACCTGGCTGCCGATCGGCCCGCCGTTCGATTCCGGCACGACCAGCGACGGCGAGCAGCCGGCAAGCAGCAACATCAGGCTCAAGAGACCACGGGCATTGGGTTTCGGGTGGGTCATGAATGTTCCGGGCATCGACCTGGTCCGGCCTTTTCGGATCCGGGTCGCCTCCGCCTTCCTTCCAGGAGGAGTGGACTGCCTCGTGCGCTTGCTCCTCGAGCGGCTCTCCGGGGCATGTGCTTCAGCAACCTGCGCTCGAGCTGCGTCGCCTCCCGCTCCGCCTCGAGCACGAATTCCCGCAGCTTTTCCGCAGCCTGTGTCCATCGCCGGCCCCGCAGGCTCACCACACCGTAATGCAGATGCATCCATGGCTCCGTGCCGAGCAACACGAACTGGCCGCTCTCCAGCTCCGTCGCAATGCAGGTGAGTATCGACGCCGTCACGACGTCCGAGCAGGCAATGATGCGCTTCAATGGCGCCAACCCGTTGCATTCGATGGCTGGGAACGCTCGCGGCGAACTGGTTCGCGCAGTGCTTTCGCGATGCGCCGCGAGGAACGGATCGAGCACGCGCGGGGGAATGCGCGAGGGCGTGGCGAAGGGCCAGGCGAAGACGTCAGCGGCACGGACCTGGCCACCGCCCAGCACGAGGGGGTGCCTGGCGCGCGCGATGAAATACAGCCGGTGCGCGACCGCCATGGGCACCACGTCGAGGTCCGACTCGCGTGTCAGCAGGCTGGTCTCGGCGACGAAGAAATCCAGCGTGCGGCTGCGCAAGCGCTGTGTAAGGTCGTCCCAGTTGCCGGAATGCAGCTGCACGCACACACGCGGGTATTGCTCGACGAACCGTGCCGCCGCGGGGCCAAGGAACGAGTCCGCTGGGTAGGGTCCCCCTCCTACGTCGACCCGGCCGGTACGCAGGGCAGCGTGACCGACCGCCTCACCCTCCAGTTCGTCCGCCATGAGCAGCAGGTCGCGCGCGCGCTCGATGTAAATCCGGCCGAGATCGGTGGGTACGACGCCGGCGGCCGAGCGCAGGAACAGGGCGCTGCCGAAACCGCGCTCCAGGTTCTGGATGCTGCGTGAGAGCGCGGGCTGGCTGATGTGCAGCGCGGCCGACGCACGCATGAAGCTTCGATGCTCGGCCAGCGCGACGACCTGGCGCAATTGCTGGAGTTCAAGGGCCATGCGTGAGGGTATACCTTCGATCCAAAACATGCATTGGACGCATGGGCTCGTCCAAGCCAACGTATGCCTCGGATTCCTCGACGAGTCCCCGGGAAGCTATACCCGGCACCAACAGCAGATTCCGTCAGGCAGGGTAGGAGCCAGATCAACATGCAAAAGAATTTCGCAGGACTATTCGGTGCCGCACTGGTCGCGGTGCTCGGCGTACTGGGCGGCACCGCTCACGCGCAGACACAGAAGCCCAACATTCTCGTGATCTTCGGTGACAACGTCGGCTGCTGGAACGTCAGCGCCTACAACCGCGGCATGATGGGGTATCGCACGCCGAGCATCGATCGCATCGCGAGCGAAGGCGCGATCTTCACGGATGCGTACGCGCAGCAGAGCTGCACCGCAGGACGGGCCGCGTTCATCCCGGCCAGTCGCCGATCCGCACCGGTCTGACCAAGGTGGGCCTGCCTGGTGCGCCCGAAGGTCTCTCGGCCAAGGATCCGACGCTGGCCGACATGCTGAAGGCCAAGGGCTATGCCACCGGCCAGTTCGGCAAGAACCACCTCGGTGACCGCAACGAGTTCATCCCGACCGTGCACGGATTCGACGAGTTCTTCGGCAACTTCTATCACCTGAACGCCGAGGAAGAGCCTGAGAACGTCGACTACCCGAAGAACCCCGAGTTCAAGAAGAATTTCGGCCCGCGCGGCGTGTTCAAGTGCAAGGCGACCAGTGCGAAGAGCTCGCTGCCGGACGACCCGCGCTTCGGCCCCTGGGCAAGCAGGACTGCGTGGACACGGGCCCGCTCACGAAGAAGCGGATGGAGACCATCGATTACGAGGTGGCCGACGCCGCCCAGGACTTCATCAAGCGCCAGAACGCGTCGAAGACGCCGTGGTTCGTGTGGTTCAACACGAGCCGCATGCACGTCTGGACGCACCTGCGGCCCGAGTCAAAGGACAAGACCGGACTCGGCATCTATGCCGACGGCATGACGGAGCACGACGACCATGTCGGCCAGATGCTGAAGCTGCTGGATGATCTGGGTGTCGCGAAGGACACGATCGTCATCTGGAGTTCGGACAACGGCGCCGAGGTGATGAGCTGGCCGGACGGTGGCACCACGCCGTTCCGCGGCGAGAAGAACACCAACTGGGAAGGCGGCTACCGCGTCCCGCTGGTCGTGCGCTGGCCGGGCGTGATCGCGCCGGGCACCGAGATCAACAACATCATCTCGC
This sequence comes from uncultured Gammaproteobacteria bacterium, assembly GCA_963793675.1. Lineage (GTDB taxonomy): Bacteria > Pseudomonadota > Gammaproteobacteria > Steroidobacterales > Steroidobacteraceae > RPQJ01. Next base: position 257,148 of record CAWCBA010000001.1, on the reverse strand, counting down.
ACGAGGACTGGGTGCCGACGCTGATGGCGGCCGTGGGCGAGCCCAGCCTCAAGGACAACTTGGTCAAGGGCCAGAAGCTCGGTGGCGTCGATTTCAAGGTCCACCTCGACGGCTACAACATGATGCCGGCGTTCCAGGGCCAGGCTGAATGGCCGCGCCACGAGTTCCTGTACTGGACGGACGACGGCAACGTCGCCGGCCTGCGCTATGACCGCTGGAAGCTTGTGTTCATGGAGCAGCGGGCCGAGAGCTTTGAAGTCTGGGAAGAGCCCCTCGTCACGCTGCGCACGCCGAAACTGTTCGACCTGCGCGCCGATCCGTTCGAGCGCGCCGACCACGACGGTATCGGCTACAAGACATGGCGGTTCGAGCGCGTATTCCTGCTGGCGCCCGCCCAGGTGTACGTGAAGAAATGGCTCGATAGCTTCAAGGAGTTCCCGCCACGCCAGAAGCCCGGCAGCTTCAACCTGGCCGATGCCATGGACAAGCTCTCGGAGACCGGCAAGGCGAATTGATGAGGGGCTTGCCCTCGTTCGCCGCAGCAATATCCGGCGGCCCGTGACGGGCTGCCGGGTTTTCCTCCGGACGCGATGATTGCGTGCCGCGCGGAGATTAGAGTCCAGAGAACGATACAGCCAATGGAAGCGGTCACCGCCTGCTGGACGCCGTAAGCCGTCCGCCGCTGCGCTAGAGAGCCCACGGCCTGCGGGAAAGAGCCTCCTGCGTTCCCACCCCGCGCGGGCGGTTTCCCGAGCGGGGCACCGTGGGGTCGTTTCGTCTGGGGGCGAGTCGGAATATTCAGAACAATGGCCGGAGGATGCCGATGAGGCAGGCCCTGGTCGCGGCGACTATGCTCTGCTGCTGGGCTGGCACGGCGTTCGCCCAGTCGGTCGAATCCGACGTCACGCCGGAGTCCGAGCATCTCGTCAGGGATGACGGCCACTTCGCGATGTCGAGCGTCGTTCCGGACAAGACGCTCGAAGCCGCGCAATACGAAGACAGGCACGATCGATTCTCCGTGAAGTTCGGCATCGTCGTGATGCCGATGGATTACACGAGCTTCGACCAGGATGCGCGCAGCAAGGACCAGGTCGGCAACCAGAAGGACGAACTCGAAGCGCGCTCGCTGCGATTGTCGGCCCGTGGGTATTTCGAGCTGTTTCGTACCTGGAACTACATGATCAGCTATGAGTACAAGGGCTTCGACCAGACCTCGGCCGACGACTGGAATACGACGGATGTGCGCGTCTCGACCGTGCTCGGGCCACAGCTCGGCACCCTCACGCTCGGCAAAATCAAGGAGCCCTTCGCGTACGAGATGGCCGGTGATGCCGCCAACCTGCCGCACAACGAGCGTCTGCTGAGCCCGTTTTTCCGTTCGCGCAACGTGGGCGCGACGCTGGGCAACACCGTGCTGGACCAGCGCGCCACCTGGGCGGTCGGCTGGTACAACGACTGGTGGACCACGGGTGAGGACTGGTCCACTCGGGCAATGACTTTGCGGCGCGCTTCACCGCGCTGCCGGTCTGGTCGACGACGGTGCCAATTACCTGCACGTCGCGGTCAGCACTCGCTACTACGGCGCCGTCAACGACCAGTTGCGTTACAAGGGCAAGCCGGCGTCCAACGTGGCGGCCGATTACGTCGACACCGGCAAGGTGGCCGGCGACCATGCCTGGCACACGGCCCTGGAGGCGCTCTGGAGCCGCGGCGCCTACTCTGTGCTGGCGAGTACGTGCGCGCGGACTTGAGCACGCGCGACGACGGCGATCCCACGCTCGATGGCTGGTACGTGACCGGCAGCTGGGTGCTGACCGGCGAGCACCGGCCGTATGACCGCAAGGCTGCCTACGCGCGGCGCATCCTGCCGCAGGGCCGCTGGGCGCGGTCGAACTCGTCGCCGCTACGGCGACGTCGACCTCGACGATGGCAGCGTGCGCGGCGGCGCGATGGACGGCTGGTGGACCGGCGGAACTGGTGCGCCAACAACCGTTGGAAGGCGAGTCTCGGCTACGGCAACATCGACCTCGACCGTTTCGGCATCACCGGCAATACCAAGACCTTGCTGACGCGCCTGCAGTGGATCTATTGACGCTCTGAGCGGATGCCGCGCGGCGATTCGCGTGCAGAGTAAGATGTAGCGGAGAGTGGCATGGCGACGTCCGGTTTCCTGAAGACCTTGCTGGTGCTGGCGGTTCTCGGCGGGTGCGTGCCGCTGAGTGCTGGAGCGCGTGACACCAAGCCGGTGAGCAACCCTGCACGAGCCGCTCATTTTCATCCGCTGGGACAACCGCCGTCGCAGGCAACCGTGACGCTGCAGCAGCACGCGCGGGCGACATTGCCGTTCGAGGACCAGCGCGACTTCGAGGAATCGAAGCGAGGGTTCGTCGCCGCGCCCGCATTCACCGAAATCAAGACGGCGGAAGGTGCGTCAGTCTGGAAGTTCGGCGACTACGCCTTTCCTGCAGTCGAGCAGGACTTCGACAGCATCCATCCGTCGCTGCAGCGGCAGGCCATCCTGAACGCGCAGTACGGCCTGTACGAGGTCGTACCCGGTCACATCTGGCAGGTGCGCGGCTTCGACCTTTCCAACATCAGCTTCGTGAAGGGCGACACCGGCTGGATCGTCTTCGACCCGCTGGTCTCGCAGGAAACGGCAGCCGCGGCGCTCGCGTTTGCCAACGAGAAGCTCGGCGCGCGCCCGGTCGTCGCCGTCGTCTATTCGCACTCGCACATCGACCATTTCGGCGGCGTGCGCGGCGTCATCGACGACGCCGACGTGAAGTCGGGCAAGGTGCAGGTCATCGCACCCGCCGGCTTCATGGAAGCCGCCATCTCGGAGAACGTCTACGCCGGCAACGCGATGATCCGGCGCGCGATGTACCAGTACGGCTTGCTGCTGCCAAAGAGCCCGTTCGGTCACGTCGACCAGGCGATTGGCAAGCGGGCCTCCACCGGCACGACGGGCCTGATCGCGCCGACGCGGCTCGTAGCAAGGACATCGAGGAAATCGTCGTCGACGGCGTGACCATGGTGTTCCAGAACACGCCCGGCACCGAGGCGCCGGCAGAGATGAACACCTGGTTTCCGCAGTACAAGGCGTTCTGGGCGGCCGAGAACATCACGGCCACGATCCACAACATCTACACGCTGCGCGGCGCGCTCGTCCGCGACGCGCTGCTCTGGTCGAAGCACATCAACGAGGCGCTCTACCTGTACGGCTCGCAGGCCGACGTAATGTTCGCGGCGCACACCTGGCCCCGCTGGGGCAACGCGCGCATCCAGGAAGTGATGCGCACGCAGCGCGACGTGTACGCGAACCTGAACAACGACGTGCTGCACGCCGCGAACCAGGGCGTGACGATCAACGAGATCCAGAACGTCTACCACTTGCCGCAGAGCCTGCAGAACGAGTGGGCGGCGCACAGCTACCACGGGTCGGAAGAGCACAACAGCCGCGCGGTCATCAATCGCTACCTCGGCTACTGGGACGGCAACCCGGCCACGCTGGTGCCTGCCTCGCCGCGCGATTCCGCGCCGCTGTACGTCGAGATGATGGGCGGCTCCGACAAGATTATCGCGAGGTCACGCGAGCTCTATGATGCGGGTGACTACCGCCTCGCCATCGAGCTGCTGAACAAGCTGGTGTACGCGCAGCCGGCGAACCAGGCCGCCAAGAACCTGCTCGCCGATGCCTTCGAACAGATGGGCTACCAGAAGGAAAGCTCGAGCCTGCGCAACAGCTTTCTGGCGGCCGCACTCGAACTGCGCTCGGGCATTCCCAGTGGCCTGATGCCGCGTTCGGCGTCGCCGGACACGGTGCGTGCCATGTCGACGGAACTGTGGCTCGACTACCTCGGCATCCTGCTCGACAGCCACAAGGCCGACGGGCTCGCGTTCAAGATCAACCTGGTAACGCCGGACAACGGCGAGCAGCACGTGCTCGAGCTCAGTCATTCGACGCTGACCAACATCACGGGGTACCAGGCGAAGGACGCGGACCTCACCATCACGATCAACCGGGCTGACCTCGAGCCGATCATGATGCGCAAGGCGACGTTCGCCACGCAGGCGGCGGCCGGACGGGCAACCCTGCAGGGAAATCCGCAGGTGCTGCAGCAACTGATGGCGTGTCTCGCTGATTTCGATCAGTATTTCGAAATCATGCCGGGGACCAAGGCGGTCGTCGCGGCACCGTCATCACCCTGAGCCGCGCTGCGGCTCGCCAGCAGAGAGTCGTGATTCGTGCCCCGCAAGCAAGCCCGCGCGCAGCAGACGACAAAAGCCAGTCGCGCCCCTGAGCCTGCCGTCACTGCAGACGGGTCGAGCCGCGCAACTGCGTTGCGGGTCGGCGCGCTCGCGGGCATTGTGGTGCTGGCCGTGGCGACCTGGTATTTCCTCGCCGGGCGCCAGCCGGGCAGTCCCGCGTCCGACATCGGGAAGCGAGGCAATCGCCGCCGCCGCTGCATACGTCGGCTCGCAGTCCTGCGCAGGATGTCACGCGGCAGAATCGCAAGCCTGGCAGGCGTCGCAGCACGCCGTCGCCATGCAGCACGCCACCGAACAGACGGTGCTCGGCAATTTCAACGACGCGAGCTACAGCTTCCAGGGCGTGAAGTCGGGGTTCTTCAGGCGCGACGGCAAGTACTTCATCCGCACCGACGGGCCCGATGGCGAACTCGCGGACTTCGAGGTCAAGTACACGTTCGGCGTTGCGCCGCTGCAGCAGTACCTGGTCGAATTGCCCGGCGGACGCCTGCAGGCTGCCTCCGTGACCTGGGATGCGCGACCGCGCGAACAAGGCGGCCAGCGCTGGTTCCGCCAGTACCCCGACGAGAAGATCGACCACGCGGACGAACTCCACTGGACGCGTCGGGCCCAGAACTGGAACTTCATGTGCGCGGACTGCCACTCGACCAGGGTGAGCAAGGGCTACGACGCGGCCAGTGATTCGTTCAAGACGACGTACGCTGAAATCTCGGTGGGCTGCGAAGCCTGTCACGGGCCCGGGTCGGCGCACGTGCAGTGGGCCGAGCGCAAGGGCGATGAGCCGGGCAAGGGACTCACGGTACAGCTCGACGAGCGGCGCGGCGTGTCGTGGGTCCGCAACGAGGCGGGCAAGCCAATGCGCAGCAAGCCGCGCCAGACCGAACGCGAGATCGAGGTCTGTGCGCAATGCCATGCGCGTCGCGCGCAGATCGCCGGAGGACTATCAGCCGGGTCGCCCGTTCCTCGATCACTACCTGCCTTCACTGCTGACGCCCACGCTGTACCACGTCGACGGCCAGCAGCAGGACGAGGTCTTCATCTGGGGCTCGTGGCTGCAGAGCCGCATGCACGCCGCCGGCGTGACCTGCAGCGACTGCCACGATCCGCACACGCAGAAGCTGCGCGCCCCCGGAAACGCGGTCTGCGCGCAGTGCCACGAACCATCGAAGTACGACGTGGTCGCGCATCACCGTCACGAGCCTGGCACCGCCGGGGCCCAGTGTGCCAACTGCCACATGCCGCAGAACACGTACATGGTCGTCGACCCGCGGCGCGATCACAGCCTGCGTGTTCCGCGACCGGACGAAAGCGTGACGTTCGGCGTGCCGAACGCATGCAACTCGTGCCATACCGACCGCGATGCGAAATGGGCTGCCAAAGCGGTGCACGACTGGCTCGGTCGTGACGCCGCGGGTTACCAGACTTTCGCCTCGGTGTTTTACTCGGCCGAAGGCGGCGAGCCGTCCGCGCTGGACAAGCTCGCCGCGGTCGCCGCGGATACGGCACAGCCCGCCATCGTGCGTGCCTCAGCGCTGGCGCGGTTGGCGGGCAGCGGGCAGTTCACGCGCGACTTCGCGCAGACCATGTCCCGCGACGCAAGCCCATTGGTGCGGCTGGCGACGGTGCAGCTGGCCGACGTGATGCCGCCGAGACCCGTGCGGACGTCCTCGGTCCGTTGCTCAGTGATGCGACGCGTGCCGTGCGCGTCGAGGCGGCGCGTTCGCTCGCGGGTGGCCATGACCAGCTGCCGCAGGAACTGCTGCCGCGCTGGGAAGCGGCGTCGCAGGAGTACGTTGCCACGCTGCGGTACAATGCGGATCGGCCCGAGTCCCGCGTCGCGCTCGGTGGCTTCAGGGCGGCGTTGGGGCAGGCTGACGCAGCTCAGGACCGAATTCGCCGCGGCCATCCAGCTCGATCCGGAATTCGTGCCCGCCTACGTCAATGCGGCGGATGTACTGGTGCGGCTGGCGACGGTCGAGCTGGCGGATGTCATGCCCGCCGAGACGCGTGCAGTGGTCCTCGGACCGCTGCTCGGTGATGCCACCCGTGCCGTTCGCATCGAGGCGGCCCGCTCGCTCGCTGGCGGCCAGGACCGCCTGCCGCAGGAACTGCTGCCGCGCTGGGAGGCGGCGTCGCAGGAGTACGTCGCCACCCTGGGGTACAACGCAGATCGGCCCGAGTCCCGCGTTGCGCTCGGCGGTTTCGACGCGGCGCTGGGCCAGGCGGACGCAGCCCAGGCCCAGTTCGCCGCTGCCATCCGGCTCGATCCGGAATTCGTGCCGGCCTACGTCAATGCGGCGGATGTGCTGCGTGCGCAAGGCCGCGACCGGGAGTCGGCCGACATGCTGCAGCAGGGTCTGTTGCGAGCACCGCTGAGCGCCACGCTGCACCACGCGCTCGGGCTCGCGCAGATCCGATTGCAGCAGCCGGAACTTGCGATGGCGTCGCTGCGGCGCGCCGTGGAACTCGATCCCGCCACCGCGCGCTACGCGTACGTGTATTCGGTCGCGTTGCACTCGACGGGCCAGGTCGACGAATCAATCCGTCGGCTGCAGGAAGCCGTCCGGCGCTGGCCCTACGATCGCGAAATGCTGATGGCGCTGACCTCGTTCCAGCTCGAGTCGGGGAGGCGTCAGGACGCGCAGGCGACGGCGCGCAAACTCGTGGCCGCCTACCCGCAGATCCGCAGGTGCGCGTATTGGTCTGCGCAGGCGCTCGGCGAGCAGTCGCCCTGATCAGGTCGCGCCGGTCGCGCTCAAGCTGCACGCCGTTCAGCGCTGCGGTTGAACCGATGCCGAGCCGCTTCACCAGCACCATGGCTTCGTGCATGGTCATGTCGAGCGGCCTGACGCGCGACGCTTCGACGTACATCACGTTGCCCGACATCGGCGTCGGCGACGCCGGCAGGAAGACGACGCGCCAGCCGTTCGGCAGTTCCTCGATCTGGTAGCCGAGCATCCAGCCTTCGTCGCCGCGCATCAGCACCGGCTGCATGCCTTCGCCGCTCTCGATCTGCGTCAGGCCTTCGGCCAGCGACTTGACCATGCGGTATTGCGGCATGCCGCCCAGGATCGACTCTTCGAACCAGTGCGTGACGCGCCGCCCGGGACCCGTGCGGGACAGCAGACCTGCAAGGAAGGCGATCAGGAGCAGCATCGCGACCGCGATGATCGTCGCGACGGCAACGCCCCCCACCTGGCGGATGGGCAGCATCTCAGCGAGCGGCTGCGCAATCTGTCCGGCGAGCTGCAGCGCGTGCTTCAGCACGATTACGACGAGCACGACGGGCACCAGGAACATCACGCCGCCCACGAGGGTCGACTTCAGGAACGATTTGATCGGGTTCACGGCGAGCTCCACTGGCAACCGAAATCGAGTCTACACTGGTGCTCCCAGCTGCTGCCCGCGAACGCCCCATGACTACACGCCGTCGCCGAAGCCCGCTTCCTGCGCGTCCGCGCGTGGCCATCGTCGGCGCGAATTTCGCGGGATTGCGGGCGGCCCAGGGACTCGGTCCCGGGTTCGACGTGACCGTGTTCGACCCGTCGCCGTGGTTCGAATGGCTGCCGAACATCCACGAACTCGTGTCGGGGGCCAAGCGGCCTGCCGACCTGAGGCTGCCGCGCCGGCGGCTGGTGGCCGCCGCGGGCCATCGTTTCGTGCGCGACGCCGTCGTTGCCATCGACGCGAAGCGCGGAACGCTGTCGACGGCAGCAGGCGCGGTCCACGAGTTCGACTATTGCATCGTCGCCGTGGGCGGCATCAACGAGACGTACGGAGTGCGCGGCGTCGAGCGCCACGCGCTGCCGTTCAAGAGCGTCGAGCAGTGCGATGCGATCGGTCGCCGGCTGGCGGCACTGCTGAAGGGGCGCAGACCGCGATCGATCGTCATCGTGGGTGGAGGCTTCACGGGCGTCGAGGCGCTCGGTGAAATCCTGCGACGTTACCGCGTCACGCACGAACCTGAAGCTGCACCTTGTCGAGGCGGGGCCGCGACTCATGTCCGGCGCATCGGCAAGGATCGACGCTGCCGTGCGCGAGCACTGTTCAACCCTACGACGTCCTCATCCACACCGGGTCGCCGCGTCGCGGCGATCACGCCGAGCGGGGTCCGGCTGCAGAGCGGCGAGCGGCTGCGCTCCGATCTCACGATCTGGACGGGCGGTGGCGTCGCACCTGCGTTGCTGCATGCTGCGAAGCTCGCGCCGAAGCCGCGTCAGTGGGCGCCCGTCGATGCGACGCTGCGCAGTCGCCGCTATCGCAACGTGTTCGTCATCGGCGACGCGGCCGCGTTGCCGAAGCCCGTCCCGAAGCAGGCGTTCCACGCGCTCGAGATGGGCGAATGCGCGGCCGCAAACATCCGCCGCGCCGCCGCGGGTCGTGCGCTGCGCCCCTATCGACCCTCGCGCACGCCGCTGCTCGTGGCCTTCGGTGATCTCGACACGTTCCTGGTGGCGGGCCGCTCGGTGGTCGCGAGTCCTGCGCTCGCCGCGGGCAAGGAAGCCGTGTACCAGGTGACGATGGCGCAGATCGACCCGCCCTCGAGCGTGCAGGCGCTGGGGCAACTGGCATCCCGCGTGATCGGTGTGACTCGCAGGCTCGCGCCGCCGAAATAGGGCACGATCCGGGCCACGCCGGCCGACGTCGACTGCCTGCAGGTGCACGACGCGCGGCACGGTTGCTGCGCGTGCCGCGTTGATCGCTGCCGACGCATCGTGGCGACCAGTCGGGTAACGTAGCGGCATGTCGTCACCTGCCGAAGCCGAGCCAGCGCGGGGTCCACTGCTCACCGTTCGTGTGCACGAACGGATGCTCGTCGCCCGGCGCCGTGGTGAACGTGCATTCGCATGTTCACTCGACCTGGATCGCTCGCAGACCCAGGCCGAACTCGGTGCGGACGAATGGCGCTGGCGGGGGCGATCCTACCCGTACCTCGATCGCTGCAAGGAGCGGACGATCTATCACTGGACTGGTCGGGCGTTCGAGCCCGTCGCGCGCTTCGGCACCTCACTGCTCAAGCTGGTGCCGACCGACTGGGGCCCGCCCACGTTCGAGATCGACGGCGTGAAGATGCTGCCGACCAGGCAGGTCTCGCCGTACGAAGACGCGCGCCGCAAGGTCGCCTTGATCGAGCCCGCCGGCAAGCGTGTACTCGATACCTGCGCGGGTCTCGGCTACTTCGCGGCCTGGTGCCTCGAGGGTGGCGCCAGCGAGGTCGCGTCGTACGAGATCAAGCCCGGACGTCCTCTGGTTGCGCAGCATCAATCCGTGGTCGCCGTCGAATGGATCCGGTCTGAACGTGATTGCAGGCGACATCAGTGCGGCAATCCATGGCCTGGCCGCCGGTTCGTTTGGTGCCATCCTGCACGATCCACCGCGCTTCGGCCTGGCAGGAGACCTGTATTCGCAGGCCTTCTACGACGAGCTTGCGCGCGTGCTGCAGCCCGGCGGCCGGCTGTTTCATTACACCGGCACGCCCAACCGTCTCACCAGCGGGCGCGACGTTCCGCACGAAGTCGAGCGACGGTTGCGACTCGCCGGGTTCACGACGCGGCATCGAAGGCGATGGTGTGCTGGCGGTGCGCGGGTCACGACGCCGGGATCTTTGAGCAGGCTCACGGGGATCGCGGGCCCTTCCGGCAGGCCTCATGCACTAGACTGTGGGGCGGGGGTCGACCAACGTGATCCACCGGGAGTGTCTGCATGAAGAACTTTGTGGTCCGCGCGGCTGGCGCGGTGTTTCTCACGTTGATTGCCGCAGGCTGTAGCAGCGTGTCAGCTGGATCCAGTGCGAGTCCCGGGCTCGACGGCAGTGCCTGGGTGCTGAGCGACCTGCCCGGCAAAGACCTCGTTCCCGAGTCGTCGTCTACGCTGCAGTTCGCCGCCGGTCGCGCCAGCGGCTCCGACGGCTGCAACCGCTTCGGCGGCGCCTACACACAGGACGGGTCGGCCTTGTCATTCGGCCAGCTGGCCACCACGCAAATGGCCTGCGCGCCCGAACTCATGGAGCAGGCAGACGCGATTGCCACGGCGCTGTCCGCCACCCGTTCACACCGGATCAGCGCCGGAACGCTCGAATTGCTCGGCGCAGACGGCAAGGCGACCGCGGTCTACAGGGCCGCAGCCAACCCAGCTGGCAGGCACCGAATGGGCGGCGAGCGGAATCAACAACGGCAAGGGCGGCGTCGTAAGTCTCGTTGCCGGACACCGCCGTGAACCTGACCTTCGGCGCAGATGGACGTGCCAGCGGCTCCGCGGGCTGCAATCGGTACACGGCGAGCTACGAGTCCGCGCGCGACACGCTCAAGTTCGGCACCGCCGCTGCGACTCGCATGATGTGCGCGACGGCTGGCGTGATGGAGCAGGAGCAGGCTTTCCTGAATGCGCTGGGCAAAGTCGCGACCTTCCGCATGGAAGGTGATCGCCTCGAACTGCGCGGTGCGGATGGCGCCCTGGCGGCGAGTTTCCAGCGCGTGCCCGGCAGCAACTGAGAATGACGCAGCAGGGGCGCGGCGCGCATGGCGAATCATGCGACTGATTGCGACCTGCCCCGAGGAAACCAAGGCGGCCCTGGTCGCCGAGCTGGAGGCGTTGGGCGCCACCGAGCTGGCGCCGACGTTTCGTGCCGTGCTGTTCACCGCGACGCCGCGCCAGTTCTACGAGCTGCACCTGCGCGTGCGGACAGCGAGCCGCATCCTGCGTGTCCTGCGCGAGGTACCCGCGCACACGCCGGCGATGCTGCATTCGCAGGTGCGTCGCCTGCACTGGCCCGAATGGTTCGACGCCCGTCACGCCTTCATGGTCGAAAGCACGGGCGACGAGGGCGGCGGGCTGACGCCGAAACAGGTCATCACGCAGGTGCGGGAGGGCGTGCGGGAGTCCTTTGCGCGGCTGGGCGAGCAGGTTCCCCCGATCGACACGGAGGAGCCGAAGGTGGTGATCGTGGCGCACGTCGCACGCGGCCGCTGCATGCTCAGCTTCGACACTTCGGGCAAGTCGCTGCACAAGCGCGGGTATCGCGAGCAGGGGCATCCCGCGCCGCTGAAAGAAACGCTGGCCGCCGCGATCCTGCAGCTTGCCGGTTACGACGGCAGCGTGGCGTTCCTCGATCCGATGTGCGGCAGCGGCACGCTGGCCATCGAGGCGGCGATGATCGCCGTGCGCAAGGCGCCGCAGATTCATCGCAAGAAAGGCGAATTCCACTTCGAGTGGCTCGCGGATTTCGAGCGCGCGCTCTGGCGCGAGGTGCAGGAAAGCATCCGCGCCGAAAAGCTGGACGCACCGCCGTGCATCGTGGCGGCATCCGACATCCGGGCGGAGTACGTCGACATGGCGCGCAAGAGCGCACTCAAGGCACGGGTCGAGAAGTTCATCCAGTTCGACGTGGTGCGTGTGCAGGACGTCATGCCGCCGGCGCCGACCGGCCTGCTGGCGACGAACCTGCCGTACGGGGATCGCATCGGTGGCGGCGAAGCCGACGTGCGTCAGTTGTACGAGGAGCTTGGCGACACGCTGAAGCAGCGGTTCGCGGGTTGGCGCGCCGCCGTGCTCGCTGCCAATGCATCGCCGTACCGGGCGATCGGGCTCAAGCCGTCGCGGACGATCAACCTGATGAATGGCAGCATTCCATGCCGGCTGCTGTTGTTCGACCTCTATGCCGGCAGCCGACGTCCGACCTGAAGCGCGCCACGGTCATGCCAGGCTGCGCCCCACTGCATCCGCGGGGTGCAAATACATGGAAAATACTGCCGCGTTCGGCACGCGCTCGCGCGCTGATCCCGGATCGGTCCGGTCGCAGCGCGGCGGCCGGGCCTGGTCAGAATTCGTACTCGAGCTGGAGGCGCACGGTCGCGTCCGGCGAATCCTGCGTCAAACCGAACAGGACCGCGGCTTCGTACTTGATCGCCGAGCTTTCGCGCGCACGCACTTTGCCCAGCAACGAGGGGCCGATCTGGTGCGAGTGCTGGTCGAGGCTGCCTGAGTTACCCCATTCGCCGAGTTCACCGTAGAGCTCGATGCCCGGCTCGAAGGCCTCCGCGACGCGCCAGCGGTAACGTGCCGCGTATTCCATCTCCGTCTCGGCTCCGCTCGCAAACCCGCGCTCGGCCAGCAGGTTGACGGTCAGCACCGTGCTGGCGAACTGCTTTTCGCCGAGCAGTCCGAGTTCCAGGCCGTCATTGCCGCCGTCCTCGAGTGAGTGGACGTACTCGACCAGCATGCCGAAGTCGGCCCAGTACTTGCCCTGTGGTGCGAACTGCAGGATGTTTTCCCACGCCACCTCGGTCGCCTCGATCGATGCGCCGGGCTCCTTCTCCCACTTACCGAGCAATTCCGTGCGCCAGAACCAGGTCGGCGTGTACTCCAGGTCGATCTTGTACTGCTGTGCCCCGTCCACCTGGTCGCGCGAGTCGAGGTCGTAATGACCACGCATCTCGATGGCCACCTCGCCCTCTTCGACCACGGGCGAGTAGACCGTGTGCGCGGCCCGTGCCGTGGCTGGTGCGAGCGACAACAGCAGGGCGGGGACGCAGAGTGTCGCGACCACGGCGGCTGTGGCGGACGCAAGGCGCGCCGGCGTGCGATCGAAGCGACTCATCAGGATTCCAATGCCCACGCCGCTGGCAAGGAAAAACACGATCTGCATTCCGCTCGGGCGCTCGACATACCCCATCAACGCATGCAGCACCTGGCCAACGATGCCGCTCTCCGGCAGCCAGGCCGACGTGTCCCAGAGCGGTTCGGCCAGCGCCGGGAGCTTGCCGGCCTGAACCAGGAAACCTGCAGCCTGCGCAGCCATGCCGGCGGCCAGCAGCAGCAACAGTCCGCCGGTCACCGCAAACAGGTGACGGGTCGGAATCGTGAGCAAGCCGAAATAGAGCAGGGCGCCGATGGCCACGCCACCCGCGAGCCCGAGCAGGCCACCGGCCAGCAGCGGGGCCGTGCCGGCGCCGCCCGCGGCGATGCCGTATAGAAAGAGCACGACTTCGGAGCCTTCCCGCAGGACGGCGAGGCCCACGACCACGAGCAGGGCGGCGAGTGAGCTCTCGCCGCTCGTGACCTCACGGCCAACGGTTTTCATGTCGCGCGCGATCCCGGCGCCGTGACGCTTCATCCAGACGTTGTGCCAGCCGAGCATCACCGTCGCGGTGAGCAGGACGGCGGCATTGAAGACTTCCTGGCCCATGCCTTCGAGCGCGCCGGCGATGGTGCCGGCGAATGCAGCAACCAGAGCCGCACCGAGCAGGCCGAGTGCAACGCCACTGCCGACGAACCGGCTGCGGCGCGGTACGCCCTGGGTCGCCGCGAGCACGATGCCGATGATCAGCGCCGCTTCGATGACCTCGCGCAGGACGATGATTGCGGCGCCGATCACGGTTGCACCACGAGCCAGCCGCGCGCGGTCCTGGCGTTGAACTCGCCGAAGAACTCGTACCGGCCGGGCTTCAACGGGCCGACGTAAACGACGATCTTGCCGCCGGCGGGCACGATCTTTTCGCGGTTGAGCGCGTAGCTTTCGAATTCCTCGGGGGTCGCGTCCTGGTTCTCGATCACCAGCCGGATCTTCTGGCCGGCGGGCGCCGTGACCTCGGCAGGGGCGAACTTATGGTCCTTCAGAACGAGCCGGATTTCCGGTTCGGCCGCCGAGGCGCCGGAACCCAGCACGAGCAGCGCGCCTAAGCCGATGATTTTTCTAATGAAAGTCATCACGAGCAACTCCGGAGTGCATTGAGGACGCAATAATACGAGTGAGAATCATTCGCGTCTACTCGGAAACTACTCATCGCACGATGGAGCGGCTCGTCGCATGAGCGCCGAGCGATCGACGGTGCGGTGCCCAGGCACCAGCCATGCAGGTGGTGCCGGTAACGCTATCAACGCGAGGACCTGCAGCTTGAGGAAGTCATGGTGCGTGTCACCGGCTTGATCCGCGTCCCGGCCCGGCACGATGACTGTCACGCTGCAGGAGAGCAGGATCGTGGCCGTCGCCTTACGCAGACCGAGCGTGAGTTTGCGCCGGTGCCGGCGGGACACGTCGACGATCGGGATCCGCACGCGCTCGTTGCAGCGGTGCTCATGACGACGATGGGGTGCGGGGAAGTCGCCCCGCCGCGCTGGTGGACTGAACCCGCAAGATGTAACTTGGTGGTAACAGCGCGGCGGAGCTAACGCGCAGAGTGAAACCCACGCGCGCGGTGGCATTCTGCGTGCTGCGGCGTCGCGAGTCCAGTGTTGCGTCCGATCTGAACGCGAACGCGCTTCAGGCAAGCATGAGTTTCTCGATGTGCGCGGCCGCGCTCGCCGCGAGCGAGCGCAGGTCGTAACCACCTTCGAGCGTCGAAACGATACGTCCCTGTGCATGTTGATCGGCGATGCCACAGGCAATTTCCGTCACCCATGCGTAGTCGGCCGTCGTGAAGCGCAGGTGCGACATCTCGTCGGCGCCGTGGGCATCGAAGCCGGCGGAAATCAGCAGTAATTGCGGTGCAAAGGCCTCGAGCGCAGGCAGCCACTGCTGCTGCACGGCCGCGCGGAACGCATCGCTGCCACTGCCCGGGGGCAATGGACAGTTGACGACGTGTCCAGGCCGCGTGGGCGGGTTCATGTCCGGCCACAGCGGGTACTGGTACGACGAGCACAGCAGGACTCGCGCGTCGTCCTTGAAGATTTCTTCGGTGCCGTTGCCCAGGTGCACGTCGAAATCGAGGATCGCCACGCGCTCGAGACCGTGGTGGTCGAGCGCGTGGCGCGCCGCAACCGCCACGTTGTTGAAGAAGCAGAATCCCATCGCCGTCGCCCGCCCGGCGTGGTGACCGGGCGGGCGCACGTTGCAGAAGGCGCGCGATGCTGCGCCTGTCAGCACCAGGTCCGTCGCCAGGACGTTGGCGCCTGCGGCACGCAACGCCGCCTCGAACGTATCCGGGCACATCCAGGTGTCCGGGTCGATGTGCGCCAGGCCCTCGGCGGGAGAGAGGCTGGAGAGATTCTCGACGTAGGCAAGCGGATGCACGCGGACCAGTTGCTCGACGCTGGCTCGGGGAGCCTCACGGTGCAGCAGCAGGTCGTACAGGCCGCGCGTGTGCAGTTCGTCTTCGATCGCGTCGAGCCGCGCCGGTCGTTCCGGATGGTCGTCACCCATGCGATGCAGGCGACAACTGGGATGCGTCACGAAAGCGACGGGCATGGGCGGCTCCGGTTGCGGTGACCCGTAATGATCCCGCAAACGCTGGAGGCTAGCATTTGCGAGTTCTGCTTACCCCCAAGAGTAAACTCGAGCCATGACTGCGAAACGCATCGAGGCCGTGCTGCGCCCCGCATCCGTCGCCGTGGTCGGCGCGAGTGATACGCCAGGTTCGATCGGCGAAGTCCTGTGCCGGAACCTGCGGGAAGGCGGTTTCCGCGGTCCCGTCTTTTACGTCAACCCGCAGCACGCAACCATCGGCGGCGCGACCTCCTATCCTGACGTGCGTTCGCTGCCGCAGGCCGTCGACGTCGCTGTCATCGCCACCCCTCCGCATACGTTACCCGCCGTGCTCGAGGACTGCGGCGTGCGCGGCGTGAGTGGGGCCGTCATCGTGTCGGCAGGTTTTCGTGAAGGCGGCGAGGAAGGCGCGGCCTTCGAACAGTCGATGCTGCAGGTCGCGCGCCGATACGGCCTGCGCCTGCTCGGACCGAACAGCTTCGGAGTGATCCGGACTGACAACGGACTCAACGCCTCCTGTGGCGCGGCGCTGCCCGATCCGGGCCGTCTCGCACTGGTATCGCAGTCGAGCGCGCTGTGCGCGGCAACGCTCGACTGGGCGCGCTCCCGGCACGTCGGGTTCTCGACGGTGATCTCCACCGGTGTCAGCGATGACATCGGGTTCGGTGACGTACTCGATTTCCTCGCGCGCGATGCGGCAACCGACGGCATCATGCTTTACCTCGAGGGCGTCGGCGACGCGCGCCGCTTCATGAGCGCGTTGCGGGCGGCTGCGCGCGTGAAGCCCGTCGTCGTCATGAAGGCCGGGCATTCGCTCGAAGGGCGTGGCAGCCTCGCTTTCCACACCGGCTCGTTGGTGGGGGGCGACGACGTCTTTGACGCGGCGATGCGGCGCGCCGGCGTGCTGCGCATCCGCGATTTCGGCCAGCTGTTCAGTGCGGCCAGCACGCTCGGTGCCGGCGTGCGCATACACGGGCGCAGGTTGGGTGTCGTGACCAACGCGGGCGGGCCTGGGCAGCTCGCCGCAGACCGCGCCGTCGATCGGTTTCTGTCAGTGGCCGGGCTGGAGGACGCAACGCTGGCACGGCTGCAGAAACTGCTTCCACCCAGTAACTCGACCGGCAATCCCGTCTACGTGCGCGGCGATGCATCTGCGCAGGTCTACGCACAGGCGGCGCAGGCGTGCCTGCAGGACCGCGAGGTCGATGTCCTGCTCGCCATCCTGACGCCGTTCGCGCTCACCGATGCAGACCAGTTCGCGACCGAGCTGATAACGGTGGCCCAGGCCCAGCGCAAGCCGGTCTTTACCTGCTGGATGGGGGGCGCGGCGGTGACGACTTCGCGCCAGCGCTTCGCCGAGAATCGGATCCCCACCTTCCCGACGCCTGAGGCCGCGGTCGACGCCATCGCCGCGCTCGCGCTGTTCACGGCCAACCAGGAGCAGTTGCTGCAGGTTCCTGCGCCACTCGGGCCGACCTCGACACCTGACCGTGCCACGGCGCAACGCCTGCTCGACGCGGCGCGTGCGGCGGACAACGAGTGGCTCAACCCGGCGGATTCGAAGGAACTGCTGGCAGCGTTCGGCATCCCTGTGATTCGCAGCCGCCCGGCGTACTCGGCGACCGAGGCCGTGCAGGTCGCCGAGGCAATCGGCTTCCCGGTCGCGATGAAGATTCTTTCGCCCGACATCGCCCACAAGAGCGACGTCGGTGGCGTACGGCTCGGCCGCACCGACGCCCGCAGCGTGCGCGACGGCTACGAAAACATGCTGCGCGACGTCGCCGTCGCCAGGCCGGACGCGCGCCTCGAAGGCGTGCTGATCGAGCCGATGTACGTCGAGCGGCACGGGCGCGAGCTCATGATCGGCGCAGTGCGCGACCCGGTGTTCGGTCCCGCGATCAGCTTCGGTCTCGGCGGCACGATGGTCGAGGTGATCCGTGACCGTGCGGTGGCACTGCCGCCGCTCAACCCGTACCTGGCGCGCGACCTGATCCGCCGCACTCGTGCCAGCCTGGCGTTGCAGCCGCTGCGCGGGGCGCCGGCCGCCGCGCAGGACGCCATCGAGGACATGCTGCTGCGGGTGTCCGAGATCGTGTGTGAACTGCCCGATGTCGGTGCGATCGATATCAACCCGGTGATCGTGACTGCCAGGGGCGCCATCGCCGTCGACGCACGCATCGGCGTGCTGCCCGTGCCGCAACCGCAGCGGCTCTACCGCCACATGGCGATCCACCCGTATCCGAGCGCGCTGGAGTTCCCGCTCGATTTGCCGGACGGGCAGCAGGCGACGATCCGTGCGATCCGTCCGGAGGATGCCGAGCTGGAGCGGGACTTCGTCCACCGGCTCTCGGAACAGTCGCGCTTCCTGCGCTTCATGTTCGGCCTGCAGGACCTCTCGCCGGCAATGCTCTCGAGGTTCACGCAGATTGATTACGACCGCGAGCTGGCCCTGATCGTGGTCTTGCGCCAGCCGGACGGTGCCGAGCGGCAGATTGGCGTGGCCCGGTACATCATGCTGCCCGACGAAGAGACCTGCGAGTTCGCGATCGTCGTGAGCGACGAGTGGCAGGGCAAGGGGGTGGCCCGGCGGCTGTTCCAGCGCTTGATCGACGTCGCGCGCGAGCGGCGGATCAAGGTGATGACCGGCATCACGCTGCGTGAGAACAGCCGCATGATCGACCTCTCGCGCTCGCTCGGCTTCGCGACGCGTTCCGACACCGACGAGCCCGAACTCGTGCGGATGACGCTCGCGCTCTAGCGCCGGCTCCGCAGCGCGGTACGAACCTGGTCGCGCAGCCAGCGGTTTGCGGCATCACGTTCCGCATTCGCTGGCCAGTACATGTACGTCTCGAGGTTGATGCCGTCGAGCGGCAGTCCCACGACCTGGTTGGTGTCGCGTTCGAGGGCGTGGCGCGCATACGTTTCGGGCAACGTCGCGACCAGGTCGGTGCTGGCGGCGGCACGACACGCGGCTGCGTGACTCTGGCAGCGCAGCCGTACGCGCCGCGACCTGCCGAGCGCCTGCAGGGCAACGTCCTCCAGCGAGGGACCGCGCCGGCGCGATGACACCTGCACGTGCTCGAGTTCGAGGTAGGCGTCCAGGTTCCAGCCGTTGCGTTTCATGCGTCGCAACCGTGGATGGTCCTTTCTTGCGATCACGACCAGGCGATCGGTGAGCACGCGCTCGTGTGGCACGCGGGCCGCCACCGGCAACAGCACATCGAGCGCGAGGTCGAATTCACCCGCGGCAAGGTCCGTTTCGAGACCAGGGCGGTCATGCCTCGCCGAGGCGAGGCTGAGCCGCGGACCCGCGGCGCAAATTGCCTGGCCCAGTTCGGGCAGTACGCTGGGTTCCAGGGCCTCGCGCAGGCCAATGCGGAAGTGCCGCTCGGCCGTCGTCGGTTCGAACCCCGCGGCCTGGCCGAATGTTCGCTCCATCGAGCCGAGCGCTTCCCGCACCGGTCCCGCGATCGAGCGGGCGAGGGGAGTTGGTGCGATCCCCCGCCCCTGCCGTTCGAAGAGCGGTTCGCCGAACACGTCGCGCAGGCGGGCGAGCGCGTGGCTCACGGCCGGCTGCGACAGGTTCAGCTTGCGGCTCGCGGCCGTGATGCTGCCTTCGTTGAAGACGGTGTCGAACACCACGAGCAGGTTCAGGTCGATTCGCGATAGATGCATGGTATGAATGATTATTCATTAAAACATTGCACTAGGGAAATGCCAGGACGGGCCTACACTGACCGCCGGACCTACTGCGGAGCACCCGTCATGGATTTCGAATACAGCCCCCGCACGCGCGAACTGATGCGCCGTGTCGACGACTTCATGCAGGCGCACATCTTTCCGGCCGAGGCCGAATACGAGGAGTTCGTGCAGGATCCAGCCAAGCGCTGGATCGTGCCGCCCATGGTCGAAGGGCTCAAGGCCAGGGCCCGCGAAGCAGGACTCTGGAACCTGTTCCTGCCGCACGAATACCAGCCGTGGAGTCCGGGCCTGACCAACCTCGAATACGCGCCGCTCGCGGAACTCATGGGGCGCGTCGACTGGGCCTCGACCATCTTCAATTGCGGCGCCCCGGACACCGGCAACATGGAAGTGCTGGCGCGTTACGGCAGCGCCGAGCAGCAGGCGCAGTGGCTCACCCCGCTGCTCGAAGGCCGGATCCGTTCGGCGTTCCTGATGACCGAGCCTGCGGTTGCGTCCTCCGACGCGACCAACATCGAATGCTCGATCGTCCGCGACGGCGACGATTACGTGGTCACGGGCCGCAAATGGTGGTCGAGCAACATCTATCACCCCGAGTGCGAAATCCTGATCGTCATGGGCAAGACCAGCTTCGACGGTCCGAAGCACTCGCAGCAGTCCATGATCCTGGTGCCACGGCGCGCGCCGGGCGTGCGCCTGATCCGTCCTCTCAAGGTGTTCGGCGAAGTGCACTCACCGAGCGGTCACGGTGAAGTCGCGCTCGAGGGCGTGCGCGTGCCGGCGTCGAACCTGCTGCTCGGCGAAGGCCGTGGCTTCGAGATCGCGCAGGGCCGGCTCGGCCCCGGCCGCATTCATCACTGCATGCGCCTGATCGGCGCGGCGCAGCGGGCGCTCGAACTGATGTGCCGGCGTGCGGACTCGCGCGTGGCGTTCGGCCGCAAGCTGAGCGAACAGGGCAGCCTGCGCGAAGCGATCGCGCGCTCGCGCTGCGAGATCGAGCAGGCGCGCCTGCTGACGCTGGCCGCGGCGGACAAGATGGATCGCGAGGGCAACCGCGGTGCGGCCGACCTGATTTCGATGATCAAGATCGTCGCGCCGCGCATGTGCCAGGACGTCTGCGATCGCGCGATGCAGGCGCACGGAGGCATGGGGCTGTGCCAGGACACGCCGATACCGACGGCCTTCGGTTACGGTCGCTTCGTGCGACTGGCGGACGGTCCGGACGAGGTGCACATGGCCCAGCTCGCCAAGTGGACGATCGCCAGGGCGCTGCAAGGCGGCATCTCCGGCTGAGGCTGACTGACGGAAAGGCGGCATAATGCGGCGCTTCGCAGCGCCGCCGTGGGCGGCGCGCGACCACGCGGGTTCCAGCATGTCACCGACCGGCCGCCACGACGCTCACGTCCACGTTTTCGACACGAGCAATCCCGTGGCCGAGCGCCGCACGCGCCAGGTGATGTGGCTCACGCTCGCGATGATGGTCGTCGAGATCGCCGCGGGCACGGTGCTCGGTTCGATGGCGCTGCTGGCCGATGGCTGGCACATGAGTTCGCACGCACTGGCGCTCGGTGTCTCGGCGGGCGCGTACTACCTGGCGCGACGCCACGCCCAGGATCCGCGCTTTTCATTCGGTACCTGGAAGATCGAGGTGCTCGGCGGTTACACCAGCGCCGTGTTCCTGGTCGGCGTGGCCGCGTACATGGGGATCGAGTCGGTGTCGCGACTCTTCAGCCCGGCGCCGATCCGTTTCGACGAGGCCATTCCGGTCGCCATCCTCGGGCTCGGTGTCAACGTGCTGTCAGCCTGGCTGCTGTCGACCGGGCACGCTTCCGGCCATCAACATCAAGGGCATGATCATCAGGCGCACGACCACGGTCATCACGGCCATGTGCATCATCACGACCTGAACCTGCGTTCGGCGTATCTCCACGTCGTGGCGGATGCCGCAACGTCCGTGCTCGCGATCGTCGCGCTCGCGGGTGGCAAATATCTCGGCGCGACGTGGCTCGATCCGGTGATGGGGATCGTCGGCACCGTGCTGGTCGGGCGCTGGGCGGTCGGGCTGCTGCGTGACACGGGTCGCGTGTTGCTCGATGCTGAAATGGACTCGCCAGTCGTGCAGGAGGTGCGTGAGGTCATCGCCGATCTTCCCGGCACGCCGCAACTGCGCGACCTGCACGTGTGGCGGGTGGGTCGCGGCAAATACGCCTGCATCGTCCATCTGGCCGGGGCGCAGGAGATGCACGCCGCCGAAGTGCGCGCGGCACTCGCAGTGCACGAGGAACTCGTGCACGTCACGGTCGAATTCGAACGCTGACGTCGGTCTCAGCGCGCCGCCTGGGTCTCGATCCAGCGGTCGACGCGGGCTTCGAGCAGGTCGAGCGGCATCGGCCCGGCGCCCAGGACCAGGTCGTGGAATTCGCGCAGGTCGAACCTGGCCCCGAGCTTCGTCGCTGCCCGCTGGCGCAGCTCGATGATTTTCAGCTCGCCGATCTTGTACGCGAGCGCCTGGCCGGGCCAGGCGATGTAGCGGTCCACTTCGAACTCGATTTCCGCCGGTGCGAGCGCGCTGTTCTCCTGCAGGCAGGCCATTGCGCGCTCGCGCGACCAGCCCATCACGTGCATGCCGGTGTCGACCACCAGCCGGCATGCACGCCAGATCTCGAGCGAGAGCCGGCCGAACTGTTCGTACGGATCGCGGTAGATCCCCATCTCTTCGCCCAGGTACTCCGAGTAGAGGCCCCAGCCTTCGACGTAGGCAGTCACGTCGTCGGCGCGCCGGAACTCGGGCAGGTCCGTGAGTTCCTGGCTCAGCGAAATCTGGTGATGGTGGCCCGGCACGCCTTCGTGCAGCACCCACGCCGGTATGCCGAACGTCGGCATCTTCTCTGCCATCCAGGGCTTGTAGACCACCATGCCCGCGACACCCTGTTCGGGTGAGCCGGGCAGGTAACCGTTGGAACTGCTCTCGAGACCGGCGGGAATCGGCAGCACGCCGTAGGAGAGTCGCGGCAGCTTGCCGAAGTACTTCGGCATGGCGAAATCCGCGCGCTTCGCGACTTCGCTGCACTTCTCGCCATATTCAGCCGCGCCGACATAGAACCGGGGATCCTTGCGCACCGACGCGAGGAACTCCTGGAACGTACCCTTGAATCCGGTCTGCGCGATGGTCTGATCCATTCGCGCCCGGATGCGCTTGACCTCACGTTCGCCGAGCGCATGGATCGCGGCGGGCGTCATCGTCGTCGACGTGTGCCGGCGTGCGAGGTAGGCGTAGTACTCCTTGCCTTGCGGCACGCTGCCGATGCCGATGTCCGGTCGCGCCGCCGGCAGGTAGTCCTGCTCGAGGAACCGCAGCAGCGACTGCTGAGCGGGCCGGACTTTCGACTGCAGTACGCCGCGGGCGCGTGCCTCCAGCGCCGCGCGCCGGTCCGCCGGAAACGACTGCGGCATGTTGCGGAAAGGGGCGAGCAGGGGGGTCCTGTCGTCCGCTTGTGCGATCTGGCCGCGCACGTCCGCAATGGCTCTATCAACCGTCCGTCGCGGTTGGGTCATGCCGGTGCGGATGCCGCGGCGCATGTTTTCCGTCTCGCGTGCGTAGTACGCAGGAAGCGCCTCGAGTCGAGCGATCCACGCAGCCGCCGCCGCTTCGTCGCCGAGCGGCGTGTTGAGCGCGGCGTAGTCCGCCGTCGTGTAGAAGCCGTCGCCACTGATGAAGGGCAGGCGCTCCTCGTCGAAGACGAAGCCATCGAGCGCGAGGCTCACGCGGTCGATCAGCAGTTCGCGGTTGAGTTCGTCTGCGCCGGCCAGGCCCGTGGCGGGCAGGGACTGCAGCCGGCGCTGGAAAGCCTGGTACGCGGCTTTGCGAGCAGCCATGGCTTGCGGCGAATTGTCGGGCCAGATGCGCGCGGCCTCCTTGTCGCCGCGCTGGGCCGCGCGAATCGGATCCTGCGCGCGGTTGAACGCGTCGAAGTCCCCGACGATGGCGCCGATGCTGTCGGCCCCGGTCGCGAGACTGGCCGCCTGGATGGGCTGAAACATCACCAGTAACCCCGCAATGAGAGCGAACAGGATCTTGTGCATGCGTCCTCCGGGCCTGGGCGAGCGTCAGCCCGTCGCGACAGCGCGCGGCGTGGCGATGGATTCGTCATCGTCTGCGTCTTCGCCAAGGAAGCCGCCGCTCTGATGCGCCCACAGGCGCGCGTACAGTCCGCCGTGCTCGAGCAGCGTGCGGTGATCGCCTTCCTCGACGATGTGGCCCCTGTCCATGACGACGAGACGGTCCATGGCAGCGATCGTGGACAGGCGGTGGGCGATGGCCACGACGGTCTTGCCTTCCATCAGGCGGTAGAGGCTCTGCTGGATCGCGTTTTCGACTTCGCTGTCGAGCGCACTCGTCGCTTCGTCGAGCAGCAGAATCGGCGCATCCTTGAGCATGACCCGTGCGATTGCAATGCGCTGGCGCTGGCCGCCGCTCAGCTTCACGCCGCGCTCGCCGACGTGCGCGTCGTAACCGTGCCGGCCCTTGGCGTCCGACAGGCCCGCGATGAATTCGTGCGCCTCGGCGCGCCTGGCGGCTGCGATCATCGTGTCGTCGCCGGCGTCAGGGCGTCCATAGACGATGTTGTCCCGCACCGAGCGGTGCAGCAGCGAGGTGTCCTGGGTGACCATTCCGATCTGTGCGCGCAGGCTGTCCTGCGTCACGTGCGAAATGTCCTGGCCGTCGATCAGGATCGCGCCCTGCTCGACGTCGTAGAAGCGCAGCAGCAGGTTGACGATGGTGCTCTTGCCGGCACCGGAACGCCCGACCAGGCCGATCTTCTCGCCCGGCCGGATGTGCAGGCACAGGTCGTCCACGACGGCGCGCTTGCCGCCGTATGCAAACGTGACGTGATCGAAGCGGATCTCGCCCCGCGTGACGCGCAGTGGCTGCGCAGCCGGCGCGTCGACCACCGTGTGCGCGCGCGACAGGGTGCGCATGCCGTCCTCGACGGTGCCGACGTGCTCGAACAGCGAGGCGACTTCCCACATGATCCAGTGCGCGATGCCGTTCAGGCGCAGTGCCATCGCGCTCGCCGCGGCGACCGCGCCTACGCCCACCTCGCCTTGTACCCAGAGCCACAGCGCCACTCCGGCGGTCGAGGCGATCAGCACCATGCTGAGCGCGTGGTTGGTGATTTCGAACCCGCTCACCAGACGGCCCTGCGCGTAGGCCGTCTTCATGAATTCCTGCATCGAGGCGCGCGCAAAGCCGGCTTCGCGGCTGGCGTGCGAGAACAGCTTCACCGTCGCGATGTTGGTGTAGGCATCGGTCACGCGTCCGGTCATCAGTGAGCGCGCGTCAGCCTGTGCCGCCGCGACTTTCCCCAGGCGCGGCACGAAAAAGACCAGGCTCACCGAGTACAGCGCGAGCCAGCCGAGGAACGGCGCGAGCATGCGCAGGTCGAACGTGCCGACGATCGCGAGCATGGTCACGAAGTAGATGACGATGAACGCGAGGATGTCGGTGGCGGTCAGCCACGCGTCGCGCACCGCGAGCGCCGTCTGCATCACCTTGGTCGCGACGCGTCCCGCAAACTCGTCCTGGTAGAAACTCATGCTCTGGCCGAGCATCAGCCGGTGGAAGTTCCAGCGCAGCCGCATCGGGAAGTTCGCGAACAGCACCTGGTACTTGAGCAGGGCGAACAGTCCGACGACCAGCGGGCTGACGGCCAGCACCCCGATCAGCAGCAGGAAGTTCTGCCGCTCGGTGGCCCAGAGCTGGGCGGGCTCGACCTTCGCCAGCCAGTCGACGAGCTTGCCGAGCATGGCGAACAGCATGGCCTCGAACGCACCGATAACGGCGGTGCAGAGCGTCATCAGCAGGATGTACGGCCGCAGGCCCGCGGTGGACTGCCACAGAAAGGCAAAAAACGCGCGCGGCGGGGTGGCCGGCTTGGTGTCCGGATAGGTTTCGACCAGGCTTTCGAATCGACGGAACACGGCGGGACTCCTCGGCCGCGCAAAATACCACGGGCCTGGCGGCAGCGAGGTCTTGCTAGACTGGCCCCCGGGAAAAAACCTGAAGAAAACCGTGGTTTGGGCCGAATGAACGACGCGAATGCCCTGCGCTCGATCCTGCTGGTCAAGAACGTCGAAGAGCAGGATCCGGACGGCTCGGTCCTGCCGCTCGCCGAGCGCGAGGCCGCGACGCGCGACGCATTGCGTCGACACCCGGCCGGCAACGGTGATCGTGCGGTTCACGCCTGGCAGGTGCTGGCAACGAGAGCCGACGCGTTGCGGGCGAAACTGGCGGAGCGTCACCCCGTCGTTACCAGGGCGGTCAGCCTCGAGTCGCAACTCGCGGGCGTGGCTGGGCTCGTCCTGCTCGGCGCGTTCGGGCTGGGTCTCGCGATGTCGCTCTTCGACAGCCGCGTGCGGATCGAAATCCTGGCGTTCCCCTTGCTTGGCGTGGTGCTGTGGAACCTGGTCGTCTACGCAGTGCTGGCCGTGTCGTCACTGCGCCGCCGACCCGCCCCAGCCACAGGTTCCACTTCGCTGTTGCCCGGCTGGACCCTATGGCCCGCGCGCTGGACCCGGCAGCGTGCGGCGAAGCTGATCAAGCAGTCTTCTTTCTATCACCGGCCGCTGTCGGCAGCGCTGCGTCGTTTCTCCGACGAATGGTGGCCCATCGCCCAGCCGCTGCTCGTGTGGCAGGGCAAGCGTCTTTTTCACTTCGGCTCGGCAGCCGTCGCGCTCGGCCTGATCGCCGGCTTCTATCTGCGCGGCATTGCGCTCGAGTACCGCGCCGGTTGGGAGAGCACCTTCCTTGCGACAGCACAGGTTCGAGCACTGCTCGGACTGATCTACGGTCCGGCCTCCGTACTCACCGGCATTGAACTGCCCGCGGATGACGCTGCGGTGGCGTCACTGCACTGGCGCAACGGCCAGGGCGGCGGTCCAGCGGCGCCGTGGATTCACCTCATGGCAGCCACGGCCATTCTCTACGTCGTCGTGCCTCGCTTGCTGCTGGCGCTCACGGCAACGCTGCGCCTGAGCGCGTGCCGGTGAACAGCTGACGGCGCCGGAGTCGTTGCTGCCCTATGCACGACGCACCCTCGGTGCCAGCGATGCCGCCTTGCCCGCGCAGACGGCGCGGCTGACGTGCTTCGCCTACCAGCCGGCTGCCCCTTCAGAACAAGGCGTGCAACGAGTGCTGCGTGCCGCATTCGGGCCGGACACCCGCATCGAATTTGCGCCTGCGGTCGCGTACGGCAACGAAGAGTCATTCGCCGCGTCGGCAAGCGGTCCCGCGAGTGACCTCGAAATCCTGCTCTTCAGCCTCGCGGCCACGCCCGAGGTCGAGAACCACGGCGCGATCCTGCAGCGGGCGCGTGAACGCTGGTCGCGCTCCGGGGCCGGCTCGCGACTGCTCATCCTCGTCGACGAAGCCCCGTACCTCGCCCATCTCGGTGGCGATGCCTCGCTCGCGGCCCGGATCGAGCAGCGCCGCTCGGCGTGGCGCGACTTCGTCCGTGCGCACGGGTTCGAGGCGTGCACGCTGGACCTCGGATCGATCCCGACCTCGAGCGAGGTGCCCCAGGCGATCGTCGATCAGGTGCATCGCAGTTGCCGGAATGCGGGCGCGTGAGCGATCCCGTGACGACCGTCAGCCTCGCATTGCTGTCGCACACCAACGTCGGCAAGACGACGCTGGCCCGCACGCTGCTGCGGCGTGACATCGGCGCCGTCATGGACCGTGCCCACGTCACCGACGTGGCCGAATCGCACGTCCTGATGCGCAGTTCCGCAGGCGACGAACTGGTGTTGTGGGACACGCCCGGGTTCGGCGACAGCGTGCGCCTGCAGCGCCGTCTGGCAGCGAGTGGCCAGCCGATCGGCTGGTTCCTGTCGCAGGTGTGGGACCGTTACACCGATCGCGCGTTCTGGTGCAGCCAGCAGGCGATGCGCGCGGCGCGCGAGTCGGCGGACGTCGTGCTGTACGTCGTCAATGCGACGGAAGAACCGACCACCGCCGGCTACGTCGAGCCGGAACTGCACATCCTCGACTGGCTCGGCAAACCAACGCTCGTTCTATTGAACCAGGTCGGTACCCGCCTCGACGCCGCGCACGAACGGCAGCTGACCGACGAGTGGAGCGCAGTGCTGCGGCGGCACGACGCAGCAGGTACGCGCCGGGTAATGACTTTCGATGCCTTCGCGCGCTGCTGGCTGCAGGAGCACGCGCTGCTCGATGCCATTGCAGATTGCCTGGACGAACGGCAACGGCCCGCGTTCGAACGGATCGTCGATGCGTGGCGTGACCGCGACCTCGATGTGCTCCGGCACAGTGCCGCAGTCATTGCCCGGCAATTGCACGGCCTTGCGCGCGACACGGTGCAACTGCCGGACGCAACGCTCGCGGACAAAGTGAGCCGCGCGTTGCAGGGCGGTGCGACCGACGCGCTCGGTGTCGAGGAATCCCGTGCCCGCCAGGTCATGCTCGATCGTCTCGATGAGTCCGTGCGCGAATGCACCGCCGAACTCGTCGCGCTGCACGGCCTCACGGGCACGGCCAGCGAAGACATCCTGCGTCAAGTCACGACGGGGTTCGAAACCCGTCGCGCCTCCGGATGCCGACAAGGCCGGCCTGTGGGGCGGCCTCGTCACCGGGGCGCTCGGCGGTCTGGCGGCGGACGTCGCTGCCGGTGGGCTGACGTTCGGAGCGGGCGCGATCCTCGGTGGCATCGCCGGTGCGCTCGGGGCGCGCAAGCTCACGCAACGTTACAACCAGGAACGCGGGCTCGCAGGCGGCACCGTGCGCTGGTCAGACGAGTTCCTGGAGGCGCGACTCGGTGCGGCGATCATTCGCTACCTCGCCGTTGCGCATTTCGGTCGCGGTCGTGGCGAATTCGCCGCGAGTGATCCGGTGCCGCGGTGGCAAGCGGTCGTCTCCGCCGCGCTCGCAAAGAGTGCCGCGGAGCGCGCGACCCTGTGGACAGGCATGCGACTGGATAACGCGTCCAGTGCCCAGCTCGATTCCGTCGTTCTCAGGCTGCTCGTCGAGGTGCTGGCGCAGCTGTATCCGGAGCCCGCGGCGTTCCTTCGCGACAGGCTCGCGTCGACGGGGCAGGGCAAGTCAGCCGTGGTCTGAGCGACAGTGTTCCGCGATCATCACCGCGATGCCGGCCATGAGCGCCGGCGGGAAGTCGTGACCCATGCCGGGGATGATCTTGAGTCGCGCACCGCGGATGTTCGCGGCCGTGTCGCGTCCGCCAGCGATGCGCACCAGTGGATCGTCCGCGCCGTGGATCACCAGGGTGGGTGCCGTGATTGCGTGCAGCATCTCGCGCCGGTCGCCCGAGGCAAGGATCGCCGCCAACTGCCGTGCCGTGCCGGCCGGATACAAACCGCGGCGGGCGACTCGCTCGAAGTGCGGACGCAGCTGTGCGGCGTGTTGCTGGAAGCCCGGGCTGCCGATGACGCTGAACACGAACAGCAGGTGGTCGACGGCCTGCTCGATGGTCGGATTGCTCGGCGGCCGCCGCAACAACGCGCGCAGCGCGCGGGTCTTGCCGAGCGCGATGCTGGGTCGCGGATTGCCCGTCGTCGACATGATCGACGTCAGCGTGCGGACCCGCTGCGGACGCGTCGCTGCGAAGACCTGCGCGATCATGCCGCCCATCGAGACGCCGACCACGTGCGCACGCTCGATGCCCGCCGCATCGAGGACGACCCGCGTGTCCTCCGCCATGTCGTCAAGGTCATAAGGCGCGCTGACCGGTCGGCGCAGCAATGCACGCGTCATCGACCGGGGAATGTTCGGTACGCCGGCATCCACCAGGCGCGACGAGCCGCCGCAATCGCGGTTGTCGAACGTCACGACCCGGTAGCCTTCGGCCACCAGCGTCGCGACGAAAACGTCGGGCCACATCGCGGCGGGCATGCCGAGGCCCTGGATCAGCAGAATCGCCGGCGCGTCCTGCGCGCCGAACGATTCGTAATCGAACTGGAGCCCGTTGCCTTCCGCGATCGGCATCTTGGTCCGCGTCTTACTTGCCCTTTTCTTCGACGGGGGTGGCCATGGCGCCGAGCAGTTCGACGTCGAACAGCAGCACCTGGTTCGCGAGCGGACCGTTCGACCCGTACGCGAGCTCAGGCGGGATGACGAGTTGGGCCTTGGTGCCGACCTTCATCAACTGCAGCGCCTCGGTCCAGCCCGGGATCACGCCCGCGACGCGGGAACGTCGCCGGTTGGCCGCGCTTGTAGGAGCTGTCGAACTCGGTGCCGTCGACGAGCGTGCCCTTGTAATGCACGGTGACCGTGTCGCCCACGGCCGGCGTCTTGCCGGTGCCCGCCGTGAGGATCTGATACTGCAGGCCGCTGGCCGTCGTCGTCACGCCGGGTTTCTTGGCGTTCGCGGCGAGGTAGGCCTTGCCGGCGGCGGCGGCCTTCTCGCTGGTCGCTGCCTGTTCTTTTTCGCGCTGTGCGGCGACTTTCTGCTGCAGGCCCGCGAGCGCGGCGCCCATTTCCTCCTGCGACAGCTTCGGCTTGCCGCCGGAGCGGCCGTCTTCGATGCCCTTCAGTATGTCCTGCGGGCGCGGCTCGATGGCGACCAGGTCGCGGCCGAGCTGATACCCCAGCGCGTATTGCATGCGCGCGGCCTCGTCCATGGTGGACTCGGCGGCCGGCACGGACGCGGCGAGCGTGAAGCCGAGGATAAGCGTGGCGCAGGTGGGAATCAGTCGCATGAACGGTGCCTCAGGCGGGAGTTGGACGCGCGCGATATTACTGGGGCCGCTTGCGGTTGTCCCCGATTTCGCGCGGCGCCTCGCGGCCGAAACTCGCGGCATGACCCACGCAGATCCCGGGAACCCGGCCGCCTGGCGGCACGTGCCAAATGCCCTGAGCCTGGCCCGGATCGTCTGCGCGCCGGTTCTGGTGCTGATGGCGGCGGCGGGTGAGCAGTCGATCTACACGTGGGTGCTGGTGCCGGCACTCCTGACCGACGCCGCGGATGGCTGGATCGCCCGCGGTTTCGGCCTGCAGTCCAGGCTCGGGGCACGACTCGATTCGCTCGGAGATTCGCTCGTCTGGTGCGCCGGTCTTGCCGGGCTGGTCGCGTTTCAGCGCGACGTACTCGCGGCGCATCGCTGGCTGATCGGCGCGGTGGTTGCCGCTTGGATGCTCGAGAACGTGCTCGCCTGGCTGCGCTACCGCAGGCTGTCCAGCTTTCACACCGTGCTGTCGAAAATTGCCGGTGTCCTGCTCAGCGTCTACATCGGGGTCCTGTTCCTGTTCGGCCACTGGAACTGGCTGCTGTGGCTGGCCGCCACGGCCAGCCTGCTGGCGAGCGCCGAAGAGATCTGGCTGCTCATGTTGCTGCCGCAGTGGCGTGCGGACGTGAAAGGCGTCTGGTGGCTGCGGCGGGAGGCGAATCCAGGCCGGCCGCATGCGGACCGGGAGCCCTGAACCACGCCAGCAGCTTCGGCTGCAGCCCGCAGGCCGCGCCGCGATCAGCAGCGGATTCCACGTTGGCAGCAAGGGCTCCCGCGGTCTAGTCTAAAAAGCCACGGTTCTCAGCCCTTTCTTCCTTGCCAGCCCACCGTCATGGACCCCACGAAACCCACCTCTCCCCGTCGCAAAATCCGCCCTGCTGCATCGCACCCGAAATCGAGCCGGTCGGCCCGGACGATGGCGCGCACCGCCGCCAAGGGCGACATCGCGCCGCGACTTACCGCCGGTGGCATCGAGCGATTTTCCGTCAGCGAGGCCGTCGATGCGGCGCACGAGTCGAAGGCATTTGCCGTCGGCGACATCATGAAACGGATGCTGCAGGAGGGCCCGGTCGCGGCCGGTGAGTCGCTGGAGGCGATTCTCGACGGTGCTTCTCCCGACGACGTCGACGCGCTGCGCAAGCTGCTGCTCCGGCGCGGCGACGAGGCGCGCGCACTGCGTCGTACAACCGAGGACTCGGAGCTCTCCGAGGGGTGGCGCGACGGTGCCTACCCGTATCGCAACCTGATGTCGCGCAAGTCCTACGAGCGGCACAAGTACCGCCTGCAGGTCGAGTTGCTGAAGCTGCAGGCGTGGGTCAAGGAGACCGGCGCCAGGGTCGTGATCCTGTTCGAGGGGCGCGATGCAGCGGGCAAGGGCGGCACGATCAAGCGTTTCATGGAGCACCTGAACCCCCGCGGCGCCCGCGTCGTCGCGCTGGAGAAGCCGAGTGAAGTCGAGCGCGGGCAGTGGTATTTCCAGCGCTACGTCTCCCAGCTGCCGACCGCCGGCGAAATCGTCCTGTTCGACCGCTCCTGGTACAACCGGGCGGGCGTCGAGCGGGTCATGGGGTTCTGCACGGACGACGAGTACGCCGAGTTCATGCGGCAATGCCCGGAGTTCGAGCGCAACCTGGTGCGCAGCGGCATCCACGTGATCAAGTTCTGGTTTTCGGTGAGCCGGAAGGAGCAACGCCGTCGCTTCAAGGAGCGCAGGTCGCACCCGCTCAAGCACTGGAAGCTCAGTCCCATCGACCTGGCCTCGCTCGACAAGTGGGACGAGTACACGACGGCCAAGCAATCGATGTTCTTCTACACCGATACCGCCGATTCGCCGTGGACCGTGATCAAGTCGGACTGCAAGAAGCGTGCGCGGCTGAATTCGATGCGCTACGTGCTGCACCGGTTGCCGTATTCGAACAAGGACAGCGAGCTGATCGGGCCGATCGACCCGTTGCTGGTCGGGCGTGCCAACCTGGTGTACGAGCGCGGCGAGCGGCACGCGGCCCCGCCGGTTTGAGGCCGGTCCGCCGACGGGGACGCCATTGAAGACAATCATCGAGCCCTTTCGCATCAAGACCGTCGAGCCGATCCGGCTCACGACACGGGACGAGCGCGTCGAGCTGCTGCGCCGCGCGCACTGGAACCTGTTCGCGATCCACGCGGACGACGTGATCATCGACCTGCTGACTGATTCAGGCACCAGCGCCATGAGCGCGGAACAGTGGGCTGCGGTCATGCGCGGGGACGAGTCTTACGCGGGCTCGCCGTCCTTCTATCGCTTCGAGTCCGCCGTGCGCGAGCTGATGCCGTACCGCCACATCATCCCGACGCACCAGGGGCGCGCGGCGGAAGCGATCCTGTTCTCGATCGTCGGCGGACCCGGCAGGATCGTGCCATCCAACACGCACTTCGACACGACACGCGGCAACATCGAGGCGACCGGCGCCGAAGCAGTGGACCTCGTCATCGCCGAAGCGCATGACCCGTCCAACCGGCATCCCTTCAAGGGCAACATGGACGTTGCGCGGCTCGAGGCCCTGCTCGCCGCGTCGGCGGAGCGCGTGCCGCTGGTCATGCTGACACTGACCAACAACGCCGGCGGCGGCCAGCCCGTCAGCCTCGAAAACGTCCGCGCGGTGGCCGAGGTGGCTCATCGTCACGGCAAGCCGCTGTTCATCGACGCCTGCCGCTTCGCCGAGAACGCGTGGTTCATCAAGTGTCGCGAACCGGGCCAGTCGCTGCGGTCGGTCAGCGACATCGTGCGCGACGTGTTCGCCGCCGCGGACGGCATGACCATGAGCGCCAAGAAGGACGCGTTCGCCAACATCGGCGGCTGGCTCGCCCTCAACGACGACACGCTCGCCGCTGCCGCGCGTAACCGGCTCATCCTGACCGAGGGGTTTCCCACCTATGGCGGCCTGGCCGGCCGCGACCTCGACGCGATCGCCGTCGGGCTGCGCGAGATCGTCGACGAGCAATACCTGCGCTATCGCGTCCGCACCAACGAGTACATCGGCGAGAAGCTCATGGCGCTCGGTGTCCCGATCGTCCAGCCGGTCGGCGGGCACGCGGTGTTCGTCGACGCCAGGCAGTTCCTGCCGCACATTCCGCCGCTGCAGTATCCGGGCCAGGCTCTCGCCGTCGCCCTGTACGAGCGTGGTGGCATCCGCGCGTGTGAGATCGGCACCGTGATGTTCGGACTGAAGCCCGACGGTACCGAGATTCCGGCCGAGGCCGAATTGGTGCGCCTGGCAATGCCGCGCCGCGTGTACACGCAGTCGCATGCCGACTACGTCGTCGAGGTATTCGAGGAGATCGTGGCGGAGCGCGAGCAGCTGCGCGGATTGCGCATCGTCCAGCAGCCGTCGCAGTTGCGGCATTTCACGGCGCAGTTCGCGCCGCTGGAGTAGCCTCGGCTGGGTGGTTGCAGGCGGCCGATCCGGGGCCTTGCCCAGAGCTTGGAAAGGCAGACACGCGCTCTGGGCAAGGCCCCGGATCAACCGCTTGCCTCACGCTGCGCCTGAGCAAATTTTCGGCGGACCGAAAATTCGCACGGCGCATGGAACGTCGACGCGGTCACCAAATCGTGTTGATGGCACTGGTTCTGATGCGCGCTCTAAGCCGAGAGCGGACGGTCAACGGTGAATATCGACCCAGGGCCGACATTCCGTGGCAGCGCAATAAGGCGTCAGGCAATGACACGACACCGGTCAGTGACCCTCAGCAACGACCGGGAAATGACCCTTGCTACCGACACCGGAGTAGTCTAGGTCCGGCCGTGCCGGTGAGGGGGGCAGAGGTTCGCTATGAATGCTGAAGTGCTGTTCCAGGCCATCGAAGCGGCGGCGGTGGTCGTCGGTGTGGCGTTTGCCGTCTACGAGACGCGGAGGTATCGCCGGGAACGAAATCGCGAAGCCGCGATGGAATTGCTCCACGCGTTTCAGACGCCGGAGTTCGCGAAAGCTCTCGTGCTCGTCTACAGGTTGCCTGCTGGTTTGTCGAAACAGCAGATCGAGAGCAGTCTTGGCGAGGACCTCCATCTCGTATATGCAATGACAACGACTTGGGAAAGCATTGGCGTGCTGGTTTTTCGAGGCGAAGTCAGCATTGACCTGGTGGATGATTTCTTCAGCGGTCCGATCGTTGTGTCCTGGCGCAAGCTCCAGAGTTATTTCTTCGATGAGCGCGGGGAGACTGGCAGGGAAACTGTCGGGGAGTGGTTTCAGTGGCTGGCGGAGCGGTTTGCGGAGCGCGAAAGCGCAACTCCCCCAGTGCCCGCCCACGTCCAGTATCGGGATTGGCGGCCTCGCTGAGATCCGGCCCCGCGCCGGGTTTCCCGTGTCGGGCGAGCGCTCAATTACCAGTCGCCAAATCGAGCGGCGCGTCCTTCGGGCGGGCGGCGAGTTCGGCGCGCTGGCGTGCCATGTCGCGCCCGATGTCTGCGAACAAGGCCTCGAATTCCGGTTCGTTGCGGATCGAGGCGAGGTTGGGGTCGAAGTCACGGTAGTAGCGCCAGTACGGGCCGCGCCAGCCGGCCCGTTCCGCCTCTCGAAGTGCAGCCAGAGCTTTGGCTTTGTCGCCGCGCAGGGCGTGGATCTGCACGTCGGCAATTCCGTAGCCCCTCACGCCGAGACGTGGGATCGTCCGGACGACCTGCTTGGCGCGATCGAGAAGCGCGCCTGCGGCGGCGTCCTCCCCGGCCGCCCGCAGGACCGGTGCGACATCGATTGCAGCCTGCCAGTTCGAGCCATCTATCGTCGGTGACGTTGATGCAAGCAGTGCCGGATAGGCCTTTGCGTACCTAAGCCGCGCCGCTTGATAGTTGCCCTGCGTCAGGTCGGCGTCGCGTAGCCACCGTAGCACAGCGTCGGGATCGCCTGTCCACGAGTCGAGCGCCAGGAGCCGCTGGGTATCCTTCAGCGCGGCGCCCCACTCGCCCGTGTTCATGTGCATTTCCGCGGACACCATCAACACCGCCGCATGGCCCGGCCACCGCTTGCGGGCGGCCTCGATCACGCGGGTCGCTGCGACGTCGTCGCCCAGGTCGAAGTAAAGGCGGGCGCGAAAGAACTCGAGCAGCGGGTTCTCCGGGTCCAGCGCGGCGGCTCGCTGCAGCAGCGGCACCGCTTCGGCAAATCGATTGCGCGCGTAGGCGTCGAGGACACCCGCCTGCCTGTACGGCATGGGCATCTCGGGATCGATCTCATTGGCCTTCCGGAAGCGGTCCGCAGCCTCGTCGAATCGCCCGACCGACACCAGCGCCCGGCCCAGATCCGTATTGACGATGGCCGACAGGGGATCGAGTTCAACGGCCTTCTCCGCCGCGGCCAGCGCTTCGTCACGGTGACCGAGACCTCCGGCGTTTCTGCTGAACCGCTGGTATGCGGCGGCATAGTTGGGATTCAGTGCGATCGAGCGACGGTACAGCGGATCGGCGCGATCGTATTGCCCCCGAAAGGAGCGAATGAGCGCCGAGGACGCCCACGCCTCGGCGAGGTTCGGGTCGAGTTCCAGGGCCGTAGCGACGGCTGCGTCAGCCCTGGCGAGGTTGACGTCCTCCTGCGCACCCGCATGCTCGATCTGCAAGGTGAGCGAGTCCGAGAGTCCCACGTAGGCCAGCGCGAACTCTGGATCAAGGTCGATCGCCTTCTGGAAGAAGCGCTCGGCGTCGGAAAGGGTCTCGGCGGTGCGTCGCGACATGCGTTGCCGGCCTAGCTGGAATGCCTCCCAGGCTGCGAGGTTCCGCGTTGGGACGATATCGACCCGCGCCTTCTCGGCGGCGGTCAGCGTGGTCTCGAGTGCGGCGGCGATCGAGGTTGCGACCTCGCTCTGGATCGCGAAGATGTTGGCTGCCGTCAGCTCGCGATCGTAGGACTCGGCCCACAGGTGGGCATCGCTCACCGTATCGATCAGCTGGGCCGTCACCCGGACACGGTCGCCGGCGCGCTGCACGCTGCCCTCGAGGACCCGCTTCACACCGAGCTTCTCGCCGATCTCCTTCGTCGAGAGCTTCGTGTCGCGGAACTGCTCGACGGAGGTGCGCGCGATGACCTTCATCGCGCCGATCTTGGTCAGCTGCGTCAGGATGTCGTCGTGGATGCCGTCGACGAAGAAAGCGTCCTTGTGCTCGTCACTGCGGTTCTCGAACGGCAGCACGGCGACCGAGGGGCGAGTGTCTGCAGCGGCGGTGTTCGCCATCGGGGCACCTGCAGGACTCGCTGCCGTGGCGGTGGTCTGGGTTTGGGCGCCGTGGGAGCCATAGAGCCAGAGTGCACCGCCGCCGAGGAGCAGCAACAGCGCGATGAGCGCGAGTTCGGTGCGGACGGGTTTCTTCGCTGGAACGGCGGCGGCGGGCGATGGTAAGGACCGATGTGTGCGAGCGCCGGCGTTGAGGGACTGCGAAGGCGCGTACTCTGCGCGGGCCAGTCATAGGTCGGCGAGGAACTGCAACACCTGCAGTCAGACCCCAGGCGCCTGCGGCGTAGGCGATGCCGCCACTGCACGACCTTGCTGGCCGGGTTCCGTCCGCTCGCGTGTCTGCCTTTCCGCTCGCCGGAAGGACACAGCTTTACCTGCCACTGCTTTCCGGGTGCCTGATTCGATCACTTGCCCGACAGGAACCTGTCGCAGGCCGCGGCAGCGCCACGACCCTCGTTGATCGCCCACACGACCAGCGACTGGCCGCGCCGGCAGTCACCCGCCGAGAACACGCCGTTCACGCTCGTCGCGTAGCTGCCGTACTCGGCCTGGACATTGCTGCGTGCGTCGCACGCGACGCCTATGTCTTTCAGCAGCGACTGCTCGGGACCGAGGAAACCCATCGCGAGCAAAGCGAGCTGCGCCGGGCGCACTTGCTCTGTGCCCGGCACTTCGGCCGGCACCATCGCGCCCTTGTCGTTGCGCTGCCACTTTACCTCGACCGTCACGATCGACTCGAGGTTGCCGCTCGCACCGCCCACGAATTTCTTGACCGTCGTCAGGTACACGCGCGGATCGTCGCCATACCTGGCCGCCGCCTCCTCCTGGCCGTAGTCCATCTTGTAGACCTTGGGCCACTCCGGCCACGGGTTGTCGTTGGCACGTTCGACCGGCGGTCGCGCCATGATCTCGATCTGCGTGACGCTCTTGCAGCCCTGGCGCAGTGCCGTGCCGACGCAGTCGGTGCCCGTGTCGCCGCCGCCGATGACCACGACGTCCTTGCCGCGCGCATGAACGGACGAGCGGTCGGCGCCGCCATTGAGCAGCGCGCGCGTGCTCGCCGTGAGGTATTCCATCGCGAAATGCACGCCACGCAGGTCGCGGCCTTCCAGCGCCAGGTCGCGCGGCTGCGTCGCTCCCGTGCAGATGACTATTGCGTCGAAATCGCGCAGCAGCAGCTGTGGCTCGACGTTCTCGCCGACGTTCGCGTTGCAGAGGAACTTGATACCTTCGGCCTCGAGCAGCCTGATGCGACGCTCGACGACCGTCTTCTTGTCGAGCTTCATGTTCGGGATGCCGTACATGAGCAGTCCGCCCGGACGGTCTTCGCGCTCGAGCACCGTGACCAGGTGGCCTGAGCGATTCAGCTGCTGCGCGGCCGTGAGCCCGGCCGGGCCCGAGCCGATCACCGCGACTTTCTTGCCGGTGCGCGCGCCCGGCGGTTCCGGCAGCACCCAGCCCTCGTCCCAGCCACGATCGACGATCTCGTTCTCGATGTTCTTGATCGTGACCGGCGGTTCGTTGATGCCGAGCACGCACGAGCCTTCGCACGGCGCCGGGCACACGCGCCCGGTGAATTCCGGGAAGTTGTTCGTCATGTGCAGGCGGTCGAGCGCTTCGCGCCAGAGCCCGCGGTAGACGAGGTCGTTCCACTCGGGAATCACGTTGTTGATCGGGCAGCCGGCGGCCATGCCGCTGATCAGCTTGCCCGTGTGGCAGAACGGCACGCCGCAGTCCATGCAGCGGGCGCCCTGGTGGCGGAGACGCTTCTCCTCCAGGTGCGGGTGGAACTCGTTCCAGTCGCCGATACGCTCGAGCGGCGCGCGGTCGACAGGAAGTTCGCGCAGGTATTCGATGAATCCGGTTGGCTTGCCCATCGTCGTCTTCTGCTCAGTTGCCGCCGACGCGCGCGAGGTCGCGCGCGTTCTGCTCGAAGGCCACCATGATCGCCTCGTCGCCGACCAGCCCCTGCTCCTCGGCGCGCGCGATGGCGGCCAGCATGCGCTGGTAGTCCTTCGGGATGACCTTCACGAATTTCGGCACCATGTCGTCCCAGGCGTCGAGCACGAGCCGCGCCCGCTCACTCGACGTGTGGTCCAGGTGACGCTCGATCATGCGCCGCACTTCCGTGATCTCTGCTTCGTCGGTCAGCTGCTCGAGGTTGACCATCTGCGAGTTCACGTGCGCACCGAACTTGCCGTGCTCGTCGAGTACGTACGCGATGCCGCCCGACATGCCGGCGCCGAAGTTGCGTCCCGTTGCGCCGAGCACGACCACGCGGCCGCCCGTCATGTACTCGCAGCCGTGATCGCCCACGGCCTCGACGACGGCATTCGCGCCGCTGTTGCGCACGCAGAAGCGTTCGCCCGCCATGCCGCGGATGTAGGCCTCGCCACTGGTGGCGCCGTAAAGCGCCACGTTGCCGACGATGATGTTGTCTTCGGCCGGGAACTTCGAGCTCGTCGGCGGGAATACCGCGATCTTGCCGCCCGAGAGACCCTTGCCGAGGTAGTCGTTCGCATCGCCCTCGAGCGACAGGCTCATGCCCGGCGGAATGAACGCGCCGAAGCTCTGGCCGGCAGAGCCGCGGAAGTGCAGACGGATCGTGTCCTTCGGCAGGCCTTTCGCGCCGTGTCGCCGCGTGATCTCGCTGCCGACGATGGTGCCGGTCACGCGGTTGACGTTGCGGATCGGCAGTTCGGCGACGACGTCCTCGCCGCGCTCGATCGCCGGTTCGCACAGGTCCATCAGCACGGTCATGTCGAGCGAGCGCTCGATGCCGTGATCCTGCTCGTCCTGCTGGAAACGGCCCCAGTCCGGGTCGACTTCGGGCGAGTAGAGCAGGGTCGAGAGGTCGATGCCCTTCGCCTTCCAGTGCTGCACCGCCTTGCGCGCTTCGAGCTTGTCGACGCGGCCGACCATTTCCTCGATCGTGCGGAAGCCGAGCTGCGCCATGATCTCGCGCAGTTCCTGCGCGATGAACTGCATGAAATTGACGACGTGCTCGGGCTTGCCCTTGAACTTCTCGCGCAGCCGCGGATCCTGCGTCGCGATACCCGCGGGGCAGGTGTTCAGGTGGCAGACGCGCATCATGATGCAGCCCGTCGCCACCAGCGGCGCGGTGGCGAAGCCGAATTCCTCGGCGCCGAGCAGCGCCGCGATGGCGACGTCGCGTCCTGTCTTCAGCTGGCCGTCGGTCTCGACCGCGATGCGGCTGCGCAGGTTGTTGAGCACCAGCGTCTGGTGCGCCTCGGCGAGGCCGAGTTCCCACGGCAGGCCGGCATGGGTGATCGACGTCTGCGGCGACGCGCCGGTGCCGCCGTCGTAGCCGCTGATCAGCACGACGTCCGCATGTGCCTTCGCAACGCCGGCCGCGATCGTGCCGACGCCGACTTCGGCCACCAGCTTCACGCTGATGCGCGCCCGGCGATTGGCATTCTTGAGGTCGTGGATCAGTTCCGCGAGGTCCTCAATCGAATAAATGTCGTGGTGCGGCGGCGGCGAGATGAGCCCGACGCCCGCCGTCGTGTGACGGGTCTTGGCGATCGACGGGTACACCTTGGTGCCCGGCAACTGGCCGCCCTCGCCGGGTTTCGCGCCCTGCGCCATCTTGATCTGGATTTCCTTCGCGCTGACCAGGTATTCGCTGGTCACGCCGAAGCGGCCCGAGGCCACCTGCTTGATGGCGGAGCACTTCGAATCGCCGTTCGGCAGCGGGACGTAACGCTCGGGATCCTCGCCGCCTTCGCCCGTGTTGCTCTTGCCGCCGATGCGGTTCATCGCGATCGCGAGCGTCTCGTGCGCTTCCTTGCTGATCGAGCCGTACGACATGGCGCCGGTCTTGAAGCGTTTCATCAGGCTTTCGACCGGCTCGACCTCCTCGATCGGCACGGCGTCCGACGCCTTGAAGTCGAGCAGTCCGCGCAAAGTGCAGAGGTTGGTCGCCTGGTCGTTGACCAGCGCCGAGTAGGCCTTGAACGTCTCGAAGCTGCCCGTGCGCACGGACTTCTGCAGGCGATGGATGCTCTCCGGGTTGAAGAGGTGGTATTCGCCTTCGGCGCGCCACTGGTACTGGCCGCCGACCGGCAGGGTGTGTCGTTCGGCGGCGGGGCGATCCGGGAATGCGGAGTTGTGGCGCTGCAGGACTTCCTGCGCGATCAGGTTGGTGCCGATGCCGCCGATCCGCGACTCCGTCCACCTGAAGTACTCGTCGATCACGTCCTGGCGCAGTCCGAGCGCCTCGAACACCTGCGCGCCGCGATAACTCTGCAGCGACGAGATGCCCATCTTAGAGGCGACCTTGATCACCCCCTTCGACGCGGCCTTGACGTAGTTCTTGCAGGCCGTCTTGTGGTCGACGCCCGTGAGCAGGCCTTGCTGGATCATGTGGTCGATCGTCTCGAAGGCCAGGTACGGGTTGATCGCGCTCGCGCCGTAGCCGATCAGCACCGAGAAGTGATGAACTTCACGCGCTTCGCCGGTTTCGAGCACGAGGCTCACGCGGGTGCGCAGGCCCTCGCGGATCAGGAAATGGTGCAGCCCAGCCACCGCCATCAGCGCCGGTATCGGCGCGAAATCCTTGTTGACCCCGCGATCGCTCAGGATGATGACGTTGACTTCCTCTTCCTCGATCAGGCGCCGCGCCATGAGGCACAGCTCTTCCATCGACTTCACCAGGCCCTTTTCGCCACGGCTCACGCGGAACAGGATCGGCAGCACGCCGACGCGCAGGCCGGGCAGGTCCATGCGGCGCACGCGCGCGAATTCCGCGTTGGTGATGATCGGCCACTTGAGTTCGAGCCGGCGGCAGTCGGAAGGTTGCGGATTGAGCAGGTTGCCTTCGGACCCCAGGCGCGTCTCGGCCGAGGTGATGATTTCCTCACGGATGCAGTCGATCGGCGGATTCGTCACCTGCGCGAACAGCTGCTTGAAGTAGTCGTAGAGGAGTCGCGGCCTGCTCGAAAGCACCGCCAGCGGCGTGTCGTTGCCCATCGAGCCCACGGCTTCGATGCCGTCGCGTGCCATCGGCGCCAGCACGATGCGCTGGTCCTCGAAGGTGTAGCCGAAGGCGATCTGTCGCTGCAGCAGCGTATCGGGATCCGGCTGCGGCAGCTCCGGCGGCTGTGGCAGGTCATCGACGTGGATCAGGTGCTCGTCGAGCCACGCACGGTAGGGCCGCGCGGCTGCGAGCGTGCGCTTGATTTCCTCGTCCTCGATGATGCGGCCCTGGGCCGTGTCCACGAGGAACATCTTGCCGGGCTGCAGCCGGCCCTTGTGCACGACCTCCTCGGGGGGTACTTCGAGCACGCCGGCTTCGGAGGCGAGAATGACGAGATCGTCCTTCGTCACGTAGTAGCGGCCCGGCCGCAGCCCGTTGCGATCGAGCACTGCGCCGATCTGCGTGCCGTCGGTGAAGGAGATGGATGCGGGACCGTCCCACGGCTCCATCAGGCTCGAGTGGTACTGGTAGAACGCGCGCTTGTCGTCGTCCATCGACTCGTGGTTCGACCACGGTTCGGGAATCATCATCATGACCGCGTGCGCCAGCGACCGGCCCGAGAGGTAGAGCAGTTCGAGCGAGTTGTCGAACATGCCCGAGTCGCTGCCATTCGGGTTGATGATAGGCCGGATCTTCCTGATGTCGTCGCCGAACGCCTCGGTCTCGAAGCGGGCCTCGCGCGCGTGCATCCAGTTGGAGTTGCCGCGAACGGTGTTGATCTCGCCGTTGT
Source organism: uncultured Gammaproteobacteria bacterium (assembly GCA_963793675.1). Classification (GTDB taxonomy): domain Bacteria; phylum Pseudomonadota; class Gammaproteobacteria; order Steroidobacterales; family Steroidobacteraceae; genus RPQJ01. Next base: position 215,292 of record CAWCBA010000001.1, on the reverse strand, counting down.
GGGCGATGTAGCGGTACGGGTGCGCGCGGTCCCAGCTCGGGAAGGTGTTGGTACTGAAGCGCGAATGGACCAGTGCAAGCGCCGTTTCCATCAGCGGGTTGTGCAGGTCGGTGAAGTACTGGTCGAGCTGCGTGGTGAGCAGCATGCCCTTGTAGACGATCGTGCGCGCGGAAAGGCTCACGACGTACCAGTATTCGGCGCCCGAGAGCGTCGAGGTGCGGATTTCGTTGTAGGCGCGCTTGCGGACCACGTAGAGCTTGCGCTCGAACGCGAGATCGTCGGCGATGTCTGGGCTGCGGGCGATGAACACCTGCCGCATGAACGGCTCGCACGAGCGGGCTGTCTCGCCGAGCATGCCGTTGTTGGTGGGCACGGTGCGCCAGCCGAGCACGGTCATGCCTTCGGACTGCACCACGTGCTCGAACTTCTGCTCGATCTGGCGGCGGACCGTCGGGTTGCGCGGCAGGAAGATGATGCCGCTGCCGTACTGGCCGGCCGCGGGCAGCTGAATGCGCGCCTTGCGGCACATCTCATCGTTGAAAGCATGCGGCATCTGCAGCAGCACGCCGGCGCCGTCGCCCGTGTTGATTTCGCAGCCGCAAGCGCCGCGGTGGTCCAGGTTCTTCAGCACCTGGATCGCCTGCTCGAGGACGCGGTGCGACTTGTGACCCTTGATGTTGACGACGAACCCCTGGCCGCAGGCGTCGTGTTCGTTGCGCGGGTTGTAGAGGCCTTGTCTGGCGGGCGGGCCCAGCCGCACGGGCTTGTCCTCGCGGCCGCCTTCGATCGCGTCCGTCGCAGAGGAAATCGGTTGCTGTGCGCTCATCGTCGGCCCTGCCCGTGGTTCTCAGGCGTCGCTCAGGGGCAACGAGTGACCGCCGCTCGCGCGGAGCCGGCCCTCCTGAACCTGTCGACGGTCGTGGATACGTGACTGATATGACATGTGATCCCGGCTGCGTCAATGCACTGCAACAAAGTGGTCTAAGCCTCAGTCCAGATGCGATTTGGTGATGGCTCGGCGGGGTAGCGCGGGTCGCTCGAATGCTGCTAGCGTGCGGCCCGCGGGTGGATCGAAAAACAAAGGGGATTCAAATGGATGCATCGACGGCGGCCGGCACGGTTGGAACCGGAATCGGGGTCTTTCTGTTGGTCCTGGTGGTGGTTGGCGCCATCAGCGGACTCATCGTCGGCGGCATCGCCCGCTTCCTGCTGCCCGGGCCGGATCCCATGAGCTGGCCCCGGACGATCGGTTACGGCATCGGCGGTTCGTTCCTGGGCGGCATCGTCGGCCGAGTGCTGCACGTACCCCAGTCCCTGGGTTTCGTACTGTCGGTCGCCTGCGCCGCTGGCCTGATCTGGTTCTTCACACGCCGCAACAAGCCGGCCGGCTGAGGTTTCGTCCAGCGTCAGGCTCTTGTAACAGTCTGATTTTTAAAGACTAACAGATCGGCCGGGAGCCAGCCCCGGCCGCCTCTGGTAAGCTCGCCGGAACTTTCAGGCCGAGGTTCCCGTCCTACACCGGACCCAGGCGGACCGGCGGCCACCCCACAGCCACTGAATGGAGGGCTTTGCGCCGGCCGCACCCACAACGTGATTCGTGTCACTGCGTCGGAACCTCGTTTTGACCGAGGCCCCCGGACTCCGTACACCGACACGGCCGGACTGCACAGCAAGGAGCCCAACCATGGCAAACCACCGAACCGCGCGCCTGGACGCGAAGCCGAGCCTGACCGCCCTCGTGGCGTTGGCGGCGTTCGCCCTCGGTGCGCCCGGCGGCAACGTCCTGGCGGACAAGCAGTCGGCGTCACCTGACGCGGCCGACATCGCCCTGGCCATCGGGCGCGGCATCTTCACCGTGCAGGAGGGCGTCGTATCCTGGTACGGCGCGCAGTTCCACGACCGCAAGACCGCAAGCGGCGAGCGATTCGATTCCGGCGCGTTCACGATGGCGCACCCGAAACTGCCTTTCGGCACGATGGTGCGCGTGACGAACCTGCGCAACGGCCGCAGCGTCGTGGTGCGGGTCAACGACCGTGGCCCGTTCGTCGGCGCGCGCATCGCGGACCTTTCGCAGGCCGCCGCGTCCGAGATCGGCATGATGCGCAAAGGCGTGGCCCGGGCCCGCATCGAAGTGCTCGACCAGGAAGCGGCGTCCGCCACGGCCCCCTGACCGTCTCGCCCGGTGTGTTCGTGACGCAAGCGATCCCGGGCGAGAGCAGGTTTGAAAGACTGGTGGCCGCCGTGCTGCGCACTGCGCTGCGGGCGACCCTGCTGCCGACGTTTCGTGCAGGGCGATCGATTCCGGAGCAGCGTCGCCGGCTCGCGCTCGTCACGCGGCTGACGCTGCCAGCGCGCGGCGTCGATTTCACGGCCGCCACTTGCGGCGGCGTACCCGGTGAGTTTGCACAGGCCCGCGGCCTCTCGACCACGCGCGACACGGTGCTGTACCTGCACGGGGGCGCCTACTGCGTCGGCTCGCCTGCAACGCATCGCGCCATCACCAGTCACCTTGCGCGCCTGACGTCGGCACGCTTGTTCGTGGCGGACTACCGTCTCGCGCCGGAGCATCCGTTTCCGGCGGCTGTCGACGACGCCGTCGCAGCCTATCGTGCGCTGCTTCGTGACGGCGGCTCGCCGCAGCGCATCGCGATCGTCGGCGATTCAGCTGGCGGCGGGCTCGCGCTCGCGACCGCGCTGCGATTGCGCGAGCTCGGTGAACCATTGCCTGCAGCGCTCGTGCTCTTTTCACCCTGGGTCGATCTCGGCACCCCGGACCGCGGCGTCGAACCCGCGGGCGAAGCGATGCTGTCACGCGCCTGGACCGCGGAATGCGCGCGTTTGTATCTCCGCGGCTGCGACGGTGGCAATCCACTGGCTTCACCCATCAACGGCGACCTGCGTGGATTGCCGCCGACGCTGGTGCAGGTGGGGCATGACGAACTGCTGCTGCCCGATGCGCGGCGGCTGCAGTCAGCCCTCGCCGCCGCAGGCGTGACGGTCGAACTGCAGGAATTCCCGCGCCGCTGGCACGTGTTCCAGGTGAACGCGGGTGTGCTCGCGGATGCCGACCGGGCGCTCGAGTCGGCTGCGCGTTTCCTGCGCGAACGCGGGCTCAACTAAAGCCCTGCGCTGGTTTCCGGGACCGGCTGCGCGATGTCTCCCGCCGCGGCTGGAACGCTGGAAGTCATCGGAGCTCCCGCGTGCCCGGGCGACGCATTGCGCGGCGGGTGCTGCCCGACAAAGGCGACGATGTCGCCCAGCGCTTGCCTGGCCTCCGGCAGCATTGAGAACAGCGGAAACACGTGCGGCATGTCCGGCCAGACGTCGATGCGCGAGTTCGTGCCGGCCTGCTGCGCGCGATCGTGCGCGCGCACCGAGTCGTCGAGCAGCATCTCGGTGGAGCCGGCGATGAAAAACAACGGCGGCAGGTTGGCCCAGCTGCCGTACAGCGGCGAGATGAGCGGGTCCGTGCGGTCGAGACCCGGGCAGTACATCGACGGCAACAGTTCGCCGGCGTCCGCGCTGAACATCGGATCGGCTTTCACGTTGTAGCGGATCGACGGGCCGCTCAGCGCGATGTCCGTGGCCGGCGAGAGCAGAACTGCACACGACGGCAACGGCAACTGCGCGTCACGCGCACGCATCAGCGTGACCAGCGCGAGGTTGCCGCCGGCGGAATCGCCCGCGATGACCTGCAGCCGGGCTGCTGAACCCTCCACCACCGATCGATACACCGCGAGGCAATCGTCCACCGCCGCGGGGAACGGATGTTCCGGTGCGAGCCGGTAATCCACCAACAGCACGCGCAACCCGGTCCGGGCCGACAGATTTGCGGCGAACGCGCCGTACAGCGCGGGCACGTGCACGCACCATGCGCCGCCGTGCAGGTAGAGCAACGTGCCCTTGCGCGCGGCGAGTTCGGCAGCGCCGTACCACGTCGCTCGCACCCCCGCGATCGTGACGTGCTCGGTCGGGCAATCGCCCATCCGTCCCGCCAGTCGCTTTTCCGTCTTCGCAGTGTGACGTCGGATTTCGTCGATGGTGAGCCCTGGCCGCCACAGCCGCTTGACAGTCAGGCGGAGCAGGGCATTGATGGCTCGTGCGCGGAAACTTGGCATGGCAGTAGGGGTCCTCGGGCGAAGATCAATGTCCGGAGCGATGGCGGCCCATGCATCCGGCACGTTACCTGGAGGCGGCTAGCCGGCCGGCCTCGCGGTCATGCGTTCGACCAGCTTGCGCTGCGGACCGCGCAGCAGGGGGCTGAACAGCGCGACGAAGTGGCGGATGCCCTCGCGGATGTCGGACGACTGGATCGTGCGCCGGCGGTCGACCACCTGGCGATGCGTGAACCACTGTGTAAGCACGATCCACGCGTTGGTCGTCAGCAGGTCCAGCTGGTCGGGCGTGGCGTCCATCCAGCCCGCAGCCACCATCGAGTCGAAGATCGCGCGCGAGCGAATCCGCACCCGCTCGGCGAGATCACGATAGCGTTCCTTCAGGCCCGGCACCTCCCGCAACAGGGAATTGACGTCACGGTAGAAGAAACGGAATTCCCAGAGGTGGCCGAAGATTTCGTCCAGATAGCGCAGCACGGTATCGAAGGTCTGTGTCTCGCCTGCGCGCGGGGCGAGGATCGACTCGAGCTGCAGCTCGATGCGCTGGTACAGGCTGAGGACGATCTCTTCCTTGTTGGCAAAGTGATAGTAGAGGTTGCCGGGGCTGATCGCGAGCCGCGCCGCGATGTGCCGCGTCGAGACCGCGTGCGAGCCGTCCGCGTTGAACAGGGCGAGTGCCGCATCGAGAATGCGTTCGCGCGTGTCTGGGGAGGCGGGGGTCGAGCGCTTCTTGGGGGGCATGGGGGCCGCAACCGGCGGTTTTTGCAGCGCAAAGTATACGCGGGAAGCGGCGGGGTTTGACACGCGCCGTCGGCTCCGGCATCCTCATTAGAACAATTGTTCTAATAGTTGATCCCGTGCAGGAGCGATCGATGGTCAAGTACCTGCGGTTCATGAGCGTCTACCTGTTCGCCCTGGCAACCGCGAGCGGCATCCTGCTCGGCGGTGCCTGGATGTGGCTCGGCTTCGCCGTGATCTACGCGGTGATGATCGTCGGCGACGAATTGCTGGGCGATTATTTCGAGGAGCCCGACTACCGTCACCCGCGGTTGCTGAACTCGCTGTTGTACCTGGCGTTGCCGACGCTGTTCCTGCTCTGCGTCGCGATGGCCTGGATGGCCGGTTCGGGCGACCTCTTCGGTTTCGGCGCGTGGGTGCAGGCCAGTCTCGGCGTCGACCTGTTTGCGCGTCGCGAAGTCACTACGGCGTGGCACTGGCTGGGCGGCATCCTGTCATCCGGCATCACGTTCGCGGCTCTCGGTACCAACGTCGGGCATGAACTCACTCACCGGACAGCCGATCGCGGTGCGATGGTGGCGGGACGCTGGCTGCTGGCCGTCACCTTCGATGCAGAATTTGCCATCGAGCATGTCTACGGCCATCACCGTCGTCTGGCCACGACCGCGGATCCCGCGTCGGCGCGTCGCGGCGAGCACTTCTATGCGTTCCTGCGACGTTCGCTCATCGGCCAGACCAGGAGCGCGTTGGCGCTTGAAAATCAGCGTCTGCGGACCCTGGGGCATGGCACCTGGTCCCTGCACAATCGCTATCTGCGCGGGTGGCTGATGTCGGCTGCAATCGTCGGCGCCTTCGCGCTTGCGGGTGGCGCCAACGCGGTCATCGTCTTCGTGCTTGCGGCGCTGGCGGGGCGTTCCGTGCTCGAGGCGGTCAATTACTTCGAGCATTACGGGCTCATCCGCGAACCGGGCCAGCCCGTCGAACCGCGTCATTCCTGGAATTCCAACAAGCGGCTCAGCAACGTCGTGCTGTTCAACCTGGCGCGGCATTCGCATCACCACGCCGAGGGCGATGCGCAGTTCTGGCAACTGCGTTCGTACCGTGAGGCACCCACGCTGCCGTATGGCTACCTCACGTGCATGCTGCTCGTTTACCTGGTGCCCGGCTGGTATCGCGACCGCATGTCGCCGTTGCTGCTCGAGTGGGATCGTCGCTACGCCAGCGCCGGTGAGCGCCGCCTGGCCGAAGCCGCCAACCGCGAGAGCGGTGTGCCGGCTCTGCAACTCGCTGCGCAGGGGCACTGAAGTTGCTGCGCGGCCTGTTCAGGCGTCGCGAGCCTGAGGCGGCCCGGGTCAGCGTCGAGCCATTCGGCTGGGAGTTCGACGTAGCCCCCGGCCAGACGATCCTGCAGGCGGCTCTCGCCCAGGGCCTGCCGTGGCCGTCGCGCTGTCGCGTCGGCAGTTGCACGACCTGCCGCTGCCGGCTGATCGAAGGCGACGTGCGTGCGCTCACCGACGCGTCCTACGTGCTGTCGCGCGAGCAGCTCGAGCAGCGCTACGTCCTGGCCTGCCAGTCGCAGCCGAAAGGCCGCGTACGCGTGCAACTCGACCGCATCAAGGCTACGCTCGGCGCGGATGCAAACGGGCAACCTGCCACCGCTGTCGACTGAAGCGCAGCGGTTCGACCTGCCGGACGCCGAGATCCGTCTGTGGTCTCAGGCGTTGCCGCCAGGCGAAGCGGACGAGCGATTTGTGGCGCTGCGCTCCGGGATCGACTGGCGGCAGGAAGACATCCTGATCTTCGGCGAACGCAGGCGCGTGCCGCGCCTGGTGGCGTGGCATGGCGATCCAGGCACGACCTACACGTACTCGGGCACGGCACATGAGCCGCTGCCCTGGACGGCCGATCTGCAATCCATGCGTGCCATGGTCGAAGCGCTCACCGGGCACCGCTACAACAGCGTGCTGCTGAACCTCTATCGGGATGGCCGCGACGGCATGGGCTGGCACGCGGACGACGAAGCAGAACTTGGTCGCGATCCGGTCATCGCCTCGGTGTCGCTCGGTGCGACCCGCCGCTTCTGCCTCCGGCACCGCCGGCACAGGGACCTGAAGTGCGACCTGCTGCTGCCGCACGGCAGCCTGCTGTGCATGGGCGGCGCCACGCAGCACCACTGGGTGCATGCGTTGCCGAAGACGCGCCGGCCGGTGGGCGAGCGCATCAACCTGACGTTCCGTCGCCTGGTCACGGGGCAGGTCCGCGTAAAGCTGGCTGCGGCAATCATCAAACGCGACTGGTAGACTGCCGGCAAAAGAACATGCGGCGCCCCCGGGGGCGCCGTTTTGATGCGGGGGCGAGATGAAGAGGTTCGGTTGGTTGCAGCCATTACTCGGCTGTGCACTGCTGCTCGGCAGCGGCGCACTCTGGGCTGCCGACGGTAAGTCTCAGTACGCGCCCTGCAGCGCGTGCCACGGCAGCCAGGGTGCGGGCAACACCTCGCTCGGGGCCCCGGCGATCGCCGGCCAGGACGCCGCGTACTTGCAGCGGCAGCTGCAACATTTCCGTGCGGGCCGTCGCGGTGCAAACCGGTCCGACACGTACGGCGCGCAGATGCGTGCCGCCGGCGCGGCGACGCTCAAGGACGACGCAGCGGTCGCTGCCGTGGCCGCTTATGTCGCCGCGTTACCGAAGACCCAGCCGACCGCGCCGGTCAAGGGTGACCTGCGCAATGGCAATAACCTCTACCACGGCAAGTGTGGCGCCTGTCACGGCGGGCGCGCCGAGGGCAATACAGCGCTCAATGCACCGCGGCTCGCGGGCCTCGATGCCGCCTATATCAGGCGCCAGTTTTCGTACTTCCGCGACGGCGTGCGTGGCACGGACCCCAAGGACGTTCCCGGTCGGCAGATGGCCATGATGGCCAGGACGCTGCCAACCGAGCGCGACCTCGACGACGTCATCGCCTTCATCCACCAGCAGGGCCGGCCGCAGTGAGACGCCTGGTCGTGCTGCTGTTGGCGGTGGCCTGCGGAAGTGGAGCGCGCGCCAGCACCCAGCCCGACATCACTCTCAACCAGCGTTGCCCACCGGGTTTCGAGCAGACTGCGGCGGGCGTTTGCGAACTGCGCACGCTCTACCAGTTCTACGACTCACTCGAAAACCGTGGCGTGGGCGGCACGCGCACGGCCCTGCCACCGCACCGCGACGGCTTCACGCCACAGCAGATCGACCTCGGTCGCTACCTGTTCTTCGATCCCTTGCTCTCAGGCGACGGCACCCTGTCGTGCGCCAGTTGCCATCGCCCCGACAAGGGCCTGGCCGACGGAAGGCCGCGTTCGATCGGCATCCACGGCGAGGATGCCGGCCGCGCCGCGCCGACGCTGTGGAACGTGGCGTTCCTGCAGCGCTTCTTCTGGGATGCCCGCGCCGACTCGCTCGAGGCGCAGGCAGTGGGACCGCTGTACTCGCCGCGCGAGATGGGTAACGACCCGGCGCGCCTGATCGCGAGCCTCAATCGAAACGCCACCTACCGCCGGCTGTTCCGCGAGGCGTTTCCGCGCGAGGCGGCGGGTCCGGTCACCGAGCGGCAGGTCTATGCGGCGCTCGCGGCGTTCCAGACCTCGCTCATCTCGCTCAACAGCCGCTACGACCGCTACGTGCACGGCTACGCCGAAGCCTTGAGTCCGCGCGAAATCGAAGGCCTGAACGTGTTCCGCTCGTTCGTGGCGCGCTGTTCGGAGTGCCACACGCCCCCGCTGTTCACCAACGAGCAGATTGCGGTGATCGGCGCACCGGAACCGCCGGGCCGGCCGTTCGACGTGGGTGCCGAGGCCACCTTCGGCAGTCCGAAACTGAAGGGCGGCTTCAAGGTGCCGACGCTGCGCAACGTCACGCGCACCGCGCCGTACATGCATTCCGGTGCATTCGCGTCGTTGCGCGACGCCGTCGAGTTCTACAACAAGGGACGGGGGCATGCCGTGCCGAAGGACATGCACCTGTACCTGCACTGGCACATCACCGACCCGCACCTGACGCGCGGCCGAGATCGACCGGGTGGTGGATTTCCTCGGCGCGCTCACCGACGAGGCGTTCACTCCGGTCACGCCGGCCAGGGTGCCTTCCGGTTTGACGCCGATCGACCACGCGAATCGCACTGCTGCCGTGTCGGCGCGCAAGTGATCACAAGGAGAACGACGATGAAGAAGGGCCTGCTGCTCGGGCTGCTCGCCGCCGCCGTGGCGTTCGGAGCCGGCGCGTATCTACGGTCGAGCGACCAAACAGGACATGGTGATCAGTTCGACCACGTCCGGCGCCAGCTACGGCGGTGGCTTCAAGGCGGGTGGCGACGCTGCTGCGGCTTCGACGGCACCCGCCGTGCTCAGGTCGGTGGCCGGCCCGGCGCCGACCAACGTGGTGGTGGTCAAGGACGGCGAGTCGATCCAGGCCGCCGTCAAGGCCGCACCCGCCGGCACCATCGTCCGGGTGATGCCCGGCACGTACCACGAGACCGTCTACATCGACAAGGACGACATCCGCATCATCGGCGTCATCGAGGAGGGCCGTCGCGCCGTGCTGGACGGGCAGAAGAAGTTGAACGACGCCATCCTCTACTCGGGTAACAGCTTCGTCGTCGAGAACCTCGAGATCCGCAACTACAAGGGCAACGGGATCATGGGGCAGGCGGGCAACAATTTCGAAATCCGCAACAACGTGATCACGGCAGCAGGCGTGTACGGCATCTTCCCGCAGCTCGGCCAGAACGGCATCGTCGAGCACAACGTGGTGTCGGGCATCGCCGACGCAGCCATCTACATCGGCATGAGCGACAACATCCACGTCGCGCACAACGACGTGTTCGACAGCGTTGCCGGCATCGAGATCGAGAACAGCCGCCACTGCATCGTCGAGCACAACTACGTGCACAACAACTCGGGCGGCCTGCTCGCGTTCGTGACGCCGGGCCTGCCGATCAAGACCACGATCGACGTGATCCTGCGCAACAATTTCGTCGTCGGCAACAATCACGTGAACTTCGGCGCGCCGGGGTCCACGGTCGCCGGTATTCCCGCAGGCACCGGCATCCTGGTGATGGCCGCCGACGACGTGGTGATCGAAGGCAACATCATCTCCGACAACAAGGTGGCCGGCGTCATCATCACGGACCACGCCAACGCGGCCAACATCACCGTCGACCCCGAGTCGGAGCCGAATTCGGACCGTGTCAGCATCCTCGACAACGTGATGCTCAGGAACGGCTATGACACCATCAAGGAAGTCAAGGCGCTGATGCTCACCGAGGGCAAGCGCGGCGGCGCGCTCGACATCGTGCGCGTCGGGCCGAGTCCCGGCAGCTGCATCATCAACCGGCACCAGTACGTCACCGCGGGCGTCGGCGATTTTGCCGAATGCGCGTTCACCAACACGGCCGCGACGTCGACCTACCTGCTGCCGCCGGTGCCGCCGCGGGTGATCAAGCCGGACGAGCGCGGCAAGGTCGTGTTCCTCGGCATCTGCAGCGGCTGCCACATCTACAACGGCCGCATGATCGGACCGCCGGTGCAGGTCATCCAGGCGCTGTACCTCGACAATCCGCAGGGTATCGCCGATTACATCGCGAAGCCGGTCAAGAAGCGCGACGACTACCCGGAGATGCCGCCGCAGGACTACCTCGATCCGCAGACGCGCCTCGCGGTGGCGAAGTACATGCTCGACGTCAGGAACTGAACGAACCGTAACCAGATGGACCATGAATTGGGGGATTCGATGATTCAACGCAATCGCAAATTGAGGCGTGCAATCGCCGCCGCCCTTGCCGGCAACCTGGCCGTCGCGGCGTTCGCCATGCCCGTCTGCGCCCTCGCGCAGGGCGCGGAGGCGGTCTCGTCCGTCCTCGAGGAAGTCGTCGTCACCGCCCAGCGCCGCGAGCAGGCGCTGCAGGAGGTGCCGATCACGATCCAGGTCGTGGGCAACGACCTGCTGAATGACGTGGCGGCGGAAGACATGGGTGACCTGAACGGCTTCGTGCCCGGGCTCGTCGTCTCGAGCGACAGTCCGACGCAGCCGAAGTACCAGATCCGCGGCATCCAGACCGGCGACTTCGGCGTCGGCACGGACTCCGCGGTCGGCGTCTACGTCGACGGCGTGTACAGCGCGCGCACCGGCTCGTCGCTGCTCGCGTTCAACGACATCGAGCGCATCGAGGTGCTCAAGGGACCGCAGGGCACGCTGTTCGGACGCAACAGCGCCGCGGGCGCGATCTCGATCATTACGCGCCAGCCGGTCGACGAGCTCGATGCCTTCCTGCGCGTGCGTGTCGGCGAGTACAACAAGCAGCGTGTGGACGGCATGATCAACGTGCCGATCGCCGACAAGCTCGCGCTGCGCGTGAACGGCGTCTGGAACCAGAGCGACGGCTGGGTCAAGGATGCGGCCACGGGCAAGGACCTGTGGCCCGAGGACAACTGGGCGACACGGGCAGCGCTCAAGTGGGACATCACTGAATCGACATCGGCCACGTTGACGTGGGACCACGACGAACTGAATCAGTTCGCGCGCCCGGCGATCGGCCTGGTCGCGCTCGGCCCCGACGACGCCGAGCGCGCACCGTATCCCGCCGATTCGACGCAGTACCTGAACCCGCTCAAGGCCAGGGTCTACAACGACGTGGTCGGCAACGAGGAATCGCGCCAGCTCGACGGCGTCAATCTATTCATCGATCACGACTTCGGCTGGGCTGACTTCCGCTCGACGACCGCCTGGCGCGCATTCAATACGGTCAACCGCGAGGACGAGGACGGCACCAATCACAGCACGCTGTACTTCGACACGGCCAACGTCGAGGACAACGAGAGCTGGTACCAGGAATTCAAGTTCTCCGGGCAGACCGGCAGCGTCGACTGGGTCGCGGGCGTCAGCTACTACACCGAGGACGCGAAGCAGACGAGCGATACGCACGCGACGACTGACAGCATCGACACGGTGCTGCTGAACCTGGGTCTTGCGGCCACGCCGGACGGCACGCTGTTCGGCTTCACCAGCGACGTGCTGGCGGCCAACGGAATCCCGGCAACGATGCGCGGCTTCGGCTGGCGTGAGGCCATGTTCAACGAAGGCAGCTTCAATGCCGCCGCCGTGTTCGGCGACGCCATCTGGCACGCGACCGACCGCCTCAACGTCACCTTCGGTCTGCGCTACACCCACGACGAGAAGCAATTCAGCTGGTTCAACGGTCCGCGCGAGGCGCCGGAACTCGACGCAACGATCGCGGCGCTGGAGGCCGCCGGCTTCTTCCAGCAGTTTCCGATTCCGCCGCAGGCCTACTTCTTCGACGTGGTGTTCGACCTGAGCGCGCTCGGGCTCGAGGGTCGAGAAGGTCAAGCTCGACGACTCCTGGGACGACGTCAGTCCGCGCCTCGTCGTCGACTACAAGGTGACGCCGGACGTGATGGTGTTCGGTTCGCTCGCGAAAGGTTACAAGGCCGGCGGTTACAACAGCGTCGAAGTCGGGTCGCGCTTCGACAACGAGGACGTCTGGAACCTCGAGGGCGGCGTGAAGAGCCTGTTCGCCGACCTCGGGCTGATCCTGAACGCCTCGGCGTTCTACTACATCTACGACAACAAGCAGTCGATCTCGCTGGTCACCGGCGTCAACGGCTCCGGCATCCCGCAGTACGTCGTCGACTCGAGTGACGAGGAGGCGTATGGCCTGGAAGTCGAGGCCCGCTGGCAACCCATCGATGCCCTCACCTTCACCGCGAACCTCGCGTTCATCGACGCGACCTACAAGAAGAAGTTCGTCGGCGACGGCGACGATCGCCGCGACCTGGCCGGCGAACCGACGGGTGAGCCGTACTGTCTCGGCGGCGCTCGGCGCCAGCTACATATGGAACCTGAGCCAGTACGGTCTGCTCGACGCATCCGTGATGCATGCCTACCGTGGCGAGTCGCGCTGCAATGCCGACTCGCAGTTTCAGGGGACGTGCCAGGTGAGTCCGAACTTCAACGTCGGCGAGGCGACCAACCGCACGGACCTGCGGCTGGCCTGGTCGAGTGCCGGCGATCGGTGGGGTGTCGCGGCCTATCTGACGAATGCCTTCGACGAGCGCTATGTCACAGGCGTGAACAACCTGACGACGAACACGTTCGGCACGCCGTTCGCGTCGATCTCCGAGCCGCGCATGTGGGGCCTCGAGTTCCGCTACACTACTGCCTATCTCCCGCAGAGCCGCAGCACGGGTGGGCTCGTCGCTGCAGGCTGCGTGTGTCTTGCCGCGCTCCGGGTCTACCGCGCATCGTGAATCGCGCGGAGGAACCGCACGATTCACGGCGAGCCTTGCTCGAACGGGCGCGATGCGATGGTGCCAGCGGCTGGTCGGAAAACGCGGCGCCGCCTCGCGCCTGCGTTCGAGCTGCGGCGTCCGACACGGAGCGCGGAAAGACACACGCAGCCTGCGGCGACGAGCCCACCCCAGCCTTTTCCCACTGCTGCGGCAGCGGGAGACTCGGACTCCCGGCAAAGCCGGGAGACAAGATTGTTTTCTGCTCTGTCACCGATACGTGTTGGCTACTGCCGCAAGTTCCAGTAGAAAGCAGTCATTCGCCGATGTCGCAATCCGGCCAGGAGCAGCCGGTCACCTACTGCGCCGAGAGCGGTCATTCAATACGCCATCCGGTTCGGTATACCCATGAGTCGTAAAGGTCGGTGGCGTAGTCCACCACCGCGATGCGGCACTCGCGTCTGCTTGCCCCGAAAATTGCTGCGATGCAGTGCACCGACATCATCGGATCGCATTTGGCATCCGCGGAAAATGCGCGTATACGCACAAATACAGATACTAAGGAATGCCGTATCTGCGTTGGGGATTAAGCAAGGCAGCAGGGGAGATTCCTCGATGAACAAACATAAAGTTTGTGCGACTTTCGTTGCGACTTTGGGCGCAACGTTGGCATTGGCGAGTACGAGTGCGGTCGCAGGCAAGCCCGGGGGGGTGGTTCGACGGACCCCTGCGCGACTGCGGTCAGTTTTCCGGCGTTTGCCTACTATCTTCCAGCTTCAGGTAAGAAACTTTCGACCATGTATGTTGCGGATGCTACCGGCAAGTGCAGTCGGATGCTGATGGCTGGGTCCCAACCGAAATTGAGTTATCCGGTTGACGGAAACAAGGGTCGGGTCGTATGGCGCGAGAACTACTCGACGATCTATGCAGTCGATTTCACCGTCGGCGCCAACAGCACGATCACTGTCGGTGAGAAACGATTGCTCTATGCGAACCCGGGATGCTGTTCTCTCGATCTCAGCAGAGACGGTCAAGCCGTCTACTTCACCGATACGGACACCAGTCTTGCGACGCTCGACATTGTCAGTCTCAGTGTGAACCAGATCTTCGCGTTGCCGCCCAGTGACATGTCATGGTTCTTCCAGCAGGTCTCGGTAAATGGTGACGGAACGCAACTCTATGCCACCAGGACTGGGGATCAACTGAACAGTGGCGCGTCGAAGCTGGTGCGAATCGATCTGACAACCACCCCCGCGACAGAAATCATCCTCCGGGAATGGCCTCAGCAGACCGGGTACGGCAGTCACGTCTTTTCGCCGGCCGCAAACCAGTATGACGATCGTGTTGCGTTCAACGAATACATATTGGGAAGCAACAATTGCACGCCATTGGTAGTCACGGACAGAGACGGCATTCCGATCGGCCCTGCTGCTGGAGTCGCGACACGCTATGGCAAGTTTGGGACATGGGTCGGCGATAACGTCGTGATGGAGCGACGAGGCCCGATGGACGGCAGTGGCAGGTGCGCCAACACGACCTCGCTCTCGCAGATCGATCCCGCGACAAATGCAGAAACTGTGCTTATCACGGGATACCAGCCGAATGGGAGGTAGTTTATTTAAGAACGTCGAACAGTTCTGAGACCAGAGACCCCGCTTGCTCGGGGTCTCTTGCTTCGAGGCGAAGTTTCGCACCGCGACAGTCTGCTTCCGCGACCCCCTAGGGTCGCAAATGCGTCGATTCTCATCGCACGACGTCCGCTTTGGGCGTCCGGCGAGCAGCAGAACGAGCTCCATGAACACCATTTGGTGACTGAGTCATGGAAACTGCCGATTGCCAATCATCGGCAGACGATCATGCGATGTGATCGCGTCGATGTTGCATGCGCCGTGCAAATTCTCGGGCTTTGACGAGAATTTGCTCAGGCGCGGTCGATCAGGCGTTCGTTCCGGGTCTTCTCCGGGCGAGCGGAAAGGCAGCCTTTCCGCTCGCCCGGAGAAGACCCGGAACGAACGCCCTCACCGACCGTCCGCGCGGGACGGCGTCGGCAAGGTCACCAACACGAATTGGTGACAGTGCCTAATTCTTTGCTGCCGCTGTCGCGGCAGCGGCACGATCCTGCTTCGAGCGCTCGATGACGTACGCCTGGATGTCGGCGACGTCCTGCTCGCTCACGAGGTCGCCCATCCGCGGCATGCCCGGCCGAGTGGATCACGCCGTCGTAAACGATCTGCTTGAAGATCGAATGCTTCTCGGCAGTGAGCCGGCGCAGGTCCGGCACCACTCCGCCGGACACGACCAGCGCACCGTGGCACACCATGCAATTGGCGGCGTACTTGAATTTGCCGTTCTCGACCTGCGCGGCCGTCGCCGTGCTCGCCGGCGGCTCGGGGATGTCGAGGTTGCGCTCGGTGATCTTCGGCAGCGGGGCCTTGCCGCCGAGCTTGAACGCGAGGATGTGGCCTTCGTTCAGGTACTTGCCCGACGCCATCGTGCGTGGGTCGCCACCGGTCACGGCGCCCGCGCCGCCGTAGCCCGCCAGCACGGCGACGTACTGCTCGCCGTCCACCGAGTACGTGACCGGCGGCGCGATGATGCCGACCATCGTCGGCACTGACCAGAGCGTCTTGCCGAGGTCGGCCGAGTAGGCAACGAAGCGGCCGTCGCCCGTGCCCTGGAACAGCAGGTTGCCCGCGGTCGTGAGCAGGCCACCGTTCCAGAACGCCGGGTACTCGATTTCCCAGCGGGTCTTCTTTGCGACCGGGTCCCAGGCTTTCAGGTAGCCGTGGTCCTGCGGCAGGTTGCCGCCGGTCTGCGCCAGGATCGCGTAGACCGTGTTCGTGTAGTTGTTCCAGTCGACGCCCGGGTTCCAGAACATGTCGCGCCGCGTGTACTTGCCGGTCTGCAGGAACTCGGTCGACGGCGGATAGATCCCCGCGGGTTGCATCGCCGGGATGTAAACCAGTCCCGTCTGCGGGTTGAACGCCATCGGGTGCCAGTTGTGGCCGCCGAACGCCGCCGGCACGATGAGCTTGGTCTCCTTGCTCCAGTCGCCCTCGGGCGTCTCGACCGGCCGTCCCGTCTTCATGTCGACGTGGCTGGCCCAGGTTGCCGGGATGTACTTGTCCGCGGACAGCAACTCGCCCGTGACACGGTCGATGACGTAGAAGAAGCCGTTCTTCGGCGCCTGCATCAGCACCTTGCGCGGTTTGCCGTCGATGACGAGGTCCGCGAGGATGATGTGCTGCGTCGCCGTGTAGTCCCAGTTGTCACCGGGTGTGACCTGGTAATGCCACTTCAGGCGTCCGGTGTCGGGATCGAGCGCGAGGATCGACGACAGGTACAGGTTGTCGCCGCCGCCCGGCGAGCGGATCGAGCGCGCCCACGGCGAGCCATTGCCGGTGCCGACGTAGAGCGTGTCGAGGTCGGGGTCGTACGCCATCGAGTCCCATACCGTGCCGCCGCCGCCGCCGGCCCACCACTCGCCGGTCCAGGTCTTCGCGGCCGCTTCCATCTCGGGGCTCTCGAAGCCGTCCTTGGGATTGCCGGGCACGGTGTAGAAGCGCCAGGCGAGCTTGCCAGTGTCCGCGTCATAGGCAGAGAAATAGCCGCGTACGCCGTATTCGGCGCCGCCGTTGCCGATCAGCACCTTGCCCTTGATCACGCGCGGCGCGCCGGTGATCGTGTAGGGCTTGGTGCGGTCGATCGTGTTGATCTCCCAGCGCTTCTTGCCGCGTGCGCGCGTCGAGCGAAATCAACCGGCCGTCGAGCGTCGCGAAGTAGAGCGCGTCGGCCCACAGCGCCACGCCGCGATTGACCGCGTCGCAGCAGGCGTACCGGCCCCACTCGCGCGGCACCTGCGGATCGTAGGTCCACAGTTCCCTGCCGGTCTTCGCGTCGAGCGCGTACACGACGCTCCAGACGCCGGTCGCGTACATGCGGCCGTCGACGATGATCGGCGTCGCCTGCAGTCCCCGGGTGGTGCCCGTCGCGTAGGACCACGCGAGCCCGAGCTGCTCGACGTTGCCATCGTTGATCTGCTTGAGCGGGCTGTAGCGCTGCTCGCCGTACGTACGGCCGTGCGCCAGCCAGTTCTGCGGCTCCTGGTCCGCCGCGATGACGCGTTCGGCGGTGACGGGTCGCGCCTGCGAGCGCCACGAGGGGCAGCGCAATCAACGCGAGAAGGGCGACGAGGCGCGTGTGGTTATGCAAGCTGTGCATGGACTTCATGACTGCCGTGGAACAAAAGTTCTAGGGGAGAACAGAGTGTCCGCGCGGCGCGCCCCGATGGCAAGTGCGGGCCGAAAGGGCGATCATGCACTGATCGCTGCAGGGGGGTCTGGACGTGGCATTCGCGGAATACGGTCGTTACGACGCCCTGGGTCTCGCCGAACTCGTGCGCTCGGGGCAGGTGAGTCCGACGGAGCTGCTCGACGAGGCGCTGTCGCGCACCGCGGCGCTGAACCCACAGATCAACGCGGTCATTCACCTGATGGAAGGACGCGCGCGCGAAGCCATCGCCGCGGGCCTGCCGGATGGCCCGTTCCGCGGTGTGCCCTTCCTGCTCAAGGACCTCATGACCGCGTACGCGGGCGAGCCCATGCGGTTCGGCTCGCGCTTGTTCCAGAACTACGTGCCCGTGATGGATGAGGAGCTGACGCGCCGCTATCGCGCGGCCGGGCTGGTGATCTTCGGCAAGACCAACACGCCTGAGCTCGGGGTCTCGAACGTCACCGAGCCCGAGTTGTTCGGGCCAACCCGCAATCCATGGAACCTGGAACGCACCTCCAGCGGCTCGAGCGGAGGATCCGCCGCTGCAGTCGCGGCGCGCATCGTGCCCGTTGCCAATGCGAACGACGGCGGCGGTTCGATCCGCACGCCGGCCTCCAATTGCGGGCTCGTCGGCCTGAAGCCGAGTCGCGGCCGCAACCCGACGGGGCCCAATGCGCCCGACGTCTGGTGGGGATTCATCGGCGAGCACGTCGTTTCGCGCACCGTTCGCGACAGCGCCGCGCTGCTCGACGCCACCTGTGGCGATTACCCGCAGCAACTCATGAAGCTGCCCGCGCCCGTGCGCCCCTATCTGGACGAGACGCGGCAGGAACCCGGGCGGCTGCGCATCGCGTTTTCCTTCGATCCCGGCCTGGGCAAGACGCTGCACCCGGAAAACCGCAAGGCGCTCGAAGCCACGACGCGTGCGCTGGCAGCGCTCGGTCACGAACTCGTCGAGGTGAAGCTGCCGTTGCCGCCCGCAACGTTCGTCGCCAGCTACGCGTCGCTGATCGCGGCGGACGTGGCCGGCACGCTGCGACTGGCACCCACTCTGGTGGGCCGAGAGGCTCGCAGCGACGACGTCGAACTCGCCACCTGGGTACTGGCGAAGATGGGCGAAGCACAGTCGGGCGGTGAAGTCGCGACTGCGCTCTGGACCATGCAGACGTTCTCGCGTGAGTGGCTGGCCTGGTCGGCAGGCTTCGACGTGCTGCTCACGCCCACCGTGGGCGTGCCGCCGTTGCCGATCGGTGCGCACAAGCTGACCTCGATGCAGCGACAGGGAATGAAGCTGCTGACCTCGCTGCCCGGCGCCGCGCTGCTCAGCCAGCGCGACAAGATCATCGAAGCCTTCGATCCGCTGTTCGAATCCTCACCGTACACGATGATCGCGAACGTCACGGGCCAGCCCTCGATGTCGCTGCCGCTGCACTGGACCGACGACGGCCTGCCGATGGGCATGCTGTTCACGGCGCGCATCGGCGACGAAGCGACGTTGTTCCGGCTCGCGGCCCAGCTCGAGCATGCCATGCCGTGGGCCGAGCGCATCGCCCCGCACGCAGCCCCCTGAATCAAGAGAGTCGTCATGGATTGCGAGCAGATCCTGCGCTGGTACTTTGCCGGCGAAAAAGCCGAAGCGTTGTGGATTCTTGCTGCGGGAGTCGCGAGCCTCGTTGCGGCGATCGTGCTCTGGTTCGTGGCGCGCGAGCAATTTGCGCGCGGTCTCGCGCTGGCGCTGCTGATCATGGCCGGGCTCGGCGTCAGCGTGGGCGGCACGGTCTATTTCCGCAGCGACGCACAGTCGCAGCAGCTGATCGAGCAGCAGCGCACGAATCCGTCGCAGTTCGCTGCCGCAGAAGGACCGCGCATCCAGCAGGTCATCAGGAGCTTCGCGCAGTACCGGATCGGCTACGCCGTGGCGGTGCTGCTCGCGCTGTTCTTCGTGTTCGTGATGGGCAAGCCGTCGCAGCACGGCTTCGCGGTGGGCCTGCTGTTGCTCGCGGCACTCGGGCTGACGATCGACTTCTTCGCGGAGCGGCGCGCGCAACTGTACCTGCAGGCCCTGCAGGCGGCAGGGGCCTTGCCCGGCTGAACCGCCGGGCCCGCATCCGGACCATTCCCACTTGGCAGGCGGCTGCGTTCGTCTCATGATGCAGTGCATCAAAGCAGGGAATTGAGGCTGCCATGTCGTCGCTCTTTGCATTGCGCCTGTTCGGGTATCGACTGCTCAAGCCGTTCAACTGGCCCGTGTCGCGCGTCGTTGCCATTCCGCGCCCCACTCTGTTCGTCGGACCGGATGCCTCGCTGCGCCTGTGCGCCAGCATCGGCCAGTTCGGCTACCGGCGCGTGATGATCGTCACCGATGCCGTGCTGGTGAAGCTCGGGCTGGTCGAGCCGCTGCGCCAGGCATTGCTGGCACAGGGCATCGACGTCGCGGTGCACGACGGCATCACGCCTGATCCGACTTACCCGGTGTTGCAGGCTGGCTACGAAGCCGTCCGCGTCCATCGCAGCGACGCGATCCTGGCTGTCGGCGGCGGTTCGGCCATCGACGCCGCCAAGGTCATCGGCGCGATGGCTGTCTCGGGTAAGTCGCCGGCCAGGCTCATCGGCATGCTCAAGGTAGGCAAGCCGATGTTGCCGTTGTTCGCGATTCCGACCACCGCGGGCACGGGCTCCGAAGTGACGGTGGCCGCGGTGGTCACTGATCCGGTCAAGCACGTGAAGTCTGCCGTGATCGACCCGAAGCTCGTGCCGATGGCCGCGGCGCTCGATCCGCTGCTGATGAAGGGCATGCCGCAGCCGATCACGGCCGCGACGGGCATGGACGCACTCACGCATGCGGTCGAGGCGTACATCAACCGCTGGCCGCATGCGGACACCGAGCAGCACTGCGTCGCTGCCGTGCGCATGATCTTCGGCCACCTGCAGCGCGCGTACGACGACGGCAGCGACATGGAAGCACGCGAGGCGATGGCGCTCGCGTCGTTCTACGCCGGTCTCGCGTTCACCAAGGCGTACGTCGGTTACGTGCACGCGTTCTCGCACAAGCTCGGCGGCATGTACGGCGTGCCGCACGGGCTGGCCAACGCGATCACGCTGCCGTACGTGCTCGACTTCATCAAGGATTCGCCGCTGGCACGCGAGCGCCTGGCGAAGCTTGCCGTGGTGATCGGCGCGGGCAACGCGGGCGACGCAGCAGATGTGCTCGCGCAGCGCTTCATCGATCGCGTGCGTGAACTCAATCGCGGCGTCGGCATTCCGGAGAAGGTCGCTGCGCTCAAGCCTGCTGACGTGCCGACGGTTGCACGCGCCGCGATGGTCGAGGCCGCGCGCGACTACCCGGTGCCGAAGAACATGTCGCTGGGCGAGGCCGAGACGCTGCTGCAACGCATGCAGGCGTAAAGGCGTCGGGCCGCCCGTTCCGGCCCGATCGGATTGAGCCCCGCAAGATGTTGAAGGCGCGCAGCCGCCGGGATCAGGTCCGATCCGGGAGACACGCCATGAACCCGTCCATGGGGGCTCGCGCTCGCCGTCCATGGCTCGCGACGGTCTCCCGGATCGGACCTGATCCCGGCACCTGCAGCGCCATCCGGTTGCAGTGACTTACTGAAGGAGCGGACCGGACCGGGCGGCCCGACGGCTTTACGCCTTCGCGGCTTCCATCAGCGTCTGGCCATACGTGTCGCGCAACGACCGCTTGTTGATCTTGCCGGTCGCCGTCATCGGCAGCGCGTCGACGAACACGACTGCGTCCGGCAGTTGCCACTTGGCAAAGTGCTGGGCCAGGTGTGCGAGGATCGACTCCGGCGCCGGCGTGCAACCGGGCCGTGGCACCACCAGCAGGAGCGGCCGCTCGTCCCACTTCGGGTGGCGCACGCCGATCGCGGCGGCCATCAGCACCTCGGCGTGGCCGCACGCGCAATTCTCGAGGTCCACCGAACTGATCCATTCGCCGCCGGACTTGATGACGTCCTTGGCGCGGTCCGTGATCTGCAGGAAGCCGTTCGGGTGGATGACCGCAACGTCGCCGGTCGTGAACCAGCCGCGTTCCGAATGCGAGGGCGAGTCGTCGAGCCGGAAATAGCTGCTGCAGACCCACGGGCCGCGCACCTTGAGCTCGCCGGCGCTCACGCCGTCCCACGGCAGTTCCTTGCCCTCGTCGTCGACGATCTTCATCTCGATGCCGAAGATGCCGTGGCCGGCCCTGGCGCGCAGCTGCGCCTGTTCTTCCGGGGGCAGCGCTTCCTGCTCGGGTCGCAGCGTGCTGACCGTGCCGAGCGGGCTCGTTTCGGTCATGCCCCAGCCCTGGATCACCGTGACGCCGTGCCGGTCGCGGAAGTCACGAATCATCTGGATCGGGACCGCTGAGCCGCCGATCACCGTGCGCTGCAGCGTCTTGAGCCTGTCGCCCGTCTGCGCGAGGTGGTTGAGGAGCAGCATCCACACCGTAGGCACCGCCGCCGCCAACGTCACGCCTTCCTCGTTCAGCAGCTGCGTCAGCGTGGCTGCGTCACCCATCTTCGGGCCGGGAAACACCAGCTTGGCGCCGACTATCGGCGCGTTGTAAGGCAGGCCCCACGCATTCGCGTGGAACATCGGCACGACGGCAAGGATGGTGTCGCGACAGGAGAGCCCTAGCGCGTCGGTCTGCGAACCGCCGTAGGCGTGCAGCACGGTAGAGCGGTGACTGTAGAGAACGCCTTTCGGATTGCCGGTCGTGCCCGAGGTGTAGCAGAGCGAGCTCGCGGCACGTTCGTCGAGTTCGGGCCACGTCGAACGTGTCCGCGTGCGGCCGCGATGAAGGATTCGTAATCGGGCAACTTGCCCGCAACGGCCGCCGGCATCGCCTCGGCCGACGTCATCACGATGGTCTTTGCGACCGTCGGCAGCTTGCCGGCGAGCGGGGCGAGCGCCGGCAGCAGGGTCGGATCGACGAACAACAGCTTGTCTTCGGCGTGGTTGATGATGAACTCGAGCTGTTCCGGGAAGAGCCGCGGATTGACGGTATGCAGCACCGCGCCCATGCAGGAGACGGCGTAGTACAGTTCGAGGTGGCGGTAGTCGTTCCACGCCAGCGTGGCGACGCGGTCGCCTTCCTTGACGCCCGCTGCCTTGAGCGCGTTGGCGAGCATGCGTGCGCGGCGGAACACCTGACCCCAGTTCGTGCGGTGCCGCGGGTTGTCGAAGGTGACCGAGACGATCTCGCGGTCGGCGTAGTTGCGATCGGCAAACCGCATGATCGCGGTGATCAGCAGCGGCGAGTCCATCATCAGTCCATGCATAGTCCGTTCCCCTGCACTGCGTCGTCTGCTTGTAACCCGGATCGGGGCACCGTCGGGCGGTGAGCCCTGCCGTCCGGGGCGGTGGGACGAAGACTAATGCAAGGTGCGCGTCGTGTCCCGGGCTTTGCCTGGCCTGGCCGGGCCCTGGCGGCGCTGCGTGGCGGCCCGCTTGCCGGCCCCCGCGGCTTTCTTGCCGGCGGCGGCCGGGCGTTGCGTGAGCGAGTGCTGCAGTTCGACCAGCGCACGCATGGTCGCGTCGGCCAGTCGCTGCACGTCGGGGACTGCTTCCCGCAGCGCGATGAACGTGACGTGCAGTTCGTCGTCGTAGTTGCTGATCGTGACGTTGAGCACCTGGTGATGCGCGACGACGGACACCGGCAGCGCAAGTTCCACGGCCAGCCCGTTGAAATAGACCTTGCCCGCGAGACCGGCCGGGTTCGAGATCACCGCGTTGGCCAGCATCGGCAGTTCGCCGAGGTTCAGCGACTCGATCGCGCTCGCGACCGCGTGCTCGAAGATCGAGTACATGAAGAGCGCGTCCGCGCCGATCGACTTGACCTCCGCCTTGACGAGCCGCGTCTCGGCCACGATGTCGGCGAGCCGTTCGGCGGGTGTACCGCCGGGGCGGCCCAGCGGCACCTGCAGGATCGAGATCCGGTTGCCAGCGCCGGCCCCCTCGTGCAGCGCCACGGGCATGTCCGCGACCAGCGGTCGCTTCGTGTGCAATCCGTGTTCCGCGAGGTACCGGTTCAACGCGATGTCGAGCACGGCGAGCAGCACGTCGTTGATCTTCGCGTTGCCGCGCTTCGCGACCGCGCGCACCCGCGTCAGCGGCAGCGAGCAGTGGGCCATGACGCGGTTCGGCGAGGGAGCCGCCTTGAGCACGTCGGGTGTCGCCACGAATGGGGTGGCCAGCCCCGAGCCGATCCCGAGGTCACGGCGGCCGAGGTGCCACACCAGCCTGGCCAGGTCGCCGGCGGTGCGGCCTGCATGCAGCCCTGCCTGCAGCAGCCCGGCGGCGCCGGCACCCACGCCCGACCGCGGCGCAGGAGGCTCAACCTGTGGCAACCCGCGCCAGAAAGCCTGTGGGCGTCGGCCCGAGGGCGAGCGGGTCACGATGTTCAGGATGACGTTGATGAAGCCGATGCCGTCGATCAGCCCATGGTGCGTCTTGAAGTAGAGGCCGACGCGATTCCGGGCAAGCCCGTCGAAGACGTGCACCTCCCACAGCGGGCGGCAGCGATCGAGACGCTTCGCAGTGCAGCAGGCAGATCCGGTCGAACAGGACCTGGACGTCGCTGCCGTCGGGCAGGTCGTGGCGGAACACCTGCTCCGCGGGGTCGATACCGTTGTCTTCCACGAGGACCGGCCAGCCGGCGAGGACGTTCTCGGCCAGGCGCTGGTTGAACGGCGGGCCGACAGGGCAGCGCAACATCCTGCGGACGAGATCGTCGCCTGGACGCCCCCGCGCCGTCCTGCGGCCTTTCAATACCACGAGCACGCCGACGTTCATCGGCCTCTGCTCGGTTTCGAGCAGGAAGAAAGCCCGGTCCATCGGCGACATGCGCGGCATGACGCTAGCGTAGCGCGCTCCGGGCCCAGCTACATTTCGCTTATGGCTAGCTGCGCCGCAGCAATTCTCGCCGCTGCCGGGCTAGACCGACGCCTTCAGCACCTTGTACTCGTCCTCGAGGTTCTTCTTCAGTTCGTCACCGGCAAACGAAGCAATGATCCCGCCGAGCAGCGGGATGCCGCTGGTGATGTCGAAGTCCCACTGCACCGAGCTGCCGCCTTTTTCGGGCTGCAGCGTCTTGGTCCCCACGATCCTGACCGGTACGCCCTTGATATCGACCGCGATGTCGGCCGAATAACCGTCACCGTCCGTTGCCCAGTCCTCGGTGTGCGAGACGTCATTGGTCGCAGGCACGATGCGCTTGATGGCCGCCGGCGGGTTGGCCGGCATCCTGCGCGCGATCTTCAGCTTCACGTTCGGCGCGCGGCCTTCGCGCTTGATCCTGACGTCGGTCCCGGGGAGCTTGCGGTAGATCGCCTCCTGGCTCTTCTGCTCGGTGCAGAGCTTGAAGGCCGAATCGACGTCCGTCTTGAGCGAATGCCTGACCTGGATCTTCATGGTGTCGCGTTCCCGTGTTGCCTGCGGACTAGATGCCCAGCCAATGGCGGACGAGCAAGGATACCGCCTTCACGATGGCCAGGATCACCCCCCAGGCGAGCACCAGCGCCGCGATCGCGGTCGCCAGGCCGGCCAGCGTGGCCTTGCCATCCCGCTCCAGCAGGGCGAAGGCCAGGATGCAGATCGCGATGGCTGGCCCCATGTTGCCGAACGGCACGGGCAGGATCAGCACGATGCTCAGGACCGCGCACACCACGCCGATCAGCCGTTCGGCCAGCCCCGTGGCCAGCAGCGGCCAGCGTGGCTCGGAGAAGCCGTTCCGCGCGTCGAATCCAGGGGACCACGACGTTCATCACGCGCGCGAAGCGCTGCCGCGTCACCGTGGCCTCGACCAGCGCCCGCGGCAACCACGGCAGTGCGAACCCGAGCATCAGCTGCAGCGACAGGAACAGCAGCGGGATGCCGAGCACGACCGACACGCCCGGTGCGTTGACCGGCAGCGTGTTCGGCGCGGCGAACACGAACAGCAGCGCACCGAACGCACGGTCACCCATCGCATTGCGGACGTCGGCGATCGCGATCCGCTCCCGCGCCGGATCGTTGGCGATGTCAGCGAGCATGACCGACAGGCGCCGTGGTCGCCGCGGGCCGGGCGGAGGCGGGTGCAGGGGATTCACGGCGTCATTTCGCCATGCAGCTTTCGCACCATGATGCGTTCGTAGAGCGACGGTGCCAGCCGGCTCACCCACCATGCGGTGCGTGCCGTGCGGCCAATCAACAGCAGGCGGTGGCTGCGCTCGGCACCGTGAAACACGCGGTCCGCGACCTCGTCGGGCTGCAGCCGTCGTCCGACGACGACCTGTGCATGGGTCGCCGCGCCGCCATCCGGCCCGAGCGCGTTCCGGTCGATGCCGGTCGCGATGAACGACGGGCACACCATCATCACGTCGATGCCGTCGGGCGCGAGTTCCGTGCGCAGGCTCTCGAAGAATCCGTGCAGCGCGTGCTTGCTCGCCGAGTAAGCCGTGCGTGCGATCAACGGCGTGAACCCGGCGACGCTCGAGACGGCGACGATCAGGCCACGCGCCTGTTTCAGCGCCGGAAGGGCAGGGCGCGTGAGGTTGATCGCGCCGAACAGGTTCACTTCGACGACGCGACGCAGGACCGCTGTCTCCGTCGCTGCAAAGGCGCTGCGGTGAGAAATGCCCGCGTTGTTGACCAGCACGTCGATGCGGCCAAAGCGTTCGATCGTCGCGTCTACGGCTGCCTGCACGTGCCTCGTCCGTGACGTCGCAGGGAAAGGACGAGCGAGTCGAACCCGGCCTGCGTCAGTTCGCTGCTCACCGCTTCGACTGCGCCATGTCACGGTCCAGCGCGACGACGCGCGAGCCGCGCGTGCGAATCGCAATGCAATCGCGCGGCCGAGCCCGCCGCCCGCGCCGCTCACCACCACGGTAGCGCCGTCGAACGAGCGACGCATCAGGCCTGCCCCGGCCGAGCCCGTGAGTGCGGCAGTAGAAGTCGAAGACTTCCCTCGACGTCTTGCGCGGCACGTAGCCCAGTTCTTCCTTCAGTCGGCGATTGTCGAGCACGGGCCGATAGCGCAGGAAGTCGACCTGTTCGGGGCCGTAACGGCTGAGTCCAAGCGGGTGCAGCGTCGCGAGCACCGCGCGCAGCAGGGACGGCGGCAAGGTCAGGCATTTCTTGCCGAGGCGGTCGGCGATCTCCTGGATGCCGAGGGCCCCGTCGCCCGCAACGTTGTAGATACCGGCGGCGTCCGTGCGGAGCGCATGTTCGATTGCGCCGACCACGTCCTGGTCCCAGACGAAGACGAACGGGCTGCGCGCGCCGCGCAGCGCAACGATGCGGGGCTTGTCGAACATTGCCGTGATCTGGTTGCGCGTGGTTTCGCCCAGAATCGTCCCGACGCGGAAGACGACCTGGCGCAGTTCCGGGTGTTCCCGCCGGTACACGGACAGCATTTCCTCGACCAGTCGCTTGTGGTGCGAGTACGCGAACGCTTCGTTGCCGCGCACCGGGTCGTCTTCGCTGAGCCACTCGGGGTTGTCGGCGTGGTAGCCGTACGCGGCGCCGCTCGAGGTGACGATGATCTGTCGAACGCCTGCGGCCACGCACGCCTCGAGCACGTTCTGCGTGCCGAGTACGTCGACGGCGTACTCGAGTTCGCGGTTGGACCTGGCGCCAGGTGTGACGATGGCCGCCAGGTGCACGACCGAGTCGATGGAACGGGCGGTGAGCAGTTGCGCGAGACCCGAGGCCCGCACATCGTGCATGAGGTACTCGACGCCCGGCAGCCGCGATTGCGCCGGCGTTTCACGCACGTCGCTCGTGACGAGGGCGTCGAGCTCGCCGGACTCGCAGCTGCGGCGCGAGTGCCTCGAGCAGCGTACTGCCCAGATAGCCCGCGCCACCCGTGACGAAGATGCGTCGGCCGCTCATGCGGCGGCCCCGGCAGGCAGCGGCGTTGGCGGGTGCCGGCGCCACCACGTGGCGAGCGACGTGCCCACGACGATGTGCCAGATGCCCCACCACGCCGCCACGATCGCCATGCCGCCCAGGCCGCCGAAGAAGTTGAACACCAGCACCAGGCCGAACCCCGAGTTCTGGATGCCGACCTCGAGCGCGACCGCGCGCCGGTCGGCCTCGGGCAGTCGCGCCGCCTTCGCCGTCAGGTATCCCGTCAGCAGGGCGAAGGCGTTCAGCAGGAAGACGAACAGCACGACCCGTTCGACGTACCTGAGGAAGAAGTCCCAGTTCACGACCAACGCGCCGACCACGAAGACCGCGAAGAACGCCAGGGACAGCGCGCGAAACGGGCCGCGGATGCGTTGTCGCCAGTGCGGGCCAGTGGTGCGCCGTGTACATGCCGAGCGCGGTCGGGATCGCGAGCAGCACGACGATCGTGCCGAAGACCTGCCACGGGCTCAGCGTCACCGCGTGCAGGATCGGGCGCGTGTAGGGGTTGAGCTGGCCCCAGAACGAGAGGTTGAAAGGCGTGAACACGATCGACCCGAGCATCGAGAACGCCGCGATCGTGACCGACAGCGCCGTGTTGCCGTGTCCGTAGTTGACGAGGAAGTTCGAGATGTTGCCGCTCGGGCACGACGCCACCAGGATCATGCCGAGCGCGATGCTCGGCGTGGGCCTCAGGATCATCGTGAGCGCGAACGCAACGGCGGGCAGCAGCACCGAGTGCGCGAACAAACCGATCAGCGTCCCGCGCGGCGCGATCAGGATGCCCTTGAAGTCGGCCACGCGCATGTCGAGCGCGACGCCGAACAGCACCAACGCCAGGATGACGTCGAGCGCGACCAGCGACTCCGGGCTGAAGTTCAGCCGGACCGCATCGAGTTCGTTCATTTGCCCCTGGGCTCGAGGTGCATGTCCTTGAAGTACATGAGTCCCGGCGCCCACATGTGCTTGACCGGGTCGACGTCGACGTGAATCACCGCCGGGCCGCCGGTCGCGAGCGCGCGTTCGAGCGCAGGCCGCAGCTCGCGCGGGTCGGCCACGCGTTCGCCGTGGGCTCCCATCGACTCGGCCAGCTTGTCGAAGCGGATCTCGCCGAGGTCGGCCTTGATCGTCTCGTCGGGTCCGAGCGACTTCTTGATGAGTGTCTTGAGCGGCTTGAGCGCGAACTGCTGGTTCATCTTCACCATGCCCCACTGCTTGTCGCAGAGCACGAGGAAGATCACCTGCAGGCCATTGCGCACCGCGGTCTCGATCTCCTGCGGATGGAATCCCATCGCGCCGTCGCCGATGATGCAGCAGACCGGCTTGCCCGGCCGCGCCACGGCCGCGCCCGTGGCCTGTGCAACGCCGGCGCCGAGCATGCCGAACTTGAACGTCGAGAGCAGCGTGTTCGGCACCCGCATCTCGTGGAAGAACATCGCCCACACCGCCGTGTTGCCGCCGTCGGCGACCAACGTCGTGCCTTCCGGGAAGACCTGCTGGCAGACGTGCGCGACGTGCGCCGGATTCATGGGCACGGCCATGTCCTGCAGTTTCTCGTCGAGCTTCGCGCGCTCGCTGCGGATGGTCTCGTGGTACTTCGCGACCTGTCGCCGGCGTGAGTCCAGGTTCATGCGGGCCTTGCGGCTCTCGAGTTCGGTGGCCAGCGCGGCCAGGAACAGCCTGGCGTCTGCGAGCACGGCGAGCGTCGCAGGCTTGTTGGCGCCGAGGACGTGGCCGTCGATGTCCACCTGGATCATCTTCTGCTCGGACGGGTGCCGCCAGTTCGGGGCCTTGCCCCACCAGTCGGTTTCGCCGAGGCGCGAGCCAACGACCAGCACGAGGTCGGCGTCGTTGCGCACCTCGTTGTTGAGCTTGATGAGCGCCATCGGGATGGCGAGCGGATTCGTCTCGGGCAGTACACCGCGGCCGGCCCAGCTGGTCGTCACGGGCGCGTGCAGCGCTTCGGCGACGCGGCGCAGTTCGTCGTAGGCCGCCGCGTGGATCACGCCGCTGCCGGCGTGGATGATCGGCAGATCAGCCGCGGCCAGCATGTCGGCGGCCTGCGCGACCTGGTCCGGCGCAGGCACGATCGCGTGCGTGTTCCGGAACTGCTGCGGCTGCCAGATGGCGACGTCCGCCTTCACCTTGCCGTTCATGATCGTTTCGGGCACGTCGAGGTGCACGACACCCGGTCGTCCTTCCCAGCAGTTGCGGATGGCGGTGCGGCCGAGTTCGGCGACGCGATCGAACGAGACGACCGCGTTGCTCCACTTCGCGAAGTGCTTGATCGCGCCGACCTGGTCGAATGCCTGATAGGCGCCGCCGCGGTCCGGATAAACGATCTGCGGGCGGCGGCAACTCGTGATCGCGAGCACGCGATTGCCTTCCGCGTTCTCCACGACCAGGCCGGGCAGCAGGTTCGCCACGCCTGGCCCGTTGCTGGCCATGCAGACACCGAGCTTGCCGGTGAGGCGCGCGTAGGCGCCGGCCATGTGCGCGGCGCAGGTCTCGTGTCGCGGCGTGACGATCTCGATGCCGAGCTTGTGCAGGTTCGAGTAGAAGCCGAAGTACGTGCCGTCGATGATGCCGAATACTTTTTCGACGCCCTCTGCCTGGAGCATGCGCGCAAGCACTGCTCCGCCGCTGGTTTCGCTCATGGCTGTGTCCTCGTCCCCGCGTCCGCCGGCCGTTCGTCGCGGACATGTATAGTTGGCCCGTCACTATACCGCGCCGTGTTTGAGCCGTAGTGCCGCCCGCCCCCAGTCCCTAGAATTGTGTGGTTTTCCACGATGAATCGAGACCAATGGAAGCGTACGCAACCTGGCTGCCGGTGATCGCAGCGCTCGTCGCTGCCGGCGCCGCAGGTGGACTGATCGCGGGGCTGCTCGGCGTGGGCGGGGGCATCGTGCTGGTGCCGGCGCTCGACCTTGCCCTCGGCGCCGCGGGCGTCGGTCACGCCGTCTCGCTGCACATTGCAGTCGCCACCTCCATGGCGACCATCGTGCCCACGGCCATCGCATCCTCGCGAGCCCATGCGAGCCGCAACTCCGTCGACTTCGCGGTCGTGAAACGCTGGGCTGTACCGATCGTCGTCGGCGCACTCGCGGGCTCGCTCGCCGCGGCGCACGTCAAGGTCAACGTGCTTGCCGCAGTCTTCGGTACGGTGACGTTGCTGTCCGCACTCAAGATGCTGCTGCCGCTCGATCGCGTGGTGCTGCGCCAGTCGCTGCCGGATGGCGTCGCCGGAGCGCTGATCCCGGCGTTCATCGGCTCGATCTCCGCGATGATGGGGATCGGCGGCGGCACGTTGAGCGTGCCGACCATGACGTTGTGCGGCGAGCCGGTGCACAAGGCGGTGGGTACCGCGGCGCTGTTGGGCTTGTGGATCGCACTGCCCGCGACGGTCGGTTACCTGCTGGCTCATCCCGCCGAGGCAGCGGCGTTGCCGCCGTTGACGGTGGGTTACGTCAGCCTGATCGGTCTCGCGCTCGTTGCGCCGATCTCGTGGCTGGTCGCGCCGTTTGGCGCGAAGCTGGCCCACTCACTCGACCGACGAAAGCTGTCCGCCGCTTTCGGTGCCTTCCTGTTGGTCGTTGCGACCCGGATGCTGTATCGCGCCCTGTCGTGACGGGCTGGGGCGGCCGCGTCACTCGATGCGCGGGAGGTAATCCTTGAAGGACTCCATCTCCTTCCATGCCGGGACTGGCGGCGCCCGCCCGGGCTCGGGAGGATATTCGGATAAACCTCGAGCCGACATCGGGTGAATGTAGCGAGGGCAGTTCGGAAAGATGTGCCTGGCCTTGACCCGCACTATTAGCTGGGCACCGACGAATGCGGTACGCAAAGGGTCACTGAAATCGATCGATGCGCTGCCCTTCTACCTGCAGCATGGGCTCGGGCAAACGATGATGGACACCACATTGCGTCGGTTCACGGCAGCCTTTGTATCCGGTTCCGAGCAAAAGGCCCGATAAGGGCAGCGTGCGAGCCGAACCGAGGATCGGCTTGGCGCGGGGGCCCGATGGCCGCTATCGTCCCCCGCCAGGAGACGCACATGGATCGCAGCTACGACGGCATTCACCCAACTCATGTTGCTGGTGCGAGTGGTGAGTGGCGCAGGAGCGCGAGCGTCCTGCGGTCGGGCCTGGGGTCAGGTTTCACCGTTCGGAGAACAGCATGCCATTGACCGGACTCGATCACTTTTTCGTCAGGGCCAGGGACCTCGAGCGCTCGCGGACTTTCTATTGCGAGGCACTGGGATTCGAGGTCATGCCGCGACCGGATCTGCCGTTTCCGGGCTACTGGCTCGGCGTCAATGGCAAGATCCAGGTCCACATGGGGTGCGACGGAATTCCGGAAACGCCGCTCTACTACTTGGGTACGTCCGCGAATTCAGCCAGGAACAATTCCGGCGTGGTCGACCACATTGCGTTCCAGGGCACGGACCCTGAAGGCCTGGCATCCCGGCTCGCGAGTCTGGGAATTCCGGTCCGGAAGCGATACATCGCCGAGATTCGTCTGTTGCAGATCTTTGTCGCAGACCCGGACGGGCTGATGATCGAACTCAATTTTCCGGGAATCGAGGCCGCGCAGTCCTGAGCGGGCGAGGCAGGCGGGCGCGCGTCGGCCGGGCTCCTGCGCCCGGCGCCCTTGCGCGGATGCAGCGATGGCCCTTCACCGCACAATGTCTTCGACTCGACGCAAACACCGGCCGTGCGCCATGACACGTTGCCATTCCGGGGCTAGCATCGCGTGCTTGGTACAACCGGCAAGGATGGGGGACAGACATGAACGCACTTCGGGTCCTGGTGCTCTGCACGGTATTTTCATGGCCGGTCGCACAAGCGGCCGATCCAGTGGACGCGGCCGTCGCCAGTAGTGCCGCGGTTGCGGCAGCCATCGCCAGTCCCGATCGCCCCAAGGCGGATCTCGATCGGGACACCGTCGCCAGGCCGGCCGAAGTGCTGGCATTCCTTGGAGTCGCGCCCGGCATGCGGGTGGCCGACATGTTCTCGGCCAGTGGCTACTACACTGAACTCCTCGCCCGCACGGTCGGCGTGAAGGGGCAGGTGATCGCGTACAACAACCCGCCGTACGCCAAGTTCGCGGAGAAGGGCATCGCCCAGCGTTATGCAGACGGACGGCTCGGCAATGTGCAGCAGATCACCGCGGAGGTGGACGACCTGCAGTTGGCGCCGGCATCGATCGATGCCGCGCTGTTCGTGATGAGTTATCACGACGCGTACTGGCGTCCGGAGGACGGCTCCTGGAACAGGACCGACCCGGACGAACTGCTCAAGCGGCTTTTCGCCGGGCTCAAGCCGGGTGGCGTGGTCGTCGTGCAGGATCACGTCGCGAATCCGGGCGGTGACGTTGCCAAAGTGGTGGACACGCTGCACCGGATCGACCCGGCGCTGGTGACGCGGGACTTTGCCAAGGCCGGGTTCGCACTCGACGGCGAGAGCAAAGTGCTGGCGCACCCCGCAGACGACCACACCAAGCTGGTGTTCGACGAGTCCATCCGCGGCAAGACGGACCAGTTCATCTTCCGTTTCCGCAAGCCGATCCCCTAAGATGCCGGCGCGCGGCGGTGGCCGCGCGTCAGGCCGGGTGACATGGAACGGACGGTATCCGCAGCGGGCGACGGAGTGCTGCGACTGGCGATGTGGTCGGGGCCGCGCAACATTTCGACGGCGTTCATGCGCTCGTGGGAAAACCGCGGCGACACGATCGTCATCGACGAGCCGTTCTACGCGCACTACCTCAAAGTCACGGGCCTCGACCATCCGGGCCGCGACGAGATCATTGCGCACCAGGAATGCGACTGGCGCCGCGTAGCCAGCTCGCTCCTCGCACCGGTGCCTGCGAACATTCGCGTCGTCTACCAGAAGCAGATGTCGCACCACCTGCTGCCGCACATGGGGCGCGAGTGGCTCGACTCGGTGACGCATGCCTTCCTGATCCGCGATCCGGCAGCGATGCTGGCGTCGCTCGGCGACAAGCTCACGAGCTTCGATCTGCTGGCCACGGGCCTGCCGCAGCAGGTCGAGATCTTCGAGCACGTGATGCAGCGCACGGGCAAGGTTCCCGCCGTGCTCGATTCCGCCGACCTGCTCGAGCGACCCGAGCCGATGCTGCGCGCGCTGTGTGCGGTGCTCGGCGTGCCGTTCACGGATCGCATGCTGTGGTGGCCTGCCGGGCGGCGTGAATCGGATGGAATCTGGGCCAGGCATTGGTACGACCGGGTCGAGCAATCGACTGGTTTCGAGACGCCGCCACCGAGGCCACCGGTGACCGTTGCGGTGAAGTCGCTTCCCCCCGCCGTCGCGGAGATCGCGGCGCGGTGCCGCCCCCTGTACGAAAGGCTGCGCGCGCACCGTCTGCGCGCCTGAGGTGATCCCTTGCTGCAGAAATTCGATGAACGCAATCGCAACCTGATCGTCAATGTCAGCGGCGAACTGGTGCATCGTGACCACGCGCGCATCAGCCCGTTCGATTCGTCCGTGCAGGGCGGCGACGCGGTCTGGGAAGGTCTGCGGCTATACCGGGGGCGCATCTTCCGGCTCGAGCAGCACCTCGATCGCCTGGTGAATTCGGCCAAGGCGCTGGCTTTCGTGCAGATCCCGACGCGCGAGGCGATCACCGGCGAGATTCGCCGCACGCTCGAGGCCAACGCGATGTTCGACGGCGTGCACATCCGTCTGACGCTCACGCGTGGCGTGAAGCTCACCTCGGGGATGGATCCTCGACTCAATACACAGGGACCGACCCTCATCGTGCTGGCCGAGCACAAGCCGCCTGTGTATTCGCAGGGCGGCCTCAGCCTGGTGACCAGCAGCGTGCGGCGCTTCCCGCCCGACTGCCTGGATCCAAAGATCCACCACAACAACCTGATCCAGTCGATCCTCGCCAAGATCGAGGCCAACGTGGCCGGTGCCGACGACGCACTGATGCTCGATCAGCGCGGATTCATCGCCGAGACGAACGCCACGCACGTGTTCATCGTCGAGCGCGGCCTGCTGCGCACACCGCGGCTGGTGGCCTGCCCGGAGGGCATCACACGCTCGACCGTGCTCGAACTCTGCCGCACCCATGTCATCCCGCACGAGGAAGTCGACCTGACGCTCACCCAGGCGTATTGCGCTGACGAGATGTTCTGCACCGGCACGATGGGTGAACTGGCCGCCGTCACGAGCGTCGACGGCCGGCGGGTCGGCGACGGCCAGCCGGGACCGGTGACGACGCGGTTATCGGCTCTGTTCCGTGAGCTCACGGTGCGCGAGGGAACGGTTGTGGCTCAAGCGCCCGCAGCGGGCTGACCGGTCTCAGCCTTTCATCGATCTGCTCACATGGTCGATTCCGCTGGTCGTGGAGGCGCGACCGAGCGTGTTCCCGCTCAGGCATGACACAACGAGGCTGCATGGAAGGCGATGTGGTCCGGCATGAACGTCTGGATGAAGTAATAGCCGTGGTCGTAGCCCGCCTGCATGCGCAGGTCGCAGGCCTGGCCCGAACGGTGGCAAGCCGCGACGAAGACGTCCGGTTTCAGCTGCTCGGTCAGGAAAGGATCGGCCGAGCCCTGGTCGATCAGGATCGTACTGTGGAACGGACGCCCGGCGACAAGTGCACTGGCGTCGTACGCCAGCCAGTCCTGCTCGATGCGTGCCCAGGTATCCGCTGAAGGCCTTCCTGCCCCACGGACATTGCACCGGCGCGGCAATCGGCGCGAAGGCGGACACCGACCGGTATTGATCGGGATTGCGCAGCGCGCAGACCAGCGCGCCGTGACCGCCCATCGAGTGACCGAAGATGCCCTGCCGCGACGGGTTCGCCGCGAATTCGGCCCCGATGATCCGGGGCAGTTCGCGGGTGACATAGCTGTACATGCGGTAGTGCGCCGACCACGGCGCCTGCGTTGCATCGACGTAGAAGCCCGCGGCCAGTCCGAAATCCCAGCCGGCATCGTCACCCGGCAGGCGCACGCGCGGGCTCGTGTCCGGCGCCACCAGCATCAGGCCGTGCTCGGCGGCGAGGCGCTGCGCCCCGGCCTTGATCATGATCGTCTCTTCGGTGCAGGTGAGGCCGGCGAGGTAATAGAGCACTGGCACGCGGCCGCGCTTCGCCTGCGGCGGCTCGTACACCGAGAAGCGCATCTCCGCACCGCACTCGCGCGAGTCGTGCGCGAGGAAGCGCTGGGTGCCGCCGAAGCAGGCGTGCTCTGAAAGCAGCTTCACGCGGTGGCTCGTTCAGAACGTGACGACGGAGCGGATCGACTCGCCGGAGTGCATCAGGTCGAAGGCGTCGTTGATGCGCTCGAGCGGCAGCGTGTGCGTGATCAGCGGATCGATCGCGATCTTGCCGTCCATGTACCAGTCGACGATCTTCGGCACGTCGGTGCGGCCGCGAGCGCCGCCGAACGCCGTGCCTTTCCAGGTGCGGCCCGTGACGAGCTGGAAAGGCCGCGTCCTGATTTCCTGGCCCGCGCCGGCGACGCCGATGATGACCGATACGCCCCAGCCGCGATGGCAGCACTCGAGCGCCTGCCGCATCAGGTCGACGTTGCCGACGCACTCGAAGCTGTAGTCGGCGCCGCCATCCGTCAGCGCGACGAGGTAGGGCACGAGGTCGCCCTCGACTTCCTTCGGGTTGACGAAGTGCGTCATGCCGAATTTCTCGGCGAGCCGCTTGCGGGCCGGATTGATGTCGACGCCGACGATCTTGTTGGCGCCGGCGAGCCGCGCGCCCTGGATCACGTTGAGGCCGATGCCGCCGAGCCCGAACACCACGACGTTCGCGCCCGGCTCGACCTTGGCCGTGTTGATCACCGCGCCGATGCCGGTGGTCACGCCGCAGCCGATGTAGCAGATCTTGTCGAAGGGTGCGTCTTCGCGGACCTTGGCGACCGCGATTTCCGGCAGCACCGTGAAGTTGGAGAACGTCGAGCAACCCATGTAGTGGTGGATCTTCTCGCCGCCGAGCGAAAAGCGGCTGGTGCCGTCCGGCATCACGCCCTGGCCCTGCGTGGCGCGGATCGCCGTGCACAGGTTCGTCTTGTGCGACGTGCAGCTTTTGCACTCCCGGCATTCGGGGGTGTAGAGCGGGATCACGTGGTCGCCCTTCTTCAGCGACTTCACGCCGGGACCAACGTCGACGACGATGCCGGCGCCTTCATGCCCGAAGATCACCGGGAACAGGCCTTCCGGGTCACCGCCGGAGCGGGTGAACTCGTCCGTGTGGCAGACGCCCGTGGCCTTGATCTCGATCAGCACTTCGCCGGCCCTGGGTCCGTCGAGGTCCACCGTTTCGATGACGAGGGGCTTGCCGGCCTGGTGGCAGACGGCGGCGCGGGTCTTCATGGTCGATGCTCCGATCGGTCGGCGGGATGACGGGGGAGCCTAGCGCATCGAACGCCCGGTTGCAGCGCCGGCCGGGCCCGTTGCAACCTTTGGCGGCTGCGACGCATCGAACTGACAACTGGAAACGTCACTGGCCGGAGGCCATGCCATGAATTTCGCGACTCGCTGCGTGCTGACAGTCCTTTTCGCCCTCTCGGCTGTCGTGCTCGGTGACGCTGCCCACGCGGCCGACGACATCAGCAAGGTCAACGGCAGCGTGAAAGTCGAGCCGGGCCAGCAGGTCGGTGACGTCGATACGGTGAACGGCTCCGTGACGATCGGCGCCGGCGCCCGCGCCGGGGACGTCGAGACGGTCAACGGCTCGCTGAAGATCGAGGACAAGGCCGTGGTCGGGTCCGCCGAGACCGTCAACGGCTCGATCACCGTGGGCGCCGGGGCCGAGGTGCAGAAAGGCATCGAGGCCGTCAACGGCAGCCTGACCCTGCGCAGGGACGCCAGGGTCGCCGGCGGTCTCGAGAACGTCAACGGCTCGATGCTGGTCGAAGGGGCGCAGGTGGACGGCGGCATCGAGACCGTCAACGGCGACATTCGACTCGCCACGGGCTCGCACCTGACGGGCGGCATCCACGTGCACGAGCACAAGTCGTCGTGGTGGAAGGGCAAGGATTCCCGCAATCCGCGCATCACGATCGAGCAGGGCGTGACGGTCGAAGGTCCGCTGCATTTCGAACGCGAGGTCGACCTCTACGTCGCGCCGGGCGTGAACCTGCCGCCGGTCGAAGGCGTGCAGCCGAAGCGTTTCACGCTCGAGTAAGAACAGCGCGCGCAGGACCGGGCTCGCTCCAGGTCCTGCGACCTGGCCGATATCGGCGGGCGACATCAGATCGTCACGCACCGGTCACGGCGACGAAACGCGCGCGGCTCAGTCTGCGGACATTCCACGGTATGTCCCACAACAGACGCAGGAGCCCGCGCTCATGAATCGCATCTCGCTCGCCTTCGCCATTGCGCCACGCTCGCCACCGCTTCGGCGCACGCACAGACCCACACCGCCCCGAGCAGTTCGCAGACCCCGTACCTGGTGCCCGCTGCGCCCGGTGTCCAGACGATCTCGATCCTGACCGCAGGCGATTCGGTCAACAACCGCCCGGACGGAACGCCGTATCGCATGGCGGGCATCCCTGACGGACTCGGCGCGTTCGACAATCATGACGGCACATTCACCGTGCTGATGAACCACGAGATTCCCGCCGCCTCCAGTATCGTGCGCGCTCACGGCGGAACCGGGGCGTTCATTTCCCGGTGGATCATCAACAAGGGGTCGTTCGACGTCGTGCGCGGTGATGACCTCATCCAGCATGCGTACGGCTGGTCGGGAGCGCAGTGGGCGCCGTTGTCGGGAAGCACGCTGAACTTCGCCCGCTTCTGTTCGGCCGACCTGCCGGACGTCTCCGCGTTCTTCGACCGTGAAACCGGTCGCGGCACGCAGGAACGCATCTTCATGAACGGCGAAGAGAATGGCAGCGAAGGCCGCGCCTTCGCCCACGTGGTCACCGGCGACTTCGCTGGCCAGACCTACGACCTGCCGTGGCTCGGTCGCTTCAGCTGGGAGAACTCGGTCGCGAAGCCCGGCACCGGCGCGAAGACCGTCGTGGTCGGTACCGACGATGGCACGGGCGGGCAGGTCTACGTTTACGTCGGTGACAAGGCCGACACCGCCAACCCGGTCGAGGCCGCGGGCCTGACCAACGGCAAGCTCTACGGCGTCAAGATCGGTGCTGGTGCGTTCGCGGAGACGAACAGCACGGTCGTTGCCGACGGCACGCGCTTTTCGCTCGTCGAACTCGGCGACGTTTCGCCGCTGAACGGTGCCGAGCTCGAGACGCTGAGCGGCTCGAAGCAGGTTGCCAACATGAATCGTCCCGAGGACGCCTCGTGGGACCCGTCCGATCCCTCCTCGTTGTACTTCGCGACGACGGCTTCGTTTACCGGCATCTCGCGGGTCTGGAAGCTCGAGTTCGACGCCCCCGACGACGTCCTGCAGGGCGGCACGGTGCGTGATCGTCACGCAGAGCCCGGTCTACGACATCAACGCCGCGAATGCCGACCAGGCCGGCCCGCGCATGCTCGATAACCTGACGGTCAGCGGCAAAGGCCAGGTCATCGCGCAGGAAGACGTCGGCAACCAGCCCTACATCGGCGGCGTGTGGCAGATCGATTCGGCCAGCGGAACGACCTTGCTCAGTCGCCAGACACGACCCGGCCCGGTTCTACGCCGGGCGCGCCCGGGCTTTCTGACCCAGGACGAGGAGTCCTCCGGCGTGCATTCCGCTCGAGCGCATCCTCGGCGAGAGCTGGTTCCTGATCGACGTGCAGTCGCACCGGTCGCTCGGCGCTGACTTGTACGAGGACGGCCAGTTGCTCGCGATCAAGATTCCGCCGCGCAACATCGCCAAGTCGGGCAAGAAGTAGCGGCAGTCCCTGCCGCGACGGCACGGGATGACACGGCCGGGCGCGAGCCCGGCCGTTTTCATTCAGTCGTAGAGCCGGGCGGCGGCGCGGAGCTTTGCCGCGACCGCCTTGCGCAGTGATTCCGGCGCGAGCACCTGCACGTCCGCACCGTACTTCAGGATGTCCATCACCAGTTCGGGCTCCTGCGAATACGGAAACTGCAGCAGGTACGTGCCGTCGAGTTGCGGCGTGCCGATCTGCTCCGGGTGCCAGGTCTCGCGCGACACCCAGCGCGCGCTGCTGGCGCCGAACTGCAGCACGGCGTCCTGCGTTGCCGTTCCGGCGAAGATGCCGTAGCCGCTCGCGTAATGACGTTCGAGCGCGTCTTCGCCGATCTCCTTCACGTCCTTGTCCGGCACCACCACCGCCGTCTCGATGGCGTCGAGCCCGAACGTCCGCAGCGCCTGCCGCTTGTGGCACCAGGCATCGAGGTACCAGTTGTCGCGATAGTGCACCAGCCGCTGCGGTGACACCTCGCGGTCGATCACTTCGCCGTCCTGGCGGCGCTGGTGACGCAACTTGAGACGCTTGCGCGTGAGCACCGCCGTGGCGACCGTGCGGAAGTGGGCGGGTGCCACGCGTCGCGATCCCATCGACAGGATCTTGATGCGCCGCGCGATGTCCTCCGCCGAATGTGCGCCCGATTCGAGCAGGCTCTTCAGCCGCTTGCGCAACGGTGCGATCAGTTCGCTCAACACGCCCGGCTGCAGGTCGCCGAGCAGACGGTCCATCGTCAGCAGCGCCTGCAGTTCGTCCGCCGAGAACCAGAGACCCGGCAATTGCCAGAGCTTGCTGTCCGCGACGGCGGGATCGAAGCCGTAGGCTTCCTGGTCGCGGTCGTACACGATCGGCGCGTGCATCCGGTCGCGCAGGTATTCGAGGTCACGCTTGAAGGTCGCGCGCGAGATGCCGAGTTCCGCCATGAAGTCCTGCGTGCTGACGAAGTGGCGGCTGCGCAGCAGGTTCTGGATCTTGTAGAAGCGTTCCGTCCGTTCCATCAGTCACCGCCATCGCCAAGTGATCAGGGCGCCCGCAGTCCGGCGCGCGTTGTCAGGTAAACGGCGAACGTGCCGAGCCAGTGTCCGCCTTCGTAGTGCTCGCCGGTCACGGCGGGCAGTGCTGCCGCGGCGTGTGCCTCGGCGGCCGTGTTCAGCGCGCCGATGCGCCGGTCACCCTGCGGCAGACCCGATGCGATCCCGAGCAGCATCCAGCTGCGGCTCAGGTTGAGTCCGTCGAGGTGCGCGAGCTTCGGGTCGCTGCGGTCGGTGACCTCGCCGGGTGCGAGCCACGCCTTCGTTCGCGCTCGTCGGTATGACCGGCAGGAAGCGTCGCAGCCACTGGCCGTATTCGCGCGGCGGCAGGATGCGCCGCATGAGGTCGGCCTCGGCGAGGCAGGGCGACAGGAAGTCTTCGCCCGAGGGCTCGTAGGCCAGCGGGCAGTTCGTGTCGCCGGCATAAAACGCCCGTGCCTTCGATTCGATCAGCGACTGCATCTCGGTGTCGTGCGTGACGCGGGCCCAGTCGTGCACGAGCCCGAAGGCGAATGCGGTCTGGCTGTGTTCGCCGACGCGGATCGGATAGCGCAGCTTGGGCAGCCAGCTGCGCAGGCGTTGCGCAGCTTCCGCCTCGAGCGGTGCGAGCGCCTGTGACCATTCCTTCGCTTGCGGGTCGTTCCACGTGCGCAGTTCGGCGGCCAGCTGCAGCAGCCACGCGAGCCCGTAAGGGCGCTCATACGACGCGCGCCCCGGCGTCTGGAAGTAGGCGACCTCGCCGTCAATGTGGGCGGGGGTCAGGCTCTGTGCCAGTGCCGCGCGTGCGTCGGCCGCGAACGGCGCCTGCGGAAATCGGCTGGCAAGCCGCGCCAGCAGCCAATGCCCGTGCACGGACGAGTGCCAGTCGTAGCAGCCGAAAAAGGCAGGCGCCAGCTCACGCGGCGGGCGCACGTCGGCATCGCTGCCGAGCGTGTGCGAAATCTTGTTGGGGTACTCCAGGTGCGCGCAATGCAGCGCGAGGTTGGCAAACCTCGCCGCCGCGGCTTCGTCCAGCGATGGCACGGCGACGCATACGCCAGGCACCGCGAGCAGGCTGATCAAGGCGAGGGGCCGCACCGCGAGCGCGATGCGGGCCAGGAGTGCGCGTTGCGAAGCCATGCTGCGACTCTCCGTCGACGAACGTTCAGGCGTGGATCATAGTCCTGCCGTCAGCGCAGCACGTTACCGTCCGCGTCGAGCACCTGCACGTTGCCGAGCCCGAGCTGACGGATGGGCGCTTCGATTTTTGACAGGTCACCGACGATGACCCACGTGAGCGAGTCGGGTCGGAACGCCTGCGCCGCTGCTTGCCGGACACCGGCCTCGGTTTGTGCTTCGAGCCGGGACCGCAAGGTGCGCACGTAATCGTCGGGCCAGCCGAACCTCACGATGTCGCCGATGGCGCCGCTCACGGCCGCGTTGGTCTCGTATTGTCCGGACAGCGCGCGCACGTCGCGGCTGCGGATCTTGACGACTTCGTCCGCGGTAATCGGTTTCGTTGCGAGGAGATCGGCCAGTTCGCGCCGAATCTCCTGGATCGATTCCACGGTCCTGTCGGTCTGGACCGGCGCCGACAGCA
Organism: uncultured Gammaproteobacteria bacterium; assembly: GCA_963793675.1. GTDB lineage: Bacteria > Pseudomonadota > Gammaproteobacteria > Steroidobacterales > Steroidobacteraceae > RPQJ01. Next base: position 173,523 of record CAWCBA010000001.1, on the reverse strand, counting down.
GCCAGGGCCGCTGGCCGCGCGTTTCCGGCAGGCTCGAACGTGCGCCGTACGACCAGTGCTTGTCTTCGCGCAGGTTCATGTTGATGCGCGACGTGAAGGTGCCGCCGAGCGCGTCATTGGCAGTATTGAGTTCGATGCGGTCCGGCGCGAGGCTCGACGGCATCAACTGCCCGGCGAGAATCGAGGTCTGCGGCGCCCCCGGACGGTCGAGCAGGTAGACGCGCGTCCCGCTCGTGGCTGTCGCGGCGGCGATAGCGGTGCGGGCGGGTTTTGGACCCGCCGGCGATTGCCAGTCGCCGAAGTGCCGCTCCAGCAGCGGCAGGATCGTCGCCGGAGTCACCGCGCCCGTCACGATGATCGTCGCGTTGTCGGGCCGCAGGAAGTCGTGCTGGTAGGCGACGAGATCGGCGCGGGTCAGTGCGGACACGGACGCCTCCGTGCCCGATCCCGTAAACGGAATGGCGTAGGGATGGCCTGTGCCGTAGAGCAGAGGCGGCAGCACGCGCATCGCAAGCGCGTCCGGGCTCACTTTTTCACGCGCGATGCCCGCGATCCACTCCTTGCGCACGCGCTCGATTTCATTTGCGGGAAACATCGGGCGCCGCACCACGTCGGCCAGCAGCGCGAGGGACGGATCCGCCTGGTCGGTCATCATCGATACCGCCGCGAATGCCGTGTCGAGACCCGCCGCGCTGGCAAGCTGCGCGCCGAGCCGCTCTGCACGGTCGGCGATCGCGAGTGAATCGAGCCTGCCGGCCCCTTCGTCGAGCAGCGACATCGCGAAACTCGCGGTGCCCGGCTTGCGTCCCTGATCGCCGACAAAGCCGCCGTCGAAAATCACGGAGACACGGGCGACAGGCACGCCCGGTCGCGTCGCAACGATCACCGGAATGCCGTTGCTGAGCTGCATGCGCTGCAGCGCGGGGAAGACGGTATCGGGAAACCCGGTCGTGACCGGCGGGCCCTGCTTGCGGTCGACGAGCGTCCGTCGCGGCCGCGGCATAGGGCGGCTGCGGCAGCACTTCGAGTGTGTAGTCACCCTGCGACAGCCACCGGCGCGCGACGCGCTGCAGATCGGCGGGCTGTGCGGCGTCGATCCACTGCAGTGACTGGCGATAACAGCCCGGATCGCCCGCAAACACCTCGCACGAGGCGAGCACGTCCGCCTTGCCGCCGAAGCCGCCGATGCGTTCCAGGCCGCGGACGAAACCCGCGCGAATTGCGATCCTGGCCCGCTCGAGCTCGGCATTGGTCGGCCCCTTTTCGATGAAGCGCTGCAGTTCCTCCATCATCGCCGCCTCGACGCGCGCGACGGGAACGCCCTGCTTGACGTCGGCGGACAGCGTGAAGAGTCCGGCGATTTCGAGCGGCGACTGGCCTGCAGCCGGCGCTGTCGGCCAGCCGTTCGCGGTACACGAGACGCTCGTAGAGACGCGACGTCTTGCCACCACCAAGGATTTCGCCGACCAGGCCGAGGTACTCGGAGTCGCGGGTATTGTCGGGCGGCGTATTCCAGTAGCGCTGCCAGCGTGGCTGCGCGACCTGGTCGTACATCGTCTCGCGGCGACTGTCGCTGCGGGCTGCGATCCAGGTGCCGGGTCGAGTAAGGGCAGGGCCCGGGGCGATGTGTCCAAAATACTGCTCGGCTTTGGCGCGTGCCGTGGGCACGTCGATGTCGCCGGCCAGCACCAGGACGGCGTTGGCTGCGCCGTAATACGTGCGGAACCACTCGCGCACGTCGTCGAGCGTCGCGGCGTCGAGGTCTGCCATCGAGCCGATCGGCAGCGTGCGGTACGGGTGTCCCGGCGGGAAGCTGGCGCGGTACACGGTCTCGGGCACGCGGCCGTAGGGACGGTTCTCACCCTGGCGCTTCTCGTTCTTGACCACGCCACGCTGCTCGTCGAGCCGCGGCTGCGTCACGACGCCGAGCAGATGGCCCATGCGATCCGACTCCATCCAGAGTGCGAGGTCGAGCGCTGTCGTCGGCACGTTCTGGAAATAGTTGGTGCGGTCGAAGCTGGTCGTGCCGTTCATGCTGGTTGCGCCAACCTGCTCGAACGGCTTGAAGTACTCGTCGTCGTAGTGCTCGGAGCCCTGGAACATGAGGTGTTCGAACAGGTGGGCAAAGCCCGTCTTGCCCGGTACTTCGTTTTTCGAGCCCACGTGGTACCAGACATTGACCGCCACGATGGGTGCCTTGCGATCGGTGTGGACCACGACCGTCAGGCCATTGCCGAGGGTGAACCTGGTGTAGGGGATCAGTTCGCCGGCGGCCGTGCCGGGGATTGCCGCAGGCGCGGACATGCCCTGCACTGCGCCCGTAACCGGTCCCAACAGCCCACATCCAGCGACCAGCAGCGTTGCCAGGCGGCCGGGAACCGTCCCCCGGCGTTCAAATTGCGACCTCTTGTTGCCAAAAAGCATCATATACTCCGGGTGAAACTGGCGGCCGGGCTGGCGCGAACCGGGTCGCTCCGGCCGACCGCTGCAGGACCTGATTTACCGCACTGGACTTTGGACCACGATTACGCGGAAAATTGCACCGTTGAACTTTAAAGGGTCCGTCCTGGGTGGGGTGACGGGCTGGCGGTGAGCGGCCGCTGTTGAATTTATAATGCATGGCATAAAAGCCACAAGGAGAACGCCTCAATGTCATCTCGTTATCTCATTCCTTTGGCTGTTGCCGCAGCCCTCGCGGCCCCGGTCGCCGCGCACGCCGAAGAAGGCACGTACGATCCGGGCAAGTGGTTGGTGCGCGTCGGTATCTCGCAGATCAACCCTGACTCTTACAACCTGGATCTGGGCGGTGCCGCTGTCGTCGTCGACAGCGACCTCACGCCGACCGGCACGATCGAGTACATGATCACGCCGCACCTCGGCACCGAGCTGCTGCTGGCCTGGCCGGCAACGCACGGTCTCGACCTCGATACCGGTAGCCGTCCGCTCGACCGCGTCGCGTATGTCGACGTGCTGCCACCGACGCTGAGCCTGAACTGGCACTTCAACCCGAACGGCGTGTTCCGCCCCTACATCGGCGCGGGCGTGAACTACACGCTGTTCTCCGGTGAAGAAACGCGGAGCGATGGCGCGCTGGCGGGCACCAGCCTCAAGCTCGACGACTCGGTCGGCGCCGCCGGCCAGGTCGGTGTCGACATCGGCCAGCGCAACTGGTTCTTCAACGCCAACGTCCGCTACATCGACATGTCGAGCAGACGTCAACGCTGAACGGCGCGACGCTCGGCACCGCCGACATCAACCCGTGGGTGTACGGCATTCACGTCGGCTACCGCTTCGGCCACATGATTCCGCCGCCCCCGTGGTTGCCGCCCCGGTCGTCGCCCCGCCGCCGCCGCCGCCGCCGCCGCCCGCCAAGTGCACGGACGAGGACAACGACGGCGTCTGCGACGAAGCCGACAAGTGCCCGGGCACCCCGGCCGGCACCAAGGTCGACTCGGTCGGTTGCCCGCTCGAGCAGACCCTCAAGCTCCTGTTCGACTTCGACAGCGCCGAGCTGCGCCCCGAGTCGATCACGGAACTCGAGCGCGTCGTGAAGTTCATGGGCGACGTGCCGTTCGCCAAGGCGATGGTTGAAGGCCACACCGACAGCGTCGGTGCCGATGCCTACAACATGGCCCTGTCGGATCGTCGCGCCAAGGCTGTGTTCGACTACCTGTCGTCGCGCGGTGTTGACCCGGCTCGCCTGAGCTCGGTTGGCAAGGGCGAAACCGCCCCGATCGCCGACAATGCGACCGCCGAAGGCCGCCAGGAAAATCGTCGCGTCATGCTGATCCGCACGGATTCGGGCATGTAACCGACGTTGCAACCGCCCGCGGGTTGCAAACGAGGCCCCGTCGCGCAAGCGTCGGGGCCTTCGTTTTTTCTGGCAGCTTGAATCCGCGGGACCGCTCCCGCCTAATTACTGACACTCGGATCCAGAGGAGCGGACATGAAACTGGCGTTTACGAAAGCACTGTTGCTCGGGATCGTGGCATTGCACGGCACTGCGGCATTCTCGGCACCCGCCACTGGTCTTGACGACAAGGCGCTGCAGGCGGCCGTCGAAGGCGACTGGCGCACGGACGACGCCAAGGCTCGTGACCGGTACCGCCACCCGATCGAAGCGCTGAGCTTCTGGGGCCTCAAGCCGGGCATGACGATCCTCGAGATCCAGCCGGGTTCGCAGTCCTGGTGGACGGACATCCTGGCGCCCTACGCGAAGATGACCGGCGGCTCGTTCTACGTGACCGGCGCCGACCTCGCGAACCCGAAGCTCTCGGAAGGCGCGCGCAAGTCGCGAGCCAGCTTCGAGGCGCGCTACCTGACGAAGCCCGAACTGTACGGCGACGTGCGCATCCTGAACTGGGGCGCGGTGTCGAAGACGCTGCCGGCCGGCATGTTCGACTTCATCCTGACCGCGCGCTCGATTCATGGCTGGATGCAGGACGAACCGAACACCGTGCACGACACCTTCGTCGAATTCCACAAGGCGCTGAAGACGGGCGGCATCCTGGCAGTCGAACAGCATCGCGCCAAGGCCGGCACCAGGCCTGAGAAACCCGACTCCGGCTACGTCACCGAGGCGTACGTGATCGAGCAGGCGAAGCAGGCCGGCTTCACGCTGGCCGGCAAGTCGGAGATCAACGCGAATCCGAAGGACACGACGGATCATCCGTTCGGCGTGTGGACGCTGCCGCCGAACCTGCGTTCGACGCCTTACGGCTCGGGTAAGGAAGAAGACCCGGCCTTCGACAAGAGCAAGTACCTCGCGATCGGCGAGTCGGACCGGATGACGCTGAAGTTCGTGAAGAAGTGAGGGAAGGGGGAGGAAGGCCCGGAAGGCCCGGAAGGCCAGGAAGGTCAGGAAGGCCAGGAGTCAGGCCAGGAAGTGGCAGTTGCGATGTGCCAGCGGCGCAAGATGTAGCTTCCTCGCCTTCCTCGCCTTCCTGGCCTTCCTGGCCTTCCTTCCCTTCCTAGATCTCCTCCGGCTGCGTCCGGATCGCGCCGCAAGGGCACTCCGCGACGCACAGCCCGCAGCCCTTGCAGTAGTCGTAATTGAACGCGTAGCGATTGCCGGCGCCAAGCTTGATCACGGCGTTGTCCGGGCAGACGCCGTAGCAGTTGTCGCACTCGAAGCAATTGCCGCAGCTCAGGCAGCGCCGCGCCTCGAATTGCGCGGTCGCGGGATCGAATCCGCCCACTACTTCCTCGAACGTCGACTGCCGGCGCACCATGTCCAGCACCGGACGCTGCGCTTTCGGTGCGTCCGAGTAGTACCAGGTGTTCAGCTTGTCGAACGAGGCGATCTCGTGGCGCGGCGGATGCGTCCAGCTTTCGCCGCGTAGCCAGGCATCGATGTTGCGGGCGGCGAGCTTGCCGTGGCCGATGCCGACCGTGACCGTGCGCTCGCCCGGCACCATGTCACCGCCGGCAAAGATGCCGGGATGCCCCGTCATCATGTGCGCGTCGACCTTGACCACGCCGCCGTCGATCTCGAGGCCCGGCACACCGTCGAGCAGCGACAGGTCGACGTCCTGGCCGAGCGCCAGCACGACCGAGTCGGCCTCCAGCGTCTCGAACTCGCCGGTCGGCTGCGCCATGCCTTTCTCGTCGAGCGTCATCTTCTCGACCGTGATCGATGACTCGCCGGCTTCGCGGATCGTCGACAGCCACTTCACCAGCACGCCTTCCTGCAACGCCTCTTCGAGCTCGGCGTCGTGTGCCGGCATCTTTTCGCGCGTGCGGCGGTAGACGATCACCGATTCCTCGGCGCCGAGTCGCTTGGCGGTCCGTGCGACGTCGAGTGCCGTATTGCCGCCGCCGTAGACCACTACCCGGCGTCCAAGCAGGGGTCGATCTTCGCCTTCCATGCTGCGCAGGACCGAGACCGCGTCGAGCATCTTGCCGGCGCTGCCGGCGGGCAGGTACGCGCGCTTGGCAATGTGTGCGCCCACGGCGAGGAAGACCGCATCGAAGCGACCTTCGTGCTTGGCGGCCAGCACATCGTCCACTTTCGAGTTCAGTTCGATCGCGACGCCGAGGGCGACGATGCGCGCGATCTCCGCATCGAGCACTGCGCGCGGCAGGCGGTACTTCGGGATGCCGAACCGCATCATGCCGCCGGCCAGCGGGCCGGCCTCGCGGATCGTCACGGTGTGTCCGGCGCGCGCGAGCTGGTAGGCCGCAGACAAGCCCGACGGCCCTGCGCCCACGACCAGCACGCGCAGGCCCGTGGACTTTGCAGGCGGCGTGAATTTCCAGCCGTGCTTGAGCGCCTCGTCGCCGATGAAACGCTCGATTGCGTTGACGCCGACGCATTCGTCCAGTTGCGCGCGATTGCACGCCGTCTCGCAGGGGTGGTAGCAGACGCGACCCATGCACGCAGGCAACGGGTTCGCCTCGGTCAGCAGCCGCCACGCCTTTTCGTAGTCGCCGGACTCGGCGTGGAACAGCCAGCCCTGGATGTTCTCGCCCGAGGGGCATGCGTCATTGCACGGTGGCAGGCGATCGACGTAGACCGGGCGCACGGTGCGCCAGGAGCCCGTGTGGTTGGCAAGGCTCGAACCGGGGTCGAGCGTGATCGCAAACGGTTTCTTCACTGCCCGTCCTCCGCGTCGCCCACCAGGCCGAAGCGCTTCACGTTGCGATCGGCAAGCGCCTGAATCCGCGCGACGAGGTCCGCGTGTCCCGGTGGCTTGAACAGGTGCGCGAACCGTGTCTGCGGCTTCAGGTAGTCCTCGACCGGCAACTGCCGCCGGATCTTCGATACGTGCTTCACTTCACCGTGTTCGGCCTCGAAGACCGGAAACAACCCCGTCTCCATCGCGAGCCGTGCCATCTTGATCGTCTCGGCAGAACCGTGACCCCAGCCGAGCGGGCAGGGCACGAGCACGTGGATGTACCGCGCGCCGCGGAATTCCATTGCGCGCCGCACCTTGGCTTCGAGGTCGCGCAGTTCGGCCACCGTCGCCGTCGCGACGTAGGGAATCTCGTGGGCCATGGCGATCAGCGGCAGGTTCTTGCCCTGGCCGAAACGCGCGCCGGTCGATTCACCGACCGGCATCGTCGTGTTGGTTCGTGCAGCCGGCGGCGTCGCCGACGAACGCTGCACGCCCGTGTTCATGTACGCCTCGTTGTCGTAACAGATGTAGAGCACGTCGTCGTTGCGTTCGAACATGCCGGACAGGCAGCCGAAGCCGATGTCGGTCGTACCGCCATCACCACCCTGCGCAACGACGCGCACGTCACGTTTGCCCTGCACCCGCAGCGCGGCCGCGATGCCGGTTCCAACGGCGGCTGCGTTGCCGAACAGCGAGTGAATCCAGGGAATCTGCCACGACGTTTCGGGGTAGGGCGTGGAGAATACTTCCAGGCAGCCCGTGGCATTCGCCGCGACCAGCTGGCGGTTCGTTGCCGCCATGGCTGCGTCGATCGCGTAGCGTGCGCCAAGCGCCTCACCACAGCCCTGGCAGGCGCGGTGTCCTGAATTGAGCGAGTTGGTGCGCTCACGTCCCGACTGCACGGAGCGTTGTTCTTCCGGCAGCAGCCGGTTGCCCACGGTGAAGGTGCCGGTCTGGTAGAAGCGAATGGGTTGGTAGCTCATGCGTTGCGCCTCATCCGATCTTCGCGGCGACGACGCCGAGGTCCTTGAGGATGCCTTCCGCGATCGGCCCCGAACGGCGCTGCACGCGCTCGCGCTCCAGCACGCGGTCGACCAGTGCCCGATCGAGATCGAGGAAAGTCAGGGGCTCGAGCGAGTCGGCCAGCGCCTGCTCGAAGACGCGGTGCAGCGAACCGCGCGTGATCGATCGACCACCGAGGCCGGCGATCACCGTGTGCACGCAATCCGGCGAGCCGGAGAACGACGCCGACACGTTGCTGCCGACGATCCCGCCCATGCCCACCGCCAGGCTTTTCTCCAGCACGACCACACGCTTCGCCCTTCTGCAGGGCATCACGGACGGCCACGGACGGCCACGGCCGGAAGCACGTGATGCCGAGCACGCCGATCCTGTGCCCCTGGTCGCGCATCTCGTCGACCGTGTCCTTGATCGTGCCGAGCACGGAACCGAGGGCGACGACGATCACGTCGGCGTCACTGCTGCGGTACTCGTGCACCAGGCCGCCGCTCGGTCGTCCGAACACGCGACGAAACTCGTCCGCCCACGCGGGAATCAGTTCGAGCGCCTGCTCCTGCTTGACGTGCGCGAGGTACCGTACTTCCATGAACGCTTCGGGACCGACCATGGCGCCGATCGAGACGGGATCCGCGGGATCGAGCACCTGTCGCGGCCGGTACGGCGGCAGGTACGAATCCACCTGTGCCTGCGTGGGCATGTCCACGCGCTCGTAGGCGTGCGTCAGGATGAAGCCATCCATGCACACCATCACCGGCAGCGAGAGTTCCTCTGCGAGCCGGAAGGCCTGGATGTGCAGGTCGAGCGCTTCCTGGTTGTCCTCGGCGAACAGTTGCAGCCAGCCGCAGTCGCGCTGGCTGAGCGCGTCGGAGTGGTCGTTCCAGATGTTGATCGGCGCGCCGATCGCGCGGTTCGCGACCGTCATCACGATCGGCAGGCCGAGGCCCGCCGCGTTGTAGACCGCCTCGGCCATGAACAACAGGCCCTGGCTCGCCGTCGCCGTGTAAGCGCGAGCCCCGGTCGCCGAAGCGCCGATCGCAACGGACATCGCCGCGAACTCCGACTCGACGTTGACGAACTCGCACGGCGTCAGTTCGCCGGCATCCACGCGCCGACCGAGCGCCTCGACGATGTGGGTCTGCGGCGAGATCGGATACGCGCAGATGACCTGCGGGCGGCAGAGCGCGATGGCCTCCGCGACCGCAGCCGAACCTTCAACCTGCTTCAGCACCGGCGGCCTCCTTCTTCATCTCGCGCTGCACGAACTCGTAGGCTTCCGTGGCGGCGGCGACGTTGCCGGCCGCGACCTTGGGCGGGAACTTCTCGCCGATTGCGGCGGCGACCGACTCGAGCGAGACGCGGCCGGTCAGTGCAGCAAAGCCGCCGAGCAGCGAAGCGTTCGGCAGGGGGCGTCCGACGTGGCGCATGGCGATCTCGGTGGCGGGCACCGTGCAGAGGCGTGCAGCGGCGAATTTCTGCGCGAATTCCGCCAGGCCGAGATCCTCGAACGTCCGCGCCGTATTGATCAATATGTAGCCACCGGGCTGGAGGCCACCGAAGACGTCGACCTGGTGCAGCAGGGTGGGGTCCTGGATGATCACCGCGTCCGGGGCGAGGATGGGTTCACGCAGCCGGATCGGGCGTTCGTCGATGCGACAGAAGGCGACCACCGGTGCGCCGGTCCGCTCCGAGCCGAAACTCGGGAAGGCCTGGGAGTGCCGGTCCTCGCGGAACGCCGCCACCGAGAGCAGCTCGGCCGCCGTCACCACGCCCTGGCCGCCCCGGCCGTGAATCCTGATCTGGAACATATTCCTCCCCGCCCGTCCCGGGCCCGGGAACGACGATGCCTTGGAACCGCGGAATTGGACATCGTGTAAGTCACGGATAGGGTAGTCGACACCGCGCGAACTTGCGAAACTGCGCCTCCGCATCGGGGGAACCGCTTGCGCCCGATCCGCCTATTCCCTGACCCGCTCTCGGAAGATCCCATGACTCGCCCGTCCCGGTTCGTGCTGTTTGCGTCCTCCCTGCTCATGGCCGGCCTGGCTGCCACGGCCGCGGGCATGCTGGCCCTCGCCGCGCCAGCCACTGTCGACGTCGCCCAGGCCGAGTCGAAGAAACTCAATGCGATTTTCGACGAGTACTTCGAGGAGTACCTGAAGCAGAACCCGATCCTGGCGACCTCGATCGGCGATCCGCGCTACAACGATCGCTTCGTCGTCGGCATCAGCCCGGCCGCCATTGCCGCCGCGGAAAAGCTGCAGCGCGATTACCTCACGCGCGTGCAGACAGTCGATCGCGCCGCACTGCCGGCCGCCGACCAGCTGTCGTACGAAGTATTCAAGAGCGGACGCGAGCGCGAGATCGAGGGCTTCAAGTTCCCGGCTGAGTTGATCCCGTTGAACCAGTTCTATTCAACGCCGAACACCTTCGCGCAGCTCGGTTCGGGCGACGGCATGCAGCCGTTCAAGACCGTGCAGGACTACGACAACTTCCTGCAGCGCCTCGATGGCTTCGTGGCCTGGGCCGACCAGGCCATCGTCAACATGAGGGAAGGCGTGAAGCGCGGCTACACGCTGCCGAAGGTGCTTGCCGAGCGCACGCTGCCTCAGCTCGCGGCGCACATCGTCACCAGGCCTGAGGAATCGCTGTACTGGGGCCCGATCGCGAAGATCCCGGCGGATTTTTCCACGGCCGACCGCGAACGCCTGACCAAGGCCTATCGTGAGGCGATCGAAACCAGGGTCGTCCCGACGTACCGCAAGCTCCACGACTACATGCGTGACGATTACCTGCCGAAGACGCGCCTCAGCGACGGCATGGACGGCCTGCCGAACGGCAAGGCCTGGTACGCCTATAACGTCAGGCGCATCACCACCACGGACTACACGCCGGAGCAGATCCACCAGATCGGCCTCGACGAGGTGAAGCGCATTCACGGCCAGATGGAAGGCGTGATGAAGCAGGTCGGCTTCAAGGGCACGCTCGATGAGTTCTTCAGGCACCTCAACACCGATCCGCAGTTCTTCTTCGACAACCGCGCAGACCTGATCGCCGGCTACGACGCGATCCGCAGGCGCGTGAACCCGCAACTGCCGCAGTTGTTCGAGATCCTGCCAAAGGCCGAGTACGAAGTACGCGCCGTCGAACCGTTCCGTGAGAAGAGCGCGGCGGGCGGGCAGTACCAGGCGGCGAGCGAGGACGGCTCGCGCCCGGGCATCTTCTACGCCAACGCGTACGACTTGCGCGCGCGCCCGAAGTGGGCGATGGAGGCGCTCTCGCTGCACGAAGCGAACCCGGGCCACCATTTCCAGATATCGATCCAGCGCGAGCAGCAGGGCCTGCCGAAGTTCCGCCGGTTCGGCGGCTACACCGCCTACAGCGAAGGCTGGGCGTTGTACGCCGAATCGCTGGGGCCGGACCTCGGCATGTACACCGATCCGTACCAGTATTTCGGCCGCCTCGAAGGCGAACTGTGGCGCGCCATCCGCCTCGTCGTCGACACGGGCCTGCACTCGAAGGGCTGGACCCGCGAGCAGGTGCTCGAGTACATGGACGCGAACAGCTCTGCGGCCGAGGCGCGCCGCGTGTCCGAGACGGAGCGCTACATGGCGATACCGGGCCAGGCGCTCGCGTACAAGATCGGCCAGCTCAAGATCAGCGAACTGCGCGCTCGCGCGGAACAGGAGCTCGGGCCGAAGTTCGACGTCCGGAAGTTCCACTCGGTCGTGCTGATCGGCGGCGCGCTGCCGCTCGACGTGCTCGAAGCCAAAGTTGATCGCTGGATCGCCAGCCAACGCTGAAACCAGGGAGCGATCCAGTGCGCAGCAATGTTGGACCTGTCCGTGACGTCCGTAGAGCCTCGTCGCGGGTCACCGCATGGAGTGCCGCCGGGCTGGCGCTCGGGCTGGCCTTCGGTGCGGCCGCGCAGGCGGCGGCACCGGCAGGTGCCCTGGCGCAGACCAGATCGTGACGCGCACGCTGCCGAACGGCATGAAGCTGGTGGTATGGCCGGACAAGGACATCCCGAGCGTCGCGATGTACACGTGGTACCGCGTGGGCAGCCGCAACGAGCGGCCGGGCATCACGGGCATTTCTCATTTCTTCGAGCACATGATGTTCAATGGCACGAAGACCCGGGCACCCGGTGAGTTCGATCGCATCATGGAAGGCAATGGCGGCTCCAACAACGCCTCCACCAGCAACGACGTCACCGTGTACAAGAACTGGTTTCCGAGCTCGGTCACCGGCCTGATCTTCGACCTCGAATCGGACCGCATGCGCAATCTCGACTTCAACGCCGAGAAGGTCGAGAGCGAAAGGGGCGTGGTGTATTCCGAGCGTCGTTCGTCGGTCGACAACGACAATTTCGGCACGCTGGTCGAGCAGATGCAGGCGACAGCCTTCATTGCACATCCGTACCAGATACCGATCATCGGCTGGCCCTCCGACATCGAGGCCTGGAAGGTCACGGACCTGCAGGACTACTACCGCCAGTACTACGCGCCGAACAATGCGGTGATGTTCATCGTGGGCGACATCCAGCCGGAGACCGCGTTCAAGCTCGCCGACCAGTATCTCGCCAGCATTCCGGCACAGCCCGCGCCGCCCGCCGTCACGACGAAGGAGCCGCCGCAGCTCGGTGAGCGCCGCCTCCGGATCGAACGAGACGCCCAGACGCCGCTGATCGCGATGGCGTGGCACACGGTCGCGGCGGCCGACCGCGAGGCGAGGGTGATGGAAGTGCTGCTGTCGATCCTGGGGGATGGCGATTCGTCCCGGCTCTACCAGCGGCTCGTCGAGAAGGAACAAGCCGCTGTCGACGTCGGCGCGCAGTTCGATGCAGGCTTCGATCCAGGCCTCGCCTGGGTCTATGCGGTCGTGCCACCGGGTGGCGACGTGACCCGTACCGAGAAGCTGATCGACGAAGAGATTGCGCTGCTGGCGAAGGACGGCCCGACGGCCACCGAAATCACCAAGGCCCGCAACCTGGCGCTGGTCGGTTTCTGGCACGGACTGGAAACGATCAGTGGCAAGGCGGAGGCGCTCGGCCAGTACGAAGTATTCCATGGCGACTACCGCAAGCTCTTCAGCGCCCCGTCCGAGTACGAAAGCATCACCGCCGAGGACGTGAAGACTGCGGCCGCAACGGTGTTGCGCCAGGGAAACCGCACGGTCGGCGTGCTCGAGCCCAAGGCTGGGCCGCAGGCGCCGGCCAGTGGAGGTGCGAAGTGAATCGCCGTTCCGTCATGCACGCGCTCGTGCTGTCCCCTGTTGCTGATGCCGATCGCTGCCGTGCTTGCCGACGGCGGCGTGAAGCTGCCCGCCTACCAGGACTGCGACGCTGCCCAATGGCGCCGTCGTTGCCCTCGTCGAGAAGCGAGACACGCCGCTGGTCTCGATGAACGTCACTGTCCGCGGCGGCGGGCTCGGTGACCCGGCCGGCAAGGACGGCACGGCGTCGCTCTATACCGACCTGATCCAGAAAGGCGCGGGCAACCGCAATGCCGCGCAGTTCGCCGAGGCCATCGAAAACGTGGGCGGTTCGCTGTCGGCCGGCGCGGGCACCGAAAGCCTGGGCGTCAACGCCAGCTTCATGTCGCGCGACGTGGACCTGATGCTCGAACTGGTCGCCGACGTCCTGCAGCGCCCCAGGCTCGACGCCGCCGAATTCGACAAAGTGCGCACGCTGGCCGTGCAGTCAATCGTGGCGGCCAAGGACTCGGATCCGCGTGCCCTGATGAGCAGCTACGGCGATGCGTGGCTGTTCCGCGGCCATCCATATGGTCGCCCCGTGACCGGCAGCGAGGCTTCGCTGGCCGCGATCAAGCTCGACGACATCAAGCGCTATTGTCGCCGAGCAGGTCGGCGGCGACCGGACTGATAATCACCGTCGTCGGTGACTTCGACGCGGCGACGATGCTGCAGAAGCTCGAGCGTACGTTCGGCACGTGGCGCAAGGCCGGCGCGGCCGTGCCGACCGCGCCGACTCCCGCTAGAGTGACGGGCCGACCGGTGCTGCTGGTCGACAAGCCCGGCGCGACGCAGACGTATTTCTGGTTGGGCAGCGTAGGCGCCTCGCGCACCGATCCGGCGCGCACCGCGCAGTCCGTGGTCAATACCGTCTTCGGCGGGCGTTTCACGTCGATGCTCAACACCGAATTGCGCATGAAGAGCGGACTCACCTATGGCGCCAGCTCGTCGTTCAGCCGTCCCTCGCAGCCAGGGTCGTTCCACATTGCCTCGTACACCGAGACGAGCAAGACGACGCAGGCGATCGACATGACGCTCGACACGCTGGCGCGCCTGCACAAGAACGGCCTCGACGCCGACCAGCTGAAGTCCTCGCAGAGCTACATGCTCGGTCAGTTCCCGCCGTCGATCGAGACCAACGGGCAGATCGCCGGGCGGCTCGCGGACATGCTGTTCTATCGGCCTCGGCCCGCAAGACGTAAACGAGTACGCGGAGCGCGTGTCGAAGGTCGACGCGGGTGCCGTTCGCAGCACGATCGCGCAGTCGTTTCCGCGACCGGAGAGCCTCGCGATAGTGCTGATCGGCGACGCCGCAGCGATTCGCGATACGGTGAAGAAGTACGGCCCGGTGACGGAGATGAAGATCACCGATCCGCGCTTTGCGCCGGCGACCAATTGAGGAAGCGTACCGCCCTTGTCGCAGGCGCGTCGGGGCTCGTCGGCGGCGAGTGCCTGAAGCGTCTGCTCGCGTCCGATGCGTATTCGATGGTCACGATCGTCACGCGTCGCTCACTTGGAAGTGCCGCGGAGCATCCGCGTGCCCGCGAGGTCATCGTCGATTTCGAGGATCTCGACAGCGTACGTACGGAGCTGCGCGCCGACCATGTCTTCTGCGCGCTTGGCACCACGATCCGCAAAGCTGGATCGCAGGCGAAATTCCGCCAGGTGGACTTCGAGTATCCGCGGCACCTGGCGGAGCTGGTGCTCGCGAACGACGCGAAACATTTCTCGCTCGTGAGTGCGCTCGGCGCCAGTTCGAAGTCGGGAGTCTTCTATTCCCGCGTGAAGGGAGAACTGGAAGACGTCCTGCGCGGGATGGGGTGGCCAAGCCTGTGCCTCCTGCGACCGTCCGTCATCGCCGGGGACCGCCAGGAATCGCGGCCGATCGAGTGGTTAACCGAGCGCCTGCTGCGCTTTGCGCCGCACGCGTGGCGCCCGGTGCCGGCTAGCACGATTGCGTCAGCCATGGTCGCTACCGCCCTGCGCGCACCGTCGGGCGTGACGATCATCGAATCCGGCGCCATTGGCGCCGCGTCAGGTTCAGCTCTCGACGGTTCCGGAGCGTGACTGGCCGGTAGCGACCGCGACCGGCTCCGGTCTGGCCGGGGCCTCGAACCACTGCTCCTTCGGCACGAACTTCTTGTCGACCGGGTCCGCCTCGTAATTGGGCGACATGATCTGCACGCCGAATTCGTTGAACACGTCCTGGATGTGGGCGTGCAGTTCGTCGAGCACGACCACTTTGTCACGCGGGTTGGCGACTGCCACGATCAATGTGTACTCCACGTAGAAGTCCTGCAGTGCCGTCTGCAGAACGCGTGGAGCAGGTTCCTTCGAGGCCCCCGCTGTGCGGTCCGCCGCCATCTGCAGCATCGCGTGCACCTGCCGCCACGGCGTGTCGTAGCCGATCGTCACGGCGGTCGTTAGCCGCATGCCGCCGTTCGCCGCCAGTCGCGAGAAGTTCCTGGTGACGTTGCCCACCAGGTACGCGTTCGGCAAGGTGACCTCGACGTTGCGCAGGGTCTCGATGCGCGACGTCAGAAACCCGACCGAGGTCACCGTTCCTTCGGTATCTCCGATCTGCACGAACTCTCCGGGCCGCAGCGACTTGGTGTACATCAGCATCAGCCCGCTGACGGCCTGGTTCACGACGCCGGACGCGCCGATCGACAGCATCAGGCCGACGAACACGCCGATGCCCTTGAACGCCTCGCTGTCACTGCCCGGAACGTAGGGGTAGGCCGCCACCAGCGCGAACAGCCAGATGATGGCGATCAGCAAGCGGCCCGTGGGCCGTGCGGTCGTCTCGTCCAGCCATGGCACGGTCAGGCGACCCGCGTGCACGGCGTCGAACAGCGACCGGACCACCCGCACGACGAAACGCGTGACGACGAAAATCGCGACCACGAACAGCAGCCCGGGCACCGCCTGCAGGACGCTGTAGCCGACGCGGCCGAGCCCGTTCAGCAGGTTCTGGAAAAGCGTCTCGCCCCAGGGCCGCGTGTACGGGAAGAATTCCAGCACCAGCGCGGCCCACTGGGACAGCAGCAGCAGGGCAATGACCCACGCGACGAACTTGAACGGCACGGCGGCGAGGTCGGCCATGATGGAGCCGCTGACGACGTGGTCGGTCCAGCTCGGCGGCAGCTTCTCGGATCGGCGCTGCACGAAGGCTCGTACCCGGCGCGCGATGGCCGCGTAGGCGCGCGTGAGCAGCCACAGCAGTCCTGCCAGCAGCGCGGTGGCCAGCAGTGTGTATCCGGACGCCTTCAGCATGGCCTGCGAGTCGCGACTCTCGCGGATCTCGCCGATGGCCAGCGTGAGATTGCGGGCGGCCGCGTCAGCGGCCATGGCCGCGGTTTCGCCGGACTCGCGGTTCGCGTCCTCGTGCAGCACGCGGAACGCGGGAGTGCCGTCGATCAGGACGGCAACGCCTTCCGGAAGCGTGCGAGTCGTGACGACCAGCGGGCCACCCCGGTCGGTCAGCAGCTTGATCCCGTCGGTGATTGCCGCGGCCCGCTCGGCCGGGCTGGCGCCGTAGGCCTGCCCGCGCAGCGTGACGATGGGCCGGTTGGCGATGACGAGTTCGGTCGGTTCGTTCGACTGGGACACCGGGTCGGTCGGCGGGTCTGTGCCTGCGCGTGCGCGGGCAGCAGATCCGAGGATGACAGCAAGACAGCGCAGCGCCGCTCGTGCCATGCGGCCCGGAACCCCGCACGGTCGTAACCTGCACGATTGTAATCGTCCCTCTCGCTCCCCGACTGCCTTGCCGACGCCCGGAGGGACAGTTCACAAGGAGCCGACGATATCCGGCCCGCCGCGAAGCCAATCAGCCGGGCAGGGCGGCGACCAGGGCCCCTCAGCTTTCCGGCGTCGGCGTCGAAGGCACGGATGCCGTCGGCCAGCTTCTCCGTCGCCATCGCGTCCTCGTTGTGCAGCCAGCGGAACGCCGCCTCGTCGAGCGACATCCGCTCGATGCGCTCGAGCGTGCGGCTCTGCGACGGTCAGCCTGGCCTCGACGTCGCCCGTGCGTCGCCTCGAGTTGCTGCAGCAGGTCGGGGCTGATCGTCAGCAGGTCGCAGCCCGCGAGGTCGAGGATCTGCGTCGTCCTGCGGAAGCTCGCGCCCATGACCTGGGTGTGGTAGTCGAACTTCTTGTAGTACTCGTAGATCCGGGCGACCGAGGCGACGCCCGGGTCGTCGGCAGGCGCGATGTCCTCGCACCCCGCGCGCCTTCCTGTACCAGTCGTAGATGCGGCCGACGAAGGGCGAGATCAGTGTGACGCCGGCGTCGGCGCACGCCACCGCCTGCGCGAAGCTGAACAGCAGCGTCAGGTTGCAGTGGATGCCGTCGCGCTCGAGCCGCTCGGCGGCCTTGATGCCTTCCCAGGTGCTGGCGATCTTTATGAGGACGCGTTCGCGCCCGATGCCGGCCGCGTCGTAGAGATCGATCAAACGGCGCGCCTTGCGTTCGGTCGCTGCGGTATCGAAGCTGAACCGCGCATCGACCTCCGTTGACACCCGCCCCGGCACGAGCGCGAGAATTTCGCGACCGAAGCCCACGAACAGGTGCTCGAGGACCGCGTTCGTTCCAGTCGGCAGCGGAGCGCGATGCCTGCGGCCGTCAGAGCGGCCTGCACGATGTGCTGGTAGCGCCCGCCCTGGGCCGCCTTCAGAATCAGGCTGGGGTTCGTCGTTGCGTCCTGCGGCCTGAAGCGAGCGATCGAGTCGATGTCGCCGGTGTCCGCGACGATGACCGAGTGCCGGCGCAGGGATTCGAGCTGATTCGTCATGAGGGCTATCTCCGTGGCCGGCAGGGTACGCATTTTTCGCCACCTGCGTGCGCCATCGTCAGGCACGGGACGCGTTGATGTCGCCGCTTGCCTGGCCGAACCGGCCGCTCGCGACGCCGGAACGCGCGGTAACATGGGTGCAATCGAATTCAGGGAGCGTCAGGCCATGATTTCTTCGGCGCAGCGCGTGCAAGCGGGGCGGGGCAATGCGCTGTCAGGCCCATGGACGGCTTCGTTGCTGCTGGCATCGCTCCTTGCTTACTCCGGCGCGGTCTCGGCCGCACCGAAGACCGACGTCGTCGATCCTGATCAATGGCGACCGCATCACCGGCGAAGTGAAATCCCTGGAGTACAACCGGCTGAAGCTCAGCACCTCGCACATGGGCACGATCTACATCGAGTGGGACAAGATCGCGAGCCTGCAGTCCAGACCAGTACCTGCTGCTCGAACGCACCGACGGCACCCGCTACTACGGCCAGTTGGTCGCAGGGCGACGACGATTCCACCTTGCAGGTCGCACGCTCGGTCGACGAGCCGGCGGTGGCGGTCGACATGGCCGACGTCGTGCGTGCCGAGC
Organism: uncultured Gammaproteobacteria bacterium; assembly: GCA_963793675.1. Taxonomy (GTDB): domain Bacteria; phylum Pseudomonadota; class Gammaproteobacteria; order Steroidobacterales; family Steroidobacteraceae; genus RPQJ01. The sequence goes on along the minus strand of CAWCBA010000001.1, from coordinate 155,266 downwards.
CGATCGAGGGCGGCGCTTCATCGACCGGCTCGATGGATACGTCAGCGCGGGCCTCGACATTGCGAAGGCGAGCGACCGGCGCAGTGTCGATTTTGCGGGCGGGCTCTCCTCACGCACGCGGGTCAGGGAATGGGCCATTGACGGCTCCATGAACCTCACCGATGACAGCGCCGGCGAGACCAGCGAGCGCTACCTGTTGACCGGGAACTACCGTCAGTTCTTCAGGCGCAGCGACTATTACCAGGGCTTCGGCAGCTTCGAAAGCAACACCGAACTCGACCTCGACCTGCGCGCCATGGTGGGCGGCGGGTATGGCCGCTATTTCGTGCAGAACAATCACGCCGAGTGGGTCGGCGGAGTCGGTCTGGGCTATTCCCATGAAATCTACACCGGCGGTGAAAACTTCGACAGCGTCGAGGGCGTGTTCACGACCTCGTTCAGGCTCTTTCGCTACGACTTTCCCGAGACCGACATCGGCGGCAGTTTGACGATCCTGCCCAGCCTGACGGAGTCCGGTCGCTACCGTGCGGAGGCGGACCTGCGGGCAAAGTACGAGTTCGTCGACGACCTGTACTTCGAGCTCAAGGTGTACGGCAGCTACGACAGCAAGCCACCGCTCGCGGACTCCGAGCAGAGCGACTACGGCCTGACGACGTCGCTCGGCTATTCGTTCTAGGCCCCGGGAGCCGACTGCGTTCATGCGACCCTCGAAAATTGCGCTGCTGCTGTCTGCTGCGAGCTGGCTGGCCGCAGTCGCTGCGGACGCCGAAACGCTGCTCGTCGTCCGCAAGACGGACAACGCAGTCGACTTCATGGATCCTGGCTCGGGATTGCGCCTGGCGTCGGTGCTGACCGGAAACGCGCCACACGAAGTCAGCGTGTCGCCCGATGGCAAGCGCGCGGTCGTGTCGAACTACGGTACGCGCGACCAGCCCGGCACGAGCCTCAGCATCGTCGACCTCGAGCAACCGCGCGAGATCAGGCGCATCGACCTCGCCCCGCATACCCGTCCGCACGGCGTGGCGTGGTTCGCCGCCGATCGCGTCGCCGTGACGACCGAAGGTTCGAGGCACGTGCTCGTCGTCGATCCCGACGACGGCAAGATCATCAGCGAGATCGAGACGGCGCAGGAGACCTCGCACATGGTCGTCGTGAGCGCCGACGCGCAGCCGCGCGTACGTCACCAACATCGGTTCCGGCACGGTCACCGCAATCGACCTGCTCGCTGGCCGAAAACTCATGGACATTCCGACCGGGGCGGGCTCAGAGGCGTTGGCGCTTACCCCGGACGGTCGCGAACTCTGGGTGGCTGCACGCGTGGATGGGCATATCGCGGTCGTCGATACGGCGGCGCTGGCAGTGACGACGCGACTGCCGCTGTCCGGCACCCCGATCCGGATCGCAATGACACCCGATGGTCGCCTGGCCCTGGTCACGTGCGCAGGCACCGCGGAACTCGTGGCTTTCGACGTCGAAAGGCGCGTCGAACGGGGCCGCGTCAGCGTGACTGCCCCGTTGGCAGCCGGAGCCTCGGCAAGGCCTTTCGCCCGCCTGGCCCCGGGCAGCGTGCTGCCGGTCGGGCTGCTGGTCTCGCGCGACGGTCACAGCGCCTACGTCGCGGCCACGATGGGCGACCGCGTCATCCAGTTCGACACACGCACTCTCGACGTCCTGCGCAGCGTCGACGTCGGCGGCGAACCGGACGGCCTCGGCAGCACGCCGGTGATTCCGCGCGCCGTGTGCCACGGCTGCACGCCACTCGAAGATCCCCGGTAAGAGCGGTTCCAACCCCGGGTGCGGTCGGCTGGCGGCATGCCCCGGACCCCGAGGGGTCTCGCTGCAGCGCAGCACGCGCAACTGTTAAGTACATTTACGATTGAGGCTTCGGCGGCCTGAGTCGGACCATCCGTCTGTCAAATCAGGAGGGGGACCGCCTAAGCCCCGCGGTTTCGCGTTCTCCCATCTGGTGCGCCAGACGACCGCTTTGGTGAAAACCCAGAGCCATATCGGCCGCCCTGGCGAAATGCCACCACCAAAGGGAGCACGAGATGGGTCGTCAAGAAACTTTCTATGAGTTGATCCGCCGCCAGGGTATTTCGCGGCGCAACTTCCTGAAGTTCTGCTCGCTGAGCGCGGCTTCACTCGGGCTCGCACCCCACTTCGCCGGCAAGATCGCGCACGCGATGGAAACCAAGCCGCGCGTGCCGGTGCTCTGGCTGCACGGCCTCGAGTGCACGTGCTGCACCGAGAGCTTCATCCGTTCGGCGCACCCGCTGGCCAAGGACGTGATCCTCTCGATGGTGTCGCTCGACTACGACGACACGATCATGGCCGCGGCCGGACACCAGGCCGAGAAGTGCATCGAAGACATCATGCGTGACTACAAGGGCCAGTACATCCTTGCAGTCGAAGGCAACCCGCCGCTCGGCAACGACGGCACGTTCTGCATCCCGGGCGGCCGTCCGTTCGTCGACAAGCTCAAGGAAGTGGCTGCGGATGCCGCCGCCGTGATCGCCTGGGGCTCGTGCGCCTCGTGGGGTTGCGTGCAGGCCGCGAAGCCCAACCCGACGACCGCGGTGCCGATCAGCAAGGTCATCAAGGACAAGCCGATCATCAAGGTCCCCGGCTGCCCGCCGATCGCCGAAGTCATGACCGGCGTCATCACCTACTACGTGACGTTCGGCGAACTGCCCGCGCTCGATCGCCAGGGCCGCCCGCTGATGTTCTACGGCCAGCGCGTGCACGACAAGTGCTATCGCCGTGGTCACTTCGACGCCGGCCAGTTTGCCGAGAAGTTCGACGACTACGGCTCACGCGTCGGTTACTGCCTGTACAAGGTCGGCTGCCGCGGACCCACGACGTACAACGCCTGCTCCACCACGCGCTGGAACGAGGGCGTGTCGTTCCCGATCGGGTCCGGCCACGGCTGCCTCGGCTGCTCCGAGCCGGATTTCTGGGACAACGGACCGTTCTACGAGCGGCTCGAGACTTTCCCGCAGTTCGGTGCCGAAGCCACGGCCGACAAGATCGGCGGCACGGCGGCGGCGATCGTGGGCGTCGGTATCGCGGCACACGCAGGCCTCACGGCCCTGCGGCAGGCCAAGGTAAAGCCGAACAACCCCGTTGCCTCAGACGACCGCGTCGTTTGACCGAGTGGAGAACTGAGAAATGAGCATCGCAACACCGAACGGCTTTCAGCTCGACAACTCGGGCAAGCGCGTCGTAGTCGACCCAATCACCCGCATCGAAGGGCACCTCCGCATCGAGGTGAACGTCGACGCGAACAACGTCATCCGCAACGCGGTGTCCACGGGCACGATGTGGCGCGGCCTGGAGGTCATCCTCCGCGGCCGTGACCCGCGCGATGCATGGGCCTTCGTGCAGCGCATCTGCGGCGTGTGCACGGGCGTGCACGCATTGGCATCGGTCCGGGCGGTCGAAAACGCGCTCAAGATCGAGATCCCCGAGAACGCGAACACGATCCGCAACATCATGCACCTGACCCTGTATTCGCAGGATCACCTGGTGCACTTCTATCACCTGCACGCCCTCGACTGGGTGGACGTGGTGAGCGCGCTCTCGGCAGATCCGAAGGCGACGTCCGAACTGGCGCAGTCGATCTCGAGCTGGCCGATGTCTTCGCCGGGTTATTTCCGCGACCTGCAGAACCGCCTGAAGAAGTTCGTCGAGTCGGGCCAGCTCGGGCCCTTCCGCAACGGCTACTGGGGCCACCCGGCGTACAAGCTGCCGCCCGAGGCGAACCTGATGGCGGTTGCGCACTACCTCGAAGCGCTCGATTTCCAGAAGGAAATCGTCAAGATCCAGACGATCTTCGGCGGCCGCAACCCGCACCCGAACTGGCTGGTGGGCGGCGTTCCGTCGCCGATCAACCTGAACGCGACGGGTGCGGTCGGCGCGGTCAACATGGAGCGGCTGAACCTGGTCGGCAGCATCATCGATCGCACCATCGAGTTCATCGACAACGTCTACATCCCCGACCTGATCGCCATCGCCGGCTTCTACAAGGACTGGGCGGCGATCGGTGGCGGCCTGTCGTCGAAGTGCCTGATGTCCTACGGCGACCTGCCGATCAAGGCCAACGATTACGGCGCGGCTAACCTGATGATGCCGCGCGGCGCGATCATCGACGGCAACCTGAACGAAGTGCAGGACATCGACCTCGACGCGCTCGACCAGGTGCAGGAGTTCGTCACGCACTCCTGGTACAAGTACGGCGACGAGCAGAAAGGTCTGCATCCGTACGAAGGCGAGACCGTTCCGAACTTCGACATCGGCGGCGCCAAGGGCACCAAGACGCGCATCGAGGCTTTCGACGAGTCGGCGAAGTACTCATGGGTCAAGTCGCCGCGCTGGAAGGGCAACGCGATGGAAGTCGGCCCGCTTGCGCGCTACGTGATCGGCTACGTCAAGGGTCTCCCAGAGTTCAAGGAGCCCACCGACATGGTGCTGCAGAAGCTGGGCGGCGTGCCGGTTACGGCGCTGTTCTCGACGCTCGGCCGCACCGCGGCCCGCGGCCTGGAATGCAGCTGGGCAGCGCACAAGCTGAAGGACGAGTTCAACAAGCTGATCGCCAACATCAAGGCCGGCGACACGGCCACCGCGAACATGGACAACTTCGAGCCGTCGACCTGGGCCAAGTCGGCCAAGGGGCACGGCTTCGTCGAAGCCCCGCGCGGCTCGCTGTGCCACTGGATCGACATCGAAGACAAGAAGATCAAGAACTACCAGTGCGTCGTGCCGACCACCTGGAACGCCAGCCCGCGTGATCCCGCCGGCAACATCGGCGCGTACGAGGCTGCGTTGCTCGATACGCCGATGCACGATCCCGAGCAGCCGCTCGAGATCCTGCGCACGATCCACAGCTTCGATCCATGCCTGGCGTGCGCGACGCACGTGCTCGACATGGAGGGCAACGAGGTCACGAGCGTCAAGGTCCGGTAAGGGAGTGATGTCATGAGCAAGATGTATCACCCTTCGACCCCGCTACCCAACAGGGTGCGTGAAGGGCACTTCGGCGAGGCGATCCTGCCTCCGGCCGGCGTGCAACCGGGTCCGGTGTACGTGTACGACGCGGCGATCCGCATCTGGCACTGGGTGACGTTCGCTGGCCATCGTCGTGTTGTGCGTGACCGGGTACTTCATCGGCTCGCCACTGCCGTCCGTCGGCGGTGAAGCCCATGAGCACTACCTGTTCGGCTGGATCCGCTTCACGCACTTCGCGGCGGGGATGATCCTCGGCGTGGCGTTCGTGCTGCGGCTGTACCGCATGCTGTTCGGCGGCAAGCATGCCCGGCAGATCTTCTGGATTCCTTTCTGGAGCATCGCCTGGTGGAAGGACATCTTCGCCGAACTCGGCTGGTACCTGTTCATCGGCAAGCCGAAGGAGTACGTGGGCCATAATCCGCTCGCGCACATCGCGATGTTCCTCATGTTCGTGCTGCCGATGTTCGTGCTGCTCTTCACCGGGTTTGCCCTCTACGCGGAAGGCGCGGGCGTGCAGACGGGCTGGTACACGGCGTTCGGCTGGGTCTTCGGGGTCCTCGGCGACTCGATGACCGTGCACACGTGGCACCATGTCGCGATGTGGGTCGTCATCCTCTTCTCGATCGTCCACATGTACATGGCGATCCGCGAGGACATGACGCACCGCCAGACGACGATAAGCTCGATGATCAGTGGCTGGAGGTTCTACCGCTGAACCAGGGCGCAGGCCCTTCGACAGCTCAGTAACGGGACCGCGGGACGAGGGCGATCGTCGCCCGGCATCCTTCGGTCCCGTTATACTTTTAGACGCTATCCAAGTGCGCCGCCCGGTGCATCACCTGGCGCAACGGAAGACACGCGGGAGAGACGATGACTGATGAACCTGCGGCCCCAGAGCGCCGCATCGTGGTCCTCGGGGTAGGTAACCTGCTGTGGGCCGATGAAGGCTTCGGCGTACGCTGCGTCGAGGCGCTGGGCGAGGGCTGGGACCTGCCACCAGACGTCGGCCTGATGGACGGTGGCACGCTCGGGCTGGCGCTCGTGCCGTTGCTGCTCGACACCACGCACGTGCTCCTGTTCGACGCCGTGGCGCATCGCGGGGAGCCGGGTACGCTGATCGTCGCGCGCGACGACGAGATCCCTGCGCTGATGGGCGGCAACAAGATGAGCCTGCACCAGGTCGGGATGAACGACATCCTGGCCAGCCTGGAGCTGCTCAACCACAAGCCCGCGCATTTCACCGTGGTCGGCATCAAGCCCGTCGAGCTCGCGGACTACGGTGGCAGCCTCACGGAGCAGGTGCAGTCGCAGATTCCCGCCGCACTGCAGCTCGGCGTCGACGAACTGCGTCGCTGGGGCGTCGAGGTGCGCGAGCGTGCCGGCCGTCCCGGACGCGACGTGGTGATCAGTGCGCTGCGGCAAGGTCTGTACGAATCCGGTCGCCCGGCGCCGGACGTCGCCTGCCGCCTGGGCGACGAGCGTTTCCTGGCGATCCGCGCCGCGGCTCGGGAACGTGGGGATGAGGAAACCGGGGGTGGCGCATGAGCGGAGTGATCGACGCACTCGCCTCGCACCCGTCGTGCGACGTGCTGCGCAGGGTTGAACTCGACGACTGGCTCGTTCGCAATCCGCGCGGGCTGTTGTTCTTCATCGGCGACCGACCTGAAGGTCTCGACGTGACCGTGGTCGTGCGCGAACTCGCGACGAGTTACCAGGGACGGCTGCGTGTCGGCCTCATCGACCAGCGCGACGAGGCGGCGCTCATGACTCGCTTCGGCGTCGTCGTGATGCCCGCCGTCGTCTACATGCGCGACGGACAAGCCACCGAGCTTGTGGCGCGCATGCGCGACTGGCCGGTTTTCTCGCAAGCTGCCGACCGCCTGCTCGAAGACGTCGCGCCGGCTCCCCTCACTGGAGGCAACGCATGACCGAACACGTCCTCGTCTGGCACCCGAAGGTTCCAGGAGATGCTCCCGCGGAGTCCGACGAGCAGCTGCGGCTGATCGGCATGCCCACGGGGCTCGTGCGTGCGGCGCGCCAGACCCCTGCGGACGAAGAACTGACGGCCGGGTCGCGTGCCGTCATGAACGAAGTGATCGCGGACCTCAAGCGCCGCACCGCGGTGCCGGATGCTCCGCCGACCCGTGTGAGCCTGAACGGTCTCACCGAATCCGAGAAGGCGACGATCGCCGACATCCTCGGCGAAGGCGACGTCTGGGCCAAGGTCGGCCTGGACAATGCCTACTGGCGGGTGGTCGAGTCGGTGATGGCCGGCATCTGGCGCATCGAAAGCAGCACGGCGGACGGCACGCAGGGCGAATGGATCGAGATCGGCCCGGTGCCGGCGCCGATCCTGCGTGCCGCGGCCGAGTTGCCGCGCGCCGAGATCGAGGTGCCCGGGCAGATGCCGCAGGGTGCGATGAACGCGCCGGCGCTGCTGTTCGAACTGCAGCAGCGCTCGAAGGAATACCGGCCAGGCGCCGAGAACCACGTCATCAACTTCACCTTGCTGCCACTCACCGACGTCGACGCGCAGGTGCTGACGACCGTGCTCGGGCAGGTTCCGCTGGTGATCCGCTCCGGTGGTTTCGGCAGCTCACGCGTGTTCGCGACGGGCCTGCGGCACGTCTGGGCGGTGCAGTTCATCAACGGCATGGGAAACGTGATTCTCGACACGCTCGAGATCGGTGGCGTGCCGATCTCGGTCCTTGCCGCACGCGAGGATTTCGAAGACTCGGCCGAGCGGCTCGGCGAAATCCTGCAGGCGTTCAACTGATGAGCCGCCCCTTCGAAGGCAGCTACGGCGGCGACGGCTCCAGGATCGCGGACGACACCCGTCTCGAGTGCGGCATCTGCTGGTGGGTTTATGACCCGGCGCTCGGCGATGACGAAACGCAGACGCCGCCCGGCACGCCGTTCCGGCTGTTGCCGGACACCTGGGAATGCCCGAACTGCGCAGCCGACAAGAGCAAGTTCATGGTGATCGACAGCGCGACGCTGTCGGAAGACGATGCCGTGAACAATCTTGCGAACGCGTATCGACGCGCGGCGCTCAAGGTGAAAGGCTTGCCGATCTACAACCCGACGCTCGCCGTCGAAGCCGTGGGCTTCCGCGAGCACGAGGGGCGCCAGGTCGGTGTGATGGTGACCCCGTGGTTCATGAACCTCACGGTGCTGCCTTCGCCGGACGACCTCGCGCTATGGGTTGATGGCTCGAGTACGCGCCTCGCGTTCCCGTCGGGCGTGTATGACTTCGTCGTGACCGATCTGCACGGCCTGGGCCTGATCGGCACGTGCTCCCTGTTCTCGACGATGACGGAATTCACGGACCACGAGGCCGCGCAGCTCGCTGCGACCTCGGTGGCCGATGCGCTGTTCCAGGTGGAGCCGCCGCCGGCCCCGTCCACCGTGTCGCGAAGACAACTACTTGGAGGCTGACGTCAGGTAACCTGTTCGCGTGACGAACACCACGATCCTGGCTTTCTCGGCGTTACTGGTCTTTGCCTACCTGCTCGATGTCTTCGGGCGGCGTACGCGACTGCCCTCCGTCGTCCTGTTGGTCCTCACCGGCATTGCTGCCCGGCAGGTGCTGGACCGCATCGACCTGCACCTCGACTGGATCGACCCCATGGTGCCGGTTGTCGGCACGATCGGGCTGATCCTGATCGTACTCGAGGGTGCGCTCGATCTTTCGTTGCGGCGCGAGCGGTTGAGGCTCATTGCCAGTGCTGCATTCGTGATGCTGGCGGGGTTTGCCGGCTGCGTCGTCGGCTTCACTTTGCTCTTCCAGCACGCATTGGGCGTTGCCTTCGCGCCGGCTGCGCTCGCCGCCATCTCGGTCTCCGTGATCTCGAGCGCGGTGGCGATCCCCAGCGTCACCGGGCTCACCGAGCACACCCGCGAATTCGTCGTCTACGAGAGTTCACTGTCGGACATCATCGGCGTGCTCGTGTTCTACGCGTGGCTCGAATCCGCGGGTCGGTTCGGTCTGTTCCTGCCCGCGCTCTTCGGCGGTTTCTTCCTGTCGCTCATCGCCGCGATCGTGGCTGCAGTCGGCATCCTGTTCCTGATCAACCGCGTCGAAGGGCACGTGCGGTTCCTGCCGTTGCTGGCTGCACTGACCCTGCTCTATGCGATCGGCAAGGAACTGCACTTGTCGCCGCTGGTGCTGATCCTCGTCTGCGGCCTGCTGCTCAACAACACGCATCTGCTGCGGCGGCTGCGGGGTCTCCTGCACACCGGGTACGACGACACGCTGCGTGAATTCAAGGGACTGGTCGTCGAACTGACCTTCGCGGTCAAGAGCTTCTTCTTCCTGATGCTCGGTTATTGGACCGACGTGTCGGCGATGACGGACTGGAGGGCATGGGCTGTGATGGTCGCAAGCCTCGGCATGATCTATCCGTTGCGGTATGCCCTCCTGCGGCTCGCGCGGCAACCCGACGCTTCCCGGCTCGTCTGGATTGCGCCACGCGGGTTGATCACGGTGCTGCTGTTCCTGACCGCTGCCACGACACCCGGGCTTGACGGGTTCCCTTTCGGCGCGATCATGCTGTTCGTGCTCACCACGGCGGCACTCACTGCGTTCTCCCACCATGGCCAGCGGCGGGATGTCAGTACGGCGGAGTCCGGCGCGGAGGTGATTGCCGGGAAGGAAACATGATCGGTCGCGGCTGTAACGGTTCGTCAGCCGAGACTCGTCAGCCCGCCCGCAGCCTGCCGGCGATGCACATTCCGTAGAGCTGCTCGAAATCCTGCTCGGTCATCGGCAGCGGGTTGCCGCCCGTCGAGGGGTCGTTGAGCGCCTGCGGCGCAAATCGGCGCGCGTGCTCTGTGCGTACGCCGATCTCGGCCAGCGTGTGCGGGATGCCGATCTCGCGGCGCAGTTCCAGCACCCAGGCCAGGACACCGTCGAACGACCGGTCGGCGAGCCCAAGCCAGGCCGCGAGACGCACCATGCGCTCCTCGATTGCCACGCGGTTCCATGCGAGGACGTACGGCATCACCACGGCATTCGCGAGTCCGTGGTGGGTGCCGAGATTCGCGGAGCAAGGGTGGCTCAGGCTGTGCATGGCACCAAGGCCTTTCTGGAACGCGGTAGCGCCCATCGACGACGCGATCAGCATGTGGGCGCGAGCCTCGAGGTCGCCTCCGTTCGCCACCGCGCGTGGCAGGCAGTCCTTGATGAGTCGCATGCCCTCGACAGCGATGCCCTCCGCGAGCGGATGGTAGCCCGGGGCGCAGTACGCCTCGAGATTGTGCGACAGCGCGTCCATGCCCACGGCGGCCGTGATGTGAGGCGGCAGGCCCACCGTGAGTTCGGGGTCTTCGAGCACGATCGCCGGCAGCATCTTCGGGTGGAAGATGATCTTCTTGGTGTGATCCCGTACGTCCGTGATGACCGACGCGCGTCCGACCTCGGAGCCCGTCCCTGACGTCGTCGGCACCGCCACCACCGGCGCCATGCCGGCGACATTGACGCGCGTAGACCAGTCCTCGCGATCCTCGAAATCCCAGATCGGCCGGGACTGGCCGACCATGAGCGCAATCGCCTTGGCAGCGTCGAGTGCGCTGCCCCCGCCGAATGCGATCACGCCGTCATGGCCGCCAGCCCGATAGGCCGCGACGCCCGCGGTGACGTTTGCTTCGACGGGATTCGGCTGCACGTCGGAGAACGGTCCGCAGCCGAGGCCGGCGTCGCGACACAGGCGAACGGCGTTTGCGACCATCGCGTGCGCCGCGAGCCCGGCGTCGGTGACGAGCAGAGGCCGCTGCATGCCGAGCGCACGACAGTGATCGGGCAGTTCGACGATGCGTCCGGCACCGAACTTGATGCTGGTGGGGTAGTTCCAGTTGCCGCGCAGGGTGGTCATCGGTCGTCTCCGTTTCGTCGTGCCGGGTCGGTCGCCTGCCGCCAGTGCGTGTCTGCCTTGCCGCGAGCCGGAGGAAACACCGGAACCGACGCAGCACCGCCAACGCCTGAACGCTAGAGCTTCACCCGCATGTGGAAAGACTTCGGCCGCGTCAGGTGTTCGTAACCGACGGCGGACAGCGTGCACCCGCGTCCCGAATCCTTGACGCCGACCCAGGCCAGTGCCGGGTCCAGGTAGTCGCAACGGTTCATGAACCATGTTCCGGTCTGTACCTGGTCGCCGATCGCCAGGGCCGCTTCTTCGTCAGCAGTCCAGATCGACGCGGTGAGCCCGAAGGCGGAGTCATTCATGAGCCGCACCGCTTCCGCGTCCGAACCCACTTGCATGATTCCAGCCACCGGGCCGAAGATCTCTTCCCGCATCACTGGCATCGTGTGATCGACCCCGAGCAGTACCTGCGGCGCGAGATACGGCGTGCCCGCCTTGCTCGCAGCGAATTCCTTCTCGTCGATGACGGCACGTCCGCCGGCAGCGACGGTGGCTGCGACCTGGCGACGGATCTCCTCGGCTGCCGCAGTGCGAACCACCGGACCGAGCGTCGTTTCCGGGTCGAGCGGATTGCCGAGAACGTACTTGCGGGTTAGGTCGAGCCAACCCTCGACGAATGCCTCGTACAGGCGCTCGTGCACATAGACCCGCTGGATCCCGCAGCACGACTGCCCGGAGTTGAAGTACGCGCCATCGACCAGGTTCTCGATCGCATGGGCCAGGTTGGCGTCGTGGCGCACGTAGGCCGGATCGCAGCCGCCGAGTTCCAGCCCGGTGCCGATAAACCGGTCGGCCGCCGCCCGCTGCACGGCGTGTCCACCCGCCACCGATCCGGTGAACGCCACGAAATCCACACGTGGGTCGCGGATGACGCGCTCCGTGTCCGCGTGGCTCAGGTGCAGGGCCTGGAACACGCCCTCCGGCAGTCCAGCCTCGCGCAGGCACTCCTCGAACCGCTCCGCGCACAGCGGCGTCTGGGCCGAGTGCTTGAGTACGACGACATTGCCCGCCATGAGCGCCGGCACGACACTGTTCACCGCGATGAGGTATGGGTAGTTCCACGCGGCGACGGTGAACACCACGCCGAGCGGCTCGCGGCGTACGAAGCGATGGAATCCTTCCTTCGGGCCGACGTCGATGTCGGCCAGCGCCGCGGCTGCGATGGCGATCATGTGGCGCGCCCGCTCGAGCGTGCCGCGCACCTCGCTCGGCGCGTAACGGATCGGACGGCCCATCTGCCACGACAGTTCCTCGGCGATGGCGTCGCGACGGGCCTCGAACGCGTCACAGAAACGACCAAGTATTGCCGAGCGTTCCGTCACGGGCACCGCGTGCCAGACGCGTTGCGCAAGGCGTGCGTTTTCGAGGGCGGCCTCGATCTGGACGGGTGTCGCGAGCGTGCGCTCGACGTAGATGCGGCCGTCGACAGGGGAGATCGTGCGTTGGTTGGTCATGATGGCAACGGAATCCGGCAGGAACGGAAGAAGACAGGCCGCCTCGCTCAGATTATCTCGAAGTACCTGGCCAGTTCCCAGTCCGTAATGTGCTTGCGGAACTCGCGCTCTTCCCACTCGCGCGTGGCGGCGAAGTGCTCGACGAAGGCATCGCCGAACCAGTCGCGGGCCATCTTCGAACCCTTGAGTCGCTGCGCCGAATCCCAGAGCGTGCGCGGGAGCGCCAGGCGCGCCGGATACTTCCTGTCGTAGGCATTGCCCGTTACGACGGGCTCGGGCTCGATCCTGTTCTCGATGCCCCACAGGCCCGATGCGAGCGCCGCGGACAGGATCACGTATGGGTTCGCATCCGCCGCGGCGACGCGGTACTCGACGCGCTGCGACTTCGCGCTCCCGGGAATCACGCGCAAAGCCGTGGTGCGGTTCTCGACGCCCCAGGTCGAGTCCGTCGGTGCCCAGAACCCGGGAATAAGGCGTCGGTAGGAATTGATCGTCGGCGCGACCATGGCGAGCAGTTCCGGCATCAGCTTCTGCTGGCCACCCACGAACCAGCGCATGGCGTCGCTCATCGTATGCGGCTTGCCGGCCTCGTAGAAGGCCGAATCGCCGGATTGTGACTTCAGCGACAGGTGGATGTGGCCGCTCTGACCCGGCCAGTCTTTCGAGCACTTGGCCATGAACGTCGCCATGTAGCCGTTCTGTTGCGCGATCACTTTCGCGAAGGTCTTGAACAGCGCGGCCTTGTCCGCGGCCGCAAGTGCCTTGTCCACGGCGATGGCTGCCTCCATCACGCCCGGCCCGGTCTCTTCGTGCAATCCCTCGATGGTCATGTCCATGTCGCGGCAGTCATCGAGCAGCTGGCGGTAGAAGTCGCTGCCGGTGCTGTTGCGAATCACGGAGTAGCCGAACCAGCCGGGCGCCATCGGCGTCAGGCCGCGGTAGTGCTTCTCCCGTACCGACTCGGGCGATTCCCTGAACACGAAAAATTCATACTCGAAACCGACGTAGGGTTCGAAGCCCATCGCCCGTCCACGATCGAGCACGCGCCTGAGCAAGCCGCGCGGGCAGACCGCTTCCGCGGGCGGCGAGAACTCTCCGAGGAAGAACAGCCCGTTGTCCTCGAAGGGCAGCTGGCGGCAGGTGTCCGGCAGGAGCCGAACCGGAGCGTCCGGGTATCCGGTATGCCAGCCGGTGTATTTCACGTTGTCGTAGAGCTGGTCCTGGCAGTCCCAGCCGAGCACGACGTCGCAGAAGCCGAAGCCTCCGTCGAGCGAGGAGAGGAACTTGTCGCGCGAGATGTACTTGCCGCGCATGATGCCGTCGATGTCGAAGGCGCCGACCTTGACGTGCTGCACTGCGCGCTCTTCGACGATGGCGCGTGCGTCGGCTGCACTGCGTACCTGTCTCGGTTCCATGCAAACCCCCTGGACGAGGGGCGCGTTGTCCCGGTGTTGCGGCGCGCCCGCCCGTGATTGTTCATGTGGCCCGCCGGACAGCGTACACAACTACGAGCAAGAAAATGCAGCCGGGGGGCGGACTCATTCCACCACGTGGCACCCGGGGTCGACCGCCCATTTGACTCTGGTCGATTGATGAGCGTAACTGATGCGTGCAAGAATCGATCGATGCGGTGACGAAGGAGGGCGCCTCCGTCATCCGGAAACTCAACAGCAAGCCCAGGGGGTCTGGCCACAGCAGCAGGGTCCGGGACCGCATCCGGGGGATGCAGCATTCCCGGTTCTTCCGAATCGAGACCGTAGTCGAGACCTCCTCCATTGCGACGAAGGTGAATGCCTGGGATGAGCCTTGTATGACCTGAATCCCCAGAAGGAGAGCGCGATGCAGCGAAGAACATTCCTGACGAAGGCGGCCCTGGCCGCCACTGCGACTTCAACGGCATTGCTTGCCGCCTGCGGCAAGAAGGAAACGGGCTCGGGCGAGGCGGGCGCACCGGCCGTAGCCACCTCGAAGAAGACGACGCTCAAGTGGCGGTTGCAGACCTACGCGGGCCCGGCGCTGGCCGAGCACGTCATCAAGCCTTCCATCGATGCGTTCAACAAGGCCGCCAACGGCGAAATGGTGATCGAGCTGTATTTTGCGGACCAGCTGGTCCCCACCGGCGAACTGTTCCGGGCCATGCAGGCCGGCACCATCGATGCGGTCCAGAGCGACGACGACTCCATCGCGGCGCCGACCGACGTCCGTGTGTTCGGCGGGTACTTCCCCTTTGCCACGCGCTACAGCCTGGATGTCCCCGCGCTGTTCAACAAGTACGGTCTCAACGAGATCTGGCAGGAGGCCTACAACGAGGTCGAGGGCGTGACCTGGCTCAGCTCCGGGTCCTGGGATCCCTGCAATTTCAACACCGTCAAGCCGATCAGGAAGCTGGCGGACCTGAAGGGCCTGCGGATCTTCACGTTCCCGACCGCCGGCAAGTTCCTCGCCCGGTTCGGCGTAGTGCCGGTCACCCTGCCCTGGGGCGACGTGCAGGTGGCCATCCAGACCGGCGAGCTCGACGGCCTCGCCTGGTCCGGGATCACCGAGGACTACACGGTGGGCTGGGCGGATGCGACGCCATACTTCCTTACCAATGCCATCTCCGGCGCCTGGATCGGCTCCTATTTCGCCAATACCAAGTCCTGGGAGAAGGTGCCGGAGCACCTGCAGACGCTCTTCAGGCTCTGCATCGACAGTTCCCACTACTACCGTCAGCACTGGTACTGGGCAGGCGAGGCGGACCTGCGCGTCAAGGGCTCGAAGATGAAGCTGACGACGATTCCACCCGCCGAGTGGGCGACGGTGGAGGAGGAGGCGCACAAGTTCTGGGATGAGATCGCCGCGACCAGCCCACGCTGTGCCAAGGTGGTCCAGATCTTCCGCGACTACAACGATCTCATGACGAAGGCCGGTCCCCCGTACCGCTACACCTGATCGAGGTCCCAGCCGCGAGTCGGCCAGCAGGCCTCTTTCCCGGCCGTAGGGACCCGGTGCGGGGAGGAGCGCCCTGCCGGCGAGTCCCGGCTGACGTCCTGTGCCCAGGATCGGGAGCGCACGAGCCATGCCCAGAGTCATCAAGGCCTACGTCCGGTACGTCGATGCGGTAAATCGCGTCCTCGGCTACTTTGTCATGTACCTCACCCTGGTCATGATGGGCGTGCTGCTGTTTGCATCGCTTACGCGGTACGTGTTCAACGTGCCGTTCATCTGGATTGTCGAACTGGCGCAGTTCCTGATGGCTGCCTACTACATCCTCGGTGGCGGCTACTCCATGCAGCTCGACGCGCACGTGCGGATGGATGTGCTGTACGAGCGCTGGAAGCCGAAGACCCGGGCGTTCATGGACTCGATCACGGCGTTCTTCCTGGTCTTCTACCTGGTCTTCATGGTGCGCGGCGGGGTCGCGAGCAGCGCCTACTCGCTCAAGTACAACCAGACGAACTATTCGGCGTGGGCGCCGCCAATGGCGCCGATCAAGATCATCATGACGGTGGGGATCGTGCTCATGCTGCTGCAGGCGATCTCGATCTTCTTCAAGGACGTGGCGAAGTTCACCGGCAGGGAGATCGCGTGAGTTACGAGACCATCGCTGTCCTGATGTTCTCGACATTCATGCTCCTGCTGCTCACCGGGCAGCGGGTTTTCGGCGCCATCGGGTTCGTGGCCACGGTCTTTGCCCTGGCGCTGTGGGGCGAAGGCGCCGTCGAGATGCCGTTTGCCTCGACCATCACGCTGATCAACTGGTATCCGATGATGACCCTGCCCATGTTCATCTACATGGGTTACATGCTGTCCGAGTCGGGGATCGCAAGCGACCTCTACCGCATGTTCCACGTCTGGACCGGGCCGATGCGCGGCGGGCTGGCGGTCGGCACGATCCTGCTGATGGTGGCGATCTCGGCCATGAACGGCTTGAGCGTTGCGGGCATGGCGATTGGAGCCACCATCGCGCTGCCGGAGCTCCTGAAGCGGGGCTACGACAAGATCATGGTGACTGGCGTCATTCAGGCCGGCAGTTCGCTCGGCATCATGCTCCCGCCCAGCGTCGTGCTGGTGCTCTACGGCATGATCGCCCGGCAGCCGGTGGGCCAGCTGTGGCTGGCCGGGGTTGGGCCGGGGCTGCTGCTGGCCGGCCTGTTCATCCTCTACATCCTGATTCGCTGCCACCTGCAGCCACACCTCGGTCCGCCACTGCCGCTCGAGGAGCGGCAACAGATCACCTGGGGGGAAAAGATCCGCCTGCTCAGGGCAGGCGTCCTGCCGCTGTTCATCATCTTCTCGATGACCGGCCTGTTCGTGATGGGCGTCACCAGCATGGTGGAGTCGTCCGCCGTCGGCGCATTCGCCGCCACCCTGGTGGCCTGGTACAAGGGCCGCATCACGCGGCGAGATGCTGGAGGACACGCTCAGGAAGAGCCTGGCCGTGAGCGCCATGTTCATGTGGATCATCCTGGCGGCACTGGCCTTCGGCGCGGTCTTCGACGGGCTCGGAGCCGTGAAGGCGATCGAGGTCCTGTTTCTCGAGAAATGGGGGCTGGAGCCCTGGCAGGTGCTGGTGCTGATGCAGCTCACCTACATCCTGATGGGCACTTTTCTCGACGACACCGCGATGCTGATCATCGTCGCACCGCTCTATGTGCCCTTGGTCATCTCGCTCGGGTTCAACCCGATCTGGTACGGCATCCTCTATACGATCACCTGCCAGATCGCCTACATCACGCCGCCGTTCGGGTACAACCTGTTCCTGATGCGGGCGATGGCGCCGAAGGAAGTCACTTTGATCGACATCTACAAGTCGATCATCCCGTTCGTGCTCATCATGATCGTGGGGCTCGCTCTCGTGATCATCTATCCAGGGATCGCGCTCTGGCTGCCGAACCACGTCTACGTGAAATAGCCCCGCAGCTACTTCACCAGCGTGACCGGCACGTTGGCGTGGTGCACGACCCTCTGTGCCACGGACCCCATGAAGAGAATGCCGAACGAGGTCAGGCCGTGAGTCCCCATGATGATCGATTCGCAGCCCAGCTCGTCGGCCCGGTTGGCAATGGTCTCAGCTGGCTCGCCTTCCAGCTGCTCGAGCTCGAAACTGCAGTCGACGGTCTTCAGCCGCTCGGCCGCGGAATCGAGGATCGCGCGTGCGCGCTCCACGGCAACCTGGTGGATGCGTTCCGCAGTCACGTAGATCTCCGCCGCGGTGTAGTTGCTCAGCGTCGGCTGGACGTTCAGCACGTGCAGCGCCGCCGCCGGCGCGTGACGCGCCTGCTGCACCGCGAAGTCGAGCGCCCGCAAGGCCGTGTCCGAACCGTCGATCGCGACCAGGATCCTGCGCATCGGAGTCTCCTCTGCCAGAGTGAGAGAGTGTACTGCGATCAGTGCCGCCGCGGACCTGTCCGCATGCCGGGCCGCAGCTTTGCAAAGGGCAGCTTACCCGGGTCGGCAACGTTCGGGCCGGGCGCTGCGACGACCAGGATGCGGCTCGCCATCGGGCCGAAGTCCGCCCGGAAATGCACCGAACTCTTCAGCGCGAGCACCGCGTAATCGGCCGGCTCGGCGCGCAGGTGGCGGAACATGGCCTGATCCGCCGCCTGCTGCTTGCGGCTCGCCACCGCGACATGCACGCCACCGACTTCCAGCAGGGCCATGGGACCAAGTTCGAAGCGCCCGCCGCGATAGAACGGGCCCGTGCCGGTGAAGCGCCCATCGCCTAGCGCGAGTACCTTGCAGCGGGCCACGAGCGGCGTCTCGCCGGCGGTGCCCGCGTGCGCCCCGAGGCGCAGGTCGACCATCGCGTTCTCTCCTGCCGCGTGAGCCCTGGCCGCGGCCTCCGGGTCACAGATCACGCCGGCGAGCACGCGTCGGGTGCCGCTAGCGATGAGCGCCTTGATCAGGCTCATCGTGTCCGCGTTGCCGCCGCCGCCCGGGTTGTCCTGGGTGTCGGCGAGGATGAGTGGTCGGCCGCGCGTCGCCGTGTGCCCCGTCGTCTCCACGATCGCCTGCTCGACGGAGTACACGTCGAGCGCGAACTCCTGTTCACGGGACCGCACTTCGCGGGCAATGTTCGCCACCGCCTCGCGCGCGGTCGCGTCGCTGTAGCCGCAGGCGTAGATGGCCGGACCACAGTCGGCGACGTCCGCTGCCGGGAAGCCGGGCATGAGACAGACCGATAGCAACGGCGACTGCTGCAGCCTCCGGGCCTGGTCCATCAACGAGCGCATCGGCTCCACCAGCGTCGACTGCGACGTGAGCGGTATCAGGAAGTCGAGCTGCTCGAGCGCGACCGCCGGGCGCGGCTGCCCGAGCAGGTCCTGCAACACGCGCGCTGCCTGTGCGCCGCATTCCGCCATGTCGACGTGCGGGTAGGTTCGGTACGACACGAGTGCGCTGGCGGCCTGCGCCATCAGCAAGGACACGTTGGCGTGATAATCGAGGCTCGCAACGATGGGGACGCCGGGGCCGACCAGCGCACGCACGCGTCGCAGCAGTTCGCCGTCGGCATCGTCGATGTGCTCGGCCACCATCGCACCGTGCAGGTCGAGATACACGCCGTCGACACTGCCGGCACGCTGCAGGTCTTCGAGCAACAGGGCGCTGACGTGTTCGTACGCGGCACGCGTCACGCGCCCCGAAGGCTGCGCCGAACACCATGTCAGCGGCACCAGCTCATGGTGCAGCGAACGCGCTTCCTGCGCGAACCCGGCCGCCGGCAGGTTGATGCCGGCCACGGCCTCCAGCATTGCACCGCCACTCGTCAGTCCCGGCCACGCGTCCGGCGCCTCGAAGTCCGCGAGCACGGCAGGGGTCGACGCAAACGTGTTCGTCTCGTGCTGGAAACCGCCGATCGCGATGCGCGGCATGCGGTCAGTCCTCGCCCGGGTGGCCGTCGGCCCTGGGACCGGGCCGGCGTAGCTCGCCCAGGCTCGCGCGCTGCTGGCCCGAGGCGTCGAAGTTGGCGGGGTCGAGCCAGCGTTCGAACGCCTGGCGCAGCACCGGCCATTCCGAGTCGATGACCGAATACCAGGCCGTGTCGCGACTGCGGCCTTTGTAGACCGTGGCCTGGCGGAACACGCCCTCGAATACGAAACCGAGCCGTTCGGCGGCACGCCGCGACCTGGCGTTGAGCGCGTCGCACTTCCACTCGTAGCGACGGTACCCGAGTTCGAAGGCGTGACGCATCATGAGATACATCGCCTCCGTCGCGGCCGCCGAACGCTGCAGCACGGGCGACATGGCGATGTGGCCCACCTCGATGGTTCCCGCGGGCGGGTCGATACGCATGAACGCTCCCACGCCCACTGCATTGCCCGACGTCCGGTCGATGAAGGCCTGGAACAGCGGGTCGGTGTCGATCGCTCGCTCGGTGAGCCAGCGCTCGTACCGGGCGAACTCGGCAAACGGGCCGTACGCGAGGTAGGTCCACATGCGGTGCTCAAGGTCCCGGCTGTTGGCGTCGAACAGCGCGCGCGCATGCCCGGCCACGTTGAGCGGCTCGACCAGGCAGAACCGGCCCTGCAGCCTGCGCTGTGCGGGACGCGCCGGGGGCTGCCAGCCGGGCAGCGCCGCGCCGATCGGCTGGCCGAGCTCGTTCAGGCGCGCGTTGCCGCTCAAGTGGCCGCTTCCATCGCAGTGTCCGTGCCGTCGGCGAACTGCAGTGCGGCGAGCCGTGCGTACAGCTCGTTGCCGCGCACCAGTTCGGCGTGCGTGCCCTGCGCAACGATGCGTCCATGGTCCATGACGACGATGCGGTCGGCCTGCAGCACCGTGGCGAGCCGGTGCGCGATGATGATCGTCGTGCGGCCCTGCATCAGGTGCTCCAGCGCGGCCTGCACCAGCCGCTCGCTCTCCGCATCGAGCGCGCTCGTCGCTTCGTCGAGCAGCAGGATCGGCGGGTCGCGCAGGATGGCGCGGGCGATGGCGATGCGCTGGCGCTGGCCGCCCGAGAGTCGCGTGCCGCGCTCGCCGAGGAACGTGTCGTAACCCTCCGGCAACTTGCGCAGGAACTCGTCAGCCGCGGCCGCCCTGGCGGCTTCTTCCACTTCTTGCATCGGAGGCGCCCGGCCGGCCGTAACGAATGTTCTCGCGCGCGCTCGCCGCGAACAGCACCGTGTCCTGCGGCACGAGACCGATGCGGCTGCGGACCTCGAGCGGGTCTGCTTGCGAGACGTCCACGCCGTCGATCAGTACCCGGCCCGACTCCGGATCGTAGAACCGCAGCAGCAACTGGAACGTCGTGCTCTTGCCCGCGCCCGACGGGCCGACGAACGCGACCGTCTCGCCCCTGCGCACCCGCAGGTCGAACGCGTCCAGCGCCTTTGCCTCGGGACGGGAGGGATAGCGGAACGTGACTTGCTCGAAGCTGAGTTCGCCGCGCCCGGGCGCTGGCAGCGCGACCGGCTGCGGCGGCGCCTGGATCGTCGGTTGCGCGTTCTCGAGTTCGAGCAGGCGTTCCATCGCGCCCGCGGCACGCTGCACCTCACCCCACATTTCGCTGAGGCTGGCCGCCGCGATCGCGACGTAACCGGCGTACAGCAGGAACTGGCCGAGCTGACCGCCGGTCATTTCACCGCGCACGACCGCGTGGGCGCCCATCCAGAGCACGAAGGTGATGGCGCCGAACACCAGCATCGTGGCCAGTGCCGTCAGCGTGGAGCGTGTCTTGGTGCGGCGCACCGCCGCGCCGAAGGAGTCTTCGACCGCCGCGTCGAACCGTTCCGTGTTGATCTGCTCCAGCGTGAACGCCTGCACCGTCTGCACGGCATTCAGCGTTTCGTCGGCGATGCTGCTGGTGTCGGCGATGCGGTCCTGCGATGCGCGCGACAGGCGGCGGACCCGCCGTCCAAGCACGATCAGCGGCACGATCACGACCGGAATCAACACCACCAGGATCGCGGTGAGCTTGAGGCTCGTCACGCCCAGCATCACCAGGCTGCCGATCAGCGACAGGGCGGAACGCAGGGTGATCGACAGGTTGACGCCCGCGATTGACTGGACCAGCGTGGTGTCGGCCGTCAGTCGCGACAGCACTTCACCGATGCGAGTGACCTCGAAGAACGCCGGGTCCATGCGGATGACGCGCGCGTAGACGGCAGAGCGCATGTCGGCCACGACGCGCTCGCCGAGCCAGCTCACGAGATAGAAGCGCAAGGCCGCAAACACGCCGAAAACGGCCGCCGCCGCGAGGAACGCGACGAAGTACTGGTTGATCGTGTCGCTGCTCTTCGACGAGATGCCGTTGTCGATCAGGAAGCGCAGCGCGACGGGCAGCGCCAGCATCGCAGCGGCTGCCACCAGCAGGGCGAGCAGCGCCAGCACCAGCACGCCGCGGTAGGGGCGCAGGTAGGGCAGCAGCGCCCGCAGCGGGCCGAGCGAGCGTGACTTCGGGCGATCTGCGGGGACGCTCACTGTGCCTTCACCTCGCGGCTGCGCACGCTGCCATCATTCATCTGCCAGCTGATCTGCAGCGCATTCGGTGCTTCGTTGCGTTCCACCCAGGCCTCGAGCGCCGGCAGCGGGTCGAATTCGAGTGATTTTGCGCCCGGTCCGGGTTGCAGCCCGCAGTGATCGACGCCTGGCAGCATGAACAGCCGCGCGAACTGCGCCGTGGATTCGGTGCCGCCCATGCGGGCACGCACGGCAGCGTAGTAATCGAGCGTGCGCTGCGGCGTCACGATCGGGTCGGCCCAGCCGTGGAACATCAGCAGCCTGCCCCCGCGATTGCGGAACTCGACGAGATCCGCGTCGGTGGCGTCGTAGACGCGCGCCATGGTCGCGAGGCGCGGCGGGTCGCGGTCGAAATCGTACCGGCGTACATCGAATGCCGCGCCCGCGTCGGGCACGAATGCCATGTAGCGGAGGAAATCGGTGGCGAAGCGTTCGATCAATGCCGGCTGCCTGCCGTCCGGCACGCCTGACAGCCACACCGGCCAGAACGGCTCGGAACCCTTCGGCGCGCCACCTGGATATTGGATGCGCCCATCGCCGCCGGTCACCGGCCTGTACCAATGGTCGAGCACGCCGATTTCGCGGGAAGTCAGGCAATCCGGGCCGTCCGTGCCCTTGCATTGCAGTCGTGAAGGCTCCCAGTCGCAGCGGCGCGGATCGTCGATGAGTCCGTCGCGCTGGCCGTCGACGGCATCGCAGGCTTCCATCACCGATCTGGCGATGAGAGGTACCTTCGCGCGGTCGAGTATTTCCTTGCCGTCTGCAGACGTGTTGGCCTGCACGTACCACGCGAACTGGGTGGCGACCAGGCCCGTGTAGTCGAGCGCCGGGGCGCCTGCAATGATGCCGTCGAAGTCCTGCGGAAAACGCTGCGCCGACATCAGGCCCATGCGACCGCCCGTGGAGCAGCCTGAAAAATAGGAGCGCACGGCTGGCCGTTGATAGAAGGCGCGCACGAGATCGCGCGACACACGCGCTGTTTCGGTCACGGAGCGCCAGCCCCAATCGGCTTCCGCGCCGGGATTGTTCAGTGCCCAGCGGCCATCCGTGATGCTCGTGCCTGCATGGCCCGAATCCGACGTGGCCGACGCGTAGCCGCGGCGCAGGCCGTGATTGAGTGCGTTGATGACTCCGGGACGGTCTGCGTCGAGCGAGCCGCAGAAGCCGCCGCAGCCCGCCAGGTAGAACTTGCCGTTCCAGCCCGTGAGCGGGAGCCGGAGCTCGAAGTGGATCGACAGTGGAATCGTGCCCTGCACCCGGCAATGCGCCGGCAGGTCGCCATTGGCAGCGACGGTGTCCGCCGCAGTGATCCGTGCACCAGGGATATTTGCAGCGGCCAGTGCTGAGCAGGGGTCATCAGTCGCCTGGGTGGCGGAGGCGACGAGCAACAGGCCAGAGATCGCCGCGAGTCGGGCGGCGAGGAAGGCGCGGTTCGGGTCAGGCATGCCTGCAGGATAGGGGCCGGCCGCACCGGCCACAACCTTCGCACCTCACTCCGGCGCGGGGCCGGGAAACTGCTCGCGCAGCATGCGCTTGAGGATCTTGCCGGACGGATTGCGCGGCAGCGCATCGATGAAGACATAGGTCTTCGGCTGCTTGAAGCGCGCCAGCCTCGATTGCGCGAGTGCCCTGAGTTCCTGCACCAGCAGGTCGTCGTCGCCTTTCCAGCCGTCGCCGCGCACGATCACGGCGCAGACGCTCTCGCCCCATTTGGCCGAGGGCTGGCCGATCACGCCGACCTCACGCACACCGGCGTGCCCGCTCAGCACGTCCTCGACTTCCGCGGGGTACACGTTCTCGCCACCCGAGATCACCATGTCCTTCGAGCGGTCCTTGATGTAGATGAAGCCCTCGTCGTCGACTTCGGCGATGTCGCCGGTGTGGAACCAGCCTTCACGGATCGCTTCCTGCGTCGCTTCCGGGCGATTCCAGTAGCCGCTGATCAGGTGCGGGCCGCGCGTGACGACCTCGCCCGGAATGCCGGGCGGTACCGGCGATTGCCAGCCTTGTCGACGACCCGCACGTCGATGCCGAAGTACGGCATGCCGGTGGAGCCGACCTTGGTGCGCGCGTGCTCGGGCGACATCAGGCAGATGCCGCCGTGCGTCTCGGTGAGGCCGTACACCTGCAGGATCTCCACGCCCATGGCCAGGTAGGCCTCGATCAGAGTCACCGGCACGGGAGCTGCGCCGCAGATCACCCAGCGTAACGCGGACCGTGCAGCCGTCGCGCGCTTCGGGTGCTGGTACATGAACGCGAGCATCGCCGGCACGGCGAAGAAACCCGTGATCTTTTCGGCATCGACGAGGTCCCACATGACGCCCGGGTCGAACTGTTTCAGCAGCACCGTCGTCATGCCGCGGTACACGGCCGACATCGCGAGCCCCAGGCCGCCGATGTGGAACAGCGGCGCGACGATGATGTTGCGTTCGCCATGACGCAGGTCGGACGTCGCCAGCATGCTGGCGAGCCACGCGATATTCGCGGCATGCGACATCAGCGCGCCCTTGGGCCGACCGGTCGTGCCGCTCGTGTACATCATGTACAGCGGATCGGTGCCGGTCGCGCCGATCGGCGGTTCGGCGGTGGCAGCCTCTGCCACGGCAGCGGCGTAGTCGTCCGCGTCGGCGGCCAGCCAGCGGACGTTCGGGAACTGCTGTCGCAGCGGGTCCACCAGCGCTTGCTGCTCGGCGGCGTAAAGCACGGCGACAGCGCCGGAATCCATCAGCTGGTACGACAGTTCCGGCACCGACAGCCGCCAGTTGAGCGCGACGAAGACGAAGCCTGCCTTGGCGCACGCGTAAAACGATTCCATGTACTGCGACTGGTTCGGCATCAGGCAGGCGATGCGCTCGCCCGGCCTGAAATCCATGCCGAGCAGGGTGTTCGCGGTCTGGTTGGCGCGATCGTTGAGCTGGCGGAAGTTGCAGCGTGCGCCCGACGCGGTGTCGACGAGGGCTTCCGCGCCTGGCCCGATCTTCGCCCGCTCCGTCAGGACCTGTCCGGAATTCAGCAGCATGCCCGATCTCCCCCGTTGGCAAGGTCCATCTGGGACCAGGCGGCAAAACTAGCTGCCTCTGGACAAGAACACCAGTTTCCTTTGTGATCGTCGGCTCCTGCGAGGTGAACCCCCATGGATGCCTATCGTTCCGCCTGGCTCGACGACGAGCTGGATCTGTTTCGCGACGCCGTCCGCCGCTTCGTCCAGATGGAGATCGTTCCCAACGACGCACGCTGGCGCGAGCAGCATCACGTCGATCGCGAGATCTGGAGCAAGGCGGGCGAGGTCGGCCTGCTGTGCACTGACATACCGGCGGACTACGGCGGCGTCGGCGGCGACGTGCGCCACGAGGCGATCGTGGCCGAGGAAATGGGGCGCCACGGCATCACGAGCCTCGGCAACGTGGTGCACAGCATCGTGGCGCACTACGTGCTGAACCACGGCACCGAAGTGCAGAAGCTGGACTGGCTGCCGCGCATGGCCACGGGCGAACTGGTGGGCGCCATCGCCATGACCGAACCGGGCGCGGGCTCCGACCTGCAGGCCATCAGGACGCGCGCGGTGCGAGACGGCGATGAATACGTCATCGACGGTTCGAAGACGTTCATCTCGAACGGCCTGCACGCGGGACTGGTCGGCGTGGTGGTCAAGACGGATCCGACGCAAGGCTCGCGCGGAATCTCGATCCTGATGGTCGAGACGAAGGACCTGCAGGGCTATCGCGTGGGGCGCGTGCTCGACAAGATCGGCCAGAACGGCTGGGACACGGCCGAGCTGTTCTTCGACGGCTGCCGCGTGCCTGCGTCGTGCCTGCTGGGCGCGGCAGAGGGGCAGGGCTTCATCCAGATGATGCGCGACCTGCCGTACGAGCGCGCGCTGCTCGCGATCGGCGGGCTCGGTGCGATGGAGTACGCGCTCAAGCTCACGGCCGACTACACGCGCAGCCGCAAGGTGTTCGGCAAGCCGCTGCTCGAACTGCAGAACACGCGCTTCAAGCTGGCGGAGGTCAAGACCGGCGTGCACGTCGCGCGGGTCTTCATCGACGACTGCATCGTGAAGCTCAAGGACGGCAAGCTCGACACCGTGACGGCGTCGATGGCCAAGTACTGGGTGACGGAAATGCAGAACAAGGTCATGGACGAGTGCCTGCAGCTCTTCGGCGGCTACGGTTACACGCGCGAGTACCCGATCTCGCAGCTGTACGTGGATTCACGCGTGCAGCGCATCTACGGCGGCGCGAACGAGATCATGAAGGAGATCATCGCGCGGTCGATCTGACAGTCCCGCGAGTCTTGCGCTGCGGCACGACGCGTCGATCGTCACGTCGCTGCGGTCGAGGCTTGTGCTGCAGCGCCAGCTGACCGGGTCGTTGACGCGTGACAGGCAGGCTGAACGGACTACGTGAAGGCAAAGATGGCAGCGACGGTGCAGAGCCAGAGCGCGGCGAGTGCCAGGAGGGCTGGCGCGGCCCGCCGTGGCGCGACTCGTACGTGCTTCAGCACGAACCAGACGAGGAACGGTAGCTGCAGGAGTGCCAGCAATTGGAAGACATGCGCAGCGGCACCTTCGTCGGGCCTGCGCACGATGCCGTACAGCGCTGCATGACCCAGGACGAGCAACAGTGCAGCGGTAGCGAGCAGGATCGCCGTGATGGCACTGGCCGGTTGTCGCAGGCGCATCGGAAGCGCTCCTGGTTGTGCCCCGTCAGGCCTGCGACGGGACGGTCCTGACCTGGCTTGGCCGGGCGACGGCCGGCATCACCCTTTCCCCATCTCCAGCCTGGCGGCTCGCCTTTCAGCCAGCAGATGCCGACCATGACAGCAGAAAGTGCGGCTGCGTACGCGGCGTAAATGGCGGCATTCCTGGCCGGTTCGATGAGCGGGATCCCACCCAGAAGCAGCACAAAGTAGCCGCGGTGACGACCCACCCCTGCCAGGTGACGGGCAGGCCCCAGCCCCAGCCGTAGGTCTTTGCGGGAAACCAGTAAGGTTGTCTGCTCATTCGCCAAGGTTCGGATGTGCCGCCTCGAATCCATGGCGCGGAACGGTCGTCAACGAGCTCGCGCCAGGTCCTTGAAGAACGCGTTGCCGATCCGGTACTTGTTCCAGTCCCGATAGTCGTAGTGCCACCACTCATCGTCGTTGACGGTAAAGCCGTCCGCCTCCATTGCCGTGCGCAGCAGGTCCCGCGCCGCGCGTTGCTCCGCCGTACCACCCGCGTAGTTCGGGTGCGCGCGCTCGGAGAATTCGTCATAAGCAGCTCGGCATCGACACCTCGAGCCCCGTCTTCAGGTCGTACAGGCTCAGGTCGATCGCGCAGCCTCGGTTGTGGCGCGAGCCGGTCGCCGGGTCGGCCACGAAGTTGCGCTGTTCGTTCGGCGTCGCCTCCCAGAAGATCCACGTGACATACCAGGGCCGGTAGCCGTCGAACAGCAGCAGAGCCGTAGCCCTGGGCACGGAGCGCGCGGTTGATCCGCACCACGGCCTCGGCGGCGGGGCGCTGCAGGAACACACGTGCTTCCGGATAGACCGGCGCGCGCAGGAAGTTGTCGGGGCCCGCGTAACGCACGTCCAGTTTCAGGCTCGGATCGAGCGTGACGACTTCCACCAGGTCGGCGTCCAGGAACTCGCCGGTCTCCTGCGGCGGCACGGCTCGCAGCGCATCGGCCCGCAATTGCTCCAGTTTGCTGACCGGCAAGGCCGGCACCGGATAGCGCGATGGAGCTCCAGCACAGGCCGACAGCAGGGTTGCCAGCAGCCCGGCGGCCAGTGCTGCACGCAGCCCGTAAGGCGCGCGCACGTTCATGCCGGTATCACCGCGAACTCGCCTTCGAGTTCGCCAACGCGCTCACCCTTGCAGTCGAGCACGGACCTGACGGCGATGCGCCCCATGCGTCCCCGTTGCAGCGTCCCGAGCAACCTGGCCCACTCCTCGGGCGACGGCGGGACGGCCGTGGCCGTGAAGTCGGCGACGATCGGTCGCTCGAAGTCCATGGTGCTGCGGCGGATGACGATCCGGCCGGGCTGGACGGCGGCCTGCAGGCAAACCTCCACCTGCGACCACGCGGCGAGCACGGCGACGGCCGACGCGCTGCCACCGAACACCGTGCCACTGTGATTGACGTTCGGTGCCAGCGGCGCGCTCATGACGACGCCCGTTGGCTCGGCCTGCAGCACGGTCACGCCCATGGCGCGCGACAGCGGGATCCGCTGGTACAGGGAGGCCTGGAGTTGCGTGGGTTGCATGACTGTGTATTGTCGGCGCGGCGGGCTCGTTGCGGCAATCTCCGCGTCGCGGTGCGCCCAATCGCCGTGGCGGGCGTAGAATCCATGCCCGAGTGTACCGTCGTCGTCCGAAGGGGAGCGTCATGACCGACCAGATCCTGGCTGCAGTGCAAAAGCATCCGTTCGTGCAGGGCCTGACGCCCGAACATTGTGCGACGCTCGCGTCGCTGGCCCGGCCTGTCAGCTTTGCGCAGGACGAGATGATCTTCCAGGAGGGCGACGAAAGGCATGAGTTCTTCCTGCTGCTCAAAGGGCGCGTGGCGCTCGAGATGATG
Source organism: uncultured Gammaproteobacteria bacterium (assembly GCA_963793675.1). Classification (GTDB taxonomy): domain Bacteria; phylum Pseudomonadota; class Gammaproteobacteria; order Steroidobacterales; family Steroidobacteraceae; genus RPQJ01. Next base: position 126,889 of record CAWCBA010000001.1, on the reverse strand, counting down.
GCGCAGGGCAAGGCGCTGCGTGTGCACACGCTCGAGGGCGGCGACGAACTGGGCTGGTCCTCGGTCATCGTGGGCCGCGGCAAGCTGTTCCAGGCGCGCGCGCTCGAACCGGTCGAGGCGCTGGCTTTCGACGGCTACGCGCTGCTCGAGCGCTGCCGTGCCGACACCGGCTTCGGCTACAAGATCATGCACCGGTTGCTGGGGGTGGTCTCCGAGCGTCTGCAGGCTGCGCGGCTGCAGGTGCTCGACTCACATTCGCCGATTGCGAAGCGGGCGGGGGCCTGAGGCCGCTGCGAACCTCAGCGGCGGCCGTGAGACGCGGCTTGCCGCTCAGAACCGATCGAGTAACCAGCCGGGGAAGAACGCCAGCGCGATGGCTGGCACGAGGCACAGCAGGCTCGCCGCGAGCGCCAGGCGCCGCGGGTGCCCGGCAGGCTGGTCCGCCGTCGCCGGGTTCATGAACATGTACTGGATGACGCGCAGGTAGAAATAGATGCCGAGGTAGCTCGCCACGAGGCCGAGCACCGCGTAGCCCGTGTAACCCGCCGCGAGCACGTTGCGGAACACCAGGAACTTGGCGACGAAACCCGGCAGCGGCGGCAGGCCGGCGAGGGAGAGCATCGAGACGCCGAGCATGATCGCGGCGAACGGACGGCGTTGGTACAGGCCCTGCAACGACTCGAGCCGGTCGCTGCGCTCGTCGTCGGTGCCGCGCGGCAGCACGGTGAATGCCAGCACGTTCATGATCCCGTACACGACCACGTAGAAGATGATCGCCTGCGCGCGGCCCGGACCAGCGCCGAGCAGAGCGTAGAACAGGTAGCCCGCGTGCGCGATCGACGAATAGGCGATCATGCGGCGGAAGCTCGTCTGCCGGATGGCCGCCACGTTGCCCCAGATCATCGAGACCAGCGGCAGGACAGCCAGCACATCGACGAGCGGGCGCGTCACCGGCGCGGTCTCGAACAGCCGCAGCGCTGCGAACAGCACGCCTGCCTTGATGATCGTGGCCATGAAGGCCGTCACCGGCACGCTGGCACCTTCATAGGCATCCGGTGCCCAGCCGTGGAACGGCACGATGGCCGCCTTGAGGAACAGCGAGGCCACCACCAGCACGACGCCCGCGACTGGCAGCGTGTCCGACGAACCCAGTGCAGCGGCGAACACGGCGGTCGACATCGACCCGCTCCAGCCGTACAGCAGCGCGACGCCCATCAGGAACGTCGCGGTTGCCGTGCCGCCCAGCACCAGGTACTTGAGGGCCGCCTCCGCACTGTCGGCTCGCAACTGGGCCAGCAGCACGAGCGCATACACCGGCAGCGACATCAGTTCGAGACCGAGGAACAGCGTGGGCAGGCTGTCCGAGGAGACCAGCAGGCACGCGCCGTACAGCGAGGCGAGCAGCAGCACGTAGTACCGCGTCTCGGCGAAGTCATCGCGCGAGATCAGCACGACCGGCAGCGCCAGCGCGATCAGCGCGAACTTGGCGAGCGCCGCGGTCGGGCCGACGGAGAAATGGCCGCTGAAGGGCGCTCCGGCGTAACCCTCGGCGTGCAGCATGAGCGCTGCGGCAGCGGCCGCGACCAGCGCCAGGAAGGCGGCGACGAAGCCGTCGCGCGGCTTGCCGCGCAGGATTTCCAGCGTGAGCAGGATGACCATCCCGGCGAGCAGCAGGTGCTCGGGCAGCATCGCCTTGACGACCTCGTGCCAGTTCATCGCGCGCTCCCGAGTTGGATCGTCTCGCCGGCAACGCGCTGCTGGAACTCGCGCGCGGCCAGTTCCGTCTTGCCGAGCGGCTCGCCGGGGAACAGGCCGATGGCGAAGATCGCAACGACGATCGCGACCAGGATGGCGGTCTCACGCGCGTTCAGGTCCACGAGCGGCGCATGCGGTGCGCGGGCTTCGCCGAACAGGATGCGCTGGGCAAGCCAGAGCATGTAGAGCGCGCCGAGCACCACGCCGGACACTGCGATGACGGCAAGCGTCAGCGGCAGTTCGTTGCCCGCGAGGTGCGCCGGCCACGCGGCATTGAACGCACCGAGCAGTGCCATGAACTCACCGGCGAAACCGCTCGTGGTCGGCAGTCCGATCGAGGCCAGCGTAAGGATCGTGAAGAACACCGAGAACACCGGCAGCATCCTGGCGAGGCCGCCGTAATCGGCTACGGCGCGCGAGTGCGTGCGCTCGTAGATCATGCCGACCATGAGGAACAGCCCGCCCGCGACCAGGCCGTGGCTCACCATCTGCAGGATGGCGCCCTGGATGCCGATGAGGTCGAGGCTCGCGAGCCCCAGCATCACGTAGCCGAGGTGGCTGATCGACGAGTAGGCGATGATCTTCTTGATGTCGGTCTGCACCAGCGCGAGGCACGCGCCGTAGACGATGCTGATCACGGCCAGGGTCATGATCACCGGCATCATCGCCCGCGCGGCCTCCGGGAACAGCGGGAAGCCGAGTTTCATGAAGCCGTACGTGCCCATCTTCAGCAGCACGCCCGCCAGGATCACCGAGCCCGTCGTGGGCGCCTCGACGTGCGCATCCGGCAGCCAGGTGTGCAGCGGGAACATCGGCACCTTGATCGCGAACGAAAGCGCGAACGCCGACAGCAGCCAGAGCTGCGTGTTCAGCGGCAGCTGCGAGCCGCTCAGGTGGCGCAGGTCGAAGGTCAGGTAGCCGGACGAACCGTGCGTGTAGAGCACGAGGTAGATCAGCGCCGCCAGCATCAGGATGCTGCCGAACGCCGTGTAGAGGACGAACTTCAGCGTGGCGTAGATGCGGCGTTCGCCGCCCCAGAGCCCGATGATCAGGAACATCGGGATCAGCATCGCTTCCCAGAAGACGTAGAACAGGAAGAGGTCCTGCGCCAGGAAGGTGCCGAGCATCGCGAACTGGATGAACAGCACCATCACGTGGAACAGTTTCACGTCCTTGTGCACGGCGCTCCATGCGCCCGCGACCACGAGCGGGCCCAGGAAGGCCGTCAGCGCCACCAGCAGCACGTTCAGGCCGTCGAGGCCGATGCGATAGCCGACGCCCCACTCGCGTATCCACGGCACGTCGGTGGCGAACTGCAGGCCGGCCACCGTCCCGTCGAAGCGCTGGTACAGGAATGCACCGATGACGAACTGCAGCACCATGCAGCCGAAGGTGACGCTGCGCACCAGGGAGTCGCGCCCTTTGGGCAGCAACGTGACTGCGGCCATGCCGAGCACCGGCAGCCAGAGCAACCAATTGAGCAAGGTCGACTCACCCATGACGCCACACCCACACGAGGCAGCCGACCACGCCGATGACGGCCATTGCCACGTACCACTGCAACTGACCGGTCTCGACGCGGCTCAACCGGCCGGAGGCGCGGCGCGTGAGCGCCGCCAGGCCGTGCAGCGAACCGTCGATCAGGAGCCGGTCGCCGAGGCCCAGGAACACACGATCGGAGATCCAGTGGAGCGGCCGGTAGAGGACGGTTTCGTACAATTCGTCGACGTAGTACTTGCCGTCGAGCAGCCGATGCAGGCGCGGGAAACGCGCTGCCAGGGCTTCGCCGCGGGCCAGGCCACCGCGGTACATGACGGTGGCCGCCACGAATCCCAGCAGGGCGACCGCAACCGCCACGTACACGAACGTGTGCTCGTAGCGCTCGAGCGATTCCAGCACCGCCGGAATCGGCAGCAGCGGTTCGAGGAAGTGGGGCAGCTCGAAGAATCCGCCGATCGCGGACAGCACGGCGAGGACGATCAGCACGCCCGTCATCGAGAACGGCGATTCGTGCACGTGGTGCTCGGTTTCGTGGCTCATGCGCGAAGGCGTCAGGAACGTGAGCCATAGCAGCCGGAACATGTAGAACGAGGTCATCAGCGAGGCGGCCGAGCCCAGCACCCACAGGACGGGCGAACCGCCGTGCTCGCTGGCCAGGGAGAACCAGAGGATCTCGTCCTTGGAGAAGAATCCGGCCAGCGGCGGGATGCCGGCGATCGCCGCCGTGGCGACCGCGAAGGTGCCGAACGTGAGCGGGATCCTGCGCCACAGGCCACCCATCTTGCGGATGTCCTGCTCGCCGCCGAGCGCATGGATCACGCTGCCGGCACCGAGGAAGAGGCAGGCCTTGAAGAACGCGTGGGTGTAGACGTGGAACACCGCCACGCCGTAGGCGCCGACACCCAGTGCGAGGAACATCAGGCCGAGCTGCGACACGGTCGAGTAGGCCAGCACCTTCTTGATGTCCGTCTGGACCAGCGCGACGGTCGCGGCGAAGAACGCGGTCAGCACACCGATGACCGCGACCACCTGCGACGCCTCTGGTGCGTGCTCGTAGATGCCATGCAGGCGCGCGACCAGGTATACGCCCGCGGTCACCATCGTCGCCGCGTGGATCAGGGCCGAGACCGGCGTGGGGCCGGCCATCGCGTCCGGCAACCAGACGTGCAGCGGGATCTGCGCCGACTTGCCCGTGGCGCCGATGAAGAGCAGCACGCCCACGAGGCTCGCCGAGACGGCCGGCGCGATGGGCGCGGCGAACGCGGCGTTGATCTCGTCCATGTTCACGGTGCCGAGCGCCCAGTAGAGCAGGAACAGCCCGAGCAGGAAGCCGGCGTCGCCGACGCGGTTGGTGATGAAGGCCTTCTTGCCGGCGGCCGCCTTGGCCGGATCCTCGAACCAGAAGCCGATCAGGAGGTACGAAGCGAGGCCGACGCCTTCCCAGCCGACGAAGCAGACCAGCAGCGAGCGGCCCAGCACCAGCGTGAGCATGAAGAACAGGAACAGGTTCAGGTACGCGAAGTAGCGCGCGTAGCCGGGATCGTCCTTCATGTAGCCGGTCGAATAGACGTGGATCAGCGAGCCGACGCCGGTGATGATCAGCGTCATCACCGCGGTCAGGCGGTCGAAGTAGAACGCGACGTCGAAGCTGCGATCGCCGAAGCTCGCCCAGCGATAGGCCACTTCGAGCAGGGCCGCGTCGGGCCCCGTCGCCTGCAGCAGCGTCACCGCCTTGACCGTCGCGAGAAATGCGAGGATCGGCAGTCCGCAACCGACGACCGAGACGAACGTGCGCCCCAGGCGGCGGCCGAGCAGGCCGTTCAGCAGGAAGCCCGCAAGCGGCAGCAGTACGATGACGGTGAGCAGCTTCATCGGGCGTGCATCATCCTTTCAGGCGATCGTAGCCCTCGACATCGAGGGAGCTTCGTTGCCGCGACAGCTGCAGCACGATTGGGATCGCGATCGCGATCTCCGCGGCCGCCACGACGAAGATCAGGAACACCAGCACGGCCCCCGACAGGGTCGCCGTCTCGAGCGAGAACGTGACCAGCGCCAGGATGACCGCGTTGAGCATCAGTTCCATGCACATCAGCATGACCAGCGCGTTCCGCCGCACCATCACGCCGACGAGGCCAAGCGCAAAGAGCACGAAGCTGAGACCGAGCAGCAGTTGGGTGTCAGCCATCCGACCGTCTCCCGCTGCGGATGATTGCGATCGCCGCGACGACCGCGGCGACCAGCAGCACGCTGGTCAGCTCGAAATGCAGCCAGTACTCGCGCAGGAACTCGACCGAGAACGGCTGGACGAGGTAGGACGGCGCCGCGCTCGCGCGCCGGCTGGATGGCCGGGGCGCCGAGCCTTATCGCGGAAACGCCGAGTGCCCCGGCCAGCAGCGCGCCAAGCACGACGCCGGGCACCAGCATGTGGCTGTAGCGGCGCAGGAACGACGGGATCGCGCACGTCGAGCAGCATGATCACGTAGACCATGAAGACCATGACTGCGCCGACGTAGATCAGGACCTGGAAGACCGCCACCACGTGCACGCCCAGCATCGCGTAGATGCCGGCGAGCGACAGCATGCAGCTGATCAGGGCGAGCGCGACGCGCATCGGATGCCGTGCGACCAGCATCAGCACGCCGCCCAGCAGCGCGCACGCGCCGAAGAAGTACACCAGCAACTGGTCGATGGTCATGCGTCGGGACTCCTGCCGGGCTCTGCCGCCGGCCTGACAGGGTAGGGCTTCGCGACGTCGGCGTGCGGCTGCCAGTTGAGCAGTTCTTCCTTGCCGAGCCACATGCGGTCGCGGTCGAAACCCGGCAGGTCCGGCGTTTCCTTGACCATGCGGATGGCGTCCTCCGGGCAGGCCTCGACGCAGAACCCGCAGAACACGCAGCGTGAGTAATCGATCTCGAAGCGCGAGGGGTACTTCGGGTGGGCAGGGTCGTCCGGGTCGAACGCGGCGTCGATCTCGATCACCTGCGCGGGGCAGACCGTCGCGCACATGTTGCAGGCCACGCACTGCGGCCGCCCGTCCGGACGCTGCGTCAGGATGTGCTTGCCGCGATTGCCGGCCGCGTAGTCGGCGCGGGTTTCCTCGGGGTAATAGGCCGTGAGCGCTCCCTTGCGCCCCGTCATCCACTTGCCCATGTTGCGCAGGAACACGCCACCGGTGATGGCGAGGCCGCGGGCGACCTCGAACAGGTAGAAGTTCTCCCACCAGCCCATGGTGGGTTCGTTCCAGTACTGCCTGCGCACGTACGGTTTGCGGGGCGTGGTCATGATGTTGCGTGCCTCATGCCTGCTGCGCCCAGAGCGCGACCGCCGTCACGACCAGGTTCGCGATCGCGAGCGGCAGCAGGAACTTCCACGCGAAGCGCAGCAGCTGGTCCCAGCGGAAGCGCGGCAGCGTCCACCGCACCAGGATCTGGAAGCTGCAGAGCAGGAAGATCTTGCCGAGGAACGTCAGCAACTGCAGCAGGACGACCCAGCCGTGACTGAGCGGCACGGCGTGCCCGCCCGGGAAGACGAAACCCGAGTCGTTCATCCATGGCAGGTTGTAGCCGCCGAAAAACAGCGTGACGAACAGCGCGCCGATGATCGCGATCTCGATGAACTCGGAGAGCATGAAAATGCCCTGCTTCATCGCGCTGTATTCGGTGAAGTAACCCGAGATCAGTTCCGACTCGGCCTCGGGCAGGTCGAACGGGATGCGCTTGTTCTCGGCGATGCCGGCGATCAGGAACAGGATTGCGGCGAAGGGCTGGTAGACGATGCCCCAGGCCGGCAGGAAGCCGAGCACGGTGCCCGACTGCCGCTCGACGATCGAGGCGAGGTTGACGGTGCCGAAGATCAGCACGATGCCGAGCACGGTCAGGCCCATCACCAGCTCATACGAGATCAGCTGCGATCCCGCGCGCAGTGCGCCGAGCAGCGAGAACTTGTTGGCCGACGACCAGCCGGCGAGCATCGCACCGATGATCGAGATGCCGCTGAAGGCGAAGACGATGAGGATGCCGGCGTCGATCGGCGCGATCTGCATCGGGTAGGTGCGGCCGCCGAACCAGCCGGCCAGGCCCGGGAACAAGCGGCCGGGATCGAGCGTGCCGCCGAAGGGTACGACTGCGAAGACCAGCAGCACCGGCACGATGGCGAGCCACGGGCCGAGCGCGTAGGCGAGTTTGTCGTAGGCGAGGGGCTTGAAGTCTTCCTTGAGCAGCAGCTTGAGGCCGTCCGCCATGCCGTGGAACAGCCCGAGCCAGATCAGCTTCACCTGCGTGAAGGGGATGCGGACGTAGGCGCGGTTGGCGCCGATGCGGTCCGACATGATCGCGGCCTGCTTGCGCTCGACCCAGGTCAGGATCGCGCCGAACGTCAGCAGGACCGCCAGCGCGTAGGCGATGTAGACCAGGCTGATGGCGAAGTCCGGGGCGTTCACGGGTGACCTCGTGCCGGCGCGGCCAGCGCCTTGATCAGGTCCTCGGCGTGCAGCACGCCGGGCTTCTTCTCGAAGCAGGGCTCGAACGCGCTCACTGTTCCCTGGAAGTTCGTGTAGTGCCCGTGCCGCTCGGTCTGGATGCTGACCGGAAGGAACACGTCCGCATGGCCGTTCTCCGGTTGCAGGTACGAGTTCAGGAAGATGATCCTGGCGCGCGGCGGCAGCCGCGCGAAGTCGAAGCCTTCGCCCCAGACCAGCACGAGGTCCGTGCCGTCCTTGAAGTCGGGCTCCGCGTGGCCGAACAGTTCGCGCGCCCGGGTCGTGTTCGGGTTCTTGTCCGCGCGGATCAGCAGGTCGTCCTCGATCCGCTCACCCGGCTGCGGCTGCCAGTCCTGCTTGACGAAGCAGTGGAACACTTCGCCGAGCTTGTCCTTGAAGGTCTCGAGTTCCTCGTTGGAACCCCAGTTCGACACCAGTGCGACGGGGTGGCGGGCTGCGCCGATCAGTCGGCGCGCCTCGTCCAGTGCGGCCGGCACCGTGACCGGGCGGCCTTTGAGCATCGGTTCGTCGGCGCGGACGCGCTCGAACATCTGCGCCAGGTCACGGCCCTTGTTGCAGATCCACGGCCCGTTGACGGCCGGGTTGTCCAGCGGCGTGATGCGCGCGATGTTCTCGTTCTGCCGCTGGTCGAGCGCCCTGAGCTTCCATTCCGGCTTGCGGTGCCAGATCTGCACCGTGCAGCCGCGGGCGCAACCCGGGCAGACCGAGGGCGTCGGCTGCAGGAACCACACGCGCGACTTGTGCAGGAACTGCCGCGACAGCAGCGCGCCGACCGGGCAGATGTCGACGATGTTGTCGGAATACGGGTCTTCGCTCAGCGGCCGGTCCTCGACCGGACGGATGTTCGAGACGTCGCCGCGGCGCTCGACGCCGAGCGCCATGGACTTCGAGACTTCGTGCGTGAACCGCGTGCAGCGCAGGCACAGGATGCAGCGCTCGTTGTCGAGCAGGATGCGGTTCGAGAGGTTGTAGAACTTGGTCGAGCGCACCTTCGCCTCGTGCGAGAGCGAGCGCTGGCCGTTGTACTCGTAGTGGTAGTCCTGCAGCGTGCACTCGCCGGACTTGTCGCAGATGCCGCAGTCGACCGGGTGGTTGAGCGTGATGAACTGCAGGATCGCCTTGCGGTGCGCCTGCACCTCCTCCGAGTTCGTGAAGACCTGCATGCCCTTGGTCACCGGCATGTTGCAGGCGATGTCGAGCCCGCGGCCCTCGACCTCGACCAGGCACATCCGGCAGTTGCCGACCACCGACAACTGCGGATGCCAGCAGAAGTACGGGATGAAGTGGCCGTGCTCGCGCGCGACCTCCATGACCGTCTGGTCATCGCGAGCCTCGATGGCCTGCCCGTTTATGAAGATCTCAGGCATTCCAGGTTCCCGCCGAACTTTGAGCGCTTGTGTTCGATGTAGTACTCGAACTCGTCGCGGAATTTGTCGAGGATGCCGCTGCACGCGTAGCCCGCGGCATCGCCGAGGCCGCAGATCGTCGTGCCGTCGTTGAACTTCGAGACGTAATAGAGCCGCTCGATGTCATCGGCGCGGCCATCGCCGGCGACGATGCGGTCGACGATCCGGTGCAGCCAGCCCGTGCCCTGGCGGCAGGGCGTGCACTGCCCGCAGGACTCGTGGTGGTAGAAGCGCATCAGGACCTGCAGCAACGTGACCATGCAGGTGCCCTCGGCGATGACGATCATGCCGCCGGAGCCGAGCGTGGAGCCCGCGTCCCACAGGTCTTCGTGCGACAGTTTCAGGTTCGCGATGTCGGCGCCGGTGAGCACCTTCGACGAGACGCCGCCCGGCACGACGCACTTGATCGCGCGACCGTGCGGGACGCCGCCGCAGTCCTCGTCCAGGAACTTCATCCACGGGTAACCGAGTTCGACTTCGTAGACGCCGGGACGGTTGACGTGGCCCGAGACGGAAAAGAGGCGCGTGCCCGGGCTCTTGGGCGTGCCGACGGCCTTGAACGCCTCGGCGCCGTTGTTGATGATCCAGGCGATGTTCGACAGCGACTCGACGTTGTTGACGACCGTCGGGCGCTGGTACAGGCCCTTGACCGTCAGTCGCGGCGGCCGGTTGCGCGGGTAGCCCTTCTTGCCTTCGAGCGAGGAGAGCAGCCCCGATGCCTCGCCTGCCACGTAGGCGCCGGCGCCGCGGTAGACCACGATGTCGCAGGCGAAGCCGGAACCGAGGATGTCGTTGCCGAACAGTCCCGCCGCGTAGGCTTCCTCGACCGCCCCGGCGAGGCGACGGTACGGGAGGTCGAACTCGCCGCGGATGTAGACGAAGCAGTTGCGGACGTTGAGCGCGTAGCTCGAGATCAGCATGGATTCGAGCAGCGCGTGCGGGTTGTTCTCGAGGATCCAGCGATCCTTGAACGTGCCGGGCTCGCCCTCGTCGGCGTTGGCGATCAGGTAGTGCGGCTGGCCGTCGTCGTGCTGCACGACCTGCCACTTGCGGCCGACGGAGAAGGCCGCGCCGCCGCGGCCCTGCAGGCCCGAGGCCGTGACTTCCTTGACGACGTCCTGCGGCTTCATCTGCCCCAGCGTCTTCGCGAGCGCGCCGTAGCCGCCGCGCGCACGGTACTCGGGCAGCGTGTGCGACGTCGCCGTGACGGGGAAGGACATGATCAGCTGGCGGCCTGGCATCTTATTCCAGCCCCTCCAGCAGCTCGTCCAGTTTCGTGAACGTCAGGTTCTCGTGGTACCCGTCGTTCACCATCATCATCGGCGCGGTGCCGCAGGAGCCCAGGCACTCGACGGTGGACAGCGTGTAGCGGCCGTCCGGCGTGGTCTGGCCGGGCTTGATCCCGAGCTTGCGCTCGACGTGCGCGAGGATGTTCTCGGCGCCGTTCATCGAACAGCTGACGTTGTGGCAGAACTGCAGGTGCCAGCGGCCGATCGGCTTGCGGCGGAACTGCGTGTAGAAGGACAGCACTTCCTCGATCTGGATCTGCGGCACGCCAAGATAGACGGCCAGCTCCTCGATGTCGGAATTCGCGACGTAACCGCGATCTTCCTGGATGCGGCGCAGGCACGGCAGCACGAGCGAGGACTCGAAGCCTGCCGGAAACCGCTCGCGAAGCTTTTCGAACTCGGGGATCAGGTGCTTCATCGATCGCACTCGCCGCCGATCATGTTGATGGAACCGAACGTGGGCACGAGGTCGGCGAGCTGGTAGCCGTCCAGCATCCTGTGCGCGCCACCCATGTGGACGAAGCTCGGGCTGCGGCAGTGGACTTTCCAGGGAACGCCGCCGCCGACGCTCACGAGGTAGAAGCCGAGCTCGCCGTTGGCGCCCTCGTGCGCGGAATAGGTCTCGCCGGCCGGCACCTGCGGCCCTTCCATGATCAGCTTGAAGTGGTTGATCAGCGCCTCGATCTCGGTGTACACGGCCTGCTTGTCGGGCAGCGTGCAGCGGCGGTCGTCCACGCAGAGCGGACCCGGCTGCAGCAGGTCGATCAGCTGGCGGATCATGTGCTTCGACTCGTCGATCTCGCGCATGCGCACGTAGTAACGGTCGTAGTTGTCGCCCTTGATGCCCACGGGAATCTCGAACTCGAGCTCGCCATACGAGAGGTACGGCGTGTCCTTGCGCAGGTCGCGCGGCGCGCCGGTCGAGCGCAGGATCGGGCCGGTGAAGCCCCAGTTGACGGCTTCCGCCGTCGCAATCACGCCGACGTCGCGCATGCGGTCGATGAAGATCCGGTTGCGGTCCACGAGCCCGTGCACGCGGTCGACGAAGGTGTCCATCTGGTCGAGGATTTCCTCGAGCCGCTGCAGCCAGCCGTCCGGCAGGTCGCGGGCGAGGCCGCCGATGCGGCCATAGCTGTGCGTGACGCGCGCGCCTGTCAGGTCGGCGATGTGTTCGTAGACGTAATCGCGGATCGTGACGAGATACAGGAACGCGGTCATCGCGCCCATTTCCATCAACGCTGCGGCGACGCAGGTCAGGTGGTCGGCGATGCGCGAATACTCCGACAGCAGCGTGCGCAGGTGGCGGCAGCGCGGCGTCAGCTCGATGCCCAGCAGCTTTTCGACCGCCTCGCAGTAGGCGAAGTCGTTGATCAGTGCCGAGCAGTAATTGAGGCGATCGACATACGGGATCAGCGTGTGCCAGGTGTGCGATTCGCACTCCTTCTCGAATCCGCGGTGCAGGTAGCCGCAGTGCACGTCGGTGCGCACGACGCGTTCGCCCGAGATCTCCGCCACGATCTGGATCGTGCCGTGCGTTGCAGGGTGCGACGGGCCGATGTTGACGATCACGGACCCGGGCGTGAGGCCCTTGGTGAACGCCGGGCGGATCGGGTTCGGCAGCGTGGTGAGCGGCGGCAGGCTCATGGCTTCACGTCCCGATACGGCACCAGCGGCTGTTCCCGCTGCTTCGGATAGTCCTTGCGCAGCGGGTGGCCGACAAAGCCTTCGTACAGCAGCAGCGGGCGCAGGTCGTCGTTGCCGCGGAAGCGGATGCCGTACATTTCGTGGCATTCGCGCTCCATGTAGCGCGCCGAGCCATAGAGCGGGACGAGCGTGTCGACCGTCGGATCCGCTTCCTCGACCCGCGTCTTGAGTCGCACGCGGACGAAGTCGCGCGTGGAATAGAAGTGGTACACGACGTCGAAGCGCGGCCGGCGTTGCGGCCAGTCCGTTGCCGTGACGTCCAGGAACAGGTCGAAGCCGAACTCCTGCTTGAGCCGGCCGACCAGGGGAACGAGGCTTGCCGGGTCGATCTGCAGCACCAGGATGCCGTGAGCCATGCCAGTCTCGAGCGCCTGCGCGCCGAGGCTGGCCTGTACGCGGTCGAGCAGGTTTCCCTCCGTGATCACGCTCAGAAATCCTTGTTGATGATCGGGTGGCGCTCGGACGCGATCTTGTCCTGCAGCTTCATGATGCCGTCGATCACCATCTCCGGCCGCGGCGGGCAGCCCGGGATGTACAGGTCGACGGGAATGATCTTGTCGATGCCCGGCAGGGCGGCATAGTTCTGGTAGAAGCCGCCGCTCGTCGCGCAGACGCCGAAGGCGATGACCCACTTGGGTTCGCACATCTGCTCGTAAACCTTGCGCAGGATGGGGGCCTGCTTGTGCGAGACCGTGCCCACGACCATCAGCAGGTCGGACTGGCGCGGCGTGAAGCGCGGCAGCGCGGCGCCGAAGCGGTCCGTGTCGTAGAGCGTCGAGCTCACCGACATGAATTCCATCGCGCAGCAGGCCGTCACGAACGGGTAGGGGAAAAGCGAGAACTTCCGTGCCCAGCCGACGAATTCGTCCTTGCGGGTGGTCAGGTATTCGAACGCGGCGCTCTTCTCCTGGCGCGGCACGGGCGTCGTCGCGCTCAAGTCGTCACCTCTTCCAGCAACCCGGACCGCCAGACGTACAGCATGATCAGCACCAGCAGCAGGGTGAACAGCGCAAACGTCCCGAGCATGAAGCCCGTGAGCGGCGTCGCCGCCAGCGCCCACAGGTAGAGAAAGACGGTTTCCAGGTCGAACAGGATGAAGACCACCGCGATGGCGTAGTACTTGACCGGGACCGCCCGCATGTTGTCGGTCTCGATCGCCGTCGCGCCGCACTCGAAGGGCTCGAGTTTCAGCGGCGTCGGCTCCGGCTTCGGTCCCAGCACCCGGTTCATCCACAGGGTCAGGGCCACGAAGCCGAGGATTGCCAGCAGATAAACGAGGAAGGAAAGGTAGGCGGTCATTTCGGTTCTGGAATGAGTTGCAGGGCGGACTATATCGACTGCAAGCAGTTGCCTCGCCCCGCGGAAAACACTTATGGCCGCAACAGGTTGCATCGCTCTCAATCGCAACACGCCCAGTCCTGCCCGAGATTTCCGTGCAAGCGATGAAACGAATGACCACAGCCGCGCCGGTTTCTGCCGCACGAAGCCTGCGCCGCTGGCCAGCCCGACTGGATTTCCTGCAGAGCGCTACCGGCCTGGCGCTCGGGCTGTTCATGTGGGTCCACATGTTCTTCGTCGCGACGATCCTGCTCGGCAAGGACGCGATGTGGACGGTGGCCCGGATGTTCGAGGGCTATTTCATCTTCGGGCGGCCGATTTACTGGCTGGTCTCGGCGCTGGTGGCGACAATCGCCACGTTGTTCGTCGTCCACGCCGCTCTCGCGTTACGGAAGTTCCCGGCTAATTACCGCCAATACCGCACATATCGCGACCATTTGACGGACATGCGACACGAAGACACGACGCTCTGGTACTGGCAGGTGGTGACCGGGTTCGCCCTCTTTTTCATGGCGTCGGTGCACCTCTACATCATGCTGACCCGTCCCGACCGCATCGGGCCGTTCGAATCGGCCGACCGTGTCTGGACCGACCTGATGTGGCCGCTCTACCTGGTGATGCTGTTTGCAGTGGAATTCCACGGCGGCGTCGGCCTTTACCGGCTGGCGCTGAAGTGGGGCTGGTTCGAGGGTGACGGCACCGATGCGGCCGGGACCCGGCGCAAGTTGCGCATCTTCAAGTGGGCGCTCACCGGCTTTTTCCTGGTGCTGGGCGTGCTGACGCTGGCGGCGTACATGAAGATCGGCATGGAGCACGCGCCGTTCTACGGACAGCACTACGTACCATCCGCGGTCAGCGCAACGGGGGTGACGCCGTGAAAGTCGTCTACACCGACGTGCTGGTGATCGGCGGCGGTCTCGCGGGCCTGCGCGTGGCCATCGGCGCGCGTCGCCGTGGCCACGACACCATCGTGCTTTCGCTGGTCCCACCCAAGCGTTCGCACTCCGCGGCCGCCCAGGGCGGCATGCAGGCGAGCCTCGCCAACGTCACCAAGGGCCAGGGCGACAGCGAGGACGTGCACTTCGAGGACACGGTCAAGGGCAGCGACTGGGGCGCCGACCAGCAGGTCGTGCGGATGTTCGTGAATACCGCGCCCAAGGCCGTGCGCGAGCTTGCCGCGTGGGGCGTGCCCTGGAGCCGCGTCCGCCAGGGCGACCGGCAGGTCATCATCAACGGCGAGAAGGTCACGATCACCGAGCGCGCGGAAGCGCACGGGCTCGTGGCACAGCGTGATTTCGGCGGCACCAAGAAATGGCGCACCTGTTACGTTTCGGACGGCACGGGTCACGCGATGCTGTTCGCAGTGGGCGACCGCGCGATTGCCGAAGGCATTCCGGTGCACGAGCGCACCGAGGCGCTGGCGCTGATTCACGACGGCGAACGCTGCTACGGCGCGATCGTCCGTGACCTGATCACGGGCGAACTCACGGCCTACGTCGCCAAGGCGACAGCCATTGCGACGGGCGGGGCAGGGCGCGTCTATCGCGTCACGACCAATGCGGTGATCTGCGAGGGCATCGGTGCGGCGCTCGCACTCGAGACCGGCGTCGTGCCGCTCGGCAACATGGAGGCCGTGCAGTTCCATCCGACCGGCATCTTCCCGGCCGGCATCCTCGTCACCGAGGGTTGTCGCGGCGATGGCGGGCTGCTGCGCGATGCGAGCGGTCACCGCTTCATGCCGGACTACGAGCCGGAGAAGAAGGAACTCGCTTCGCGCGACGTCGTCTCCCGCCGCATGGAAGAGCACATCCGCAAGGGCAACGCAGCGAAGTCGCGCTTCGGCGAGCACCTGTGGCTCGATATCACGCTGCTCGGCCGCAAGCACATCGAGCACAACCTGCGCGAAGTGAAGGAGATCTGCCAGTACTTTCTCGGCGTCGACCCGGCTGAGCAGTGGATTCCGGTGCGTCCCGCCCAGCACTACACGATGGGCGGCGTGCGCACCAATCACACGGGACAGACACCGACACTGCGTGGACTGTTCGCCGCGGGTGAAGCCGCGTGCTGGGACATGCACGGCTTCAATCGACTCGGCGGCAACTCGGTGGCCGAGACAGTCGTTGCCGGCATGATCGTCGGCGAGTTCATCGCGGACTTCATCGAAAGCCCTGCAGGCGAGCTCGACATTCCGACGGCCGTGCTGCGTGAGGCGCTCGCGGCCGAACGCGGCAAGCTCGACGCGCTGCTGCAGGGGAACGGGCGCGAGCAGGCCGACACGCTCAAGGCCGAGATGCAGCAGACCATGACCGACAACGTCGGTATCTTCCGTACCGGTGCGGACCTGCAGCGCGCCGTGGACAAGCTGCAGGAGCTGCTCGTGCGCAGCCGCGACATCGGGTTGCGCTCGCATCGCGACGGCCCGAATCCGGAGCTGGTGACGGCCTATCGCGTGCAGAAGATGATCAAGGTTGCGCTCTGTGTCGCGCAGGGAGCGCTCACGCGCACGGAGAGCCGCGGCGCACATTTCCGCGAGGACTTCCCGCGGCGCAACGATGCCGAATGGCTGAAGCGCACGCTCGCGACGTGGAGCGATCCGCTCGCGACCTTGCCGACGCTGAACTACGAGGCGCTGGACGTTCGACGCATGGAGCTGCCTCCAGGCTGGCGCGGCTACGGCAACAAGGATTACGTCGATCATCCCGACACGTCGCAACGCGCCGCCGAAGTGGCGAAGCTGCGCGAAGCCGCGGCCAGTGACGGGCGCCATGCCGTGCAGGCCGCGCTCATGCCGTACGACCACCTGCTGCCCGCGAGCCTGCGCGGCCGCAACGAACGCATCGACGAGAAACTGCCGACATGAGCTCAGTCACCGATTCCGCGCCGCCCAGGGCTGCAATTCCGCCTGCCGACGCACCGAAGCGCATGCTGCACTTCCACGTGCTGCGTCACGACCCGCAGGATGCAGTGAGCGTCCCGCATTTCGACGTCTTCGAACTCGAGGAAGCGCCGGGCATGACGCTCTTCATCGCGCTCAACGAAATCCGCGAGAAGCTCGATCCGTCGCTGGCGTTCGATTTCGTCTGTCGGGCCGGCATCTGCGGCAGCTGCGGCATGGTGGTGAACGGACGCCCCGGCCTCGCGTGCCGCACGCTGACGCAGGATCTTCCGGCGGAGATCTCGCTGGCGCCACTGCCGGCGTTCGAGCTCATCGCCGACCTGTCCGTGAACACCGGCAAGTGGATGCGGGGCATGAGCGAGCGGCTCGAGACCTGGGTGCACTCCCTCGGCCAGGGAGCGGACCTCACGCGGATCGAGGAGCGCATGGATCCGGAGCTTGCCGACAGGATCTACGAACTCGACCGCTGCATCGAATGCGGCTGTTGCGTCGCTGCCTGCGGTACGGCCCGGATGCGCGAGGATTTCGTGGGCGCGGTCGGCCTCAACAAGATCGCGCGCTTCGCGCTGGACCCGCGCGATCACCGCAACGACGAGGATTTCTATGAACTCGTCGGCAACGACGACGGCGTGTTCGGCTGCATGACGCTGCTGGGCTGCCACGACGTCTGCCCGAAGCAGCTGCCACTGCAGACGCAGATCGCGTTCTTGCGCCGCAAGATGGTCAAGACCGGTCTGTAGCGCCCGGCTCCCTCTCCCGCCTCAGGGGGCGGGGGCTGGGGTGAAGCCGTTCGGCCACGGCTGGTCGCAGCCGCGAAACTTCCTGTCGTGTAGCCGGCTTCGTCTGCCTTACGGAAGTCAGTCCGTTGGTCCAGACTCCCGTGCCCATCGAGCCCGGCCGCACGCCGGGTCGAAAGGCGGGCACAAAGAGTTGCACCCACACGCAAGGGAGAAAAAAATGCACACACGGTCTGGTTTGATCCTCGTCGCCGTCTGCGCGCTGACTGCCGGCGCCATGTCGGCCAACGCCACCGACTCAGCGCCGGTCGCACGCGGCAGGTACCTCGTCACGATCGGCGGCTGCAACGATTGCCACACCGCAGGCTTCATGGAGCAGAACCTGAAGATCCCCGAGCGGGACTGGCTGAAGGGCAGCGCGGTCGGGTTCCAGGGGCCGTGGGGCACCACGTATCCCGCCAACCTGCGCCTGGTGATGAATTCGATGACCGAGTCGCAGTGGCTCGAGCACGCGCGCAAGGACCGGATGCCGCCGATGCCAGCGTACGTGCTGCAGCAGATGACGGTCGACGACCTGAAGGCGATCTACGCCTACGTGAGGAGTCTTGGCGAGCCGGGCGTCGCCGCGCCTGCTTACGTCGCGCCGGGTGGCAAGGTGAGCACGCCGTACTTCGTGTTCGTCCCGCAGGTGGACCAGAAGTCGGCGGCGAAATAGGCCGTGAGCCGTCGCGGCAACCGACGCGCTTCAGGCCGGGCGTGCCTTGAGCGCGTCGAGTTCTGCACGGAGGCTCGCGACCTCGGCTTCGAGCGCTGCGACGCGCGCGCCGAGCGACGGGTCGCCCGACCGTGCTGGAGACAGGGATGGCACGGACGCCTGCGCAGCTTCCATCGCGGCGATGTCGATCGGCCCGGTGAAGAGCTGTGCGTAACGTGACTCGCGCCTGCCCGGCTCGCGCGGCAGCCTCACCACGAACGGGCCTTCAGGGCGCGTCTCGAGGTCCTCGAGGGCGTTTTCCACCTCGTCGAGGCCATTGACGCTTGCCAGTCGCCCGGCGTGGGTGCGCAGTTCGCCGGGTGTCTGCGGGCCGCGCAGCAGCAGTTCGCAGACGATGGCCGTCTGCGCAGGGGAAAACTTCAGGCTGCCGAACTGCGTGTTGCAGAACAGCTGGTGATACTTCGGTACGCGGCTGCCGAACCCGGATTTTTCCAGCACGACCTGCTTGCGCATGAGTGCGTCCACGACAGGCTGGACTTCGCGCTCTTCGAGGTTCATGACCGGGTCGCGGTTGCTCTTCTGGTTGCAGGCATTGACCAGCGCGTTCAGTGACAGGGGGTACTGGTCGGGGGTCGCGATCTGCTTCTCGATCAGGCAACCGACGACCCTCGCTTCGAGGGCCGACAACTCGAGCGGCATGGCATGCTCCAGGGGCGTTGACCGGGGCATAATCGCACACCCCGGGGACGGTGAGGATCGGCAGAACGTGCAGACACGACGTGGTTCCACGCTGAAGGGCCTCACCACCATCTCGCTGATGGTGGTCAACGTGCTGTTCTGGGTGCCGATCCTGCTGGTCGTCGCGCTCGCGAAGCTGCTCCTGCCCCTCGCCGCGTGGCGCCGGTGGACGAGCGCCCTCATGATCAAGATCGCCCAGGCGTGGATAGGATGCAATGGCGCGATCTTCAGCCTGATGGGCGCGCTGCGACTCGAGATCGAGGGCGTCGAGGGCCTGGATCCCCGCAGTTGGTACCTGGTGCTGTCGAACCATCGTTCGTGGGTCGATATCCTGGTGCTGCAGAAGGCTTTCAACCGCCGCATCCCTTTCCTGAAGTTCTTCCTGAAGCAGCAACTGATCTGGGTGCCGTTCCTCGGGCTCGCGTGGTGGGCGCTCGACTTTCCGTTCATGAAGCGCCACTCGGCCACGTACCTGCAGAAACACCCCGAGGCCCGCGGCGAGGACCTCGATGCGACGCGCAAGGCCTGCGAACGTTTCGCGCTGCAGCCGACGTCGGTGATGAATTTCGTCGAGGGCACGCGCTACACGGCAGCGAAGCACAAGGCCAGCAAGTCGCCGTATCGCCACCTGCTGCGCCCGCGCCCGGGTGGCGTTGCGTTCGTGCTGTCCGCGATGGGAGGCATGCTGCACTCGGTACTCGACGTCACCGTCGCGTACAGCGAACCCAGCCCGACGTTGTGGGACCTGTGCTGTGGCCGGCTTGGCCCCGTGCGGATGCACGTCCTGAAGCGGCCGATCGAGCCGTGGGTTGCGCAGGGCGACTACGCGACGGACTCCAAGTTGCGCGGGCGTTTCAAGGAATGGCTGGGCATGCTCTGGACCGAGAAGGACGCGAGACTCGACGCCATGCTGCCCGGGCCCGGGCCGGCTGCAGGAGACGGCGCGAAATGACGTGGGACCTGCCGTCACCGTTCATCCACGAGCGCATCGCCGTTCACAACGAGATCGACGGTTACGGTCACGTCAACAACGCCGTTTACGTCGCCTGGCTCGACGACTGCGCCTGGGCGCATTCGATTGCGCGTGGCATCAGCCCGGAACTGTGCCGCTCGCTCAACCGCGGCATGGCCGTGTGGCGCACGCAGATCAATTACATCCGGGCGGCACTGGAGGGCGACCAGATCGAGGTGGCGACGTGGCCGGTCCGCAATGACTGCAAGCTGCGCATCGAGCGTCGATTTCAGATCCGCAGGAAGTCCGACGGCGAAACCTTGCTGCGCGCCCTGATCCACTATGTGTGCATCGACCTGCAGACGGGGCGTGCGAAGCGGATGCCCGACGACTTCACGCGTTACATCGTGCTGCCCGAGGTGGCGCAGGCCATTGCCGGAGAGACCGAACCCTACCAGCCCGGCGTCGAGCCGCGCTGAGCCAACGACCAGGAGGAACGCGTACATGCACGATCAATGGACCAGTACGGAGCTCGACTCGCTGCTCGGTCGACGCTCGCTGACGCGCCGGCAGGTGCTGGTGACGTCCCTCGCGACGGGTTTCGCGCTTGCGGTGCAACCGGTCTCTGCCGCGACGATCACGACCAGCGCCGAAGGCCTCGAAGCGGGCGAAGTGCGGATTCCGGTCGCGGACGGCGAGATCCCGGCGTATCGCGCCATGCCTGCCAAGGGCGAGCACTTTCCCGTAGTGCTGGTCGTGCAGGAAATCTTCGGCGTGCACGAGCACATCAGGGACGTCTGCCGGCGCTTCGCCCGGCAGGGGTACTGTGCCGTCGCTCCTGAACTCTATGCGCGCCAGGGCGACGTCTCGCAGCTGAGCGACTGGAAGCAGATCTTCGCGGAAGTCGTGAGCAAGGTGCCCGACGGGCAGGTCATGTCCGATCTCGACGCGGCCGTTGCCTGGGCCCGGCAGTCGAGCAAGGGTGACCAGCGCAAGCTTGCCATCACCGGATTCTGCTGGGGTGGCCGCATCACCTGGCTCTATGCCGCGCACAACAGGGATCTCAAGGCGGGTGTCGCCTGGTACGGGCGCCTGCGGGGCGAGCCGACTGAATTGCAGCCGAAGTACCCGCTCGACATCGTCGCCGACATCAACGCGCCGGTGCTGGGCCTCTATGGCGGCAAGGACCAGGGCATCCCGCTGGCCGACGTCGACGCGATGCGTGCCGCACTCAAGGCGGCGGACAAGCCGTCGGAGATCGTCGTGTACCCCGAGGCGGGCCACGCATTCCTCGCCGACTACCGACCGAGCTATCGAGCGGAAGACGCGGCGGCGGGTTGGGCGGCGTGCCTCGACTGGTTCCGCCAGCACGGCGTCGGCTGAGGCTCTAGAACTTCCACAGCACGCCGACCGAGGGCACGAGCGGCAGCCAGTGCCGCAGTTCGCGGTCCAGCGTCGGTGTGCCATCGCTCAGCTCGTACTCGATGTCGGTACAGCAAGGGTTGCGCCGGTTGAATGCGTTGGTCAGCTCGCCATGCACGGTCAACGTGCCGCGCGACAGCGCCCATTCGTAGCTCACCCGGGCGTCGACGGAACCGTAGTCGGCGTAGCGGGTCCCGTTGCGCCTGCCCTGCACGACGTTGCCCTGCGCATCGAGCGCGATCGGCGTGACGGGCCAGCCGGTGTGGAACTGCGCCGCGAGCGTTGCCTGCCACGGCCCGGACGACCAGAGCGCGCCAGCGTTCAGCGTGTGCGTCTGGTCCCAGCTGCGCCGCACGTCGCTGCCATCGACGCGATCCACCACGCGCGACCACGCGTACCCGAACCAGCCGCTCCACTCGTCGACCGGCTTGCGCGTGAGCAGGATCTCGCCGCCCTCGGCCACGGCCGACGTCGGTGAAATCGCGACGCGGTCCCAGGTCAATTCGGGTGCCAGTGACAGCGGGTCGTACAGGTTCTCGTAGCGCGTGCGCAAGTCGGTCGTAGTTCTTGCGGTACGCTTCCAGTCGCAAGGCGTATGCAGGCGTGAGGTCGCGCTCGAGACCGAGGATGAAGTGGTCGGCACGCTGCGCGGGGGCGAAATCGGTAACGCCGTCCTCCACTGGCAATTCCTCGATGCCCTGGTACTGCTGGTAACGTCCCCAGTTCGCCAGCAGTCGCGTCGCATCGTTCAGGCGCCAGGCCACGTTCAATCGCGGTGCGAGCTGGTTGTCGGAGTCGACGCCGTAGGTCTCCTCGTCCCAGCGCAGTCCGAGCTCCGCCGTGAGTGCATCCGTGAGCCTGCCGCGCACCGTGTAATACATGGCAAGGTGCTCGCCCGAGGGTCTTGGCTCGAGCGCGCGCGAGATGTCTTGCGCCGGAGCGTCGGGGTACGGATAGTCGGATGCGAAGTCCACGCTGCCGGTGTAATCGTAGGTCGCAGCGAGCTTGCGCACGTCGATGCCGGCGCGCTGCAGCCAGCGGTCGGTCGTGTAGCTGGCATCGAGCTTGAATCCCAGCACGTCGTAGTCGCGCTCGTCGTCGACATTGCCGATGCGCTTGCCGGGTTCCAGCACTTCCGCCTTGCGCTCGGCCGAGACGTCGGTGAACGAGACGAGCGCCGTCGTGTTCAGTCGATTGGACCACTCGTGCGTGAGCGTGCCCCAGAGGTAGGCGTTCGAGTACTTGGCGATCGCGTGTTCGGTGCCGGCGGAGTTCGTGATCTCGGCGTGATCGTTCGCGAGCAGCAGGTGCAGGCTGCCTCGCGTCGAGGGCGACCACTCGTAATCGACGCGGCCGAAACCGTCGACGTACTTCGGTTCGCCGAGGTCCGAGTTGAGGATGTCCGCAACGTCGCCGAGGTTGCTGCGGCGGATCGAGGCGAGCCACTGGCCACGCCCGTCCGCAAACCTGTGCGAAGCGAGCGCGTTGGTATGCATCAGGCTCAGGCCCAGCTCGTAGTACGCGTCGGCTGCTGGCCGCAGCGAGCGCGCATCGATGATCGCGCTCATGCGGTCGCCGTATTCGGACGTGAATCCGCCCGCGTAGACGTCGAGCCCATCGATGATCCGCTCGTCGAGCACGCTGGCAGGGCTCTGCAGCAGGCGCAGGTGAAACGGCTCGTAGAGCGGCAGCCCGTCGAGCAGGACCTGGGTCTCGTTGGCGTCGCCACCGCGCATGTGCGCAAGTCCTGCGAGCCCGTTGCTGGCGGCGCCCGGCAGGCGATGGACGGCCTTGAGCGCGTCCTCGGCCAGGCGTGGCAGTGCCTCGAGTTCGTCCTGTGACAGAAAGGCATGCACCTCCGGCACGTCGGAGGCCAGCGAGTAGCGGCTGGCCGTCACGACGACGTCGGCGATAGGCTCCTCGCGCGGATCGGCTGGAACAGCCGGTGCAGCCGTGGGCGCACGCTTCGATTCCCTGGCGGGAACGACGGAGTAAACCCGTCCCTCGATGCGCTGCAGTTCCAGACCGAGGGGGGCCAGTATCTGTGCGATCGCTTCGAGTGCCGGCCCTGCCGAGGGTTCGCTGCCGACAATCGCCGTCGCGGGAACCACGGCTGACGTGTAGACGAGCTGGACGCTGGCCGTGGCGGCGAGTTCTTCGAGGACGGAGTCGACCGAGCGTCCGCGATATGGCGCAGCCGCCTGCAAGGCGCTTGCGCCCAGGCATGCGAGCAGGACCGCGGCGGCTCTGAAAGCGAGTCGTGGGGCAGTCGGGGCACGAGGGCGAGGGCGTGGCTGGCGGGTGGGCATAGGTCTGCCCGGGCCGCCGCAGCGGCCGGACGCCGTGATGGTAGCCGAGTGTCGCCGACCCGCCTACCGCGGCATGCCGTTCAGCGGCTGACGCGTTCCACCCTGATCTGCCCACCCGCGATCTGTTGCCTCAGCCCCGGCTCCGAGGCGAACACGGCGGCGATGGCAGCTTCGGGTGCCAGGCCCGCGACCGACCCTTTCAGCCGTGTCGATTCGGCTTCACGCGCGGCGTCGGCCGAGGTGTAGACGATCTTGCGACCCGTCTCGCGGCCCGCCCACGTGAGGAATTCGTCGAGCGAGCGTCCTTCGATGGCAAATTCGGGCGCGACGGACTCGGCCCAGCGCCAGGAATCACCGTACACATCGAGTTGCGAACGGCTCACTGCACCATCCCGCGCTATCGTCAACGATTCACCGGCACGAGCCACGGCGGGCGTGCGGCCCCTGTCGACCGCGACGCTGCCTTCGCGCACGTCCACCTGCAGCACGCCGTCCCTGACCGCCGCGACGTATTGCGTGCCGAGGTGTCGTACGTCACCGAAAGGCGTGCCGATCACGAACGCGTCACTGCCTGAGCCCGGCGCGCCCGCGTCGACGTAGACGCTGCCCGTCGCGAGCGACGCGCGTTCGTCGTCGTCGAACGCGAGTTGCGTGGCGGCGTCGAGGCGCACCTCGAGACCGTCAGGGCGACGCAATGCGACCCGGCTGGAACCTTCCGTGCGGATTTCATCGGCTGCGCCGATGCTTGAGCCGGCCTCCAGCGGTTGCCACGCGCCATCAGCCGAATGACGGACTGCGGCCGTGCCGGACACGCGGGCAACGGTCGCCAGCGGGTCGCCCGAGCCATTCCACCGCGGCAAGGCGATGCCGACCGCGATCGCGATCGCCGCGACGGACGCTGCCATCGCCATCCAGGGTTGCACGACGCGACGCCTGGCTGGTTGACGGGCCGCGAGCTGCGCGCGCCATTCGGCGGCAACGGCGGCACGCACGCCAGCAGCGACGTCCGCCGGTGGCTGCAGGCGCGGGCCGACTGCGCGCAGCAAGGCCGCGAGATCGGCGTCGTCGCCAGCGCGTTCGTCATTCTGATCGTGATTGTTCATCGTTTCGTTCTCATGCCTCGAGACTGGCGAGCACGTCGTCTGCCGACGCGCCGAAGACAGCCTCCACCCCTTCCCGAAAAGCGCTCCGGGCCCTTGCCAGCAGCGACTGTGCCGCCGTCTGGCCGATGCCCAGCCGCTCGCCGATTTCCTCGACCGAGCGGCCTTCGACGTATTTCCATTCCAGCGCTTCGCCGTACCGGCTGGGCAGCCGGTCGAGCACCGCGTGCACCAGGCGACCGAGTTCGGCGCGATCCGCGCCGTGCAGCGGGTCGTCGGTCGACGGCGCCTCGATGGATTCAAGCGCGGCCCGTACCTCCTCGCTGTCGTCGATCAGGACGACCTTGGAGGAGTAACGACGTTCGCTGCGCACGTGATCGGCGATCTGTCGACGGCAGATCTGGCACAGCCAGGTAAAGAGCGCAGCCTCGCCCCGCCAGTCCCCGACCGCGCGCATTGCCTTGATCAGCGTGGCCTGCACGACGTCCTTGGTGGCGTCGGCATTGCGGTTCATGCGCGGCAGCGCAAAGCGATAGACGCGCGGGAAATACGTCTCGAAAAAAGTCGTGAATGCGCGCTCGTCGCCAGCGAGCATCGCTGCGACCAGTTCGCGCTCCTCCTTCATCGCATGGTCCATCGTTGCACGCGAGTAAGACGCGGCTGCCGTTGCAAATCAATCGCGGCCCGACCGGACCCGGCGTCGGTTGCCGTAATGCATTGAATTAAAAGGGGTTTATCGGACGCGATTGATTTCCTTGCCCGCGGCCGTCTTACCGCGGTCCGCCAGGCCAAAGCGGGCTGCAACCACACCAGGAGCGGACTTGGAAGCCATCAACCTCATGACCGAAACCCCGCGCAGGATGACGCTACAGCAGCGGGCGGCCTACGAACTGCGCACGCTGGGAGCAAGCCTGCACCTGCAGCCGGTCCGTGCCGGCGAAGCGGGCCGCGACGACCTGGAGGCTTATGTCCGTACCCGGTTCGCCGCCAAGCATGGCGCCGCCGTCCGTACGTTCATGCCCACGCTCATCTCGTTCCGTGACCGTCAGGGTGAGCTGCGCGGTGTCGCGGGCATCCGCGGTGCAGAGGAGAGTCGGCTCTACCTCGAACAATACCTCGACCGCCCCATCGAAGAACGACTGACGGCAAGCCTGCAGTCGCTCGCGGTGGACCGTGGCGGTGCGCCCGCCGTTCGGCGCGACGAAATCGTCGAAGTCGGCAACCTCGCGGGCGCCAGCTGCCGCGCCGCGGTGCGCATGGTCGCCCAGCTACCCGTGTTCCTGATGCACCACCGCTACTCGTGGATCGTCTTCACCGCCACCGGCGCGCTGCGCCAGATCCTCGAAGGCTTTGGCGCGCCGCTGATCGAGCTTGGCCGGGCCGATCCGTCGAGCGTCGCCACCTCCGCGGATTCGTGGGGTCGCTATTACGAGACCGATCCTCGCGTGTTCGCCGGTTACCTGCCCGACGCCGATCGGCTCGCCGGCTTCGCGCACCGGACGCCGGGTCACTGATGCTGCTGGATGCGCTGCGCCGTGCGCCTCCGGGCGCAATCGCTCTCGTCGACGCGCGACGCACGGTTTCCTATGGTGCCCTGCCGTCGCTGATCGATCTCGAGATCGAGTGGCTGCGACAGGGTGGGGCTGAGCGTCACGCCGTGCTGGCGGACAACGGCGTGCCGTGGGCACTGGCCGACCTCGCGCTGCACGTCGGCGAAATGCTCTCGGTGCCGCTGCCCGGCTCCTTCACGCCCGCACAGATGGCGCATGCGCTCGACGATGCGGGCGTCGATGCGGTCCTCACCGACGACGAGACACGCGCGCAGGCGGTGCTGCCAGGCTGGCGACTGGATGACACCTCGCCCGTGTCTGGTCTGCACCGGTTCCGCCGGCAGCTCGACCTCGCGAGCCGGACCGTTGCGCCCGTGGGCACGCGCAAGATCACCTACACCTCGGGCAGCACCTCGAACCCGAAGGGGGTGTGCCTCTCGGGCCCGGCGCTCGAGGCCATCGCGGGGTCGGTGGCAGGCGCCACACGCGAACTCTCGATCGAACGCCACCTCTGCATCCTGCCGCTCGCGACGTTGCTCGAAAACGTCGCGGGCCTGTACGCGCCCCTGCTGCGTGGCGCGACCTGCGTCCTGCCGCCGAGCTCGGTCACGGGCATGAGCTATGGCGGCCTGGATGCGGCCCGGTTGCTCGGGACATTGTCGCGCGAGCGACCCAACAGCCTGATCCTCGTGCCGGAACTGCTGCAGGTGCTGGTTGTCGCGGCCGAACGTGGCTGGCAGGCGCCGGCCTCGCTGCAGTTCGTCGCCGTCGGCGGTGCGAAGGTCTCGCGCGAGTTGCTCGCGCGGGCCGACGCCGTCGGCATCCCTGTCTATGAAGGTTACGGCCTCAGCGAATGCGCGTCGGTCGTGTGCCTGAACACGCCCGCATCACGCCGTGCCGGAACCGTCGGTCGTCCGTTGCCACATGTGCGCGTACGTGTCGATGCTGCAGGGCAGGTGCACGTTGCCGGCAATACGATGCTCGGCTACCTCGGTGATCCGCCGCGTGCGCCGCTCGATGAAATCGCGACCGGTGACCTTGGTGTTCTCGATGCCGACGGCTACCTGCAGCTGCACGGCCGCATCGGCAATCGGTTCATCACCGGCTTTGGCCGCAACGTGTCGCCGGAATGGGTCGAGTGCGAGATCTCGCAGCGCCTCGCGGGGCGGCCCGTGCTGGTCTACGGTGAGTCACGGCCGTACGCCGTCGCCCTGGTCGGGGCATCGCTGCAGGAAGCGCCCGACGCTGCCGTCGAAGCTGCCATCGACGCTGCCAACGCGGCGCTGCCGAACTATGCGCAGGTGCGCCACTGGGCGCGTGCCCCCCATCCTTTCAGTTTTGCGGACGGCACGCTGACGGCGAACGGCCGCCTGCGCCGCCAGGAAATCCATACACGTCTCCGCGGGTTGCTCGACGATCTCTATCGCGCAGAACTCGCGTCCTGACCCATATCCGGAACCCATCGATGCACCTGTACGAACAACTGCAGCGCGACACGGTCGCCGACCGCAACTACCTGCTGGCGGCGCCCGCGATCCAGCGCGCGCTCGCCGGCGACGTCACCCGCGAGCTGTACGTCGAGTTCCTGACGCAGGCCTACCATCACGTGCGTCACACGGTGCCGCTGATGATGGCCGTCGGCGCGCGCATCCCCGCGCGCCACGCGTGGCTCCAGGAATCGATCCTGCACTATCTCGACGAGGAGAGGGGCCACGAGCAGTGGATCCTCAACGACATCGAACACGCGGGCGGCGACCGCGCCGCTGCGGCAGCCTCGCACCCCTCGCTCGCGACGGAATGCATGGTCGCGTACGCATACGACACGATCCAGCGTCGCAACCCGCTCGGCTTCTTCGGCATGGTGTTCGTGCTCGAAGGGACCAGTGTCGCGCTGGCGCTCAACGCCGCCGACCGCATCAAGTCGACGCTGCAGCTGCCGACGCAGGCGTTCAGCTACCTGCGCAGTCATGGTGAGCTGGACCAGGAACACGTCGGCGATCTCGAGGGCATTCTCGGCCGCCTGACGGACGCAGCCGATCGCGAGGCGGTCATCCGTTGCGCGAAGGCCGTGTTCTGGCTCTACGGCAACCTGTTCCGGAGCCTCGAGGACGACGTCGCCGCGAAGCGAAACGCCGCCCCGGTGAGGCTCAGCGCATGAAAGCCACGGCGATGCGGGTATTGATCACCGGCGCCAGCGGTGGCATCGGCCGCGCGCTGGCGCATGAACTGCACGGGCGTGGTGCGAGCGTGCTGCTCGTCGGCCGGAATGCGCGGACGCTCGAAAGCGCCGCCCAGGAACTCGGCGGCCGCTCGGCGCGCGTCGACTGGTGTGCGGCCGATCTTGCGACAGCCGACGGGCGCGCGCGCGTGGTCGAAGCAGCGAGCCGCTGGGGCGGCAGCGGCATAAACGTGCTGCTGAACAACGCGGGTCTCGGCGATTTCGGCACGCTCGACGAACTCGACGATGCAGCGATCGAGCGGCTGTTCGCGATCAACGCCATCGCGCCCATGCAGCTCACGCGGGCGCTGCTGCCGCAGCTGCGCTCGCAACCGATGGCTGCGATCCTCAATATCGGTTCGGTGTTCGGCAGCCTCGGCTATCCGGGCTTCACCGCGTACTCCGCCACCAAGTTCGCGCTGCGTGGCTTCACCGAGGCACTGCGACGCGAGCTGGCCGATTCGAAGATCGGCGTGCACTACTTCGCGCCGCGCGCGACGAAGACCGGCATGAACGCGTCGGCCGTCGACCGCATGAACGTCGAGTTGAAGGTTGCAGTGGATCCACCCGCCCAGGTGGCGGCAGCTGCCTGTGCCATGCTCGAGGCCGGCAAGACCGGCGCCGTCTTCGGCTGGCCCGAAAAGCTGTTCGTCCGCATCAACGCGCTGCTGCCAGGAGTCGTCGACGGCTCGCTCCGCAAGCAGCTTCCCGTCATCCGTCGTCACGCTGCGGCCGCCGTCGCTGAGCGTGTCACGCAGTCCTGAGGAGAAACCATGAAGCACGTACGTAACGTCGTATTCGTCTGCGCGAGCCTGCTCGCCGGGCCGCTGCTCGCAGCAACGCCTGCCGACCCTGCCTTCGATGCCGCGCTGCTGTCGATCCAGCAGGCCTGGGCCAGGGTGAACTACGAGACTCCAGCGGGTGACGAGCGAGCCAAGGCGTTCGAGGCGCTGGAAAAGCGGGCCGAGAATTTCACGCACGAGAATCCGGCGCGCCCCGAGGCGCTGATCTGGGAGGGCATCATCGAGAGCAGCTACGCGGGCGCGAAGGGCGGGCTCGGCGCGCTCTCGCTGTGCAAGGAAGCGCGGGGCAACCTCGAGGCCGCGCTGAAGCTCGATCCGAACGCTCTCGACGGTTCCGCCTATACCAGTCTCGGCGCCCTGTACTACAAGGTGCCCGGCTTCCCGGTCGGCTTCGGTGACGACGAAAAGGCCGGAAAGCTGCTGCAGAAGGCGCTCAAGCTGAACCCGAATGGCATCGACTCGAACTACTTCTACGCGGAATACCTGTTCGAGGAGGGCCGCTACGCGGAATCACTGCAGTACCTCGGCAGGGCCGGCAAGGCTGCGCCGCGTCCGGGCCGCGAAGTGGCGGACAAGGGGCGTCGCGGCGAAATCGCCGCGCTGACGGTGAAGGTCAAGGCGAAGATGAGCTGACCGGCGCGGCGGCGTACTGCGTCCCCAGCCGGGTGAGCAGCGCCGCGAACTCGACAGCCAGCGGCGCTTCGATTCGAAGCGCCGTCTTGCTTTCAGGCGGCGTGAATTCGAGTCGTGTGCATGCGAGCAGCAGTCGCTGCACACCGAACAACTCGCGAAACAGGCGGTTGTGCCTCCCCTTGCCGTAGGTCGAATCGCCCACGATCGGATGCGACGCGCCGGTGAGGTGGCGACGCAACTGGTGCCGACGCCCGGTGTGCGGGTTGAGTTCGACCAGTGCGTAACGCGAGGTGGGGTAGCGATCGACACACACCGGCAATTCGAAGGTCGCGACGCGCCGGAATGCCGTTTGCGAATCCCTGGGTTCGGTCGACTGCGGGCCGATGCGCTCGTCTTCGACCGCGGCGAGCGGCCGATCGATGGTGCCCTCCACGGCTGGCCAGCCGCGCACCAGCGCGACATACGTCTTGATGACGCTGCGCCCGGCAAAGATCGCGCCGTACTCGCGGGCAGTGTCAGGGTTCAGCGCGAACGCCAACGCCCCGGACGTGCCCTTGTCGAGGCGGTGGATCGTGTAAACACGCTGTCCGAGCTGGTCGCGCAGGATCTGCAGCGCGAACCGGGTTTCATGCCGGTCGATCGGCGAGCGGTGCACCAGCAGTCCCGACGGCTTGTCGACCACCACGAGTCGCTCGTCCCGATGCAGGATCGGCAGCGTCTCAGGTGCAGCAGTCGGAGCTATTCCGGTCACCACGGGATGCGTTCACCGTCCCATGCAAAGAACTGACCCGTGTCGGCCGGTCGCACCCGATCGATCAGCTTCCAGCAGTTGCGAGACGGCGCGTTCCACGCCGAACAGCTTGCCCTCTGGCACGTTGCCTTGGAAGGGCCGCGACAGGTTGGTGTCCGTCGTGCCGGGGTGCAAAGCCACGCAGATGACGTTGCGGCGGCTACGTGCCCACTCGACCGCGAGTGTCCGCGTGTACATGTTCTGGGCCGCCTTGGATGCGCGGTAGGCGTACCAGCCGCCGAGACGGTTGTCTTCGATGCTGCCGACGCGTGCCGACAGACTCGCAAACACGGCGCGGTCCGCATGCGCCAGCGACGGCTCGAAGTACCGCGCCACGAGCAGCGGACCAATCGCATTGACGGCGAACGCCAGTGCGAGCGACTCGGGTCGCACGTCTGCCAGTCGCTTCTCCGGGCGCAAGCCGCCGGCGTCGTCGTGCAGAACGCCGGCGCAGTTGACGACGAGGTGCAGGCGGGGGACTGTAGCGCAGATTGCCGCGGCGGCCGCGGCAATCGACGCTTCGTTCGTCACATCGAGGGGAAGCACGGTGAGGCGAGCTGCGGCGCCGGCGGCCAGTGCCGCCAGGTCGGTGGCGTCGGCTGGTGAACGGCAAGTGGCGACGACGTGGCCGACCCGGGATTCGGCGAGACACTGCCGCACGAACTCGAGGCCGATGCCGCGGCTGGCACCCTGGACCAGGACGTTGCCGCCCGCTGCGAACGATTCGAACATGAAGGGAACCCTCGGGGATCGATGGCCCATTCGCAGGAGCCAGCAGCCCGGATCAACGCCGGCCGTCGTTCCGTTCGCGGACCTCGGCGACTCCCCCCGGATCGAAGGGCTCGCGGTCAGGACAGCACGAACACCTTGACCAGGATGTCGCCGATGCCGACGAGCGCGGCGCCGGCGATCAGGCCTGCGCAGATCGGCTCCTGCGATTCGACCCAGATCTCGTGCGCGCGAGTGCCCTGCTTCGACTTGAGCCTGCGGGCCGCGTACCAGAAGGCCGCCGCGCCGCAGAACATCATGAACGACGAGTCTGGAGGCAGCACGACGCCGAGACCGATCGCGAGCGGGGAGAGCGGGAGCCGGTTGTTCGTGCGGATGCGCAACACTTCCATCACCAGCGCCGCAAAACCGGCGATGGCAATCGACCAGACGATCGATGTCGTGAGCAGGCCGCCGGCCTCGGGACCGCCGAAGACGGCTGCGACGAGGTCGGAGACACCTTTCCATTGCACCGCGCCGGGAAACGCGAACTTGTCGCTGACCATCGTGTCGGCCACGGACTTGCCGGCGGCCGGGTCAAAGTCGGCGAGTCCGAACAGCACGAAGAACAATGGCGTGGCCGCGAGCGCGCCCGCGACGATGCCGATGACATGACCGATCGCCTGCTGCCTCGGCTTGGCGCCGAGCATGTAACCCGGCTTGATGTCCATCAGCAGGTTCGAGGCGTTGCTGGCCACCTCCGACGACATCACGGCCGTCATCAGGTTGGGCGCCGGTGTTCTCGCGTCGAGTGCGCCGAAGGTGAACTGCGGAATCTTGGACAGCGATCCTGACGGCGTGATGCCGGTCAGCGCCGTGCTGCTCGCGGCGATCAGTGCCAGCACGAGGATCATCGGCAGCGCGAGCGCGCCCAGCACCCAGTTCACGCCGAACCAGGCATGCAGCATCCAGACGCCGACCGCGCCGATCACCGGCACGCCGATCCACGAGACGACCAGCGGCAGTTCGATGTCACGCAGCAGGTCTTCCTTTGCGGCGCGTGTCCTTGCTCCGCCGCAGGCTCCTGAATGCGGCGACGAAGATTTCCGGTTTCGCGAACAGCGCGACCAGCGACGCCACCACCATCATCGTGATGCCGTACCAGAGCGCCCAGCTGTTGAGGATGTGCGCGCGTCCGAAAATCGCGGTGCCCGCCTCGATCGAGCCCGCGCGCGGCTGGATTTCGCCCGGCCGAGATCATGATCGGCACGACCAGGACGAAATTGAGCAGTGCGCCGAGCAGCAGGCTCGCCGCCACGCGGATTCCCATCAGGCCGCCGGCGCCGATCATCGCGAAATCGAGCGATGGAGTAAGTGCGAGCTGACGGATGTCCACGCCGGCGAGCTTCGGCAGCGGGGCGATGCCGCGCTCGACCAGCGCGTAGTACCAGCCATCGAGCCTGACCGGCAGATGCCAGGACGAGCCGAGACCCAGCCACCTTTCCTGGATCAGCTTCATGTAGCTTTCGCCGGCGACGAAGCTCGTCAGGCCGGCGATTGCCGCCGCGACGGCCAGTGACTTGGCGCGGAGCATGCCCCGTGTGGCCTCGGCACCGTGATACAGGGCGTCGAGCACGACGCCGCAGGCGCGTCCTTCGGGGAAAGGATGCTGTTCGTCGTTGATGAAGCGACGCTTCATCGGAAACGCGACCAGCACGCCGAGACATGACAGCACGATGTTGAACACCAGGATCTGCCACACCGGCAGGACCTGGTTGGTGGCCCACATGTAGGCGGCCAGGCCAGAGGTCAGCGGCATCGTCATGTAGCCGGCCGCGGTCGCGATCGACTGCACGCAGTTGTTCTCGAGGATCGTCATGTCGCGTGCGCCGAGCTGCGCGAATGCGCGGTAGATCGCAAACGCGAGGATGACCGAAGTCAGGCCGACACCCAGCGTCCAACCGGTCTTGGCGCCAACGTACAGGTTGGTGGCGCTCAGCAGGCCGCCGAGCAGGAACCCGGTGATGGCCGAGCGCAGCGTGAGCTGCGCCATGTCGCCGCGGTAGACGTTGGTGAACCACCAGCGGTCTTTCTGTTCGAGGGTCCAGGTGCGGACCTGTTCTGCGGTCAGTTGCTGCAGGGCCATCGTCGGTTTGCCGCGGTTGGAAGCCGGCCGCGGAGCATACCTGACCCCGGCGCTTATGCGTCCAGTGCCATGGCTGCCCACCAGGCGCCTGCGATGCCGGCCAGCGCGCCGATCCCCGCCAGCCACTGCACGCGTGGCCCGGGAATCGTGGGCAAACGACCGAGCCACCAGCCTGTGGCCGCGCCCGTGATGAAGCCGGTGAGGTGTGCCAGGACGTCCGTGTTTTCGCCGCCCACGCCGGTGAATCCGAGCAGGAACACGCCCGCAATCAATGGTGACCAGCGATAGGCCCCGCGTTCGCCCGCATCCGCCCGGCGTCGCCACGCGTACGCAGCGAGCAGGCCGAGCATCGAGAACACCATGGTCGAGGCGCCGGCGGAAACGTGATTGGCAGGTTGCACCGAAGCATTCAGCGCGTTGGCGAGGGTGGCCGCGGCGACCGCACCGCCGAAGGCGACGCCCGGGCCGAGCAGTTGCGAGGCGAGCCAGCCGAAGAAAGCCCCAAACCCCAGGTTGCTGAGGAGGTGCGCGACGTCGAAGTGCAGCGTCAGCGCCGTCACCGTCCGCCAGTATTCACCACCGCGCACCACGGCCGTATCCAGCACACCGGCGGCGAGCCAGTTGGTGGCGAAGGCACGGTGACCGGCGAGCCACGCGACCAGCACCATGACGAGCACGTACACGAGCGGCCCGATCCAGGCGCGGGGATGCATCTGCTCCGGCCGCGCCAGCACGCGCCGCTTCGGTGGGTTCTCGCGCTCGTAGCCGCGCAAGTGGTTGATTGCCGCTGCCGCCGACTGCGGCAGCACGACGAGACTCCAGAGCTCGCCGTTGGGCACGACCTGCGAACCGATGCCGACCGCATGCAGCATGAAGGCCCGCTCTTCGCACGCAGGCCGCCAGTGCGAGCGATAGATCTCGACCGGCAGCTCGGGTAGCGGCGTGATCGGCGGCGGACTGCTCACGGTCGGGCCGGCCGCGGTCAGGGCCGCAGGGCGCGGTAGAGAAACGGCAGGCTCACGTCCATGCGGTAGTCGATGTCCGAGTGGGTGTCGTCGAACTCCTCGTAGTGGTGCGCGACGCGCGCCTTTTCAAGGGCACGGGACAATTGCCGGGAGCCGTAATGGATGTGGTACTGGTCGCGCCAGCCGCAGTCGACGTAGATTCCCTTGAGCCGCCGCAGGTTATCGGCGTACCTGGCGACGAGCCGGACCGGGTCGTGCCGCAACCAGCGCCGCCAGCGCTCGGGCAGGATCTCCCCGGTCTCCAGGTGAAAGGGCAGGCGGAAGCCGTTGGGCGCGGCCGGGTCGGGATCGTAGGTGGCCGCCATGCACACATTCATCAGGGCGTGGCCTTCGCCCAGCGTGTGCTTGGGCTGCTTCCACATCGCCTCGAGGAACCGTCGCACGCGGCCATCGTCGAATCCCTGCGCCAGCTTGCGGTCTTCGACTGAATCGACCCGGTTTGCGTAGCGCCCTTCCTTGCGCGGCGGGCGGCGGAACCGGCCGAGCTCGTTCAGTGTGTTCGGCCAGTCGGCGCGGTAAATGAAATCGAAACAGGCATCGCCCGAATGGTTGGCGATTGCGCCCCAGTGCGAGGCGTACTTCATGCCATGGATCATCGCGCCGTAGCCGCCCGACGACTTGCCGAAGCAGCCCCGGTGATCGCGCGAGGCCAGCGTGCGGAACTCCCTGTCGACGAGCGGGATGACTTCGTCGAGCAGGAAGTCCGCGTAGCTGCCGATGGCCGAAGAGTTCACGTACTGGTTGCCACCGAGCGACGTGAAGCAGTCCGGAAACACGATGATCGCGGGGCCCATGCGCCGCTCGTGCACCAGCCGCGCTGCGCGTTCGGCCACGTTTTCGCTGAAGGGCTTCCAGTTGAGGTGGGCAATGCCCGTGCCCGTGAAGCCGACGAGGTCATACAGCACCGGAAACCGCCGGCCGCGACCGTGCGTGGCGCCGCTGTCGTATTCGTGCGGCAGCCACACGCCGAGCGTGCGATAGGCGGGATCGCCCAGCGGATTGTCCGCCAGGATCTTCGAGCGGTGCTCCAGCATCACGACGGTGCCGCCGTTGCGCGACGGGCGTTTCCTGGCCATGCCGATCTCCTGCGCGAGGCAAAGTAGGGGCGGCAGTTTCGCGTATTCGCTAGGATTGCGCGATGGCGCCGGTGTCGGCGTGATCCTGGCGAGACTCCATGCCCAATTCCTTCAGGGGACTTGTCGGCTTCCTGCTGCTGGCGTCTGCGGTCGCCGCAGGGGCCGCCGATCTTGCTGCCGACCGTTTCGTGCCTGCGGACCTGGCGCGACTGGCTGAGGTCGGCGAACCTGCATTTGCCCCGGACGGCGAGTCCGTCGTGTACGCCGTCACCGTGACGAACCTCGCCAGGGACGCAAAGCAAGCGGACCTCTGGCGCGTCGGTTACGACGGCCGTGACCGTACCCAGCTCACGAACACGCCCAGGAAGGACGAGTGGGCGCCGGCCTGGTCACCCGATGGGCGCTGGCTTGCGTTCCTCTCGGACCGTGGCGACGACGATGCGCGCACGCAGGTGTGGGCCATGCCGGCCGGCGGCGGTGAGGCACGAGCGCTCACCAACCTGCCGGGCGGTGTCGCTGACTTCGAATGGTCGCCAGACAGCCGGCGGCTCGCGCTGGTCGCGATGGATCCCGAGCGTCCCGCCGGCACGCCGCAGCCCAGGAACCCGCCGCCGATCGTGACCGACCGCTTTCACTTCAAGCAGGACATCGACGGCTATCTCGGTGCGCGCCGCTCGCACCTGTACCTGTATGACGTGGCGAGCAGACAGACGGCGCAGCTCACCTCCGGCGCACATGACGAGACGTTTCCATCGTGGTCGCCGGACGGACGCCGGCTGGTCTACGTCACGCGCCGTGGCGTGGAGGCGGATCGGCACTCGCGGGTGTCGCTGCACCTGATCGAGCCACGCGCCGGTGCGATCGAGCAGCCGCTCGCTGAGCTCGACGGCGCCGACAGCGATTCGCTCGCGGGACTGCGCCCGCAGTGGTCGCCGGACGGACGCCGCATCGCGTTCCTGCAGGGCGGCGCGGAGAAGTGGCTCTACTACGCCCCGATGCAGCTCGCAGTCATCGACGCGGCCACCGGCAAGGTGAGCATGCCCGCGCCGATCGACCGCTGGTTCACGCAGCCGCGCTGGACGCCGGACGGCAGGAGCGTGCTGGCGCTGGTCGAGCAAAGCCGCGTCACCAACCTGTCGCGCATTGACGTCGCGTCCGGCAGGGTCACGCCGCTCACGACGGGGCCACGCTATGACGCCGGCTTCGCCGTGTCGAAGCAGGGACGCATCGTGGTGCTGGGCGGCGACGACGTGACGCCCTACGAGCTAGCAGCGGTGGAGAAGGGCACGTTGCGGCCGCTCGGCTCGCACAACGAGTGGCTGGCGTTGAAGAAACTGGTCCGCTTCGATGACGTAACGTTCAAGAGCAGGGACGGCACCCCGATCGACGGATTCGTCGTCAAGCCTCCGGACTACGTGCCGGGGCGCCGCTATCCCACGATCCTGCGCATCCACGGCGGACCGGTGTACCAGTTCAGCCACGAGTTCATGCCGGACTGGCAGGCCTATGCCGCGCAGGGGTTCGTCGTCGTCGCGGCCAATCCACGCGGCAGTTCGGGCCGGGGCTTCGATTTCGCGCGCGCGATCTACGCCGACTGGGGCAACAAGGACCTGCAGGACGTGCTGGCTGCGGTCGATCACGTCGTCGCGGCGGGCATCGCGGATCCGGATCGGCTCGGCGTCGGCGGTCGCAGCTACGGCGGCATCCTCACCAACTACGTGATCGCGAGCGACACGCGTTTCAAGGCGGCGGTCAGCGGTGCCGGTGCGTCGAACTTCATGGCACTGTACGGCCACGACATGTACGTACGCGAATACGAGCTCGAACTCGGCACACCGTGGGCGCATCGCGAGGCGTGGGACCGCGTCAGCTATCCGTTCCTGCATGCCGACAGGATCAGGACGCCGACGTTGTTCTATTGCGCGGAGGACGATTTCAACGTTCCGTGCAATGGTTCGGAGCAGATGTACCAGGCGTTGCGCTCGCTCGGCGTGCCGGCGCAGCTCGTCGTATATCCGGGCGAGAATCACGAGCTGGAAGTGCCGAGCTACCTGCAGGATCGGCTCGAGCGCCTGCTCGACTGGAACGTGCAGCACCTGATGCGGGACGGCACGGAGCCGCAAGTAGGACACCTGCAGGGGACCAGCGATGGGCACGTTGAAGGCAAGCGAACGGCCGCCGGGTCTCGACCAGTCACGAGCACTCGACCCCGCGTACTACTTCGGCGAAGCGACGTTCGCGCTGGAGCGTCGCAGGGTCTTCGGAGCCTCGTGGCAGCTGGTCGCACACCGCGCTGAACTGGCCGAGCCAGGGGATCATCTGCTGGTGAACGTTGCGGGAGCACCGGTCGTTCTGCTGCGAGCGGCCGACCGAGCCCTCCGCGCTTTTGCCAACGTCTGCCGCCATCGTGCGGGACCACTGGTGCTCTGCAGCGGCAAGGGCCTCGGCAGCCTGCGCTGCAAGTACCACGGCTGGCTCTACAACCAGGCAGGCCAGCTGGTCGCTGCGCCTGAAATGCAGGATGCGCGGGATTTCCGGGTGACGGACGTCCGGCTGCCCCAGTTTCGCGTGCGGGAGTGGCAGGGCCTCGTTTTCGTCGCGCTGGACGACGACGTGCCGCACTTCGATCGCGTCTATTCGGGCATCACCGAGCGCATCGCTCCGGTCGATCTCAGCGCGATGCAGTTCGTGCGGCGCGACGCGTGGGACGTCGAGTGCAACTGGAAGGTGTACGTCGACAACTACCTCGAGGGGTATCACGTCCCGCTGATCCATCCGGCGCTGGCAAAAGTCGTCGACTACCGCAACTACGACGTCGAACTGTTCGAGTGGTACTCGCTGCAGCACTCCCCGCTGCAGGGGGGCGACGACGTATACGGTGCCGGCCAGGCGTACTACTACTTCATCTATCCCAACGTCATGCTGAACGTGATGCCCGGGCGGTTGCAGACCAACCGCGTACTGCCGCTTGGTCCGGGGCGGTGCCGTGTCGAGTTCGAGTGGTTCTACGCCCCCAACGACCAGGCGTACGCGCGGATCGAGAACGATCGCGCGTTCACCAATGCGATCCAGGAAGAGGACGTGGATATCTGTGAGCGCGTCCAGCAAGGCCTGGCGTCCGGCCATTACCAGGCGGGCAGGCTGTGCCCGGGTCGCGAGGCGGGCCTGTGGCACTTCCATGAACGCTTGCGTTCCGTGTATGCCGCGGGGGACTGACGCCCGCCACCGGCGCTCGCCGGGTTACAGGTCAGGCCGGTCTAGCCCCTGAGCAGCATGCGCGCCGCGTTGCGTCCTGGCGTGCCGCTGATGCCGCCGCCACCGTGCATGCCCGAGCCGCACAGGTACAGCCCGTCCACCGGCGTGCGGTGATTGGACCAGCCAGGCAGCGGCCGCATGAAGAAGATCTGGTCGAGGATGAGCTGGCCGTGATTGAGGTCACCCTCGGTCAGGCCCCACGACTGCTCGAGATCGACAGGAGTCACGGACTGCAGTCCCTGCACCGAGCCCTTGAACGACGGGTAGTGAGCCGCAAGCGTGTCGATCGCACTCTTCTCGAGCTCCGGACGCATCGAATTCCAGTCGCCATTGCGCAGCGCGCAGGTCGCGAACTGGAAATGAATCGCCACCTCGGCGCCCGACGTCGTCACTTCCAGGTACGGGTTCGCGGGACATCTCGCCGTACTTCGTCGAGTCGTAAGCGCGCTCCAGGTACTTGAGGGTCGGCGCAACCGCGATCGTGCCCTCGGGCAGGCCGTGGTGGCCGTCCGTCTGCACGAACAGCTTCGCCACGGAGCCGCGCATGCGGATCGACTGTGTCTGCCACACGAACTCGGGTGGAAGTTCCGGCGCTCCCACCAGGCCGAGCAGCGTGCGGCGGGGATCGGCCGATGACACGACCGTCGATGCCTTGATCTCCTCGCCCGACGCGAGGCGAACTCCGCGCACGCGCTGGTGCTCGACCAGGATCTGCGCGACGTCGGCGCCGGTGCGGACTTCGCCGCCGTTCGCACGCACCGCCTGCAGCAGCGCATCCGTCAGTGACTGCGGTCCGCCGGTGACCGTGCGATGCGCGAGGCCGCCGCGGTTGAGCCAGTTGTGGATCAGGGTGAAACCCGTGCCCGCGGACATCGCGCCCAGCGTCACGCCGTGGATGGCGACGCCGGCGATGGCTGCACTGAGCGGCTCGGATTCGAACCACTCCTCGGTGAACTCGACGGCCGACATCGACAGGCTGCGCATCACGCGGAACATGTCCTTGCCACCCATGCGCCGCAGCTTCAGTGCGAGCGAGGCGAGCGGCAGGCCGTCCGAGCGCAGCCCGATCTTCGGCAGACGCGGCATCGTCGTCGAATACGCGGCGTCCAGGAACGCGGACGCCCGGTTCATGAACGCGACGAACTCGGGCCAGC
Organism: uncultured Gammaproteobacteria bacterium; assembly: GCA_963793675.1. Classification (GTDB taxonomy): domain Bacteria; phylum Pseudomonadota; class Gammaproteobacteria; order Steroidobacterales; family Steroidobacteraceae; genus RPQJ01. Next base: position 87,172 of record CAWCBA010000001.1, on the reverse strand, counting down.
GCGCGGCATCTCGCGGCGAGAGCCGTCGGATGGCTTCGAGGGTCGCCGTATCGTGCGCGTTGGACAGCCAGTCGCAGCGAGCCGCCGTCCGGCAGCGCCGCGACGTACACCGCGTCCGTCCCGTTGGTCGCGAGTCCGTGCCGTGCCAGGTCGAGTTCCCTGACGATCGCGGGCCGCAGCTGGCCCGCCGGATGCAGGCCGGGCACCGCGGCGCCCGATGCGAGCGTGGCGCCGGCCAGTTGGCCGCCCGCCGTTGCACGCTGCTCCAGCACGAGTACCTTTCTGCCGGCCTGCGCGAGGTAGGCAGCAGCGACCAGGCCGTTGTGGCCCGCGCCGACGATCAGGATGTCCGGGTTCGTCATCGTGCGCCTACTGCCAGTCCTTGAGAATCTCGTTCGCGGCCATCTTGCCGGCCGCGCCCATCACACCGCCGCCCGGATGCGCGCCCGCGGCGCCGAAGTAGTAACCCGGCAGCGGCGTGCGGAAATCGGCCCATTGCGGGGCCGGGCGCATGAAGAACAGCTGATGCAGCAGCAATTCGCCGTGGAAGATGTTGCCGCCCGTGATGCCGGCGATGCGCTCGATGTCCTGCGGCGTGATCACCTGCTTGCCGACGATCACCTTGCGGATGTTCGGCGCGTATTTCTCGATCGTCGAGATCACCGTCTCGCCGAATGCGGCCTTCTTCGCGTCGTCCCAGCCGCCTTCCACGTCGTACGGCGCGTACTGGACGAAGCACGACATCACGTGGTGTCCCGGCGGCGCCATGTCGCGGTCGATCATCGACGGAATGATGATGTCCATGTACGGCTGGCGCGAGAAGTTGCCGTACTTGGCATCGTCGTAGGCGCGCTCGACGTACTCGATGCTCGGGCTGATCGAGATCGCGCCACGGTGCAGCGGGCCTTCGCCCGGCAGGCAGGTGAAGTCCGGCAGCCCGGAGAGCGCGATGTTGACCTTGCCCGACGACCCGCGCACGCGGAAGCTGCGGATCGCCTGCACGAACTCGTCCGGGAAATGCTGCTGGTCGACGAACTGCAGGAAAGCTGCGCTTCGGGTCGGCGGCCGACATCACCACCCTGGCCGTGAGTTCGTCACCGTTCGCGAGCGCGACGCCTGCGGCGCGGCCGCCACGGACGATGACCTTGTCCACCGCCGCATTGGTGCGGATCTCGACGCCGAGCGCGCGGGCCGAGGACGCGATCGCCGCCGTCACCCCGCCGGTGCCGTTCTTGGCGAAACCCCAGGCGCGGAAGGCGCCGTCGATTTCGCCCATGTAATGGTGCAGCAGTACGTAGGCGGTGCCCGGCGAGCGCGGACCCAGGTAGGTGCCGATGATGCCGCTCGCGGCCTTGGTGCCCTTGAGCGGATCGAGCTCGAACCATTCCTCGAGCAGGTCGGCCGACGACTGCGTCACGAGCTTCGCGATGCGATAGATCTCGTGCTCGCTCAGGCTGCGCGCGTACTGGCCCAGCTTGAGCAGGCCCTTCATGTCGCGCCAGCTGAGCGACGACGGATCCGGCGGCACCAGGCCGATGATCGGCTTGATGGCCTTGGCGGCGCGTGCCATGACGCGCGAATACTCGTCGTAGGCCTCGGCATCCTTCGGGGAATGACGATGAATCTCGCGGCGGGTCAGGTCGTGATCATCCCAGCCGGCAAGGTAGTCGCCGTTATCCAGCGGTGTGACCGTGCTCGGCAGCGGCAGGATCTTGAGCCCGTGCCGCGGCAGCTCCAGGTCGCGGATGATCTCGGGCCGCAGCAGGCTCACCACGTAGGAGAACTCGCTGAAGCGGTAGCCCGGGAAGATTTCCTCGGTGACGGCTGCGCCGCCCACGATCTCACGGCGTTCGAGGACGACCACTTTCTTGCCGGCGCGCGCGAGGTACGCGGCCGCGATCATGCCGTTGTGGCCGGCGCCGACGACGATTGCATCAAAAGTATTGGTGGCCACGACGGTTATTTCTTCTTCCACTCGGGGTCGTAGAACGGCAGGGCGACGACCGTCGCCGGCGCCTTGCGGCGGTGGTGTTCCACCGTGACTTCGATCTCGACCTTCGTGCCCGGTGCGTAGAACGGCTGTTGCAGATGCACCAGCGCGATGTACTTCTTCAGCACCGGTGACCAGGTGCTGGTCGAGGCATATCCGACCTGCCGCGGGCCTGCGTACACGGGGATGCTGCCGCGCACGGCCGCGGCCGGAACCTGCGGGGGCATGCCGACCGCGGCGTATTCGCGTTCGAGGCCTTCCCAATCGATTTCGAGGCCAACCATCTTCCACGACGAACCTTCGCGGTGCTCGCGCTCCAGCGCGCGACGACCGACGAAGTAGCCCTGCTTGTCGAGGTTCACCGTCCAGCCGAGGCCCATTTCATAGGGCGACGAGCGCTGGCCCGGGAATCCAGGCGTGGCTTGCGGGTGTGTAATCGACGTCGAGCATGAACAGGCCCGCTTCGACGCGCGCCATGTCCATCGCAAGGATGCCGGTGGGCGTGATGCCGTAATCGTGACCCGCGGCCATCAGCGCGTCCCAGATCACGAGCGCATCCGCAGCGTCCATCCAGATCTCGTAGCCGAGATCGCCGGTGTACCCGGTGCGCGAGACCGAGACTGCCTTGCCCGCGATGCGGTTGAAGGCCATGCGGAAATACTTGAGCGAATCGACCGGTTGCTCGCACGCGAGATTCAGGATCGTGCGCGACTTCGGCCCCTGCAGGCTCAGTGCCGCCATCTGCTCGGTCAGTTCGGTGACCTGCACCTGCATGCCGACGGCGTTCATCGAGAGCCAGCGGAACTGCGGTTCGGCCGCGGTGAGCCGGAAGCTCTGCTCGCCGATCCGCGTGACGGTGCCGTCATCGAGCAGCTTGCCGTCGTCGTCGCACCAACCGGTGTAATAGACCTGCCCGACCTGCATCTTGTGGATGTCACGCGGGGTCAGCCGGTGCAGCAGGCGTGCGGCATCGCGTCCGGTGATCTCGTACTTGATCAACGGCGAGATGTCGATCAGCGCTGCGTGGTTGCGGATCGCCCAGTACTCGCGGTCGAGGCCGAGGTCGTAGGAGCCGACTGCAATGCACCCGCCCCAGCGCCGCCAGTTGTGCGGCAGGCACAACTGGGACGTGCGCGCGTGGAACGGCGTCCGGCGCAGCTGGTACAGCGGATGGTGCACGGTGGAAAGTTCAGGCACGAGACGCTCCCGGCGCTCTGTGGTCCTGGCGCAGGGGTTCCGGCGCCGACCCGGGCACTGTCGGAGCGAATCCGATCCGGGCGCGACAATATGCCGCACTGGCGCAATTCGAGCCAGTCTTGCGCCCGGCGCGGGCTGCGCGGTTGCTGCAGCTGACGGCCCGTCGGGGCCGGCCGGGGATCAGCGGCGGTCGCGGATGTCGATGAAGGTCAGGAACTCGTTGCGGGTCCGGGCATCGGACCGGAACGAGCCCAGCATCTTCGAGGTGATCATCGACACGCCGCGCTTGTGGATGCCGCGCGTGGTCATGCACTCGTGGACTGCCTCTATCACCACGCCGACGCCCTGCGGCCGCAGCACGTCGTTGATGCAGCGGGCGATCTCGGCCGTCATCTTTTCCTGCACCTGGAAACGACGGGCAAAGACGTCCACGACGCGAGCCAGCTTGCTGATGCCCACGACCTTGCCGGTGGGCAGGTAACCCACGTGGGCCCGGCCGATGATCGGCGCCATGTGGTGCTCGCAGTGCGATTCGAACTCGATGTCGCGCAGGACGACCATCTCGTCATAGCCCGCGGTTTCCTCGAACGTGCGGCGCAGGTAGTCCTTCGGGTCGATTCCGTAGCCCGAAAACCAGTCCGTGTAGGCGTCGACGACACGCTGCGGGGTGTCGAGCAGGCCCTCGCGCCCGGGGTCTTCACCGGCCCAGCGCAGCAGCGTGCGCACGGCTTCCTCGGCCGAGTCCCGGCTGACCTTGTTGCGCTCAAGCAAGGGCGCGTCGCTATTCCTGCCGGTGGCTGCCATGCGAGGCTTGATTCGGCGTGGTGTCGACTTCGGATGCACGGCCATGGTCACTCTCCTTCTTCTCAGCGCGGCCGGGGCTGGCGGCGCCAACGCAGCAGCAGCACGAAACCCGCCACCATGCCTCCCAGGTGGGCGAAATGCGCCACACCCTGGCCCGACCCGGTGACGCCCAGATACAACTCGAGCAGGCCATAGAGCGTGACGAACAGCCATGCCGGCATCGGAATCGGCGGGAACAGCAGCATGATGCGCCGCTGCGGGTAGGCCATGCCGAACGCCAGCAACAGGCCGAACACGCCGCCGGAGGCGCCCACCGTGGGGATGGGGCGCAGGTCCATGTTGCTGAGCACCAGCAGCTGCGCCAGCGCCGCGCCGACCACGCAGACGACGTAGTAGGTGACATAGCGCCGGCTGCCGAGCAGGCGTTCGATTTCGCTGCCGAACATGTACAGCGCGAACATGTTGAAAAACAGGTGAGTGAGGCCGCCGTGCAGGAAGCCGTACGTCAGCAACTGCCAGACCTGGAACGACGGTGCGCCCGGAAACTGGGCCGAGGCCGGCGGCCACAGGGCGAACGGCCGCAGCAGCAGGTCACCAGTGAGATACTGGACTGCGAAAACGGCGACGTTGATGAACAGCAGGACCCGCGTGGCGGGGGGCATCGAAGCACGCATGGGTGCATCCTAGCCCAATCGAGTGGCGAAGACCCCCGGCGACGTGTACGTTGCGCGGCGCTACGGACAGTCAGGTTCAACATGCAGTCATTGCAGCCCATCCGTTCTGTGCTCTTGGCCCTCGTGGCCCTGGCAGGCGCCGTGGTTGCACGGGCGGGCGCGCCACCGGCACCGGTCACCTTGGCGTACGGGAGCCTGGCGTTCTCGCCCTGCACGCTGTCGCAGGCCGGGCAGGCGCAGACCGTGGCGGCGCGCTGCGCCACGCTGCAGGTTGCGGAAGACCGGTCCAGCGCGAACGGCCGCAAGATCGAGCTCGCGATCGCCTGGGTGCCGAGTACCGCGAAGTCCCCGGCAGGGGATCCGGTCGTCCTGCTGGCGGGTGGACCGGGCCAGTCCGCCCTCGAAGCCTTTCCAACTGTCTACCCGGCGTTCCGCGACATCCTGCGCCACCGCCACGTCCTGCTCGTGGATCAGCGCGGTGTCGGCAAGTCGAACCCACTGGAATGTCCCGGGACGCTGAACGACGAGGCGCTGCAATTGCTTGACTCGGCAGGCGTCGACGAGGCGCGCCGGCTGACAGCCGCCTGCCTGCAGGAACTCGGGCCGAACGTCGATGTCCGCGCCTATACGACCAGCGCGTACATCGCCGACCTCGAGGACGTGCGCCGTGCGCTGGGCGTCGCACAGTTCAACCTGGTCGGGGCCTCGTACGGCACGCGCGTCGCGCTCGAATACCTGCGCCGCCATCCCGCGTCGACGCGAACGGTCGTGCTCGACTCCGTCGTGCCACCGAGCCTCGCCCTTGGCAATGAGCATGCAAAGAACCTCGAGGCGGCCATCGAAGCCCAGTTCGCACGCTGCGCCGCGGATGCCGAATGCACCAGGCGCTTTGGTTCGCCACGAGCGCGTCTCCACCAACTGCTGCAGCAGCTGCACGAGCAGCCGCAGCAAGTCACCTATCGCGACCCGCTCACCAACGAGCTGCGTCAGGACGAGCTCACCGCTGTCTCGCTCGCATCGGTCGTGCGCTTCTATTCCTACGCACCGCAGTTGTTCGGCATGCTGCCGATGCTGCTCGCCGAAGCCGCCGGCGGCCAGTTCGAGAACCTGATGGCTCAGTCGCGCATGATGGAGCAGCTGATCGGCGAGCAGATCTACGTGCCGCTGCAGCTGTCCGTCATGTGCGCCGAGGATGCGCCCGGCATGCGAGTCGATCCGGCGGACGCCGGCACCGTACTCGGCACCGAATTCGTCGAATACACGCTGGCGCAATGCGCAGTCTGGCCGCATGGCGCGACGCCGAAAGATTTCCACGATGCCGTGAAGTCAGACAAGCCGGTGCTGTTGCTGTCCGGCGAGCTCGATCCGGTGACGCCGCCGCGGTACGGCGACGAAGTCCAGCGGCAGCTGCCCAATTCGCGGCATTTCGTCTTTCGCGGCCAGGGTCACAGCGTGATGGGCGTGGGTTGCGGGCCGCGGCTCGCCGCGGAGTTCATTGCGGCAGCCGACGCGCGGGCGCTCGATGGCACATGCCTGGACCAGTTGCAGTACTCGCCGCCGTTCGGTGGCTCGTACGGCTGGGATCCGTGATGGGCTCGACGGTGCGCGCATGATTCGCGTCGAAGGACTGCGCAAGAGCTTTCAGACCCGCGCCGGCCGGGTCCAGGCCGTCGATGGCGTCAGTTTCGATGCGGCCGACGGGCAGATCACCGGGTTTGCTGGGCCCCAACGGCGCAGGCAAGACCACCACCTTACGGATGCTCTACACGCTGATGTCGCCCGATTCGGGCCGCGTGCTCGTGGACGGCCTCGATGCGGCCATCGAGCCGACCCGTGTGCGCGAGCGCCTCGGCGTGCTGCCGGACGCGCGTGGCATCTACAAGCGATTGACCGCGCGCGAGAACATCGCGTACTTCGGCGCGCTGCAGGGCCTCGACAATCACCTCATCGCAGAGCGCACCGAGCGACTGGTGGCGGCACTCGACATGCGCGACTTCATCGACCGTCGTGCCGAGGGTTTCTCGCAGGGGCAGCGCACCAAGACTGCGATCGCGCGCGCACTGGTGCACGCTCCGCGCAACGTGCTGCTCGACGAGCCGACCAACGGCCTCGACGTGATGACCACGCGCTCGCTGCGCACCTTTCTGCTCGAGCAGCGTGCGCAAGGCCGCTGCGTCCTGCTTTCGAGCCACATCATGCAGGAGGTCGCGCGGCTCTGTGACCGGATCGTCGTCATTGCGCACGGGCGTGTCGTGGCCGACGGCACCGCGGACGAACTCCGCGAGGCGACCGGTTGCGCCAATCTCGAGGACGCCTTCGTCAGGGCGATCGGCTCGGACGAGGGCTTGTTCGCATGAGGGCGCTGTGGATCGTCCTGCGCAAGGAGTTGCTCGATGCGTTCCGCGACCGCCGCATGATGCTGGTCGCGTTCGTCGTGATTCCGATCGCGATTCCGCTGGTGCTGGCGGGCACCAACGCGCTCAGCGCACGCAAGCAGGCCCGGCAGCTCGAGGGACCGCTGGAGTTGCCGGTGATCGGCGCGGAGCGTGCGCCGAACCTCGTCGCGTGGCTGCAATCGCACAACGTGAAGGTAGCTGCCCGCGCCACGGATGCCGACGCGGCCGTACGCACGCAGGAGCACGACGTCGTCCTGCGCATCGACGAAAAGTACGGTGATGACTGGCGTGCCGGCCGGCCCGCGAGCGTCGAGGTGATCTTCGACAGCTCGCGTCCACTGGCTTCCGGCGCGACCGTGTCGCGACTGGGTGGCCTGCTCGACGGTTATGGCAGCACGGTCGGTACGCTGCGGCTGGTCGCCCGCGGCATTCACCCGGCGGTCGCCAACCCGTTGCAGATCGGCACGCGCGACGTGGCCACGCCCGAGGCGCGGTTCGACCTGTCGCAACAGGTTCTGCCGTACCTGCTGCTGCTGCTGGCATTCATCGGTGGCATGCAGCTGGCGATCGATGCAACCGCAGGCGAGCGCGAGCGGCAGTCGCTCGAGCCACTGCTCGCGACACCCGTCTCGCGCGAGTCGATCATCGGTGCGAAGATTCTTGCAACGGCCGTGTTCTCGCTGCTGTCGATCGCCGTCACGCTCGTCGCGTACCGCCTGGTGTTCGCCATCGTGCCGTCGCGCGGCATGGACGCGTCCTTCGAGCTCGGGCCCGCCGGTCTGGTGCAACTGTTCCTGATCATCCTGCCGATCGTGCTGCTCGGCGCGACCGTGCTCACCGCGCTGGCCGCGTTCGCGCGCAGCTACCGCGAGGCGCAGGGTTACCTGCCGTTGCTGATGTTCCTGCCGATGATCCCGACGCTGGTGCTGATGGTCGCGCCGGTCAGGACGCAGCTCTGGATGCTGGCGGTGCCATTCCTCGGCCAGAACCAGATGATCCTGCGCGTGCTGCGTTCGGAACAGATCCGCGCGCTCGACTGGGTTGTCAGCCTCGGTGCGTCATTTGCGGTGGCGGCCATCGTCTGGTTCATCGCGGCGCGGCTCTATCACCGCGAACAGCTCGCCACCTCGTCCTGAGCCGTCAGTGCCAGCAGTTCGCCGGCCCACGCCAACACGGCGGATTCGGCCGGATGAAACCCGTCGCCCGCGAAATCACCGGGCTGTACGGAATCCGGGAAGAAGTGGCAGTAGGTTCGCGGTCGCCCCGCGAGGGCGTCGGCCGCGGCCTGCTGCAGGAGGCGAGCCTGGGCGCCCAGGAGCGAGTTGAGCGGCGCGGGCAGGGCGGGGAAGCGTTCGAGCGGCGGCACACCGGCGAACAGGAAGGCCGACGCGGGCGCTTTTTCCCGCAGCCGTTCGTGGATACCCGCAACATTGCGACCGAATGCAGCCGCAGTCACGCGCCGCGTCACGTCGTTGACGCCCACCGAGACCAGGTAAAGGTGACCTTCGGGCGCCGTCGGCACCAGTTCGCGCAGGACGGACGCGGAGGTTGCGCCGTTGCGGCCCCGGACCTGCCACTCGACGGGACGCTGCGTGCGCGCATGCAGCAATCGAGCGTAGGCGGCAGTCAGCGAATCCCGCAGCTGCTGCACTCCGGTGCCGGCGATGATTGAATCGCCAACGCCGATGACCCGCAGCGCGTCCGGGTCGTCTGCGCCGATACGGCCCGATTCGCCCGGTGGCGGGTCGAGTCGCGGCGTCGCGAGCAGCACGCGCAGCGCCTGCAGGAACGCGACGGGCGGCAGGCGTGTGGCCACGAGCCGCTACCAGCCGATGCCGTAGTCCTCGCCGTGATTGCTCGAGCCGCCCCAGAACGTGCCGTTCTCCGGGTCGATCATGATCGCGTTGATCGGGCCCGAGGTGCGTGCCTCGAACTCCGGCTTGTAGCCGCGCGCTATCAGCTCCCTGGTGACCCATTGCGGCATCGACGAGTTGAGCACGATGCGCCCTGGCTGCGACTCGTGCTGGTCGAACGAGGCCTTCATCTGGTAGCTGTTGAAGTTGGCGGCCTCGGCGGCTTCCTGTGGCGTCATGCCGAACTCCTGCACGTTGAGGAAGAACTGCAGCAGGTTCTGGTCCTGCGAGTCGCCGCCCTGCACGCCGAATGCGAGCCATGGCTTGCCGTTCCTGAGGGCCAGGCTCGGTGTGAGCGTGACGCGCGGGCGCTTGCCCGGCGTCACCACGTTGAAGGGATTCTCCGCCGGATCGAGCACGAACGACTGCATGCGCTGGCTCAGTCCGATACCGGTGCGACCAGCGATCGTTGCCGGCACCCAGCCGCCGCTCGGCGTCACCGACACCAGCCAACCGTTTGCATCGGCTGCCATCACGGTGGTCGTGCCGCTCTTGAAGCCCGCTTCGAAGTCGGCCAGTTGCCCGGCCGTGAGTTCGGCCTGGTCCAGCGCGTCGAGCGCGGCCTTGCGCTGCTGCTGCAGCTGGGCGGCATACGGATTGCTGCCGCCCTGGAACGGGTACGGATCGCCGGGCCCCGCGTTTCGCGTCGTTGCGATCCGTGCGGATCGTCGCGGCACGCTGCTTCGCATATTCCTTCGACAGCAGTCCCCGCGTGGGCTCCGCGGGCGGGAAGTACGGGTCGCCGTAGTAAAAGTCGCGATCGGCGAAGGCGAGGTTCATCGCCTGGTAGAGCGTATGGACGTAGTGTCGCGCTGTTGTACCCCATTGCGCGCACGTCGAAGTTCTCGAGGATGTTCAGCGACTGCAGCAGCGCCGGGCCCTGCGTCCAGACGTCGAGCTTGTAGACCTCGACGCCGCGGTAGGTCGTGCTGAGCGGCTGCTCGACGAGGGGCTTCCACTTCGCGAGATCGTCGAGCGTGATCAGGCCGCCCTGTTCCTGCACGCCGCGCACGAACTCCTGCGCGATGTCGCCCCGGTAAAAGCGGTCGTAGGCTGCCTGCAGCGCGTCCTTGCGGGACTTGCCGGCCGCGAGGGCCTGTTGCTCGGCTTCGACCATCTTGCGCAGCGTGGCTGCGAGATCAGGCTGGCGGAAGATTTCCCCTGCGCGTGGCGCTTCGCGCGGCGAGCCGAGGTGCGGCAGCATTACCTGCTTCGAGTACGGCCATTCCTTGAGCTTGTCCTTCCAGCGCTCGATCAGCTCGGCGGTTTCGCCGTCGATCGGGTAGCCGTCCGCGAGTTCGATCGCCGGCTGCAGCACTTCGGCCAGCGAGAGCGTGCCGTACTCCTGCAGCATCAGGATGATGCCGCCGGGCGTGCCCGGCGTGACGGCCGCCAGCGGGCCGTAGGCGGGCGGGTACTTGAATCCCTTGCCCTTGTAGAACTCCGCTGTCGCTCCGGTGGGCGCCATGCCCAGCCCATTGATCGCGATCACTTTCTTCGTGCGCGGGTCGTAGATCAAAGCCTGCGTCTCGCCGCCCCAGCTGCAGCACGTCCCACATCGTGGAAGTCGCGGCGATCATGGCACAGGCCGCGTCGACGGCATTGCCACCACGCTGGAACACCATGGCACCTGCCGTTGCTCCAAGCGGCTTGCCGGTGATCGCCATCCAGTGCTTGCCGTGCAGCGGCGGCTTCTGGGTCTTGGCGATCGAGCGGGCGACCGCAGGTGAATACGATTGGCCCTGGGCCGGCGGAATGGCGCTGGTGCTCATGAGGGTCAGGCTCAGTGCGGCAAGGGCCGCAATCGACTCGGCCGAATGCAGGCATCTCGTTCTCCCGGTCGATGCGGTCCGTGCAGTATGCTGCCCGCGCCTCGTCTCACCGCTACCCGGCCGCACCTTGAACATGATCCATCGCCAGTTCCTCGCGTCGTTGTTGCTGGTCGCGGCTGCCGCCGCCCCGGCGCAGGCGGCCGTCACGGACGCCTCGCTCGACGCCGCCACCGCCGCAGTGATGCCACAGGTGATCACCTGGCGGCGCGATTTCCACCAGAACCCGGAACTCAGCAACCGGGAATTCCGCACGTCGAAGATCGTGGCCGAACAGTTGCGCAAGATGGGGATCGAGGTGCAGACGGGCATCGCGCACACGGGCGTCGTCGGCATCCTCAAGGGCGGCCAGCCCGGCCCGACGATCGCGCTGCGTTCGGACATGGACGCGCTGCCCGTCACCGAGCAGGTGGACGTGCCGTTCAAGTCCACGGCAACCTCGGAGTACCGCGGCGAGAAAGTTGGCGTGATGCACGCGTGCGGCCACGACGGTCACATGGCGATCCTGCTCGGGGCAGCCAAGGTGCTCGCAGGCATGCGCAGCGAACTTCCCGGCACGGTGATGTTCATCTTCCAGCCCGCGGAAGAGGGCGCCCCCGACGGTGAACGGGGCGGTGCGAGCCTGATGCTGGACGAAGGCCTGTTTGCCGGCAGCAAGCCCGATGCCGTGTTCGGCCTGCACCTCTGGTCGGCGTTGAACACCGGCGCGATCGGCTACCGCGAAGGCTCGCTGATGGCGGCCTCTGATCGGTTCAAGCTCGTGGTCAAGGGCCGGCAAACGCACGGCTCCCGCCCCTGGGGTGGCGTCGACCCGATCGTCACCGCCTCGCAGATCGTGATGGCGTTGCAGACGATCGTCAGCCGCCAGGTCAACATCACCGAATACCCGGCCGTCGTCTCGGTCGGTGCGATCAAGGGCGGCATCCGCAACAACATCATCCCGGAGTCGGTCGAGATGGTCGGCACGTTCCGCACGTTCGACCCGGCAGTGCGCGAGCAGGTCATCGAGAGCATCAAGCGCATTTCGAGCGACACTGCAGCAGCGGCAGGCGCCACCGCCGAGTTCGAGTTGGGCGGCGATCCGAATCCCGTCGTAGTCAACGATCCGGCGCTGACCGCACGGGCCGTGTCCTCGCTGCGGCGCGCGGCTGGCGGCAACGACGTCAAGGTCATGCCGTTCGTTACCGGTTCGGAAGATTTCGCGTATTACGGGCAGAAGGCGCCGGCGTTCTTCTACTTCGTCGGCGTCACGCCGAAGGGGCAGGACCCGGCCACGGCGCCGAGCAATCATTCGCCGCTGTTCTTCGTGGATGAAGGCGCGCTGCCGGTTGCGGTGCGCACGATCCTCGGCGCAGCCGTCGATTACCTGCAGGGCACGCAGCCGAACTGACGCGCTTCAGGTCGCGGGCTTGCCGCCGCGACCTGCGCCTGCGACGAACCGTGCGGCGCCCTGCGCGGATTCGCCGCTGCGCAGGACCGCGAGTCCGCGTGCGAATTCCTGCGCGAGCGCGGCTTCGTCCGACAGTTCCCACTGCGCGCGACTCGAAGCGCGATCCGCCCGCAGGCATGCCTGCGGGAAAGCCGCGAGTTCCTGTGCCAGCGCCTCTGCAGCGGATCGTGATTCGCCGCGTGGCACCACGCGATTCACCAGGCCGATGGCCAGGGCTTCCTCGGCGCCCACGCCCCGCCCGGTGAGGATCAGGTCCATTGCGCGACCGCTGCCGATCAGGCGTGGCAGGCGGAAGGTTCCGCCGTCGATCAGCGGGACGCCCCAGCGGCGACAGAACACGCCAAGAGTCGCGTCGGACTCGGCGACACGGAGGTCGCACCAGAGCGCGATTTCGAGACCGCCGGCGACAGCATGTCCGGCGATCGCGGCGATCACGGGTTTCTGCAGGTCGAGGCGTGACACGCCCATCGGGCCCAGGGCGTCGTCCGGTTGGCCGGTGGGAGGATGCAGTCGATCCGGGATCCCAGCCGCGCGCGACTGCCTGCAGGTCGGCGCCGGCGCAGAACGTGCCGCCCGCACCCCACAGCACCATGCATTGGACTCCGGGCTCGGCGTCCAGGGCCAGGAACGCCTCGGCCAGCGCCCCAGCCGTGGTCGGATCGACGGCGTTACGGACGGCGGGACGGTGCAGGATCACCGTGCCGACCGGGCCATTCCTTTCGATACGGACCGCTTCAGGCATGGAGTCTCCCGGGTAAACCTTTTGGCCATGTGTCGCATCTGATCTGTCACAGGGGCACGACACGGGCCGCCAGACGGCATGTGTAGGATGCCGTACCCGGTCGCGCGGTGCGACGGGTAGCAGCGAGAGGTGGGTCTTGGCATACGCCGGGGAGGTCGTCGATGAACTGCAGCGCGCACGCGAGGCGGCCGAAGAGCGCCGACTGGTCACGTCCGCGGCGGACGGTTCGTCCGTGGCCTTCGAGCAGCTCTATCGCCGGCATGCGGCTCGCATCCACGGGTTGTGCCTGCGCATGACCGGCAACGTCGCCACGGCCGAGGACTGCACGCAGGAAGCCTTCGTGCAGGCGTGGCGGAACCTGCCGCGCTTCGAGACACGCAGCGCTTTCGGGACGTGGCTGCACCGGATCGCGGTAAACGAGGTGCTGCAGCAGGCGCGACGCCGGGGTGAGTCGCTCGGCGCCGGGGATTCGATCGAGCGTGAGGTCGCCGAAGTCCTGGCCGACCACTCGACGGTCGATCCGGGCAGCAGCCGCGACATCGAGTCCGCCATCGCCGGGCTGCCCCGGGAGCGCGGCACGTGCTGGTGCTGGTGGGCGTGTACGGCCACTCGCACGAGGAAGCCTCGCAGCTGCTCGGCATTGCCGTCGGCACCTGCAAGGCACAGTTGCACCGGGCCCGCGCGCTGTTGAGCGCCAGGCTCGGGGAAACGGAGTAGAACCATGACGCAGGATGAACGAACACCGCATGACGCCGCAGCTCGCCTCGACGCGCGGCTCCGCGGGTTGCCGCTCGAGGTGGCGCCCGGTCGTGACCTGTGGCCGGACATTGCGGCACGGATCGATGAGCGCGCGCCGGCCGCTGTGTCCACGACGCGACGTCCCGCCTGGCTCTGGCAGGCCGCGGCCGCGGTGGTGCTTGTCGCAGGCTCGTCACTGCTCACCGCGAGCCTGCTGGACAGGGGTCGTCCGGTGCAGCAGTCTGCCGCGCCAGTCGCCCCGGCGAACGGAATTTCAGCGGCGGGCGCGGTGGTCGCCATGCCGGCCGCGTTCGGTCCGGCGGGTCGTCTCGATCCGGAATACGTCGCGGCCCGCAGTCAACTGACCCAGATGCTGGACCGTCGCGTCGCCGCGTTGCCGCCGGCCGCGCAGGCGAAGCTCGAGTTCAACCTCGGCGAAATGCGCCGTGCCGCCGACGAGATCAATGCAGCGCTTGCCGAACAGCCGGGCGACCCGCTGCTCGAAGAGCTGCTGCTCAAGACGTACCAGGACGAGCTGGCCGTGCTGGCGAACGTCAGCCAGTTGACCAGCAGTCTCGAGAACGCGCCCGTGAATACGCGAGAGTCGCCGACAGGCAAGAGGATGCAGTTATGAGTACCGTCATTGTCAACGCCCGCCGTCGTCGGCCTGCTGCGCGAGTCGTCACGCTGCTGGTGGCGGCCCTGCCGCTGGCCGCGCTGGCGGGTACACCCATCGACAAGCGCACGGAGGCGGATCCGGGCGGAACCGTCGAGATCTCGAACACCGCGGGGTCGGTCATGGTGACGGGCTGGGACCGCAACGAGGTCGAAGTCACGGGCGAACTCGGCAAGGGCACGGAGCGACTCGAATTCACCAAGGCCGACAAGATCACCCGCATCAAGGTGGTCCTGCCCAACCGGTCCCACAACGTCGACGACACCGACCTGATCGTCAAGGTACCCGCCGGCTCGCTGGTTTCGATCAACACCGTGAGCGCCGACATCGGTGTCCAGGCCGTGCGCGGCACGCAACGGCTGCAGTCGGTGAGCGGGGACATGCGCACCGAGACGAGTGGCGAGGACCTCGAATGCCGTACCGTCAGCGGCGACGTGACCATCTCCGGGTCCGGCAAGAAGGGACTGGTGTCGGTCACGACCGTCAGCGGCAACGCCACGGCCACCAGGCTTGCCGGTGAAGTGAATGGCAGCACCGTGAGCGGCGACTTCACCCTGGGTGTCGGTCGAAACCAGCAGGTCGCGCCTGCGATCGACCAGCGGCAACCTGACGCTGCAGGGCTCGCTGGCGCCGGACGCGCGCGTCGACATCGAAAGCATCAGCGGGGACGTGCGGCTCGACCTGGTCGGCAAGACCGGCGCGGACTACGACGTCTCGAGCTTCAGCGGCGATATCCGCCCCTGCTTCGGACCCAAGCCCGTGCGCACGGACGAATACGCCCCGGGCAAGGAATGGCGCCACCAGGAAGGCAACGGCAGCGCCCGCGTGCGCATCAAGACCTTGAGCGGCGACGTCGCCGTGTGCAGCAAGTAGCCACCCGGGGATACGCGCCCGGCACGGATTGGTGGACAATGGTGCGCAGAGCGAACGTCTGCGCACCGTGGTGGTCTCAACAAGGAGACCCGTCACGGGACGGGGCTTAGCCCAGGGTGGGACTGACGATTCGGGCAACCAATGGCTTTCCTCGCTGAAATCAAGCGCCGTCGCGTCGGCAAAGTCGCCATCGCGTACGGCGCGGTTGCCTGGGCGGTCACCGAGTCTGCCTCCGTCGTGCTGCCCGCGTTGTACGTGCCCGAATGGGCCATGACCTTCCTCGTCATTTTCCTGCTGGTCGGGTTCCCGATCGCGATGGTGCTCGCGTGGATCTTTGACGTCAGTCCGGCCGGCATCGAGCGAACGGAACCGCTGCCTGGTGCGCCGCCGCAGCTGCAGTTCCGCACGCGGGCGGCGTTCGGCGTCGCAGTTCTGATCGCCATGGCGGGGCTCGGGTACCTGCTCTATGAACGAGGCATGGGCCGCGCCGAGGCCGCCGGCAACCGCAGTTCGATCGCCGTCCTGCCGTTCACCAACCTGAGCGGCGACGCCAGCAAGGACTACTTCAGCGACGGCATGTCCGAAGAACTGCTCAACCTGCTGGCGCGCGTGCCCGGGCCTCAAGGTGGCTGCGCGCACTTCTGCCTTCGCCTACAAGGGCCGCAACGTCGACATCCGCGAAGTCGGCAAGGAACTTGGCGTTGAAACCGTGCTCGAGGGCAGCGTGCGCCAGTCAGGCGACCAGGTGCGCATTACGGCGCAGCTGATCGACACGGAGTCGGGCTTCCACATCTGGTCGGAAACCTACGACCGCCGGATGGCAGACATCTTCACGGTGCAGGACGAGATCGCGACGGCGATCGTCGACAAGCTGAAGATCGAACTCGCGCCCAAGGAGCAGCAGCTCGCGCAGCGTGAAACGGCTCCCACCCAGAATGTCGAAGCCTACGAGTTTTACCTGCAGGCACGGGCAATCTGGAAGCGCCGCGGCGAGGAAAACCTGAGGCGTGCCATCGAGTTGTACCAGTCCGCGATCGCCCGCGATCCTGGATTCGCGCGCGCGCACGCGGCACTGGCCTCCGCCTATGTCGTGCTGCCCGGTTACACCAGCGAAGCAGGCGACGAGGAGAAGTACCTGCCGCTGGCAGAGCAGTCGGCACGGCAGGCGCTGGCGCTCGATCCGAAAATCGGCGAGGCGCACGCCGTGCTCGCGCAGATCAACTCCGAAAGGGGCAACCTGCTCGATGCCGAGTCCGGTTTCTTCTTCGCGATTTCGCTCGAGCCCAACGAGCCCACGCCACACCAGTGGTACTCGATCCTGCTGCAGAAGGTTGGCCGTCTTGACGCCGCGCTCGAGCAGGCGCGACGAGCGTATGAGCTCGACCCGAGCGCGCCGGTGCTTGCCTTCAACCTCGCCAACGTCTACCTGCTGCGCGGTGAAGACGAGCAGGCATTGAATTACTCCAGGCTGGCTGGCGAGCTCGGGATCAGCAGCGGCGCGAACGAGGGCATCGATGCCACGGTGGCGATGCGCCGCGGGAGATGGGATGAGTCGAAGCGCCTGCTGCTAGCGCAGGAACACCTGCCCGCCGAGCTGAGATCGAAGGTGGGTGACTTCGTCGATGCGGTCGCGAATCCAGCCAAGCGCCCGGCGGTCGTGGCGGCTCTGCGTGCGGTCGATCCGAAAGTCGCGAAGCAGGTGGACCTGTTGATGCCCTACGTACAGCTGGGGCAGAACGACATCGCATTCCAGATCGTCGATGATTCGCTTGCACACGACCGCATGGCGTGGTCCCGCGACTGGAGCGTCATGAACGTCTGGGGTCCCGAAGCCGCGGGCTTTCGCAAGGATCCCCGCTTCTCGCAGCTCGCCGAGCGTATCGGCCTGGTCGACTACTGGAAACAGTACGGCTATCCGGATCGCTGCCGAGCCGGCGCGGGCGACGTCGCCCTCGTCTGTTCGTGACGTGCACCGTCGATTCACTCCCGTTTGGGTCCGGGTCGGCGTTCTCTGCGCCGGGCTGGTCTCGCCTGCGACGCACGCATTCGACGTGCTGCGCGCCGACGCGTCCTACGACAACAGGGCCTTCCGCATTCGTTTCGAGGCCCTCCTCGCCGCGCCGGTAACCGCCGTGGCTGCAGTGCTCGAGGACTATGCCAACCTCGGCAGGCTGGACCCCCGCATTCGTCGCGTGGAACTGCTCGGATCCGAGCCGGATGGCGCCGTGCTGATGCGCACGCTGATCCATGCCTGCGCGGGCATTTTCTGCCGGACGGTGGAGCGAGTGGAACGCGTCGCACGGATGCCGGACGGCCTGCTGGCCGAGGTGATTCCGCAGCGCAGCGACATTCGTCGCGGCGTCGCGCGAACCAGTTGGCAGCAGGAAGGTGCCGGCACGGTGGTGCGCTACGAGGCCGAGTTCGAGCCGGACTTCTGGGTGCCTGGATTCATCGCGCAGCGTTCCGGGGTCAGGGAACTGCGGGACTCGACGCTGCGGATGTTCAAGAGCGTGGAGCGCGAAGCCAATGGCAGGTGAAGGGGCCGCCACGCGTGCCCGCATCCTGCGCTTCGCACCGGCACTGCTCGCCTGGTACGAGTCCGAAGGGCGCAAGGACCTCCCGTGGCAGCGAGACCGCACGCCGTACCGCGTCTGGGTCTCCGAGATCATGCTGCAGCAGACGCAGGTCGGCACGGCCACCGGTTACTACGAACGCTTCATTGCACGCTTTCCGCAGGTGCACGATCTCGCTGCCGCCCGCCTCGACGAAGTGCTGCACCTGTGGTCCGGCCTCGGCTACTACGCGCGCGCCCGCAACCTGCAGCGCGCGGCCCAGATACTCGTGCAGCGTCACCGTGGTGAGTTTCCGGCGACGCTCGACGAGGTGATGGCGCTGCCCGGCATCGGGCGCTCGACGGCCGGCGCGATCCTGGCGTTGTCCCGCGGCGAACGTCATCCGATCCTTGACGGCAACGTCAGGCGCGTGCTGGCGCGCCACTTCGCGATCGACGGGTTTCCCGGCGAGAAGTCGGTGGAACGCAGGCTCTGGGCGCTGGCGGAAGAGTGCACGCCGCACGCGCGCGTGGACGACTACACGCAGGCCATCATGGATCTCGGCGCGACGATCTGCACGCGGGCCAACCCCGCCTGCCTGCTGTGTCCGGTCAACGCGGCATGCGAGGCCCGGCGCAATGATGCGCAGCGGCTGTATCCCGCACCGAAGCCGCGCAAGGCGCGCCCGCAGCGCGAGGCGTGGGTCCTGCTCGCACGTCGCGGCAGCAAGGTGCTGCTGGAGCGACGACCGCCCAGCGGCATCTGGGGCGGCCTGTGGGGCCTGCCGGAATTCCCGACCCGAGAGCATGCGTCGCAATGGTGCCGCGAGCACCTGTCAGGACCGTCGCCAGCGCAGCAGGGCGAGTCGCTGCATCACGCATTCAGCCATTTCGACTATGAGTTGAAGCCGCTCGCCGTGCAGTGCGCAGGCAAGGCGCCGTCGCTGCGAGACGACGACCGCTACCGCTGGTACGACGTCGAGCATCCGGCCGAGGTCGGAATTCCGAAGCCGATCGCGACGCTGCTGAGGAAGGTACCGGCGGAGCGGCACCACCCGTGAAAGACGTCGGTGCTGTTCTTGCGCGAGGGGCGCTCGCCGTCCACGGTGAGTCGTCGCCCGGCTAAGCGTTGGCCCTCGAGCGCAACGCATGCGCGGCCACCGCTGCCCAGCCCAGCATGAAGCTCGTGCCGCCGACCGGTGCAAGCATCCCGAGCCAGCGCGGTGCGCCGAAACGTCAGTGCATAAATGGAGCCCGAGAAGAGGACGATGCCGATGACGAACAGCACGGCAGCCCGCTTCAGCCAGGGCGAAGGCGGAGTCACCTGCGCAATGACGCCGATGAGAACGAGGCCCATGGAATGGAGTTGCTGATAGGTGACGCCGGTGACGTAGCTGGACAGTTGCTTCGGCGTCAGCAGCGACTGCAGCCCGTGCGCACCGAACGCGCCGAGGATCACGCCCGCGAGCATCAGCAGCGCGCCGGTGGCGATGCAGCGCATCGCCAGGCGATCCGCGGTCATTCCGTCGGCTCGGGTGCAACGAACTCCGCGGGCTTGTCCGAACCGCCGCCGAACAGGAACTTCTCCATTTCCTCGGCGAGGAACTTGCGTGCCTTCGGGTCGATCGTCGACAGGCGGTACTCGTTGATCAGCATCGTCTGGTGGCCGACCCACGTGCGCCACGCTTCGGCCGAGATGTTTTCATAGATCCGCGTGCCCAGATCGCCCGGGTACGGGACGCGATCGAGACCGTCGGCTTCGCGCTTGAGGTACTGGCAGTAAACGGTGCGTGGCATGGGGTGGCGGTCGCTCAATGGGGGTTGATCAAGTCAGGGCGGTGGCAGAGACGATGATGCCGTCTTCGTCCGCATAGACGAACTCGCCCGGACGGAACGTGACGCCGGCGAAACGCACGGGCACGTCGCGCTCGCCTTCCCCGCGCTTGTCGCTGCGCAACGGTATCGTGCCGAGCGCGCGAATGCCGAGATCCATGCGGCCGAGTTCGACCGAATCGCGGATGCACCCGTGGATGATTACCCCCGCCCAGTCATTGCCGACGGCCGCCAGGCCGAGCTTGTCACCCAGCAGTGCGTGCCGACGCGACCCGCCGCCGTCGACGACCAGGACGCGGCCTGCGCCCGGGCTTTCGACTGCTTCCTTGACCCGCGAATTGTCTTCGAAGCAGCGAACCGTGCTGATCGGGCCGTGAAAGGCGCCGCGGCCGCCAAACGCGCGGAAGACCGGTTCGCAGACCTGCACGCGATCGCCATGATCGTCGCAGAGGTCGGCCGTGCCCTTGGCCAGGATGGGGGTCGTCATCGTCGCGGTGCCTCGTCGTCGGCTGAAAATCGTGGCCGACGGATTATAAGGCGTGACCGCGGTCGATCGTGCAGCCATCAGCACGCGGCAGGGAAGGGCGCCTTGTGCGCCCTTCCCGGCAATCCGCGGGCCGCAACGGCTTACTGGATCTGGATCTGCCGCGGCTGCGGCTCGACGACGCGCTGCTTCGGGATGTGGATGACGATCACCCCGTCGCGGCTCTCGGCGCTGATGCCCTGCTCGTCGGCGTTCTCCGGCAGCGCGAAGCGACGCGCGAACGAGCCATAGAAACGCTCGATGCGATGCGCCTTTTCCTGGTCCTCGCGCTTCTCCTGCTTGCGCTCGCCGGCGAGCGTGAGCACGCCGTCCTGCACCGTGATGCTGACGTCTTCCTTGCGGACTTCAGGCAACTCGGCCTTGATGAGGTACTCGCCGTCGGTCTCGCTCACGTCCGCGAGTGGTGCCCACTCATCGGCTTGCGGCGACTGCGCGGCCTGCCGCGGCAAGCGGCGCATCGTTTCGGCGAAAAAGCGGTCAAACACATCGTCGACGTCACGGAAAGGTTCCCACTTGATGACACGCATGGTTGCTTACTCCTGCCCGGGACTGCCCACTGCAATCCCACGTGCCGCCATAGATGCGAACCGCCGGCGGCGTTTCAAGGGGGGGCGCTGTGGTTCGACGAAGCCCGGCACCGGGCGGAAACGAAAACGGCGCGACCGGTTGCCCGATCGCGCCGCTGTTCCAGGCTCCGAAGCGCCGGTTACGGCTTCTTGACGTAGACCTTGCACCAGCCCTTCGCCGCGACCGGGCGGCCCGCGAAAATGTTGCACGCCACTTCGGCGTCGCCGGCCTTGGCCGTCGGTGCCTGCAGGCAGTTGCCACACATCTGGCCCGCCTTGTAATTCGGGTTGGCCTTGGCGTCGACCTTGGTCGCGTCCGCGACGTAGCCCAATGACTTGGCCTGCGGTTCGTTCGGATCGACCTTGGCGCCCGCTGCAGTTGCGGTGCGGCCCAGCAGCGCGGACACCGGTACGGCCGCTACGCCCAGGAGCGCACCCTTCAGCAGCGTGCGACGCGGAAACTTCTGTTCGGACATTTGGATACTTCTCCTCGAGAGGGGACAATCGACCAACCGCAGGAATTCTACGCAGCCTGCATGCTGCTTGGGTATTCGACCGCGCATCGACGTGGAGGTTTCGTCCTGGACTGGCAGATAGTTGCAAACATGATTGAGAATTACTCGCAATTGAATGACCGGTTCGTGGGGAATACCCCGGCCGTCGAGCCTCGAGAGCCTTGATGTCCGATCCTCGCCGCAACCGCTTCAAGACGTACGCCGGCGTGCTGGTAAGCGTGCTGCTTGCCGCGCTTGCCGGATGGGTGCTGTGGCGAACGTTCCAGCGGATCAGCTTTGCAGACGTGCTCACGCAGATGCAGGCCGTGCCCGCATCGAAACTTGCGCTTGCCGGACTCTGTGCCGCCGCGGCGTTCACCGTGCTCGCGTTCTACGAAGTGGCCGTGGTCCGTTATGTCAAACACTGCATCGGCCGCGCCAAGCCGATGCTTACGGCCTACATCGCGTTTCCACTCGGGCACGCCGTCGGCCAGGCGATGCTGAGCGGCGGAGCGCTGCGCTATCGCATGTACACGCCTGCCGGGTTCTCGGCGACGGAGGTCGGCGCCACGGTGCTGCTTGCGAACATGCCGTACGGGCTTTGCGTCGGACTGCTGCTCGACGTCTCGCTCGTGTCCGCGGCGGAGATGCTCGAGCCGATGTTCCGCATCTCGAGCGAGTGGTTGCGCGTGCTGGGCGTCATCGGCCTGTGCAAGGACGCCGCGTACGTCCTGCTGATCCTGTTGCGCAAGAAGCCGGTCAAGCTCGGGGGCTGGTCGGTCAACCTGCCGACGCCCGCGATGACGGCGTTGCAGCTCCTCGTCGGACTTGCCGATGTCTTCCTCGTGTCCTCCGTGCTGTATCTGCTGCTGCCCGAGTCGGTGGGGCTCACGTTCCTCGCGTTCCTCGGCGCATACCTCGCCAGCGTACTCGCTGGCGTGTTGAGCCACGTCCCGGCGGGGCTCGGCGTGCTCGAGTCGATGCTGCTGCTGCTGTTGCCCGACGTTCCGCCCGAGCAGTTGCTCGCGGCCGTGCTGATGTACCGGGTGATCTACGAGATCATTCCGGTGCTGCTGGCGCTGGCGCTCTGGGGCATTTTCGAAGGCTTCTCGCGCGACGGCGTGCTGTTGCGCCTGTTCGGCCGTCAGGGGCGGACCATGCGCGCCGAAAGCCCGACCATCGACAGCAGCGAGTGAGCAAGACTGCGGCCGCTCTCGAATGCGGCTTCGACACGCGGCGCGATGCACCAGTCGCCGCAGGCCCCCGCGCTCAGTTCTTCATCGACCAGGCACGAAAGGCCGAGCGGCTGCTCCACCAGCGCCTGACGCCAGCGGTGCGCGTCCTGATGCACGGGCGTGGGCAACTTGTAACCGAGGTTGTCCTCGAACGCCAGCAACAGCAGATGCGCGGCCTCCGCTGCATCGAGATCGATGTGCGTGCGTGACCATCCGGATGAGGCGTGCAACACCCAGCATTGCGGCAACTGCGGACGGTCCGGCTTGCTCGAGTTGCACGCTGCCCAGACGATCGGTCCCTTGGTCCAGCGCCGTGCATCGGCGCCTACCTCGATCGGTGGATCGAAAGCGAACATGCCAGTCCAGCAGGGCGCCATCCGCACGTCGGCGATGTGGTTGAACGAGCGGCCATGCGGACCCAGCAGTGAATGTGCCTGTGGTGCCGGCACTGCCACCGCCACGGCGCGAAAGGTCAGGTTCTGCCGGCCAGAGTCGGTCTGCAGTTGCCAACCGCGCTGGCTCGGGATCAGTTCGTGGACGGCGATGCCGCCATGGATCTCGATATTGCGCGCCAGCGGCCGCACCAGTGCGCTCATGCCCGGCTGGCCGATCCACCAGTCCTCAATCGGTGCGGGCCACGTGCGCTCGTCTTCCATGATGCGCGGGCGCCAGGCATCGAGCTTGCCGGCTCGCAACGCGGTCTCCGCGTAACGGCTGAAAGGGTGGCTGCGCGTCGTGATGAACTGCGCGCCGTGATCGAACGCGAGTGACCCGACGCGACGCGTGGCGAGTCGCCCGCCGAGGCCACGTGAACGCTCGAACACCGTGACCTTGGCATCGGCCCGCGCGAGTTCCTGGGCGCAGGCCAGCCCCGCCATGCCGGCACCGATCACCGCAAACCGCACGTCATCCATCCTTCGGGTTTCCTCACGCCTCGCGACCCGGGCCCGCGCCGACACAGCGCCACTCGATCGGGCCAGAATGGTGCCCGCAGGGGGGCAGGGTCAAGGCCGATGGTTGCCCAGGTGAGGCAGGCCTACAATTCGCGTGAAACCCCCGGCCGTACCACACACAGAAGGCAGGCCTGCCATGAGCCGCACCGCAGCTGCGATGCTTCGCGAAGCCCTGGAAAACGTCGGCGTGAAATACACGTTCGGCATTCCCGGCGTGCACAACACCGAGATCTACGACGAACTCGCGAAGTCGGAGACGATCACGCCGGTGCTGGTGACGCACGAGGGTGGGGCCGCGTTCATGGCTGACGCCGTGAGCCGCAGTGGAACCAGCCTCGGCACGCTCGTCATCGTGCCTGCTGCGGGCGTTACGCACGCGGCGAGCGGAATCGGCGAAGCCTTTCTCGACGGCATTCCGCTGCTGGTGATTGCGGGCGGCGTCCGCCGTGACACTGGTCGCAAGTACCAGCTGCACGACATGGACCAGCACGCGCTGCTGAAGCCCATCACCAAGGGCACCTGGCTGGTCGAGAGGCACGCTGACGTGATTGCCACGATCTACGAAGCGGTGCGCGTCGCTACCAGCGGTGAACCAGGGCCGGTGTTCGTCGAGATTCCCGTGCACCTGCAACTGCTTACGGGTGACGAAGGCCCCGCCGTCGCCGCGCCCGTGACGGCAGCAGCTCCCGTCCGCTGCACGATGGAGCAGGTTGCGGCTGCGGCGGAGATGTTACGTAGCGCCAGGTCGCCCACGCTCTTCGTCGGCTGGGGCGCGGTCGACGCCACGCCCGAAGTCGCGTTGCTGGCGGAGAGACTCGGTACGCCCGTTTCGACCACGCTGCAGGGATTGAGCGCTTTTCCGGCGAATCATCCACTGCACGCCGGATTCTGCCTCGGTCGCGCTGCCGTGCCCGCGGTCGAGGAATCGTTCGCCGGAACCGACTGCATGCTGGCCGTGGGCACGCGCTTCGCTGAAATCGCGACCGGCAGCTATGGCTGGACGCCGCCGGCCAGCCTGATCCACGTCGACATCAATCCCGCAGTGTTCAGCGCCAACTACCCCGCGGCCGTTGCGCTCGAAGGCGATGCGAAGGCCGTGCTGAAACTTCTGCTGCAGGCCCTGGGAGAGACGCCCGTTGCCGCTGCTCCCGCGCGCCGCGCGCAGGTCGAGGGCACTATCCGCGCGCAGAAGGCGGCGTATCTCGAGGAATGGCTGCGCCACGACACGCAAGGCCGCGTGAGTCCCGCGCGGTTCTTCGCCAGCCTGCGCCGGCAGTTGCCTGACGACGCCACCGTCGTGCTCGACGACGGCAACCACACGTTCCTGGCCGCCGAACTGATGCCGATCCATCGTGCACGCGGGTTGATCTCGCCAACCGACTTCAACTGCATGGGTTACTGCGTGCCGGCGACCATCGGCGCCAGGCTCGCGCGACCGGACTTGCCCGTGGTCGGCATCGTCGGCGACGGCGCCTTCCGCATGACCGCGATGGAGCTGGCGACTGCGACCGCGCAGGAACTCGGGCTGGTCGTGTTCGTGTTCAACGACGGCGAGCTGGCGCAGATCGCGCAGGCGCAGGAAATTCCCTATAACCGCAAGACCTGCACGGTGCTCGGTCCGCTCGACGTCGCCGGCGTCGCCCAGGCGACGGCGCGAAGTTCCTGCGCATCGCTAGCGACGGCGAGATCGACGGAGTGATTCGCGATGCACTGGCGTGCGCCAGTCGTGAGCGCAAGCCGGTGCTCGTCGACGTGGTCGTCGATTACTCGAAGCGCACGCGCTTTACGCAAGGCATCGTCAAGACCAACCTCGAGCGCTTCGATTTCGCGACCAAGGCCCGACTCGTCGGTCGCGCCTTGTGGCGGCGGCTCAGCGGCTGATCGCTCCGGCAGCCAGCCTCAGTCGATCAGGTCACCCGGCGTCGGCGGCAGGCGCGGCATCTGCTGTACCGGGAACGGGCCCGACAACGTGAGCAGGAACGCCGTGATGTCAGCGACCTCCGCGTCCGTCAGCGTCTTTGCAGCTGCGTGCTCGCCATGACGCGCACCGCCTCAGCGATGGTGTGCACCTGGCCGTTATGGAAGTACGGTGCCGTGTACTCGAGGTTGCGAAGTCCGGGGACGCGCCACAGGTTCATGTCCGCCGTCGTTCCTTCGTCGACTGTCGCGCGGCCGGTGTCGCTCGTGAAGTCGTAGCGTGCGACGATACGGGCTGTCGGGGAATGTCGGGAACTTCATTAGGAAAGGCCGTGCCCGCCGGCAGCGGCGGACCGCTGAACGCCGGACCCTGGTGGCAGGCAGTGCAGCCGCGTTTGCGCGAACGTATCGAGGCCGCGTATCTGCTGCGCGTTGAGCGCCTTGGCATCGCCGGCGGCGTAGCGATCGTAGGCGCTGCGCGGCGTGATCAGCGTGCGTTCATAAGCCGCGATCGCCTTCGCCGACGTTGTCCATCGTGACGACATCGCCGGCACCGAACGCGCGTTCAAAGAACGGCTTGTAGCCCGGAATGTTGCGCACGCGGCCGATCACCGCGTCGAGATTGGGCATGCCCATCTCTATCTGCGTTCGCGGGCGGTCCCTTCGCCTGGTCCTCGAGCGTGGCCGCGCGGCCGTCCCAGAACTGGCTGGAGAGGAACGCCGCGTTCCACACCGTGGGCGCGTTGCGGCCACCGACGTGGCCGTGCACGCCGACCGACGTCGGCCGGTGATCATCGCCGCCTTCCATCACGTTGTGGCACGAGAAACACGACACCGTGCCCGTCGATGACAGCCGCGGGTCGAAGTACAGCATCTTGCCGAGTTCGACCTTGTCGGCGAGTCGTGGGATTGTCGGCGGGCGCGGGCGCCACGTCAGGCAACGGTCTGCCACGCGCCGCCCGCCGCGGGTGCGGCGTCATTGCGCGGCAGGAATGGAAGTCAGGGCGAGTGCGGTGATCGCGACGAAACGCATGGCATGTCTCCCGGAGACCGGACTGCATGCGTTCAAGCTAGTGCAGCGTGCGCTCCCTCATAAGCCGGAGAAATACCCAGCGGACATAGCGCTGCGCGCTCGATCGTCAGATGACGATCGGCAGCACGGTCGTTTCCTTGATCACGGTGACCGTCACCGACGAGTTGATCGACTGCACGTTGGGCAGTTTCGAGAGGTGGTCCAGATAGAACGCCTCGTAGGCCTTGATGTCGCGCGTCACCACTCGCAGCATGAAGTCCCACTCGCCCATCGTCGTGTAGCAGTCGAGCACCTCGGGTCGTTCGCGGATCGCTTCAGCGAAAGCGGCGATCGCATCGCGACCCTGCGACGAGAGCTTCACGTGCGCGAAGATGGTGACGTCGAGGCCCAGCGCGGCCCGGTCGAGCAGTGCGACGCGGCCTTTGATGACGCCTGATTGCTCCATGCTCTGGATGCGGCGCCAGCACGTGGTGGTCGAAAGTCCGGTCCGCGAGGCAACCTCGGCGACCGAGAGCGCGCCCTCGCGCTGCAGCAGGTCCAGAATCCGTCGATCGACCTTGTCCAAACGAGACTGTAACGTCTCTTCCATGAAAGTGCGCTCCCTGAAATAAATATTTCCATTGCTGCACCGCAGTGCAACAATGCCCGCACCCCGACGTCACCATCAGTAATCTACCGCGCCGAACCGTCTCACCGCACTCTGTATTAAGCGAGGAAGCGATGGCCCGCCGCTCACGCCTGCACATCCCGCAACACCATTCCCGCCCCGGCGAAGAACCGGATTTCACCTACCTCGAGACGTCGCCGGCCGGCGCCGTAGCCGCGGCCCGACGTCAATGCACGGGTGCGCGACATCGGCCACCTCTCGATCGACATCGTCCGCGTGCTCAACGACTCGCACGTCGCCGTCGGGCCAGTGGAATCCGCACCTCGAAGTGCAGGACCTGCAGATCGGCCTGCGCCACATGCTGCTCACGCGCATCTTCGACGATCGCATGCAACGCGCGCAGCGCCAGGGCAAGACGTCGTTCTACATGCGCTGCCTCGGCGAGGAAGCGGTATCGGTCGCGCAGGGCATGGCGCTGCGGCCGAAGGACATGCTGTTCCCGGCCTATCGCAACCAGGGACTGTACGTGGTCCGCGGGCGACCGCTGGTCGACCTGATGTGCCAGCTGCTCTCGAACACGCGCGACATGTGCAAGGGCCGGCAGCTGCCGGTCATGTACCACTGGGCCGAAGGCCGCATCTTCTCGATCTCCGGCAACCTGACGACGCAGTTCCCGCAGGCCGTGGGCTGGGCGATGGCCGCCGCGATCAAGGGCGAGGACGACATCGCGGTGTCCTGGATCGGCGAAGGTTCGAGCGCCGAAGCCGACTTCCACCACGCGATGCTGTTCGCCTCCGTCTACATGGCGCCGGTGATCCTCAACATCGTCAACAACCAGTGGGCGATCTCGACGTTCCAGGGTTTCGCGGGCGGCGAACAGCGTTCGTTCGCAGCGCGCGGCCCGGGTTACGGCATGGCCGGCATCCGTGTCGACGGCAACGATTTCCTGGCCGTCTATGCCGTGACGCAGTGGGCGGCGGAGCGCGCGCGCACCGGCGCAGGCCCGACGCTGATCGAGCACGTCACCTATCGCGGCGCGGCGCACTCCACGAGCGACGACCCTGCGCGCTACCGTCCGAAGGACGATTACGAGAAATGGCCGCTCGGCGACCCGGTGCTGCGACTCAAGAACCACCTGATCGCGCTCGGCGAATGGTCCGAAGAACGGCACAAGGCGCTGGCGCAGGAACTGGAAGCGCACGTGACCGAAAGCTGGAAGGAAGCCGTGCAGTACGGAACGCTCACGGACGGGCCGCGCCTCAACCGCGACCTGATGTTCCAGGACGTGTTCAAGGAAATGCCGGAGCACCTGCGCAAGCAGCGCGAGCAGCTGCGCGACGGAGCAGGGAGTCTGAGCATGGCACAGATGAACATGATCCAGGCGCTCAACTCCGCCATGGACATCATGCTGGCGCGCGATCCGAACGTCGTCGTGCTCGGCGAGGACGTCGGTTATTTCGGCGGCGTGTTCCGCGTCACCGACGGCCTGCAGCGCAAGTACGGCGAGCACCGCGTGCTCGACACGCCGATCGCCGAAGGTGCGATCGTCGGCGCCGCCATCGGCATGGGTGTGAACGGCTTGCGCCCGGTGGCGGAAGTGCAGTTCGCGGATTACATCTACCCCGCGTGCGACCAGATCTTTTCGGAACTCGCGCGACTGCGGTATCGCAGCGCCGGCGACTTCTGGGCGCCGGTCACGATCCGCACGCCGTGCGGTGGCGGCATCCGTGGCGGCCAGACGCACTCCCAGAGCCCGGAAGGCATCTTCACGCACGTCTGCGGCATCAAGGTCGTGATGCCGTCGACGCCGTACGATGCGAAGGGCCTGCTGATCGCGTCGATCGAGGACGACGACCCGGTCGTGTTCTTCGAGCCGAAGCGGCTCTACAACGGCCCGTTCGACGGCGACGCGAACAAGCCGGCCGTGCCGTGGAGCACGCACCCGAAGGGTGAGGTGCCCGACGGCTACTACACCGTGCCGATCGGCAAGGCCGAGATCGTGCGCAAGGGCAGCGCGGTCACGATGGTCGCGTACGGCACCATGATCTACGTCTGCGAGGCCGCAGCGAAGGCGCTCGGCATCGACGCGGAGATCATCGACGTGCGTTCGATGGTGCCGCTCGACACCGACACGATCTGCACGTCGGTCAAGAAGACCGGCCGCTGCCTGATCGCGCACGAAGCGACGCGCTTCTCCGGTTTCGGCGCGGAGCTCTCGGCGACGATCCAGGAAGAGTGCTTCTGGGACCTCGAGGCGCCGATCGGCCGCGTCGCCGGCTGGGACACGCCCTATCCGCACGCGTTCGAATGGGAGTACTTCCCCGGTCCACTGCGCGTGGCTGCGGCCCTGAAGGCCGTGATGGAGGCCGCATGACACGTTACGTCTTCAAGATGCCGGATCTCGGCGAAGGCACCGTCGAAGCCGAAGTCGTCGCGTGGCACATCAAGGTCGGCGACATGGTGCAGGAAGACCAGGTCATGGCCGAGGTCATGACCGACAAGGCGGCGGTGGAAGTGCCGGCGCCCGTCAGCGGCAAGGTCGTGACGATCAATGGGCAGCCGGGCGACATGGTGCGCGTGGGCTCGGAGCTGGTCGTGTTCGAGACCGAAGCGGCCGATGACGATGTCGTTCCGGCTCCCTCTCCCGCTGCGGCGGGAGAGGGTGGGGGTGAGGGCCCGCAAGACAGTGACCCGCACCACGCGCCGCGCGCGACCTCTCCCGCGCAGGCGGGAGAGGTGAAAGAGGCAGAGCCCTCACCCGGACTGCGCCCGACCTCTCCCGCTGACGCGGGAGAGCTGGCGGTCGCGTCAAGGCGTCGCCGGCCACGCGCCGCAAAGCACGCGAGGCGGGCATCGACCTGCGGCAGGTCGCGGGCTCCGGTCCGAGCGGCCGCATCATGCCGAAGGATTTCGCTGCCGCGATGAGCGGCGCCGCGCCCGCCGGCAAGAACGGTGGCTCGGCAGCCGCGCCGTCGCTGCTGCGGCAGCGCACCGGTGTCGAAGAGGTCAAGGTCATCGGCGTGCGTCGCGTCATCGCGCAACGCATGACGGACGCGGCGCGCACGATCCCGCACTTCTCGTACGTCGAGGAAGTCGACGTCACCGAGCTCGAGTCGCTGCGCGCGCACCTGAACTCGAAGGCGCCGAAGGGAACGCCGGCTCTCACCTACCTGCCGTTCCTCGCCGCCGCGCTCGCGCGCGTGCTCGAAGAGTTTCCCCAGTGCAACGCGCACTACGACGCCGAGCGCAACGTGCTGATCCGTCACCGTCCGGTGCACCTGGGCGTGGCGACGCAGACGACCGATGGCCTCAAGGTGCCGGTCGTGCGCCACGCCGAAGCCCGCACGCTCTGGGACCTGTCCGACGAGATCCGCCGCGTGTCCGACGCGGCCAAGGGCAGCAAGGCCTCGCGCGAGGAATTGAGCGGCTCGACGATCACGATCACCAGCCTCGGCAGGATGGGCGGCATCGTTTCGACGCCGATCATCAACGCGCCCGAGATGGGCATCATCGGCGTCAACAAGGCGATCGACCGTCCGGTGGTCCTGGACGGCGCCATCGCCATTCGTCGCATCATGAATCTTTCGTCGTCGTTCGATCACCGCTTCGTGGATGGCTACGACGCCGCGGCCATGATCCTGGCGCTCAAGGACCTGCTCGAGCACCCGGCGACGATCTTCATCCCCGGTTAAACTGACGCCCTCACAGCGCCGACCCGTCCCGAGAACAACTCAATGACAACGACTCCCCAAGCGCGTCCCGCCTTCGGCACCGTCCTCGCCGACCAGATGAGCATCGCCACCTACGCCAACGGTGCGTGGGGCGCCGACAAGCTCGTGCCGGTCGCGCCGATCCCGATGCACCCGGCCGCGCACGTGCTGCACTACGCCAGCACCTGCTTCGAAGGCTTCAAGGCCTATCGCTACGCGGACGACAGCATCCACGTCTTCCGCATGGACCGGCACATGGCGCGCCTGCGCCAGAGCGCGAAGCTGCTGCTGCTGCCGGTGCCGGACGAGGCGCAGCTCGAGCGCATGATCCTGCAGACGATCGATCGCAATCGTGCACAGGTGCCGGAGCCTCCGGGCGCGCTGTACATGCGGCCGGTGCTGTTCGGCACGATGCCGAACATCGGTGCCGCGTCGCAGCCGTCGAACGAAGCGACGCTGATCGTCCTGGCGAGCCCGGTGTGGGACTACTTCTCGGGCGGCATGAAGCCGCTGCGCATCTATGTCGAGGACCAGAAGCACCGCACCGCGGAGCACCTCGGCATGGTGAAGACGGGCGGCAACTACGCCGCGGCCATGGGCCCGACGCTCGCGGCCAAGGAAAAGTACCAGATCGACCAGGTGCTGTTCTGTCCGGAAGGCTCCGTGCAGGAAACCGGCGCCGCGAACTTCCTGCTCATCCGCGAAGGTCACATCCTGACGCGCAGCCTCGACTCGTCCTTCCTGCACGGCGTGACGCGCGATTCGCTGCTGACGATGGCGAGGCAGATGGGGTTCAAGGTCGAGGAACGCGTGTTCGACGTTGCCGAGATGATGGAGTGGGTCAAGACCGGTGAGGCCGCGCTTTCCGGCACGGCTGCCGTGCTCGCCGGCGTCGGCACGCTGGTGCGCAGCGACGGCACGGACGTCCGCGTCGGCTCTGGCGACGTGGGTCCGGTGACGCAGAAGCTGCGCGCCGCGCTGGTCGCGATCCAGAACGGCACCGCACCCGACACGTTTGGCTGGGCCCGCAAGGTCTGAGGCGGGCGCCGTGACAGCGCGCACTGTCGCCGTCGTCACGGGGGCCGGCAGTCCGACCGGCATCGGCTTTGCCACGGCACGGGCGCTCGCTCGCGCCGGGCACTGCATCCTGATCGTCTCGACCACCGACAGGATCAAGGATCGAGCGGCTCAACTGCGCGCCGAAGGGCACGAGGCCCACGCGATCGTGGCCGACCTGACCAGCGAGCCCGACATCGAGCGACTGCATGAGCACGCGGAAGCGCTCGGCGACGTGAGCGTGCTCGTCAACAACGCTGGCATGGCGGTCCTCGGCGAGATGGATGCACCCGGTCACCTCGAGCGACTCGACCTCGGTGACTGGCAGCGCTCGCTCGAGCGCAACCTGACGTCCGCATTCCTCGTGACGCGCGCGTTCCTGCTCGGCATGAAGGCTCGTGGCTACGGCCGCATCGTGAACGTGTCGTCGACGACCGGAGCCGTGACCGCAGTAGCGGGGGATACGGCCTATGCGGCGGCGAAGGCCGGCATGGTCGGCTTCACGCGCGCGATCGCGCTCGAGGCGGCGCCGCACGGGGTGACCGTGAATGCGGTCGCGCCAGGCTGGATTGCGACGGGCTCGCAGACCGAGCGGGAAGCCGCAGCTGGACTGCGCACGCCAGTACGACGTTCGGGCGCCCCGGAAGAGATCGCGGCGTTGATTGCGTTCCTCGCGTCTCCAGCCGCCTCATACATCGTCGGTCAATTGATCGTCGCCGATGGCGGCAACTCGATCATCGAGGACCACAACGCGTGAGCGACGCGCGTCGAGCTCGTCAGTAGCCGCGCGGGGCGCTCAGTCCGCGAGCAGCATCGAGCCGCCGGCCGGTCCGCGCGCGAACACGGCGCCGCACACGCCAAACACCGCGGCGAGTGCAATGGAGAGCGTCACGGTCGCGCTCATGTGGGGTCCGACGAGGCCGAGTGATTGCAGCAGGCCTGGCGCCACGGAATCCAGTCCGACGACGCCGCCGCCGACGACCGATCCCAGCGCCGCTGCATTCAGCACGGTCCGCCAGTTCAGCCCGCGCCCAAGCTTCTGCAGCATCCAGTCGTGCTCGCGCTCCGCCGCAGCGAGCGCCGCCGTACGATTCGGTACCTTCTGCAGCTCCGCGATGCGGGCCTGCAGGCGCGCGTCGAAGTCCGGCGATAGCGCAGGGCGGGGTAGGGCTTGTGCCAGCGCAGAATCGAAATCACCGAGCGCTGCCCGGTAGTCACGGCAACGGCTGCAATGTTTCAGGTGGTGCTGCAGAAGTGAGGCGCGTTCCGGTTCGAGCGAGCCCTCGTGCAGTTCGACGAGGTCGAACTCGTGGTCGGCACAGGGCCCGGGCGTCAGCGCGTAATGATTGGTGTTCATGCGGCCTGTACCTCTTCGGGCTGGGCAAGCTCCATCAAGCGCTTGCGGGCCCGGAACAGAAGATTCTTGACCGTCCCCAGCGGCATGTCGAGCGCCTCGGCCACGGCATCGTAGGAACGGTCTTCGAGATAAAACAATCGAACCGCCTGCTGCTGGTTGTCGGGCAGTGTTTCCACCAGTCGCAGCAAGTTGTCGCGTTCGGGGTCGTCGGCCGGTCCGGTGGCAATGCTCGCTGCAGCATGCTGCGCCTCGCTCGAGTTCGGGTCGTCGAACGAGACGGTTGGCCGGCGCTTGCGCAGCTCCATCAGGCAGGTGTTGCGCGTGATGGCGTAAATCCACGTGCCCAGGGCTGCCCGTCCGTCGAAGCCGGGGAGGGCCTTCCAGACCCTGACAAACGTCTCCTGGGCCGCATCTTCGGCGGCTGAACGTTCCTTAAGGATCGAAAAAGCCAGCCGAAACACACGGTTACGGAACTCAGGCACGATCAGGTCAAAGGCGCGGGCGTGACGGCCTGCCGCAAGATGACCTTCGATTGCCTCGTCCATGGCTCTTTATATGCCTCTCCAGGGTGGAAGGTTGCAAGACGGACCGGTGCAACCTTTGCGGGGGCTGGCGCATACAAACGTCAACAGCCCAGGAGGCCCGCCCCATGAACGAAGACGTCGTTGCCGTATTCATCCCGCTCACCGCGATCATCATGTCGCTCGGAATCCCCATCGTCTGGCGCATCACCGAATATCGCCGTCGCCGGGCCATCGTCGATGCGTACCACAAGGAGCGCATGGCGGGAATCGAGCGTGGCATGGAACTCGCGCCGCTGCCGGATAGCTTCCTCAACTCGATGGACAGCCTCAAGCGCCCGCGTCACCTGCTGACCGGCATGATCTGGCTGTTCATCGGCATCGCGCTGTTCCTCGCGCTCGGCGCCGTGGCGAGCGAGGACGTGCGGTTCTTCGGCCTGATCCCGACCGGAGTTGGCCTCGCGTTCCTGATCTACTACTTCTTCGAAGGCAGGCAGGAGGCCGCCGCCTTCAGGGCGAAGGAGGCCGCCCGCGACGCGGCCGCCCCCAGGGTCTGAGCGGCAGGACGCCATCACGCAGCCCGTTTGGCGACGGGCTGCGTTTCCTGATTCAGGCCGGTGCGGTGCTTTGGCTGACTCCGCAGGCCGCAGAGATGCGAAAATGCTCGCATCTGCCATCCCCGCCTGGAGTTCTTCATGTCGCGGCCGCTCCGTTCCTTGCCCCGAGCGAAAGTCGCCACTGCCTCGGTCGTTGCCTCGCTGGGTGCAATCGCACTGTTGGCCTGCGCCGGGGTGGCCTGCGCCCTAGACGACGCCAAGGTCGTCGCTACCCAGAAAGCCAGGGTGCAGCTGACGGTCGTCACCAGCGGGCTCGAGCACCCCTGGGGTATCGCCTTTCTCCCGGACGGCCGCGCGCTGGTCACCGAACGCCCCGGCCGGTTGCGTGTCGTCGATCGCAACGGCAAAGCCAGCGAGCCGCTGGCCGGAGTGCCCGCCGTGGATGCAGTTGGGCAAGGCGGCCTGCTCGACGTCGCGCTCGATCCTGATTTCGCACGCAACCAGCGCATCTACCTTTCGTACGCGGAACCGCGCGGCGAGGGAACGAATGGCACGAGCGTCGCCCGCGCGAAGCTCGGGGCCAGCGGACTCGGCGACGTCACAGTCATTTTTCGGCAGCAGCCGGCGATGGCCAGCCGGCACCACTTCGGCTCGCGCCTGGTCTTCGGACGCGACGGCAACCTGTTCGTGACGCTGGGAGATCGCAACTCCGGCCGCGACAAGGTGCAGCTGCTCGACAATCACATCGGCAAGGTCGTGCGCATCGACCGCGATGGCAAGGCACCGGCGGACAACCCGTTCCTCAAGCAGCCAGGCGCACTGCCGGAGATCTGGTCCTTCGGGCATCGCAACGTCCAGGGTGCAGCCCTCGATCCCGCCACCGGCGAACTCTGGACAGACGAACACGGGCCGAAGGGCGGCGACGAACTGAACCGCACGCTCGGCGGTCGTAACTACGGCTGGCCGCTCGTGACGTATGGGATGGAGTATTCAGGCAAGCCCGTCAGCGACAAGACCGAGGCGACCGGCCTGGAATCGCCCGTGCATTACTGGGTGCCTTCGATCGCGACGAGTGGGCTCGCGTTCTACACCGGGTCCGCGATTCCGGAATGGCAAGGCAACGTGTTCGTGGGCGGGTTGAAGGTGGGCGAACTGGCGCGACTCGAGCTGCGCGCCGGCAAGGTCGTGAACGAAGAGCGGTTGTTCGTCGATGCGCTCGGGAAGCGGATTCGCACCGTCGTGAATGGGCCGGATGGCGCGCTGTACCTGCTCACCGACGAGGACGACGGGCAGCTGATCCGGGTGACGGGGGCCAACTGAATAGATTCCTGGTCGCGTGCCGAGCAGGCCCTGAATGCGTAGAATTCGCGCCGCGGCGGGCCTGTAGCACAGCGGTTAGTGCAGGGGACTCATAATCCCTTGGTCCTGGGTTCGAATCCCAGCGGGCCCACCACATTCACCTTTTCAGCTCATGGCCTCGATCCGATTTACATCGCCGTTGTGATGTGGCGATTTCTCCTCATTGCCGCATTTCTCAATTCTGCGAGCACAAGACGAAAACACCCGGCGGCTTGCCCGGTTGCCCTCCGCGAAAGACCACGAAGGGGGACCGCCGTCGGTCGCCGGGTCGGTGCAGGAGCAGACGCGTAACGGCGTGACCGCGCACCTGGTGATCCCGACCGAAGAGGAGGTGGCGGCCCAGTTCGGCGCCGACTTCGCGGAGCACGGGATCCAGCCGGTCTGGTTGCGCATCACCAATGGCACCTACACCGACCTGTGGTTCCTGCCGATCGCCGTGGACGCGGACTATTACTCCGCCGACGAGGCGGCGCTGGTCGCGGGCGCACGACTTTCGGACGAGCAACGCGCCCGGCTCAAGGACGACCTGCGCGCCCGTGCGCTGCCGCTGTTCCACGCGGCCGGCAACACCAGCGAGGGCTACGTCTACGCCTCGCACGTGCGCGGCGGGCGCTTCGTCGACGTGCAGCTGACCGGTCACCGCCTCAAGGTCCGGATGCGGTTCGCCGTGCTGCTGCCGACCGAGGGTTTCGACTACGAACGGTCACCGCTGCGCGCGCTCTATTCGCAGGTGGACCAGTACCCGGACCTGTCACTGGCCGAGTTCCGCGCCAAGCTCCGCGAACTGCCGTGCTGCACGACGAACTCGGAGGGCACCAGCGAGGGCGACCCGCTCAACGTGGTGCTGGTCGGCCGTGGCGAGACGGTGCTGGCGGCGCTGTCGGGCAGCGGCTGGACCTTCACCGAGGCGATCACCGTGGACAGCGTGCGCCGCATGGTCGGTGCCGCCATCGCCGAGAAGTCCATGCTGACGGCCCCGGTGAGTTCCCTCCACGCGTTCGGTCGCAAGCAGGACATCGCGCTGCAGCGCGGACGTTCGACCATCTCGCAGCGCAACCACATGCGGCTGTGGCTGGCGCCGTTTCGCTGCGAAGGCCAGCCGGTCTGGATCGGGCAGGTGAGCCGCGACATCGGCGTCCGGATGACCAGCAAGTCGCCGACGTTCACCACGCACGTCATCGACCCGGTCGTGGACGAGGCGCGCGAGTACCTGCTGCACAGCCTGCTGTTCCACGAAGCCGTGGACCGGTTTGCCTTCGTGCGCGGCGTCGGCGCCGCCACCGAGGAGAATCCGCGCCGCAACCTGACGGGAGACTCCTACATCACCGACGGTACCCGGCTCGTGGCCTGGTTGTCCCACGAGCCGGTGGCCCCGGAGGCCGCCGATAACCTGAAATGGATCGAGTCGACCGACCCGGTGCGCGAAGGCAAGGGCGAGGAAGCTGCTCGCTCCGCAGGCCGTGCTCCAGCCGCTGGCGGCGCACCCCGATCCGGTTCACGCCGCCATGGCGACTCGCGCAGGAAGACGACCAGGATGACTTCCACGCCTCACATCGGCTGGCTGCTTCCTCAGGCTGCGGATCGAGGGCGATCCAACGCCTCGGCGCACCCAATCGTCCAGGTGCACTCCGATCATCCCAGGCTTCGACCTGTTCTGGTTCCAGCGATCTTCAGGTTGACGCGGTTCGACCTCGAGGGCTTCGCAGCGCGGCTCGCGGATTCCGGCAGGCGGCGCGGCTGGCGGCTGTCTTCTCCATCACAGCGGTTCGGAACGCTCGCCGCGGCGCTGATCAGCGTCGGCTTCGGCTCCCAGCGCGAAGCCGAAGTCCTCGCCGCGCGGCGCAAGCTGCATGCGCGGCACCGTGTCGAGCAGGATCCCGATGCTCTTGCGCTTCACCGCCTCGCGGCAGGCGATGACGCGCCCGTCCCAGCGGTTTCGATTTGCCCGTGCTCCATGAGCCGTAAAGGCGCCCGTTCTAGGTGCCTAGCACAGCACCATCGAGGACCTGATCGAGTGCCTTCGCACGCCCCGTTTCGGCTGGCCTCAAGCACTGGCTCGTTCGCCGACTGACCCAGCCTCGAGCGCGTTTTCCGTCCCCGGCTGCCGCAGGCGGGCGGCGCGTACCGGATGCTGCTTGGAGCAGATCGCGCGCGGACCGCGCAGGTACGACCTCGATCACTGGGTCCAGGCCGATCACGTGCACGCGCTCGGCGTCGTCGATGCCGTCGTGTCCAGCACCAGGCCTTCATGCGCTGGGAACGCCCGGGGCCCGCTCTCCGCAGCCATACAACAGCACGCGCTCGCGGTCGCGCCGCGCTTTCTCGGCGCCATCGGCTACGACCACGGTTTCTTCAACCTTGAGATTCTTCTTCGACAATCACGATGACTGTCTTCACGTGATCGAGTGCCGATCCCGGCTCGCTTCACAGTTTCGGAGCCTGTATCAGCACGTGCACAGCATAGACACCTATGCCATGGCGCTTTCGCTTGCGCTTGGCGCAGTTCCGCCGCGTGGCCGCGGCTCCGCACCCACCGGCCGCACGGCCGCCGGCCTCGTGTATCGGGCTTCGATGCTTGTCGTACCATGCCGCCAGCACCTGCCGCGGCACAGCGCCGGGCCTCGCCGCGCGTTTCCCCGATGCCCCTGCTGTTAGGCCAGCGGGGCGCCGCTCGCGCGCGTTCCGCTGGAACCAAGGCATCGCTACGGATCGTCCGCCTGGGCCGGCGCAACCACGAGCACCTGCGCCAGCGCCAGTTGACACGAGCGCGCTCTTCGCTCGCCGCACCCTTACCTGACCATGAGTCGCTGCAGGTGCACACACACACTCACGCCTTCTTCCCGCGCTCGCGCGACATCGCCGAGGCGTCTGCAGCATGAGCAAGAGCCG
The DNA here is from genome assembly GCA_963793675.1 of uncultured Gammaproteobacteria bacterium. Taxonomy (GTDB): domain Bacteria; phylum Pseudomonadota; class Gammaproteobacteria; order Steroidobacterales; family Steroidobacteraceae; genus RPQJ01. The sequence goes on along the minus strand of CAWCBA010000001.1, from coordinate 48,708 downwards.
GTGCACTGGTTCTATGACCTTGCCCGATGCAAAGTCCACGCCACCTCGGTGCAGAAGTTGCTGCCGGACCGCAGGCATGCACGACCTGCGGACGCCTGGCCGATCCGCGAGCGACAGTGACCGCGCTGGGCCGCTGAAACCCGGACAGCGCGTCTGCGATGCGTGCGCGCTCGGCCTCGAGCCTGGGCCTGTTGCGCGAGGCGGTCAGCGAGACTGGATTGATCTTCGGCTTCGACAACCCGGATGCAGGACTCGCGCATGCGCGGGTTCCGCAGCGGTCGAGCGACGTACTCTGTTCGAACACCGCGAAGGGCTGGCCTGCCTCGACCAGTCGATGCGCTCTTCTTCCACTACACGTTCGTCATCCTGCGCTCGATTCTGCGGTCAGCGCGATGCTGGCTGCGCACGTCCGGAAACACTGGTGACATCGCCGCATCGAGACCTTTCCCCTGGTCGCTCACCGCTCGATCCCTGGGTCTACCTCGAGGTCGGCGGTTAAACAGGGCGCGGGCCAGTTGCGCACGCCCTCGGACCGCATTGCGCGCGCTACAGGTGGCAGATCACGCCGGTGCAGGTGGGCATGGGTTGCATCGGTGGGCGAGTAACGGAGCACGGCATCGGCGGCGCCGGATCTGGGCGCCGGATCATGATCGTCCATCGTCGGGTTGCGACGGCGCTGCTTGCGCTGCTCTTCCTCGGTTTCATGCTGGGCTCCGCGACTGGTGGCCCGCACCAGCGTCCTGCTGATGCACGGCTCGCGCAGAGGCTTCGTCTGGTTGTCGTTCCTGCTGTTGCTCATCGTCGCCTTCCGCAGTGCGTGTCACCGGCGCGCAGCAGGGTTTTTGGTTGGCGTGTTCCTGCTCCTTGTCCTGCTGCGCTTCGCGGACGTGACCGTGCCGGCGCTCTTCAGGCGCGCCGTCGACCTGTACTCGACATGCCGCGGATCCAGCGCTTCATCTGGGTCGCGCTTCCAGGGGGGCGCGTCGTGGCGGACGGTGTTAGCGCTGAACGGTTTCGCACTGCTCGGATGGGATTCCACCGCCTGTTGCGTGCATCGATCGCAGTATCGCGCACGAAGCGATTCCCTATGCGTTGCGCGCGCGCTCGACCTAGCTAGCGACAGCCGCCGCGCTCGCGCTGGTCCTGACCAACTCTGCCGGCGTTCGTGCCTCCTCGCCGCTCGTCGGCGAGCCGGTTCTCCCGACCTTTTGGCCGACGACTCGACCTGCTCGCCACGCCGCCTCGGCGCAGCAGATCGCCCTGCTGCTGCCGCCGACCGCGGTCGTGGACAGCGCGCTGGCGAGCACGAACAGCCACGCGCTCGGGCGTTGCACCGGGCGCGATGTGTTCCTCGTGTTTCTCGAGTCGGTCAGCGCTGTCGTCTACCGACGATCCGCACGCTGCCAGAGTGCTCCGGCCGCCCGCGAGCGTCTGGCCGAGGACCTTGCGGCTACCAGCTTGCAGGTCGTCTGCTTGCTTCGTGCGCTCGCCGACGATCGGCGGCGGATCGGATCTCGCGCACGTGTCGTTGCTCGCCGGCATCGACCTCTCGGACCCCAGCGTCACGACTTGCTGCTGACGACGAAGCGTCCGTCGCTGATCAGCGTTTTTCCCTCGCACGCCTACCAGACTTTCGGCCTGTACCCGGCGGTGTCGTCGGAATGGCCGGAGCGTGCCTGGTACGGCTATGACGTCTACGTCGAGGGGCGCACCCTCGACTACCGCGGGCCGACGCTGGGCAACTGGTGGAAGATGCCGGACCAGTTCACCTTTGCTCGCTTCGAGCGACTGTATCCGCGTCCACCTGCGGCGCCGCCGCGATTCCTGTTCGCGGCAACGATCAGTACTCACGTCCGTTCGGCCACGTGCCGACTTGCCAGCCGGACTGGCGACGCCTGCTCGGCGAGCGACCGTTCGACGAGGCCGACACGGCGCGTGCGCTGGCCGTGCCCGTCGACTGGCTCGACATGCTGCCGGCCTACGTGCGGCTGGTCGGATGCACTTCCGCTCGATCAGCGGCTTCCTGCGCCTGCCGCCAGCGCGCGACACCGTGTACATCTGCTCGGCGATCACCAGCCGACCGGTAACGTCAGTGGCGAGGGCGCGTCCTGGGATGTTCCGGTAGCCATCATCGCCTCCGATCCGGAGCTGCTGGCGCGCTTTACCGCGCAAGGCTTCGCCCCGGCTGGAGCCGTCGCGCAGCTCCTCGGCGGCATGCACGAGCTGACTGCGATGTTGCTCAGGCCTTCGCGGCGGCGCCCACACGCTGAGCCCGCTCAAAGCGGCCTGCCAGACGATCCAATCACAGGAAACACCATGTCCTTCGATCCGCAGCCGCGACCGCCGCCTACATCGACTCACTCGGCGCGGATGCCCTCGCGAAAGCGGCGGCGTACACCACGCGGCGGGCACTGGCTGCTGCTCTGGAACCTGCTCGTGACGGCTGTCATCACGTGGGTGGTCGTTCGCACCGGCCTGCTCGACCGCATCAATGCGAAGCTCGCCAGGCGCGGGCTGAACCTGAAAGCCTGGGTCGTCGCCGCCGCGTACATCGTGGTGTCGGGCCTGATCTCGCTGCCCTGGACGATCTACACCGACTGGTGGCGCGAACGCGGTTATGGCCGCACCAGCCAGCCGCTGGTCGATTACCTGGGGCAGGGCGTGTTGTCGCTAGTGATCGCAGCCGTGCTCGTCGCGCTGTTTTTCATCGGTGTCTACGCGCTGATCCGCCGGGCGGGGAAGTTCTGGTGGGTATGGTCGGGCGGCCTGACGGCATTCGCGTTGTCGTTGTTCCTGCTCGCCGGTCCCGTGTTCATCGAGCCGCTGTTCAACGACTACCGGCCTGTGCCTGCGGGCCAGGTGCGCGATGCGCTGGTCGTGCTGGCGAAGCAGGCCGGCGTGCCCGAGGACCGCATTTTCGTCTACGACGGTTCGCGCCAGTCGAACAATTTCACCGCCAACGTTTCCGGCATCGCGGGTTCGGCGCGCATCGCGATCTCCGACATCGCGTTCAAGGGCGCATCGCTCGACGAAGTGAAGGCGGTGACGGGCCACGAGATGGGTCACTACGTGCTCGGCCACGTCTGGCGAACCGTGATCCTGCTGTCCGTGCTCGCGATCGCGTTCTTCTTCCTCGCGGACCGTTTCTTTCCCAGATTTGCGCGTGCCTTTGGCAGCGCGGCGTCGATCAGCGATCCCACGGGCCTGCCGGTGCTGTTCTTCATGGTCTCGCTGTTCCTGCTGCTGGTGCAGCCGATCGTCAACGGCCAGATCCGCAAGGGCGAGAACGAGGCCGACCAGTATTCGCTCGAGACGGTGAACCTGCCGGATGCACTGGCGACTGCGCTGGTGAAGACCGCCGAGTATCGAAACCCGCGGCCGGGCAAAGTGGAGGAGGCGCTGTTCTACACGCACCCCTCGGTCGAGCGCCGGGTACGTCGCGCCATGGACTGGAAGGCGAGCCACCCCGCGCCCTGAGGTCGCGGGAGGTCGGCTGGGCGGCGCCCCGCCCACGCTGCCGCTAGCTGCCGCGACGCGACGCGAGGATTTCGAGCATCCGGGTGCGCGCGCTGTTCGAGTGAATCAGCAGCACCAGCGCGTCGCCCGGCCGCGCCCATTCGAGCGCCATCAGCGCCGCATCGACTTCCGACGGACAGATTGGCACCGCGGATTCCTTCATGCCCGCCTGCAGGAGCACCTTCTGGATGATCGCGGGCACCTCGCCAGGCTGCCGCCCGCGCAGGTGGCCTTCGTCTTCCTTCACCACGATCAGGTCGGGATCGAATTCAGTCGCCACCAGGGCGAGTTCCTCGATGTCGGCATTGAGCCGGTTGCCAGCGTGGCCGAGCAACATGCCGATGCGGCCGTCTGGTGCGCGCAGTCGCCGCGCCACGCCCAGCACGCCGCGCAAGCCATCCGGGTTGTGCGCGTAGTCGACGATGATCTTCACGCCGCCGATGTCGAAACGCATGAGTCGCCCGTTGTTGTCGGCGAGGTCGCGACCGAAAGACGAGAACACCTGCGCGATGATCGCCGGCGGCACGCCGAGCCTGGTCGCGACGAGCGCTGCGCCCGCCAGGTTCTCGACGTTGTAGGTCGCGGCGCCTTCGATCGTGAGCGGCATGTCATTGATGGCGCCCAGGTCGTGCCCACCGTCGCCAGACGACAACCACAAGTGTCCAGCGCGAACGCCGGACGTGGCGCCCGACAGGGCACGATGCTGCACCAGCGCCGGATGATCGTAGCTGCGCGCAAACCAGCCGAGTGTCGGCTGCCAGCCCAGCCTCTGCCGGAGTACCCCGCTCTTGGCACGGAGCAAGGCGTCATCGGCGTTCAGCACCAGCAACCCTTCGTGATCGAGCAGGTGCAGCGACACTGAGCTTCACGTCCGCGAGGCCGTCGAGGTCGTCGATGCCGTATTCGCCAAAGTGATCGGGACTGATGTTGGTGACGATGGCCACGTCGGCACGATCGGCCGCCAGGCCGCGGCGCAGGATGCCGCCCCGGGCCGTCTCAAGGACCGCCGCTTCCACGCTCGTGTTGCGCAGCACGAGACGAGTGCCTGCCGGTCCCGAGTAATCGCCCGCGGCCACCGGCTGGCGGTTGATGAAGACGCCGTCCGTGCAGTTGAAGCCGTCGCGCCAGCCGTTGGCGCGCGCGCAGGCAGCGACGAGTCGCACGGTCGTGGTCTTGCCGTTCGAGCCCGTGACGGCCGCAATCGGGATGGTGTGCAGCGAAGCCCACGGCACCGAGTCGATCGCGGGTAACGCATCCAGTGTCCAGCCCTGGCTGCCCTTGCCTGCGCCGAGCGTCAGCGTCGTTTCGTCGAGCAGGTGACCGACGCCGCGCGCCGTGGCGGCTTCGATCAGGGCAACGACGTCCGGACGCCGCTCGCTTGCTGCGCGCCCGGCGAGCCTTGCCAGCGCGGCTTCTTCCTCTATCACCGGCGGAACGACGTCGGCCGGATCGCTGGCGTCCTCGAGGTAATCCGCCAGCAGGTCGTTGGTGACGTTCGCCCAGCGGACAGGATCACGCTCGAACAACGTTGCGCAGAGCGCCCATTCGTTGAGCTCGGTCGCGGTGAAGAGCTGGTCGATGGGTGCCTGCAGCGCAAGCGACGCGCCCGCCGCGTGCCGGCGCGCGACGATGGCGGGGGTGAGCAGCATGCCGGGCGAAGTCTTGTCCCAGCCAAGGTGTCGACGCGCACGCTCGACGCGCGCGTACCAGCCGGACAACAGCACGTCGTCGATCGCGACGCCGACTGTTTCCAGCACCGCCCCGGTGCCGGCGAAGAACAGGTTCCCTCCCATCAGCCGACGCGAGTCGTCGAGGGGCAGGGTGCGTTCGGCGTTCAGTCTTCCGTCTCCGGCGCGATCCAGACGCCGCGTTCATCGCGAACGACCCCAGGCATGAGCTGGTCGGCGAGCTCGCCGGCTTGGTGCGCGCCGGGCCCTTCGTCCGCATGGGCGGCAACCAGCTCAGGCTTCCCGGGTTTGCCCGGAGCGGGTTGGGGTGACGGCTTCCTCGCGCCCTCACCCGCGCTGCGTGCGACCTCTGTGGCCGGAGCAGGAGAGGTGATGAGCGGAGAAGCGCCGCTCGCCATGAAGCCGCCGATGCCGGAATAGCCGTCGCCTGCGCCGCCGCCCTCAGCCGCGCTTCGCGCGGCCTCTCCAGCTGACGCGGGAGAGGTGGCGGACTTGTACTTGGTGATCTGTTTCCACGAGCGGATCAGTGCATCGGCGAAGATCAGCAGCAGGTCACCCGGCTGTCCCATGTTGAGCGCGGCCTCGATCGCTTCCTGTTCGTCAGGAATGATCGAGATGGCCGACGCAGGGACGCCACGCGACTGCAGCTGCGCTGCCTGCAGCTTGGGCACTTCGTCCGGAGCACGATCGCGCAGGCTGTCGTCGCGCCGGCAGATGTAGTGATCGAAACGGCCGGCCACCGCGTCGGCGATCGCGCGCAGATCATCGTTGCGACGGTCGCCCGGGCCGGCCAACACGACGATGCGTCGTCCCGTCACGTCCAGCCGTTGTGCAAGATCGGCCATGGCCGCGACCGCGTGCGCGTTGTGACCGTAGTCGAACAGCACCTTGAACGGGTGTTCATTGAACACGTTCATGCGGCCCGGTGCCTGGAAGAAGGTCGAGTCGAACGTGCGCAGGCCGTGACGGATCGCATCGAGCTTGATGCCGAGCGAATACGCCATTGCCGCGGCGAACATCGCGTTCTGCACGTTGTGCAGAGCGCGACCTTCGAGCGTCGCGGGAATCAGGTGAGTCCACACCAGCGGAATGTGGCTGCTGCGGTCGTAGAGCGTGATCATCTGGCCATTGACGCCGGCTTCGAGCGCGCAGGCACGCCCTCCCGCACGGATGTGCTCACGCACCAGTCCATGCTGCGGGTTCATCGTGACGTAGCAGATGCTCTTGGCTTCGGTGTAACCGGACATCCTGAGCACGAGCGGATCGTCGGCGTTCAGCACCGCGCAATCCTTCGCCACTTCGATCACGACGCGCTTCACTTCGGCGAGCTGATCGAGGGTATCGATGCCCTTGAGCCCGAGGTGATCCGACTGCACGTTCAGCACGGCGCCGACGTTTACCTCGGGCACGCCCATGCCGGCGCGCAGCAGGCCGCCACGCGCGGTTTCGAGGATTGCAATGTCGATCTGCGGGTCGGCGAGCACCATGCGCGCGGACACCGGCCCGGTCATGTCGCCTTGCACCGTGCGCTGGCCGTCGATGTAGACGCCGTCGGTCGTGGTGAGGCCCGGCGTGTAGCCCGCCATCTTGGTGATGTGCGAGAGCATGCGCGCCGTGGTCGTCTTGCCATTGGTACCGGTCAGCGCCGCGATCGGCACGCGGGTTGGCGAGCCCGTCGGGAACAGCATGTCGATGACGGGGCCCGCGGCGTCACGCGGAGTGCCCTCGCTCGGCGCTACGTGCATGCGGAATCCGGGGGCCGCATTCACCTCGCAGATGCCGCCACCGATTTTGCGATAGCTCTCGGTAATGTCCGTCGAAAGAAAGTCGACGCCGCCGACGTCGAGGCCCACAGCCTGTACGGCGCGCACCGCCATTTCGCGATTGTCGGGATGGATGACGTCGGTGACGTCCGTCGCCGTCCCGCCCGTAGACAGGTTCGCAGTGGAGCGCAGGTAGACGATCTGGCCCGGTACCGGAATCGACTCCGGCGTCATGTCGACCTTCTCCAGCATCTTGAGCGCCTGGGCATCGAGTTCGAGGCGCGTCAGCACCTTCTCGTGGCCGACGCCGCGGCGCGGATCCTGGTTCACGACTTCGATCAGGTCGACGACGTTCTTGACGCCGTCGCCGACGACGTGGCCCGGCGTGCGGCGCGTGGCCGCGACGAGTTCGCCGTTCACGACCAGCAGGCGGTGGTCGTCGCCTTCGAGGTAGGTCTCGACGATCACCGACCGCGAATGCTCCTTCGCGACGCGGAAACCCTGCGCGACTTCGTCTTCCGTCGCGAGCTTGATCGAAATGCCGCGGCCATGATTGCCGTTGTACGGCTTGGTGACGACCGGATAGCCGATGCGCCGCGCGGCGCGCACCGCCTGGCCTTCGCTCTGCACCAGTTCCTGCTGCGGCACGGGCAGGCCCAGCGTCGCGAGGATCTTGTTGGTCTCTTCCTTGTCGCTCGCGAGTTCGACCGCGATGTGCGAGGTGCGGCCGGTGACGGTTGCCTGGATGCGCTGCTGGTAGCGACCGTGCCCGAGCTGCACCAGGGACTGGTCGTTGAGCCGCAGCCAGGGAATGTCGCGGGCTTCGGCTGCGCGCACGAGCGACGCCGTCGACGGACCCAGCGCCCGCCGCTGCGCGAAGCGGATGAATTCGTCGCGCGCCTCGGGCCAGTTCCAGCCCTCGGGCACGCTCTCTGCGGGGCGGATCGCGTCGGGCAGCAGCGAGCACAGCAGCCGCAGCGCGAGTTCGCCGGCAGCGATGCCTTCGTCGCGTTGCGCGTATTCGTAGACGACCGTGTAGACGCCCGGCGCGCTGGCGCTGCGCGTCTTGCCGAAGGTGACGTTCTCACCTGCGATGTTCTGCAGTTCGATCGCGACGTGTTCGAGCACGTGGCCGAGCCAGGTGCCTTCGTCTTCGCGCATGCGGCGAAAAAAGCCGCCCGGCTCGCGATAAGAACAGCCGTGTTCGGCGAGGCCCGGGAGCGCAGCCGCAAGTCCGTCGACGAACGCGCTGCCGAGCCGGCCCGTGGGCCAGTGCTCGAGTTCGCCCAGGTCGAGTTCGAGCCGGATGACGGGGAAATGTGCGTAAAGCGAAGGCCCGACGTAAACGGACCGGTCCAGGATGCGCATTCCCGGCTTCCTCCCTGTCTGTAAAACCCTATTCTTTCGGAACGCTGAGCGAGCCGGCCTGCGCCAGCCGCGTGTGCAGGTTGAAGGTCGCGCCGGCGACGAGGATGTGCAGCTTGAGGCCCAGCAGGCACACCGGCTGTCCTTCGCTCACCGCATCCATCGACGAGAACGAGACGTCGCTCGCGTCGACGATCGTGACGCCGCCGCTGCCTTCGACTTCGACCGTTTCGTCGGGGCCGATGAAAGCCGCCGTGTCTTCGTCGAGACCGATGCCGATCGCGAACGGGTTGTAGGCCAGCGCCGTGAGCAGGCGGCCGAGGCGGTCGCGCTGACGGAAATGCTGGTCGATGATGAAGCGGTTGGTCAGGCCGAGGCCCGGGGCGAGCCGCACGCTGCCGGAGATCACCGAGGAGCCTTCGTCGCCGAAAGCGATCATGTGCTCGCTCAGGATGCTGGCGCCCGCACTGGTGCCGCCGACGGTCACACCGCCGGCATTGCGCGCGCGGATGAGCTTGGCGACGGGCGTGCCGCCGAGCAGCGTCGAGATGCGCAGCTGGTTGCCGCCCGTGAAGAAAATGCCGGTCGCTTGCTCGAGCCGCTGCAGGCGGCCGGGTTCATGGCAATCGCGGCGCGTATCGAAGTCCATCGACGTGACGCGGGCTGCGCCGATGTCGCGGAACAGTTTCTCGTAGCGTGGCCCGGTCTCGGTGAGCCGGCTGGCGGTCGGGATTACAACGATGTCGGCGTCACGACCGCCGGACACATTGACGAACCGCTCGAGGATGTGGCGGTCGTTCTCTTTGTTCTCGGCACCGCCGATCGGGATGATCCAGCCGCGGGTTCCGCCTTCCGGGACGATGCTCGGCAACGTGCTGCTCCTAGCGATTCTCGAACGTTCCCCGCCGGACGGCCTGGCCGTTCCGGACGTGGATGTGCCCACCGATGATGACGGTCTGCAGCGGCTCCTGTCGCGTCCAATACAACGAAATCGGCGTCGGCGCCTGCTTCGACCCGGCCCTTCCCGACGAGGCGCAGCAGGCGGGCGGGATTGGCCGTGAAGGCGGGCAGGGCAGCCTCGAGCGGCATTCCGCCGTCACCAGTGCACGCAGCGTCTCGAGCAGGGCGCCGGAGTGACCGACGTCCATGCTGCTGACGCGACCTTGCGTATCGAAGCAGGGCAGGCAGCCGCCGGCGTCGGAACTGATCGTGACCCGGTCCGCCGGGGCGCCGCTCGCCAGGTAGCGCTGCAGGCCCTCCGCTGCGCTCCAGGCGTCTTCGCCGTCCTCGACCGGGAAGGCGGTCAGGTCGATGAAGCAACCTTCCCCTGCCAGTGCGACGGCCTCGTCGAACAGCGCCTTGCGGCGGTTGACGTGGGTTGGGTTGAACACTCGCGCCGGGACCTCGCTCTCGCTCAGCGCGCGACGCACGAAATCGAGGCCACGAGGACCGTCGCCCAGGTGCAGGTGCAGTACGCCGGCCTTGCCAGTCATCAGACCCGACACGTGGGCATCGGCGGCGAGCCGCAGAACTTCGTCGTAGGTCGGCTGGCTCGAGCGGTGGTCGCTGATAGCGAGTTCACCGATGCCGAGCAGCGGTTCGAGCAGGACCAGGTCGCCACGCACGCTGCCCGTCAGGGTTGCGAGCGGCACGTGATAGCCCCCGGCGTAGCCGAATGCGTTCATGCCCTCCTCGCGCAGGGCGTAGATCTGTGCGAGCAGGTCGCGCGGACCGCGCGTCACGTCGTCGGTGCCGAGCAACCCGACGACGGTCGTGACGCCAGCCAGCGTGTAGCGCGTCAGCGGCACCGCCGGTACCCGGGTCCTGAAGCCTGCTTCGCCGCCACCGCCCGTGACGTGCACGTGGCCGTCGATGAGGCCGGGGACCAATCGCAATCCTGCGAGGTCCACTCGGTAAGGTCCGCGCCGAGCGCGGCAGGTAGTCCAGGGAGATCCTTGCCGGAACCCATCCAGAGCACGATGCCGCCGCCGATCAGGAGGGACTGCAGGCCCAGTGGACGGGGTGAATAGACGTCGGCGTTGCGCAGGAGAAGCACGCCGCGCAGATTACCAGACGCCGCGGTGCAGTCAGCGACAGCTGGGATCCGGCTGACCGAAAAAAAGGGGGCGCCCATTTCCGCGCGCCCCGTGGGATCACTTCTTCTTGGTGGCGGCCTTCTTCCTGGCCGGCGCCTTCTTCTTCGCAGGAGCCTTCTTCTTGGCTGCCTTCCTGGTCGTCTCCGCCTTCGCGGACTTGCGGATGTCGGCCGAGTGCGCGCGCTTGTAGGTCTGGATGTCCTTGAACGTGCCGTCCGCCGCGCGCACTGCGTAGAGCTTGGTGCCCTTCGAGCTGCGGAGCGTCGTGCGACGAATCGTCTTCTTCTTCGCTGCCTTTTTCTTTGCTGCCATGCGTGTTCCCATTCCTTGCGGTTATGAAGAAATCAATCAGTCGGGTCAGTCGGTGCGAAACCTACCCGTGGCACGCGCTCAGGTCAACGTGTGCATGGTTCAGCATGCAGGTCTCGCGGTAGCCGTTGGCTCCCGCACCGTAACCACCGCTTGCACCGCACGCTTGCTAGACTCTCCGCATCGTTCGCCGAGGGCCGCGCCGTTGAATAAGCTGCCGCAACTATTCGCCAACAACCGCCGCTGGGCCGCCGCGACGGAGCAGCGCAATCCCGGCTTCTTCGGTGAGCTTTCGGCGCAGCAGAATCCGCGTTACCTGTGGATCGGCTGTTCCGACAGTCGCGTGCCGGCGAACGAAATCGTGGGGCTCGCGCCGGGCGAGCTGTTCGTCCATCGCAACGTCGCCAACCTCGTCTTTCATAACGACTTCAGCTGTCTCTCGGTGCTGCAGTACGCGATCGACGTGCTCGGCATCGAACACGTGATCGTCTGCGGGCACTACGGCTGCGGCGGCGTGACGCCTCGTACGAACAGCGGCCGCTCGGCCTGGTCGACAACTGGCTGCTGCCGATCCGCGACATCGCCCGCACCTACGCGACGCAGCTTGCGGAGTTGCCGACCGACCTCGAGCGTGCCGACCGGCTCTGCGAGCTGAACGTGCTGTTCCAGGCGCGGCGCGTATGCCGCACGACGATCGTGCAGCAGGCCTGGGAGCGCGATCATCCGCTCACGGTGCATGCGTGGGTGTACCGGCTCAACGACGGCCTGTTGCGGGACCTGGGCTTCTGCGCGACGGATCTCGCCAGCGCCGACGCCGACTTTGAACGTACGGTGGGAGCCGATACGAACCGTTCGAACCATCAGGCAATGACCCCGTGACCATCAACCTTGATCTGCTCGCCACGCTGGCCCTGGCGACGGCGCTGTTCTTCGTCGGGCAGCTGATCGTGGCGCGTTCAGCCGCGTTGCAGCGGTACAGCATTCCGGTGCCGGTCGTCGGCGGGTTTCTGTTTGCGCTCGCGCTTGCGCTCGCCGGTCTCGTGCTGCCGGTGCAGTTCACGATGAACGAATCGCTCAAGGACCCGCTGCTGCTCGCGTTCTTCGCGACGCTGGGGCTTGGCGCCGACGTGCGCTTGCTGGCTCGCGGCGGTCGCAAGCTGGTGATCCTGCTGGTGCTGTTCGTGCTGTTGATGGTGGTCCAGAACACGATTGGCATCGCGATGGCGCGATTGCTCGACCTGCACCCGCTGGTGGGGCTGCTGGGCGGTACCATCTCATTGATCGGCGGGCACGGCACGGCCGCCGCCTATGCGGCCAGCTTCGGCGAGACGCGCAACCTGCAGGGGGCCATGGAACTGGCGATGGCGGCGGCCACGGCAGGTCTGGTCCTCGGCAGCGTGCTGTCGGGGCCGGTGGCCGAGCGCCTGATGCGCCGTGCCGGGGCGAGGGCCGGGCACGTCTCCGGCGAGGCGGCCGCGCCGCAGAGTTCGCCGGAAAATCCATTCTTCATGCCGATCACGACGGAACAGCTGCTGTTCGTGTTGCTGGTGTGCCTGGTCTGCATTGGCGCGGCTCACGGGGTGCACGGACTGATGAAGGACACCGGCATCCTGCTGCCGGGCTTCCTCTGGGCGTTGCTGATCGGCATGGCCGTGCGCAACCTCGCGACGCTGTTCAGGCTCGAGGGCATCAATGACCGGGCCGCACAAGCGGTGGGCGGCGTGTCGCTGTCGCTGTTCCTGATCATGGCGCTGATGTCGATGCGTCTTCTCGATCTGGCGACCCTTGCCGGGCCGCTGATGCTGATTGTCGTCGTCAATGCGCTGGTGACCGCAGCCTTTGCGTACTTCATTACCGGTCGCCTGATGGGCAACGATTACGACGCGGCCGTGGTGGCCGGCGGTCACGTCGCGGCGGGTCTGGCGACGACGGCCGTCGCGATGTCCGTGATGCAGACGCTGACGGAGCGCCATGGCCCGGCGCCACTGGCCTTCCTGTTGATCCCGATTGTCGGAGCCTTCTTCGCCGACATCGCCAATGCGCTGGTGTTGCAGGCGTACTTCGCCTTGCCGGCGCTGGGATTCTGACGTGAGGCCCTGCCTCCACGGACTGCTGCTCGGCTTTGCCCTGATCGTGCTGGCGGGCTGCGCCCGCGGGCCGGACGAGGCCGGATTGCAGCGTGACGTCCAGGCGCAGCTCGACACGCTGTTCGGTAATCGGGTGCTTGCAGTGACGTCACTGAAGCGGCAGGGCAGCGCGCCGCTGGCGGCCACCGGCAACGGAGGTCCGCAGGCCGTGGTCTACTACAACGCCGTACTTACCTTCACCGGCCCGTACGATCCGTCCGACTGGAGTGGCCTCAGCCCGGAGCTGATTGCGAACGCACTCGGCGCCACGGACGACGGCGTGATCGGATTCGGCTCGGGCCGCATCGAAGCGGGGTCCGAACTGCGTGCGTACGGGTCGATGATCTACCGCCGAACCGGCGACGACTGGCAGGCCTCGCCGCTGAGGCCGGCGACCGCCCCGTCCGTCGCGGCCGGTGGCCAGGCCGGCGCTGCGGGCGACCTCATCGTGCGGCTCTCCGGCGTCGTCAATACGACACCCGGTCTGCGCGACGTGGACGACGCGATCGTCGCCGAGGAACTCGACCATGCGGTGCAGAACATCAAGTTGCGGGGCAAGGCGGGCGAGCAGGGTTTCGTCGTGGCGACGGGTCCGGCGGGTGGTGAGTACACACGCTTCGTCGAGTCGCTGCGACCCCGCGGCGCGGCGTGGTCCGTGATGCAGGCGAACACGGATGGCAGCGTTGCCAACGCGCTGATGATCGATTCGGGCGAGGCATCTTTCGGATTGGTGCAGAGCGACGTGGCCGCCGCCGCCGTGACGGGGCAGGGCGCGTTCGCCACCATCGGTCCGCTGCGGCACGTGCGTGCCGTGGCGGCGCTGTTTCCGGAACCGGTGCACGTGGTGGTCCGTGCCGACGCCGGGATCGCGTCGATCGACGGCCTGCGTGGCAAGCGCGTTGCGGTTGGCAGCCCCGGGTCCGGGACCCGGCAGACGGCCACGCAGGTGCTGCGCGCGCATGGGCTTGCGCCTGGCGACTACGTCACGGTGGCCGCCAGGGGCCCCGACGAGGCGTTGCAATGGCTGGCGGCCGGCCGGATCGACGCCGTGATCGAGGTCGTGGCGGCCCCCTGGCGGCAGCTGGTGGCGATCTCGGCGCAAACGCCGATGACACTGCTGCCGCTCGATCTCGAGGCGATGAATCGTCTCGGCGAGACCGTTCCAGGACTCCTGGCACTGAAGATCCGCAGGCACACGTACGGTTGGCAGGAAGACGACGTCAGTACGCTGGCGGCGACGGCGCTGCTGGTCGCCGGCAGTACGGTGCCTGGTCCGATTGTGAAGCGCGTGCTCGATTTCCTGTTCGAGAACGGCCTGGCAGCTGCCCGCGGTGTCAGCGCGGCGAGGCTGTCGCGCGCGCGTGCGCTGGCCGGGGTGACGATCCCGTTGCACGACGCTGCGGCGGACTACTTCGCCGTCTCGCCGGGGGGCAGCGGTCGGAGCGCCCGCGGCAGCGACGCCGTGACCCGGCACGTCGCGTCCCCGGGCGGAGTGGCGACGATGACTCCGGCGCGGCGACTCAAGAACATCCTCGGCGGCTCCGCGGGCAACTTCGTCGAGTGGTTTGACTGGTTTGCCTACTCCGCATTTGCCATCTATTTTTCGCGCGCATTCTTCCCGGCCGGAAACCAGACGGCGCAGTTGCTCGGCGCGGCGGCCATCTTTGCCGTCGGCTTCATCGCCAGGCCCGTGGGCGCGCTGCTGTTCGGCATGTATGCCGACCGTGCCGGCCGCCGTACGGCGCTCACGCTGTCCGTGGCGATGATGTGTGGCGGTTCATTGATGATTGCGCTGATCCCGACCGGGCTCGGCGTGCTGTCGCCGGCGCTGCTGCTCGTCGCGCGCCTGCTGCAGGGCCTGTCGGTGGGCGGTGAGTACGGTGCGTCGGCGACGTACATCAGCGAAATGGCGGAGCGCACCCAGCGCGGGTTCTGGTCCGGATTCCTCTACGTCACGCTCACCGGCGGACAGCTGGCTGCGCTGCTGCTGCAGGTGCTGCTGCAGCGGGTGCTGACCGAGCAGCAGCTGTACGACTGGGGCTGGCGCATACCTTTCGTCGTGGGCGCCGTCCTGGCGATCGTCGTGTGGTGGATACGCCGGGGCATCCACGAAACGCATTCGTTTACGCACGCGTCCGTGCCGCAAACGGAGCGAGGCCAGGCCTGGGCGCTGTTCACGCGGTATCCGAAGGAGACCCTGACGGTCATGGCGTTGACGGCCTCCGGCGGACTCGGCTTCTACACCTACACCGCGTACATGCAGAAGCTCCTGATCAACAGCGCGGGCTTCTCGAAACCCGTGGCGTCGCAGGTGATGACGCTGCTGCTCATGACGTTCATGTTCCTGCCGCCGCTCGCCGGCTGGCTCGCGGATCGGGTCGGGCACCGGCGTACCTTGCTGGCGTCGTACGGCGGGCTCGCCATCGTCAGCGTGCCCGTGCTCAGCGCGATCTCGACCTCGACGAATGCCGTGGCGGTCTACTTCCTCGGCCTCATACCGCTGCTGTTGCTCTCGGGGTATTGCGGGCTCAGCGCGATCTTCAAGGCCGAGCTGTACCCGGTGCACGTGCGCGCGCTCGGCGTCGCAGTGCCCTATGCGATCGCGCAGGCGATCTTCGGCGGCAACGCGGAGACGGCCGCGCTGTACCTGAAGCAGATCGGGCACGAGACCGCGTTCTTCTGGCTCGTGTCGGGGATGATGATCGTGGGGATTCTTGCGACATTCCGGCTGCGCGACACGCGCGAGCACAGCCTGATCCACCAGGAGCACGAGCGGGTGAACTGACCCGGCCCTGGTCGGATTGGTCTGGACGATGGGGCACGACGCAGCAAAAGAAACCCCCTGTCACCGGAGTGGAGGGGGTATTCGGAGGGCGCTCACCCGCGCTGCCCCCACCGGCGCATCTGCGACCTCTCCCGCGCAGACGCGGAGAGGCGACGGTGCTCAGTCCTCGAGGAAGCTCCGCAGCTGCTCGCTGCGGCTCGGATGACGGAGCTTGCGCAGCGCCTTCGCCTCGATCTGGCGGATGCGCTCGCGCGTGACGTCGAACTGCTTGCCCACTTCTTCGAGCGTGTGGTCCGTCGTCATGTCGATGCCGAAGCGCATGCGCAGCACCTTGGCTTCGCGCGGCGTGAGGCCGGCCAGCACCGAGTGCGTGGTTTCACGCAGCGATTCCGTCGTCGCCGACTCGATCGGAGATTCCACCGAGGTGTCCTCGATGAAGTCGCCCAGGTGCGAATCCTCGTCGTCGCCGATCGGAGTCTCCATCGAGATGGGCTCCTTCGCGATCTTGAGGACCTTGCGGACCTTGTCCTCCGGCATCTCCATGCGCACGGCCAGCTCTTCCGGCGTCGGCTCGCGACCCATCTCCTGCAGCATCTGCCGCGAAATGCGGTTCAGCTTGTTGATGGTCTCGATCATGTGCACCGGGATGCGGATCGTGCGGGCCTGGTCGGCGATCGAACGCGTGATCGCCTGGCGGATCCACCACGTGGCGTACGTCGAGAACTTGTAGCCGCGACGGTACTCGAACTTGTCCACGGCCTTCATCAGGCCGATGTTGCCTTCCTGGATGAGGTCCAGGAACTGCAGGCCACGGTTCGTGTACTTCTTCGCGATCGAGATCACGAGGCGGAGGTTGGCCTCGACCATCTCCTTCTTCGCGCGGCGGGCCTGCGCCTCGCCGACGGCGATCTCGCGGTTGATCTCCTTGATCTCGGCGATCGACAGGCGGGCGCGCTTCTCGCTCAGGGCGAGCCGGTTCTGCTCGCGCTCGATTTCCTCGCGGAACTTCGCGAGCGCGGCCGAGTGCTTGCGCTTCGCCCGCACGTGCTTGTCGAGCCACGTCAGGTTGGTCTCGTTGCGCGGGAAGGTCTCGATGAAGTCCGAGCGCGGCATGCCGGCGTCGCGGACGCAGCGCTGCATGATCGCCTTCTCGATCGAGCGGATCTCGTTCAGGTGCTCGCGCAGCTGCACGATGAGCTGCTCGAACATCTTGGGCGAGAGCTTGAGTTCCATGAACTCCTCGGCAAGCTTCTTGCGCAGCTTGATCGTCTTCGGATCCTTGCTGCCCTTCTCCTCGAGCGACTTCATGACCTGCGCGTAGACCTTGCCGAGCGAGGCAAAGCGGCGCGCGGCTTCTTCCGGATCCGGGCCGGTCTCGAGCGCTTCCTCTTCTTCCGTCGCTTCGCCGTCGGCCGCTTCTTCCTCGGCTTCGGCTTCCGGGGCTGCCTTCGCGGCGAGCTTCGGGTTGATCGGTTCGGCGATCACGTCCGGCGCGTTCGGGTCGACGAAGCCGACGATGATGTCGACCAGGCGGCCCGTGCCCGACTTCAGCGGCTCGTAAGCGCGCAGGATGTATTCGAAGGTGGGCGGATAGTGCGACAGCGCGCGACGCACGGAATCGAGGCCTTCCTCGATGCGCTTCGCGATCGCGATTTCGCCTTCACGCGTGAGCAGCTCGACCGTGCCCATTTCGCGCATGTACATGCGGACCGGGTCGGTGGTGCGGCCGAATTCGGCGTCGACGGTGGTGGCGAGCGCCTGCGCGGCTTCCTCAGCCGCCTCTTCGTCGGCAACGACCGTCTCGCGCATCAGCAGCGCTTCGGCGTCCGGCGCCTTCTCGTACACCGGAATGCCCATGTCGTTGATCATCTGCACGATGTCTTCGATCTGCTCCGGATCGACGATCTCCGACGGCAGGTGGTCGTTGACTTCGGCGTACGTCAGGAAGCTCTGCTCCTTGCCGCGTGCGATCAGCAACTTGAGCTGCGACTGGCGATCTTCCGGCGTGCTGGCCGTCAGCTTGATCTCGATTTTTTCGGCTTTTTCCTTGCCTGCCTTGCGGCCGGCCTTCCCGGGCTTTTCTTTTCGCGGCGGCGACGACCGGCCCGGCAGCGACCGGTTTGGTCGCGGCCGCGACAGCCTTGATCGGCGCCGCGACCTTCGCCGGCTTGGCCGGCGCGGCGGCAGCCTTCACCGTTGCGTGCTTCGAGCGGGCGGGCTTCGCCGGTGCCACGGGCTTGTGGCCCGCCTTCACCGGTGCAGCAGCGCCCTTGCGCTGGGGGAGTCACCGGCTTGGTGGCTTTAGTGGGCTTGGCCACGGGCTTCGTCGCCTTCTTCGCCACGGGCCTGGCCTTGGCGGGCGACGCTGCCTTGCGGGTCAGTGCAGCCTTGGCCTTGACCTTGGCCGCCGGTGCTGACTTGCGGGCGGGAAGCTTCTTAGCCGGTTTGCGTGCCGTCGTCTTGCTCAAGATGGGACGCCTCACGGGGAGTCTAAAAAAGAGCGGAATTCTACCATGCAGGGGACAAGCCGCGCCCGACTATCGGGGAACTTCCGGGGGCTTGCGGGCCGCCGGGCTGCGGGCCCGAAGCAGCCCCTGCAGTTCCAGCTTTTCGGCATCATCCAGTGCCGAATCCCGGGCCTTGGCCATCAGTTCGTCGAGCCGCCGGACCGGGGATTCCTCGGTGATCAGACGGTTCAGGGCCGAATTCAGTTCCGCGGCTGCGCCCGCCGCGTCCGGCGCCAGGCAGACCGCCGACGGCCAGCTTGGCCAGCGAAGCCTGTTCGGGCCGGTCGCGCCAACGCTCCAGGACCGCCGCCGTGTTTGCCGGAGGATCTTCCCGCAACCGGGTCAACAGTTCGGCCAGCAGCGCAATGCCAGGCCGGTCGATGGCCGCGACGGCGTCGATCTGCTGCCCGCTGATGGCCGTCGCGGAGGCCGGGTGGTGCACCAGCAGCGTGACTGCCTGCCGGACCAGGTTGCCACGGCCCGGGGCGGCGGCATGCGAGGCCCCGAACCGTGCGCCGCCGAGCGCGCTCGGGCGCTCGTAACCGCTTGAATTTCTTTCCGAGTACGAGCCGCTTGAAGCGGCCGGGGCGCGCGTTTGCCCGGCACCCGCCGGCGCGCCCTGGGCATCGCCACCCAGCAGCTCATTGAGGCGGGCCGGGGACATGCCAACCACTGCAGCCAGCTGGTTGACCAGCAGTTCGCGGTAGACGTCGGACGGAATCCTGCGCACCAGCGGCCGCGCCAGTTCCACCAGCTTGGCCCGGCCGTCGACGCTGCCGGTCTCGACCCGCGACGACAATTCCCGGATCAGGTACTCGGAGAGCGGCATTGCGTCGGCGAGGCGCGCCTCGAACGCTTCCTTGCCCTCTTCGCGCACGAGCGAATCGGGATCGTGGCCGTCCGGCAGGAACAGGAAGCGCACCTGCCGGCCCTGCTTCACCTCGGCGACCGCGTTCTCGAGCGCACGCCAGGCCGCTGCGCGGCCGGCCCGGTCACCGTCGAAGCAGAACACCACCTCGCCGACGAGACGGAAGATGCGCAGCAGATGCTCGGGTGTCGTCGACGTGCCGAGCGTCGCCACCGCGTAGGTGATGCCGGCCTGGTGCAGGCTCACGACGTCCATGTAGCCCTCGACCACCAGCAGCCGTTGCAGGCTGCGCGTCGCCTGGCGTGCTTCGTACAGGCCGTAGAGCTCGCGGCCCTTGTGGAAGAGTTCGGTTTCGGGCGAGTTGAGGTATTTCGGTTCACCTTGATCGAGCACGCGTCCGCCGAAACCGATCGTGCGGCCGCGTGTGTCGCGGATCGGGAACATGACGCGGTCGCGGAAGCGGTCGTAGTAGCCGCGCTCGCGCGAGTAGCTGGCGCTGGCGGCGGAAGCCGACGCGGTGTCGGTCGCGGACGAAGACGCCGCCGGTGCGGCCGTCGGCTCCTGCTGTGGCTGGCGTTCGATGATGAGGCCCGCGCGCAGCAGCACGTGCCGTTCGTCCTCGGTGCCGCCATACCGCTCGAGCAAGCCATCCCAACGCGCTGCCGCGTAACCGATGCCGAACTTCTGCACGACTTCGGCATCGAGCCCGCGTCGCTTCAGGTAGTCGCGTGCGCGCGAATCGCCGCTCAGGCACTGGCGAAAGTAGAGCGCGGCGCGTTCCATCGCCACATAGAGTTCGTCGTGCGGGTTGACCGGGCCGGCGGCCGCGCCGCCTTCGCGCGGCACCTCGAGGCCGGCTCGCGCCGCAAGTTCTTCGACCGCCTCGATGAAGCCGAGGTGATCGTATTCCATGACGAAGCCGAGCACGGTGCCGTGGGCGCCGCAGCCGAAGCAGTGATAGAACTGCTTGTCGACGCTGACCCAGAACGACGGCGTCTTTTCGTCGTGAAACGGGCAGCAGGCCTTGTACTCGCGACCGGCTTTCTTCAACTGAACGCGGCTGCCAATCACCTCGATGATGTCGGTGCGGGCGACGAGTTCGTCGATGAAATGCTGGGGGATGCGGGCCACGGTGCGGATTCGGCGTCGGTTCGGATAGCGATAGTGGGGGTGCGGGTGGGCGCTAGCAAGGGCGGCTTTTCGGGCGGTCGAACGTTGGATCAGGAGGCGGTGCGGGGGCGATCGGTCCGGTTGCTCTTCCGGACGGGCGGAAAGGCAGATACGCCCGTCCGGAAGAGCAACCGGACCGACCGCTCGACAGGCGCGCACCTGAGCGAGTTTTCGGTCGGGTCCGAAAACTCGCACGGTGCAAGCGGCGTCCAGACCGCATCCCGAGAGGTCGCTGTCGACCCGCGCCGAATACCGCCGCGTTGCCGATCCCCGCCGTTGCGAACGGCACCAGGCGACGCCCAATCGGAATGGCTTCACCGCCAGTTACAAAGCGACTGGCCGCAGCGCAACATCCGACGCAACAGTGGCCGCCGGCCCTAACCTTTGGTTGCCGCATCAATCGGCTTCGACGCATGTATCCGGCTGCATGCGCCGTGCGTCGCGTCGGGCGCGGCATCTGCACTTTGATTTTGACCGGGGTGTTTCCCGCCCGACGAGCGCTCAGGCGCGGCGTCTCAGGTCGGGGTTCGGGTCTTTCTCCCGCGCCCGTGTCTGCCTTTCCGGGCGCGGGAGAAAGACCCGAACCCCGACCTGGAACGGCTGTCGTCCTGAATACGACTCGCCGCGCGAAAACGTGCAGCAGATCAATCGAAGTGATTGCAAGGCGCACCGGCACACGGCCGGATCAGGCGGAGAGCGCCGCCTTGATGCGGGCGCTGGCCGCGCCCATGTCGGTACGCCCTGCGGCTTTCGCCTTCACGATCGCCATCACCTTGCCCATGTCCTTCAAGGACGCGGCGCCGGTGGACGGATCGCTTCCTTGATGAGGGCATCGACTTCGGCGTCGGCGAGTTGCGCGGGCAGGTAGACCGTCAGCAGTTCGATTTCGGCCTGTTCCTTGGCCGCGAGATCAGCGCGTGCGCCCAACTCGAACTGGGCGATCGATTCCTTGCGCTGCTTGAGCATCTTCTCGATGACGGACAGCACCTGCGCATCGTCGAGCGCAATACGCTCGTCGACTTCGCGCTGCTTGATCGCCGCCTGCAGCATGCGGATGGTGCCGAGACGTTCTTTCTCGCCCGCTCGCATGGCGGACTTCATGTCCTCGGTGATCCGCTCCTTGAGGGAGGCAGTGGTCATCGTGGTGTGCTGGCGTCGCGACCGGAGCGATCAATCGACCGAACGATCGGCCGATCGGGCAATCCGCTCAGAAATTGCGGACGCGAGGGGCTGACGAGAAATCGCGAGTGCTGCGCTTCTGGTGGCGCTTCACGGCGGCCGCCTTCTTGCGCTTACGCTCCTGCGTCGGCTTCTCGTAGAATTCGCGGCGACGAAGTTCCGTCAGCACGCCGGCCTTTTCGCACGCACGCTTGAAGCGGCGCAGGGCGGCATCGAAGTATTCGTTTTCACGGATGCGGACGCTGGGCATCGAAACCTCGTCAATCGGTCAAAACGGCTGGGCGGCCGGCCGGTGGCCTGGGCGCCAGTCATCGAAACATTGTTGGACAGCCAACCGGGTCCCGAGGGACGCACGGCCAGTAAGGGACCGCGAATTCTAGAGATCGCGGCTGGGAATTGCAAAAGTAGCGCCGTCCGGTCCCCTGCCTGGCCGTCCGGGCACCGGGCCTAGTCCATTTCTTCCGTCTGCCACGGACACAGCGAGCCGACCACATGCGGGTTCTGGGGATCGAAACCTCCTGCGATGAGACCGCCGCCGCCGTCTACGATGGCCAGGTCGGCTTGCTCGCGCACGAGTTGTACAGCCAGGTGGCCCTGCACGCGACGTACGGCGGTGTGGTGCCCGAGCTCGCCTCGCGTGACCACCTCCGTAAGTTGTTGCCTTTATTGGAAAAAACGATCGACCGGGGCGGTGGTCGCGCGACGATCGACGGCATCGCGTACACCTGTGGGCCCGGCCTGGTGGGTGCGCTGTTAGTCGGTGGCGCGGTCGCCCGGAGCCTCGCCTACGCCTGGGGCCTGCCCTGCATCGGGGTCCACCACATGGAAGGTCACCTGCTGGCACCGCTGCTCGAGCCGCAGCCGCCGCAGTTCCCGTTCATCGCGCTGCTGGTCTCGGGCGGGCATACGCTGCTCGCCCGGGTGGAGGGGGTCGGCCGGTACGAACTCCTGGGGAGTTCGCTGGACGACGCGGCCGGCGAGGCCTTCGACAAGACGGCGAAGCTGCTCGGCCTGGGATACCCCGGCGGGCCGCAACTCGCCGCGCTCGCCGAACAGGGCCGACCTGACGTTTTCCGCTTCCCGCGGCCGCTGACCGAGCGCCCGGGGCTCGATTTTTCGTTCAGCGGCCTCAAGACCGCCGTCGTCGTGGCGTTGCGCAACCATGGTCAACTCGACCCGCAGGCGCGGGCCGATGCGGCCCGGGGGTTCGAGGAGGCCGTGGTCGACACGCTCGTGATCAAGTGCCAGCGGGCGCTCGACGCTAACCGGCGCCTCGACGCTGGTCGTGGCCGGTGGCGTGGGCGCCAACCGGCGGCTGCGTGCCCGGATGCTTGCGATGGGCGAGCGGCAGGGGGTCCGGGTCGTCTATCCTCGCGCCGAGTTCTGCACCGACAACGCGGCGATGATCGCGCTGCTGGGGCAACTGCGGCTCGCCGCAGGTGAACGCGACGACTTCTCGATCCGTGCCCGCGCACGGTGGCCGATGACGGACCTGGTTCCGCCGTCGCGCCCCGCGTGAGGGCTGGCGGGCCGCAGGACCAACCGACCGAATCGAACCGACCGCCCCTCCCGAGCGAACAGACTGCAACGATGGACACCATTTTTCTGACGGGTCTCACGGCCGAATGCATCATCGGCATCTGGGACTGGGAGCGGAAGGTCAAGCAGAAGGTCGTGATCGACCTCGAGATGTCTACCGACATCCGCAAGGCCGCCGCCAGCGACCACATCGACGACACGCTCGACTACAAGAAGGTGTCGAAGCGCCTGCTGCAGTTCGTGGCTGAGTCGGAGTTTCAGCTGGTCGAGACGCTGATCGATCGCATTGCGCTGGTGATCCTCACGGAATTCGACGTGCCCGCGGTCAAGGTCC
This sequence comes from uncultured Gammaproteobacteria bacterium, assembly GCA_963793675.1. Lineage (GTDB taxonomy): Bacteria > Pseudomonadota > Gammaproteobacteria > Steroidobacterales > Steroidobacteraceae > RPQJ01. Next base: position 25,463 of record CAWCBA010000001.1, on the reverse strand, counting down.
GCCTGAACAAGCAGGGCGCGCTGCGTGGCTCGCGCGACGTCGGCATCGTCATCGAGCGTCGACGCGAAGACTACCCGGCGCTGTGAGCACCACGGCGGTCTACGTCGCGGCGGGCAGCAACGTCGCACCGCTCGAGAACCTGCGTCGCGCGCTGGACGTACTCGACCGCCACTTTGCGCCGCTCACCGTATCGCGCGCGTATGCCAATGCCGCCGTCGGCTTCGACGGCGACGATTTCATCAATCTCGTGGTCGGCTTCCGGACCGGCCTGACGGTGCACCAGGTGCTTGAACGGCTGCACCAGGCCGAGACCGCGTGCGGGCGCGAGCGCCTGGCGCCGAAGTGGGCGCCACGCGCGATGGACCTCGACATCCTGTTATTCGGCGACATGGTCTGCGTCGAGCCGGGTCTCACGCTGCCGCGACCGGACCTGCTCAAGCGGCCCTACATGCTGGGACCGGCGGCGGAGATCGCGCCGGAGACCGTGCACCCGGTCGAGCGGCGCACGCTGGGTGAATTGTGGCGGGAGATGCAGGCGACGCAGGCGACGCACGCGATGCGGCCGGTGGAGTTGGCGTGGGTGGCCGCGCGCGGCGACGAAGCATGACGCCCTGCGGGCCGTTCACGCACCAGTACCGGTCAGACGCTGCGCCCGCCGTCTACCGCAAGAACCTGGCCGGTGACGTAGGGCGCCTCCGCCGCAAAGAAATAGGCTGCGCGAGCGATATCTGCGGGCGAGCCGGTGCGCTTCAGGGCGGTCTTCGCCACGATTTCGTCCTGCAGCGCCGGGTCGAGTCCGCCTTCGGGCCACAGCACTGGACCGGGCGCGATGGCGTTCACGCGCACGTCGGGACCAAGTTCGCGCGCCAGCGATTTCGTCAGCATGATCAGGCCGGCCTTCGCAGCCGAGTAGACCGGATGCGCTGCCAGCGGCCGCAGGCCGTGGATGTCCGCCAGGTTGAGGATCAGGCCCTGGGTCCTGCGCAGCTCGGGTGCGGCGGCCTGCGACAGAAACAACGGCGCACGCAGGTTCGTGCCGATCAAGTCGTCGAACTGTTCCGCGGTGATCGTGCCGACCGGCGTCGGCATGAAGCTCGACGCGTTGTTGACCAGGATGTCGAGCCGGCCGAACCGGGCGAGCACTGCAGCGATGAGGGCCGGCAGCGCTTCGACTTCGAGCAGGTCGCAGGCGAAAGCCGCGGCAGATCCGGTCCGGATCGCATTGAGCTCGCCGATCAGGCTGTCGGCCTCGCCGCCCGACGTGCGGTGATGCACTGCGACCGACGCGCCACCGGCGTGCAGCTTGCGTACGATCGCTTCACCCAGCCGACGTGCGCCGCCCGTCACCAGCGCGCAGCGTCCAGCCAGCGGAAAGTCAGCAGCGTTGCTCATGGGTTCGCGCATCGGTGCAATGTCGTGGGGCGGAGCGCGCGCCGCAGACCTTCGACGTGCACGCCCGACACCAAGATACCTGAGCCTCTTCGGGCTGTCCGCGAGAAAGGATTCCACCGCCGATGACCGTTCCCCTGGACCTGCCCGAGCTGACTCCCGAGGAGGCGGTGCACAGCGCGGCGCTCCTTGAGCGCATCCATGCGGTCATCGTGGCCGAGGGCGGCTGGATCGGCTTCGACCGCTTCATGCAGCTGGCGCTTTATGAGCCGGGTCTCGGCTACTACAGTGCCGGGGCGCGCAAGTTCGGTGCGGCGGGCGATTTCATCACGGCACCCGAGGTGGCCCCGGTGTTCAGCCGCTGCCTGGCGCTGCAGTGTGCCGAGGTGCTGCGGGAGCTGGGGCCTGAATCGCGCCTGCTCGAACTTGGGGCGGGTTCCGGCGCGATGGCTGCGGAACTGCTCGCCGAACTCGAGCGGCAGGGCGCGTTGCCGGCCGAATACTGGATTCTCGATCTCAGCGCGGACCTGCGCCAACGCCAGCGCGAGACCCTGGAGCAGCTGGTTCCGCACCTCCTGCCGCGCGTGCAGTGGCTCGATTCGCTGCCCGCAAGTCCCTTCTCCGGCATGATCCTGGCCAACGAAGTGCTCGACGCGCTGACGGTCGAGCGCTTCACGATTCGCAGTGGCGACATCAATGCGCTCGGCGTGAGTTCGGAGTTCGGTCAACTGCAGCTGGCCGAGGTGCGCGCCGCCTCGCGCCTGGTCGCGGCCGTGCGCAGGATCGAAGCGGACACCGGCGTTGCGCTTCCGGACGGGTACGAGTCCGAGGTGTGCGTCGGCCTGGCGCGGTGGTTCGAGTCGATCGCCTTTTCGCTCGAGCGCGGCGTCCTGCTGTTCGTCGACTACGGCCTGCCGCGACGCGAGTACTACTCCGCCGAACGCACGCGCGGCACGCTGCTTTGTCATTTTCGACACCGCTTCCACGAGGACGCGCTCACTCACGTCGGCCTGCAGGACATCACCGCCTGGGTCGATTTCACGGCCGTTGCCGAAGCGGCACAGGGTGCGGGTTGCGAGGTGGCCGGCTACACCACGCAGGCGCATTTCCTGATTGGCTGCGGGCTCGGCGACTTCGTCGCGAACGTCGAGGGGCTCGAACTGGCGCAACGCCTCAACCTGTCGCGCCAGGCGATGGTGCTCACGCTCCCGGGCGAAATGGGTGAGCGGTTCAAGGTGATCGCGCTCGCGAAGGATTACGACTCGCCGCTGCGCGGATTCGCTACGCGCGACCTGCGTCACACGCTCTGACGCGCGCTGCCCGGATCGCCTCGACGCGCGCAGCACGCAGCGCCTGCGCAATGGCGGGACCCGCCAGCAGCCGCATCACTTCCGCGTCGAGCTTGACTGCGGCCGCGGCGCGCAGGCACTCGCGGAACGTCTGCGCCTGGGGATAGGCTCGCGCCCGTAACTCCGGGCCGCGTCCGCGGGCATCCGCCTCGCAGGCGAGCAGCAACCTGTCGAAACGCTCGGGGCGGCGGAACGCGTCGGCGGCTTCCAGTACCTCGAGCACGGTCGTGTCGCGCAACTCGGCCGCGCGATGGATGCGCTGGTGTTCGCGGGAAGCGAGTTGCCCCAGTTCGCGGTGTTCGGTGGGCACCCTGAGCCGCTCGCACATCAGGCCGACGATGCGCACGCCAGCTTGTTCGTGTCCGACGTGGCTAGGCCACTGGTCCCGTGGCGTCACGCCCTTGCCGAGGTCGTGCACGAGCGCGGCGAAGCGCACCGTCGTTTCGCTCGACAACTCGCACGCGACGTCCAGCACCTGCAGCGTGTGAATGCCGGTGTCGATTTCGGGATGCCACTTCTCGGGCTGCGGCACGCCGAACAGGCAGTCGATCTCCGGCAACAGCACCCCGAGTGCACCGCATTGACGCAGTACTTCGAAGTAGACCGTCGGCGTCTTCTCGCCGAGTGCGCGCTCGGTTTCGACCCAGACACGTTCGGCTACCAGGGCCTGCATCTCGCCGGAGCGCACGATGTCCTGCATCAGCTGCATCGTCTCGGGCGCGATCGTGAAGCCGAGCGGCGCGAAGCGCGCGGCGAAACGCGCGACACGCAGCACGCGCAACGGGTCTTCGACGAAAGCGGGTGAGACGTGGCGCAGGATACGAGCCTCGAGGTCGCGGCGACCACCGTACGGGTCGACGACGTCGCTGCCGCCAGCCCCGTCGTCGATCGACTGCGCCATCGCGTTGATCGTGAGGTCGCGCCGCGCGAGGTCTTCCTCGAGCGTGACGTCGGGCGAGAAGCGCGTGGCGAAACCGTAGTAACCGGCACCGGTCTTGCGCTCCGTTCGAGCGAGCGCGTACTGGTCGCCGCTCTGCGGGTGCAGGAAGACGGGAAAGTCCTTGCCGACGGGACGGTAACCGAGCGCGAGCAGGTCGTCGGGCTGTGCGCCGACGACCACGTAGTCGCGCTCGGTGAAGGGCCGCCCGAGCAGGGTGTCGCGCACCGCGCCGCCGACCAGGTAGGTTTTCATTCGCGAATCGTAGCCGAGTTCGTTGCAGGACGTGAGTGTCCGGGTCGTACTTCGAGTCCGGTTCCGACGCCCGGAAAGGCAGGCAAGCGCTGATTGCAAGCGACCGATCCGGGGCCTTTCCCCGAGCTTGGAAAGGCAGACACGCGCTCGGGGAAAGGCCCCGGATCGATCGCCTGACGTCACGCGCCTGAGCGATTCGTCGGGCGATGCGGCAAGACCCAGGACGGGACTGCATCCCATGCCCGACGACTCGCACGGCGCACGCAGGCTGACAATCGGCCGAACGATGGCCGCCGATTCCTGGCGAGGGCGGAACGCCCCACACCGATGCCGCCTCAGCGAGTGATAGCGAGGGCCGGTTTGCGGCGATCGCAGCCGGTGATCGAAGCGCCGCGGCCGAGACTGAGTTCCGAAGCTCCCGACGCCGCGTGCGCCGTGCGAGTTGTCGCGCCCGGCGCGGGAACTCGTTCAGGCGCGTGCTTTCAGGCGGCGATTCCGCGCCCTTCCCTGGGCGCGTGTCTGCCTTTCCAAGCTCGGGGAAGGGCGCGGAATCGCCGACCTGAATCCGTCCTGAGACTTTCCTGCACCGATACGATCAACTCCGCAAGAAGCTACGCGCGCGAGGGCAGCTTCGCTAAGCTCGCCGCATGCTCGCTCACCGCCTGCGACTCGCCGCCATCGCTCTCGCAACACTCGCGCTGAGCGGCTGCTACGTCCTGCAGGCGGCAGGCGGCCAGGCCGAGGTGATCCATCGCAGCGTGCCGATTCCCGACGTGCTCGCCGACCCGTCGACTCCAGCGCACACCCGCGAACGGCTCCAGCTCGTCGTATCGGCGCGTGCCTTCGCGATCAGCGAACTCGCGCTGCACGACGGCAAGAGCTACCGTAAGTACGCGGACATGGGTCGTCCTTACGTCGTGCACAACGTGGTCGCCACGCCGGAGTTTTCGGTCGAGCCGCGCCGCTGGTGCTTTCCGTTCACTGGATGCATCTCCTACCGCGGCTATTTCAACGAGGCCAGTGCGCGCTCCTACGGCAGGAAGCTGTCGCTGCGTGGTAACGACGTCAGTGTGGACGGCGTCCCGACGTACTCAACGCTGGGCCACCTGCCGGATCCGGTGTTCGGTTCGATGCTTGGCTGGCGCGACACGCGCCTCGTCGGCACGATCTTTCACGAGCTCGCGCACGAGCGGCTCTATTTCGCCGACGACAGCAAGTTGAACGAGGCGTTCGCGAGCGTCGTCGAGGACGAGGGCATCCGCCGCTGGCTGCTGCAGCAGGGCAGGGCAGGCGAGATCGGTGCGCACGAGGCTGCGGTGGCGCGACAAGGGGATTTCGCGGCGCTGCTGCGTGACATGCGCGGCCGGCTCGCGCAGCTCTATGCCTCGAGCGTGCCCCCGGACACCATGCGCATCGAGAAGCAGCGCGAATTCGGCCGGCTCGAGTTCCGCTACGAGCAGCTGCGCTCCCGCTGGGGCGGGTATGCCGGGTACGACGGCTGGTTTGCGCGCCCGCTCAACAACGCGCACCTCGCGGCAGTCGCGACCTACGAGGATTGCGTGCCGGGCTTGCGGCGCGCGCTGCAGGCGGCGGGTTCGCTGCCGGCGTTCTATGAGACGGTGGAATCGACCCGTCGGCTCGACGTCAAGACCCGCCACGCTCAATTGTGCGGCGCACCGCTCGTGGCACGCTGATTCTCAGCGGCCCTGCAGGTAGCGCGGGAGCACGCTGCGCATCGCCGTCCGTTCGACGCCGAGCTCTGCGAGCCCGTCGCAGTCGCAGGTGGAGTCGAGCGTGGCGGAGAGGAAGTTGTCGGTCGAGAACGGCTTGCCCGGCACGAAGTCCATTACGGCGGCCTGCACGCGCGAGACCGCGCGCGGCAAAGGGATCACCATGCGCCTGAGCCCGAGGTAGTGGGCCGTCAGTCGCACGATGTCGCCGAGCGTCATCACGTCAGGGCCGCACAGCTGGAACGTACGGCCGGCGACGTCCTTTCGTTCCAGGCACGTGACGAATGCAGCGGCCACGTCGCCAACGTAGACCGGCGCGAACTTCGCATCGGCGCACGCCAGGGGCAGCACGCCCGGCGTGATTTTCAGGATGCCGGCGAAATTGTTGATGAACGAATCACCTGGCCCGAAAACGACGGAAGGCTGGAAGATCACGTAGTCGGGCGAGCCCGCGGCGCAGTGTTCGCGGACGTAATCTTCGGCGAGCCCCTTCGACCTCAAGTAGTGACTCGGACCGTGCCGCGAATCGGCCTTCAGGCCGCTCATGTGCAGGTAGCGCTGGACGTCGGCGGCGCGGCAGGCGCGTACGCATTTCTGCGCCAGCACGGTGTGCACCTCGCGAAACTGCTCGCCGTTGCCGCGTCCGAGTTTCGTCTCGTTGAGGATGCCGACCAGGTTGATCACGGCGTCGCAGCCCTGGAACTCGTCTTCGAGCCGCTGTTCGTCATGCACGTCGGCGCGCACCAGCCGTACCGACGGCAAGACCTTCAATTCACGGTGCCGCGCGGGATTGCCCGTCAGCACCTTCACGTCGTGGCCGGCTGCGCCCAGTCGTGCCACGATCTCCTGCCCGATAAAACCCGTCCCACCGAGGACGCAGACCTGCAATGCCATGTGTGCTGCGTCTCCGGGGGGTGCGGCGTGAATCGCCGGTTCAGCGAATCGGGATTACCAGCATCGCATTGCCGCGCCGAATCTGCAGCACGAACGCTTCCTGGCCCTCAGTGGCCTTGCGGAACTCCGCCACGCTGGCGACGCGCACGCGGCCCACCGCGAGGATCACGTCGTTCGCGCGCAGTCCACGCTGCGCCGCCGGACTGCCGTCCGCGACGGAGCGGATCAACACGCCGTTCGGGCCGTCCGTGATGTCCGCGCCTTCGAGGCCGGAATGCGTGCCGGCCGCCTTCGCCTCGGCCGATGCGTCACGCTCGCTGACGGTCGCGGTCACGCGGCGCGGCTTGCCGTCGCGCAGCAGCGAGAGGTCCACCTTCTCGCCGATGCTGAGCAGGCCGATCGAATTGCGCAGGCTGCCGGCGTCCTTCACCGGGCGGCCATTGACGGCAGTGATGACGTCGCCCGCCTTGACGCCCGCCTTCTCGGCCGCCGAGCCTTCGACCACCTGCGACACCAGCGCACCCTGCGTGGACTCCGGCAGGTCCATGCTCTGCGCGATCTCGGGAGCCAGCGTCTGGATGTTCACGCCGAGCACGCCACGCTTCACCGTGCCGTACTTGATCAGCTGGTTCATCACGATCTTCATCATGTTCGACGGGATCGCAAAACCGATGCCGATGTTGCCGCCCGTGCGCGAGAGGATCGCTGAGTTGATGCCGACGAGCTGGCCGCCGAGATTCACGAGCGCGCCGCCGGAATTGCCCGGGTTGATCGACGCGTCCGTCTGGATGAAGTCTTCGTAACCTTCCGGGTTGATGCCGGAGCGGCCGAGCGCGCTCACGATGCCGGAAGTGACGGTGTGGCCAAGGCCGAACGGGTTACCGATGGCGACGACAAAGTCGCCGACTTCGGCGCGATCGGAGTCGGCGATCGGCAGGTCGACCAGGTTGCCGGCCTGGACTTTCAGCACCGCTACGTCCGAGCCCGGGTCGGTGCCCACGATCTTCGCCTTCAGCGAGCGGTTGTCGAGCAACTGCACCGTGATGTCGGTGGCGTTCTCGACCACATGCGCATTCGTGATGATGTAGCCGTTCTTCGCGTCGACGATCACGCCCGAGCCGGCGCTCTGGAATTCACGCTCGCGCGGCTGGTTCGGCACGTCGAAGAAGCGGCGGAAAAACGGGTCGTTCAGCAACGGGTTCTGTTCCTGCACGGTGCCGCGGGTCGCGATGTTGACGACCGCCGGGGTAACGCGCTTCAGCATCGGGGCCAGCGAAGGCACGGGTGTTTCGCCGACGGCGGCGGGGAGCTGCGCGCCTGCCACCGAGGTCCACGCGGCGAGCAGGAAGGTGGCGAGGCTCAAGGGAAGCTTCATGGGCAGTGGGTTCCTGAGTTAATGCTGACGATTGCGCCGAAAGCGGCGCGGAGTTTAGCAGGCGCATTTTCTTGCCCTTGACTCCGACCGGTCACGCTTCGGACTGTCAACCTCGCGCCGAGTTCCGCGGAACGCGCCGACCGGGCCTGTGGGCAAGCCTGTGGATATCGTGTGCGGGGGCGGTGTGTTCCCGGTGCAACCCAGCGGACACAAGATATTGTGTTCCTGTGGCAAAATACCTCTTGACGGGAAAGACGTTTCGGGCATCCCCGGGCATTCGGGAAATGACTTGTAAGTCATTGAAATTGCTAGTAAAAAAACTTTCTAAAAAGTATATTGGCGTGGGACGAAATCAGCAGTTGACGGGCGTTCGGACGGTGCATAGTCTTGCCCCCCTGACCCTAGATGTTGTGTCCGGCGCGAGTGTCATTCCGGGGGTTCCTGGGCACTCCGAGCAGACCGCACACCGGGGTCGGTCGGGTTTTTGCTGTTTTCGTCGTGCGCGGCGGCCGCAGCGACCCGAAAGGGGGAAGTATTTCCATTTTTTCTGCAGCCGCCGTGAGCCGGGAGCCGTGTTGCCGCAATGAGCACCGCCGTGAAATTGCATTCATCTGATGCGCGCAGCATCCCGTTCCAGGAAGCGTCACTCGACATCTGGGACAAGAAATACCGCCTGTCCGCCAAGGACGGGACGCCGATCGACCGCTCGATGGACGACACATACAAGCGTGTTGCCCGGGCTCTGGCCGACGTCGAAGCCCCCGAGGTTCGCGAGACCTGGAACGAGCAGTTCCTGTGGGCATTGCGCCGTGGCGCGATCCCGGCTGGCCGCGTCACCTCGAACGCCGGTGCGCAGGAGCACAAGCCGGCCACGTCGACCATCAACTGCACCGTGTCGGGCACCATCCGCGACTCGATGGACGACATCCTCGGCAAGGTGCACGAGGCCGGCCTCACGCTGAAGGCCGGCTGCGGCATCGGCTACGAATTCTCGACGCTGCGTCCGCGCGGCGCGTACGTGTCGGGTGCGGGCGCCTATACCTCGGGCCCGCTCTCGTTCATGGATATCTACGACAAGATGTGCTTCACCGTCTCGTCGGCCGGCGGCCGCCGCGGCGCGCAGATGGGCACGTTCGACATCGGTCATCCCGACGCGATGGAATTCATCCGTTCCAAGCGCGAAGCGGGCCGGCTGCGCCAGTTCAACCTGTCGCTGCTGATCACCGACGAGTTCATGCAGGCGGTGCGCGAGGACAAGGACTGGCGCCTTGCCTTTCCCGTCCGTGCAGCCGAGATTGCCGGCGAAGACACCTCCGACCGCAGCAGGTTCCTGTGGCGCGAATGGCCGGAGGCCTCCAACTACGTCCGCAACGACGAGGGCCTGGTGCTGTGCAAGGTCTACAAGACCCTGCCCGCGAAGCGCATGTGGGACGTGATCATGTCCTCCACGTACGACTTCGCGGAACCCGGCTTCGTGCTGATCGACCGCGTCAACGAGATGAACAACAACTGGTGGTGCGAGACGATCCGCGCCACCAATCCCTGCGGCGAACAGCCGCTGCCGCCGTACGGCTCCTGCCTGCTGGGTTCGATCAACCTCACCAACTTCGTGCGCGACCCGTTCACGGACGAAGCGCGCTTCGACTGGGAGGAGTATCGCCAGGTCGTGCGCGTCTTCACGCGCATGCTCGACAACGTGGTCGAGATCAACGGCCTGCCGCTCGAGCAGCAGCGCAACGAGATCGCGCGCAAGCGTCGTCACGGCATGGGCTTCCTCGGCCTGGGCTCGACGATCACGATGCTGCGCATGAAATACGGCTCGCGCGAAGCGGTTGGCTTCACCGAGCGCGTCTCGAAGGAGCTGGCGGTCGCCGGCTGGGAAGCCGGCCTCGCGCTCGCGGAAGAGAAAGGCCCCGCGCCGATCATGACGGAGGAGTTTGTGGTCACGGCGGAGATGCTGCGCAAGCGACCGGAGATGGTGCGCGACGGCATCAAGGCCGGCGACAAGTTGCCGGGCCGAGTCCTGCACGCGCGCTACAGCCGCTACATGCAGCGCGTCGCCGAAGTCGCGCCGGAACTCGTCGACAGGCTGGCGCAGAAGGGTGCGCGCTTCACTCACCACAGCTCGATCGCGCCCACGGGCACGATCTCGCTCTCGCTCGCCAACAACGCGTCGAACGGCATCGAGCCGTCATTCGCGCATCACTATTTCCGCAACGTGATCCGCGAAGGCAAGAAGTCGAAGGAGAAGATCGACGTCTTCTCATTCGAGCTGCTGGCCTACCGCGAGCTGATCAATCCGAACGCGATCCCCGGCGGCACCACGGCGGCCGACAAGCTGCCGGAATACTTCACGACCGCCGACGACATCACGCCGCGCGAGCACGTGGACATCCAGGCGGCGTCGCAGAAGTGGATCGACTCGTCGATCTCGAAGACTGCGAACGTGCCGACGGACTACAACTACGAAGACTTCAAGGACATCTACCTCTACGCGCACGAGCAGGGCCTCAAGGGCTGCACCACCTTCCGCTTCAACCCGGAAGCGTTCCAGGGGGTGCTGGTCAAGGAAGAGGACCTCAAGAACACGACTTACGTGTTCACGCTCGAGGACGGCACCGAGGTCGAGGTCAAGGGCGACGAGCAGCTGGAGTACGACGGCGAGATGCACACCGCCGCCAACCTCTACGACGCCCTGAAAGAAGGCTACTACGGCAAGTTCTGAGGCCAGTTCTGCAGGCCGCCCCGCGTTGCAAAGCGCGGGCGGCCCGCGAGGAGTTCAAGCGATGAGCGCGCACAAGATCGAGAAGAAGATCACGAAGGTCCGGGTGGTGAAGCCCGGCGAGAAGGAAAAGGCGGAGGCCGAGGCCGCGGCGAAGGCGAAAGAGCCGGTCGCCGATGCCCGCAGCCCGAACGTCATCTGGATGCACGAGAAACTCGAGCGTCCCGAAGAGCTGATCGGGTCCACCTACAAGATCAAGACGCCGGTGTCGGATCACGCGATGTACGTGACGATCAACGACATCCTGCTGAACGAAGGCACGGTGCACGAATCGCGGCGGCCGTTCGAGATCTTCATCAACTCCAAGAACCTCGACCACTACCAGTGGATCGTCGCGCTGACACGCATCATCTCGGCGGTGTTCCGCAAGGGCGGTGACGTCACGTTCATGGTCGAAGAGCTGAAGGCCGTGTTCGATCCACGCGGCGGCTACTGGCAGGCCGGCGGCAAGTTCATGCCGTCGATCATCGCCGAGCTCGGCCACGTGATCGAAAAGCACATGCAGAAGATCGGCCTGCTGCGCAAGCCCGAGATGGACGAGCACCGGCTCAAGCTGATCGAGGACAAGCGCCGCGAATACGAGGCGCAGCAGAAGCAGCAGGACGCCTTCGCCAAGGCCGACTACCCGCAGGGCGCGCAGCTGTGCCTCAAGTGCAGCACGGCGGCGGTCGTCATGATGGACGGCTGCATGACCTGCCTGAACTGCGGCGACTCGAAGTGCGGTTGAGCGGCTGAATCACACTGCCGCGCTGCGCCCGACGCGTTGAGCGCGTCGGGCACGGCGAGCGGTTCAAGCGGCGATTTTGCCTGGCCGGTCGACGCCAAGTTTGACGCGCAGGAATTCCATGAACGCACGGCTCTTCGCCGGCAGCCAGCGGATCGGCGTGCCGCCCGGTTGCAGCGGGGCATACGGCATCAACAGCATCAGGCCGAGGTACACGAGAATCATGGCTCCACCCGTGCCGAGCAGCAGCAGCACGGCGATGACCCGCAGCAGCGTCACGTCCAGTTGGAAATAGCGCGCGAGCCCGATACACACGCCGCTGATCACGGCGCCTTCGCTGAACTGCTGCAGTACCCGTGGCGTCGCCTCCCGCGTCGTCTGCGTGAACGCGGTTGCGCCGCCCGACACCTGCACCGAGCCGATTTCCTCGAGCGCGGGCTCGAGTTCCGCCAGCGTCACGACGGTCTGGCCAGGACGCATGCGACGCGTGCACTGGTCGGCCACGGCCTGCTCCAGGTCACCCAGGATCTCCTGAGGATCCGGATCACCCTCCAGCAGGCTCGCCGACTCTGCGAGGTACCGTTCAAGACGTGTATTGGCCGCTTCATCGAACTGAAGCACGCTGCGATTGAGACGTACGGTGATGGCTAGGCGTTGCATGGCTCAATGTCCGAAGTTCGCGATCGTGCGGTTGATCAGGTTCCAATACTCATCCAACGCCGCGAGCTGTGCCCGACCGGCGTCCGTGAGCCGGTAGTACTTGCGCGGCGGTCCCGCGTCCGACTCCTTCCACTCATAGTGCACGAGATCCTCGCGTCGCAGCTTGCTGAGCAGGGGATAGAGCGTGCCCTCCTGCGTGCTGAATTCCGTACCGGCGAGCTGGCGCAGGATATCCGGCACGTACACGCTCTTTGTCCCCACGATCTTCAGCACCAGGAATTCGAGGAGACCCTTGCGGATCGGAGCAAGCTTGGATTCAGCGGCCATAGTATGAAACACAGTACCTTTTAAGATAACGGTACTTGCTTTAGCGATGTCCGTCAATGATTCCGCCCGGCGGTGAACATTCCGGCCTCACTTCCGGACGGTCCGTTGGCCTGCGATCCAGGCAATCCCCTGCGGGCCGGGGGCATCGGTCCAAGGCTGGTACGCTATTAATGTTGCTAAAAGTAACGTTAAAGCGATCATCTCCTTCGATATCGCTTCCATCATGCGTGAGCGTGCACAGTCGTTCTGATGATGGCGTCACACCCGCCTGCGATCGATTGCTGCATTGCACCAATTTGCGCGTAGACTGTCCCGCCAAGCCGGCTCGATCCGCCGCGCGCCACGCCCTGGAGAGCACCCCATCCGAGCTAATCAAACATTCGCAATCGCCGTAGCGATCAGCCTGGCTGTCGGCGCCGTCCTGATGTTCATCTCGCTGCATCACGCGGCGACCCACATGCAGGCCACGATGTAGCCCGGCGACTGGTGTCGCACTGGAACCTAGGGCAGCGCCAGTATCGGAGTTTGCGCCGCCCCGGCATCCGGGAATTGTCCTTCCACCCGTCCTCGCAACAGCAACCGCGCCTTTGGCGTCATCACGCGGCCGAGCCCGCCGCACACTTCGCACCAGATCCAGGCCCTGCGGACCTCGACGTACCCGTCCCCGCCGCATTGCATGCAGCGGTGCGAAATACACTTCAGCAACTGGTCCGCCGCCGGTCGATGAACGCCGATCGACTTCAACCCCGTGGCACGCTGATACGCGGACATCCTCTCGATCGTGCTGGGTCCAGATCTCATGGTCGACACACCAGTTTGGCTTGCCTGAGTTCGTCAGCAGCCTGCGTGTCTGCGGGCTCACAGCGTGAGCCTCGTCAGTTGGCCTGGTGCGGATCCAACCGCAGCGTGAGACGTCGCACAGCAAAAACGTGCGGAGCGCTATAAGATTCGCGCCAGATGGACCGAATTCGCAATCGACTCAAGGATTTGCGGCTCGCTCTGGCGCTCGCTGCCATGGCGCCGCTTGGCTTCGTGTACGCGCAGGGCTTCAGCTCCGTATCGAGCGGAACGCCCAGCGCCCCGGTCGCGGCACCTTCAGGTGTCGGCACCGGTCTGGTCCGCGAGCAGGCGCCCGCCGCGGATGCTCCGTCTGGCAGCCTCTCGATCGAGACGCCGGTCTCGGCGACTGCAGTGCCGACCCTCGCGAGCGCAGCGCCTTCGCCCCCGGCCTTTGGCGGCGCCTTGACAGCCGTCGCGCCGGCGATGCCCGCGCAATCAAGCAATGCAGGCTCCGTGTCGCCGGCCGTTCCGACACCTGCCGCGCCCGTGCCGACCCCCGTTGCGCCGAGCGGTGCCGCCAGCAGCGCATTCAGTTCGGGCAGCGGTTCGTTCAGTTCGGTGAGTGGTGGCGCGCCGTCGCTGCCTTCCTCGCCGACCGCCGCGCAGATTTCGGCGCGGGCTCGTCGTCACGCTTCGAGATGGCCGAGAAGGTCGTCGTGATCAAGCACGAGCGGGTACTTCGCCTGTACCGCCGTGGCCGGGTGATCGCCGAGTACCCGATCAAGCTCGGGCTGAATCCCTACGGCCACAAGCAGCGCGAAGGCGATTTCCGCACGCCCGAGGGCAACTACGAACTCGTCTCCCGCAACCCGAAGAGCGAGTTCTTCCTCTCGATCAAGATCTCGTACCCGAACCGTGAGGACGCGGCGGTCGCGCACGAACGCGGGTATGCGCCAGGCGGGCTGATCATGATCCATGGCCAGCCGAACGAACCGAAGCGGCCGCTCGAGCACTACGCGACGCGCGACTGGACCGATGGCTGCATCGCACTGAGCAACGCCGACATGGTCGACGTCTGGCTGCGGACGACGGCCGGGATCCCGATCGAAATCCGGAAATGATGATGAAGCGGGCCGAGGTCGCCATTCCAGCCGGCCCGACCGAGGACGACAGTTTCGTCGACGCGCGCGTCACGCCGACCGGCAGCCTCGAGAACCTGTCGCAGATGGAGGTGGACCGGCTGCTCGACAGCTCGCGTGGCGGCCTCTACCCGCTGTATCGCCGCTGCTCACTCGCCGTCCTGAACAGCGGGGGCGAGACCGACGATGCCCGCGCGATCTTCGACCGCTATGCCGATTTCGACATCGACATCGTGCGGCAGGCCTGGGGCATCAAGCTCGAACTGCACAATGCGCCGGCCGCCGCGTTCGTGGACGGTCGCATGATCCGCGGCATCCAGGAGCACCTGTTCGCGGTGCTGCGCGACATCCTCTACATCCACGGCGAAGTCTACGAGCACGGCAGCATCGAACTGCGCGAGACCGCGGGGATCACCAACGCCGTGTACCGCGTGCTGCGCAATGCGGGCCTGCTGCAGCCGCGCGTGCGGCCCGACATCGTCGTGTGCTGGGGCGGGCACTCGATCGGCCGCGACGAGTACGACTACACGAAGCTCGTGGGCTACGAACTCGGCCTGCGCGGGCTCAACGTCTGCACGGGCTGCGGCCCGGGCGCCATGAAGGGCCCGATGAAAGGCGCGACCATCGGACATGCCAAGCAACGCATCCAGTCGGGCCGCTACATCGGCCTGACCGAGCCGGGCATCGTCGCGGCCGAGCCGCCGAACGCGATCGTGAACCAGCTCGCCATCCTGCCGGACATCGAGAAGCGTCTCGAAGCGTTCGTCCGCATCGGCCACGGCATCGTCGTGTTCCCGGGCGGTGCCGGCACGGCCGAGGAAATCCTGTATCTCGTCGGCATCCTGCTCGACCCGCAGAACGAGCCGCAGCCGTATCCGGTCGTGTTCACCGGGCCGCGCGGCAGCGAGGAATACTGGCACCAGGTCGATGCGTTCCTGGTCGGCACGCTCGGCGAGCGCGTGCGCCAGTGTTACCGCATCATCGTAGGTGACCAGGCCGAGGTGTCACGCGAGATGCTGCGTGGCATGGCCGCCGTGCGCGAATACCGCCGCCGCGCGAGCGACGCCTACAACTTCAACTGGCTGCTGCGCATTCCGCACGAACTGCAGCAGCCGTTCGAGCCCACGCACGCCGCGATGGCCGCGCTCAAGCTGCGTCGCGATTCACCTCCGCACCAGTTGGCGGCAGAATTGCGCCGTGCGTTCTCGGGCATCGTCGCCGGTAACGTCAAGGAAGCCGGGTTGCGGCTGATCGACGAGCATGGGCCGTTCGAGCTGCACGGCGATGCCGAGCTGCTGCGGCCGCTTGACGCGCTGCTCGCGTCGTTCGTGCGGCAGCGCCGCATGAAGATCTCGGGCGAATACCAGCCCTGCTATCGCATCGTCGCCTGATCCTTGCCTCTCTCCGCCGCAGCGGGAGAGGGGGCAGACTGTGACCCAGTACCGGACGCTGGCGGGGCGCTTCGGTACCGTGCGTCCATCATGGCACCAGTGAAATACCGCAATGTCTGAGCGCAAGCCGGAACTCCCCGTCGGCACGCGCGCGCCGCCGCGCGACAAAGCTGGTCCCCCGGAGCGTCCGTTGACGGCGCGCGAGGTCGGGCCGCGTCGTGGCGCAAACAAGTTTGGTGCCGCCACGGACGGTTGGGACGCCTACAACGACTGGCTGGACCGGGTCCGGCAACCGGCCCCGCCTTCACGGCAGGCCGTGATCAGCAAGTCCCTCTACAGCATCGCGAGCTACAAGAGCTGGGCCGACAAGGCCCGCGGTGCCTTCGACAAGGGCAAGTAGCCTCCCGCACGACCGCGCGGCACGGACCGTGTGGTGATGCAGGACTTCCAGCCGTCGCTGCAACGCCGCCATTTCGATTAGAGTCTGTCCCCCAGCCCGATCACATGGAACGACTGCTCAAGTGGCTCGACGACCTGGACGACCTCACGGACGTCTTCCGTGTGCAGGCACCGTCGGTGATCATCACCGCGCTGCTGGTCGTGGCGTTCGTCGCAGGCCTGGGCGCGCTCCTGCTGCTCGGGCCGCCGGATCTGCTCGCTGCACCCTGACGCGGGGACCCCTCCGATGACTGAAAACGACAAGCGCCCACCCGGTGAGGATGAGCTGCGCGCGCGACTGAGCGACGAGCAGTTCCAGGTCACCCAGAACAAGGGCACCGAACGGGCCTTCACCGGCCGCTACCTGCACAACAAGGACCAGGGCGTGTACACGTGCGTCGTGTGCGATGCCGAGCTGTTCGCATCGGACACGAAGTATGACTCTGGCTCCGGCTGGCCGTCGTTCTGGCTGCCGCTCGCGGGTGACCGCGTCGTGACGCACCGAGACGTCAGCCACGGCATGGTGCGGACCGAGGTCACCTGCGCGAATTGCGGCGCGCACCTCGGCCACGTGTTCGAGGATGGCCCGCAACCTACGGGGCTGCGCTACTGCGTCAACTCGGCTGCACTCGAATTCAAGAAGAAGGACTGACCCGCGCGTCCAGAGAGTAAGGGCGCCGCATTCGACAGCGCGCGCGGGAGCGGGCAAATGGCGACCGCGTCACTTCACCGCGGGATTCAGCGAATACGTGCCGGTAAGCCTGGCTTCGGCCAGCACGTGCCGGGCGATGGCCTCCTTCACCTGCTGACCGGTGAACGCGCCCTCGACCGGGCAGCGCGCGAGGTCGGTCGCATACAGCGTGAAGTGATAGTGATGCAGCAGCGTGTCGTTCCACGGCGGGCAGGGACCGTCGTAGCCGAAGTACTGGCCTGCCATGTCCTTGTCGCCCGCAAACCAGAGCGTGTAGTCGTTCAGTCCCTGGCGTGATCCCGTTGGGCCGCGTGGCTCGCGTTTGCCGCGGGCAGTCACGCCGTCACAGGCGAAACCGGCCGGTATTTCGCTGACCGACGGTGGAATGTCGACCAGCGTCCAGTGCCAGAAATTGGTCCGTGGCAGGTCGGCGGGCACGATGCGACCCTCTTTGTTCACGTCGTCGGCGCGCGTCGGCACGTCGACGTCGACGCACAGCAGAACCAGTGATCTAGCCGTCGAGGGCACGCCGGTCCAGCGCAAGTGCGGATTGCGGTTGCCGCTCATGCGGACGTGCTGCGCCGGATCGGGCGCGCAGAATGCGAACTCTTCGGGGATCCGCTGGCCGTGTACGAAGTTCGATGACAACAGGTGCACTGCGGGTCACTCCTTGGCTTGCCTGCGTCCGATTCTGCCATGGCCCGGCGGCGGACCGGCAGCCTTCTGGCACACTGCAGCCCGTGATCCAGCGCCGGGAAGCCGCCATTGTCCGCAGGTTCGACCGACACCGCTGAACCGTTTCGCCCGCCCGTGCCGCAGGCCGTCCAGATTGCCGGTCCAGCCGGGGCCATCGAGGCGCGCGTCGAGGATCCGCTGCCAACCGGGGCGACCCGCCGGGTCATCGGGGTCGTCTGCCACCCGCATCCGCTCTTCGGCGGCACGATGCAGAACAAGGTCGTGCACACCGCTGCCCGGGCCATGCAGGAGGCGGGGGCGGCGACGGTGCGTTTCAATTTCCGTGGCGTGGGTGCCAGCGAAGGCCGGCACGACCGTGGCGTCGGTGAACTCGCGGACGCGCTCGCCGTGATCGACTGGACGCGCCGGCACTTCGACTGCGACGCGCTGTGGCTCGGTGGATTCTCGTTCGGTGCGGCGACCGCTCTGCAGGCGGCGTCACGCGGTGCACGGCCGGAGAAGCTCGTGACGATCGCACCGCCGGTCGGCCGCATCATCACCGAACCGGTGCCTCGCCCGGACTGTCCCTGGCTGATCGTGCAGGGCGACCGGGACGAGCTCATCGACCTCGAGGCCGTGCGTTCGTGGGCGCGCAGCTTTGCGCCCGAACCTGAGTTGACGGTGATCGCGGGTGCCGAGCACTTCTTCCACGGCAAGCTCGGCGAGCTGCGCTCGGGCATCCTCGCCTTCCTGCGCCAAGCCTGAAAATATCGCTGCGCCGCGCAACCCAAAAAAACGCCGGAGTGCGTGGGCACTCCGGCGTCATCAGCGCAAAATCGCTGTGGTCAGCTCGAGCTCAGTTCACGAACCCCTTGAGGTTCTTGAGCGGCATCACGCGGACCTTCTTGCTGGCCGGCTTGGCCTTGAAGACCATCTTTTCGCCGGTGAAGGGGTTCACGCCTTCGCGCGCCTTGGTGGCGGGCTTCTTGACGACCTTCATCTTGGCGAGACCCGGAAGCGTGAAGATGCCGTGGCTCTTCAGGCTTTTCTTGATCACGGTGTTGAGCGATTCGAAAACCGAGCTCACCTGCTTCTTCGACAGGCCCGTGTCCTTCGAGACGTGCGCGAGGATGTCGGACTTGGTCGGAGCAGAGCTCTTCTTGGCTGCCATCTTGATGTATCTCCTAGTTGTGCTGCGGGCCGCTGGCCCGTGGTTAGTCTGTCAGCACGCGAAAAATACCATGAAAACTAGGCTTGTTAATACGTCGAAACCGTTTTTTCCCGATTTTTTTAGTACTGCGGCGAATCAGTCGCCGAAGAATTCACGCTTGAACTGCACCGAGCGCCGTCCACCGCCGGTGACCGGCTCGACGTCGATGTTGAACACCAGGATCTCGTCGCCGCTGATGCCGACCTCGCCGATGAAATACACGGCTTGCCCTTCCTGCACGCGCCGCATCGTGAGGCTCTTCAGCTGCCCGTTGAGATTGTGCGCGGTGGCCGACACCGCGCCATCGGCGGGTTTGGCCGCGCCACCCGGCGTCTTGGTGAGCATCGCGACGTTCAGCAGCACTCGGTTCGGGCTGCGTTCGATGCCATAGGCGCGAGCCACTTCCGGCGTGAGCTGGTCCGTCCGGATCGCGTTGTAGTGGACTTCGAGGTCGTCGAAATCCTTCTGCGTGTCTTCCGTCTGGCGCGCGGTCTGCGGTTGCCGGTCGACGTCCGCACCGCAACCCGCTACCAGCAGCAGGCCGGCGGCCGCCAGCAGCACGGTCGCCGCGCGACGGCAATGCGATGAAAAAGAGCTTTGATTCCCGGCGTCTGGAGTGGACATTGCAGGATCCTCCCGAACTTCGCGCGAGGGTGGCACAGGGTACCTGCTCGACACAGTCGAGCACGGCTGACTATAACGCCGGTTTCGTCGTGAGCGTAACCGCGCCGGCAGCATGCCGGCCGTCTTCCGCGAATGACCCGTCAGCCAGCTCGTGCGGCCGACAGGACGCTTTGCAGTGCGGCAGGAACCTGCTCCACGTCGTGCAGTCGCACGCGCTTGTCGCGGCCGGTTTGACCGCTCTCCAGCGACACACGGGACTTCGGCAGTCCGCATGCTGCGGCAATGAAGGCGAGCAACGCCGTATTCGCACGGCCATCGACGGGAGGCGCATTGAGCCGGACCTTGAGGCGGTCGCCGAAGCGACCCGCGAATTCCGTGCGCGACGCTCGCGGCTGGACGCGAACGTCGAGCACCCAGTCGGTCCCGTCGCGGCGCAGTGGTTCGGTCACGCCACCCGGCGGGGACGAGCCGCCGCCTCGCTCATCGCAGCAGGATCTGCAGCGCCTGCAGCGCGATCAGGAGGAAGAGCGCCGACAGGTCGAGCCCGCCAAGCGGCGGGACGACGCGCCGAATCGGCGTGAGCAGCGGCTCCACCAGCCTGCTCAGGATCTGCGCGGCCGGACTGTAGGCGGCCCCGGCGAACCAGCTGAGCAACGCATACAGCAGCACGGCGAAGAAATAGAACTGCAGCACCCTGTGCAGCAGGTCGTAGAGCCCGTTCAGCAGGATCGATTCCAGCTGGAAGCCACCTCCCGCCACGGCGCGCAGCAGCGCCGTGCCCGCAAACTGCACGATCAGCAGCGCCACCAGCGTCGAAGGATCGACACGCTTGCCGGGCGGCAGGAACTTGCGCAGTGGCAGCACCAGCGGGTTCGTGACCTTCAGGACCGCGTCGCCGAACGGGTTGCGGAAATCGGCGCGCACGAGCGGCATCAGCACACGCAGCAGGAACGCGATCACGAGCAGCGTGAACAGCGCATCGAGAATGAAAAGCAGGGCCTGCATGTAAGGTTCCGGTTTGGGTGGGTATCAGAGCGTGCCGAATTCCTGCGCGAGTTCAGCAGACCGGCGCGCGCCGGCCGCCACGGCCGCTGCAAAAATACCACGCACGCCGGCAGCTTCGAGCACCTCAAGCGCGGCCGCCGTCGTGCCGCCCTTCGACGTCACCTGCGCGCGCAATTCGGTCGGTGGCTCGACGGCTTCGGCCGCCATGCGCCCCGAGCCACGTGCCGTCTCGACCGCGAGTTTGCGCGCCGTCACCGGATCGAGTCCAAGCTGGATGCCGGCTGTCTCGAGGCATTCGATCAACAGGAAGAAATACGCCGGGCCGCTGCCGGACACGGCGGTGACGACGTCGAGCTGCGCTTCGTCGGGGACCCAGACCGTCGGGCCGCAGGCGGCCATGATCGTCTCGGCCGCCTGGCGTGAGGCCGCGTCGACTCCGGGCATGGCATACAGCGCCGTGATGCCTGCGCCGATCAGCGCCGGTCGATTCGGCATCGTGCGGATCAGCGGCACGCCCGGGCCCAGCCAGCGCGCGATGTCCAGCAACCGGATGCCGGCGGCCACTGAAATGACCAGCGCGCCGGAGGCTCTCACCTGGCCCGCGATCGAGCCGGCGACCTGCGCCATCTGCTGTGGCTTCACGGCGAGCACCACGGTGCGGGCACCGACGACGGCCGATGGTGCGTCGGCCACCGTCGTGACGCCGTAATCGTGTTCGAGGCGCGAGCGCTGCGCGGCCTCCGGATCGGCCACCACGATCGAGGAGGGCGGCAAGCCGCGCGCGATGAGGCCTCCGATCAGGCCCGTCGCCATGTTGCCGCCACCCACGAAAGCGATCCGGTTTGTCATGCTGTGTTTGCTCCTGGCGCCGCGATCAGCCTGGGCGGCGTCCGAAGATGGCAGTGCCGACGCGCACGATTGTCGCGCCTTCGAGCACGGCGGCTTCGAGGTCATCGCTCATGCCCATCGACAGGGTATCGAGGGAGTGGCCGGCTGCGTTGAGTGACTCCATCAGTTCACGCAGCTGTCGGAACGGCTGCCGCTGGGCCTGCGGGTCCGCCGCCGGCGGCGGGATGCACATCAGTCCCCGCAACCTCAGCCGGGGCAGGGCGGCGACCGCCGCCGCAAGGGCTGGTGCTGCGGCCGGAGTGACCCCGCCTTTCCCGGGTTCGTCGGCCAGCCTGACCTGCAGCAGCACCTGCAGCGGAGCCGCATCGTGCCGTCGCTGGGCGCTCAGGCGCGAGGCGATCCGCTCCCGGTCCACGGTGTGCACCCAGTCGAAGTGCTCGGCGACTTCGCGGGTCTTGTTGCCCTGCAGCTGCCCGATGAAATGCCAGGCGAGACCCGGCACGTCGGCGAGCGCCGTGACCTTGTCGATCCCTTCCTGGACGTAATTCTCGCCGAATTCGGCTTGTCCCGCCGCCGCCGCGGCCCGTACCAGCGCCGCCGGCTGCTGCTTGCTGACCGCCAGCAGGCGTACCGAACCCGGGTCCCGCCCCGCTCGTTCGGCAGCCCGGACGATGCGCGAACGCACCGATTGCAGTGCCGCGGGCAAGAACTGCGGAGCGGTTAACATATTGGGGTCCGAGGTGCTGTTCTATACTTTGCCGGCCCGCAAGACCCGTCCGTTTCCGGATTCGGCTAGCAGGCAAGAGGGAGCCGACACGATGGCCGTGGACATTGCCCAGCTGCTGGCATTTGCCGTCAAGAACAAAGCCTCCGACCTGCACCTGTCGTCGGGCGTGCCGCCGATGATCCGCGTCGACGGCGACATGAAGCGGATCAACATGCCGCCGCTGACGCACAAGGAAGTGCACAGCATGGTGTACGACATCATGAATGACAAGCAACGGAAGGCATACGAAGAGTTCTACGAGACGGACTTTTCGTTCGAGATTCCGAAGCTCGCGCGTTTCCGCGTCAACGCGTTCAACCAGAACCGCGGCGCGGCCGCCGTGTTCCGCAACATCCCCTCGGTGGTGCTGTCGCTCGACGACCTGAACGCGCCGAAGATCTTCAAGGACATCGCGATGCAGCCGCGCGGCCTGGTGCTCGTCACCGGCCCCACCGGCTCGGGCAAGTCGACGACGCTCGCCGCGATGATCAACTACGTCAACGACAACCGGCCGGACCACATCATCACGATCGAGGATCCGATCGAGTTCGTGCACGAGTCGAAGCGCTGCCTCATGAACCAGCGCGAAGTCCACCGCGACACGCTCGGTTTCAGCGAGGCCCTGCGCTCGGCGCTGCGCGAAGACCCCGACGTCATCCTGGTCGGCGAAATGCGCGACCTCGAGACCATCCGCCTCGCGCTGACCGGCGCCGAGACGGGCCACCTCGTGTTCGGCACGCTGCACACGAGCTCGGCCGCCAAGACCATCGACCGTGTCGTGGACGTGTTCCCGGCGGCGGAAAAGGAAATGGTCCGCGCGATGCTGTCCGAATCGCTGCGTGCCGTCATCTCGCAGACCTTGCTGAAGCGCATCGGCGGCGGCCGCATCGCGGCGCACGAGATCATGATCGGCACCCCCGCCATCCGTAACCTGATCCGCGAGGGCAAGATCGCGCAGATGTATTCGGCGATCCAGACCGGCCAGCAGAACGGTATGCAGACGCTCGACCAGTGCCTGAAGGAGCTGCTGCAGAAAGGCCTGATCACCAAGGAAGAAGCGCGCTTCCGCGCGCAGAACAAGGAGGACTTCTAGACGACGGCCGTCACGGCGCCGGCGCCCGGGGGCGCAGGCGACCGCGGCACTACCGGCGCCTGAGGAAAAACCATGGATCGCGATACCGGCATCAAGCTCATGCAGGACCTGCTGCGCCGAATGGTCGAGCGCAACGGTTCCGACCTCTTCATCACCGCCGGCTTCCCGCCGGCGATCAAGGTCGACGGCGAGATCAAGCCGCAGACCAACCAGCCGCTGACTCCCGAGCAGGCGCAGCTGCTCGTGCGCGCGATCATGAACGATCGCCAGACCAAGGAATTCGACGCGACGCGCGAATGCAATTTCGCGATTGCGCCGCCCGGCATCGGCCGCTTCCGCGTCAGCGCCTTCGTGCAGATGGGGCTCACGGGCGCGGTGCTGCGTACCATCAATATCAAGGTGCCGACGGTCGACGAGCTGGAACTGCCGCCGATCCTCAAGGAAATCGTGCTGTCGAAGCGTGGCCTGTGCATCCTCGTCGGCGCGACCGGCTCGGGCAAGTCGACCTCGCTCGCCGCCATGCTCGATTACCGCAACGAGAAGACCCGCGGCCACATCATCACCATCGAGGACCCGATCGAGTACGTCCACACCCACCGCAACTGCGTCGTGACGCAGCGCGAGGTGGGCGTCGACACCGACAGCTGGCACATGGCGCTCAAGAACACGCTGCGCCAGGCGCCCGACGTGATCCTGATCGGTGAAATCCGCGACCGCGAGACGATGGAATACGGCATCCAGTTCGCCGAGACCGGCCACCTGGTGCTCGCGACTCTGCACGCCAACAGCGCCAACCAGGCGATGGACCGCATCATCAACTTCTTCCCGGAGGACCGGCGTGAGCAGTTGCTGATGGACCTTTCGCTGAACATCCGGGCCATGATCGCGCAGCGCCTGATCCCGCGCGAGGCGGGCAAGGGGCGCATCGCCGCGATGGAAGTGATGCTGAACACGCCCTTGATCGCCGACCTGATCTTCCGCGGCGAAGTCAGCGCCATCAAGGAGATCATGGCCAAGTCGAACCGGCTCGGCATGAAGACCTTCGACCAGGCGCTGTTCGAGCTGTTCGAGTCCGGGATCATTTCCTATGAAGAGGCGCTGCGCAACGCCGACTCGAAGAACGAGATCCGGCTGCGCATCAAGCTCGAGAGCAAGCGCGAAAAGTCGGCCCACCTCGAGGAGAGCGGCGCGCTCAAGATTCTCGAGGAAGAGGAATGATGGCGGCTGAAACCCCCGAGCTCGAGGCGGCCGCTCCGCCGGAGCGGATGCTGGACGAAGGCGGTCTGGTGGGCGTCGACACGGCCCGCAGCTTCGTGCTGAACACCAGGCCGCTGTTCAAGCTGATGGTCGAGAAGAAGGCATCCGACCTGTTCTTCAGTTCGAACGCCCCGATCAAGATCAAGATCGAGGGCAGGATCGTCCCGGTCAACAAGCAGGTGCTGACGGCCGACCAGGTGCGCCAGGCTGCCTTCGGCCTGATGAACCAGGAACAGATCGATTACTTCCAGCAGGAACTGGAGATCGATTTCGCGATCTCCGAGCCGGGCCTCGGGCGCTTCCGCATCGCGGTCTTCCACCAGCGCGGCAACCCCGCAATGGTGCTGCGCTATATCACCGCCGACATGCCTACGCTCGAAGAACTCGGCCTGCCGATGATCATGAAGGACCTGGTCATGATCAAGCGCGGGCTGGTGCTCATGGTGGGCGCCACGGGCTCGGGCAAGTCGACCTCGCTCGCGGCCATGCTCAATTTCCGCAACGAGACCTCGTCCGACCACATCCTGACGGTTGAGGACCCGATCGAGTTCCTGCACCGGAACAAGAAGTCGATCGTCAACCAGCGCGAGGTGGGGCTCGACACGAAGTCGTTCCATCGCGCGCTGCGCAGCGCCATGCGCGCCGCCCCGGACGTGATCCTGATCGGCGAGATCCGCGACCGCGAGTCGATGGAATACGCGCTGACGTTCGCCGGCACGGGCCACCTGTGCCTCGCGACGCTGCATGCGAACAACGCGGCCGAGACGCTCGACCGCATCATCAACATGTTCCCGCGCGACCAGCACTCGCAGATCTTCCTCGACCTGTCGCAGTACCTGAAGGCGATCCTTTCGCAGCGTCTGGTCATGGGCAAGGACGGCACGCGCTGCGCTGCCCTGGAGGTGCTCCTCAACACCCCGCACGTGCAGGAGCTGATCAAGAAGGGCGACGTCATCGGCGTCAAGGAATCGCTGGTCCGCAGCAGCGAGAAGGGCGTGCAGAGCTTCGATATCGCGCTGTACGAACTCTACAAGCAAGGCAAGGTAACGCTCGAGGAGGCGATTTCGAACGCCGACTCGCGCACCAACCTCGAGGCGAAGATCAACTTCGGTTGAGCCGTCGG